>CAZEMO010000005.1:0-248309 GCA_964513375.1 uncultured Bacteriovoracaceae bacterium | reverse complement strand
AGGGAAGGTTAAGCATCCCGTCCCGTTTCAGGGATGAGCTGGATCTTTGCGGCACCGACAAGCTGGTTATAACCAAGGGAATAGAATCCTGTCTCGTAGCATATTCACCTGATGAATGGGAAAAAGTGGAGGAAAAAGCATCCCACCTTTCAAGTTATAAACCTGCAGGCATATTTTACAAAAGGCATGTGATCGGATCAGCCGATGAATGCACGATAGATGCCCAGGGCCGGATACTTGTTCATGCGAGCCTGCGAGATTATGCGGGCCTTAAGAATAAATGCCTGTTTGTCGGAATAACCGACCGCTTCGAAATCTGGAATCATGAAACTTATGAAAAGATTATGAAAGAAGCGCTGGCGAGTTCGGGAGAACTTCGCGAAGAGCTCGCGAAGCTCGGGCTTTAGACTGATGAGGCATGTAACGGTACTCCTTAAGGAGGTCGTTCAGGTGATAGCTCCAAGAGATGGCGGCAAGTATTTTGATGGCACGCTTGGCGGCGGAGGCCATGCGAGAGCCATTCTCGAGGCGAGCGTTCCCTCGGGGATGCTTGCCGGGACCGATCTTGACAACGAAGCGGTAACGAGACTTTCAGAAGAATTCAAACCGTTCAGCGATAGGGCGCGTTTCTTCAACGGCAATTACACATCGATTGACACGGTTTGCGCATCTCTCGGATGGGACAGCCTTTCGGGTATAGTCCTTGATCTGGGTGTTTCCTCATTTCAGCTTGATATGCCTCAAAAGGGTTTTTCATTTTCCAAGGATGCCCCGCTCGATATGAGGTTTGAATCGGGTGCAGAACTTTCTGCCTATGACGTGGTGAACGGGTATGATGAAGACGAGCTTGCCAGGGTTATCTGGGAATATGGCGAAGAAAGGTTTTCAAGGAGAATTGCCGGAAAAATTGTTGAGGGCAGGCCTGTTGAGACCACCACGGCACTCGCCGGTCTCATCTCTGAGGCGATTCCCAGAAAGTTATGGCCTGCAAATATCCATCCGGCGACCAGGACGTTTCAGGCAATCAGGATAGAGGTGAACCGGGAGCTTGAGAACCTGAAGACATTTCTTCCTAAAGCGGCATCTTTGCTCGAGCCGGGCGGCGTAATGGCCATAATCTCATTTCATTCGCTTGAAGACAGGATCGTAAAGCGTTTTTTCGCAGGTCCTGTCCCGGATGTTTCTGCAAGGGGGATACCTGTTCCTGTCGAATCGGGTAATCCGATGATGGAAAGGATAACGAAAAAACCTGTTTTTCCTTCACCCGCGGAGATAGAGGCCAATCCCAGGGCAAGGAGCGCCAAACTCAGGGCGGCCAGGAGGAGGGGATGAACAGAATCAGCAGGAAGACAATGCTCATTACCGGTATTGTCTTTATTTCATCCTTCAGTTTATGGGCGATGTTTCATGTCTGGACGAGGACGGTTGCCATGGACTTCGGATATCAGATTTCCAAGGAGCAGGGGATCAAGGAGGAGTTCACCAACGAAAACAAGTCGCTCAGACTGGAAATATCAACACTTAAAAGAACCGACAGACTGGAATCAATCGCCATCAATAATCTGGGCATGACGCCCCCGACACCCGAGCAGGTGGTGCATCTATGGAAAAAAGAGTAAACGTTATATTATTCATATTCACTTTCCTGATGATTGTCCTGTGCACAAAGGCATTCCACCTCCAGGTTTTGAAAGCTGATGACGTTATATCGCGTGCGTACAGAAAGTTTGAACACAGCGTAAAACTAAGCCCCAACAGAGGGATCATATATGACAGGAGAGGACACCCTCTTGCAATCAGTCTGGATGTCAAATCGGTTGCGGCAAACCCGAGGCTTATAAAAGACCATAATGATGCTTCAATAAAGCTTGCCAGGGCCCTTAACACCGACAGTTCCTTAATCAGGAAACGCCTTAGAGAAGGCAAATATTTCGCCTGGATAAAAAGGCAGGCAACGCCTGACGAGATAAAGGCGGTTGAAGCGCTCAAAATAAAAGGGGTAGGTTTTTTCAACGAGAAGAAACGGTTTTATCCGGAAAGTGAAACTTTGTCGAACATTCTCGGATTTGTCGGTATTGACGGAAACGGTCTGGAAGGGCTTGAGCTTCAGTATGACCATATTTTGAAGGGAGCACCGAAACAGATTGAAGTCGAGAAAGACGGATTCGGACGCATAATATGCGCGCAGGGTGTAAAGCCGGATGTGAATGACAGCAAGGATGGAAACAGTCTTGGTCTTACAATCGATAAAAGGCTGCAGTATATCTCATTTTCATTCATCAAGGATGCGGTTGAGAGCAACAATGCAAAGGGCGGGTTTGTCATAATAACGAATCCCCATACCGGCGAGATTTATTCTATGGCTTCCTATCCCGGATTTGACCCTAATATCGGTTCGTACAGGAATCTTTCAGGCCATCACAACAGGGCGATTACCGATGTTTTTGAACCCGGCTCGGTTGTAAAACCAATATGGGTCGCATGGGGACTCGATACAGATTATCTGAATGCATCCCAAAGCGTTTTCTGCGAGAACGGGGCATATAAATTTCATCATTCAACAATAAATGACCATGAAGGAAGAGGCTGGCTTACCGTGAAAGAGGTCGTCAAGCACAGCAACAATATCGGTATGGTGAAGCTGTTCAGCCCTTTAGATACGACCAGGTTGTACAACTGCTTAAAGACCTTCGGATTTGGTTTTCCAACAGGAGTTGACTTTCCCGGTGAACCTGCTGGCCTTATCAGGAACCCGAAAAGCTGGCGTATGATAGACAAGGCGACGATGTCCTTCGGGCAGGGATTTGCCGTAACAGGCATACAGCTTATCACTGCTTTCAATTCCCTTGTAAACGGAGGCGTCATCATAAGGCCTCATTTCATCGACTATATATCGGATCCTACGGGCAGGGCCTCCAAATATCAGCCGACAATACTGAGGAAGGTCATGTCCGAAAAGACATCCGAAGAAATCGTTGACATTATGAAAACAGTGGTGTTGAAAGGCGGCACTGGTGAGGCTGCAGGCATGAACAACTATACTGTATTCGGCAAGACCGGGACCGCCCAGAAGGTTGATCCCCTAACAAGAAGCTATTCGGCTGGAGCTCACGTTTCTTCGTTTATCGGCGGGATAATGGATTCATCAGGAAAGCCTGTGATGACAATGCTGATCTGTATAGACGAACCTCATCCATATTACTATGCCAGTATCGTCACGTGTCCCGTTTTTAAGAATATCGCCATGCAGTGTACAAATATAATGGATATGCGACCCATAATAACGCTGGCAAAGGAAGGGGGACGGGGGTGAAGGCATCAACTCTGACCGGAATGATTCCGGGCGCAGCCCTGAAAGGGTCTGACGTCGAAATTTCAGGTATAACCGACGATTCAAGGAAAATCAAAAAGGGTGATGCATTCATAGCTCTCAAGGGCACTGTTACCGACGGTCATAACTTTATCAAGGCAGCCAAAAAAAACGGCGCAGGACTGATTGTATGCAATTCAGATTATAATTCTTCCAGGATGGCATTACCGATTATCGAAGTGCCTGATACAAGAGGGGTACTTAAGATAATGCTTCAGGCCCTGTTCCCTTCGGCAGGGAAGATGACTCTTGCCGGCATAACTGGCACAAGCGGGAAGACAACGACTGCATACCTGCTTGAGTCAATCGCCAGGGCCGCCTGGAAAATTCCGGGCCTGATCGGAACGATTGAAATCAGATACGGCGGAGAAATAATACCCGCGAATGTAACCACTCCCGGTGCGGTCGAACTGTTCGGCATGCTCGATGACATGGCCAGAAAAGACGTGGACATGTGCATAATGGAGGTAAGTTCTCACGCCCTGGACCAGGGACGGGTTGACGGGCTTATGTTCGATGCCGGTGTGTTCATGAACCTTTCCCATGAGCATCTTGACTATCATAAGGATATGAAGGAATACCTCAATGCGAAAAAAAGGCTTTTCACAGAGTACTTGAGAGGCGGTGCTGTCATAAATATTGATGATTCGGCGGGTAAAAGCCTGAAGATCGAAATCCAGAAAGCAATAACTTTCGGCAATTCGAAGAACGCGGATATAAGACCCAATTCGGTCAGGACCGACGAAGGTTCGATGATAATCAACCTTGAAACCCCCAGAGGCAGATTCGAACTTGCAAGCAATCTGCTCGGGCGCTTCCAGGTCTATAATATCATGGCTGCGACGGGAGCCGCCATAAGCCTCGGGATTGATACCGTGGCGATTATCGAAGGTGTTGCGAATCTCAGGTTTGTGCCCGGGAGGATGGAACCCGTTCCGAACAGCAGGGGGCTCAGAATTCTAGTCGATTATGCGCATAAGCCCGAAGCTCTGGAAAATGCGCTTAATGCTGCAAAATCGCTTTCTCACGGCAGAGTCTATACCATATTCGGCTGTGGAGGAGACCGCGACAGGGCAAAGAGGCCTCTGATGGCGGCTATTGCGGAAAAATATTCCGATACCGTGATAGTTACATCCGATAATCCGAGGACGGAGAACCCGAATGCGATTATCAAGGAAATACTTGCCGGTTTTTCTCCCGGCTATAATCCGATTATAGAACCTGACAGGGCAACGGCTATCAAGCTTGGTGTAGGATTGATGGAGGCTGAGGACTTGCTCATCATTGCCGGTAAAGGCCATGAAGACTATCAGATAATCGGGACTGAAAAGCACCCGTTTGACGACCGTGCAATGGCCAGAAGAGCGGTCCTGGAGGTTATGTCGTGAGGGGCAGATTGATTGAAGCCGCCAGTATAACTGGCGGCACCCTTTTAGAAGGCGATCCTGAAACTCCCTTTGCGGGGATATCGACCGACTCGAGGCTGGTGACAAAGGGCGAGCTCTTTGTAGCACTCAAGGGTGATAATTTCGACGGACACGACTATGTCGAGCAGGCTTTTGACAGGGGTGCGGCAGCGGCTGTCGTCGAGTTCAAACCTGATACAAAAGGCTTCAATCTTATTCAGGTTGAAGACACGCTTATTGCACTTGGTGATCTTGCCGCACACAACAGACGCTCATACAATGCAAAGATTGTCGGCATAACCGGTTCTGCGGGTAAGACCACGGTCAAGGAGATGATTGCATCTATACTTGCATTAAAGGGAAACGTCCTTAAAACACAGAAAAACTACAACAACCTCATAGGCGTGCCGATGAGACTCCTGGACCTGAAGGACGAACACGATTTTGCCGTCATAGAAATGGGAACAAACTCGCCCGGAGAGATCAGAAGGCTTGCCAGTATGACGATGCCGGATGTATCCGTGCTTACGGGCATTGTACCGGCACACCTTAAAGGCCTTGGAAGTATGGAAGGTATCATAAGTGAAAAGCAGAGCATCTTCGAACATACGACAGGAACTGCGGTGTATGATCCGAATAGTGAATATACAAAAAATGTGGTCATTCCAGATAGCCTCGATAAGATCACCTTTTCTTTGAAAGAGCCTGCTGATGTTTTCCTTTGCGAGGTTCACGGAAAGGATCTCACGGGTACGATTTTTACGGCGGCGTTGAAAGGCATAAAATTGAAGATCAAGGTCGGCCTGCCCGGTATGCACAATGTCCAGAACGCACTTGCTGCATGCGCGTGCGGCTTGGCTCTGGATATTGAACCGGAAATTATACGGGAAGGGATTGATAAATCTGTATTCCCGGGAATGCGCTCCGAAATAGTGGTCTCGGATGGTCTTACCATAATAGACGACAGCTATAATGCAAATCCGGGGTCGATGAAGGCCGCGCTCGACGTCCTGTCTGCGGCGTCCCATTCGGTCAAGATTGCGGTCCTCGGCGATATGCTTGAGCTTGGTGAAGATTCACGGTTCTGGCACAAAGAGCTTGGCAAATGGGCTGCGGCATCGAACATAAACCACCTTATCATAACAGGCGAAATGGCCCTTACAGTAAAAGAAGCGGCCTATAATGCCGGGCTCGATATAAGGCAGATCACCATAGCGGCAGATGTAGAGGGTATAAAGGACGCACTTGCAATGAGGACATTGAAAGACGCAATCATTCTGGTGAAAGCCTCCCGATCGCTCAAGCTGGACCGTGTTGTTGCATACCTCAAGGAGGCAGCCTGAATGCTCTATCATATCCTGTATCCTCTTCATGTGTACAGCTCGATATTCAATGTCTTCAAATACCTCACGTTCAGGAGTATTTACGCGACAATCACTGCACTCCTAATTGCTCTGCTTCTCGGTCCCTGGTTTATAGAAAAGCTCAGGATGATGAGCTTCGGAGAAAGGATAAGCACGTATACACCCGGACATAACAACAAGGCCGGCACTCCTACAATGGGGGGGCTCTTCATAGTATTCACAATAGTCTTTTCAGCGCTCATGTGGGTCGACCTTTCAAACAAGTTCGTCTGGCTGGTTATTTTCATAACGATAGTCTTCGGTTCGCTGGGCTTTATCGACGATTACGTGAAAACGAAGAAAGGCAATATGAAGGGGCTGCCCGGGAAGCTGAGGCTTGCAATCGAATTTGCAGCCGCAGGCGTCGTAGGATATGTACTGACTACCATTCCTGGTTTCAGTACCATAGTCACTGTGCCGTTTTTTAAAAACGTTCAGTTCGACCTGGGAATGTTCTTCATACCTTTTTCTATGCTGGTCATAGTGGGTGCGGCAAACGCGGTGAACCTGACCGACGGCCTTGACGGGCTTGCCATAGGTCCGAGCACGATAGCTGCAGCAACATACCTGCTGTTTGCATACCTGACTGGCAACTTCAAGGCATCCACCTATCTTCAGATACACTATGTTGCAGGAGTCGGCGAACTGAGCGTGTTCCTGGGAGCCATGGTTGGCGCGGGCATGGGGTTTCTCTGGTATAATACCTATCCTGCCCAGGTCTTTATGGGTGATGTCGGATCGCTCAGCCTGGGCGGTATACTCGGCACAGTTGCTGTCATAACCAAACAGGAGATATTGCTTATTGTCGTTGGCGGAATCTTCGTAATGGAAGTAATGTCGGTAATCCTCCAGGTGGGATTCTTCAAGTTCACGAGAGGCAAACGCATATTCCGCATGGCCCCCATACACCACCACTTCGAACTCAAGGGGTGGCCGGAACCAAAGATAATCGTAAGGTTCTGGATCATCTCCATACTGCTGGCGATGCTGGCGATATCTACACTTAAGCTGAGGTAGATAATGAAAGTCCTGGTATGGGGAACAGGTGAAACCGGGATCGAGACGGCCAGGGTCATGACCGCAAAGAACAATGAAGTAAGGATTGTCGATGAAAACGAGCCAGTGGAAGGTCTGGCTTTTCCTGCAAAGAAGCTTGATATTGCCGATATCGACTGGGCAGACCTTGTAATTCCAAGCCCTGGTGTGCCGAGGGTACATCCAATGCTTGCCAGGGCAGGAAAGGTGCTCTCCGAAATTGAGGTCGCAGCTTCTCTGCTTACAGGAAGGCTTGTTGCAGTAACGGGCACGAACGGGAAAACCACAACGGTTACTCTTATCCACAGGATATTAAAAAATGCAGGGTATGATGCAGGGATAGGGGGAAACATTTCGCCTCCGCTCATAAGTCTCGTAGATGTGAACCCCGAATACGTAGTTGCCGAGATAAGCTCGTTCCAGCTTGAGTGGATAGAAAAGTTCAGGCCTTCAATCGGCGTCTGCATGAACATCACACCGGATCACCTCGACCGCTACAACAATATGGAAGAATATATATATTATAAGCTGAGGCTTTTCGAAAACATGTCGGGTGACGATACGGCCGTTGTCAATAATGACGACCCGTACAAGTCTATGATCAAAGTCCCGCGCAGAGCAGGTTTTTCCTTTGCAAAGGGCGATATTGAACATGGCGCTTATATCAGGGATGGCCGGATTGTATTCCATGGAGAGATTCAGGGTGAAGGTCCTCACGTGCCTGATGCCTCGGCAGTGGGCAAAGGGACAATCGAGGATATGCTTGCCGCCGCCATTGTCACGCGCTATCTCGGTGTCGAGACAAAGGTAATGGAAGACGTATTTCTCTCATTCAAGGTTATTCACCACAGGTTCGAATACGCAGGAGAACTCGACGGGGTAATATTTATCGACGATTCAAAGGGCACCAATGTAGGCGCCATAGATGTGGCGCTTGCCAGTGTCGAAAAAAAGGCCGTCATAATACTTGGCGGAAAAGACAAAGGGGGAGATTTCGGGGAGCTCATCGCAAAGCACTCGGACAAGCTCAGGAAGGTGGTTCTCATTGGTGAGGCGGCAGCAAGAATAGCCTCGGAGATAAAAGGGATTGCTGATTTCGAGTATGCTGAATCGATGATGGATGCGGTTTCAAAATCATTTGATTCGGCCGGGGCAGGGGATATTGTACTGCTCAGTCCGGGCTGCGCCAGCTTTGACATGTATAGAAGCTATGCCCACAGGGGAGAGGTATTCAGAGATTGCGTGAAGATGCTGCAGACAAGAAGCCGGAACTGAGCTTTGACGTTCCGTTCCTGCTGGCGACCCTGGCGCTTATGGTTGCCGGCACGGTAATGGTTTACTCGGCCAGCTTCTTCCTTTCAAAGGAGATGTACGGCAACGGTTCTGCGATAATACTGAAAAGACTTTTTCACCTTGCTATCGGCTGCACTGTCATGATTGTTGCAATGTTCATAGACTACAGGAAGGTTTTTACCAGGCCTGTCATATATTTGCTGCTGATTGCAGGGCTTGTTTCTCTTGTACTGTGTTTCATGCCGGGAGTGGGCATAACAGCGGGCCATGCCAGAAGATGGGTTAATCTGGTAATAATAAAATATCAGGCATCCGAGTTGATGAAGATTGCCATACTCGTTTACATGTCATATTTCCTTTCGGCAAAATCAAAGAACATAGAGGTGTTTTCAGTAGGTGTTTTCCCTGTGCTTTTCATAAGCTCGATTGCGGCCGGGCTTATACTGATTGAACCCGATTTCGGGACCGCCGGGATAATTTTCGTCTGGACCGTCATAGTGCTCTTTATCGCAGGTATGCGGATAAAGCACCTTCTGGTCCTGGGTGCTGTTGCATTGCTCCTTGGAATACTGTTTATGTATCTCGAACCGTACAGGAGGGCCAGGCTCACTGCATTTATCGATCCCTGGCAGGACATGCAGGGCAACGGATATCAGATTATACAGTCCATGCTGGCCTTTTCCAAAGGCGGGTTTTTAGGCGCCGGTCTAGGCGAAGGTGCGCAGAAGCTGTTTTTCCTTCCGGCACCTCATACGGATTTTATAATGGCCGTACTGGGAGAGGAGACAGGTTTCTTAGGGGTTGCAGTCATTGTTGCGCTTTTCGGTGTATGGGTCTGGAGGGGGCTTAAAATTGCCAAGGCGACGAATGACCTTTTCGGTTTTTTCCTGGCTGTATCTTCGGTAATACTTGTAGGACTTCAGGCCATCATAAATATAGGAGTGGCAATGAGCCTGTTCCCGACTACTGGCATACCGCTTCCATTCTTCAGCTTCGGCGGTACGACGCTTGTCTCGACGATGCTTGCCTGCGGCATAATCCTGTCGGTATCAAGGGGGGCCAGGGCATGAAGCTTGTCATTACAGCAGGAGGTACAGGCGGCCATATACTACCGGCACTTGCCGTTGCTAAGGCGCTCAGAGAAAAAAAGCCTGATACTGAAATCCTTTTTATCGGTACGGACCGCGGGCTTGAAGAGAAGCTTGCAGCAAAATACAATATAAGATTTGTGCCTCTCAAATCAGCGGGCATCAAGGGAAAATCATTTGCGAGTATACTCTCTGCTGTTTCAGTAAATATCAGGGCATTTGCAGGGGCGTTAAAGATTATGTCGTCGTTCAGACCCGACTGGGTCATAGGCGCTGGCGGTTATGTAACCGGGATGGTGGTTCTTGCAGGAAGGCTTACAGGAGCCAGGTGCGCTATACAGGAGCAGAACAGTATTCCCGGACTGACGAACAGGATACTTTCACGGCTTTCTCAGCGGATATTCCTCTCATTTCCTGATGCTGCCCGATCATTTCCGGCCGGCAAGTCTATTGTTACGGGCAACCCTCTGCGTCCTGAGTTTGAGCCCGATGACAGCATTAACAAGAGGACTTTGCTGATTATGGGCGGGAGCCTTGGTGCGACGAGCATCAACAGAGCTGCTGTTAGCGCGCTGGGGATGCTCAAAAAAAGCCTGAATGGCTTTGAGATAATACACCAGACAGGCGGAACTGATGCACAATGGGTAAAAAAGGCCTATGAAGAAAAGGGCATCAAAGTCAAGGTCGAGCCTTTTATCGAAGATATGGCTTCGGTTTTTTCAAGAACTAAGCTTGCGGTATGCAGGGCAGGAGGGATAACCCTTTCGGAGCTGTCACGCATGGGCGTGCCGGCAATAATGGTTCCACTCCCGTCTGCAGCCGACAACCATCAGTATTTCAATGCGCGTCATATAGCTGATGCAGGAGGCGGATGGATTCTTGATCAGACGGGGCTTACGCCAGAGATACTCTCGGAGGAAATCAATAAAAGGCTTAAAGACGAAGAGGCGCTTTCATTGGCTTCATCGGCCAGCAGGCGGTTGGGACTGGGTAACGGAACGGAGCATATAACCAGGGAGCTGATAAAATGTTCAGGGGAATAAGAAAAATTCATTTCGTAGGCATAGGCGGTATAGGCATGAGCGGCATTGCCGAACTGCTTCTAAATCTCGGGTTCAAGGTCTCCGGGTCTGATGTGGCATCTTCGGAGACGATAGAAAGGCTCATTGCGATGGGCGCCAGGATAAGCATAGGCCACAAAGCGGAAAATCTTGAAGACGCTCAGGTAGTTGTGTTTTCATCCGCAGTTTCGACGGACAATCCCGAATGCCTGCTGGCAAAAGACAGAGCGATACCGGTGATACCGAGGGCCGAGATGCTTTCCGAACTTATGAGGATGAAATATTCCATAGCCATTGCAGGCACCCACGGCAAGACGACAACCACCTCAATGCTTGCAACGATCCTGTCGCGTGCTGGGCTTGATCCCACAGCCATAATCGGGGGCAAGGTCGATATATTCAATTCGAATGCAAAGCTGGGTGACGGTGATCTGCTGGTCGCAGAGGCGGATGAAAGCGACAGGTCATTTTTGAAGCTAGCGCCTATCATCGCCGTTGTCACGAACATCGAGGAAGAGCATATGGACTGCTACAGCGACCTGGATGATATCAGGGAGACTTTCACAAAGTTCCTAAATAAGGTGCCGTTCTATGGATTCAATATGGTCTGTCTGGACGACAAGAACATACAGCATATTCTGCCCAGGCTTACCCGAAAAGTCATCACATACGGCTCACATACTCAGGCCATGTACAGGTTCAAGGAGGCGCGCTTCAGCGGTTTCGGCTCGACATTCAAAGCGCATAGAAACGGTACGTTCTTAAGTGATATTGTTCTGAAGGTGCCGGGTGTGCACAACTGCCTGAATGCGATGGCTTCAATCGCCACTGCAATGGAGCTTGGCGTCGATATAAAGGTGATCAGGGAAGGGATAGAGTCCTTCAGCGGTGTCCAGAGAAGATGCCATGTAAGGGGTGAGGCAGGCGGGATAACAGTCATGGATGACTACGGCCATCACCCGACCGAGATAAGGATGACGCTCAAGGCATTAAGGAACGGTTTTCCGGACAAAAGAATTATCGCTGTGTTCCAGCCGCACAGGTACTCAAGGACCAGGGATCTTTTCCAAAATTTCATCACCGCATTTTATGATGCATCGGCCCTCTACATAACGGATATTTACCCGGCTTCGGAAGATCCTATTCCCGGAGTTACCGGCCAGAAACTTTATGAAGAGGTCAAAGGCCACGGCCACAGAAATGCGTATTATATTGAAGACAAGAACACGATCCCGGAGAAGCTGAGGGATGAACTCAGAGAGGGAGACCTGCTGGTTTTTCTCGGAGCGGGCGATGTCTGGAGACAGGGGCCCAAGCTGCTTGAGATATTAAAGAAATGAAAACAGGTGATGCGCAGGCAATGGACTTTACCTCGATGCGATGCGGGGGCCGTATTGCACAGTTCATTACCGTTGAATCCCGGGATGAACTGATGAGGCTTTTAGCCGGAATAAACGAATATATCATACTGGGTGGTGGGTATAACACGATATTTTCTGACGGGTTGACGCTTACACCTGTAATAAGGCTGGGGGAGGCATTTGAGGCGGTAGACGCGGATGTGTCCGGGATGCTTTATGCAGGCGGAAGTGCGAGCATTGCTTCTATACTTACCCTGTGCAGGGAAAAGGGGCTCTCCGGTATGGAGTTCATGGCCGGCATTCCGGGGACCATCGGGGGTGCGATCAGGATGAATGCAGGTACAAATGATAGAGGCATTATGGATGTCGTATCATTTGTAGACCTTATGGATGCCTCCGGATCGAGAAGGATAGAAAAAGCCGGTATTGACTGTAGCTACAGGCATACTTCGCTGCCTTCAAAGGCGGTCATAACCGGTGCCGGATTATCTCTTGAGGTTTCATCGCCGGATGATGTCAGAGCCAGAGTCTCTTCATTCATGGACAAGCGCAGAAATCAGCCGAGGGGGCTGTCAAGCGGGTGCATATTCAAGAATCCCGAGGGTTCTTCCGCAGGCTTTCTTATTGACAAGGCGGGTCTCAAGGGGTGTCGTGTGGGTGGTGCCGTGGTCTCGGATGTGCACGCCAATTTCATAATTAACGAAGGCAGCGCCTCGACAACGGATATTCTGAAACTTATAGCGATTATCAAAGATGAGGTGAAAAAACAGTTCTCAATAGAATTGGAAGAGGAGGTTATAATACTTGCTTAAGGATTACAGGGACAGATTCAGGGTTAAGTCCTCGAAAAAAAAGTTCATACGGATCAATAACTTTTTGAGGGTGTTAATGTGGTGCAGCCTGGGTCTGTCATTCGCCATACTGATATTCTGCGCTGTCGCATATATTTCAAGCAGCAAGATTTTCAATATAAAGAACATTACGATCAGGGGGTGCTCATATTTGAGGCAGGAGGAGATACTTGCCCTTCTCGACATCGAAAAGGGAGATGGTATTTTCAAAGCCGACCTTGCCGCTGCAAGGAACAGGCTCAAAGAACATTCGTGGATCGAAGACCTGACGATTTCAAGAAGACTGCTGCCTGCCTCAATTGTCGTTTCAGTAAAGGAACAGGTGCCTGCCGCAGCCATAAACATAAACGAAAAATGGTATGTGGCGAACGCAAAAGGAAGAATATTTGCTCCTTTGCCAAAGGGATATAAAGGCCTTATCATAAAATCAGTCGGATATGCTCTAAATGCCGGTGAAATGGGTGAAATCCTTACAAGATGCATGACTGCAAACAGGCTCCTGACCTCTAAAAAATTAATTATTGAAAGTATTGAAATTGAGTCTTGTAAACGGATGACAATAAGACTTAAAACAGGTATAAGTATTACAACTCTGGGAGAGATAACTCCGGCCAAACTCGATACCGCTTTGTATGTCATGCAGGAGCTCGGGCCGGGGCCGGGGACCATGCTTGATTTAAGCTGTGAAGACAAAGTTGTTTTGCATAACCCCCTAAAGGAGGAGGAAATTAAAACAGGTGGCAGCAAAGCGGGATAGAATTATAGTTGGCCTTGATATAGGCACAACAAAGATATGCTGTCTCATTACAGAGCGAAGGGAGAGCTCTCTGGAAGTGACAGGTTTCGGACAGTCCGAGTCGATGGGACTGAGAAGAGGCCTTGTCGTGAATATGGAGCAGACCGTCGAGGCCATACGCCGGGCAGTTGAAGATGCTGAGAAAATGGCGGGCATCAGGATTGACGTTGTATATACAGGCATAGCGGGCGGCCATATTCAGGGCATTAGCACGAATGGTGTAATCGCGATCAAGGGAGAGGAGATAACCGAAACAGACAAGAAGCGTGTGGTCGAACAGGCAAAGGATTTTGCAAAACCTGTCGGCGTCGAGATAATACATGTGCTCCCACAGGAATTTACCGTTGATGATATCCCGGGTGTAACCGATCCTGTCGGTATGGCAGGGACAAGACTTGAGGCAAAGGTGCATATTGTCACAGGGTCCGTCTCCGCAGTCAGCAATATATCCAAATGTGCTCAGAAGGCGGGGTTAGGACTGCATGATATAGTTTTACAGCAGATTGCTTCCGCCCAGGCCGTTCTGACGCCCGACGAGAGAAAACTGGGAGTCGTCCTGATGGATATAGGCGGCGGAACTACCGACATAGCCATATTCAATGACGGGGCTATCAGGCATACTGCAGTAATCCCGCTTGGCGGCGATCATGTGACGAACGACATTGCCGTCGGATTGAGAACCCCCATAGCGGAAGCAGAAAGGATCAAAATAAAATACGGCCATGCAATTTCATCTAAAGTGCCACAGGACGAGCAGATAGAGGTACCGTCAATAGGCGGCGATACGATCAATAACATCCCCAGAAGGCATCTGTGTGAAATCATAGAGGATAGAATGGTTGAATTCATGAAGATCGCATATACCGAGATGAGAAATACGGGCCTTGCGGAAGATATGCATGCAGGGCTTGTAATAACAGGCGGCGCCAGCTGTCTAGAGGGTCTTGCACAGCTCGCCGAAGGCATAATGCATATGCCGGTCCGCATAGGAAAACCCAGAGGGGCCAAAGGCCTTGCCGAACTTGTCGACAATCCGGCTTATGCGACGGTTGTGGGGCTCTGCCTTTACGGAACCGAGAGTCCGGCGTTTTCTGCGGGCTTTTCAGGTGAAGGTGTTTTTGAAAAGATTTGGGAAAGAATGGTCCGCTGGTTCAAAGAGGTCTTTTAAAAAAATAAGGAGGGGATATGTTCGTATTGGAAGAAGTCGAGCAGTCTGGGGCGAAAATCAAGGTCATAGGTGTGGGTGGCTGCGGATGTAATGCGGTAAACAACATGATCGACAGCAACATCAAGGGTGTTGACTTTCTGGCCTGTAATACGGACTCTCAGACACTTAAAAAATCCCTGTCTGCAAACAGAGTTCAAATCGGATCGAAGCTCCTTAAAGGCATGGGAGCGGGCGGAAATCCCGAGACCGGGAAATGTGCCGCTGGCGAGAGCGAGGAGGAGATAAGGGAAGCCCTTAAAGGCGCGGATATGGTTTTTATTGCAACAGGCCTCGGCGGAGGCACAGGTACAGGGGCGTCGCCGATAGTTGCAAAGATAGCGCGCGAAATGGGGGCCCTGACAGTAGCCGTTGCTACTAAACCTTTTGAGTTCGAGGGGCCGCGCAAAATGAAGCTTGCCCTCTCCGGCGAAAAAGACCTCTCTGAAAATGTCGATGCAATAATAACAATCCCCAACAACAGACTTCTCGGGCTTGATGCAAAGGGTGTACCGATCATGGAGGCGTTCAAAAAATCCGATGAGATTCTGACTAATGCAGTAAAGGGCATATCTGACCTTATAAATACCACCGGTGTAGTGAATGTGGATTTCAACGATGTCAAATCGGTAATGTGCGAAAAGGGCAAGGCTCTTATGGGAATCGGTTCGGCCTCAGGTGAAAACAGGGCGGCTGAAGCGGCCAATATGGCCATATCGAGCCCACTGCTTGAAGATGTGGATATTTCCGGTGCGAAAGGGATACTCCTCAACATAACCGGTGATCCCTCGGTTACCATAAGGGAGATCAACGAGGCCTCAAAGATAATCCAGGCTTATGCGCATGAAGATGCTAACATCATCTGGGGCTTTGTCGTCGATGAAGACCTGGCTGATGAATTCAACCTTATGGTCATTGCAACCGGCTATGCTAACAAGACGGCGATAAGGATTAAGGATGAGAAGGAAAATGACAATGTAAGGGTTTTTCCGCAGCCAAGGGTAATCGACTATAACACCCCGACCTATATAAGGAACAAGGAAAAGAAGGATAAAGAAGTCATAAAAATGGGTATGGTCATTGATGATACCATGGTGGATATGGAAGCATACAATATACCTACTTTTTTAAGGAAAAAAGCAGACTAGGGGATGTATGCGATCGACAAGGGTTGAGATTGACCTAAGTGCAGTAAGCCACAATCTGAAACAGATCAGAAGGTTTACCGGCACGAGCATCATGATGGCGATAAAGGCAAATGCCTATGGACACGGTGCGCATGAAGTGGGGAGGCTTGTCGAAAGAGAGCACCTTGTCGATATGCTGGGTGTTACGAGCATCGAGGAGGGGATCGACCTCAGAGATGCCGGTGTTAAACTGCCCGTTCTCATATTTACGCTTGTCGACAATACGAAGGAAGATGTAGACGCCCTGTTCGAGTATAACCTCACTCCCACAATCACTGACAATTACCATTTCGAGGCAATGGTTGACGGGGCAAGGAGGTGGGGCAGGCCCATAGATGTCCATTTGAAAACAGACACGGGCATGGGACGGCTCGGGCTTCCTCCAGAGGAAGCCCTTGATGTTTTAAATAGCCTTTCAGGGATAAACGAGATTAAGGTATCTGGCATATACACGCATTTCCCTGTTTCCGATTCTCCCGATAAGGAATTTACAAAAGAGCAGATATTTATATTTCAGCAGATAATAGATAAGGCCAGATTCTTGGGTAAGGACATTAAATATATGCACTGCGCCAATTCCGGGGCAATTGTTGACCATGCGGATTCCTATATGAACATGGTAAGGCCGGGTATACTTTGCTACGGACTTTACCCGTCACCTGAAAGCACTAGAAAACTTAACGTTATTCCGGCAATGACCATGAAATCGAGTATCATTTTTATTAAGCGAGTTAAGAAAGGGACAAGCCTTTCTTACGGTCTTACTTACAAGACCGGCCGGGATACATATATAGGGACGGTTCCTGTCGGTTATGCCGATGGGTATATGAGGTCTCTCTCGAACAACACTTTCTGCATAATAGATGAAAAAAAATACCCCATTGTGGGAAGAATCTGCATGGATCAATGTCTTGTGGAACTCGGCGATGATATCTATCCCCTCGGTCAGGAGGTTATATTGTTCGGCAAAAAGATAATAACTGTCGAAGACATAGCTTTATGGGCCGGGACAATCCCTTATGAAGTGATATGCAATATGAACAGAAGGGTGCCACGAACATATGTGATTGAGGATGAACCGTGCGATATATAAAAGTTCTCATCATTGTCCTATCTATCCTTGCGGCCATGATATTCGGCATACATAATCCCATGGCCTATACTCTCTCATTTCTTTCATACAGGCTTATCCCGGACATTCCTTTATGGGCCTTGCTGTTGCTGTCGTTTCTTTCAGGCACGCTGCCGATTATCATTGTCAGTTTCCCTGAAAAAGCTGCTTTCATGAAAAATATGAGAGAACTGAGACTTAGGAAGAGAAGTATTGAAAAGTCTCTGAAAAATTTTAATACCGCAAAGCCGATCGCAGGAGCCTGAAAGAAGATTTAAAGAAGTTAAACAATTTTTTCGGCAGCCATAAAGAACTCAAAAGACAGCCGAATTTCATGCTCTTTGTTTCCTTTTCAGTCAGAAGTTCAGGAGAAACCTTTCCCTTGATTTTCAGCATGCCGAGCCAGTCAAGAGGGGTAAGCAGCTTTTTGAGCGTCTTGGGCCAGGGGATGTACAATGACGGGGAAAAATCTATCAGATAGGGTTTGCCTTCTTCATCGATGCCGTAATTCCTGCGGTTGCGCATATCAATGTGAACCACATCCCTTTCGTGCATGCATGAAATAATCCTGCCGAGCCTTTCATAATATGATGCATCCGGTTTTCTTGACGTCTCTCTCAGGTTCTTGCCTCCCATGAACGATATATGCAGCGAGTATATATCAGGCTTACCGAGGAAACGGGGGATTCCTTCAACACCATCCAGCTTGGAATATATGAAGGATTCCCAGAATATGAACAGGGCACCGAATACCCTTAAGGGAAGCGCCTTCGTCCTGTAAGTTTTTTCGACCATCCCTTCATCGGTAACATGGACGTCAGGACTGTATCTCTGTCTCTGTTTAAGTTTTGTCATTGTCTTTCATAAAAACTAACATCCGAAATGAGATAATGCAACAACAAGGCTTCATAATAATACTCTTTTTCTTGTTCAGATGATAAAAGAGAATCAATGAAAGCCAAGGGCACAATAATATGGAATGAAAAGGGATACGCATTTCTTGTGAGGGAAGACGGCAGAGAGGACGTCTTTCTGAGGGCAGCCGACCTGTGCGGGGCAATGCACGGAGATAGAGTAGAAGCAAGGATTTTCAGACAGGGTAAAGGTTTCAGAGGCTGCGTGACCGCTATGCTGAAGCGAGAAAACCTCAGGGTCTCCGGCAGGTATATCCGCTACAAAAAATGGGGTGTGATCGAACCGGTAAAACCGATACCTTATACGATTATTGTTCCGCAGGGTTGGGAAAAAGGCGCCAGGAACGGAGATATGGTCATGGCTATCCTTTCGCCACCGAAGGGTTCGGGCAGGATAGATTCTATTGCAGCACGGATTGACGGAATACTTGATATGCCTGACAATATCGAAGAAGACCTTAGAAACATCATAATCAAATATTCGCTGCCTGCAGGCTTTACGGAAGAAGCGCTGAAAGAGGCCGATGAAGTATCGTCTGCGGATTTTGATGAATATATTGCAGACCGTGTCGATCTGAGAAACAGTGCCCTGTTCACGATTGACGGCAGAAACGCCAGGGACTTCGACGATGCCGTAGGGATAGAAATGCTTGATGACGGTAATTTTCTGCTGAGGGTCGCCATTGCAGATGTCGCCGAGCTCGTTAAGGCCGGATCGGCTCTCGACAGAGAGGCCCTTGACAGGGGATTCAGCGTATATTTCCCTGAAACATGCCTGCCAATGCTTCCTGAGGCGCTCTCGAACGGTGTGCTGAGCCTGAATCCAGGCGAGGACAGGCTTGCAGTCGTTGCTGAGATGAAACTTGGGCCCCGGGGAAGACTTATTTCAATCAGATGCTACGAAGCCGTTATCCGTTCCAGTGCAAGGCTTATGTATGAAACAGCCTCGCCCTATCTGGAAGGAAAAGCCGGTGAGCCCTGCGGTGATGCTGAAGTGAATAAATCACTGAAAGTTCTCAATATGCTCGCAGTCCATCTTTATAGAGCCCGCATGAAAGCGGGAAGCCTTGATTTCGACCTGCCTGAAGTGGAGATAGAGATAACGGAGAGCGGCCATATCGAGGACATATCCAGAAGACCCAGGGGGCCTGCCGAACGTCTAATAGAGGAGATGATGCTGCTGGCGAACAGGGCCGTATGCTCCTATCTGAAAGAGCGAGGCATGCCCGTGCTTTTCCGGGTGCATGACAAGCCTTCACAGGATGATATAGAGGGCCTGGTGGAGATCCTTGATGATCTCGGCTGCTCAAAGACGCTTACAAAAAGACTGTCACAGGCGGCAGCTTCCGGCAGGCATCTTAACAGGGTCTTAAATGAGGTTGCCGATGCATACAGAGGCCATGAGCTTGAAGTGTTCGTGCACAGGCATATCCTTCGCTCGCTGAGGCAGGCTGAATATTCAGTAGATGATTTAGGCCATTTCGGCCTTGGATTTTCAGGCTATCTGCATTTCACTTCTCCAATCAGGAGATATTCCGACCTGCTTGTCCACAGGGTTCTGAAAAGCATTTTCCGGCCTGAAGGTGTTAAAGATCATGAAAAATCCCGATATGCGAAAAGTCTCAAAAAGCTTGCCCCTGTTATAAGCAAAAAGGAACGCACGACAAACGAGGCCATGATGGAGGCCGTAAAATTGAAGACTGCATCATACATGAAGCGCCATGTCGGAGATACGTTCAGCGGCATAGTGACAGGCATACTGCCGTTCGGAATTTTTGTTGAAATTGCAGATCCCCCTGTTGACGGTCTGGTAAGGGCGGCTGACATACCGGGCGCAAGGATAATAGAAGGCCGCGAAGCGAGGATGAGGAAGCACGTTATTTCCATGGGAGATAAGGTGGACGTGCTGATCGCCTCTGTTGACGAAACCAGAGGTTATATTGATATGAAACTGGCTGGCCTTGAAAATCGCTGGTCAAGATGTGCATCCGGATTGTCTGATTGATTAAACCTCAGTTAATGTGGCATAAAAAGTTATTAATTCTTGAACTCAAAGGCTGTATTTGATCAGGAGGGCATGAAACAAATAAACGAAATCAATACCGGAGGTCATGATGCTGATTGTTGTTGCAAAGATGAATGCACAGGTCGGAAAAGAGGAAGAGATGGAAAAGGCACTTCTGGGAATTATCCCGAAGGTGGAGTCAGAGGAAGGGACTCTGAGTTATGTCCTTCACCGCATGAAGAAGAAGCCGCAAAATTTTCTCATGTATGAAAAGTACAGGGACAAGGAAGCGCTTGCTTTTCACAGCTCTACACCCCATTTTGCAGAGCTTTTTGAAAAAATAGCACCTTTGATGGATGGCGACCCAGCAATTGAAATCTATGAAGAGCTTTCATCCATAAAAGAGAAAGTATAGACTCTCTGAAAAAGGAAGGCCGCATGAAAAAAATCGTTGTCGCATTAATAGCCGTCAGTATTATGTTTTCCGGATGCGCAATCATGAAGAGAAACTTCAATGCATCTGTTGACAAACCCTCGGGTACATTGACGATGGAAGGCATCAAATCAAATGTAACGATAAGAAGGGATAATCTGGGCATACCTTATATTGAAGCGGGAAGTGAAGAGGACCTTTTTTTTGGGGTAGGTTATGCAATGGCCTCGGACAGGCTCTGGCAGATGTATTTGAGGAGCATGGTGATGCAGGGGAGACTTTCCGAGATCGTCGGGAAGGATACACTTGAGATCGATATATATTTCAGAACGCTAGGAATGAAGGAACTTGTCGGCGGTGCGCTTGCAACCCTGGATAAAAAATACATTGCATCACTGGAAAACTTTTCAAAAGGGGTTAATGCATATATCGCTTCACACAAAAAGCTTCCGCCGGAATTTTCAATCACGGGATACAAACCCGGACCATGGACGCCGGAGGACAGCCTTTACTGCTTCGGCGCTGTGAGCTATGGACTGTCCTACAATCTCTATGAGGAACTGGATTTCATCGTCCTTGCTTCCAGGCTTGGATATGAAAAGATGCCCTGGCTCTTTCCTGTCTATTCCGGGTACTCGCTGCCGGTGGATGAAACGAAAAAGCTTAATGATATTCCTGCCTCAGAACTTATGGGTTCAAGGAACGATAAGGATGATACGGCTTTTAGTCTGAACGGTATCGTGCCGAAACCCATGCCTGCATCCAACAACTGGGCGTTAATGGGTTCAAAGACTCTAAGCGGCAAGACGATTGTCTGCAATGATACCCATCTCATGCCGTCAACGCCCTCCGAATGGCTTATAATGCATTTGAAATGCCCTACTTATGATGCGGCAGGTGTCATGGCTCCGGGACTGCCGGTAGTGGTTCTGGGATATAATGGCAAAGTCGCATGGGGTGTAACCATGGTTTCTGCCGACTCCCAGGATATTTTCGTTGAGAAGTTGAAGTCAGAGGGCGGCAGCCGTTCATATCTCTATAAAGGACAGTGGATACCGGTTATTGAAAGGAAAGAAACCTTCAAGATAAAGTCTTCAGACAAGCCAGTTGAAAAGACTGTTTCATCAACATGTCACGGCCCGCTGTTGAACACCAATATCAGGAATGTCCCGTTTTCCTCTGAGATTATGCCTGACAGCAGCAAATATGGTCTGGCTCTTTCATGGGCTACTCAGGGTATGGCGGATACGTTTGCCGGGTTCTACACGCTGGCAGGCGCCGGCAATGTCGACGAAGCCAGGAATTGCATATTAAAGGTAGGCGCCATGTATCTGAATTTCGTCTTTGGAGACAGCGACAATATTGGATGGCAGGTTTCAGGGATATGTCCTCTCAGGAAAAACGGTGTCGGCCTGCTGCCTTCTCCTGGCTGGACAGGTGATTATGACTGGACGGGCTATGCTCCCGTAGAAAAAATGCCGGGCGATAAAAATCCCTCTAAAGGATATCTCGCAACCGCCAACAATGCCATTGTCCCGCCCGATTACCCGGTAATGATATCAGGCTCATGGGCAAAGCCTGAGCGTATTGAAAGGATTGAATCCATTTTATCGCCCATGAATAATGCCACGACAGGGGATATGATGACCATGCAGTTTGACAGGTATTCCCTGATGGCGTTCAAGGTACAGAAAATGCTTTTTGATGAGCCCTTTTCCAAAGAAATTAGAACGGCTATCGAAAAGCTGGCTCCTGTAGAAATAGATAAGGCAAACAAATGTCTTGAGCTTCTCGATCCTAAAGTTTTCAACTGCAATATGAAGCCGACATCTCCCAATGCCGCTGTCATGGGTGCATTTTATCATACGGCGACTATAAATACTTTTCTGGACGAGTTCGGGCCGGCGGATGATCCCCAGTGGAAGACTTTTGGAAGGTTGACTGGCCGCTATACTTCAGTCGATACATTTCTTGATAAATATAAGCAATATGATGCTACTGCGTGGAAATGCCTGGATTCAACAGATGCCTGGGGCTATTCTGCACAGCAGGATCACTTGTTGTCAAGGTCGGATTCTCCTTTATGGGATGATCCAAGGACGGAAGCAAATGAGACAAAGGCTGATATAATTGCGGTTTCTCTCGCCGATGCGGTAATCCTTTGCGAAAAGAAGATGGGAACAGATCCTGGAAAATGGCAATGGGGAGGGCTTCTCCACTATGATTTCAAGCATGATATGAGCGAAGAGATACCGCTCGGTTTATTGAAGGATTATTTGAATCCCGGGATGTATCCGGCCGGAGGTGACTGGAATACCATTAATGTAGCAGGTTTTTCATTGGCGGAAGGCACTTTCGAGGTCTCTGAAATCCCGGCAATGAGGATGATTGTAAACTTCGGAGAAACGGAACCGGCATATCTGGTGACAGTGCCCGGGCAGTCGGGCAACCCTTCGAGTCCTCATTACAGGGATATGTTGAATAGCTATTTTATATCCGGAAAAAACCATCCCCTGGCATTCAGGGAAGAAAATGTAAAAAAACAGTATAAGGATGTGCTCACGCTGGTTCCCGGACAATAGCCATCTGAAACAGCTTCAAGTTTTGATATGTTGATTTATAAGATGTCTTGACAAAGGATAAGTATGCGGGAACCGCAGAAAGTCTGATGCAGGGGTATTTTATAATTCCATAGAACCATGAAAAGTAAAGAACTGGAGGCGGGATATGTCTGGTAAAGTTAAGGCATTATCGTCAATAATTGTTCTGTTCATCATTTTATCTGTGCCAGTTGTCTGCATGAGTGAAGAAAGGCCTGTGGTCTGCGACAGGCTTTACTATGACGGGAACGAAGGAAACAGTGCATACAGTATAAGCGGCAAGTTTGTAACACTTCAAATGCTGTCTGTTAACCTCGACCCGATGAAGGAGATCGGAGAATTTGGCGGGAAGAGTTACCGGTTGTATGATGTACTGGTTAAAGCTGATTTTAACGGGGGAGTGTTTTTCGTCGAGTGGCAGGTGTCGGGGCCGAAGCCTTTAATTGAAAGGTATCTGGAGCAACTTCAAAAAGGATTGAGGGATAAAACCGTATTTAATGACCTGTCGATAATTGCCGTCGATTTAAAGACAACAGCATTCTATGAAACCGAAGATGCATTTTCGATAAGCCTCTCTTCATCGAAATATTCCTGCAGGCCGGGAGAGGAAATCATCGTTTGGGCAAAGGTGAATAACAACATGAAGACCCCAACGCGGCTGGTAAGATGTCTCGATGGTTCTGCACGGGGCTTAAGATACCCGCAGTGTGTATTTGAGATCAAGGACTCTTCAGGCAAAACACCTGATAACATATTTGCTCCAATGTGCAAGGTCGTTAATCCGCTGGTTCCTGATGACTTCATTGATGTTCCTCCCGGGGAATCAGCAGAATTATTTGATGGAGGGTTTGTTTTCAGCAATGCTTTCAAACTTGTAAAACCGGGCAAATATTATATCTTCATAAGATATTCGACTGTAACGCTCAAGGAATGGGAATGGTACGGCATGTACTCGGATGAATACTGGAACAGTAGAAATTCAAATGAATTCTGGAAAAAGCGTGAAATGGAAATCATTAAAAACAGAGAATTGCTTAAGAAAATTGAACTGGTCTCAATCAAATCGAACACCATCGAGATAGAAATAACCGGGAACCCTTTAAGCCATGAAGAGGCAATTAAAATTGCCGGGGAAACCTGCCTTGAATCCGGCTGGAAATTCAATGATGTGACTGCCGAAGAAGATAATGGCAAGTGGATTATCAGGACAAACACAAAGGCCCTTGGTATGAATGCGACGATAGTGATTGATAAAAATACGGGTGCCGTTCTCGAAAAAAACATTACAGGACCGTGATGCTCTTAGTTCAATTCTTCACATTACTCCCCTGAGGCTTACTTGCTGGTTTGCCCCCGGGTTGTTTGGCATTCCTTGAGGTCTTTTTTTTCAGATCGTCAGCCAGTTCTCTGGCCTTGTCAAGCTGTTCCTTAGACATCATCTCCTTGATCATGTCTCTCACTTTTTCAGCTTCTTTATTGCCCTGAACCGCTGAGAGGTTTAACCACAGATATGCTTCTGGATAGTCTTGCTTCACTCCCTGGCCTGTCGTATACATGAGCCCCAGGTTTAGCTGGGCGCCGGCATCACCGTGCTCGGCGGCCATCTTGTACCATTTCACTGCCTCGGTTGCGCTTTTAGGTACGCCCTGGCCTGCCGAATACATGACACCCAGGTTGAACTGTGCATTGGTAGAGCCCTGTTCAGCAGCCTTTCTGTACCATTTTGCTGCCTCGGTGTAGTCCTGCTTCACACCCTGGCCATTATAATACATAATACCCAGAAAGCCCTGCGCCCATACAGAGCCCTGTTCGGCAGCCTTTCTGTACCATTTTGCGGCCTCGGCGTAATCCTGCTTTACACCACGGCCGTTGTAATACATAACCCCCAGTATGCCCTGCGCCTCTGCAAACCCCTGTCCTGCGGCCTTTCTGAGCCATTTTTCGGCTTCTGCCTGATCCTTGGGCACACCCTGACCTGAATCATACGACAGTCCAAGGTTGCATTGCGCCTCGGCATAACCCTGATCGGCGGACTTCCTGAACCATCTCGCAGCTTCAGCATGGTCCTGCTTCACGCCCTGACCGTTTGAATACATATATCCCAGGTAGCACTGGGCTTTTGCATCACCTTTTAATGCAAGAGGCTGGATTTCCTTAAGCGCAGCCGCATAATCCCCGTTATTAAGAGATTTTATGTAATCCGCAAAAGCGGGAACTGAACAGGCAATGAGAAAGAAAACAAAAATTATGGCGATCTTTTTCATGGTTCTTCTCCTTAATCCTCTTTACCTGTTTTCATGAAATCAATCTATGTATAAAGCCCATTATATTGTCCAGAGCTAAGAAGAAATGTGCTTGTGCCGGTTTCATCTGGCCCGGTAAGAATAGTTTGCCATCTATTAAAGAATGTTTCTTTTTATGCCGAGCTGATGCTTATACGCCTTAAGGCGAATTCATCTGGTTATGAGAGGGAATATGACCAATCTGCATTTATGGGGAGAAAGGGTTTCTGCCGGATTTACCGCTGCCGTATTGTTCTTGCTTATGTTTATTTCAGTTACAGGTATTTACGGATGCTCGTCCAGCAGTTCATCGCCACAATCACAGGATTCGGGGGAATATTTCTCCGTCGAATCGGGCGCCGGGGTAGCAATCACGGATGCGGCACTGAACAGGGAGTTCCTGCTGCTCACCCAGGTCATCGAGCAGGAGAACCTCCAGCAGTTCACCGCGCTCAAGAGCAGGATAGTTACTTTCAGGAAAAGCGGCGACAGCATTATCATGATAGATTCGACAGGAGGGACATCCGCGGACAGCTCGATTCCATCTACACTCCTCCTGGCAGAATTCCCGATATTAAGCTCTGCCGGCGGGAAATATCTCATTGACTTCTCGGGCGGCATGTCCGCCATCTTCATACCCGGCGCCTATTACGCAACCGACGGAGGCAAATTCTCCTACACTCAGGACAACATGACTTCAAAGGTGAATTTCAGCTATGTCGATTCCGCCTCACGGGATAAGAATGAGGGGCTGAAGGTCAGGCTCCTGGCGCAGTGCGAAGTAAGTATGAATTCGAATTACAACGGAATTATTATTACCAGCAATCCTACCAACGCCTACACATTCCATTTCATCCCGTACACGCCTAATACATCCTTCAGCCCGGTCCTTTCTCCTGGCCAGTACCAGCTGGGGTTCTTCGAGCCCCCGCCCTTGTTCGGCGAGCACGGGAAAACAGTGGTGCATGCCTACAAGTTCGATCCGGCGAAGAAAACCATAGTCTATGCCATTTCCTCCAATACGCCGGAAGAATACAGAAGCGCGATCAGAGACGGGGTGCTCCACTGGAACAGGGTCATGGGCGAGGAGCTTGTATCGGTGATCGACGCCCCAGCCGGGGTCAACGCACCGGATTTCGACTATAATGTCATTCAGTGGGTAGACAACCTCGACGCCGGTTTCGCCTATGCCAACTTCCACGGAGACCCCAGGACAGGGGAGCTGCTTCGTGCCGAAATATATCTCACCAGCATATTTGCAGTAAGCATCTGCAGCGAGGCCTGGCTTTATCAGAAATTCTTCGAGGAAAGGGACCAGAGCAGCGGGCTGTTCACTCTCAGCAATTTCGAGCGTGAAAATATATGCAGCTATGATGTGCTAAAGGGCATGCAGGAGCTTTCAGTCACTCTCGCCGAAGCAGGCGCGACTGAAGAGCAGTGCCGGCGCGCCGGGCAAGACTACCTGAGGCAAGTCGTGGCGCATGAGGTTGGGCACACTCTCGGGCTCAGACACAACTTTGCCGGCAGCCTCGGTGTCGACTACGATGGCAATGACCGCTACGACCTACTGAAGGCTTATCTCGAGACCGGGGATTTTCCGTCGGATCTCGTTCCTACCACATCGATCATGGACTATACCGCCAGGCCCGAAAGGCTATTCACGGGAGCGCAGATGCACAAGGGCGTGCAGACCGCGAAATATGACGAGATTGCCGTCAAGTACCTCTACAGAAATGGCCCCGTAGATGACATACCCGTTTTCTGCAACGATTCAGACCAACACTCATTTCTCGACTGCAAGGTGTTCGATTTCGGCCGTTCGCCCGTTGAGTGTCTCGAGGAATCCATAGAGAACAGCCTTGACCCGGGCTGGCTGCCTGTAAACCTCCTTTCGCAGTTCATATCCGCCAAGCAGCCCGCAAGACCAGGGTTGTTCCCGGTTCCTCTTTCCTCGGTGTATCTCGATTCCGTAGGCACCGCCAGTTCCATCATGACCTCGCGCAGAGACCTGCTTTCCGCTTTCACTGCCGACTGCCTCTATGTGAGGACGTTCAAGCGGGAAATGCCGGGCATGGACATCGCCAATGTAAACAAGTCGGATATCAGGACCATGACGATTGCGGATGTCAAGTCGGATGTAGCTGAGTATCTGGCCTATAACTCTCACGGTATAAGTACGGTAAGCGGCCTCTTCTTCACCGTTCCGGCAGACCAGGCTGAACAGTGGAAGGAAAAGATGGCATTGATGCTGGCGGACCCCGACTTCACTTCAGGCATCGGGCCCGATGGCTTCCTGTATGAACTCACCGACGACGACATTAACGACATCATAACAGTTACGTTCGACTTCTTCGACCGCCTGCAGGCTGATCTTGTCTCGGCGGACATAACGGCCATGGGCAAGGGCGTGATCGACATCGTCGACGGCGAGACGGGAAAAGGAATAGTACAGGCGCTTTACAACACGACGCACACGTACCTCCTTGGAATTAAGCAGGGTCAGACCATCATGGCCTATGTGAACGGTGACGGCGGTACGGTCGAGGTCAGCCTGCCAGTGTTCATAAACGCGTGGAACGTCCGCCTGCAGTCAACCGGCCTGCTCAGCTCCAGCCGTGTTACGGGCAGTGCAAAGCCCTGGTGGGGAAAGAAGGAGGCTGCACTTACCTGCTCCGAGTTTACAGCCATGCTCGACGATATATTCACTGCTGCTGCGGGCAAAACCTTTGCAGAGGTGAAGAACGACATGCTTGATGCTTCTCTCAATTCAGACGCTGCGCAGTGGTGGTATCTGGAGAACGAGTATATAGTGAATAACTTTATCGCCAAATGAACGGCATCTTGATTACTTAGATCTGCAGCTTAATATAGTAACGATATCAACTGCGATTTATTCTTCTCGAGCTGATTAGAAGGATATATGTTGAACGAAAAAAACGTCCCTCTGAAGAATAAGAAAAGTGATCTCAGAAAGCTGGTCTTTCTGATGAACAAACAGAATAAAAGGTTTATCCCGCCCATTGACTCGATACTTGAATCTCTTGATGTTGTTCTCTCTGAAGAAGAACTCGGGTTGCTGCTGATATTGCGCACTGGAGTATACTCGTACGAACAGGCTGCTGATCTGAGCAGTTTTGACAGCGGGAAATTCCAGTCAATATTTGAATCTCTTCTGCATAAAGGTTTCATAAGGATTAAATACACTGAATCAGGCGAAGAGAGATATACGCTTAATGCCTTTATTGTCGGGTTTCTGGAGTCCGTTGTGCCCTTCCTCATCGGAAAACCGGAAGAAAAAGAATTCTCTCAGAGATTTATGAGCTTTTATCATGCTGTTCGTAAATACAACATCTTTCCGCTCAGAAATTTAATGAATATGGCAGTAAAGTATGCGCCGGTAACAAATCAGAGCGTTGGTATAATCCATGCGACAAAAGATTCAAAAGGAAAATCCATCGTAGACATCAATCATACAATTAATGTTTCAGATTCAAAGATTTACCCGGCAACCTCTGTTAATGATCTTATTATGGAATACGGAAGTAAAAGTATCATCGGTCAGTTTCCATGCATGTGCAGGAGAATGAAATCGAATGTTGATGAACCCTGCCGCTTGAAGATGCCTGATGATGGAGGATGTATTGGCTTTGGAGAT
Organism: uncultured Bacteriovoracaceae bacterium; assembly: GCA_964513375.1. Taxonomy (GTDB): domain Bacteria; phylum Desulfobacterota; class Desulfomonilia; order UBA1062; family UBA1062; genus DATCTV01. The sequence continues at coordinate 219,254 of CAZEMO010000005.1, read as the reverse complement.
GCAGTCAGACACTACATAAAATACGGATATGCACGTCAGATCAGCAGGGATGAGGCATTTGATATTATTCAAAAAGTAAGGGACAAAGGCGCCATTCATTCAGTATTCCATGAAAAGGATGATACGAATCTGCCGCAAGTTGGCATCTGCAACTGCTGCTGGGACTGCTGCGGAATACTGTGTTCATACAACACAGGAGTTTCTCCTCTGCGCTACAGCTGTTTTTATATGGCCAGGGTCGCTGAGGGTTCAAAATGTACCGGATGCGGAAAGTGTGTAAAGTTCTGTCCGACAGCCGCAGCAACACTTCTGGATAAGAAAATTACGATTGATTCAAAGAAATGTATTGGCTGCGGACAATGCGTTCATCAGTGTTCATTTTCAGCCCTTGAACTCATTGAGGACAAACGCACCGCATTCCTTCCGATGCTCAAAAAATCCGAGGCCAGATTATCGGCATAGCCTGCATAGATTTCATCGGGTAAAGTATTCTCTCTAAAAATCCGGGCTCGCTTCAATTTATGCTCAATGATTAACCGGGCAGCTGTGATTTTCTATCTTTAAGAAGAATTTCTGTTTGTCGGTGAGTAATACTATAGTATTAATACAATCCTATCAGATGTATTTTTGTTTCGCTAAGGGAGGAGATCATGGACAGGATCGAAAGGGTCAAGACAGCTCTTCTTCACACGGAACCAGACAGGGTGCCGACGATTTCATGTATTGACGTTCAGAAGCATGTTTACGACATACTTGGAGAAAAGCCCGACAACTCTTACAAGTATATCCAGCATCCCCTTGGGGCTAAGATCATCGATCGCATCTCACCACTGCTCAACAGGCTCGGGATTTTCGAGCATGATGTACGTGAGTTCATGCTGAAGAAAATGGAGGCGGATGTAAAGATTGGCTACGACTCGACATGGGCCATATACGCAAATATCTTCCTTTTCAGGGACTCCCGCTTTATGACCGACGTCTATGGCGGCAGACTGTACAGGATAGTGGACGACGGCTACGGCAACATGGATACACCTATGTATTTTGAAGGTACGTTCAAAACCCCTGATGACTGGAGATGCTTTAACAAGAAACACTGGGAGGCGCTCCCGGAAAAGATGTTCAAGTTCAACAGGCTCATCAGGAAGGAATTTGGAGACGACATCTACATTTTCGGATCATTGCTTTTCGGACTGTTTGAAAATGCCTGGCAGCCATTCGGCTTTTCGAATTTTGCGAGATTTCTGAAAAAGGAAAAGTCCTTCATGCAGGAAGTAATCGAGTACAACAAGGACGTCTATCTGAAGTTTATCGATGCAACCGCCGATGCCGGGCTTCCAGGATTCATCTATTCTGACGACATGGCATTCAAGACCGGTCCGATGATTAATCCGAAGCTCGAGGACGAACTATTCGGTCCCGCCTTCAAAGAAATTACCGACAGGGCACACAAAAAAGGCATCAAGATAATTATCCACACCGACGGCTGGACGGTTCCGCTGCTGCCCTATTTCGTTAAATGGGGCTTTGACGGCCACCATTCACTCGAACCCACAGCAAATGTCGACCTTGCTCAATGCAGAGAGGCCATAGGCCATCAGCTCAGTCTGCTCGGCCATCTCGACATTTCATATATCCTTGCCAGGGGTTCCCGCGAAGAGGTTTTTGACCATGTCAGGGAATCGATCAGCAAGGCCGGTCCTGGAGGAGGTCTCATACTGGGCCCGAGCAATTCGCATGCAGACGTTCGCGTTCAGAACATACGCTGGATGATGGAGGCGATAGATGCTTTCGGCAGATACCCCCTGGACCTAAAGGTGTCAGGCCTTGAAGCTTGACAAAAGAGGCTTTATCGGGTATCGGGTATTACAGAAATTGAGGGTAAAAGGCCGTGAACACTAAAAAGACATTTCTCAAAGTTTTACTTCTGGTAATCGTAATTATACCGGCACATGCTGTCTGCATATATTCGGAGAATTTCGAAATGAATATCAGTCAAAACAAATCGCAGGATTTTTCCGTGTGGCTCATACCATCTGACAAGTGCGGATATTACAAGGAATTGTCTGCCTGCATAGGCAGTTTATCATCAAAGAGCGAAGATATCTTCGAACCTCATATAACGCTTTACTTCGGAAAATCATCAGACCTCAGCCTTGACAATGTAAAAGAGGCTGCCCTGAAGATAGCATCTCAAAACCGCCCTGTGACGCTTACGATAAATGGAATTGGTAGAACACAGAGCAGATTCAAATCCCTTTTCCTTACCTTTTTAGATAATAAAATGGTTTATGACTTATCTGAAGTATTCAGAAGCACCCCCGGGATACTTGATACCGGATACATTTTATATCCTCACCTGAGCCTTTACTATTCACCGCAGGACACCGAAATATCCATGAGCGAGAAGGCGTCGATGCTTTCAAATGCAGTAAAAAGTCATCCCAAATGGTTTTCCTCGGTTGACAGCAAATGCGCAACAGGCAGGAGTAACGAAATATTATTCGACAGAATCCAGGTTAGAATCGAATATGATGAAAATGACATATCAAAATGGGTTAAGTTACACGAATACAAGTTTGGCAAAGAGGATTGATTAAACTCACGTGTTGCGTTTGAGTGTATGGAATAAAGGTAATCAATTCACAAGATGATTCCTTTTATTCGTACATCCCTGAACCAAGAAACCATGTTTCGTCGACCTTTTCAACATAGCTCAGCTTTGGCTCAATGTCATTGGCATGCTTGGGATTGGGGCACATGTATTTCACCCATCCACCATTATTGCCGGCAGACTTGATCAGTTCCTGAACTATCAGAACACCATTGCTGTCCTTCAAATCCATAATATTTTTCCCGACGTATTGAGACTGCCCGCCATGCGCTAAGCACTCGCCATTGAAATCAAGGGAATATATGTAAAGCTCGCCTTTGAAGAACATACCCTGTCTGTTCATGAATTCTTTCAAAGCCATGTCTTTTCCATTTTTCTTTGCATAATCGACTGCGCTTTTAACGAATGCGACAACCTGTTGCTTTGATGGTTTTGACTGCTTCTGCTTTTCAGAAGCATAAACGTACTGAAAGGCTGATATCATAACGGCCATTATCAGTAAAAAAAGCCCCATCTTCTTCATAAGCGGTTCCCTTTATCCGTCAGATGTCTTGATTCTTGACAAAACAGCCTGAATCTTCTTCGACATCTTCACATCATTGGCCATCTTTTCCTCAAATCGAGTACATGCCTTGCTTACCGCTGTAAAATGCATTCCCCCAAAAAGCTCTCCAATCTCTCTGTTGTTCAATCCGGAATACCTCTTCAATAGATAAATTGCAGCGTTTTTCATCTGGCCTTTTCTGAAAAACTCATCCCTGGTTATATTGAACACCTCAGACGCAATCTTCAATATCGTTTGCGGATTTGATGCGGCGCTTAATATTTTCCTGTTATGCACTCCATCTTTCAGTTCTTTGCCAATCATCTTCTTTACTTTGCATATAAAATCATCAGTTCCCATGATAATCTGGCCATACAGTTTGCCTGAAAGCTCGCCGTCTTTTGTTAATCTTTCAACATACTCTTTATATTTTTTCCGGGATGCCTTCCCTTCTCCGAAGACGCCCATAATCCACGAATATTCGATCCATGGCTTTACCCGGCGCGACAAAATATAGCCTGAATAACTGCTCCATGCGTATTCCTCTGGCTTTTCCACCATGTGAGACCTTACAGGATTAAGATGAATATACCTGCTTAGTTCAAGAAGATAGTTTTCCTTGTCAACGATGATCGCCTTGTATCTTCCCTGAAACAGATGGCCGATGCGATTGTACTTCCTGTTGAAGTAACCTGTGTATCCGCTGTTAAGTCCGTGCATTACCTTTAAAAGGTTGCCCTGCGGGGTTTCGATTGCAATATGATAATGATTGTCCATAAGCACATAGCAGTGAACCAGAATGCCAAACCTGTCATGATAATCTGCCAGCATGTCCAGAAACTTCAGCCGGTCTCCATCATCAAGAAAAATCTCTCTTCTCTCATTGCCCCGGCTGATTATGTGATAAACTGCTCCAGGATATTCTATTCTTAATGGTCTGCTCATGAACCAAAAATACGCAAATAAACTTAACTTGTCAAGCTTCAAGGCCTGACACCCTGGGTCCCTTAAAGTATTCCATGGGGTACGGGTGTTTCTTCGGTGTCTTTCCCTTAGCGGTAAGATTATGGGGGGTGAAAGTAATTTTGCCCCAAATCGGACACTTTAGGGCGCTATGCTGATTGCAGAAATACCGAAAAACTCAAACGGCGAAGTTATCAAGGTCAACATTCAAACCTTTCGGGGCAAGCGCCTTGCCGATTGCAGAGTTTATTACATGGATAAGGCCGGGACATGGAAGCCCACACGAAAAGGCCTTGCCGTGACACTAGAAACCGTTGACGCATTGATTGAGGCACTGACGAGGGCGAAGGTTGAGCTTCTGCGTAACCCTTCAAAGATCATAGCAGGCTGGGGGCACTTGGCATCCTTCTTAGGTATAAATCATCAGACCTTACGGTCTTCTATCATTTCCGGCCTTCCCATCAGGCATGACGGGCGTGTCTGGTGGGCATATGAAAGCGAGTTGTTAAAGATTAAGGATGAATGGCAAGCGAGAACCTAATAAAACCTCATAACCTGAGAAAACCTGAGTTTCCGGAAATGTACGATTATTCAGTGTGTTGTATTAAAATTCAGTAACATCCTCTTTTATCACTTTTATTCCTATAGCAGGTGAATAGCTAACCAACCTCCATTATCTTTCTAGCAATCTCTTGATTCAGTTCTTTTGCTTGCGATTCATCCATAAAATTGTTTTTTACAAGTTCATTCAGTAAAATATCCAATGATGCATTTATATCTAATCCCACCATATTCAATACACCTCTATATCTGTGAAATTCTCCACATATCAGTCGCATTCTGGTAATTTGGAACATCATAAAAAGGACTGCATTTCGTGGACTAATACCATTGCTTTTTATCATCTGTATAAGCTTTCGGCACCCATCTTCAGATTGCATAAAAGCCATTGTGCTATCTAGGATTATATTCGCAAATTGTTGGTTATTAAAAAGTGATTTTATCTTTTCCAGCTCTTCAAAACATGCTTTAATTTCCCATGGACGGAATCTTTTTGACCAGAACTCCAGATTCAGCACTGATCGCTTGATCTTAGACATTCTATACATGATGCCAAACGACCCGATAAAAGCTACAACAAAAGAGATTTCAAAAGAGTCTGATATAAAGTCACCATCCCGAGCATCATATCTACCCCAGTCAGGTGGCAATATATGCGACAATATTGCATATAAAGGGAGATATATGACAACAGCCAGAGCGAAGAAAAATCCGATTACCGCTAAAATATGTCTATTGTTGGAACTAATTGGGTCTGGATTTTCTTCCCAGAGAGCTCTGGCCCCATTTCTGAGAGTCCATATACTACCCCAAATCATCCAGCATAAGATTACAACTAAAATCAAATTTAATAACATTTTCATTGATTAATCCTGATCCCATTCAAGCATATTTAACTTAAGCTCAAGATCATCTAATCTACTTTCAAGGTCGGTTTTGCTTAGATTGATTGCTATATTGAATGCCAACATATGGGCACCTTTGTTACTGTTTATTTTATTACCATACTGCTGCCAAGGACTCTTTTCATTGCTAAAAGGATCACATTTCCTAGCGTTTAGACTGTTCGTGAACCTGTCATACCTAAAATCCAAAGCACCGTATGAAAATGAATCATAACGGATCAACATAACCGTAATTGCTAAAACCGTAAGGGTTGTTATTATGATTATAAGCTTAATGATCTTACTATTTTTCATTTATCAACCTCCTAACCCAATCTAACGCATTAAAATAATCCCAAAGTTGTAATTATATTATATTATATCTCAATAAAATTGATTCCAGCAAATTAATATTTTATCAGTTAAAAGATTCTATGACTATTGGACATCTAGGGAATTTTGTTTGGAGTTTTCGGAGCAGTACGCAGGCGGGCATGAGACATATAGCCAATGTTGAAAGATGTTGTATCCCATTGCTTACAAAAGCGTACATTCCTGAGAGCCGATTATAATCATCGAAATGACCCAGAATACCCCAATAATTTTTGTCTCTGGTTAGATATACGTTAGATAGACAATTTTAATGCTATAAATATCTTATGTAACCTATTGAAATAATAAGTGCCCCTGGCAGGAATCGGACCTGCGACACCAGGATTAGGAATCCTGTGCTCTATCCACTGAGCTACAGGGGCGTGAGGTATTTTTCTTAATATCATGGGCTCCTTAACGTCAAGCGGAAAATGCCTGCTTGTGAGATGGCATTTCATGCGATATAGCTTTTTAAATCATGAAGAAACCCGAGATACTCTCGCCTGCCGGAAACCGCGAAATGCTGGAGACCGCCTGCCTTTACGGAGCGGACGCCGTTTATATGGGGCTTGCAGGCGGAATGAACTTAAGGGCCAGAGCGGGGAACTTTTCGCCGGATACATTAAGCGACTCAGTCCAATACGCCCATGACAGGAATGTCAGGGGCTACCTGACGCTCAATATTTACCCTCATGATAAAGATATGGGTCTTGTTAAGGATTGCATCGAAACCGCCCGGAATGCCGGGGTCGATGCAGTCATTGTCTCGGATATTGGTGTCGCTTCTCTCGTGAAAGACATCTGGCCTGAATCAGTACTTCACCTGAGCACTCAGGCTAACACCGTAAATGTGCCAGCGATAAAGGCCTGGACGGGGCTCGGAATAAAAAGGGTTATACTTGCCAGGGAACTCTCTGCCGATGAAATCGAATATATAAGAAAAAATGTTACCACCGAACTCGAGGTGTTCATCCATGGGAGCGTCTGCATATCAATTTCAGGCAGGTGCCTTATAAGCAGCTATCTGAATGCAAGGGATGCGAACAGAGGGGAATGCACGCAGCCGTGCAGGTGGGAATACGCCCTTCTCGAAAAGACCAGGCCCTCACAGTACATGCCGGTAATCGAAGATGACGGATTCACTTCCCTCTACAATTCAAAGGACATCTGCCTTCTGCCGGTCTTTGCCGATGTCATGAGGCTGGGCCTTGACGGCCTCAAGATCGAGGGCCGGAACAGGACGCCTTTATATGTGGCGACCGTCACTTCGGTTTACAAAGAGGCCCGGGACGCATACCTTGCCGCCCCTGAAGGGTTCATAATTAAACCGGGTTGGCTGGAAGAGATAAAAAAGACCAGCAACCGCGAATACTTCACGGGCTTTTTCACGGACACTCCCGGACCCGAAAGCATGAAATATGATTTCAAAGGCTACGAGCACAGCCATCACCTTGCCGCGCGTGTAATCTCAGCAGACGGTGACAGGGCAGTGCTTGAAGCGAGAAATCCGCTCATCGAGGGTATGGAGCTTGAATGGATGTCTGCATCGGGCGAGAGGAGAATATTCACTCTTAACGGTGCGACGCAAAAAGGCGGTACTGTTTCAAAGATAAGGCCCAACAGCCTTTTCGAAATCAGGCTGCCTTTTACGCCCCTTGCCGGGGAACTTGTCAGAAAACCCTACAGCGAGGGCGACAAAGTAATTGAAAGGCGCAAAAGATATGGGTGACCTTTTCGATGGGCTCAACGACGATCAGAAAAGGGCCGTCAATCATATTAACGGGCCGCTCCTGATATTCGCAGGCGCTGGCTCGGGAAAGACCAGGGTTATCGTCCACAGGGTGGCTAACCTCATAAAGAGCGGCATCAACCCGCACCGCATCCTGTGCCTTACATTTACGAACAAGGCGGCAGGCGAGATGAAGACCCGGCTTAATATAATGCTGGGGAATGCGTCATCAGGGCTGTGGGCTGGCACGTTCCATTCTTTCGGTGCCTGGATGCTCAGGCGTGAGGCACACAGGACAGGCTACCCTAAGAGCTTCACCATATATGATGCGGCAGACCAGCGTTCACTTATCGGAAAATGTCTCAAAGACCTCAGAATAAAAACGAACAAAGGTACTGACTCTCAGATAGCATGGCTCATCTCCATGGCAAAGGACACGCTCCAGAACTACAAATATTTCAACCTGAGGCTCAGCTTTGACCCTGTTCCTGTAATCAGCCTTTATGAAGAAAGGAAAAAGGAATACGGGGCATTCGACTTCGGCGACCTGCTCAAAGTTCCGGGGCAGATATTTAATGAGTTCCCCGAGGCCAGGAAACGCTATCACGAGATGTTCCCTTATATCCTTGTCGATGAGTACCAGGACACCAACATGGCCCAGTATGTAATGCTCATGGGTCTTGTTTCAGGAGAAAATAACATATGCGTGGTCGGTGACGACGATCAGTCAATATATGGCTGGCGCGGCGCTGATGTCGGCAACATTCTAAGGTTCAAGGAGGATTTTCCCGAGGCCAGGGTCATAACTCTGGAGGAAAACTACCGTTCCACCGAGGAAATCCTCAATGCCGCCTCCTCTCTTATTTCATATAATTCCAGACGGGCTCCGAAGACATTAAAGTCAGTAAAGAAAGAGGAGGGGGGTGTTACCTTAAGAGAATACGCCGATGCCGATGTCGAGGCGGCCAATGTCGCGAGGGCAATAGCAAGGCTTGTTGAAGGCGGGTCAAATCCCGCTGATATCGGCGTGTTTTACAGAATCAACGCAATATCCCGCGTGATAGAAGAAAACCTTGTACGCTTCAGGATTCCGTACGCGCTATTCGGCGGCATAAGGTTTTATGAGCGCAGGGAAATAAAGGACGTGCTTGCATACCTGCGCATAACAGCCAATCCCAGAGATGAAGACGCACTTTTAAGGGTCATCAATACACCGGGCCGCGGCATAGGTCCCAAGACATTTCTTCTGCTTCAAGGTTTCGCAAAGAAGAAAGGCCAGCCGACATTTGAAGCGCTTAAAGAGGCCGTCGCTTCAGGTGTGGTCAAGGGGAAGACTGCGGAAGGGCTCAAGGATTTCATATCGCAGACTGAAAGGATAAAAGAGGCCTCATCAGTCATGGATGTGGCCGATCTCATAACCCTGACTCTGGATATCACCGGGCTAAAGGACGAGATAAAGTCCGAGGTCGATGGCGAGGACAGGCTTACAAACCTGAAAGAGCTTGTTGCAAGCGCATACGGTGCAAACAGCCTCCAGGAATTTCTTGAGGAGAAATCGCTCATATCGAACACCGACAGGTCAGAGGGTGAAAAGGTCAGCGTCATGACTCTTCACATGTCCAAGGGCCTGGAATTCGACCATGTCTTCATCCTCGGTCTTGAAGAGGGAATCCTTCCCCATTCCAAATCCATGACGGAAGATTCCGATGTGGAAGAGGAAAGAAGGCTCCTTTACGTCGGCATAACAAGGGCGAAGAAAGAGGCGCATCTTTCATGGGCCAGGGTACGCGCGCTTTACGGCAGGGAATCTTTCCAGTATCCGTCAGGATTCCTTAATGAGATAAAAGACGGGCTTTAAACTGCCGGCCTGTTCTTTATCCTGCCAATCCTATTTCAGATAGCTCAGGTACTTCTCCTGCAGGACAAACATGTAGTCGAACACCTTGGCGGCGGCCTCGTATCTGTTCACGCAGGGGTCTGCCAGGAGTGCCTGAAAGGCCAATTCACGCGAGCCGTTGATGACGGCATCGGCAATGAGGTCGTTTGTGCCTGCCTGTCCTGAGAGCAGTGCCTTGAAGCCCTTGGGATAGTTTTCAAACCGGATCCCTTTGAGGCCCTGTTTTGTCACGATAGCCGGCACTTCGACTGTAAGAAAGGCAGGCAAACCCTCTATATACCCTTCATTGGGCAGGTTCACGGCCGACTCCTCACAACCTGAATCCATGAGGATGCCCTCAATAATGGGAACCACGTGTTCGTGCAGCTTTATCTCGATCTCCGGCCTGGCTTCAGCAAGCCACTGCTTATAGTACAGCCAGAATTCCATGACGGCCTTGTTGTCTGCCGCATCGTGCGCCCAGGCGATATATTCGCCCAGGTGGCTGTCAGTAGTGATGGGCAGTTGGCCGTACCGTTCCAGAAGGATCTTGAAAATGCGTCGCTCGGCCCATTTGCCGGCCTGTGCCCTCAGCGCAGGTTCGCTCATGGGCGTGGAACCGGCTTCGACCCGCTTCAACTCCCTTATGACAACATCCAGCGACAAGAGCTCGCCGAAATAATCGGGGGCTTTGGCCCTGATATCCGGGTAGGCGTCCTTGCCGCTGTCCTTGTAGCCGGCCTCCACCAGGATGCTAAAATGATTCAAGCCCCCGGCTCGCGTTTTCAGGTTTTCAAAAGGCGTATCGAGAATCCTGGGAAGATGTTCTTCAAGCGAATTTATCTCATGGCACAGGCCCACGAATTTGAGCTCCGGGAACTTGCGGTGTACCGTGGTACAGATCTTAGTCATGGGGTTGCTGTAGTTAATGACCGTGGCTTGGGGACAGATGGCCTGGATATCCGCGCAGATATCCAGAATGGGTGGAATGACGCGCAGGGCATGGAACACCCCGCCGGGGCCGCCGTTCTCCCCCATGACCTGATTGAGGCCGAAATGCATTGGTATATGCCAGTCATTGTCCCAGAGCGCAAAACGATCCCCCACTTCGATCGAGATAACACAGAAATCGGCTCCTCTAAGGGCTTCCTTGCGGTCGATGGAAGCCGAGACCGTGTACGGTAAATCCTTATCCTTGATGAACTTCTCAACACTCTTATACACACCTTCCAGCGCTTCGGAATCTATGTCATGCAACGTGACATGGCTGCCCGGCAAGACCGCACTCTGAAAAATATCCCCCATTGTGTCATAGCCGAACTGTGCGCTGCCAGCGCCGATAAGCACAATTTTTACGCCCATTTAACCCCCCCCACGATCTATTTTGTAATTTTTATCTTAAGCATACTGAATCAATCCAGGACCTTTGCTGTCTGTGCAATTCTATCTCAGTGCATGAATAGTGTAAATAAATCTTCAGAAGTGTTACAGGATATTTCAACTGCACTGAGAAGAAGCGAGGGGGATGACAGATCTGCCATCCCCTTATGTGTTTATGGCTCCAAGGTATTCTGCCAGCCTGTGACCGTCCAGGGGTCTTGGTTTCCGCCCGAGAACGTGCAGGAGTAGTTGCTGTTGAACACAGCCTGGGATGTGCCTGAGAGTCCTGCGAAATTCATCTGTCCTGATATCCAGAACCCGTAGATGTTTCGTATGACCGGGTTGGCGGCAGGTATTGAGACTGTCACCGGATCTGTCAAGTCCGGCGTAATGAGATTTCCTGAAATGTATATGAAAGTCAGGCCGTTTCCCTGCTCCTGATTGTATTTGACTGGGACGCTTGAGGTTCCGAACGTATACGTGTTGCCGTTTAGCGAAAAGCCGCCGCTCATATCATATTCACGGAAATCAGCATCCGATGAAGGCTCTGTGATAAGTGTTGGTACAACCTTCATATTGACCGGTGTAGTAGACATGCCCGTGGTGTAGGTGGGGTCGGCATCGCCGTAGTAGGTCTGGTAATTTATTATCCAGTTGCTGTATCTGACCTCTGTCTTTGGATATACGGCTTTCAGTGAAGGCTGGGGATTGATCCTCACCGTGCTCATGAACAGTTCTTCAAGCCCCTCAGTTGTGGCCTTGTAGTAGCCTGTTATATGTGCGGTCAGATCCTCACCGCCGTCAGGGCCATAGTAATTGCAGGCTTCCCAGAGGTATGCTGTTGCGTTAAAATTGACTGACAGGTCGGCCGTGAAGGACCTGTACCCGTTCACGAAGGCCCCGGGATTGACCTTGATGCTGCCGGCAACCCCGGATGGATATGTATAATTGAAGGTGGTTGTAATTCCAAGTGCAAGATTGATAAGCTTGGTCAGTACGTTCGTGTCATAGAAGATCGTGTCCATCACAAGATTACCGGTCACGGTGTTCAGATCGTCAAGCATTACGTTGTATAGAAACTCGTCGTCATCTGTTGCGGTATAATTGGCCCGCCCATACCCGATACCGGCATAAGCAGTGTAGAGCACAGTCTGGGCCAGCTTTTTCGGGTTCTCCTGCACTGTGACAGTAGTGGTGTCAGTTGACTGAAGTCCCCAGATGTCGGTCACGGTAAGTCTGAAGCTCAGGACAGACCCGGCTGCAACAGAGGCCGTGAACTGGGCAAGAGCGGTATTGGCGTTGGTCAGTGTAACCGCCGGTCCCCCTGTTTGCTGCCATTGATAGGAAATATCGTCATTGTCCGGATCGGCTGAGACCGATCCGTCGAGCATGACGAGGACGCCGACATACGCCGTCTGGTAAGGTCCTGCTTCTGCCACGGGCGGCTTGTTCACATAGGTGACGTTGACAATACAGGTATCACTCGATTTCAGCCCTCCATTATCTGTCACTGTTAACCTGAAGGTAAGTGCTGCACTTGAGCCCACAGAAGGGGAAATGAATGTAGGCTTCACAGCCCCGTAATCAGAGAGGCTTACAAAAGGACCGCCTGTTTGTTCCCATAGATATGAGGTGATCCCATCGTCAGGATCAGTCGAACCAGAGCCATCAAGTGTTACAAGCGTACCCTCATCGACTGTCTGATCAGATCCTGCTTCTGCTATCGGCGGAATGTTTGTTGCAGTAACATTGACTATACAGATTGCGGTCGATTTGAGCCCGCCCTTATCGGTCACTGTCAATCTGAATGTAAGGGCTGCACCGCCCGCACCGACACTGGGAGCTGTGAAAGTTGGTTTTACTGAAGATGGGTTGGATAAGGTTACCAAAGGGCCTTCGGTCTGTTCCCAGAGATATGATGCAATGCCATCGTCAGGATCATTCGAATTTGATGCATCCAGGGATACAAAGGTACCCTCATCAACTGTCTGGTTGGGGCCAGTAATTGCAACTGGAGACTTGTTCTCCTCGCCTCCTGATGTACCACCATCACCGCCGCCGCCACCTCCTCCACATCCAATGAAAATAAAAGCAAATGCTGCAATCACCAGGACGATAAAGTTCGTTATGGACTTTTTCATTTCATCATTCCCCATGAAGATTTATTTAATTATATCTTAAAATTAACCAATACTTTATAAAAATAATCTTGTGAACTTACATGTCAAGATGCAGGGTTTTCACTCTATCCGCAGTTGAATCAACAGCCTGATACAAGAGTTATGAAAAAAGGAGTAACCTTATGAGTTATCACACACTGAAGGCGGTTTCTGTTTTGATTATCTCAGATGGCAGCAATTTATCTTCTGCGAATGTATCTATCAGGAGCGCAGGTGATATCGTCCTTCCGCCGACAAAGCGTATTTTGAGTGTGGTTTCGTCATGATGTTCAAGATAATCTTTAACGGCAAGTTCGGCATCGCCTTTTCTTATTGCGGCGTCTTCCGGCAGATTCAGCTTCAAAGGTTTCAAAAGCCTGAACGCATATGAGGCGACTTGTCCGAGTTTGCCCTTTCTGCACGATTTCATGATCGAACCTTCAGGCATATGGCCTGAAAGTTTTGCAGCCACCTCGTCCGCTTCAATGTCGTCTGCAAGGTCAAGCTGCATGTATTCGTCCTGTGAAGCTATCCCCAAAGAAACTGGTGGAAGGAGTATAAGTCTTATTGCCGGGCTGAAACCTTCGGAATAGGAGGCCCTGAGGCCTGCCCTCCTGACGGCCCGTTTTATCATCTCGATGAAATCCCTGTTGCCGATCAGCGAGAGCGTCCCCATTTTTGAAAAGCCTATCACATAGGGATAGCGGCCCTGTGCCTGCTCCGTGAAGAGTTCGATCTTTTCTGCAGGACCCCTTATGATGTTTTTGATGTCACCCTCGCAGACGCCGCATCCGAGGCAGGCATCCTCCCTGCAGTCATGGCTCTGAACGGCCGTGTACGCGAGTTCCCTTTCACGGATGAGGAAATCCCTTTTTATGCCCATATCGATAAATTCCCAGGGCTGCGTTTCATTATGAGGCCTTTCTCTGAGATAATTTTCCGGGTCAATTCCGGCTTCTTCAAAGGCCTTTTTCCATAAATCATATCTGAAGGTATCCGACCAGCCGTCAAGGTAGGCGCCCAGTCCGGATGCCTTTTCTATGACCCCTGCGAGCTTTTCATCTCCCCTTGAAAAGACGCCTTCGAGAACGGAGAACTCGGGCTCGGTCCATTTGAGGCTTATCTTTCTGTCCCTGAGTTCACTCTTGAGGTATCTGAGGATTTCATTGAGCCTGACGGAATCAATCTGCGCTTCCCACTGAAAGGGCGTGAATGTCTTTGGGATGAATGTGGAAACGCTTACATTGACACCGCCCCTGAATGTATTTGCGATCCGCCGGGAAAGTCTGACAATAGCCTCGATATCGGCATCGGTTTCACTGGGCAGGCCTATCATGAAATAAAGTTTGATGAGCTTCCAGCCCTGTTTTTTTATAATCCCGATGCTGCGCAAAAGGTCGTCTTCGGTGTTGCCCTTATTTACGACCGCTCTCAGCCGCTCTGTCGCCGCCTCGACCGCGAGCGTGAAGCCGGGCTTTTTGACGGACGATATGATGTTCGCCATCCTTTCTGTCATGCCCTCTACCCGCATGGAAGGCACGCCAAGGGATATCTCGCGTGACGGGCAGTTGAGCGATTCCATAATGTCTGCAAGGTAGCTCAGGTCGGTTATGGAAAGCGCGGTCATGGCCAGGTTGTCATAGCCGGTCGCTTTCAGCCCCTTTTTGAATGTATCTATCACCGAGCCGAAAGAGCGCTCCCTGTACGGCCTGTAAATCATGCCCGCCTGGCAGAAGCGGCATCCTCTTGTGCAGCCTCTGGCGACCTCTACGCCCAGCCTGTCGTGGACGATGTTTATATTGGGAACGATGATATCCGCAGGAAAAGGATACGTGTCGAGGTCCGGCAGTATCCTGCGGACAGGTCTGGCGGATGAGCCCGGCCTGTGTACGCCTGCAAGACCGGCCATGGCCTTTATGCGCTCATCCCTCTCACTTGTCTCAAGGCAGATCCCAGCCATCTCTGCAACAACCTCTTCGCCGTCGCCGATGACGATAAGGTCGTAGAAGGGCATATACGGCGCAGGGCTGGATGTGCATGTCCCGCCTGCGATGATTATGGGGTCGGTTTTTTTGCGCTCCCCAGCATAAAGGGGAATGCCTGAAAGTTTCAGCATTTTAAGCACTGTCGTATATGAAAGCTCATGCATGAGCGATAAGCCCACGATATCAAACATGCCGAGCGGCCTTTTTTCTTCCAGCGAGAAAAGAGGTTCGTTCTTCTTCTCGAGGAGAGAAACCATATCGGGCCACGGTGCAAAAACGCGCTGCGCCCAGACGCCCTCTATTGAATTCAGGATATGGTAAAGAATCTTCTGGCCCGAATGAGACATGCCGATTTCATAGGCGTCGGGAAAGGCCAGGGCGAAGCGGACTCTTACTTCATAATCCTGCCTTACGGCCTGGTTCACCTCTCCGCCCGTGTAGCGGCCGGGTTTCAATACCTGTTCGAGTCCTTTATTCACCATAAACGCGATATCCCCTTGTGAGACCTTTCGTTAAAGTCATGGTCTGTTTATCACCCGCCTGATAAAGTTGCACATGAAAACTGCTCATTATTCCACTTGACCGCTATTTTCCATGATACTAAAAGCCGTGATCATGCTTGAAAGGTTCAAAAAGACACTGACAGGAGCGTGCGGAGTCAGGCCTGGCGACGGCGTCCTTGCATGCTGTTCCGGCGGCGTCGATTCCATGGTGCTCCTGAGATTGATGAAAAAGGCGTCCATGGAACTGGGGCTCAACCTCCATGCAATCACGGTAGATCACGGCCTCAGATGCGAGGCGCCCGGGGACGCGCAGTTCGTGCTCGATACCTGTGCCGCCCTCGGAGTCGAGGCCAGCCTTTATGAACTGAAGATGAATCCGAAAATCCCCAACCTGGAGGAGGCGGCGCGCATCAGACGGTATGAGGCCATAAGGGACTGCAGAAACAAGCTGGGCTTCAAATTCATGGCTACCGGCCACACGGCCGACGACCAGGCCGAGACGCTCATCTACAGGCTGATTCGCGGCACGGGCATAAGGGGCATGTCGGGCATGGATTATGCCGGGCCCGACGGTCTTATAAGGCCGATGCTGGATATAACAAGGGCCGAGGTCGAGGCATACGCAGATGCAAACGGCGTCAGTTTCGTGACCGACCAGACGAACAGCGACCTCACCCTGGTAAGGAACCTCATACGCAAAAGGATTCTGCCTCTTATGAGGGAAATCAATCCGCTTGCAGAAACCACTATATCGAGGTTCGCATCCATCGCGGCCATTGAAAACGCATATATCGCAGATGAAGCTTACAAGCTTATCGGGAGCGCGCTCATCCATGACTGGAACGTGTGCCGCGTGTATGATGCGGGGAAGCTCAAAGATGCGCCGGCGGCTCTCCTTCACCGGATGATCATAAAACTCTCGGCTGACATGCTTGGAGATCCGCGCGGGATACCGGCAACAGATGTGGAGCGGGCTTATCTGGTAATCAGGGGAGAAAGCAGGGCGCACACCATAATGCGCAGGGTACGCATAACAAGAGATGGAAATTATCTGTCGTTTGAGAGATATCCGTCCGGACATCTGCTGTCTTTGTCCAGTAAAGAATGCCCTGATGAGCCGCAGATTTTTATAAGAAATGAAGGCGTCTATTCAGTGAATACCATAAAAAAAAGGCTCGAGATCAAAGGCATTGCCGACGGCCGGAATGCTGAGGTCAGGTTTTATTTGCCGGGTGACAGGGTGCAGGATAAAAAGGTGACCGGCATTTTCCAGGAAAAGCGCATCCCCCTTCCGCTCAGAAAATACTGGCCCGTCATTCTGATCGATCATGAGATTGTTTCAGTCGCAGGACTGCTCGACACCGGCGATATAAAGACGATATTTCCTTATGAAAGTTGAATTTATGTTTACAATTCCGTTCTCCATTCAAGATGACGCCGGCGAACCGACAAAGAGAGCGCTTGAATGAAGAACGGAATAACGGGCTTATCAATAGGCACCTACCCCCCATCGCTACAGGCCATGCTTATCGCCGAGGAGTTTCTGGCGGGCAGAAAGAACTTGCTGTGGCTCGTTGAGAGTGATGATGACATGTACAGGGCTAAGGCCGACCTTCTCTGCTTTATCCCGCAGAACAGGGTGCTTACTTTTCTGGCCCCTGACGTCAGGCCCTATCAGGGGGACAGTCCTTCGAAAGAGGTCATTGCAGCCAGAATAGAGGTGCTTGTAAAGCTCATTGACGGCGGACCATATATCGTTGTCGCCCCCGTTGATGCCGTGCTTCCTTATACCCTGCCCAGAGAGGCGCTCAAGGACGCCGTAATGATATTGAATCCCAGGGCAGAACTGAACAGGGAGGAATTCTCGCGGAGCCTTGTCCTCATGGGATATACCCGTGAGCCGCTGGTTGACGATGTAGGCCAGTTCAGCATGAGAGGTTTCGTGATGGATATATTCTCACCGGGCATGGTCGAACCGGTAAGGCTGGACATGTTCGGCGACACGATAGAGGAGATAAAGGTTTTCAGCCTCTCAAACCAGCGCTCCAGAAAATCCGCTCAGACCAAAGGACTTCCCTCATGTACGGTTATGCCTGTCTCGGAAGTGCTACTGACTCCAGATAACATAAAGACGGCGAGGCCCAGATTGAGGAGGCTCAAGGGCGAGAACCTCTCTGCCCTTATCGAGGATATCGAACAGGGGGTCATGGCGCCCGGGATAGAGGCCTATCTTCCGGTATTCTATGAAGAGACGGCTACCATATTCGACTACATGGGGCGGGATTTCATTCTGGTTGGCCCGGATGAAGAGGGCTTGAAGACTGCGTGGGAGAGTTTCTATTCGAAATATATAAGGGCTTATGACAAGGCTGCCGATCCCGCAAGTCTGCTTCATCCCGGTGAACTGATGATTACTGAGAAGGCATTAGTCGATTCCGCAACAGGACACGGACATATCCTGACTTCGATCACGGGCGGGACCCCGGGTCTTGTCTGGCAGGACTTCAGAACCGGAGGTACTCCCGAGAATGCCCCTGAACGTCTGGCAGGGCTGGCTGCAGAGGGATACACCGTATTCCTTACCGCAGGTTCGGCCATGCTTGCCGAGAAGGTCGAGTATGCGCTGAAGGCTCGAGGGGAAGAGCCCCATAGATTTGACAGAGCCTTTTTAGATCTGCACAGGCGGCCGGGCATATTCATCAATGAGAATCAGCTCTCCTCGGGATTCGTGCTGCCTGAAAAATGGCTGGCGGTTATCCCGGCCGAAGAGGCCTTCGGCGTAAAGCGACAGAGAAAGCCGGCAAAACGTCAGGCCATAATAAACCCGTTCACACAGCTTGATGTTGGGGATGCGGTCGTGCACCGCGACAACGGTATCGGCATTTTCAAGGGCGTCGAAAGGCTGACCCTGGACGGCATTACCTCTGATTTTGTAGTACTCGAGTATGTAGGGGGCGACAAGCTCTACCTGCCGGTGTACCGGCTTGCAATGATACAGCGCTATGTGGGGGACACGGACGCGCTAACCATAGACAGGCTGGGCGGCACTCGCTGGTTCAGGGTGACCGAAAAGGCCCGTGAATCGGCCAGGAAACTGGCCGCTGAGCTGCTTCAGATATATGCAAAACGCGAAAGCTCGCACGGGTTCTCATATGATGTGGGTACCGAACAGGTGCGCGCATTCGAAGACGATTTCCCCTATGACGAGACGGACGACCAGCAGAAGGCGATAGAGGACGTCTATTCCGACATGGCCTCATCAAGGCCTATGGACAGGCTCGTATGCGGCGATGTCGGCTACGGCAAGACCGAGGTGGCCATGAGAGCGGCCTTCATCGCGGCCATGGCGGGAAAGCAGGCTGCGATACTGGTGCCGACCACGCTCCTTGTACGCCAGCACCTGAGCAATTTCCGCGAACGCTTCGAGCGCTGGCCGTTGCGCATAGAGGCTCTTTCGGGTTTTGCAACCTCGCAGCAGAACGAAAATGTCATGAAGGCGATAGAAGCGGGCGCTGCCGACATACTTATAGGCACGCACGCGCTCATTTCCGATAATGTCAGGTTCAAGGACCTCGGGCTTCTTGTCGTCGACGAAGAGCACCGCTTCGGTGTCAAGGACAAGGAAAGAATAAAGTCGAAACGGGCGGAACTCGATATCCTGACACTTACGGCGACTCCCATCCCGCGAACTCTTAACATGTCGCTCTCGGGCATAAGGGACCTTTCCATAATCGAAACGCCTCCCGCCGAGCGCAAGTCAATTGATACCGAGATTTCACGCTTTGACGACGAGGCTATTGTCAACGCCATCGACCGGGAGCTTGCCAGGGGCGGCCAGGTCTTTTTCGTCCATAACATCGTGGCCAATATCGATTACATGGCGGATTACATAAGGCGCATCTGTCCTGCCGCTCGCATCGGTGTGGCCCACGGCCAGATGCCGAAGAGGGAACTGGAAAAGGTCATGGAGCAGTTCCTCGACCGCAGGATAAACGTTCTGGTGTCTTCGTCCATCATAGGGAGCGGCATAGACATCGGTAATGCGAACACCATCATCATAAACCGCGCGGACAAATTCGGCATGGCCGACCTCTATCAGCTCAGAGGCAGGGTCGGGCGCTCAAAGCTTAAGGGCCATGCCCTGCTGCTCATACCCGAGACCGGAAGGGTTACGAAGGACGCGCGCAAAAGGCTTTCGGCCATAAAGGAATACGAATCCCTCGGGGCCGGTTTCCAGATGGCCATGCGCGACATGGAGATCAGGGGGGTGGGCGATATCCTGGGCCATAACCAGTGGGGCCATGTCACGGCAATCGGTTTCGAACTCTATCAGGAGATGCTTACAGAAGCGGTCTCGCTTCTTCAGGGCAAGACCGTAACGGCTGAACTCGACCCGGAGATAAAACTGGGCATCGACGCCTACATACCGGAGGATTACTGCCCTGAAGAGCACCTGAGACTGGGGCTGTATAAAAAGCTCGCTACGGCTTCACCGGAAGATATTCCGGGGGTCATGGACGAGCTTATAGACATGTACGGGCCGGTTCCGGGGCCTGTCAGGGCTCTCTTTTTCATAGCCGAAACAAGGGGCATGATGAAGCGCCTGAGAATAAGAAAACTCGAGCTTGCCGAGAACTTTTTGAAGCTGTACTTTAGCGGTGATACTGTGGTAAATATCCAGGACCTGATAGCTTTAGTCACTGAAAAACAGGGCAGACTTACAAAAGAAGGCATGGCCGGAATAACAATTAAGGACATACGGGAGATTCATGGAATACTCGAAAGGCTCATTCAAAAAACTGCTGCTCATTAGTCTTGCGATTTCAGCATGTATAGTTTTCATGCGACCCGTCGCAGTTAATGCGGATACTATCGACGGGATCGTGGCCGTTGTCGACAAGCAGCTCATCATGCGCTCAGATTTGAACAGGAGGCTGCTGCTCGTGGGCATCAGCCCCAATAACGAGGTCCGCTCGCGCCAGATTCTAGAACTGATGATAGAAGAAATAGTGGTCAAGAAGACCTACGAAAAATACGGGATGGTCCCAATAGGCAAGAAGCAGGCGCATGATTTTGCGGAAGCGAACAAGATCAGCGAAGAAACGGCCAGGGTCATGCTTATGAGGAGAGCCCTCATGGACACCATGGTGACCTCGAGGGTCGTTGTCACACCCCAGATGATCAGGGATGAATACAAAACCAATGCGGAATATGCCGGAAAACCATCCCTCGAACTCAAACAGATAGCAATAAAGGATGACAAGGAAAAGGCGGACAAAGCCGAGGCGGAAATAAAGGCCGGTTCGCCGTTCGATGATGTTGCCATTGAATATTCCGATATCCTGACCGACGGTAAATGTGCCCTGGGCTGGATGCCCCTTGACGCGCTCGATTCCGTTGCCGCCAAGGCGCTTGAAAATTCAAAGGTGGGAGACGTATCAGCCCCTTTGAAGATCAACGACTACTGGTGCATATTCATGGTGACCGGCCGCGATGTTGTGGGGGCCAGAAATTTTGATGAAGCGAAAGACCAGATCGCAGCCGACCTTACGGAAAAGGCCAGGGAAGATGCCTTCGAACACTGGCTTAAGCAGATAATGAACGAATACTTTATCGGGATTTACATGTAATAAGCAGGTAAACTCCCACCTGAAACCGGTTATTATGAAAGACTTCATAGAAATCAGGGGAGCGGCCGAGCACAACCTCAAAGGCTTCGACCTCAACATTCCCAGAAACAAACTCGTGGTCATCACTGGCGTATCCGGCTCGGGCAAAAGCTCGCTCGCGTTTGACACACTCTATGCAGAGGGCCAGCGCCGCTATGTCGAATCATTGAGCGCATATGCGAGACAATTCCTTGAGCAGATGCCAAAACCCAATGTCGAGTCTATCGACGGGCTGTCACCTGCAATTGCAATCGAACAGAAAAACACGTCCAACAACCCGCGCTCTACGGTGGGAACCGTAACTGAGATTCATGACTATTTGAGGCTCCTTTTCGCGCGAATCGGCTCGCCCCAATGCTGGATATGCGGCCGCCCGATAGCCTCCATGACCGTTGGCCAGATGGCGGATGCCATCATGCTGAAGTCGGATGCCCGCATCATCCTCTACGCGCCGGTCGTCTCCGGCCGCAAGGGCGAGTATGCAAAGCAGATAGAAAACCTCGCAAAGGACGGCTTCACGCGCGTACGCATTGACGGCAAGACCTATGACATCGAAGAGACTCCCAGGCTCGACAAAAACAAAAAGCATTCCATCGATGTCGTAATCGACAGGCTCGTCATAAAAGAGGACGTGAGACAGCGTCTGGCCGAGTCCATCGAGACTGCGCTCAAACTCTCCGGAGGTATTCTGCTGGCCGAAGAAAAGGACAGGGGCGAGACGCTGTTTTCAGGCAATTTCAGCTGTCCCGTATGCAATGTGAGCTATCCGGAGATTAGCCCGCGCATGTTCAGCTTCAACAACCCGCACGGTGCATGCCCTGAGTGCATGGGCCTGGGCGCCATGCTCGAGGTCGATCCCGAACTTGTCGTGCCCAACCCCTCGCTCTCAATACTCGAAGGTGCGATAGAGCCCTGGGGCGTGCCGCCCGGAAAATGGTACACAAGGGCGCTCAAAAGGCTTGCCCGCGACGCCGGGATCGACCCTAAAACGCCGTTCAATATGCTCACGAAGTCCGAACAGGACATGATGCTCAACGGCAACCACCGCCACGAGGGCGTTATTCCCAATATCCTCAGGCGCATGAAAGATACCGAAACCGGCGAGATTCAGGAGCACATCCATCGCTACCTATCATACAGGACATGCCCTGCCTGCGGAGGTTCACGCCTGAGGAAGGAATCCATGAGCGTACTTATGAGCGGCAGGAACATACACGAACTCTCGCTCATGAGCGTTGACGAGCTTATCGTCTTTTTCGACACGCTCAGGATGACCGAAAAGGACGCACATATTGCGGCCCGGCTGATAAAGGAAATCCGGTCAAGGCTGGGCTTCCTCACTTCGGTCGGCATAGGCTACCTCTCGCTCGAACGCCAGGCAGGCACGCTCTCTTCCGGCGAGGCCCAGCGCATAAGGCTTGCCACGCAGATAGGCTCCGCACTCACAGGAGTCATGTACATACTGGACGAACCCTCCATCGGACTGCATCAGCGGGACAACGAAAGACTCATCCACACGCTCAAGCACCTGCGCGATCTCGGCAATACGGTAATCGTGGTCGAACACGATGAAGAGACCATACTCGAGGCCGACCACGTGATCGACCTTGGGCCGGGTGCGGGCGAATTGGGTGGCCACGTCGTATGCGAAGGCACCCCCTCGGACCTCAAAGACTGCCCCGAGTCTCTTACTGGCAAATACATTACCGGCAAGCTTACAATCCACGTCCCTGACGAGCGGAAAAAACCCTCGCGCGGTTTTCTCAAGGTAAAAGAGGCCGGCACCAACAACCTCAAAAACGTCGATGTCGACATCCCGCTGGGCGTCTTTACATGCATCACCGGCGTTTCCGGCTCGGGCAAGTCGAGCCTCGTAATAGACACGCTCTGCCCTTATCTCGAAGCTTCTCTCTCCCGCTCAAAGCTGAACCGGTTCAAGGTCAAAAACATAACTGGGGCGGAACTGATAGACAAGGTCATCAACATCGACCA
Organism: uncultured Bacteriovoracaceae bacterium; assembly: GCA_964513375.1. Classification (GTDB taxonomy): domain Bacteria; phylum Desulfobacterota; class Desulfomonilia; order UBA1062; family UBA1062; genus DATCTV01. Next base: position 196,023 of record CAZEMO010000005.1, on the reverse strand, counting down.
GGCCCCCATCGGCAGGACGCCGCGATCGAACCCCGCAACCTATACCGGGCTCTTCACCTTCATACGCGAACTGTTCACTCTGCTGCCGGAAGCGCGCATGCGCGGCTATCAGGCGGGCCGCTTCAGCTTCAATGTAAAAGGCGGCAGGTGTGAGGCCTGCCACGGCGAAGGCCTTATCAAAATCGAGATGCACTTCCTGCCGGATGTGTACGTGGTGTGTGACCAGTGTGGCGGCAAACGCTTCAACGACGAGACTCTTTCGATAAAATACAAAGGCAAAAACATAAATGACGTGCTCAATATGACCGTGCACGAGGCCTATCTTTTCTTTGACGCCATCCCGAAAGTGAAGCGCAAACTACAGACCCTGATGGACGTCGGCATGGATTATATAAGGCTCGGCCAGAGCGCAACCACGCTTTCGGGCGGAGAGGCTCAGCGCACCAAGCTTTCGCGCGAACTCTCCAAACGCTCGACCGGCAGCACAGTCTACATACTGGACGAACCCACAACAGGCCTGCACTTCGACGACATAAACAAGCTGCTGAAGGTGCTGCACCGCCTGACAGCCGAAGGCAATACCGTCATCGTCATCGAACACAACATGGATGTAATCAAGTCTGCCGACTACATAATAGACCTGGGTCCCGAAGGCGGCCAGAACGGGGGAAGGATAATAGGTGCAGGGACGCCGGAGCAGATAGTCAGGATAAAGGGTTCGCATACTGGGCGGTTCTTGAAACACTATCTTGAAAGGGGTTTCTAAAATACAGGCCGCCAGAACTTTGCATCTCGTTGTCGTTCCTAGCGGAAACGCTGCGACATACGTTTAAGTATGCCTCGCATTTCCGCTTCGTCGCTCCTAGACCTGCTTTGTTCTGACGACCTTCAAAACCAAACCTGAACTTTCATCGACTGTATCGGAATACTCCTAGACTCATAGGCAGAATCTTGAACATAAATTGGAACAAGCTCTAGTCATATTATCATCATCGTCCCGCTCGGATTTTCTAAAGCTGAAGGTGTAGAGAAAAATTGTTCTAACGTCCTGGGAAAATTAATGATCAAATGAGCGTTCGTGATTATTTCCCTGAAGAATAAGTTATTTGGGCAGCAACGTCCCCCATAAATCTTTGGGTAGAAAAATATTTACAGTATTTTATTCAACAGCGGAATACGCAACAGGATGTAGTAGGCGATCAAAAAGCATAGCGGAATCGAGATCAGGCCAGCCAGCGCCCACTTGAGTACTGGCATCATATCCAGTGTTGTCATAAGCTTTGTTACGGCAACAATTATCGGCGGGTGGAACATATAAACGGCAAACGCGCCGGCGGACAATTTTTGCGTAAGTTTGTTGCTGAAATTTAATTTATCGCGAAACAGCGCCAGAAGCCCCATGGTCATGGCCACACCAACAAATGGTTCCCAGATGGCATAGTAAGCGGCTGGCCAGGAGAGACCACCGATTACTCTTTTGCCTGTGTCTACAGACTTCATTGTAAGAGTTGAAAAATCATAAGGACCGGCAAAGTATTTTAATATCAGCCAACCAGCAGAAAAAACAGTGTGGGCAGGACGAGTCTCCGGCATCTTTAGGATATAAATCGGGCCGCGTTTTTCCGGTCATAGGCCATGGGCGTAAAATAGCCCGCCACAAAGAAAAGCATCCCCATGGAAAACCCCTGGGCGAAAGACTGGAAGAAGCTGAAGAAAATATGGTTGAAGAAGCCCACCGGTCGTACTTCGTTATAAAACCAGATGCCGCTGCCGCTGTAAGTAACAGCCAGATGAATCAGAATCACCAGCATGATTGTAGCGACACGCAAATTGTCAATGTAATAAAGGCGCTTCTTTTCCATTAAAATGTAAGTTTCCTTTCAGGGACAGTAAGCCCTAAACCCCGAAATTTTATAGTCCTGATGTTTCAGTCAGTTACAATAATAAACTCAGCTTGTTTTCAAGTTATTTATATCAATACATATGGCATCTGAAAACCAAAACATTTTCAAACGGTTAAAAGTTGCAATCCTTCATAGTACTCTTTCATTCTTCGGGCGAGGCACATGGCTTTCATGACTTCCGGACTGTAAGCTCGTTACAGCTTAATTGCCGATCGCAGTTTATTTCACAAATCTTTGCGATATACCGATATGTATTTTGTGGGGAGATGAGATGGAAAGAAAGAAGATACTTCGATTCCAGGACCTTGCGCTTTTTACATTCTGTGCGATATTCGGCCTGGAGGCCATTGCAGCCTCTGCTGCCATCGGGCCATCGGCCATCTTCTGGTGGATTTTATGCCTTGCCTGTTATTTCATACCATTCGGAATGATCGCAGCTGAGCTGGGCTCGACCTATCCGGAGCAGGGCGGGCTTTATGTCTGGATCAAAAAAGCGATGGGTCGGCGTTGGGCGGCCCGGAGCGTCTGGTATTACTGGATATCTCTGCCGGTATGGCTTCCCGCAATATATATCGCCATCGCGGATATTTTCGGGCACATCTTTTTCCCCGGCATCACATTCTGGCAGCAGATTGCAATAAGCGTTGTGCTGATATGGGTCGCCCTCGGCATCAATCTGTGTCCCCTGAACGCTTCAAAATGGATACCCAACATAGGCTCAGTCGCGCAATTCACAATTGTGGTGGGAATGATCGCAACCGCTCTACTGTTTTTCCTTAAAAACGGTCGCATGGCCAACCAGATCACCCTTGAGGAAGTAATGCCCAATCTGAACGCGGCGCTCGTCTTCATCCCGATGATCATCTACAATCTTCAGGGCTGTGATCTTGTCTCCTCGGCTGCCGGCGAGATGAAAAACCCTGCACGCGACATTCCCCGGGCGCTTATATTATCCGCATTCGTGATTGCAGCGCTTTATCTGATGACGACCTTTTCGGTCTGGGTCGTGATTCCGGTCAATGAAATCAACGTGGCGAGCGGCGTGCTTCACGTATTCACTAACGCCCTTGACGATAACATAGCGAAATCATTTATCTCGATTGCAGCCGGTCTCCTGATATCGTGCGCTTTCTTTGCGGGGATCATCGCCTGGAATCTGGGGCTGAACCGGACCATCGCCGAGTCCGCAAACAACGGGGATCTGCCGAAGATCCTGGGTAAGATGAACAGGAACATGGCCCCGCTGGGGGCGTCGGTTGTATCCGGGATCATCTCTACCGTAGTGATTCTTGTTTATGGATTTATCGCGCGAGATGCGGCCGAACTGTTCTGGCATACGGTCTCATTCAGTCTTATCGTTCAACTGTTTTCAAATCTGATGCTTTTCCCTGCTTTTATAATCCTGCGGAATAAAGATAAAAGTACACCCAGGCCTTTCAGGGTGCCCGGGTCCGATTTGTTCGCGATTCTTCTGGCAGTCATGGCGGGAATATTTGTGCTGGCCGCCATTCTGATACTGTTAATCCAGCCGGGGCAGGATTTTGTAAGGGTAACCCTGCCAATCATCGCCGGAGTTATAACGGTTGTAATCATCGGGGAGGTTCTGGCATTCCGCACTGCGGCGGCTGGAGAAATTGTCCCTGAAATAATGGAACCATGAGGCTGAAAAATTATTTTTCCGCCAAAAGGTAACAGGCCTTTAACCTTGACAATATGAGCACAACGTCAAAGGAAAATTCCTGAACCATAGATCTTTCAGCTTATCAACTCAGCATCTGTTTAGGGTCTGCTGCTATTCAGTACTGTTTATGTAAGGGGCAAGGATATCCAGCCTGTCTGTCTGAATGATGTCGGCACCTCTGTCAAAGACCGTTCTGAAACCTGCTCTGCCCAGGAAATCTAAAGGGTGTCCTCCATAGACCCATTGGAGATGCGTTTTCGATGAAATCCTTGACTATCTCTGATATGCTTTAACACATTCATTAATCCCCCGGAGATATGGCCCGGGGGTTTTATCATTCATATCTAGGAGATGACTTTTCTGGCAAAAAGCGCGGCTTCAGCAAGGTCAGCCTCATCGGGGTGAAGGCTCGCCGACTGAGCCTCTTCAGCCCATGCCTTATGCTCAGGGTTTTTCATGAGCATCTCAAGAATTGTGTCTTCAACCTTGCCGCGGCATGTAAAAGTGTCTATGACTTTCGCTTTGGAAAGAAGGCCAAGGGCATTGTGAATGGCCTGCTGCGGAAGTTTGCCGCCTCTCAATGATCCGTGAGTAGAGAATAGTGCCACCTTCTTGCCTTCGGGAATGCCTTTCAGAAATTCCTGCATAGGCACAGGCACACTGTGAGACTGAACAGGAAATCCGCAGAAGACTATGTCATACGCCTTTGGGTCGGGCTTTTCAGAAACTTTTATAATGTCTTTATGAATGGCGCCAAGCGCGTCATGAATAGCCTTTGCAACCTTCTCGGTATTGCCGGTCTTAGAATAGTATGCAACCAGAACCTTCATTTTCATTCCTCCATAAGTGTTTAGATTAAAATGTGATATTCAGAATATCGCCATTGTGTCAAGCCAAACGTATGTCCTGTCTCTGCTTCTATAAAGAGAAACAGCAAACCAAGGGTCAGATTCCAACAGCATGTTGCCGCAGGGCAATATGCTGTTGAGACCCCTATGAAGATGCCATATGACCCTTGTTCAGGGTCAGATTCGGGATAAGGAGTTCAGCTTTGTTCCTGATTCAGGGTGTAATGCAGTATTTGTTGCCCCTGATGACTATAGTGCCGCCTATGTCGCCGCTTGCAAGGACCTGGTTCCTGAGCTGATCGGCCAGAAATCCGCAGAGTTTGATGTTGTTTATTATAATAAAATTACTGTCAACTCTATGCAGGCCTGTCATTCCCAGAAAAGTCAAGGCGTAATTATTCTCAATATCAAACCAGCCAACTGATGCCAGGCCTTCAAGCCCGGACAGGCTGGTTAAAGAACCATTATCCCGGATATCCAGCCAGCTGACCGTTGCCAGATTTTCAGGGCCGGACAGGCTGGTTAAGGCGTCATTATCCCTTATCCATAATTTATTGACTGAGGTGATATTCTGTAGGCCGGACAGGCTGGTTAAGGAGTCATTATTCTGAATATCCAAACTGCCAACCGATGTCAGGTTTTCGATGCCTTCCAGATTTGTCAAATCATCAACGTCAATATAAAGCGTTCCGGAAACAGTTGTGTAATCTCTTAACAGCTCTATATCCCTCCTGTCCCGGATATGGTAATCCCCCTGCCAGACAGGCGCCATATTCTGAAGTATCCTGAGATCCCAGGTCCTGACAGAAGCACTTGGGTACCATTCCAAACATAACCCGGGACAAGATTGGGAATTATATTGATATCCTAATACCCATATTCGACATTCTACCCTTATCCTGTTCGTACCTTCGCCGTCAGGATTGACGGTGATCTTATAAGTGTCTGTTCCTTAAATATGTTCTCTGCCCGGTCCGGTTGCCGTCCACACAGCTTTCGAAGTGGAAGTGTTCACGGAACCTGAGACTTTAAATTCAATGGTCTGTCCTGGATAAACTTCTATGACCTTTTCAGTATCCGGTGCTGCTGAAACGATTATGCACCCGCTCAGACCAACAGCAACTGCCAGCAGAATCCCTAAAACAATTGCCATTGCGTTTCTCATAATTATCCTCCTCAACGATTATTTTATCCACCCGGCCTGAACTCAAGCCGGGAATGTGTATCCCTGAGTTCATAACATTGATGCTTCCACTGAGATAATGGCCTGCACCATATGGATCGCAATGAAATACAAAACAAACTGCCCGCGCATTTAAAAAACATCATGCAAGGTTCTTTCATAATTGCTGTTGGTGTTGAGCCTGTCAATACAGGCAACCCCATAAATCAGGCTTCATGACATTTTTACAGCAGAAGCAGTTCGCATATTGCGAATATGGTACATTGCCAATGGGTCAGGATACCCTTCGAAAAATTCGGCAAATTCTGTGTTTTGAGGTGGAACAGGTTTCACATGGCAGGCGCTGAAATATTACAATCACTCAATTCGCCATGCAGCAGGGCCGGGCGCCTTATACAGGGTTTGGCCCTGCCCGGCAGCTTAATGGCTCATCAGCTTATCTTGCATTCCCGCTTTGTCGTTTTCGGGGATGCTATTGCTCAATGCTGTTTATGTACGGGACCAGTACGTCGAGTCTGTCGGTCTGAATAATGTCGGCGCCCCTGTCAAAGACTTCTTTGAAACCGGCCCTGCCCAGGAAATCATAATCAAGCAGTGAGTTTATATGAATCTTGACCCCGTTGGAATGTATATATTCAACCAGTTCGGGGACTGCGTTCTCATATTCTATTTCAAAGAAAGCTATGGGAGATGTATTTTCGATAAAGGCTTTCGCTTCATCAATCGTCGCTATTTTAGGCATAATGGCGATTGTAGGGTTGACCGAGCGGGCCAAGTCTGCCTGCGCGACTGAGCCTATTCCGCCGAGATAGGCCGAATCGAGCATCCCGGCAGAAGCGATCTCGTTTATTATAGCGGTCATGTCATCGGTCTTCATATCGACATCTATAAGAGTTTTCCCTTTGAGGAATTCCAGCGTTTCCATGAATGTGGGGATCGTCTGAACAGGCATGTCCGGGTTCAGCCTTCTCATCCTGAGCGCCTTGATTTCGGCAAGGGTCATATCTTCAACCCTGCCTGTACCGAAGGCGGTCTTTGTCACCGTACCATCATGCATGATCACAAGTGCGCCGTCCTTTGTTTTTCTGACGTCTATTTCTATGCTGTCTGCACCCATTTTCCATGCATATTCATAAGCGGCAAGGGTGTTCTCTGTTGCCCACAGATTGTAAGACCCGGTTCCGCGATGTCCGAGCGCCATCTTGTCCTTGCAATCAGGGTCATAGACGCAGTCATAAAGAGTTGTATTGGCTGTTACCGGCTGCTGGGGCGGTTTGCATCCTGAAACTCCGGAAATGCATATAAACAGCAGCAATATTACCGTGATTGAAAAGTTCTTCATAATCTACTCCCCGTCTCACTGAAGTATTATTACAGCAGATTTGGAAGTATCACATGAAGAACATGTTCGCAATAGTTCACAGGTAAAGGCGAAGCGCTCTTTTAAGTCGGGATATTTACCGCCTTGTTCGACATCATGCCCTGGATCGTGGTTTCGAGGCTTCTGGTCACAATTCCTGATTATTGATCCATCTCCCGCGCTTGAAATCAGATGCATGAAAAGTTCCTTGATGCTTGCCTGCGCTGATGAAATATGTATTACGTAGCTTAAAAGGGAGACCAGCAATGCTGTCTGAAGCCTTAGCATTTCTGAACTGCAATTCCGGGGCGCTCATGGCTCTTTTTGCCGCTGCTGTGGCTGTCTCGACCGTGGTTTATGTAATACTTGCATTGGGCCTGATTTCAGAGACCAGAAGATTGCGTGAAGCGCAGACTGAACCCGGAATTGAAATAACACTCAAGCCTGCCGATTTTGCCGCTGACGTCGTACGACTGCATGTAAGAAATACCGGCCCCGGCCCTGCAAGGAATGTCAGGTTCACTTCCTGCACAATATCCGGCGGAGATGCGGCCGGAAGCTTTCTTGAGGAGTTAGGCAAAACAAATTTTCTTAAGTCCGGTTTGAATTATTTCGGCTCCGGCAATGAGCTATATTCCGGATATGTGCGAATGAAAAAAAATATCGATGCCGAAGCTGCGCCGGTTTTTGCCTGTGATGTGGAATATGAAAGCGCTGCGGGCAGGAAATATAAGGACCGCGTATCAATCGATATGTCCGGACTGATTGGGATTGAATGGCTGGGCAGGCCGGATATGTATTCCATTGCCCGGAGCCTTGAAGCAATCCAGAATGACCTGACCTCTTTGATCTGCGGAAACAGGAAAATCAGGGCCGATGTTTACACGGCCGAGGACAGGTCCAAGGAAGAGGCGGATGAGCTTGCTTGCATTGAAAAGCTGAAAAGGGAAAGAAAGCTGCGAGGGGATGCTGATAACTAACTAGCTGAAAAAACAAAGGATATCAGATCGTTTAATCAGAGAGCTTAATTATTGTTCCTACACATACCTGTTGATATTTACAGTATAAGCATGTTATATATTTCCCCATTATTATATCTACAAATCGAATATGATTCAGGTGCCTGTATGAGGGGGTAATGCAAAAATGAAAAGAATCATCAACAGTGGAATTGCGTCATTCATTACAATATTAATCCTTGCCTTTTTTGCTGCATGCAGCAGCGGATCATCCGATGATGACGGAAGCCTGAATAGTTCGGATAACACTTCACCCGAAGAAAGCTATGCCGCCACGTCGCTCTCAGGCGCCTGGATACTGGAGTCGGATTCTTCGGCTCTAAGGCATTACCTGATTACCGACGGCAGCGGAACGCTCACGGACTGGAGCATGAACGGAGGCGGTCCGGGGACTTATTACATCGATGCCGACGGGTCCTTGATCTTCCGTGTAGGCGGCTCCGACATTAAAGGGAAACTTCTTTTGACGTCTCCGGTAAAGGGGGCAATCAGTTTCGAATGCTGGGGCGACTGGCGGATAAGTAAAGTGAGCGACCTTTCCACATGCACGGGAGACTGGCAGGGGATCATCACCGATAGAGAAGCGTCCCCGACGTTACGGGTCATAGTGTCTGTGGATGATCAGGGAATGATCACATCAGTCGATGGCCTCGGTGATGATGCTGAAGGAAGGATGATCAGCCTCAGGGGTAAGGTCGCAGGGTTTATTAAATACGGTGATGAGGGACAGACAATAGCCTTTTCAGTCATACTGAACGGCGACGCCATTAGCGGAGATGTATTATTTGATTCAGACGGGTCTCATGCTGGTTCAGTGTCTTTTAAAAGGGTTGAGTACAGTGTGGAAAATGCGGCTTCACTCCTGCTCGATCACAAGGGAGCTCGAAAGGGGCTTATTATAAACGGCGATGATCTTGCCATGGGTGACTTTGCCAACAGCGGGATATTTTCCGCCTGGGACGCGGGGGCTATTACGAGCATCTCGCTCTTTACCGTGACCATGGCCATTGGCATTGACGGACAGCCCGTTCAGGGTGACCCGTATACTGATGCAATTGAAGGGATAAAAATGCGCCCGGGGATCGATGTCGGCTGCCATCTCACGCTCAGTTCAACCGACGGGTTTATGATAAGGCCTGTCCTTCCGCCGCAGCAGATTCCCACACTTGTCGATAAAGACGGCTACCTGAAAGAGAGCTTCATAAACTTCCTCTTTGCCTCACGCGACGAGATCAGGGCCGAGAGCAGGGCTCAGATAAACAAAGCTCTTGCAAGCGGCGTGAACCTGTCCCACCTTGACTGCCATGTGGGCTGGGGGCACATTACCAGCCCCATAAAAGACCTCTATACGGAACTCGGAGATGAATACCGCCTGCCGCTGCGCTGGGTGGTTGGTACGGATAACGAGCAAAGGCTCATCGAGAACAAGGTGTTTGTGCCGAAAAAATTCGTAGGCCTTTCCGACACCGGCATAAAGTCGATCACACAGGAAGCCTTTGAAAAACGCAAACAGTTTATGCTCAGGACTCTTAAGAACCTGCCGGACGGAATAACCGAGGTTCTCTGCCATCCGGGAACCGATGCCCCTGAAGGCCAGGTCTGGCGCATGGTTGACTATATGGTCCTGACCGATCCGGAAGTGAGGGCAAAGATTGAATCCATGTGCGCTTCCGGCGAACTTGTGATGCTTGGATTCAACGACCTCAGAAGGACAATGGAGAGGCTTTAGCAGGCTGCCGGATCAAATATCCGTGGCAGAGGGCATCAGACGGAATGACAGGTCAGGGAAATGCCCTGATAATCTTTCCCTGATGCGCTGCTCGACCACGGCTATTTCGGACAGAGTCATATCGGAATTGAAAATAAGCTCCATCTCGATAAAGCGGGTATTGCCGCTCAGGCGTGTGTAAACGCACCCGATATTTTCAAAAGCGTCAAACTCTCGTGCCAGAACCTCCATGATTTTCATCTGATCCGCTTCCGGAAGGGGAAGGTCAATAAGCGATTTGAAATTCTTCACGATAAGCCTGCCGCCGTTCACCAGCATATAAACAGCGAGCAGTATTGTAACAACAGGGTCGATCATCAGGGCGAGCGGGTGCATATTCATCCATATGAGAAAAAGTGCCAGCCCGAGCACCGCCATCACGCTAACATCCATAACTGCGGATATCTCGTAATTGATCTTGAATGAAGCCATGAGAGATGCCTGCTGAGAGTTCCTGCGGATTATCCATGAGGTTAGCGCTAACAGCAGCAGGGAACGGACAAGAGAGATCGCCATGGGGATCTGGCTCAAACCGAAAAGAATGTTTTCCGGGGGATTAATAAAGCGGTTTATGGCCGAGTATATAAGAAAGCATCCTGTCGGCATCAGAAGGGTGCCATACAGAAGACTGGTAAAGTTCTCAAGTTTTCCTACACCGTAAGGGAAAGTGAAGACGTTCTTTTTAAGCATGATGCGGACAGCGACAAAGGCGAAAGTGTTTACAATGAGCGACAGGCCGTAGTCCAGTGCAACTGTGAAGATTGTAAGAGAATCCGAAATAAAACCTACCACCATGAACAGAATCGTGAGCGGGATAAGAGTCCCGAAGCCCCAGTATACGACAAGCCGGAGGTCGTTCAACTGCCGGGATGATTCATCTTCAAAGTTCATTTCGTTATTATTTTCAGGCATGGTATGCGCTTTGAAAATATATGGCTGGACGGTCTCTTTTTGTCAATTGAATGTTACCGAGCATACATTCTCCACAGACCGAAAACCCGCCTGTTCAATCTTCAGGGTATCCTGTGAGGTAGGTGACATAAAACGGCATCGAAGATGCTATACGGCCAGTCTTCCATGAATAGCCGCAGCCTCTGAACGGCATGATCAGCTCTTCAAGCTCATTTATCGAGTACGACCTCATACAGCTCACAAAGCAGTCCCAGAAAACCATGACAGGAAGTACAGGGACAAGGAATGTCCAGAAGAGCCGCTGCCACCTGAAGGGTTTGAGGAGCGAAAATTTCAGCAGCAGCCATAACTGCAGGGCTAATCCGAAAGGAATCAGGAATTTTATCATATACCTGTCTGTATATTCGAATATTCCTATGCCCTGCCTTTTATCAACGGCATTGGCCAGAATGGAGGCTGCCGAGGCTTCATCGAAATGGTGGAATGCACTGAAAAATGTCCTGAACCCTAAGAGGCTCTCAGGCAGATTCAAAGCATCCACAGGTTCAGCGATATATTTTATTCTGCCATCCGTATTATCCGATATACTCTTGAATGCAGCCATATTGGGATATTTATCCGTGAGCACTATCTCTATCCTGTATGCGATTTCAGGCTTCGATGCGTTCATTACAGTAATGGCGGGCGAACCTGCGCCTGAGCAGAGGTCAATTATTTTAAAGCTCTCATTCATGGCCGCAATAGGTTCAAGGAGGCCTGCTACCGGGGCGTATATCTGTTTCAGAGATTCGAAATAGGATATGAAATCGGTAAACATGTTCCGCAATGATGCGGGAAGGCATTCAAGGTCATGCAGTTCTAAAAGGCGAATGCACTTTTTCATCATATCACCATTATTAAACCCGATACGCTATATCTGCAAGAATCTTGCGTTAAACTGAGATAATTTCAGGTCTGTTTCCTGATTCCGGTGGCGTCCCTGATGGTCTGTGCTATGAATTCAGCCTGATCCGATTCCGGTATTGACGAGACCAGTTTTCTCTCTTTTCTTGTAAAGTCCACATACATGACGGCATATGTCCTGCGGTTCCGGTTGCCGGTGCGCTCCCTGACGATAATGTCCGTGATTTCCTCTCTTTTCATATCTTTACTGCCGAACCAGGGAAAAGGATATATGCTGACCTTTATGCCGGCAAGGGAAATGACTACATCTGTTTTGTTGAAAAGAGACGCCACGACATAATATGTCATGCCAATGCCGACTGCAACATGGGCCATCGGAAAGAGCAGCATCATGAATTGCGTATCTGGTTGAGCAAGCGCCTGCGAGTACCAGAAAAAAAGAAAACCATCCCAGAAGATTACGAATATCGCCAACGGAGCAACCAGCCATGTCCGCCATACCTTGCGGATCGTTATGCCGTCTGCATCATTTATCAGTTCAAGACCTTCCGGTATTGTCGAAGAAGGCGTTCTCATATTAAGCCTCTCTTAAGATTTTGGTGACAATATTAATCCGGCGATAAAATAACGCAAGAAGCTATCCTCATTGATTTAGTTTAGCAATTGGCTTAAAATTTTTTTATGAATAAAAGGCCATTAATCGGTATTGCCCTTGACAGCGGGGGTGCAAAAGGCGGCGCCCATATGGGAGTGCTTGATGTTTTTCATGAAAACGGCATCGATGTGGATATAATTACCGGATCAAGCGCGGGCGCTTTTGCAGGCGCCATCTATGCCACAAAAACAAGAAGCGTTTTTATGGACATCCTTAAAGGTATGAAATGGCAGGATGCGCTCAGCTATTATGTTGACCCGGTCTTTCCCGTCACCAGCCTGCTTGGCGGGAAGCGGGCGCGTGCTTTCCTTGCCCGTGTACTCGGAGACGCTTTGATCGAGGAACTGCCAATCAGGTATGCCGCCGTTGCCACGGACCTCATATCCGGGGATACTGTCATTTTAAACAAAGGCTCGCTTGCCGATGCGGTTATGGCGAGCGCCTCGATGCCGGGTATCTTCAAGCCTGTTGCCCATGGGGACAGACTCTTAACCGACGGCGGTGTTTCCGACCCGCTGCCGCTTGATGTGCTGAAATCGTATAATCCCGACATCACCATAGCGGTAAACCTGCATGCAAGCCTTACCGGCAGGTACGGTACAGGCCAGCGGAACGCCGCCCTGATCAAGGCCGAAGAGGAACAGAAGGATAACGGCTATGAGGATGTGCTTTATGAATGGCTTTCAAAGGTGCCGACAGGTCAATGGCTTGTTGATAATGTAAGGCCGATAACCGAAGGTCTCCGCAGAAAGATCGATCCGGATGCAAACGGGAAGATTGACCTGATTGAAAAGATAAGGGATCAATTCAATTCGAATATCACATCTATGATAGAAAGCAGCTTTTCATCGGGCGGGAAGTTCATGAACATTTTTGATGTGCTGAATTCATCTACCAATATACAGCAGTACCAGAAAAACAGGCTCATGCTTCAATATGAAAAACCTGACATACTGATAAATCCTGATGTGGCCGCAATCGGCTCGCTCGAGTTCACAAGGACGAAAGAGGCCATTGAAGAAGGTCGGCGCTGCGCTCTTGTTGCGCTCCCGGACTTGATGGGTTTATTGGGGAAGTATACAGAAAAAAAGCCCTGATATTAAGAAACCTTAAACATGTCAGCATCATGTTTAAATATCTAAGCGGAATTAATTGCATGATCTTTTTTTGTGGTTAAATGAAGGGGATTAGAAAGAGGCGGGTGTATAGTATCTGGCTGATGAGTTAATGAGTTGATGAGCAGGACAAAATAATAACACGTGTAATCAGAGTATTCAGAACTCTACAAAGAAAAAGGGTACAGGAAAAACTGCCTGCACCCTTTTTTAAATTAAGATTACGAGGCTTCAGGACAAAGAGATGCGAAGTTCTGAGGTCTCGTAAATTACCATTTGCCCGTTTTCCTCTCCGGCGCCGGCGGCAGCCCCACAAGCGACTTGAGCGATTTTTCCATATCTTCTTCGGGCAGAGGGTAATCCATGAGCCTGCCGCTCATGTAATTATCGTATCCGACAAGATCCATAAGCCCGTGGCCGCTCCAGTTGAAGAGTATGACCTTTTCCTTGCCTTCTTCGCGCGCCTTTATCGCCTCCTGTACAACGGCGGCGATGGCGTGGCTGGTTTCAGGCGCAGGGATAAAGCCTTCGGTGCGCGCCCACATGACCGCTGATTCGTAGCAGTGGAGCTGGTCTATTGCGATGGGCCTTATGAGTCCTTCGACTGCGGCCTGGCTTACAAGAGGAGACATGCCGTGATATCTCAATCCACCTGCGTGTATCGGGGGTGAAACGAACTCGTGCCCCAGAGAATGCATCGGGAGCAGCGGCGTCATCTTCGCCACATCGCCGTGGTCGTAGGCGAAAGGAGCCCTTGTCATTGTCGGGCAAGAACTGGGTTCGACAGGTATGATATCGATGTCCGCGCCGTTTATCTTGTCGAGCACGAACGGGAAGGAAAGGCCTGCGAAATTGCTGCCGCCACCGACGCATCCTATTACGACATCGACCTTGTTCTCATTTATTTTGGCAAGCTGTTTCTTGGCTTCGAGCCCTATTATGGTCTGATGCAGCATTACATGGTTAAGGACGCTGCCCAGCGTGTAGCGTGTTTTCCCGGTCGGGTCCGAGACTGCCTCTTCGATTGCCTCGCTGATGGCTATGCCCAGAGAGCCCGGGGTGTTCGGGTCTTTTGCAAGTATGTCGCGGCCCGCCTTGGTCTGAGTACTCGGGCTCGCTATGCAATCGCCGCCCCACACCTGCATCATGAGCTTTCTGAAGGGTTTTTGATCGAAGCTTATGCGCACCATGTAGACCTTGCATTTTAGTCCTATAAGCGAGCATGCGAAAGAAAGGGCGCTTCCCCACTGGCCTGCTCCTGTCTCAGTCGTAAGTTTTTCGATTCCGGACTGCTTGTTGTACCATGCCTGTGGAACCGCGGTGTTCGGCTTGTGGCTGCCTGCAGGTGAAACTCCCTCATTCTTGAAATAAATCCTTGCTGGCGTTTTAAGTGCCTTTTCAAGAAATGTTGCACGGTAAAGCGGTGACGGCCGCCAGCGATAGAGTATTTCAAGGACTTCTTCGGGTATGTCTATCCAGCGCTGCTGGCTGACTTCCTGTTCGATAAGCGGCATTGCGAATACGGGTGCGAGCGCCTCGGCTGAAACCGGATTTCCGTCAGGGCCAAGCGGCGGAAGCATAGGCGTGGGCAGATCGGCTGCCAGATTGTACCATTGTCTTGGGATTTCATCTTCGTTTAACTGAACCTTAATCATTATTTCCTCCTAGATATTTTTACTCTGATTTGATTTTACCAGAGCGTTCAAGCACTTCTTTTATTGCGGACGACTCCTTCTTGAGTTCCCGGGAGCCCCTCGTTATCTTGCAGAGGCTTATTCCGAGCCTTTTCGAAATCTCCCTCTGGGAAACTCCGGACGAAAGCATTTTCAGAAGCTCCCACCTTGAAGAGATTGTCTCGACTTCGGCAGGCGTCATCAGTTCCGAAAGGAATCTTTCTGCAAGGTCCCTGTCGCCGATACTGAACAGGGTTTCCATCATCTCGTTAATATTCTTATTATCCATGACCGCTGTTTCTGTATATAGAAACACATAATACATTGAAATGTCAATTAGAAATTGATAAGACATGCAGGCGGATAAATTTTCGGGGCAAGGTTGACAGATGAAGGAATTCGACAGGCTTATGGCGATAATGGAAAGGCTCAGAGAGCCGGGTGGCTGCCCCTGGGATGCCGAACAGACACATGAAAGTATTGCAAGGTGCGCGGTTGAAGAGGCCTATGAACTCCTCGATGCGATCTCTGAAAGAAACCCTGAACATATAAAGGAAGAGCTCGGAGACCTGCTGCTTCAGGTGGTTTTCCATGCGGTGATGGCAAGGCAGTCGGGCGATTTCACGATAGAAGATGTTATCAATGGCATCTCGAATAAGCTTGTTCACCGGCATCCGCATGTATTCGGCGATGCGGTTGCAGATACTGCTGAAGACGTCAAGCGCTCCTGGGAGAAACTGAAGAAAGAGGAGAAGGGCAAGAAAAAGCGCAGCCATGCGCTTGACGGAGTCCCCGGTGACCTGCCGTCTCTGCTTCTTGCAGGAAAAGCCGTATCGAACCTTAGTAAAAGAGGGATGATTTGCGAGGATATATCCGAGCACATAAGCGATATAAAAAATCAGCTGAGCATACTTGAATCCTCAGAATCGCCGGGAGAAATCATCGCCGGGATTTTATTTTCTATCTCCGCGATTGCCCGTCAAATGGATATCGATACCGAAACGGAACTCAGAAAAAAAGTCCTGTCGAAAATGTCAGTGAAGATAATTCCAGATAAAACCTGAAAAAATATTAACGGTGCCGGAACAGGCAATTCAAACGACCTGTTCCGGCACCATTTCACACGCGCGTGGCATGATCCGTGCCGGCATCGATTCTGAACCAGGCCGGGCGACAGCAGACGCCTAGCGCCGGTTCGGAAGACTGGCTTGTCTTCCTGTTCAGGCTCATGTCGGCAGCTTGATAATTAAATGAAAAAAGTCCTGTCCCCGGCACAACAGTTTGCATGGTTTATGCCAGGAGTGGGGATACATATGATCATCCCGTTCCCAAGTTCAGGCCTGGAACACCGAAATTTTCAAAATTCAAATCTGTTAAGGAATGTTAGCATTCGGGCAGGTCGCGTCTACCTCGGGCCGGTTCAGGTTGACGAGAAAGTCTGTGCCGTATGCGTCGACACAGGACGAGCCTGCGGCGAGGTATGGCGTGTGCTGTGTCCCGATGTAGGTGACCAGTCGGCTGTTCTGAAAGTTATGCCTCAGTTCCACGGCCCACGAATACTTTGTCAGCGCATCCTTGGTCGATCCCATTATCAGGACAGGCGTTTTCGTATTAGTAAATTTCGTAGGTATAGGATCAGGCGTGACACCTATGCCCTCGGTATAGAACAACCCCTGGCTCGCTCCGAAGCCGAATACCGGGGCATCGGCGCGGATTTGTTCCGCAAGAATGTTCTGTCCGACGCTGTCAAGTCTTTGCGGGTAGTCCAGAGAGCCGATGAATGCCGTGGCAGCGCCGTTAACCGGGTATGTTGTCGGCCATTCCATCGAATCGAGTATGGCCCTGGCTTGTGCCTGAGCGCTGCCGCTGCCGTTTATCGCCGTATTAAAAGTTTCCAGCAGGCTTAGCGTGCTCATATAGCTGCTTTCACTTTTTACATTATTTGCGATGGTCCCCCTCACATCCCACTGCGTTATCTGTGCTCCTGACGGCAGATGCAAAGGCTCTGAAGACAGTGAGCCTACAATGCCGTCAAAGAGGATTTCAGCTTCAGGGAAAGACTGGAAGTAGAAACCGACAGCATCGTCCGGCGACGTGGCGGAACCATACATGAATTCGGGGAAGGTCGCATCAGGTGAGACGGGGGATGAGAGAAGCATCGCCCGGACACGGTGGGGGTACAGGTATGCGTAGACAAACCCGATCCGTGTGCCGTAGCTTGTGCCCCAGTATGTTAGCAGTCTGTCCCCCACTGCCTTGCGAAGCATGTCCAGGTCACGGGCTGTGGCGTTTGTGCTGATGTATGGCACGATATCCGGGTACATCTGAGCGCATGCTTCATTTGCAGCCTTTTCAGATGATCGCATCTGCTCTGTTACGGCGTCCCAGTCTACCGGGCCGGTGGCGGGAAGGGTGTAGGTTCCACCGGTGCAATTGCACAGGCCCGAGGAACGGTCGACCCCTCTGGGGTCCCATGATACAAAGTCGAAATGCTCGCGAATCTCAGACGGAAGGGCAGGGACAATCCGCGGGACAACGCTCACGCCGGATTCTCCCGGGCCGCCCGGGTTGAAAAACAGTGTCCCTATTCTTTCGTCTGCCGTGCCGGTAGCCTTTGCACGCACCAGCGCCAGCGAAAACGTGCCTAGCGCCGCATTATTGTAGTCCTTCGGTACTGTGAGCGTCGCGCATTCCAGACCGGCAAGCTCCGATTCGGTACAGGGAGACCAGCTCAGGGCGGGAGCCGCTGCGTTATCGCTGCTGCTGCACCCGGCAAGAATAAAAAGCGTTGAAATCATCACAATGAATATTGTGCCAAAAAGTTTTTTTATCGGAAATATTCTTTTCACGCTCGCTCCTGTTTGATTGAAATGCCGATACATTTTAATATCGGAATAAAAAGGACTGACTTGATATTAAAAAAGACCGGCAGGGGTATGTGCAAAATCCTCGGAATCGATTAATAAACGCCCTGCTTTTAAGGTTTGTCTCGGGGCCGTGGTTATCAGAAAATATCATATCATAATTACCGGTTGATATATCATTATGGATTATATACTGACTTAACAGGGGTAAGCAGATTTCAAAAACATGGAAGTTCCAGGTTTGAAAAAAGAGGTTCAGCGGGATTGTGGAAAGAGGCACAATTATGAACACCAAACACATTCATCTCTGGCAGCACGACCACGATTTTAATACCGGCAAGAAATCATCCGAAACAAAAACGCTAGTTGTTGTCATAATAACACTTCTGACAATGTTCGCCGAGATATTTATCGGATGGCTCACCAATTCGATGGCCCTCCTTGCCGATGGCTTTCATATGGGAACGCATTCCATAGCCCTCGGGATATCCCTTGGCGCATACATGCTGGCGCGAAGACATGCAAGGAGCTCCAGGTTCGCTTTCGGGACATGGAAAATAGAGATACTGGGCGCCTATACCAGCGCCATTATCCTGGGTATTGCAGGCCTTGCCATGATTATCATGTCCGTAGAAAGGTTTCTTAATCCGCTTGTTATAAGATATAACGAGGCGCTTCTCGTAGCGGTGCTCGGACTCTCGGTTAACATAGTTTGCGCCTTTATCCTGGGGTCAGGGCATGCCCACGGTCATGAGCACAACCATGATGAGGATGTCCATGATCACAGGTATGAACATGGAAGCGATATGGACCTCAACCTGAAAAGCGCCTACCTGCATGTCGTGGCCGATGCATTGACTTCAGTCCTTGCAATATCCGCACTGCTGGGCGCCAAATATCTGAAGCTTACGTGGCTGGACCCGGCCATGGGAATATTAGGCGCTTTCCTGATATTAAGATGGGCTTTTCTGCTGTTGAGGGACACCTCAAGAATTCTGCTGGACTGGCATGGCGATTTGTCTATGACAAAAAGCATCAGGGAGATAATAGAACAGGACAATGAATCAAAAGTAAACGACCTTCACATCTGGCAGGTCTCAGAAGGGCGATATGCATGCATCGTTTCGGTGGTTACAGGCTCGGGCCGCACATACAGCTATTATAAGAAGCTCCTCGATTCTGTGCCGGGGCTTGTTCATGTAACGGTTGAGGTTCTTGCATGCAGCCCTGAAAAACTCTGCACCTCGGAGTTCAGGTAGACTTGTACTGTCTGTAAACAAGAAAACCGCCCCAGACTATGGCAGCAAACATAATAAGGCATCCCAATCCCCACACAACCCATGCTATTGAATGGCTTTGTTCAATGAGCCCCAGAGTGCCGAGTATGTATTCCCAGTCGTGCGGGCCTTCCTTGCCGGTATGGCCGCCCAGAAGCATGAGATTAAGGTCATGCGCGTCATAGATATAGGGGGCTATATCGATAAAATTTTCGCCGAACCACCAGAATGTGGCTGCTGCGGCGAATGAATCACGTCTCCATAAAAGAAAGTAAACGGTGAATACCATCGGGACGATAAGCTGCATCAGAGTTCCGCCCAGGACAGTGATGAATTCTCCCAGGAAAGAAAGCAGAACATGGCCCGCTTCATGGAAAACGAGATTTATGGCGTGCATTGTATTCAGAAGAAAGGATGTCTCACTCTGAGGGTCCGAGACTGGTATTAACGACAGTCTGAATCCGAGCAGGAAAAGGCCTGTTAAAAGGATAATTCTAAGCGCCATAAAATTTGAGGGGACCGTAAACATGCCCTGAAAAAGAGATTGGACCAGTTTTGAACGGTCTGGAGATTCTTCCTGCCGTTTCTTATCCCCAGGCGGTTTAGCCCTTTGCTTGTACTTGGAAAAAATTATTCCGCAGCATGGGCATTCGCTAAGGCCATCCGCCTGTTCTACTCCGCAATTAGGACAAATCATTATTTTATAATTCCGCCTTTCATAGGTAAGTTATTACCATATATGCAGCCCTTCCTGCATCAGCGGCTATTGTATGTTAAAAAAAGCCAATTATAATATAATTTATAAAAAAATTATATATGCTGGCGGGCAGATGGAAAAGGTAAAACCGGTTTCCTTGAATGCTGATTATTATAAGAAGCTTATTGAGGACGCCAATGTCATAATCTTCCGAATGACCCTGCCTGAAGGAAAATTTGAATATGTAAGTCCGGGCTGTATTGAAATAACCGGCTATGATCCGCAGGAATTCTATGACGACCCTCTGCTGATAAGAAAATTCATCCACCCTGACTGGCAAGCCCTTCTGAAAGAGCGTTTCAATGAAATCTTAAATGGTGAGATAAAACCCTTTTATGAATATAAGATAATCCATAAGTCGGGAAAGGAAAAATGGATTCATCAGAAAAATATTGTTGAATATGGCGCCAATGGCAGCCCTGTTGCAGTTGAAAGCGTTATCACCGATGTATCCGAGCTGAAAAAAATTGAGGTTGAACTGGCTGCATCCGAAAACAAGTTCCGCCTGGCATTCAACAACTCCCCCAATATCCTTGCGATAAGCGGCATGGATGAAGGCGGCTTTATTGAAGTCAATGACAATTTTGAAAAGATTCTGGGCTTCAAGCGTGAAGATATTATCGGAAAGTCGGCTTTCGATCTTGGACTTGTCAGAGATAAATCCGGAATGGACGAATTGGTCGAGATAATCAAGAGGTACGGCCGTATCAGCAATTTTGAAATCGAGATGATTACAAAATCCGGTGAGATAAGGACAGGCGAATTTTCGGGTGAGGTAACCGAATTAGACAACAGGAAATGTCTCATTCTGCAGGTCAATGACATAACAGAGCGCAAAAAAGCGGAGAAGGCGCTTGAAGAAAGCAGGGAACAGTACAGGCAGCTGATATACAATTTTCCTGATGGCATAATCATTCATAAAGAAGGTAAAATTTTATACGGCAATCCTGCAGCAATGAAGCTTTTCGGATCGATGAATCCTAAAGACTATACCGGCAAAACCATGTTTGATTTTGTACCGGAAAAATCCCATGGTCTTCTGATGGAACGCAGAAGGCAGTTTAAAGAAGGAAAAACGCCGCCGCAGATTGAGATTAAATGTCTGGACATCAACGGGAACACGATCGATGTCGCGATAACCGTAAGCCATGTTTATTTCAAGGGTGAAAAAGCGATCATGACCATCTTTCATGACATCACAGACAGAAAGAAAATCGAAGAGGCCCTTTTCAGGAGTGAACAGCAGTATCGTTTGATATCTGAAAATATGCAGGATACGCTGTGGTTGATGGATATGGACTTTAAAACAGTCTGGATCAGCCCTTCGGTAGAAAAAACGAGAGGTTTTACCCTGGCGGAACTCCAGTCTATGCCGCTTGAGAAGAATCTGACACCAGAGTCTTATGATATCGCTTTAAAAATTATGTCTGAAGAACTCTCCCCTGAACGCCTCGCAGACAGGGACTGTGAGATATCCAGGATAGTGGAACTCGAATTTATCCGCAAGGATGGTACGACATTTACAGGCGAGGTCAGGATGACTCTTCTGAGGGATTCGGAAGGAAACCCCAGCGGCTTGATGGGGGTCGGGCGCGATGTTTCGGAGAAGAAAAAGGCTGAGGAAGATAAGATGCTTATGGAAAAGCAAATACAG
Organism: uncultured Bacteriovoracaceae bacterium; assembly: GCA_964513375.1. Taxonomy (GTDB): domain Bacteria; phylum Desulfobacterota; class Desulfomonilia; order UBA1062; family UBA1062; genus DATCTV01. Next base: position 174,450 of record CAZEMO010000005.1, on the reverse strand, counting down.
CAGTCCCAGAAGCTTGAAAGCATAGGTGTGCTTGCAGGTGGGATCGCTCATGACTTCAACAACATGCTTATGGTGATAATGGGAAATGCCGAACTTGCCCTGCTCGATATTCCTGAATCTTCCCCGGCAATACCGCGGCTTGATAATATCAATATGGTTGCTATGAGCGCCGCAAGCCTGTGCAAACAGATGCTTGCGTATTCCGGAAAGGGATTTTTCCAGATGGCGCCGCTTAACGTAACAGGGCTGATTCACGATATGGAGCAGATGCTTAATACTTCGATCTCCAAAAAAGCAAGGCTCGACCTGCACCTTGATAAGGAGTTGCCTTCAATAAAAGCGGATATGTCACAGATCCAGCAGATAATTATGAATCTTGTCATAAACGCGAGCGAAGCTATCGGAGAAAAACCTGGGACAATAACCATAAAGACCGGGCGGATAAACTGCAGCAGAGAATATCTGAAAACATTTCATGTCGGCAATGATCTGGAAGAGATGGCTTACGTCTTCATGGAGATTTCTGATACCGGCTGCGGCATGGACAAAGATACCCAGGGCAAGATCTTTGACCCCTTCTACACGACGAAATTTACAGGCAGGGGTCTGGGCCTTGCCGCCGTTCTCGGTATAGTAAGGAGCCATAAAGGCGCGCTTAAGCTTTACAGCGAACCTGGAAGAGGCACAATATTCAAAATTTTATTCCCGGCGATAGTATCTTCAGCAGACAATGAAAAGGCGGAGATTAGACAGGAAAAGGACTGGCATGGCAGCGGCACCATACTTGTTGCGGATGATGATGAACAGATAAGAAACATCTGTAAACTAATGCTTGAAAAAATCGGGTTTGATGTGCTTACAGCCCAGGACGGGCAGAACGCTATTGATGTTTTCAAAAGGAACCGGGATAAAATAAAGTGTGTCATACTGGATCTTACAATGCCGAGGATGGATGGCAAAGAAGCCTGTCAGGAACTTCTGCTGATTGATCCTTTTGTAAAGGTGATAATCAGCAGCGGCTATAACGAGATCGAAGTGGTGAGCAGCTTCGGGGAAAAAGGTCCGGACGGCTTCATCCAGAAGCCTTACCAGCTTGAAAATATTAAAGAGGAGCTCAAAAAGGTTCTTGGTTGATAAATCTTACAATGCTGTTCTCTGCTTCATTTCTCCTATGCTTTTTTCACAAGCTCCTTACCGAGTTCGAAGGCCTTTATATTTATTTCCTGCTTCTCCTTTTTGAACGTACCTGCCATGACTTCAATAAAATCGGGGGTATCAAACGGTAGATCATCGAGTCCTGATATCGCCCCCATCATTATGACATTGCTGAGAATCGGCTCGCCAAGTTTGAGGGCCTCATCGGTTGCGTCTATGAACTTCACGTCTGTTGTCAGCTTCAAAAGCGCGTTATTAAGTTCGTCCCTGGTCGGGTACTTCTGGTCTCCCGCAATGACACCCACCGGATAGACCGGCCTGGAATTGCTCAATACCTTTGTCGACGGGTTGCCGTAGCCCGCCATGACCCTGAGCGATTCAATGGGCTCCAGCGCAACTATGAGGTCGGCCTTTCCCTTGGGCATCTGAGGGCTCCAGGTGCCTCTGGCGGAAATTCTAATATGGCTCATAACTGAGCCCCCGCGCTGTGAAACGCCGAAGGTCTCGCCTATCGTTATCGTATAGCCTTTTTTTGCGAGAATGTTGCCCAACATGCGCGATGCGATGACATTACCCTGCCCGCCGACACCCGTAATTATTACATTGTACGGGTCTTTCACGATAGCGCTCATTTCGTTACCTCCGCCTTCTTTATGGCGCCCGAAGGACATATGCTGGCGCAGACGCCGCAGCCTGCGCAGATCACCTCGTCTATGCGCGCTTTTCCTGCCGCCTGGTCCCAGATAAGGCCGGGGCACCTGAATATCCTTGTACACAAACGGTTGCATCCGCACTTCTCGCCGAGGCAGATGTTCTCGTCGATGCTCACCTCGAAATATTTTTTGCCCTTTCTTTCCGGGGACAGCGCGCATTTCTGCCTCAGTATCATCACGCGCGTGCCGGTCTGGTTTCTCATCAGGTCAAGCAGGGCCGTCTCGGTCGCCTCTACGTCGAAGGGGTCGCTTATCGCTATCTTTGCCCCTATCGCCTTGCAAACGGCTTCGATATTCACATCGGGTACATCGTCTCCCATTACGCTCGCTTTAAGGCCCGGGTGAGGCTGGAAGCCGGTCATGGCCGTTCCGCTGTTGTCCAGTATGACCATGATGATGTCCGATTTGTTGTGCACCGCATTCACAAGTGCAGGCATTGCGGCATGGAAGAATGTCGAATCGCCGCAGACGCTCAATACCGGCTGGTCCATGCCGAACCTTCCAAGCTGCCCGAAGCCGCTGGCTATGCCCGTTCCCGCCCCCATGCAGTGACCTGTCTTGAGCATCGAAAAGCCGCACGGCAGAAAGGCGAGCGTGTAGCAACCGATGTCGCCGCAGACGAATCCTTTGCGGTTGTCCAGCAGAAGCGCATTGTGAATGCTCCAGAAGGAAGCGCGATGAGGGCAGCCCGCACAGAATGTGGTCTCGCGGTTGGGGGCGTTGCCGAATGAAAGCAGGTTTGCGTTTGTCTCGAAATCTTGCGGGACCGGCCTGTAGTCGATTCCCAGAATGCCCGCAAGGGCTGCTATTACGATATCTGGATTGAGTTCTCCGGTCGTGGGAAGCGTTGCCTCCGCCCTTCCGAAAAACTCTTTCACGCCGATTTCTTCCGCCATTTCAGCGGCCAGTATCTTTACGTTGTCTTCGAGGAAGGGAAGAACTTCTTCTACAACGAGAATCTTCTTTGCCGCTGACAGGTGTTTCTTCATCAGATTTCTCGGAAGTGGCCATGTGGTGCCGAGCTTGAGGATGCCAACCCTTTCTTCAACACCCAGCACATTGACCGCCTCCTTTGAATAGAATGTGCAGGCGCTGCTTGTGATGATAAGAAGCTCCGGATTTTCGGGGCCGGTGTAGGTGTTGTAAGGGCTAATCTCGAAAAGGGTCTCGACCTTCTTAAGCTTCTGCTGCTGTATCGGATGCCAGTAGGCCACAGGCATCGTGTGGACGGGGCCTGTCTCCGGGTCGATCACGAAACCGTCGGACCTGAAAACCGCCTTTCTTTTCTCTGCCGGCAGCGGGCCAGTCTTTACGGTTCCGCTTGCATGTGACAGGCGCGTGACGCTTCTCATGACAACGAGCCCCTTGATCTCTTCGGAGAGTTCGAAAGCCCATTTGGTCATGTCCTTGGCCTCCTGGAAGTCGCCGGGTTCGAGGAGCGGCAGTTCGAGCAGCTTTGCAAAGTGCCTCGACTCGCCTTCGTTCACGCTTGAAAGAGCGCCCGGGTCATCGCAGGGGATGAGCACCATGCCTCCCCTGGTTCCTGAAAGCCCCAGGTGCAGGAGAAAATCCGATGCAACGTTCACGCCGTTCTGCTTCATGGCGACCAGCGAGCGCAGTCCGGCGAAAGACCCCGCTGCCGCGACTTCGACCGCCACCTTCTCGTTGACCGACCACTCCACATAGAGGCCTCTTTCATCTGCGACCTTTCCGAGGTTCTCTATGATCTCCGACGAAGGTGTGCCGGGATAGGCCGCGGCTACCTGGACGCCCGCCTCGAGCGCGCCCCTGGCAATCGCCTCGTTCCCCATCATCAGAAGGATGTCTCCGCCTTTTTCTTCCGTCAGTCGGCTCATTTTGCACCTCCGGCTGAAATTATTTCATTGAGGACATCGGCCCCCAGGCGCATCATGGCCCGCGTTCCTTCGGTATCGCAGTTGATTCTGCCCTCTGACGAGCCTTTGACAAACGCCCTCTGCTTTTTGTTCTTCGCTGCTGTTTTCAGATGTTCGAGGTTTGCCTCAGGCATCTCATCTGTTATGAGGAAGCCTTTTTTCACTGCTTCATCAAAAAAGCGCTCACCGCGTTCAGTCCTGATTATAAGCGTGTTCATATCAGGTCTGCCTTCGAGCACGCCGACCGAGATATCCGCAAACTCTGAGGTCATGTCAGGGCAGTATGAGCAGGTTTCCGGCACGATACCTCTTATTTCCGAAAGCGGGAAAGTGAGTTTGCTACTGTTGGTATATACCTCGAAGACCTCGGCTGGCGGGGGAGGTATGTCGAATTTTCTGATGGTGTTTATATCGAGCCTCTCTTTAAGAAATGCCTCCAGCCTGCCATAATCGAGCGCCCATGTGCAGAAAAGTCCGATAACGATTGCAGTAGGGTCGCTGAAATTATCTATCCCAGTAGGGTTGAGCCTCATCTGTACAAGAGAAAGAGACTGGCAGGGTGTGGCCACGACGGCGAGGCTGTCAAGGCCTTCTCTCACGGCGCGGTTTAATGCCAAAAGGGAAGGCGCAGCCGAATATTTAGATGAGGCGCAGGAAAGGACGCCTTTTACAGTCTTCACGACCTTCGGCACCGGAAGCAGCCCTGAACTGTCTGTCAGGATTGCGGCCCTGGCCTTTTTCGATTTGAGTGCTGAAATGACAAGGGCCGTAACGACGCCTCCTGCCTGAAAATCGCCTTTGCCAGCCTTATCCGCAGCTTTTGCGGTTATGATTTTTCTGTATTCGCCGAGAGGTTTCGCGCCGTAGGCATTTCCGAAGCAGGCCTTTGACAACTCGTCCAGATCAACCTCTGTCTTCGGGCAGAAAGCGTAACACCTTCCTGTAGCTGAGGTGCACGGGAAAAGACTGACCGTCGTACCGCGGTGATTCTTGAAATACGGGCACAGATCAACGCATGCACCGCAGCCTATGCAAAGGCCCTTTGACTGTACATCGGCGATCAGTTCGTTTGCGCCAAAAACTTTCATAACGCCTCCAGGAAGAAGCTGTTAAGCAAAGAATTCATCAAGTTTTGCTTTTCATTAACCGCTTAACGGCTGCTTTTCTCATTTGATGTCTGAATAATTTTAAAAAACTGATTATGCAGGGGGATATTACTTCGCCGCTGCCTTTTTCTTAGCCTCGCACACCTCATATTCCCTAAGGCTCCTGGCCATTTCGCATATCTGATCAGGAAGGGCGTTGACCGGTATTCCTGAAGAAAGCGCCATATAATATATGTGAGCGACCTTTTCGAGAAGTTCCGCCGCCAGGAGCGCCTTATCCATATTCTTGCCAAGAGCAATGATCCCGTGGTTCTGGATGATATAGGCATTGGCATTGTTGCTGAGCTTGCCGGCAACGTTGACAGCAAGTTCCGGACTTCCCGAAACAGCGTATGGTGCTACCTCAACCGAATCGCCAAGCATAAATGAGACCTCGTCAAAAAGTGCAGGGATGGGTTTGTTAAGGAGAGCGAAAATGCTTCCGTAGATCTGGTGTGTGTGGACGACGGCATTCACATCCGGCCTCTCACGGTAGATGGCTGCATGCATTCCGGCCTCGACCGAGGGGGGACGGCATCCTTCCACCACGGAGCAGGAAAGATCGACTATGCAGATATCTGCGGGCATTATCTCGTGGTATTTCACCGACGACGGCGTAATGGCCATCAGGTCCTCTCCGTCTATCCTCACCGAAACATTGCCTCCCGTGCCCCTGAGCGAACCGAAATAGCCGTTGTCGGACAGCCATATACTGGCCTCGAGCACTTCTTTCTGGTACTTGTCAAATTTACCCATATACAGTTTTCACTCCTTTCAAATTTGTTTTCATTCTTGTTTTGTTAATTTCCACTTTATTCATCAATCACTTTATGACGTGACTGAAGGCCGCTTGTTTTTCGAAAGCTCCTCCAGCTTCTTTTCATCAGGCTCCGGGCGTGGGACCGACCATGAGAATGCCTCCAGCACCTCGGGATTAAGGATATAATCCGGTTTCTCTCCAGCCATGAGCTTTCTGATCTGACCCACTGCGATTGCCCCCTGATGCGCTGCCGTCTCGGCGGTGTTTCCGCCCAGGTGCGGGGTGGCGATGACATTCGGATGGGAGACTATGGGGTCGTCCGAGGCAGGAGGTTCCGCCGAGAAAACGTCCAGGGCGGCGCCCGCAATTTTGCCTGATGTAAGTGCCCACAAAAGCGCATCGTCATCCACCAGGGAAGCCCTAGCGGTATTGATGAAGAAGGCCCCGGTTTTCATTTTTTCAAACGTTTTACGGTTGATCATTCCTTTCGTGGCCTCAATCGCAGGGGCGTGAATGCTTATGAAATCGCTTACGGCCAGCAGTTCATCAAGGGTTGCCTTTTGCGCTGAAAGCAGCGCCCCGGCCCCTTCGGTTACCATCGGGTCAAAGAAGACGACCCTTGCGCCGAAGCGGGACAGTCTTGCTGCGACGCCTGCACCTACATTACCCATTCCAACAAGACCCACGGTCTTTCTCCATAGCTCTTTGCCCTGGTATTTCAGGTATGCCTCTCCCATCTTTGCCATGTCGCCCGTTTTCACTTCTTCGCGCTTGAGGAAGTCGGAAGACCCCGGCATCCTGCGGGCAAGCATGACCATGAAGGCGACGGTCAGGTCGGCGACGGCATCGGCGTTGCGTCCGGGCGTGTTCATTACGGGGATGCCGTAGGCTGTTGCCGCCTTGATATCCACATTGACTGCGTTCCCGCGGCAGGTGATGATTGCCCTGAGGTCTCCGGCATCGCGAATGGCGGGGAAATCGACCACATCCATTTCGGTAACGAATATTTTTCTGCCTGAAAGCGCGCTGGCCAGATCCGTGCCTCCATCGTACAGTTTCATTTTTTCACGCCAGCTCTCGTAAACGACATTACCTATGCTTTCAAATTCGTCGACGGCGGTCTTATCAAGGGATGCGGTAATGAAGATATCCGGCTTGAATGACGGATCGGCAGCCCTGCCCTCAATGGGAGAGGATTCGAAGAGCGAAGCGGTCAAAAGGTCGCCTATACATGCATCGGCTCCGGTACGTTTGTCGAATGCCTGCCTCCATCCGGTATAGAGGGACTGATATTTTCCAGCAGTTTTGTCCGGCTGGAATTCTTTCAGGGACTTTGCTATTCTTTTCGCGCCAGAAGCAGGATCTGTAAATATTCCTGAGCCTACACCGGCGAGCACGGCTGCCCCTACCGATGAGGCTTCTGCAGACTGCGGGACATCGACAGCACATCCTGTCACATCAGATGTAATCTGTGTGAAGAGCGCGCTTTTGGACATGCCGCCTGTAACAAAAATTTTCGAAATAGTTTTGCCTGAAACGGCTGTTATCTGTTCCAGGTTTGCCCGCACAGAGAAGGCTGTGCCTTCGATAAGGGCTCGGGCAATGTGTCTGCGGCTCTGGGCCGGGTCTCCTGTGACCATGTGGGAAAGGGTCAGGTTTCCCACAGGCAGACCGACTGTCCTGCCATCGAACAGCGCGGCACCGAAAGTTGAATAGACTCCTGCGGCCCCGGGCAGCGAATCTTCAGCCTCTGCAAAGAGGCCGAGGGCGGCGTCAGGGGCGTCGGGATAAAGCAGGCGGGCGAACCAGTCGATGATGTCGCCGGTGATGAGGCCGTTGCTTTCCAGGACGTATTTCCCGGGTACGACGTGCTGTCCGCTCCATAGTCGCCCCGAATCATCCAGTATCAAATCATTGGTAACCAGCTGCAGCGGCATGGTGGTGCCTGCTATTACGGCAAGGTCGCCATCCGCCACAGCCCCTGCTCCAAGCAGACCGCACTGGGTGTCTGCGCCGCCTGCAGCAACCGGTATACCCTGGACGAGGCCCAGGATATCGGCGCCTTCTCTTGTAAGCGAACCGAGATGTGCACCGGAATCCACTGGCGCAGGGAAGAGAGAAACGGGAAGCCCCAGGGAATCGATGAGATCAGATGCCCACTGGTTTTCTTTGAGGTCAAAAAGGAGCGTTTCTCCAGCCTGGGATCGTTCTGAGGCGAGTTTCCCGGACAGGATGAATGCAATCCAGTCGGTGACTGACAGAGCGACCGATGCCCGCTTGAAAAGATCGGGTGCGTTGTTTTTAAGCCAGATAAGGCGGGTGCCCAGGAATAGTGGGGTCGGCCAATGGCCCGATATGGTGTGCACTTCATTTCCCCGTTCGAAACCCAGCATCATTCCTTCGCCCAGGGCCCTGGCATCCTTGTTGGGGGTTGCCAGCAGGATTTCATGACCGGCATCAAGGACAACTGTCGTATTTCGCATACCGCTTGCCGCGATGCCCGCAATCTGGCCGGGGACGGCGCCTGCTTTTTCCAGTATCTCCCTGGATGCTTCGCCGAGCTTTTTGAGCACGTCGGCGGTATCGATAGAGAATCCTAGACCGCTGGTGCCTGGTGCTGAAGGGTGTGTCCAGTTTCGTTTTGCAGTTTTTACCGCCCCTGTTTCGGGGTTCACAAGGAGACAACGGCCGGAGCCTCCCCCTATATCAATTGCCATCAGGTATTGTGTATTCATAATAAGAGGCTCCTTTTAAATAGAGGAAGTATGAGATCTTGGTTTTTTTATGTCAAGCCATTTTGGCTTATATTGTTAAAAGTTGTATATGGAACAGGTTGATCTGTTAATGCTATTATATCAATGCATTGAGCATAATTACGTAAACGGAGGGTTATATGCGTATAATAAGGGCGGTACTGGATCTTATCGTTATCTGTATATTGGCCGCTGTTGCATTAGTATATTTTATGCCTGAAACGGCCACCACAATGGCCATAGACCTTGAACGAAAGCGAGCCGGGCTTTCTCGCAAGCAAATCGACCTGCCTGGCGGGCTTCATTATGTCTATCTGGAGGGCGGGCAGGGCGAACCGCTTATGCTGCTGCACGGCTTCGGGGCGAACAAGGATAATTTTGTCCGGGTGGCCCGCTTTCTGACTCCTCGTTACAGAGTGATTATCCCGGATAACTTGGGTTTCGGAGAATCAGGCCATCCCTCTGATGCCGACTACAGGGCCGGAGCCCAGGCGGTGAGGCTCAGAAACCTGGCCAGGGCCCTGGGAATTACAAAAGTACATCTGGGAGGGAGTTCTATGGGCGGTCATATCTCCATGATGTATGCAGCGCATTATCCCGATGAAGTTCAGAGCCTCTGGCTGCTGGACCCGGGAGGTATATGGAGCGCCCCTCCCGGCGAACTCCGCAAAGTTATTGCCGAGGGAGGAGAAAACCCTCTTATGGCGAAAAGCGAAGATGATTTCGCCCGGATATTTAAATTTGTGATGTCGAAACCGCCCTTTATACCGAGGCCCATGCTCAATGTCATGGCGCAGGAGCGGATAGACAATTATGATCTTGAAAAGCGGATTTTTATGGAATTGAGTATCGATTCAATTGAGGAACATGTGACCGGCCTTAAAACACCCACCCTGATCGTGTGGGGAGATAATGACCGTGTCATCAATATGGCCACTGCCGGAGTGCTGAATAAGCTGATGCCTGACTCTCAGGTTATTATCATGCCGGGTGTAGGCCATCTGCCTATGATCGAAGATCCGGGCAAGGCCGCCCTTGATTATCTGAAATTCAGAGATGGGCTGAAATGACACGCAGGAGAAGATATTTGGGAAGCGGAAAACATCTGCCGCCAGATAAAAAGGCCTTGCATTTTTTATCCCGCGGCGCTTAACCTTCCAGTTATTGAACCTGCACCTTTTTAGATCTGATCCCCGAATCAGGCCGGCTTCCAGCTGCGCCGCTCAAGGAGGTTTACATATGGCAAGGGAAAATTCCGGGAAGGTACTCAAGACCGTTCTATACATTCTTCTTGCTCTTGTTGTCGTAATTTCAGCAGGCGGGTACATCTTTTTGAGGAGCATTATGAATGGCCCTATCCCGAAGGTTGAAGGGGAGTTGAAGGCGGACGGGCTCAGGGAGAGCGTTGAAGTGATCCGTGATGACTGGGGGGTGCCTCACATATATGCGAAAAACATGCACGACCTCATTTTTGCGCAGGGTTATGTACAGGCGCAGGACCGCTTCTGGCAGATGGAGTTTTTCCGCAAGACATGCGGAGGGCGCATCGAGGAGCTTACAGGCAGGAAGGCTGCTCTGGTGAACGCCGATATCTACCTGCGTTCGCTGGGCATATATCGGGTCGTGGAAGAGGAGTACAAAGGCTACTCCTCCTCGGACCGCGCCATTCTTGACGCCTTTGCCAAAGGCGTCAATGCTTATATATCGAGGAAGACCCCCAGGCAGCTGTCCATCAACTATACAATCCTCGGACTCACGGGAGTCAAGTTCAAGGTGGAACCCTGGTCGGCGCTGGATTCGCTGGCCTTTTCCAAGCTTATGGCCTGGGACCTCGGCTTGTCACGCGATATGGAGCAGCCGCGAACAAAGCTCTATGCGAGACTTGGTGCGAAGATGGCAGAACAGTTTCTTGTCCCGCCCTGGCCGCTTAAAGAGAAGCCCACCACACTTCTCGATGAGGATATAAAGGCAACGTTCCCGGATTCTGCCGATTCCTCTGCACCCGATCCGGTAAACAAGCTCTCATCCAATGAGATTCCATCAGGACAGGCATCTGAAAACACCGGCCAGCTGGCTGATCTGTCCATGCTGATGGGACAGACGGAAGGTACTGGCAGCAATTCCTGGGTGGCCGCAGGCGGGCTTACAAAAAGCGGCATGCCTCTGCTTGCGAACGACCCTCACCTCGGCATACAGCAGCCCTCGATATGGTACGAGATCGCGCTTCACTGCCCGGATGACGGCAGGGGGAGACCCTTCGACGTGGCGGGCTTCGCATTCGCATCGAGCCCCGGAGTTGTTGTCGGCCACAACAACGACATATCGTGGGGCACCACGAACGTATACCCTGACGTGAACGACCTCTATCAGATAAAGGTGAACCCGGCCAACCCGATGCAGTATGAATGGGAAGGCAAATGGCGGGACATGAAAGTTGTCGAAGAAACTATCTTGGCGGGAAACGGCAAGCCGCCTGTCGTGATCAATGTTAGGAGAACGCATTTAGGCCCGATAATCAACGACAACAAGTACGACGAGAAGACCGGTCAGACTTCCGGCTTCAATAACAAGGACCCTCTGGCCTTGCACTGGACGGGGCTAATGCCCGGCACCATAGCGCTCGCCATCATCAGGCTGGACAGGGCCGGGAACTTCAGCGAGTTCCGCGAGGCGCTCAAGTACTGGGACACGCCGTCTCAGAGCGTGGTTTATGCCGACCGCAAAGGCAACATCGGCTACCAGATGCCTGGAAAAATACCTGTGAGAGCCAAGGGTCACACTGGACAGGTGCCGATGCCGGGATGGACATCGGAATATGAATGGAAGGGATTCGTTCCCTTCGAACTTATGCCCCATCTATTCAATCCGGCCAGAAACTTCATCGTCGCATGCAACCAGGAGGTGGCGCCTCCCGAATACTTCGCAATGTTAGATGCGAAACTAGGTCCGGATGTCAACGCCGATTTCGGCAGTAAATACAACAAGTGGGTCTACGGCTACCGCTCTCAACGTGCCTATGAGCTCATCAGACAGCTTGCGCCAAATACCATAGACACATTTAAAGCAATGCAGAGCGACAACAAATGCCTCTCGGCGGACGAACTGCTGCCTTATCTCGGCAGCCTGAAGTTCAGAGACCCTGCTCTCGTGGAAGCGCGAGACTGGCTGATGAAGTGGGATCGATTCACAAATGAGGACAGCCCGCAGGCCGCACTATATATGGAGTTCTGCATGTATCTCTTTAAAAACACTTTCCAGGACCAGCTGGGAGACATTCTCAAATCAGACGGCCTTGACAAGGAGTTGTGGGCTCTCAACCTTCTGATGAAGGATCCCCTCAACGACTGGTGGGATGACCTGTCTACGGCAGGCATCAAAGAGAATCGCAACGACATCCTGACCCGCTCGTTCAGCGAGGGATATTCTGCTGCGGTGGCGTCTCTCGGAAATGACCGCAGCAAATGGAAGTGGGGCGCACTTCACAAGGCCACCTTTGTCAGCAATCCCCTGGGTGCTTCAAAGATCGGAGTGCTGGAATCTCTTGTCAACCAGGGGCCAATAGCCACCAGCGGCAGCACAGAGTGTCTCAACAACAACATCTGGTACGCGAGCAAGGGCGATTTTAGCGTCGGACTGATACCCTCCATGCGCATGATCGTAGACCTTGGCGACCTGACGAAATGCGTGAGCATAAACTCGACGGGCTCGTCCGGCCACCCGTCAAGCAAATGGTACGGCGATCAGATCGAGCCCTGGGCTAAGCTCAAATACCGTCCGATGCTGTGGAGCAGGGAGCAGGTGGAGGCAGGAGCGAAACACAGGCTGACACTGAACCCTTGAAGCTTATGTGAAGGCCTGAAGGTTTGCCCCAAGCTCTTTCATGAGGTTCATTTATGAAACTAAGCGATCACGGTAAAACCGCTCTGATATACAAAGATCATGAGATTTCATATTCAGAGCTTCTGAAAAATATTAGAATTTTTGAAGGGCTGTATAAGGTACAGCCGGGTGATCGTGTAGCAATTTTAGCCGAGAGCTGCGCTGAGTGGATATATTCCTTTTTTTCAGCATGGGGACACAGGGCAATAGCCGTACCCCTTGATGCCGGGCTTCCGGTTGATGAAATATCCTTCATAGTTGATGATTGCAGGCCATCAGTCATTTTTTGCTCCTCTCAGACAGCGGCTTCGCTTGAAAAGGCAGTTTCCATAATTGAAAATTATAATCCCGGAATTTTTAATTTCGAATCTGTCAGTTTGACCGAATCGGGCGATATGCACATTTCAGAAGAGGCTGACAATGATGAAGTCGCTACTATATTGTATACCTCAGGCACTACCGGCAAACCCAAGGGGGTCATGCTGACATACAATAATCTTCTGGCAAGCATCAACGGCATCAGGAAACTCAATATGATAACACCCGGGGACCGTTTTTTAGCGCTTCTTCCCTTTCATCATATATTCCCGCTGCAGGGTACGGTAATAGCACCTCTTTATATTGGTTCGACAAGCATTCTCATAAACAGCCTTGCATCCGATGAGATTCTGGCAGCTATGCAGAAACACCGTCCTACAGTTTTTCTTGGTGTGCCAAGGCTGTACGAGATGTTTCATCGTGCCCTGATGCTCAAGGTTTCATCATCATTTTTCGGAAAACTGCTGTTTTATTTTTCCCGTGCAATCGGAAATGTAACTTTAAGTCGGATATTATTTGCCAGAGTGAATCGTGCATTCGGAGGATCTGTTCATGCATATCTGACAGGAGGGGCTAAACTTGACAGGACAGTGGAGCGCGACCTGAGGGCGCTTGGTTTCAAACTGGTTGAAGGATATGGCCTTACCGAAACCTCTCCCCTTGTTGCATTCAACCCATTCGATGCTGTCCGGCCAGGTTCGGTAGGTCCTGTAATGGAGGGGGTAGAGGTAAAGATTATTAATGGTGAGGTTGCAGTCAAGGGGCCTAATGTCATGAAGGGATATTATAACAGGCCTGATGATACTTCCCTGAGACTGCGTGATGGGTGGTTTTTCACAGGAGACAAGGGCGAGTTTGACAAAAAAGGATATCTTTATATTACCGGCCGCTGTGATGAGATTATAGTCCTGCCCAACGGAAAGAATATCAATCCCGAGGAGATCGAAAAAAGCATTCTCGGACTTTCTCCAATAATCAGCGAAATCGGCATCATGCATCATGATGGCAGGCTTATTGCCCTTGTACTGCCTGATTTTGACCTGCTGAGACGTGAAAACATAGTGAACTTTGTCGATAAGATTCGGGAAATTATTTCCGAAAGGTACAACGCAACTGCTGCCGGTTTTAAAAAGATATCCAAGGTTACCTTCATCAGGGAGCCGCTGCCCAGAACCCGTTTGGGGAAATTGAAACGTTACCTCATAAAAGCGACTGAGGAAAAGAAAGAAAATCTCCATTGTGATAAGGCCCCGGCCTTTGAAGAATTCAAGCTTGTCAGTTCATTCATTGAAAAAATTACCGGAAAGAATGTCATGCCTATGGACAATCTCTTCCTTGATATCGGGCTGGACTCGTTAGACAGGCTCCAGCTGTCTGTTTATATTGAAAAGGTTTTTGGCATTAAGACACCTTACATCGATTATATGAAATATCCTACTGTGCTGATGCTTGCCGTGTTTGTAAGGGATAACAAGTCCCGCATTGAAGAGAGCCCGATTGAATGGGAACATATTATTTTGAGCGAGATCGAGGAAAGGGTAACTCCAGGGAAAACCTTTATACGCTTGCGCGGTGTTTTAGGTCCACTCGTATCATTTTACCACAGCTTGAAGGTTGCCGGGCTCGAAAATATACCGGAGGGACCCTGCATATTTGCTGCCAATCACCAGAGCTATATGGATGTGCCGATGATCATAAGGGCGCTTCCATACCGCTTGCTTCTGAAAACATTTTTCCTGGCAAAGGACAAGAAGGTCTATCACAAAGGTTTCGTGAAGCTTATAACCAGGGGATCCAATATCATCATAATAAATGAGTACGGTAACCTGCAGGATACGTTTACGAAACTCACAGCAGTCCTCAGGTCCGGCTGCTGCGTGGTTATTTTTCCTGAAGGGAAAAGAACACGTACCGGAAATCTCGGCGAATTCAAAAAAACCTTTTCCATTTTAAGCAAGGAACTTGGAGTACCTGTGGTTCCGATTGCGATAGACGGTTCACACGCTTTGATGCCCTATGGCAGCTGGTTTCCTCGTCCGGGCAGAACAAGGCTGACATTCCTGAAACCTGTTAATCCCGAACGAATCGACTATTCAGAGATTTCGAAAACCGTTCGACAATCAATACAGAAAGTATTATGATTCCATTACAGAGGTGCTTTATGAAAAGGCAATGCTTGTTAGCGGTATTTCCTTTTTTAGGCCTGTTCATGTGTGCAAGCCCGCCGAAACTTGCGACCGTCCCCAATGTTGAAATAGAGCGTTTCATGGGGCCATGGTATGTAATCGCTAATATTCCCACGTTTCTTGAAAAGGGCGCCCACAACGCAATCGAGTCCTATAAACTCGATACGGACGGTTCAATTGCTACGACTTTCACATTTAATGCAGATAGTTTTAACGGTCGTCTAAAAACCTATCATCCGAGAGGGTTTATAAGAGATAAAAAATCAAACGCCGTATGGGATATGCAGTTTGTGTGGCCTTTCAAGTCGGAATACCTGATCATATATCTTGACAGGGATTACACCAGGACTGTGGTTGGGCGTTCAAAACTTGATTATGTCTGGATTATGGCGCGTACGCCTGAAATACCCGATGCCGAGTATCAGGTGATTTTGAAGCAACTCTCAGACATAGGTTATGATACGGATAAAATCAAGAAGGTCCCGCAGAAATTGGATAAAGACTGAAAAAAGCAGCAGTGAACAGCCTGTTCCTCTGTTCTATGAAAATGCCCGGGGGAGGTATTAATATGGAACTGATTCATACAGTTTCGGTCGCTGCTCTGATAATGTTCCTCTATATGACAATTTTATTCCTGCTGGCTCTAAAACTGCGCGATAACAGTATTGCCGATGTGGCCTGGGGGCCGGGGTTTATACTTTTGGCCTTATCTACGCTTGTCCTTGAGGGCTCATTTTCTCTGCGGCAGATTATCGTCTGCCTGCTTGTATCAATCTGGGGGCTCAGGCTTTCCATAAGGATTTATCTGCGCAACAGGGGAAAAGGGGAAGACGTACGGTACCGGAAGTGGCGCGAGGAATGGGGCAAGTCTTTTGTCATCCGGAGTTATCTCCAGGTTTTTCTTCTCCAGGGAGGCGTCCTGCTGTTGAACGTTTCCCCCGTGCTTTTCATAAACACCTATGGGGCGGGTGATCTGGGTCTATTAGACCTTCTTGGTTTGCTCCTATGGGTGATGGGGTTTGTATTCGAATCGGTTTCCGACTGGCAACTCGACCGGTTTATCAAGGATAGAGGGAATCGAGGAAAGATTATGGATAAGGGTCTTTGGCATTATTCCAGACATCCCAACTATTTCGGTGAGGTCTCGATGTGGTGGGGCATATATATTCTGGCTTTGTCGGTGACATGGGGATGGGTATCCATTATAGGTCCACTGACAATAAGCTCCATGATCCTGTTCGTCTCAGGGATTCCCATGACCGAAAAACTGATGGAAGACAACCCGGCTTTCGCCGAATATAAAAAACGGACGAGCATCTTTATTCCCTGGTTTCCAGGGAGGTAACATCAGACTTAAGTTCCTTACACCACAAAGATTATTGGTGAAGGCTGACTCCAGAGGGGTCATGCCTGATTGCCCTGGCGTGCACCCCCATCAACTAAGCATGTCGCGCCCGTAATTAAGTATCCGGCGGGCGATCACGAGCATCTGGATCTGCTGCGTTCCCTCGTAGATGTCATTTACCTTGTTGTCCCGCATCCATTTTTCCAGCAGGTATTCCCGGGAATAGCCTATGGGACCCAGGATCTCCACGCATTTCTGGACAATGATATTACCGTATTTGCCGCACTTTGCCTTGGCGATCGACGCCTCAAGGTTGTTGGGACGGCCGTTGTCAGCCATCCATGCTGCCCGTTCAACAAGCAGCCGCATAACCTCGAGCTGGGTTTCCATCCATATGAGATCGCGCTCGACGGCTGCCTGCTTAAGAGGTGCGCTATTATAAGAGACTGCGATACCTTCTTTTCCAAGAACTTCCCTTGTAAATTCATATGCAGCCCTGGCGCAGCCCGTGGCCATGGCGGCAACAAGTGGCCGAGTGTTGTCAAAAGTCTGCATGACGCCTTTGAACCCGCCCTCGGGTTTTATCTCGGGATCGCCCAGGAGGTTTGTCTTTGGAATGCGGCAGTCTTCGAAGACAAGGGTTGCAGTATCGGATGCCCTGATGCCGCATTTCTTTTCGAGCTTTTCCACCCTGAAGCCGGGTGTCCCTTTTTCAACCAGGAAGGATTTTATCGCGGCCCGGCCTCTGGATTTGTCGAGTGTAGCCCACACCACGACCGCATCGCACCTGTCCCCGTCGGTAACGAAGATCTTTTCGCCATTGATCACATACTCGTCTCCGTCGAGAACCGCCGTGGCTGAAACGGCACCGGCATCGGAACCGCATCCCGGCTCGGTAATCGCCATGGCACAGTACTTCATGCCGAATCTTTCATACTGCTCGTCGGTTGCCACGGCATTGACGGCTGCATTACCCAGACCCCCGCCCGGCATTGCAAGCATAAGTCCCACATCACCCCAGGACATTTCCTCGGCTCCTGCCACTCCAATCGCATTGCTTCCGATGCGGTCCTCGGTTTCCCTGATTTCCTTCTTTTCCTTCTTGCTCCTTTTCCCTCCGCCCATACCCGCCTGCATGACGGGTTTGAACGCCTCAAGTTCCACGGCGCGCTCATGCTCATGGTCATCGTAGTACCGGGCTATCGGCCGGACGATATCCTTCACCATGCCGTTCAGCATCATCCTTATCTGATCTATAATCTCCGGTGTTTCGAAATTTATCATCTTGTTTTCCCCCCTTATTAAAAGTTACACAATCATCATGCCTTCGAGCATTGAAAATGCGCGGGCGTTCCTGAACCACAACTCAACCGGATGTTCGCGTATGAGTCCATGCCCCCCGAGAATGGAGACCCCGTAGTCGGCTATTTTGAAGGCCTGTTCTGATGCATAGAGTTTCGACATAGAGGCCAGCCGCATGGGGTTGTCCTTCTGATCCGCCGTCCAAGCCGCTTTGAAGTTCAAAAGCCTGCAGCCGTCGATCTCTATGGCCATATCGGCCAGCATGAAGGCGATTGTCTGCCTGGATGCTATGGGCTCGCCAAAGGCAATGCGCTCTTTCGCATAATTGATGCAGTAGTCCCTTGAAGCTGAAGCGACACCCACAGCAGCTGCCGACAGGCCAATGCGGCTGCATGCGATCAATCTCGTATAATCAAGGTTCTCCAGACGGTTTTCCACGCTCACCCGGCAATCCTGAAATTCGATGCTGAAGGTGCCAAGGGCATTCATCCCCATATTTTTTTCCTTTTCCCCAACGGTTACACCATTAAGAGATTTATCTACGATGAATGCCTCGACGCCCTCCATGCCACCGCCTGAAACCGTAGAAGCGACGACAATGAAATTCTGTGCCCTGTCCGCCATAGGGACCAGACACTTCTTACCATTAAGGACGTATTGATTTCCTTTGCGTACGGCAGTGGTCCTGATATTCGCGGCATTGAAGCCGATGGCAGGTTCCATGACCGCCAGAGTCCCTGCGGTGTAGGAGTCGCCGCAGAATAGGGGGAGATACTTTTCCTTCTGGGCCTCGCTCCCCATCTCCAGAACAGGCAGAACGAATAAGAACGGCGCCATGACGGCAGAGGCGAGAGACAGGTCTCCATAGGCCAGTTCCTCGGCTATGATTGAGTTGTTGAGTACGGACCTGGCAGACGCATAACCTCCATACTTTTCAGGAATGAAACTGGCGGCCAGCCCCAGGTCCCATGAACTTGCCAGGAATTCATCAGGGATTTGGGCCTTCTCTTCGCAATCCCTGGCAATCGGGCGCATCCTGTCTGCTGCAAACCGGCGCATCGAATCCTGAATCTGCCGTTGATCCTCATCCAAACTGAACGTTGACATAACCACCTCCATTATACTGGTTGATTTGCACCTGCACAGATGAACTGTAAGTAAATATTTTTTAAGGATACATATATGTTAACGGTGAATGAAAAGAAGGAAAGGGGGGGGATGTTAATTCATGTTGTTGCAGGAAAAACAGATTGCATGCCGGAGTTGATTCATTCAAGTCTGGCGTCCGGAACTTCAGCACATGTGGCAGGTATGACCGGTACATACTCTATCACCTTCATGAACTTCCAGGCCCCGTTCCTGAATCTGAAGAAAAAGATAAAGCTCAAAAGGATTACATAGGTCGTAGCAATTATCCAGCAGGCATAAATTCCACCGCCCAGCCTCAGGGTAATCCATGTGGGAGCAATGAGGACAAAGACGGATGAGATGACTATGCTCACCATGACAAATCTTGTATCTCCCGCCCCCTTGAGCGTTGAAGAGAATATTATGCTGACAGCATCAAAGACCGAATAAAGGGCGACGAACCTTAGCAGGATCACGGTCAGCCTTGATATCTCGGCCATGTCATGTCCATGTGCATTTGATGAATATATGCCGACAAAAATTCCGGGCTTGACAGCAAAGAGCAGGGCCACCAACCCCATGTAAATCATAGTGAAATGAAATCCCGAGAATGTGCTCTTTTCCGAGAGGTCCGTCCTTCCCTTGCCTATATATTTGCCTGTCAGCACGGAAACCGCGATACCTGCGCCGAGCATGGGCATGAAGGCCAGAGTGTTGATGTTGAAAGCGATATTTGTTGCCGCCAGATTTATGGTACCAAGCCTTCCCACTAGAAGCACGAAGACTGTGAAGCCCGCCATGTCTATGAAAAACTGAACACCTGACGGGAAGCCGAACTTCAGGAGCCTGAAGAAAAGTTCCCGGTCAAATCTGAACCCTGCCGCGATGCCGTAAAGTCTTGATTCCTGTGGCCTCAGAAGGAGAACAAGGTAGGAAAGAAATGCAACTGTTATGGCAATGACCGAGGAAATGCCCGCGCCTTTTATTCCGAGTTCGGGAAATCCAAGATTACCGAAGATGAGGCAGTAGTCGAGAATTATATTTATGACTGTCACGGTGATATCCACAAAGAACACGATCCACGGTCTGCTGAGCCCGGAAAAGAAACCGCTCATAGCGGAAGATGCTATCATGGGAAATGATGCCAGACAGAGTACCTTGAAGTAAGTCACTTCCAAGGCTCTGACTTCGGGGCTGTGTCCCGCCATATCAAATATGGGGCCGGCAAACGGGATGAGCGCAAGGCTGATGACAGCACCTATAACGGAGAAGAACACACCCTGCCACACGGCTGAACCAATCCTCGAATTCATCCCGGCGCCGCTGTACTGCGCAACGAAAGTTCCTGTATAGCTTGCGGTTCCTATGAACAGGCTGACGATTGCGAAGTTTAAAAGTCCGGCCGGCATGGCCGCGGCGATAGCCTCCGGCGAATACCATGTAAGGAACATGCGGTTTACGAAATGCTGTATCGACCACAGTGAGGTGCTCAGAATGAGAGGGATTGCGAGTGCAAGAAATTCCCTGTACCCTCCTTCTGAATGCCATCGGGCACTTGTTTTCATGAGGTAGTCCTTTAATGCATATTAAATAAAAATGGTATTGAATTCATTGATAAATCCAGTTACTTACGGCTTTCCTCTGAAAGGTGATCCATAAGATGAGGATAGTATTTCTCAAACTCATAAAGCATCTTCTCAAACGGGAAATCGTCATATACGCCGTAATCGTGGACATATTCCATGTGGCGGTTGCCCGAGCGGTCAAAAGGGTGGAAAATGGAATCCGTTCCGCCGTCGAATTCCAGCGGAAGAGTCCCGAAGCGTTCACATAGTCTGATGTCGAATGCCGGAGTGGCCTTGACCCATTTCCCGTCAAGGTTGAGGGCCGTATATCCGTGAAAGACGAACAGGTCGGTTTTCATAAGCTTGATTAGCTTCTTTGTAGCAAGGTGGTTGCGCACATTGGCGAATCCAAGTCGCGCCGGTATTCCAAGAGCGCGTGCCGCAGCTGTAAGGAGGATGGCTTTTTGTATGCAGAAGCCCTCCCTGCGTTCAAGCACGTAGCTCGCTTTATAATGGGACTTGTCGAGCGTAAGACAGTAGGGGTTGTAGGCAAATCCGTCACGTACCGCATAGTAGAGATTTACGGCCTGCTCTTTTTCGCTGTCAGCCGCTCCGCTTGCTTCCGAAGCAAATTTATAAACGTCAGGGTTATCGCTGTCGATGTATGAGGTCGGTTCAGTAAACTCTTTCATGGTCTTTATGATAGGTTGAAATAAGGAGCCTGGTCAACACCTCATTGTCAAAAATAATACATGTGTTTTGAGATACCGGAAGCAGTTGAAATTTAAGTATGATGAACCGATAACGCATTGACTACCTAATACTTATCCCTTAATATATCCGTATGCAAAAAATCCTACTGGTCGAGGATGATAAAAGACTGCAAACCCTTATCAGAGATGAGCTCGAAGAAGAAAGCTACGAAATAATTCTTGCGTCTGACGGGAAGCAGGCCCTTTCGCTTTTAAAGGAAGGGCTCATAAGTGTTGATATTATAATAATGGATTTGAGAATGCCGAACATGGACGGGCTAGATGCAATCGGCCATCTGCTCAAGGCAAGGCTTAATATCCCTATAATCATTCATACGGCGTACTCCAGCTACAAAAACGATCCTCTGGCAATGGCGGCGGATGCTTATGTCGTAAAATCTCATGACCTGACTGAGCTGAAAGCCAAAATAAAAGAGCTCCTTGGAGATAAGGCATGAATCTCAAAGATGTCGATGTAGTCATACTCGCAGGTGGCAAGGGCGAAAGGCTTTATCCGCTGACCAAGGACAGGGCGAAACCTGCTGTTCCTTTCGGCGGGATGTACAGGATTATAGATTTTACGCTCTCCAACTGCGTTAATTCAGGATTGAGAAGGATATACGTACTGTCGCAGTATAAATCGCTGTCTCTGAACAGGCATATACAGATTGGATGGCTGCCATTCTTTTCTGCGCCGCTGGGCGAGTTCATTTACAGCATCCCGGCTCAGCAGAGGGTAGGCGACACATGGTATGAGGGAACGGCTGATGCGGTCTTCCAGAATATCTACACGCTTCAGAAGGACATGCCTCAATATACGCTTATACTTTCAGGTGATCATGTGTACCAGATGGATTACCGTGAAATGATCCGCTACCATGAGGAAAAAGGTGCTGACCTGACAGTAGGCGGAATAATAATGCCGGTCGAAACCGCTGACCAGTTCGGGGTCATAAGGGCCAATTCCGACATGGAAATAATCCAGTTTCAGGAAAAGCCGAAAAAAAATCCCTATACATTACCTGGTGATCCGACAAAGATTTTTGCATCAATGGGCATATATGTGTTCAATACCGCCGCACTTGTCAGGAATCTGATTGAGGATGCAAAGAGCAGTTCAAGCTCGCATGATTTCGGCAAGGATGTCATTCCCAAAATGACAAAAGATTCTAAGGTGGTCGTGTATCCTTTTGCAGGCATGGGAAGGAAGGGGGAGGAGCCGTACTGGCGTGACATAGGTACGCTGGAGGCATACTATGATGCAAACATCGATCTTGTGAGGGTTACCCCTCAATGCAACCTTTATGATCCGAGGTGGCCCATACACACGGTTTTCAGCCCTTACCCACCGGCCAAGATGGTGTTTGCTGGCGGAGCCGACGGAAAGCGGATAGGCCTTGTTCTCGATTCGATTGTCTGCGGGGGGGCGATAGTCTCGGGCGGCAAGGTCGAACTCTCGATAATATCGCCGAATGTCCGCGTCAACAGCTATGCGGAAGTTAGCGAATCCTATCTCATGGATGGCGTCGTTGTCGGACGGAACAGTAAAATAAGACGCGCTATCGTGGATAAGGATGTGAACATACCGCCCAACATGACGATCGGTTATGACGTGGAAGAGGACAAAAAGCGCTTTGATGTATCTTCAACAGGCATAGTCGTAATACCAAGGAATTCCCCGTTTGACTGAAGCGAAAAAGAGCTTTTCCATCATCAGCCTCGGGTGTCCCAAAAACCTTGTTGATTCAGAGTATATCTGCGAGAAATTATCAGGTGCCGGGTTTTCCATGATGGATGACACCGGCGAATCAGATGTGGTGATTGTAAACACATGCGCTTTTCTGGAGTCATCCGTAAAGGAATCGATTGAAACGATGCTCGAATGGATTGACAGTGGGAAAGAGGTTGTCTGTACGGGCTGCCTCGTAAGCCGCTACGGGAAAGATCTGAAAAAAGAGTTTCCTGAAATAAAGGTTTTCGCAGGGCCCGGCACGTATGACAAGCTGCCCGGTATGATAAAAAAGGGCAATGCATGTTTGATGCCTGTTTTCGGCTCTGTAACTGCGAGGAACTTCACTTCGACAAGAGGGTATGCATATGTGAAGATCAGCGAAGGCTGTTCGAATCACTGCAGTTACTGTCTGATCCCATCGCTCAGAGGTGAACTTGCAAGCAAGCCGGAGGCGTCAGTTATCGAAGAATGTGGAAATCTTATCAAGAAAGGCGCCAGAGAGCTTATCCTTATAGGGCAGGATCTTGGCAGCTACGGTAAAGACACCGGGGCCAGGGATGCCCTGCCCGGCCTTGTCAGAAGAATAAGCGTCCTGAACAGGGATGTCTGGATAAGGCTCATGTACATCCATCCGGCATCTCTTACCCAAAGGCTTGTCGAAACAATCATTAATAATCCAAATGTATGCAGGTATCTGGATATCCCGATTCAGCATATCTCGGATAAAGTTCTTGATAAAATGGGCAGAAAAGGCGGAAGGAAGGCAGTCGAGAGTTCGCTTGCCATGCTTGATGATGCGGGGATATGGATACGCACCACACTTATGGTCGGACACCCCGGGGAGGATGAAAATGCCTTTTCGGAGCTTGCCGGGCTGGTGGCTTCAGGAATATTCGGTTCAATGGGTGCTTTTGTTTATTCTCCTGAGCCCGGCACAAAAAGTGCGGCGATGCAGCCAATAGATGAAATCGAAAAGGCCTTACGCCTGAAAAGGATAATGAGTCTGCAAAATAAGGTTTCCAGAAAGCGCTTGAAAAACCTTGTCGGCAGGACAGAGAAGGTGCTCGTGGAGGGGTTTCATCCCGAGACCGGACTCCTGCTTACAGGAAGGACACAGTTTCAAGCCCCGGACGTCGACGGTATGACAATGATAAATGAGGGCGACGCTGCATTTGGTGATTTTGCAGAGGTTGAACTTCTGAGGTCAACGGATTATGATCTAATCGGGAGGATTGTATGACAGTTCATGAGATAATCGAAGCGGGAAGGCATGTCCTGACTGCTGAAATTGAAGGACTTTCCGGAATCCTTGCGCAGGTCGATGAAAATTTTGCCAGGGCTGTAGAAGTGATTGCCTCTTCTTCAGGCAAAGTCATACTTACAGGCGTGGGCAAATCAGGGATAGTGGCAAAAAAGATAGCTTCAACACTAGTGAGTCTGGGCACTAACTCGATCTACCTTCATCCTGTTGATGGACTTCACGGCGATCTCGGCGCAATAGCAAAGAATGACGTCGCCATTATCCTTTCCAACAGCGGCAACACCCGTGAAATTACAGATCTACTGCCTTTCCTGAAACGCTTCGGGATAACGCTGATAGGCATGACCGGAGGCATCGATTCTCAGCTGGCAAAGGCCAGCGACATATTGCTTTCCTGCCGGGTTGAAAGAGAGGCTTGCAAACTCGGTCTGGCGCCGACCACATCCACAACTGCGCAGCTGGCGCTCGGCGACGCACTGGCTGTTGTTGTTTCCGAAGTCAAGGGTTTTGGAAGGGATGATTTCAAGGGCGTTCACCCTGCGGGTACGCTGGGAAGGCAGCTGATGTCGAATATATCCGATGTCATGATAACCGGTAAAAGGGTTCCATTCGTATCCGGAGGTTCCGGTATCGAAACGGTATTGAAGGAGATGACATCCAAAAAGCTGGGGCTAACAATTGTCGGCAGACTTGATTCGATTGAGGGCATAGTGACTGATGGCGATTTGAGGCGCGCTCTCGAGAAGCACGGAAGTGAGCTTCCGGCTCTTACGGCAAGAGATATCATGACAAAGAATCCAAGGCTGATATCAGGAGACATGCTTGCAATTGAAGCGCTTGATATGATGGAAAAGCACCAGATAACGTCTCTGCTGGTAATGGATAAAGAGAGGTTCCTCGGAGTAGTTCACTTGCACGATCTTCTGGGCAGGGGCAACCTTGCGATTAAGGGATTATGAAAAAATGACAGAACATTTTGAGCCTGGAGAGATATCTTTTTTTTAAGATATCAGGCATGGCCGTTTATTTGCTGTCCAGTACCTCTCGTACCTTTGCCGCCAGAGCGCTTACGGAGAAAGGCTTCTGGATGAAATGCATCCCCTGCTCAAGAACACCGTGAAGAGCTACAATGTCGGCAGTGTAACCGGACATGAAAAGTACTTTGAGGTGCGGGTAAAGTTCCAGAATCTTCCTGGCCAGGTCAGGCCCGTTCATCTCGGGCATGACAACGTCGGATATTATCAGGTGAATATTGTGGCTGGCGTAATCTTCAGCCATGAGGATCGCATCCCTGGCGCTGGATGCGGCCAGAACGGTATACCCCATGTTCTGGAGCATCATCGCCGTCATATTGAGTATTGACGGTTCGTCTTCAACCAGCAGGATGGTCTCGATGCCGCTTGAGGATTGCTCCGATGCTGCTTCCGTTTGCGTTTCCGTCACGTTGCCTTCATACCGTGGCAGGTAGATAGTGAAGGTCGTTCCATTTCCCGGTTCGCTGTACGCATTGATAAAGCCGTTGTTCTGCCTTACGATACCGTAGACAGTAGCCATTCCAAGCCCGGTTCCCTTGCCGGTTTCCTTCGTTGTGAAAAAAGGTTCGAAGACTTGTGCCAATGTTTCCTTGTCCATGCCGCATCCGTTGTCGCTCAAGGCAAGCCGCACATAATCCCCGGGCACAAAGCCAATGTGCATTGAACAGTACTCTTCATCGAAGGTTACATTATTCGTTTCAATAGATATTTTGCCTATACCCGAGATGGCATCACGGGCATTGACGCACAGGTTGGCCAGTATCTGGTCTATCTGTGAAGGATCCATCATTACCGGCCAGACCCCATCTCCAGGCAGCCAGGTCAGTTCGATGTCCTCGCCGATAAGCCTCTGAAGCATTTTAAGCATGCTTTCAACGGTCTTATTCAGATCCAGCACTACAGGGGTGATAGACTGCTTACGGGCAAAAGCCAGCAGCTGACGTGTTAAATCGGCCGAGCGGTTGGCCGCTTTGCGGATTTCCTGAAGGGATGCGATAATAGGCTGTGCAGGGTCAATCTTCATCAGCGCCATTTCAACGCGCCCCAGGATAACGCTCAGCATATTGTTGAAGTCGTGGGCTACTCCTCCCGCCAGACGGCCGACAGATTCCATCTTCTGGGCCTGCATGAGCTGGCTTTCGAGTTTGGCCTTTTCCTTCTCGGCTATTATACGTTCGGTAATTTCCCGGCCCACTCCCCTGAAACCGATCATTTCGCCATTACGGTCTCGAAGAGGAAAGCCCGTCATCTCGGCATATCCCGTTGTTCCATCCTTTCGGACTGCCTTATAGCGAATATCCCTCACAGGTTTGCCTGTGCTGTAAATTATCGCAAAGGCATCATATACGATATGCAAGTCTTCTTCTGCCACATGAACCCTGAAGCTTTTTCCCATCAGCTCTTCCCTGGGATATCTTAAAAGACGACAGATCGCATCATTCAAAAAGGTTATATTGCCTTTTATGTCTACTTCGAAATACGCATCCTCTGTCTCGTCGAGAATGGTACGATATCTCTCCTCGGACTGGCGCAGCATTTCTTCCATTTTCTTTCGCTCGGTAACATCGCGTGTAGTTCCTCTGAATCCGATCGGGTTGTCTGATGAATCTTTTATCAGCGATGCCGATATTTCGACCTGACGACTGGTTCCGTCCTTTCTTATAATTTTATGATCGAATACAGTGCCCGGGATTCCTGTTTTGTAGATTTTGTTGAAAGCGTCAAACATTCTATTTGCGTTTTCCTTGTCAGCATACTGGCGGTGGTTCATGCCCATCAATTCATCTCTGGAATACCCGTGTATTATGCAGAGTGATTCGTTGAAGAAGGTGAAATTGCCGGCAAGGTCAACCTCGAAATAACCATCCTGGATGTTTTCAATAATGTTACGGTATTTTTCCTCGGACTGCCGCAGTGTTTCTTCCATCTGCATACGCCTGTTAATCTCCTGGCCTATTCCCCGAAAACCGATAATCTCCCCTTTGTGGTTCAACAGAGGCAGGCCGGCAATTTCGGCAAATCTTATTGATCCGTCACTGCGGACAGCCCTGTAGCGTATATCTCTTATGGCTTCGCCGGTTGTGTATATCCTGCCGAAGGCATCATACAGAATAGGAATGTCATCTTTGTGAACATGAATTCTGAAGCTTTTTCCGAGCAAGTCTTCTTTGGGGTATATTAAGAGACGGCAAACCGCATCGTTTAAAAAAGTGAAGTTACCGGCAAGGTCCACCTCAAAATAAACTTCTTCCATTTCATCTAGAATGGTCCGGTATCTTTCCTCTGACTGGCGGATTGTCTCTTCAGCTTTTTTTCTCTCGGTTATATCGCGGGCGATTCCGTAAAATCCTGTTGGTTTGCCTGATTCATCTTTTTTTAATGAAGCCGAAACTTCGACCTGTCGTTTTGTCCCGTCTTTTCTTATGATTTCATAATCAAATATGCTGCCCAGTGTTCCTGTTCTGTAGATTTTATTAAAGGCCTCAAACGATTTCCTGGCGTTTTCATCGTCGGTATACTGCCGGTTGTTCATGCCCATCAGTTCTTCTCTTGAATACCCGTGCATTTCACAGATTGATTTGTTGAAAAAGGTATAATTCCCGGCGAGGTCGACCTCGAAATAACCATCTCTGATATTCTCAATGATGGTTTCATCTTTTTCCGCATTCCCCAGGGTATTCAATATTACACCGCCCGTATTTCCGTGATATTCACTTTCGGCAGGGTTCAGCATTTCGGAGGTTTTCAGATTATATTGATTTTTATCAGTACTTTTTTTCATCCACTACCCTTTATGTTTTTCTTTTGAATATCTTATTCTCTCCTTTGCACGCCGCACGCAGTGTGAGCACATTCGCATGCCATATGAATCCATATCGGCACGTTCCAGGTAAAATATTAGGTTATTTGATCGGATGGCAGGTTCAATACTGGTAAAAAATCCTGGTATTATATTCGTTTCAGTAAAATTCCCCCAGAATTCATTTTAATAATATCTGAGTGATAAATCCTCAAGATATAATCATGCTGAAGGGCTTCTATTAATTCAAATGAGTATTGCCTGTTCAAATTTACGGGACAAGCATGAGCTTTGAAGCGACATCGGCGTAGACATCCTGGCGTTTGAAAAGAAGAGGAACTCCTTCAGCGCTCATCCACGGATTGATCATATCATTGTAGTGCCTGTTTCCGGGCTGGCCTGACTGTCCCATGGGTCCGGATATTACAGTATTGTCAAGATCGCCAAGCGGCGCAATCATCCTCAGCGATGAAATAAGAATAACTCCGTAACCCCCAAGGCCGGGATCGAAGCCTCCTGAATTGACGGTAGTATTGTCTCCGGGAGCCGGGAATGGCCCCCTGCTCAGAAGCTTGTGTTCAAGTTTGCTTCTGGCGCCCGGATGAGCGAAGTAATAGGCATGGAGTCTGCCCCAGTTCCATTTCCTTGAATCTGGGCCTAACCATCCTTCGAGCTTTGCTGATGTTCTGTTAAGTGAGAGTTCCAGAATCTGCTGAGGATGTTCCTTTTCCTGAGTGTTCTGCATGTCCCAGACAGTCGAGGAAGGCCTGTTAAGAATGACATCGTGTACAAGATAGGCCGCAGGCAGGAGGTGAAAATAGAATTTCAGGTTTTTGCCCAGTTCATCTTCAAGAAGAGCCCTGTCAAATTCGGTAAGAAACACCTCATATACCGCCGCCCCCGCACTGTCTGTTTTCACCTCCCTGTCCCAGGACATAAGCAGCTCATACGCCTTTACGGCTTTGCTGTCAGTGAATCTGTACGCGGCCAGTTCAGGAATCAGCTTGTCGGCCTGAAGCGAATGGACGTCCCTCTGGAGTTCCCTGAATGACTCAAGAGAGGGCTCTTTCATCGAAGACACAACCTGGGAAATTCGTTCGTAGCGATAAGGCGCACACCAGTCGTATGTGATGGGATGTTCGGGACTGTTTCCGACAGACTTATGGTTGGCAGTGACTATCCAGCCTTTTTCAGGATTATACATCGAAGGCATCTTGTCATAGGGCAGGAATCCGTCCCAGTCGCAAATCCCTGATGACCCGTCTGCAGGAAGTCTTCCTGAATAGCCTTTTCTTATTGGTGCTCCGCCGAATGCATGCCACCCTATATTGCCTTCTGTGTCAGCAAGGACAAGATTCTGCCCGATAATGCCGAAATGGCGGCCTGCTTCAAAACCGTCTTTTACAGACTGAGCCCTGTTGAGTTTGAAGAATCCGATTGCACTTTCATCGAATATTTTGTCTTCAGGCAGGGTCCCATACCACTTGAGAGCAGCAACAGCATTGATGCCCGGTCTGACTTCCGTGATTACGGGACCGTGAATTGTTTCATATATGCGCTTTGTTTCTTGCGAACCGTCCGGCAGCCGATAGGACTCCTGTCTGATGCTCATCTTGAGAGGTCTGTCTTTTACATAATAGGTTGCCGGATCGTCAGGATTGACCCGAAACACGTAGAGGTCGGCAACATCCGTCATGACATTTGTCCATCCCCATGCCAGGCGATCATTGTGGCCTATTATTATGCCTGGAATGCCCGCCATCGATGCGCCTGCAACACGGTATCCCGGGCATTCGAGATGGCAGAAATACCACACTCCCGGGACAAGCAGAGCAAGATGGGGATCATTTTCAAGAAGAGGTTTGCCCCCTGGGCCTTTTGACGTCACCCAGTTGTTGCTGCCCAGGCCGTC
Source organism: uncultured Bacteriovoracaceae bacterium (assembly GCA_964513375.1). Taxonomy (GTDB): domain Bacteria; phylum Desulfobacterota; class Desulfomonilia; order UBA1062; family UBA1062; genus DATCTV01. Next base: position 144,815 of record CAZEMO010000005.1, on the reverse strand, counting down.
GTATTTTGCAGCCATGTTGTACAGGGAGTCGACCTCGGGAATAAAGTCCCCCAGCTTCAGAGAGCGTAGCTGTTCGAAATATGGATCTTCATGAAGCTGTGCGTCAGGCCAGGAAGGCAGGATATCTCTCAGTGCATCGACCCCGAAATATTTCCGGCCCGCAAGGGCCACAATTTCCTGCGAGAAATTGGTTTCGAGGAACCATGCATTTACCCCAACGACATTATACAGATCTTCAATAGTCCAGGGCTCGGGAACTATTCCGACGCTCCTGAATTCCAACGGCAGGTTTTTTTTGTGCTGTTCTATGAAAGAGTTTATACCCTTGATGTAGGCTTCGGCCAGAGGTTTTTGATCAGCATCAATCCGTGCTGCAAGAAGACTCCTGATGCGGCAAACACCGATAAGGCGCATCCAGTGGTCAAGGCCAATCATGTCGCGGCCTCCAACCTCGGACAGTCTGCCGCTGGCAAGGCGGCGGTATGTCTCCATCTGCCACAATCTGTCCTGCGCATGCACGTATCCCTGGGCCATCATAAGGTCCTGTTCAGATCCAGCATAAATATGAGGAATACCGTGACTGTCCCTTATTACCTCGACCCGGTCTGACAGACCTGGCAATGGCGCTTTGCCATCCACCTGGGGGAAGCCTTTGTTCAGGATAATCGAAGCACAGCCGGCCAGAACTAAACAGCCTGCTGTCAGAAAACAGATAATGAAATGCTTTTTCCTCTTCAATGCGATTTCATAATGCTTCTTCATCAAAGCCTCCCATAATGAGATAAACAGATTCTATCTCTAAGAAAATATAATAAACCGCTCTTGTCCAAAATAGATTTTAATTCTGTTAATTGAGAAAGCTTCTCCATGCGGGCAAAATATTTTTAAAACAGTCAATAAATATGCATAAATAATGGTGCCGGAGGGGGGAATCGAACCCCCACGGGGCTAAGCCCCTTCGGATTTTGAGTCCGACGCGTCTGCCAGTTCCACCACTCCGGCACAGAGATAATCTACTAACAAAGCAGCCATATTTTTGCAAGGCATCTATTGACAAATCGGACAACTTCAAACAATACCATTAAAATATAATTCTATTGGGGGCGACAATGGCAGACGAAAGCATTCTTGTTCATTCGTTTATGAAAAATGCGCTTGAAGAAATCAGGGTATCGGTAAGCACTTACAAAGGTAAGAAGTATGTAGATTTAAGGGTATACTACCAGGATGACAACGGCGAATACAAACCTTCAAAAAAAGGGATAGCTATCAGTCCCGAGCTCCTTCCTGAACTCGAGAATGCGATAGGTAAGTTAAAGGAAATTATTGAGGCTCAGAGTAAGGATTAATAATACTATTCATGGCAGGCGCTCATTCCCGCCATGTTTCAGGGGCCGATTTAGCCTGATCTGGTTCCCAGAAAATTATTTTCAATATTGCCACCTTTCATTTGTTGAGCTATGTCCACAGTATTTTCTATTATAATTCATGGGTTAGATTTGTGGTAAAAAAAGCAAACGGAGGGAAAAAATGAATTTTAACATTACCCAGGAACAAAGGATGCTTCAGGAAACAGTAAAACGCTTTGCCGAAAAAGAAGTCGCCCCCCTTGTTGAAGAAATGGACCGTGATGAAAAATTCAATGAACAGCTGTGGGAAAAGGCGAAACCCATTGGACTTCTTGGAATGGGAGTGGAGCCGGAATATGGCGGCATGCTTACAGACTACTTGTCTTTCGGCCTTATGGCAGAGGAATTGAGCAAGGTCGATGCAGGCGTTACAGTAACTCTCGGGGCGCATACCCTTTTGTGCGCAAACAACATTGCCAGAAATGCAACACCGGAGCAGAAAAATAAATACCTGCCCGCCATTGCCGGCGGTAGCCTGAGGGGTTGCATGGGTCTTACCGAACCCGGTGCAGGCTCGGATGCAATTTCTCTCAAGACAAGGGCCAGAAGAGACGGCGATTATTACATCCTGAACGGTGCTAAGACTTTCATATCCAATGCCCCTATTGCCGACGTGGCGCTTATTTATGCAACGACCGACCCTGCTCTCGGGCTTGCGGGCCTGTGCGCATTCATTGTCGAGAAGGACTTTCCGGGGTACAAGGTAGGAAGGAAACTCTCCAAAATGGGGCTCCGCTCATCGCCTACAGGTGAGATAATTATGGAAGACTGCAGGGTCCCTGTCGAAAATCTTCTCGGTGGTATCGAAGGCAAGGGCCTCAAAACCATGTTCTCCGGCCTCGACCTGGAGCGCTTCATGTGGTCGTGCATGGCGATAGGTATAGCGGAAGCGGCTTTCAGTGCGGCACTCAAATATTCAAAGGAAAGGGAGCAATTCGGTCAGCCCATATTCAATTTCCAGATGATACAGGACAAGCTCGCTACCATGCTGGTCGAAATCGAAGCCTCGAAGCTTCTGGCATATAAGGGCATTACATGCTGGGATGAGGGAAATTTCAAGGAGGCCAGGATGCTTGCGGCCCAGGTCAAGTTTTATGCATGCGAAATGGTGAACCGTGTAACCGCTGAAGCAGTGCACATTCACGGTGGCTATGGCTATATGAAGGAATTTCCGGTGGAAAGGTATATGAGAGATGCAAAGGTATTTCCGATAGGTGCGGGAACAACCGAGGTTCAAAAGCTGATAATTGCAAATTATCTGAACAAGTAAAAAAGGATCTTTCATGCATGAGCTTCCGGTCACAGAAGGCATATTGAACATTGTGCTGAAGCATGCAGCGAATGCCAGAGTTAAAAGGGTAGTGTCCATATCATTAAAGGTCGGAGAGATGAGCGATCTTGAAGATGAATGGATTCAGCGATACTTCGACTATCTGAGCAAGGACACGGTTGCACAGGGCGCAAAGCTGAAGATTGAAAGGACGCCTGTTACAATCAGGTGCAATGCATGTGCTGAAGTATATCCTGTTGACATAAGAAAATTTGGTGATGCATGCTGCCCGGCATGCGGCAGTGAAAAAGGGTCCATGGTCTCCGGCAGAGAATACCATGTAAAAGACATGGAGGTTATCTAATGGAAGAGATACGTCTTATTGAGCTCAAAGAAGATATAATGACCGACAACAATTCACTTGCCGCTGAATTAAAAAAATTGCTCAAGGAAAAAAAGACATTCCTCTTAAATATCATGTCGTCTCCGGGTGCGGGAAAGACCACACTGATTCTGAAAACAATAGAATCATTAAAAGACAGATTCAGAATTGCGGTCATTGAAGCGGATATCGATTCGATTGTGGATGCGGAAAAGGTTGCAAAGCTGGGCGTGAAAGCGGTCCAGCTGAGGACAGGTGGTTTTTGCCACCTTGATGCATCAATGGTCAAAAAGGGACTCGATGCCCTTGATCTTGATAATCTTGACCTCATAATAATCGAGAATGTCGGCAATCTGGTTTGTCCGGCAGAGTTTGATACAGGCGCAATCAAAAACGTCATGATCCTCAGCGTCCCGGAAGGCGATGATAAACCCCTTAAATACCCGCTCATGTTTACAGTCTGTAACGGTCTGATAGTAAGCAAGACGGATTGCGCCTCGATGTTCGATTTTGATGCCGGGATACTTGAAAAACGGGTTAATAAGCTTAATCCTGAAATAGAAATATTTCCACTTTCTGCCAGAACGGGATCTGGATTTGAGGCGTGGACCGGATGGCTTGAAAAAGAAGTCCGGAATTTTATTGAGAGCCCGGCCTGATCCTATTTCACAGGACCGGTAGGACCTTTATATGCAGCCAGCAGCTTTATAAGGCGGCTGGCTGTTTTTGCATCCATACTGGCAAGTATGGGTCCTGAGATGTCATCCCTCATTCCGGCCAGTATCTCAACCGACTGTCCGGTTTCAAGTCCTTCCATAAGCCGTGCAGCGGATTTTGAATCCATTGCCGAATATATCCTTATCAGTCTTCTGACCCTTGCATCACTTACGCGGTTTATAAGTTTCAGTTCCTGCTCAATGCGCGATTCGACCTGTTCAAGCTTTTTAAGTCTGTTGTCAATTTCCCTGCCAAGGAGCTTGAGGCCTGCTTCATCAGCCCTGAGCTCTTCGCGCTGTTTCAATAAACTGTAGAATTCATTTTCGGGGTCAGGCGGCATTACCTTTGCGGCCGGTTTTACTGCTGTGTTTTCGGCTGCATACAGGCTGGAATGAAGCATGGCGATAGTGATGAACATAATAAGGGCTGAAAGAAATATTATGATGCCTTTTTTATCAGACAAGCACATCCTCCCTTCCTTTGCCTGCAATCACAAGCCTTCCGAGCCTTTCTAGTTTTCTGGCAATGCGGATGATATTCTGCTGTGCGGTTTCGACATCTGCTATCCTTACAGGTCCGAGCGATTCCAGGTCTTCCTTGAGCATTTCTGCTGCCCTGTTTGACATGTTCGAGAATACCTTTTCCTTCAGCTCGTCATTTGCAGTCTTGAGTGCAAGGATAAGATCTTCATTGGTAATCTCCTTTAGAAGCGTCTGGATTCCACGGCTGTCTATGTCCATAATATCTTCAAAAATAAACATCTTCTGGCGAATCCTGTCTGCTAGCAAAGGATCGACATCTTCAAGGGATGCGAAAATGATGTTTTCGGTGTTTATATCTAGATGGTTCATTATGCTTGCAACATAATCAACGCCTCCGAGCTTTCTTCCTTCATATGCACCCATTGCTTCGATGTCTTTTTTAAGCACCTGTTCGAGTTCATCTATTACCACTCTTGGGATAATTCCCATGTTGGCCATCCTTAATATAACCTCGCCCTGTATTTTTTCGGGCATTGCGCCCAGAATTCTTGCAGACCTGTTCCCCGGAAGATGTGATAAAACAACCGCTATCGTCTGAGGGTGCTCACCTTTAAGGTAATCTGAAAGAATGGAGGCATCCACATGGTTCAGCGTAGCAAACGGACCGGAATCGTTTTCTTTATAGATTTCCACATCAGTTGTTCTGGTCTTGACATTATCAGCGTTTTCGGAAATCAAGCCTTTTGTCTGCGGGCTTTCTTTTTGTACCGCTGCGTGTCCTGCAATGTCATACCTTACAGCGGGATTGCCGGCCATACGAAGTCCTATCCGGTTTCTTCGATTCATATATATGAAACCTGAAATCAAAAGGGCAAGAACTGCAATAATGACAACAGAAAGGGCCGGCAATAAATTGAAAGCACGGCCGCCGGGAAAACCGCCCTCATAATCCTGAGACGTTTTTTTAATCAAAGGCATTGATGTGACGGCAATATTATCATCCCTGGTTTCATCAAATCCTAAAGCCTGCTTAAGCACGGTCTCAATATTTCTCATTTCGCTCTCTGTAGCAGGGACAAATACATTTTTCCCTGATCTGTCTTCAGTATAAGCTCCATCAACGATTACCGATACGGAAAGCCTCCTGATCTCACCCGGGGCCTGAATATATTCGGTTACGATATCCTGATTGATTTCAGTCCCATTCCTGCCGGATGACAGTGAAGACACTGGTGCTTCCATTCCCCGGACTCTCTTCACAACCTCCATGTCGATATCGGCAATAATGGTCACGATTGCTTTGCCAGGCCCCAGAAGCCTGTCAATAATATCCTGAGCCCTTTTCTCGAGACTGTCTTCAATCATCTGTTTGGCCTCAACGCTCTGGTTTGATATTTTGGAGGCTGTATCAGGGTTGTGTCTTCCTGTTGCGTCTGCGGATACTCTGGAAGTATTTACTGACATGAATAAAAGCATTGCAAAAACGATGACCAGCACCGTGAGTGAGACGATCAAGGCCATGCTGATGTAATGAAACCTTTTAAAAAATGATACTGAGATGCTGTTTGATACACCATCAACTGCATTTTCGGCTTCAAATTTTTCAGTATGTCTATTCATTGTCGTTTCCATATTGCTTTCCATAAATTTCTATTAAGCAATTGCCGTACCATGTTTGTATACCGTGCAAATAAGCCATTTTCAGCCTGCCTTTTTGAGAGTGCTTTTTGAAAGTGCAGGAATTTTGACGCTTCCGGTTTCAGGTTCGAAATATCTTTCCAATAATTTTTCAATTTTAATTTCGTTAAGCATAAGTCTTGCGGCAGTAGTTGACGTGGCATCTTTACCTGAGTTTATGATTTTTTCATAAATCTGTGTGGTCTTAAAATAATCCGGGTCTTGAGCTATTGCCGTCTGCAGCAGGAGTGCCTTAGTCGCGTATTTTGAAGCCGGATATTCCCTGATTAACCTTGAAAAGAGATTGCCTGCACGCAGAGGTTCTGTTTCGGCAAGACTACATGCCCTTATAAAGAGTGTGCGATCGATAACGGGGGAAGCAGCTGTTTTAAGCCCTATAATGCTGTCATAAGCTTTCATCTCCTTTTGAGTATCATTAGCCATATTATAAAGATCAGCCATTAATCGCAACCGGCTCAGGATCTCATTTTCATCAGATCCAAGATTTTCGAGATATTTGAGCGCTTCTTTATATTTTCCGAGCATCATGAGCAGTTCCGCTTTCTTTGTTCTCGTGGCCTGGATTTCAGGGACATTATAGGGATTTTCCAGACAGTCATTGGTCAATTGAAGCGCTTTGCTTAAATGTCCTTTTCTTATCTCGATTTTAACAAGCAGGGGAATTGCCCGGTTATTCATTTCATTTGATCCCGTGCTGATAATCATGTCCGCCATTTTTGATGCATCGTCAATATAACCTTCCTTGAGCATCAGACCTGCAAGTCTTGTTAAAAGTTCCGGATTGCTGATTTCTTTGAGCATGCTGTCTTTATAGGACATATAGGCGCTTAATATTACGCTGTCCCATTTGCCGTCGTTCTGAGCGGCAAGTTCTTCAAGGAGGCGCTGAGCCCCTGATTTTGAATATGCATGAACAGGGTCATTGGCGCGGGTGATCACCCATGCTTCATAATACATCTTGAAGGCATCAATCATATTGCCATATCTGGCATTGGTCTTTGCCATACTGTATGCGACGATAGGCAGGCTGTCAGGATATTCGGAGATGGCTCTTCTGTAGATGGCAGTAAGCTGCTCATACGTTTTGCTGGACGGTGTTTTGTCTACAACCTTATCGCGCTCTTCAATGATTGAAGCTATTCGCAGCATGGCCGCTACAGCGCCGGGTGATCTGTTTATCGAAACTTCATAATAAAGAGCATATGCATTATCCTGCCTGCCGAGCATGTTCAGACAATCGCCCAGCATGATAAGTGCCTCTGTCCTTGAGGATGGAATGCCCAGATTGACGGCTTTTTCAAGGAAACCAGCAGCGTCTGAGGGATAGCCTGTTTTGAATAATGCCGTACCTATCTTCAAAAAGATATCAGGACTGATTCTGTTGATGTTATTATCGAGCGACATGGCTTTGTTATACATTTGAAGAGCTTTCGAATATTCATTCAGTCCGGAGTATGCATCTCCAAGGATAATATAATAATGCGCCTGTAAGGGATTCGAGACTTTGTTCAAATCAAATTTTCTGCTTATTTGTACTGCCTTCACATAAGCATCGTTATATTTTTTTTGAATATTGTAACTGTCAGCTTTAAGTACATTGACTGAAAACCTCAGTTCACTCTCAGATGAAGAAGTTAATCTATTGATAATTCTTATGGCCTCTTCGGGTCTTGATGTCTTGTTGAGCATATATGCATATTCGGCTGAAAGCTTCTCTCTGTCCTTTCCGTCGGACATGGTTTTTAAGGCCTCTCCCATCAGATCACAGGCTTTTAATGCCATTGCCTGAAAGTAAGGGTAGTACATTGCCCAATAGATTTTCGAAAGAAGGGCTTTCTCGAAATCATTCAGTTTATCACTTCGTTTTTCAAGGGCTGATGCCGTATACGAATAATTTCCATTTTCAAAGGTTTTATCAACATTGACGGATATTTTGTCTGATATGCCGGAATATTTGACGCTTTCGCCCGATTGACTGATTGTGCCGGATAGGCATGTGTCGTTTAAAAATACCAATAGAAACAGTATTAATGCACCTGTATGGGTGATTTTCAAAACAAACCAGTATGCTTTTCTTGTTTTCACAAATTATAGTGATACAACTTCTATGCCAGAAATTTGAGGACTGACCGAAAAACTTCCGTACGTTCTATTTAAGATTGTATCCCCTGCTTTTTGATTTTTTCTACGAGGGTTGTTCTGTTCAGGTTTAAAAGCTTGGCAGCCCTGTTTTTTATCCAGCCTGACTTGTTGAGCGCCTGTATTATAATATTTTTCTCGAAATCACTGACAACATCAGAAAGGTCGATACCCTCGTCCGGCAGTATAAAACCCAGAGATGAGCCGGTGCCCTTCGTATGGCCTGAAAGTATATTTTCCGGTAGGTCATCAGCGGTAACAGGGTTGCCATCGCATAGAACTGAAAGCCTCTCGATGATGTTCTCGAGCTCCCTGACATTGCCGGGCCATCTGTAATTCATGAAATGATGCATAACCTGCTTGTTTATCTCAATCACTTCCATCGACTTTTCTTTTACATTTTTTTCAATAAAAAACCTTGTGAGTGCCGGGATATCATCCGACCTTTCCCGAAGAGGGGGAAGGTTGATGGGAATAACGTTCAGCCTGTAATAGAGGTCTTCCCTGAAGCGCCCCTTATCGACTTCTTCCTCGAGGTTTTTATTTGTTGCGGCAATTATGCGTACATTGGCCTTGATGGTATTAATGCCGCCTACACGCTCAAATTCCTTTTCCTGAAGCACCCTGAGAAGCTTGACCTGAAGATTCGGGCTCATTTCAGATATCTCATCAAGAAAAATGCTTCCTCCCGCTGCTATTTCAAATCTGCCCGTATGCATCTTGAATGCACCCGTAAAGGCCCCTTTTTCATGTCCGAACAATTCACTCTCCAGCAGCTCTTCAGGTATTGCCCCGCAGTTTACCGGAACAAAGGGAAGGCTGGCGCGCCTTGATTTTCTGTGGATAGCTCTTGCCACAAGCTCTTTGCCTGTACCTGATTCCCCGAGGATGAGCACGGTGGAGTCCGTGGATGCAATCTTCGATATGAGTTCAAACACCTTGATCATTTTCTCTGAATTACCGATTATGTTATCGATTTTGTGCTTGTGCATTATTTTCCTCTGACAGGACGGTAGCACAGCAAAGGTGGGAGCGTCAATATTTAGACGCTCCTGAAACAGGATTGTTATTGGGCTGAGTTGACTCGGTCTCTCATGTCCTTTCCGGTTTTGAAGAATGGAAGACTCTTGGGTCTTACCTTGATTTTTTCGCCGCTTTTCGGGTTTCTTCCCACATACGGCTTGTAATTCCTGATCATGAAGCTGCCGAATCCCCTGATCTCGACCCTCTGGGAATCTTTCAGGGATTTGATGATGGAATCGAATACAGTATTGACCACTGTTTCCGATTTCTTCGGGTGGAGCGCCAGTTTCATCGAAAGTTCTTCAATTAATTCAGACTTATTCACAGCTTACCTCCAAAATGAAATGATGTTTAGAAATATAAAGTCCAGGACGGTTAAGTCAAGAAAGTTTCTGCTTTTTTTGAATATTTAATAAAGCCCTGACTTCTTGATCCTCCAATTCCCTAATCTCACGCGGCTTCATTTTTCCGAGCGATACGGGGCCGATTGCGATCCTTTTTATTGAAACGACACTAAGACCCACAGCTTCAGCCATTTTTTTAATCTGGTTTTTAAGGCCCTGTTTCAAGGTGATTCTGACGGTTGTCATGCCTTTTGCGTCCTGTATTCTTACTACAAGAGACTGTCTTGTAAGGGTGCCGTCGATTTCAACACCTTCGGACATTTTACGAAGCGCTGCAGCGGATGCTTCGGGTCTCAGATCAACAATATAGACTTTTCCCATATTGTGAGTCGGGTGATGGATGGCATTCGCCATATCGCCGTCGTTTGTGAGAATCAGAAGCCCTTCCGCATCGAAATCCAGCCTGCCTGCCGGGAAGACCCCTTTGTATTTTTCAGGGATTAAATCATTGACACAGGCTCTGCCTTCAGGATCCTTCATTGTAGTGATCATATATCTGGGTTTATAAACCGCCAGATAATATTTGCGGCTTTGATGAAGAGCCTCTCCATCGAGCTTTATTTCATCGGTTTCAGGGTCTATTGTCTCGCCGATCGACGCAGTGTGGCCGTTTATTGAAACCTTTCCTGCAGCGATTGCATTGTCAGCCGCGCGTCTTGACATGGCTCCGCATTGAGAAAGATATCTGTTAATCCTTACCTGCATGAAGACAATATATATGTTTTTTATAATCTCAAAAAGGCAATTGTATTGACCCGAATCGGGTCAAAGGATAGGGGAAGAAACATGGAATGGAAAAGAGATTCGCAGGAGAAGCGGAATATCGCCGGCATGGGCTTTATAAGCCTGATGAACGATATGGCAAGCGAAATGATTTATCCCCTGCTCCCTGTATTCCTGACAACGGTTCTTCATGCAGGTGCTGCTTCTATCGGTATCATTGAAGGGCTGGCTGAAACAGTGGTGTCACTGCTCAAGTATTTTTCAGGCGCGTATTCGGACAGGATAGGTAAAAGAAAGCCCGTATTTGCTTTCGGCTATACCATCTCAAACATAATCAGACCATTGATTGGAGTAGCCGGCTCCTGGTGGCAGGTTCTTATCTTCAGGGTATCGGACCGCATAGGTAAAGGTATAAGGAGTGCGCCCAGGGATGCACTTCTGGCCGATTCGGTAGCGCCTGGGAATATGGGATTTGCATTCGGATTTCAAAGGGCCATGGATCATACGGGTGCGATAATAGGACCGCTGATAGCAACGGCTCTGATCCAATTCGGCGGACTCTCAATAAAGACTGTATTCCTTATTTCCGCTATACCCGGAATAATAACGATCGCACTTGCCTGGTTTCTTGTCATTGAAAAACCGAAAAAAAAGGTACCTTCCGGAGAAAGCATAATATTTACCGGGACAATAAAAAACAGGGGTTACGTTGTTTTTCTCTTTGCCGTTATTATATTTACACTCGGCAATTCGACCGATGCGTTTCTTCTGCTCAAGGCTCGTGATACGGGTATCGCAATAGCAATGCTGCCGGTAATCTGGGTCGTACTTCATATAAGCAAAGCGATGTTTTCAGTTCCGGGAGGATGGCTTTCTGACAGGCTTGGCAGGAAACCTGTAATAATTGCCGGCTGGATCGTTTACGGGCTCGTTTATCTCGGGTTTGCATTTGCATCAACAAAGCTTTCAATATGGTTTCTTTTCTTTGCTTACGGAATATTCTTCGGATTGTGCGAAGGCACCGAGAAGGCATTTGTCGCCGACCTGGTGAAGACGGAAAACCGCGGTGGCGCATACGGTCTTTATAATATGGCTATAGGTATTGCAGCTTTTCCCGCTTCGGTTATATTTGGTGTTGTGTGGGAAAAAATTGGCAGCCATTCTGCCTTTATAATGGGGGCAGCTTTTGCGATTGCTGCTTCAATTATTCTCATGTTCTCAAGAAAGACCGAAGAGGAGGCTGAATCATGCAAATCATGAAAGGGGCTGAACCGATATTTTTGAAAGGTGGGAAAAATGCCTGCCTGCTCATACACGGTCTGACAGGGACTCCTTCAGAAATGGCATACCTTGCTGTAAAGATGAATGAAGCTGGTTATACTGTCAAAGTGCCGCTATTGCCCGGACACGGAACAGATATCAAGGAGCTTAACAGAACGACATGGCCTGCCTGGGTCGGTGCAGTTTCCGAAGAGCTTGTGAAGATGTCTCAGAGACATGAAAATGTATATGTTGCAGGACAATCCATGGGCGGGATAATGACACTTGCTATGGCAGCATTGCATGGAAACCTTATTAAGGGAGGCGCAGTATTTTCCACCCCTCTGTGGTTCAAACCCTTTGCAGCCAGATATGTGCTTCCCGTACTTGGAAGGACTCCCATTGCGCGTATGATAGGCGATCTGCCGTCAAAGCCCGGCCAGGATGTAAAAGAGCCCCAGGGCACTCCTCATGCAAGCTATGGAAGGAACTCCATACCTGCGACATATTCGCTGATGGAGCTTATGGGGTTGATCAGGAAAAAGAGTTTTCTGTCCCGGATAAAAACGCCGCTCCTTATCATGCAGTCAACCCAGGATATCTTCATACATCCAGGGAGTGCAAGGCGTATATATGACAACATCTCCTCGTCAAAGAAGGAGATCATAATGCTGAATGACTGCTATCATGCGGTTACTGCCGATAAGGAAAGATCCAAAGTGGCAGACGCCATGATAGATTTCTTCTCACCTCAGCAGCAAAGCCGTAACCATTAACGGTTGCTAGAGGTTTATAAGGTTATAGTCCTCTTTCCCCAGGCCGATGAGTTCGGAATACGGGAATAATGTCGTGCCGTCCGACCTTGTAGCTTCTCTGAAGATGTCTTTGCCCCCGTGGCTTTCAATTGTCAGTTCGTAAGCAGCCTTGTCGCAGGCGACAGGGTCGATGGATGCTGTAATTCCTATATCATGGCCGATTATCCTGGTATCGGTCATGCAGTCGCAATCTTTGGTTATGTTGTTGATAAAGCTCAGGCAGACAAGTTTTTTGCCCTTTACGGCTCCGAGGGCGTATTCGGCGAGTCTGTGCTGAACTTCCTTGCTTGTTGCGCCGCCCCAGGGAACGGAGATAGCATCCTCCGGGCATACTGCTATACACAATGCGCAGCCCTGGCATATGTCGTGATTGATTCTGGCTTTGCCGTTTACGAGGGAGATAGCGTCGGCCTGACATGATTCTAGGCATATGCCGCATCCCGTACATCTTTTCCCGGGTGAGGGCTTTACCTTTGAATGCATTTCAAGTTTTCCGCCGCGCGAGCCAGAGCCCATGCCTATATTTTTTATCGCACCACCGAAGCCGCACATTATGTGCCCCTTGAAATGGCTTACGACAACAAGTGCATCCGCTTCGGCAATGGCCTTTGCAATTCTCACCTTATCAAATATTCTACCGGGGATCTTTATTTCAGTTTCTTCATTGCCGTTATCCCCGTCGGCGATTATGATAGGCAATCCCAGCTCTGCAAAGCCGTGTTCTTCCGCTATCTTTCTGTGGTCAATGCCGTTGTGTCTCATTCCCCGGTAAAGCGTGTTGGCGTCTGTCAGGAAACAATTGTCGCTGTGCCTGTTCAACTCGCTTATGACAGGGATTATCTGAGCTGGTTTTACATAACGTGTGTTGCCTTTTTCGCCGAAATGGAGCTTGACCGCAACTCTGTCGTTTTTTACAATACCGGATTTCAAGTCATCGAGAGCAGCCCTGAGAACCGTGGATATCGACTCACTGTCAAATTTCGAAGAAAAGTAAACATTTGCCATAAGTTCACAACCCCGTTTTAAGAACGAGGTCCGTAATGGGACCTCTCGACTTGCTGCCTTTCAATACCATATGTCCGTAATTCGGGTATCCCTTGAATTTCTTTACGATCCAGTTGAGGCCGTTGTTTGAGGAATTGAGATAGGGATGATCCACCTGGTTCGTATCGCCAAGCACATAGCATTTCACGTTTTCACCCATACGGGTGAGCAGAGCTCTTGTCTGGTAGCGGGTCATGTTCTGCGCCTCGTCTATTATAACCACAGCGTTCTCGATATTCATGCCGCGGATGAAGTTCAGACTGACTATTTCTATCTTTTTAGGATTCAGCTCCAGCCTTGCACTCTGTGAATCAAGAAAAAGAGAGTTTGCAGGTCTCTGGCTGTGAAGTTTCACAATGAGGTCAAGTATGCCCCGCATATATGGGGCAAGCTTTTCTTTTTCATCACCCGGCAGATAACCGAGCTTTTCCCCGATTTCAACTACCGGTTTGAAAATGAATATCCTGTCGAAAGCCTTTGGTTTCTGTAGGACGAGATGGAATGCGCATGCAAGGGCGATGAAGGTCTTTCCGAAGCCTGCTTCGGACTGGAGCGTCACGACATCGATATGATGTGACAGCATGAGCTCCATGGCACAGTTCTGATACACGGTTCTCGGTTTTATTCCCCAGGGGTTATGCTCATAATCAATATACGCCTCTTTTCCTTCAAACCACAGCTGCCCGTTAGTGTCCCAGTAAAATGAGTTAGTTATCTTTTCATCGGATTCTTTTATAAACCCGGTATAAAGCTGGCTTTCTGAATGGAACGGTTTGGAATCGCGGAATTCCTGGGCCCTGAATCCCTCCACCAGAAGCCTGACTCTGAACATTCTGTCGTTTGATACAATAACCGGTTCAAATCCGTTTATAAAACGGTCTGCATTCTCATGCGCATACTTGATATCTTCAAGGATGTCATCGTCGTTGGTCTCACTTCCTGTATATATCTTGTGGGGTATCTTTATTATATTCAGTTTGGTGTCATATTCCAGCCGTGTGGCGATCAGGCTTATTATGTGGCTCAGATCGGCCCTTTTCTTAAGCCTGTCGAGTTCCATTATGACTGAATAGGGTATCAATACACGGTTTTCTTCACCGTTTCTGAACATATCGATACAGTCAGGATTTTCAATCAATGCATTGGTGTCGAGGATGTAACATTTTTTCATAAACCGGCCCGCCTTGACGTTTTTTTGATTCCGGATAAAGGATTAAAACCCCGAAATATCGCATCATCTTTTGTAATGCTCAGCAATCCTTTTGAAACTGCCTGTTCATGTAGTCTTTTATAAAAATGATCTTCAATGCCCCTTATTTTATTGGGATGTGAATCAATTATATCTTTAAACAATAAAGGCCTTTTTTTTGCAATATATTCAACACAGTCCGATATATTATCCGGGGAGAAAAGCATTGCATTGTTGTATGGCAGCATCTCCACTGTTTTAAAATACGGTTTCAACTGCCGGTAACCGTCTTCAAGGCAGAATGCTTTAAGAAGCTTATTCAAGGCAAATTCACCCGGCGCAGTGATGCCTGTGTGCTCCATGCTTGAGGGGATTAACTCAGTGATTTCTTTCAGGGAATCTCGGCTGTGGGTTATTGTAATGAAAATCCCTTTTGATTTTAGAATTCTTGAAATATCTTTTATCAGATGCGGAAAAAAATATAATGAATAGCTTGCTATGACGAGATCGTATGTCCGGCTGTCAATTGCTGTTATATAATCAGCGCCATCCCTGATGAACGTTCCTGAATAACCGCTATTTTTGATTGTTGTTAAAAAAGGCGTTTCGTTGGATTCTACAATATCAATACCGGTGATGCTGGCATCGGGTGCAAGTCTGCCTGCCAGTTTTTCTTCAAAAAGACCATAACCGCATCCGAGATCGAGGACATTGCTGACTCGGGAGAGGTCTATTCCTGACAGGGCGATTTCCCTCACATCACGCTTGTTTGTTGAATATCTGGAAATTATATCTTTGGTAAATTTGTGATCATGAACCTTCTCATATGTTCTGGATATGTCTTCCTCTGAGTACAGGTGATTTCGGCTCATGATTTAATTAAATATTAAGAGAGTGAACATCCTTTTTCAACCCTGATCGAATTAAAACAACAATTAATTATTTTAATCAGGAGTGAATACGGACAACATTTGGATGATCTGTGATATTTGCATTACCGAAAGAGGTTATACCGGCAAATCCGGCAGGCACGGAATGATTGTCTAGTATTAAAATCAGTTTCAGAATTCCCGGAAGTATTTTACCATTATATGTTTTCATATCGACAGGTATGCTTGCAGAGTAAGGTGATTTCCGTTTTCCTGCATTAATACCTTTTATGAAAGCTTCTCCAAGGGCCTGCAGGGATTCCCTGGTATATAAAAAATCTCCTGACATGCTTAGCGCACCCTCTCTGGAGTATCCAAGCAAAAGTTCTATTGAAGGGCTTATGTAAGTAAAACAGAGTGACATATCTGTAAACCATACCAGGTCATTTATGTTGTCAGTCAGTGCTTTTATATGGCTGGCGGGTAGCAGCGATGATGTCCAATCGGTAATATCTGCTATCGCGCACCTGTATATGATGTTTTGAGATATGTCATATCCTGCTAATTCAATCTTCAGTCCCAGATAAGTGTTTTTGCCATGTGAATATCTTGATTGCAGCTCAATGATCCTGGTGGTTTCATTTGCTTGTGATAATTTTGCCAGCTCTTTCTCTAATTTAACAATAGACCTGGATGTAATAATTTTCGATAAGGATAAAAGCCTGACATCGGAAGGCTGGATTCCCAGAATTTGAACAGCTTTAGTGTCCGCTTCGGTAATAATGTAATCATTGTCAAAATAAAAAGTTCCTATCATGTTGTGCATCTGGCGGCCATATTGCCTTGAGAATTCTTCCGCCAGGATATCAACATGTTTTTTCCATGATATATCTCTGAAGCTGCAAATTATACCGCTGCATTCTTCGGGGGTGCTGAAAATTCCTGAAGTTGTTATCTCTACTGGAATCTTTCTGGAATTTTTGTCGATCAGGTAATTCTCAATCGGATTGTCTGAGAAAAATATTTTACCGGCCTTGTAATAAGAGAGCCTTAGCAGGAGTGCGTTTGTAAGAGCAGGGTAAAGTTCCTTGCCAAGCAAATCAAATGGACTGTTTTTTAGAATTCTTTTCAGCTCAGGTTCGGAATAGCCTGTCATTGTTGCTAGAGACGGGCTTATGTATTCGGCTCTCAGGGAATTGTCAAATATCAGGATAGCATCAGTTAAGCTTGAACTGAGGTTGTTGTATTGTTTCTCGACATCGTTTAATCTGGTTTCGTAGTATTTTTGTCTGTCTATATTCCTGTATATTCCCCTGATCGAAAGAGGCATTCCTGAATCGTTGAATTCGGCGCAGACAATTGTTTCAGCAAAGAAGCTTGTCCCGTCTTTGCGTGAAATACGGGTTTCAAGGATTCCTGCTTCGTTGATTGCTGTTTTGGGGAGCAATGTCAGTATTTTTCTGATATCATCGGGCGTGAAAACATCTCTCAGCGTCTGTTTGATAGATTCTTCCACTGTAAAGCCCCTCTCTTTTGCATCAGTGGGGCTCATATATTTGACATTCAGATTCATGTCGGCAACGAAGATCACGTCATTTAGATATTCGGAAAGGATATCATTGCTGTCGTTTAATACCGTCGTATTTAAAGAAAGCCTGTGTTTAAGGTCATCAATGTCCGTAATCAGACAGACGGTTCCGGTCTGGACGCCATAATTTAACAGGGGATGGCTTTTAATAATAATCCATCTGATATCGCCGTTTTTCATTTTTATACGACGTTCAGATGTGCTCCTGTTTGATAAAAAAGCCTGTATTGATGCATGTCTATATTCATTCTGTTCATTGTTGTCCCAGTAAAGGAAATCCATCAGACTGCTTCCGATAAGCTCTTTTTTTTCAAATCCGCTTATTGCTGAAAGGCGGCCATCAATATTTGTGATCCTGGCATCACGGTCAAGCCACAAAATCATATCGCTGACATCATCTATAATGAAACGGTAATTGGAGCTTGTTTTCTTCAGATCGTTTAAATATTGCGAATAATGGATATATTTTGCATATTCAACTGCCGCATCTGAGAGTATTGACAGGTCGGAAGGGACCCACTGTCTTTCCCTGACATCCGTGCATATTACAAAACCCCAGAACACCCCTTCTGTAAGTATTGCTGATGTCAGATATGAACTCGATTTGTTGATGCTGAAAAATTCTATTTCTTTTGTATTTGAAGAATTTCCCCATGATGTAAGATTTACCGATATTTTACTGATAAGCTGTACAAAGAAAGAATCTTTTTTCTCGAATTCATTATCATCATAAACGATTACATCGCCGGATCTTTTCCATGATAGAAACTTTCTGATCTTATCAGATTTTATATCGCAGGCTTCATAGACTATGACATGGTCCACATCGAGCTTGTGACCAATAGACATGGTTATGGAATTCAGAATGTCTTTGGGATTCCATTCTCTCGATTGTGTTTCCAGCATATCCTTTTCTCACAAAATATAATTTTATTTCAACTGATTTGCTGTATAGCAAATCATGACAAGCCTTACAATAATTATAAAAGCTAATTAAAACAATAAGATATAAACATGATTCTGCAAATATCCTGGAAATAGATTAGCATATTGCAAATTTTAAATCAAAATTTGCTATTAGAAAATGCAAACTGGGAGATTTTGTTCAGGCTGCTTGTTTTGCTGTCAGATGCTTAAAATTGATGTTGAAATGCGTAATCCCGATAAATCCCATGCAAATTCCATTTTCATCGCAAAAAAGAAGGATCTTCATATTGCCTCCTATCTTTTCTCCTGTAGAGGACACCATGTCTGCGGGAAATGTTTTCATCCATCCGATATCCTTTTCCTGTGCGGCAATGAAGCCTTCCGAGAGGGCAGCGGCAATATTTGCCAATGTCTCAGTTGTAGCTATCTCGTCACCAAACATTCTCATGGCTTTTTCGGGTTTATATCCAAGCAAACGTTCAATTGAAGGGTTTATATAGATGTACTTCAAATCCATATCCGTTACCCAGACAAGATCACTGGTATTTTCTGATATTTTCTTGATTAAGTAATCGGGCATGTCAGATTTTCTTTCGTTGATTGTCATTGCGACAGCTGAACTCATGGCGCCATGGGTGAAGTGCTTCATATGAGCGGTTGCTTTTAATATCTGTTTTGCGGGCAGAAGGATCTCAAGTTCAATATCCTTCTCATTATTGTCCAGTAATCTAATAAATTCTGATTTCAGATTATATTTATCGATAATATCAAGATTGTCCGGGCTGATAATTCTTTTATTTCCGCCTTCCTGCCAGATCAATGATTCCGCTCCTCTGGAGGCATTAATGATATCGCAATCCATATCCCAGATTATGACTTTTTCCTTTGATTCGGAGAAAAAATCCATAAAAAACCTGGGGTCATGATGAAAAGATTCCTTTTTGTTGAATTCATAAGGTTCTATAATGCAAACAGTTCGTATTGTCCCATCATTTGCCAGAAGAGATCTGAACTCAGTGCTGAAGTTTGCGTAGTTTCCGTTTTTCAATTTGAATCTGAAATTTCCCCAGGGTGTTTGCCTGAAAGGATTCAGTGCAAGCTTTATTATACTTTCTCTGTCTTCCGGGTGCAAAAAATCACCAAGAAGTTTTCCCGTTAATTCGTCGGGACTGTAGCTTATAATGCTGGCACTGTTTTTCAGTGCGATCATGATTCTTGCATCCTTATCCAAGGCAAGAATGGCTACTTTAAGGATGTCAAGAAGTGATTCGTAAGATTCGATGAGCTCCTGAGACGAAATAAGCAACTCTTTTATCCTGTTGATATTTACTGTAAGGCATAGGTTTTTCAGGGATTCTCCCTCAGTGTCTGTGTGGTGGAAAAATAGTTTATACCAGATGCAGATTCCTTTCCCGGATGTGAATCGAATTTCTTCTGAAATGGGCCAGTCGTTGGCCGATAATAATATTCTTTCAAATGATTGCCTGTCATTGGGATGGATAATGTCAAGGATGTTTTTCCCCAGCATGACCGTTTTGGGAATATTCAGGTCTGAGAGTATTTTGCCGCCAGCATCTTCGATGGTACCGTTTACGTTAAAGATCAAATACCCGTCGGCAGCATATTCGCTCATCCAAGAGGGTATACTTGATAATTTTTTATCAGAGAGGCGGTCTTTGAAGTAAATGTATTTCGACAATCTGTTTACTGATTCCACAAGCTCTGTCAGATCATCAAGTTGAAACTCCTTTGTATTATTTACTTTGACGCAGCAGACACAACCCCAAAGCTTTCCGTTGATGCTTATCGGGGCAAACAGAAGAAGGCAAACCTCATTGTTTATAAGATAATCCTTCATATCCTTATTGTATCTGTCCAGCGGTTCGAAATATGGATAAAGGAGCTGAAGCTTTTCATAGACCCTTGGAAGTTTTGTTGAAATATTTAAAATTTCCGGGAAAGGGAACAAATTGCAGGGGCTTTCTTGAAATATTTCATCCCTGCCTTTATTAAATTTAATTACTGCTGCCGAATCAGTCTCGAGCTTTTTGCATAAAATATCCAGACCATCTTTTATCTTTGTTTGCATCTCATTTGAAATACTTTCCGTTCTCATGAGATGGGAATATAGCATGAAGAGTATATGGGCAAGGTATTTTTATGCCATCCTGATTATGGCCATTAATACTCAATAAAATTATTAATAAAATTGCGAATGAAACATAATTAATCAAACTGCAAATTAAGTATTGACAATTTGCTTAGAGTAAATTAAATTAAATTCAAGGAGCGGAAATGACTTTGAAAACATGGCTTAAAGTCAATGGTTTTAACCAGAAGACGGTTGCTGATGAGCTTAAGATATCACGCAGCTATTTTTGCCAGATTGCAGCAGGAAAGCGCGTTCCGACTAAAGATATTGCCCTTAAGATAGAAGATTATACAAATGGTAAGGTGTCAAGAATGGAATTGCTTTATCCAAGAGATATCAGAAATGAGCTGTCTACAGAGAATGACATGATTCTTGTAGGCTCTCCGCTCTCAGAGGATCTAAGGCAGAAAGTGTTATCATCAGTTAAGTAGCAGCAAGGGGAAGAGTATGCAACTTTTGAGAAAATGGTTGGATAACAGGGGTATCAGTCAAAAAGAGTTTGCAAGCATGATTGGTGTTGCGCCCAGCACTGTTTACAGAGTTATGACCGGCAAGACCAAGCCAAAGCTGGATGTTGCAAAAAGAATAGAAATACTGACTGATGGTGAGGTTTCCCGCTGGTCGGTTCTATATCCTATAGAATTTAAGATACAGTAGATTTACGTTTTAATGTTTTAAAAGGAGGTCTCTTTATATTGCGTGCCGGTAAGGCAGAGAAGTTATAAGGAATTAATTAATAAATTTCATATACTTCCCGGCATCGGCATTTGTTTCAGGAAAGGCAGCGGTTGTATTAAGTCCGCTGCCTTTTGTTTATCTGATTACCAGGTATATATCGGGCTGGAAAGCGCTCCCATGTACCCTGCCAGCAGTTCTCCAAGAGGGGCATCCGAACTCCAGGTCTTTGCCTGTCTGACTTCCACCCTGTAGTAGTCACCTTCTCTGGGTTTGTCGATAAAACTGAGGCCATAATCTCTGCTGAATGAAATTGCCCATTTGACTTTTTTATCGGCAAGTTCAGTGTCGCTTACAAGAACAGGTTTTTTGTCTTTCCCGAATACCACCGGTCTGCCGTTTTTAATAACAAGAATAGAAGAAGGAATATTTGCACCGAAGACATTTACTCTGAAGAAGACCTCTTTTCCGATCGCATTTTCAGGAATTGAATCTCCCATCATCAAATCATATTCGATCAATGCCGGATTATCAGGATTATAGTCGATGTCAGCCTTCAAAACGACTCTCGGGCCGTTCGCAGAAGAGCTGACGAATGTACGTCCTGAGCGGATTGAATCAAGGATGTCCTTACCGTCTGCCGATGGTGAGTATACCCAGGTTGAAGGGAGTCCGAGGTCATTGTAAAGTGTCTGAATATTATTCGCCTGATGTGTATGAGAATCGCTCCCGCCTACCATGGATTTCTTTTCGCCCTGCTTCAGGTAATAATCGTATACCTCCCTGACGGACTGGAAATTAGTCGTAGGAAGCAGCCATCTCCCATTCCAGACTTCAATTGCATCGGCAACTTTACTTGCCTCAAATGAATACTTCCATGCGCAACAGAAGGGATTTACCGGATGATTGATTGAGAATAGCACGGTCTGTTCAAAAGACTGCATACTATGCGCGATTTCTATTGCGGACTGGGGATCGCCTCCATCTGAGAGTGTCGGAGATATCTCATCCCAGTTGAATGGAAGATTCGATAATATGTTTGCATGCCCGTCCTCGTTTGTCCATTCCACTCCATATAGAAGTGTCAGATTATCCGAATGAAAGCTGGGATCATCCCATGGTTCAGACGTATTATGGTCGGTAACCGCTAAGAAATCGAAACCTTTTGCCTCGGCAATATCGATTACATCTGCTAGCGGACTGTCTCCGTCACTGTAAAGAGTGTGCGAATGCAAATCGCCTTTCAGCCATGAACCAGGTCCTGCAATTGCATCAACACCCATATCATTATCGTAAACCGGATCAGTTTTGCACCCATAGGATGTTAAAACAAAAAGAAAAAACAATGTGATAAAAATCCTGATATTCCTCATATTACAATCCTCCAGATTTATTTTAATTGAATTTTTGCTTAAACTTTTCATGCAAATAATATACCTTCATCCTTTTGAGTTAATCTAATGTTATTATTGGGTTATTTTATATGGATCACAGGAAATGTGTATATGAAACAATTAATTATGGAAACACGTTCATATAAATGGCAAATGTTTTCAATATAATATCGAAGAAGAAAAACTGTTATCCTGGTTCAGGCTCAAGCTTCTTGACATTTTTGAAGATATTTGATTATCAACATTCTATAAACTGATACTGGTGGATATTAACTGCCGGTATCTTTTTTATTTTCGCTTCGGAGGAAACCAATGCAGAGAATACCCATAACAAAAAACGGTTATCAAGTACTCAGGGATGAGCTGGATAATATCAAAAAGGTTGAGCGGCCTAAAGTAATTGCAGCAATCGAAGAGGCCCGGGGGCACGGGGACCTTTCAGAAAATGCCGAATATCAGTATGCAAAAGAAAAGCAGTCATTCATGGAGACAAGGATACAGGAACTTGAAACAAAACTTGCAACTGCCGAAATAATCGATACTTCAAAGATTCCCAGGGATAAAGTTGTATTCGGATCGAAGTTTGTTGTCTGCAACACTGAAACAGATGAGGAGATGATGTATCAGATAGTGGGTGTCGATGAATCTGATATAAAAAAAGGACTTATTTCCATTGCATCTCCGCTTGCAAAAGCACTCATCGGTAAGAAACCCGGGGATACTGCCGTATTCAAGTCACCCGCCGGAGAGAAGGAATACGAGGTTCTTAAAATTATTGCCGGATAGCAGTATCCGGGTTTATGAATATATGGGGATAGCTTAAGGATTCTTCGGTAATTATTTCAACACTCGTGTCATAAACACTCTCGATATTTCTTTTTGTAAGGACTTCTGACGGTGTACCTTCAGCAAAGACTCTGCCGTTTTTGAGAAGAAGAAGCCTGTCACAGTAGGCAGCCGCAAGATTAAGATCGTGGGCTATCATTAATACGGGTATTCCGTCCGAAAGGCATTTTCTTTTAATCAGATTGAGCACTATTGTCTGGTGCCCGATGTCAAGATGCGAGGTCGGCTCGTCAAGCATCAGAATCTCGGGTTCCTGGGCCAGGGCCTGTGATATATGGACACGCTGAAGTTCTCCGCCTGAGAGTTCATCAATTCTTTTATGAATCAGTGTTTCAAGTCTCATGGATTTAAGCGCCTCATCAACTATCTTATGATCTGAGCTTTGAAACATTCCGAAGCGGCCTCTTTTGGGGTATCTGCCCATTTGTACAAACTCTTTCACCCTGAAAGGGAAGAAGGCCTCCTGAAATTGCGGAACAGCCGCCACCGTGCTTGCAAGCTCACGTCTGTGCATGCGGTATATATCTTTGCCCTTTAATTTTATGCTCCCATTCCATGGCTTCAGTACGCCGCTTACCGCTTTGAACAATGTCGATTTGCCCGCGCCGTTGGGTCCTATTATTCCATAGAATGTGCCGGGGCTTATATTAAATGAAAGATCATCAACAACTGTCTTTTTATTGTAACCGACTGAGAGGTTTGAGACTTCGAGGATCATGATATTTTCTCACCCCGCCAGAGTATCATGAAGAGAAAGAACAAGCCTCCCGTGATTCCGGTTATAACCCCGACAGGCAGTTCCAGGGGTGAAATGACTATACGCGCAATCGTATCCGAAAGTACGAGCAGGATTGAACCTGCGATCATGGATGATGGGATAAGAAGCCTGTGGTCCGGTCCGATGATCTTTCTCATTATATGAGGCATAATTAGACCCACAAAGCTGATTACCCCTGCCACTGCGACACATGCACCGGTTATCAGGGAAGAGATCAGAAACAGGAGGGCCCTTGCAGTCCTGGCGTTCAACCCCAGATACATCGCTTTTTCATCTCCCAGGCTGAGGATATTTATATCACGCGAAAAAAGCATTAAAGCCAGTACAAGGGGCAGCACGAAATAAACCATGATTCTCAAGGAATCTCTGCCCGGTGTGCTCAAACTTCCCATTAGCCACATGACAGATGCATAGACGTCTCTGGTGGTTGAAAGGGAAAAAAGCAGCATCATTATGGACGAGAGCAGAAAACCTATTATAACGCCGCACAGTATAAGCATTGTATTGGAGAAGCCCTTTGTCGAAGCAAGCCCCAGTATAATAAGAATTGTTATAAGGCATCCCATAAAGCACATCCCGACCATTGCCGCCCCCGAGAGCCCAATCATTATTGAGATTGTCGCTCCGAGTGCACCGCCGCTCGATACGCCCAGTGTGTAAGGTTCAGCAAGAGGGTTTCTCAGGACTGCCTGGAAAATCACACCGCAGGCTGAAAGGGCTGCACCGACAATAATGCCGTTTATGATTCTGGGAATTCGTAAATCCCAAATTATTGCATTCAACAGGGGATTTGGGTCCTCCTTGAACAGAACTGATGCCAGTCCCTCAGGTGTCAGATCGGCGCTGCCTGTAATCAGGGATATTATGACTGCCAGAGAAAGAAGAAGAAAAAGTATTAAGAAGACGGCAGTTTTTTTCATCGGTGTTTGCCTGCCAGTATCGATGAGATAATCTTCAGGCCCTCAACAAATCTTAGCGGGGTCGCCTGGCATACCGCATCGGCCTTGACTGTGAATATCCTGCCTTCCGATACGGCGCTTATACTCTTCATTTTTTTCCAGATATCATCACCGGCGCCCATGCCGGATATAATAATTATTACGTCAGGATTCCTTATCAGGACCTCTTCCATATTGACTCGAGGATATTTGGTTTTTACATCGCCGAAGATATTTATGCACCCCGAAAGTCTTATGAATTCACTGGCAAATGTCGGTCCGCCCGCAACGATCATCGGGTTTGCCCCGATCTGCCACAGGACTTTATAATGCCTTGATCCTGCACTTGCGCTGATTGAAGACACCTCTTTTCTGCATTTGTCAGCGATCCTTTCAGCCTCTAACTGAGAGCCAGTCAATTTCCCAAGTCTTATAAATTCGGTGCACATGCATTCAAAGCTTTCGCAGCCTTCGAAAATTTCCACCCTGAATCCCATGGACACCAGTTTTTCTATATCCTTTTTCCTGTTTGCATCTTTTCCTGCAACTATCAAATCGGGTTTCAGGAGGATGATCTTTTCAAGGTTTATATCGGTCAGGTTGCCGATGACCTCCTTTCTACCGCCCGGATTCATACAGTATCTGGTAACCCCGACCAGTTTGTCCTGGACGCCGAGGTCAAAGAGTTCACTCGTTACCGCCGGTGAAAGCGAGATAATTCTAACAGATGCAGCGGGCGCCGCTTGTGTTGAAAAGGCAGAACTACCCCAAATCATAATAATGGCAATCAGGAGCCGGAGTTTTCTCATTCAGGGAAATATATTCGTTAAATATCGACCAGGCAAGATATTATAAATCCTTTATGTTATATTTGGATAAGCAAGAATATATCGGAGGTCATATGGTCTATTTAGCCGTGGCGGCAGGTCTCATAACAGGATTTATCATAGGCTGGCTTGTTTCAAGGCAGGAGGCAGTCGCGCTGAAGGCCTCGCTTGATGCACAGAAGTCGAGCATCGAAGATGCGAAAGCAAGAATGTCCGAAAGTTTCGGTAGCGCCGCTGCCGAGGCATTGAACGCCAACAGCAGGCTTTTTATAGATCAGGCCAGGGGTGTCCTTGAGACCTTGATCGAGCAGTCGAAAGGTGATCTTTCCGTCAGGCAGGAAGCGATAGCAGGCATTGTCAAACCTCTCGGAGATGCCCTGACGAAATATGAGGCATACATTTCTGAAATGGAAAGTAAAAGGCAGATCTCTTCGGGAGAGCTCAAGGCCATGATAGAGCAGATGCTGAACGCCAATGCAAAACTGGAAAACCAGACGCGGTCTCTCACAACCGCACTCAAACGCCCGGAAGTAAAAGGCAGATGGGGTGAGATAACCCTGATGCGCGTGGTGGAGGTCTCAGGAATGAGCCAGTACTGTGATTTCGATGTCCAGCAATCAGCGAATACAGAAGAAGGCAGAAAGCGTCCGGACATGATTGTGAGGCTTCCACAGGGGCATTCGATTGTTGTCGATTCCAAGGCGCCTCTTGACGCATATATGGATGCCCTGGATGTACAGGATGAAGCTGCCAGGAAAGGGCAGCTTATGCGCCATGCTCAGAAGGTCCGCCAGCATATGGTTTCTCTGTCATCAAAGGAATACTGGAAAGAATTCAGCCCGGACACTGAGTTTGTCGTCCTTTTCCTGCCCGGGGAGAGCTTTTTCAGTGCGGCCCTTGAACAGGACAGGCAGCTGATTGAAGACGGGATAGCAAAACGCGTCATACTGGCTACACCTACTACCCTTATAGCACTCTTGAGGACCGTTGCGGTTTCATGGCAGCAGCATTCGCTTAATGAAAATGCAAAAGAGATCGGCAAGGCCGGAATTGAGCTTTTTGACAGGCTTTCAATTTATGCAGATCATATGAAAAAAATAAAGGACGGGCTGCAGAAAGCGGTCAATGCATTCAATCAGGCTTCAGGTTCATGGGAATCAAGGATTGTGCCTTCGATCAGCCGCATGAGGGACCTTGGCGGCAGGGAGGCCGAAGAAGGCATGACTCCGATAGGGCATGTTGACGGCTATATGAAAACATTGAAGATTGAGAGGGAAAATGGGATTTCTGGCAGCGACGAAGGATGAATTAAAAGGCAGAGAAGCTGATATAATAATAGTTACCGGCGATGCCTATATAGATCATCCGTCATTCGGAGCGGCAATGATAGGCCGGGTCCTTGAGAAAGCAGGCTATACTGTAGGTATTCTATCCATGCCGGACTGGAGGAATCCCGAATCCATAACGGCCCTGGGCAGGCCCCGGCTTTTCTTCGGTGTTACATCCGGAAATGTTGATTCCATGCTGAGTCTTTATACGGCGTTTAAAAAACGGCGTTCCGACGATCCGTATCTTCCCGGTGGCGTTTCAGGAAAAAAGCCTGAGCATGCCGTCATCAATTACTGCAATCTCATAAAGGCAAAATTCAGGGATTTGCCTGTTGTTATAGGCGGGATTGAAGCGTCCATGAGAAGGCTTGTCCATTATGATTTCTGGGACAACAGGCTGAGACGCTCGATTATCGAAGATTCCCGTGCCGATATTCTTGCATACGGAATGGCGGAAACAGCCGTGGTGGAGATCGCAGACAGGATAGCTGCCGGTAAATCGCTTGAAGGGATACCGGGTACTCTTCTCATTGAAAGGACACCCCCTGAAAATGCAGTTTCGCTGCCTTCGGAAGAAGAAGCGATGACAAATACGGATGCATTTCTTGAAACCTGCAGGCTTTTTTATGAAAACCAGGACAAAATACTGACCCAGCAGACCGCTTCACGTTTTCTCGTTTATTATCCCAGTCAAAACATGTCTCAAGATCAGATCGATGCCGTCTATTCTCTGCCTTTCATGTATGCACCGCACCCCTCGTACAAAGAGCCAATACCGGCGTTTGACATGATTTCCGGCTCAATCAATGCTCACAGGGGTTGTGTTTCGGGGTGTTCATTCTGTTCGGTGGGGCTTCATCAGGGGAAAAGAATTGTCGCCAGAAGCCCTGAATCAGTGCTTGACGAGGCCCGTCTGCTGACAGGGAAAAAGAATTTTAGAAAGCATGTGAAAGACATAGGCGGACCGTCGGCTAACATGTACGGTTACAGCTGCAGATCAAAATGGAGCTGTTCGAGAATCAGCTGCATACATCCTGATTTATGCAGGAACCTTGAGATAAAGACGATGCCATGGATCAAACTGCTTGGAGATGCAGCGGGAATAAAAGGCGTATCGAGGGTTACCGTTGGTTCAGGCATACGCTATGACCTTCTTATGAGGGATAAGGATTCTATACCTCTTTTGAGAGCCCTTATCAAAAACCATATCAGCGGCCAGCTTAAAATAGCCCCTGAACATACAGAAGGGCATGTGCTCAGGGCGATGAGGAAAACCCCTGTTTTCGATCTGAAGGAATTTGCCGGTATATTCAGAAATGAAACGGAAAAAATCCGGAAGAAACAATATCTGCTGCCTTACCTGATGTCATGTCACCCCGGGTGTTCAGCAAAAGATATGCTTGCAATGAAGAAGCATGTCAAAGCCGTCTTCGGCTTCCTGCCCGAGCAGGTTCAGGCGTTCATCCCCCTTCCCATGACAATATCATCGGTAATGTATTTAACCGGGGTCGATCCTTTAACAGGAGAACGTTTCCGGGTGGATAGAAATACCGTCGAAAGAAGAGCCCAACATGGCATAATCATAAAAAAGGTCTTTTTTTAAATTAGTTGCAATTTGCAGTTAAAGGTTTGCTCCTAACATCCGATATACTAAAATTAGAAGGAGCTAATCGTGGAAGTAAAAAGCATCAGAGCTGCCAATATTAAAAAAACCCATGAAAAGCTGAAAGCTCAGATTGAGAACCGGAAGGTTGATGACAAAGAGAACATCAGTATTTCCATAAACTCTGCGAACCGGGTTTTTGGAGAACTGATGGAAAGCTCAATAAAAAAATCACTTAATATTACATCCGCTGTTGCCAGACCAGATTTCATGATTGATGAAAGAAATACATTTCACCTTTTTGAGAACAGAGCAGGTTTAAATATACAGGCCGGCCAGCATGGAGGATCAGGCGAAATGAACAACATTATGAACACTATTCAGGAAACGCCTGAATTACGTGTGAACAAAGCGAAGGATATTCTCAGAAAAATAAAGGAAGGCACTTACGCGGCTGACTATTTGTCAATCGCCGACAAGTTGTTGAGCCATGATGTGGTGATGCGCATCTAGCCCCTGAAGATCAGATTGATCTCCTCAACAGATTCGGTATCAGATCCATTCAGTTTGATGACATAAAGAGTCTTTTTAACTGAACCGTCTTCCATCAGACCTATTTTGCCTGTGAGATATGTTTCATTACCTGTTACAGATAATAAAGGCAGTATATCCGATGTGGTATTCTGAGGGAGCACTGCCGCATCAATAAGCAGAAATAGAGCGTCAACTGAAATGAATGCGCCTGTTTCGGGTGCAATTTTTTCTTTTGAAAAAACTTCAAGCAGGCGCTTGCACCGCTCGTTTTTTGTAGGCTGGAAGGAAAAATTGTTTAACAGGTAAATTCCCGGGATCTCCCTTAATGATTCAAAGACATCTTTATTCTCTGGTGAACGTATAAAAAATACAGGGGTTTTGATGCTCTCCGACCTGAGCAGCCTGGCGGTCTCCGGTGTTTTTTCATTGGCGTCCGGAATGATGATCAGGGTGGGTTTTTTTCTTTTCAATTTTGCAAGATTTTTTTTAAAATCCTTTTCGTTTATATCGTAAATATCGACGATTGTACCGCCGGAATTTGTAAATTCTTTCAGGAACATGGTTGCAAACTTGATTCCGCCGTCTTCTTTGGAATCTAGGATAACCGCTATTCTGGTTGCGTTCATCATCGTTTTAATGAAATGCAATGAGGCCCGGATTAATTCACTGGAAGAAGGTGAAAGTCTCCACATCCCTCTGCATTTTCCTGAAGCGGAATCAGGTGCATTTATGACAATGACCGGTATCTGCATTTGCAATCGTGTTTGTTTTCTTTTCCTGGCCTCCGGGCAGTATAAGCGGCTCAATTCTATGGCTTCATCCCCATATGCAATAAGTATTATTCCGGCGGCCCTTTCTTTTTCCAGTTGGCGGACTGCTTCAATTGCGGTGTTATAATCACCTTTTGAGTCTTTGACGGTTATCATAACATTCCTGCCTGCTATAACGGGTGCAGTTCTGGCAGCGGCGTTGATAGCTGCAAGATGGTTCTTTGCAATAGATTCATAGAGACCTGTTGCAGGCAGGACGACTCCTATTTTTAAAGGCGGCCTGTCTGTAAACTGGTTTGCCGCTTCATGTTGTTCATCTTTGGAGCAGCCCTGGAAAACAAGCATTATAATTACCAATAAAGCCGGTAAATTGTGAATGGATTTGATCATTTGCATTCAAAGCTCTTTAAATCAAAATATATAATATTTCCAAGAGGTAATTTTTTATCAAGATGCCAAATCGTTTCACTTATGATATTGCATGAAAAAAATATTGAGGTGTTCGAGTTGCCTTACATAGAGATTTCCGGAAAAAGATTCGAAGCAGATCTTATAATATTCGACAAAGACGGGACACTGCTTGATTTCAGACAAACATGGCTCAGTGTTTTCCGTGAACTGGTAAACCTGATGCTTGTTAAAACAGGACCGAGTAAAAATCTGTCAAAGAGGATTCAGGACATGCTCGGAATGGATTTTAAAAAATGGGATATTGACGGCAATGGTCCACTTGCCATGGGTACCTCTTTTGAAGTCGAAAATCTTCTGGCAGGGTGTGTTTATCTGGAAGGTATAAGATGGGACAGTGCTGTAGAGATTGTAAAACAGACAGTAAAAGAAGTTTTTACGGGTCCCATCAGGGAGAAAAACCTTATCCCCTCAAAAGGTGCAATTGAAGCATTAAAGCTTGTCAAGCAGAGGGGATTTCTGACTGCGCTGGCTACCAACGACAATACAATCGATGCAACAAATGACATGGATGCGCTTGGTGCGCTTCCTTACCTTGATGTTGTTGTAGGTGCGGACAGCGTCAGCAATACCAAACCTGCACCCGACATGATTTTTCATATATGCGAGCTGCTTGGGAAAAAACCCGAGAACTCAATCATGATCGGCGATACCATGATGGATGCGATCATGGGCGCAAACGCAGGAGTAAAAACAAATATCGGCATTGCAGAAATAGTGCCGGCTGAAGTTCTGGCAACAAGGACAGATGTTGTCATCACGAGTATGGACGAAATCGGCTGAGATAGAATAATCACATTTTGCGTTCAATATAAGGAGATCGATATGTCTGATTACGATGCTGTGGTAATTGGTGCAGGAAACGGCGGTCTTACTGCTGCAGCCGGTCTTGCAAAAGAAGGTCACAATGTTCTTCTCCTGGAAAAGCACAATGTTCCCGGAGGCTGCGCTACGAGTTTTATCAGGGGGAGGTTCGAATTCGAAGTCGCACTGCATCAGCTGAGCGGACTGGGGCTTCCCGAATTTCCCGGACCTTTAAGGGGTGTCTTGAGCAATCTGGGCGTGATGGACAAGATAGAGTTCGTTCAGCAGAAGCACCTTTACCGCATAGTGGTTCCTTCAAAGATGGATATAACCCTGACGACAGACAGAAAGGCGATCGAGGAGACGCTTACGGAGAGATTTCCTTCGGAAAAGGAAGGCATCAGGAAGTTCTTCGATCTTGTATATGCATTTTCCATGGAGATGGTAAACGTCCTCTTCATGAGAGACCCAGAAGCGACACCCCAGAAATATCCGCTGTTCTTCAGCCTTGCGCTCAAGGAAACTCAGCCAATACTGGATCAGTACCTTAAAGACCCTCTTCTTCAGGGGGCGGTGGCCATATATTGGGGATACGCCGGACTTCCCCCCAGCAGACTGAGCTTTATGGATTTCGCCCTTATGCTGTGGGCTTATATCGAATTCAAGCCCTGGCATATGAAAGGCGGTTCACAGGCGATGTCTAACGCATTGTGCGATTCCTTTATCGGTTACGGCGGTTATGTAAGATTCAACTGTGAAGCAAAGAAAATCAATGTGAAAAACGGAAGGATAGTTTCCGTAGTTACCGAAGACGGTGACGAGATGACAACGAGGTCTGTTATATCAAATGCCGGGCCCATACGAACTCTTGTCGATATGGTTGGAGTTGATAATTGTCCGGCCGGTGAGATGAAAAGGCTGAACACCAGGACTGTTGGACTTTCAGCATTTACTCTTTACATGGGATTCGATTGCAACCCGTCGGAACTAGGGATCGAAAAGGCAACCAATTTCATCTGTTCGACAACCGATGCTGATCAGGCTTACATGAGCATGAAGACGTTGAACCCGGCTGAATATTCACTGCTCACCTGCTATGATGTCGATGATCCTGACTTTTCCCCCGAGGGCGCCTGCCAGGCCTCCCTGGTGGTATTGCAATATGCCGAACCATGGATGAGCGTATCACCTTCACAGTACTATGATATGAAGTACCGCTATGCAGAACATATGCTGAAGCTTGCTGAAAAGGTATTTCCTGATCTCAGAAAACATATCGAAGAGGCTGAACCGGCGACTCCGCTTACCCATATGCGCTATCTGGGGCATCCTGGCGGCTCTATATACGGCTCAGACCACTTTACGAGAGAGACCAGCATGTTCGTCGATTCCCGGTCGGAAATCGAAGGCCTTTATTATACCGGGGCATGGAACGGTGCAGGCGGGTTCCAGCCGACACTACAGTCTGGGGCGTCTGTTGCAAGGTCGGTTTCCAGAATGCTGAAAGGTTAAACAAGGGGGAATATATGGGCTCTAAAGATATATTTAAGCAAATTGAGAATTATGATGAGATGCTCAATGACACGGCCGCACTTGAAAAATACGGATTCGATTACCAGTCAAGAAAAGGTGAAGTGGAGAGGATAATCAACGAACTCCATCCCGGAAGGCTTAATCTTGTTGTTTCTGAAATAAGGCAGGAAACGCCAAGCACAAAATCTTTCAGGCTGGTTTCCGCCGACGGATACCTGCCGCCTTTTCAGGCCGGTCAGTATATCAATCTTTTCACTGATGTCGGCGGTATAAGGACCAGCAGGCCGTACAGTATTGCTTCGGCCCCGACCCAGACTGGTTATTATGAGATTGCTGTTAGAAGGGTTGACGATGGTTTCGTATCAAATTATCTGCTTGACGAATTAAAAGTCGGAGCACTCATTCAGTCTTCTTCCCCTTCGGGCAACTTCCACTATAATCCTTTATATCAGGGCGGCAACCTCGTGTTTATAGCGGGAGGCAGCGGGATCACCCCTTTCATGAGCATGATCAGGGAAATGGCCGATAGAAATACCGCCAGAAGGGTCCATATGTTCTATGGCAGCAGGGTTGAGGGGGATGTCATATATCTTGATGAGCTCAAAAGGATTGCGGAAGCTAATAAGAACTTCACCTTTGATGTTGTCGTCTCTGAACCGTCAGAGGGCTTTACCGGAAAGAAGGGTTTTATCAATGCGGATCTCATTAAAAATACAATATCTCCCGGAGACTGGACATTCTTTGTCTGCGGACCCGAGGTGATGTATAATTTCTGCCTTGGCGAACTTGTAAAGCTGTCAGTTACGCACCGGAAGGTCAGGGTGGAGGTTATGGGAGCCCCCAGAGACATAACGCTTCAGCCGGGCTGGCCTGCAGACGTCAAGGCAAAGGATACCTTCAAGGTATCTGTCAAGGGGAAAAAAATCATAGACGCAATTGCCGGGGAACCCCTGATGATTTCACTTGAAAGAGCCGGCATAATTATTCCTGCCTTGTGTCGTTCAGGCGAGTGCAGTCTTTGCAGGACAAAGCTCATATCCGGCAAGGTCTTTCAGCCGAACGGGGTTAAACTAAGGAAGTCGGACAGGCGATTTGGATACATTCATCCTTGCATGGCCTATCCGCTTGCCGATATTGAAATTATGCTTTGATACATCGATTCCTGCACCAACGTAAAAGCGATTTATGAAACGCTTTACTGAAGCGGGGAAATTGCATATATTATAGTGATAACCTGATTAGATAGGAGGATATTATGTCTGCTTTAACATCAAAAGATATAGAAATGGCACAGAAGTGTTTGACCTGTCCGGTCTGCAAAACAGCAAGAAAGAAACAGTCCGGCATTGCCTTCTGGTTTGTCAAATCGATTGAAGGGAGTTTGTGTCCCAACTGCAAAGCCTATGAAAGGGTCTACGGCAAAAAGGCGCATGAACCGATAAAATAAGTGAGCTTCTTCTTGTAAAAGAGCAAGGGAGGAAAACATGGGTAAAGGTTACATGGGGAAAGTTCTATTTGTGAACCTGGCAAATGGAGAGTTCAAGGAAGAAATTATCCCGGATGAAATCTATAAAAAATATCTTTCCGGGACCGGTCTGGCGGCCTATCTCCTTTTTAACAGAATTCCTGCAGGGGCAGACCCTCTTGGTCCGGATAATATCTTCGGGCTTATGTCGGGACTGCTCACGGGAACAGGAAGCCTCTTTTCAGGGAGATGGATGGCGGTAGGCAAATCTCCTCTGACAGGCGGATGGGGAGACGCCAATTGCGGCGGTCAGTTCTCTCCTGCAATCAAGAGGGTGGGATATGACGGAATATTATTTACGGGCATAAGCGAAAAGCCCGTTTATCTATACATCGGTGACGGCAAGATGGAATTGAGGGACGCATCTCATCTCTGGGGAAAGGATGCCGTTGAAACAGAAGAGATGCTCCTTGAAGAGTGCGGGCATGATGCGAAAGTCGCATGCATAGGCCCGTCTGGCGAAAAGCTTTCGCTGATATCAGGCATATGCAATGACAAGGGCAGGATTGCGGCGCGTTCCGGCCTGGGCGCAGTCATGGGGTCAAAAAAGCTGAAGGCTGTTGTTCTGAATGGTTGCAGGAGAATTCCTGTTGCTGATCATGATGTGATGAAAAATCTCAGCAAAATATGCAGCAAATGGGTGGGGATGCAGCCGCCATTTGTTCCCGGCAGCATGACCGGTTTTATTGGCGCATTCATGCGAATACTTCCCACCCAGATGGCACAGGACGGCATGCTCTATAAAGTCATGCTCAGAAAATGGGGCACGGTGAGCATGAACCAGGTTTCAGCAGAAATGGGAGATTCTCCGATTAAGAACTGGTCCGGCAGCGAAAAGGACTTTGGCATGAAAAAATCAATACATGTCAATCCGGATGTATACACAGATTGCGAGATTGTGAAATATCACTGTTATTCATGCCCTCTCGGCTGCGGCGGAATCTGTAAAATGACCGGCGAATTTAGTGAAACGCATAAACCGGAATATGAGAGTGTGCTTGCTTTGGGCGGGCTTTGCTTGAACGAGGATTCCGACAGCATATTCTATATGAACGAGCTTCTCAACCGTGCAGGCATGGATACAATATCGGCGGGCGGCACGGCAGCATTTGCTATTGAATGCTATGAGAGAGGAATACTTACGAAAGACGAGACGGACGGCCTTGAACTTAACTGGGGCAATACACAAGCTATCATTTCGCTCATACAGAAAATGATCAAGAGGGAAGGGATAGGCGATCTCCTTGCTGACGGATCAAAGGTCGCTTCAAAAAAAATTGGCAAAGGATCGGAACGTTACGCTATACATGCCGGCGGACAGGAGCTCGCAATGCATGACGGAAGGGGCGACCCGGGTTTCGGGCTGCACTACAGTGCCGATCCTACACCCGGCAGGCATACAATCGGGGCATGGCTTTATTATGAGATGTTCCAGCTCTGGAAAAAGGTCAAGGATCTGCCTGCTGTAAAGCCCCTTTACCATAAGAATGCAAAATACAAGGCCGATGAAGAAAAGGCCATATGGTCAAACGCCTGCAGCAAGTTCATGAATGTGCTGAACGGTTCAGGCTTATGCATGTTCGGAGCATTTCTTGGAATCAAGCGGACCCCGACATTCGACTGGCTTAATGCGGCAACGGGCTGGAACAATACACCTGAAGATTATATGGAAATCGGCGAGCGCCTTCAGACACTTAAACAGCAGTTTAACGTCAAGCATGGGATTGAGCCCAGGTCTTATAAGGCAAACGACCGTTCCTTGGGTATTCCGCCCCTTCTCGAAGGCGCCAATAAAGGCAGAACCGTAGATATAGACAAGCTTTTGAAAGATTACTGGACGGCATTCGGCTGGGATCCGGAAACCGGCAAACCAAAGGCTGAAACCCTTACAAAGCTGGGAATAAATTAATTGGAGGATGGCCAGATGTCTTATACGATTATAGAAGTCTGCAACGGTTGTGGCGCATGCAAAAGAATATGCCCTGCTAACGCTATAAGTGGCACTCAGAAGAGCCTGCATTCGATAGATGACTCTCTCTGCATCGAGTGTGGAGTCTGTGGCAGAGTCTGCCCCAAACAGGCGGTCAAAGACAGCCTGGGCAGGATATGCACTGCCGTAAAAAAATCAGAATGGGAGAAGCCGGTATTCAATCAAAAGAAATGCAATTCGTGCGTTATCTGTGTCGAAGCCTGTCCAACAGGCTGCCTTGCCATGTCGGGGGTCATGGGAAAAGACAAGCATTCAAAACCCTTCATGAAAGACGAGAAGGCCTGTATCGGCTGCGGCTTCTGTGCAGCGGAATGTCCGGTCGATGCGATAGCAATGGCGAAGCCTGTGCCTAAGGCGGCTTAGTCCTGATGAAGAGGTGCACATCCTGTGCGGGATGTGCACCTCTTAAGTATTAAATATCACTTCAAAATATCCTGAAAGTTCAATAATCGATCATATGCGTACAGGCATAATGACAACACCCCTTCACGGAGGCAGGGCGCCCGCATGGCTTTTTAAAAGGATGCAGGCTCTCGCTGGAGAGATCGTAAAGGCGATCATACTCGATTACGGTACAGACGAACTCCTGAAAAGGCTGTCAGAACCTTTATGGTTTCAGGCGCTGGGTTGTGTGCTCGGATTTGACTGGCATTCGAGCGGTGTAACAACAACCGTATGCGGCGCGATCAAAGAGGGTATTACAGGCATTGAGCATGAAATCGGTTTTTATGCATGCGGGGGAAAAGGAGCCAGGTCAAGACAGACGCCCTCAGATATTGAAACAAGGTGCGAGAGGCTCGGAGTGGAGCCCGCTCCACTGGTACGCGCCAGCAAGCTCTCAGCAAAGGTTGACAACAATGCGCTTCAGGACGGCCATCAGCTTTACCATCACAATCTGTTCTTTGATTCGGCACTTACTTGGACAGTTGTACAGCAGGGAATGAACGAAGAGGCGCGTACTGCCCGCAGGTATCACTGGTATTCACCGGCGCTGAAAGATTTCGTCGAGGAGCCTCATGCAGGGATAACAGCACAAACGGCCCTGCAATCAGTCTATGACCTTACCGCGAAATCGAGCCATAATGCCAGGGATGCTTCTGTTGAAATACTGAAAGAGGGGCCGGATTTTGTCCTCGGCGAATTGAAAAAGGCCAGGGAATACAGCCTGCCTTTCAGACATGAGGTAATGTTCCGCGACATAAACCCTGATAATATCCGCAGGGTTCTCATCGAAACCTATGAACAGAATCCTACGGATTTCACCACTCTCCTTGAAGCCAAAGGTGCGGGTCCTAAAACGATAAGGGCGTTATCGCTGCTCGCTGAGGTTATACACGGGACGCCAGTCAGCCGAACCGACCCGGCTGTTTTTTCATTCGCACATGGCGGTAAAGACGGCACCCCTTACCCGGTTGACAGAAAGAACTATGACCATTCGATAGAAGTCCTGAAAAGCGCTGTAGAAAAGGCGAAAATCGCCGATAAGGACAGGCTCGACGCGATAAGTCGTCTGGTCAGCAAATTCTGATATGCATTTGCAATCTGATCTGACAGGACAGGAATACTTGATACGATTTATTCTGAAATTTTAGATTGTATTGATAATTTTCTGATGTTTTCCATGTTATTAATCAAAAAAAAGAAAATTCTATTGAAGGGCTTAGAAAATGGTGCCGAGGGAGGGAGTTGAACCCCCGACACGGGGATTTTCAGTCCCCTGCTCTACCAACTGAGCTACCTCGGCACACCGGAGTTGTCTATTTAATTTGATAAGTGTTGTCAAGAAATTTTATCTTCTCCAAAATCAAAATTAGTGCCTTTGTTTGCACCCTGCTTAAGAAGATCATCTACTGATGACTGTCCCAGTTTCTGTTGCGTTTTAGTGTCGAGGGCATCCTTGGACATGTTGCTTACCCTGTTGATAAGAAAACCTTCATCACCTGTGTCGAGTTCCGGCTGCTTTGTATAAATGTTAAGTTTTATTTTTGCCTGGACCATATCTTCGCCGCAATTCTTGCATCTGTCCAGATAATCAAAGCTTGTATAGCCGCATCTTGTACATTTCATATATTGAACCTCCTTTATTGTTACTTTTTCTATCGGCCACGGATATAAATTTCATTAACCCGATATTTAATCATTCGCAATCGCTTCTTTTTTATCTTATAAATGGATTACTCGCTGGTATGAAAAATATGGGGAATGAATAAAATTGTTTGCCCTGCAACGTATTTTACCTTAAAATAATTAAAGTCAGCATTAAATTTTTTAAAATATATCAATGCATATTAATTGCGAAATATTTATTACTTTAATTTCTAATTCAAGGAGGCGGCAATGTGGAAAAATTTAATTTCAAATATTTCTACTGTTCTGGTGCTGGTTTGTATTGTTTTATTTACTGCCTGCTCATCATCACATGATAATTATACAGAGGCAAACAATTCGGTTCCGGGTGAATCAAACGAGAAAGCTGAGGCAATCATAGATGCCCTTAATCAGCAGGGATTTCAAGCTGTGAAAGAGGTTATCATCAACGGAGATGTCGGCATACTGGCAAGGCATTCCATGTGGCCGGAAAAAAGATGCATTGTGCTTACAGGCAAACCCTACAGCCTCGGCTATCAGATGGGGAGACTTCTTCCGGGCGGAACTTATAACATGGTAAAAACTTACACTGATAATCTGCTTGAAGAGTATGCCTATGTCAAAAAAGGGACAGCATTATTCAATTTGGTTAAAAATATGGCTACAGCACTTGCTAAAGCTGCTGTTATCAAGGACAAAGCGATACCCGAATACCTGCTGGATGAGATGAGAGGGGTAGCTGACGGTGCAAATTCAGCCAATTCGTCTTTCAAGCAGATAACCGCCGATGACGTACTTGTGCTTAATGAAGGTCTGGACACGCTGTATTCGATTCTTTTTACCGGAAGGCTACCAAATACCCAGGGTGCTACAAAAGATATTCTGGGATGCAACGGGTTTGTGGTTTCCGGCAATGCAACGGTTGACGGCAAGGTCTATCACGGAAGGGATTTCATGCTAGCAACAGGAGGTGTCTACCAGGATGAAGCCTTGATGACAATCTACATTCCTGAAGGAGGAAAACCTTTTGTTACATTAGGCGCTCCGGGATTTGTCGGGCAGACTGCCGGAATCAATAGCCAGGGAGTGTCAATGGGAGTTGATGTTGTATTCGGCGGAGCGACCAGGGAAACGCCGGGCATGGGATGCCTGCTTGTAATCCGCGATATTATCCAGAACTGTTCTAACCTCGATGAGGCTGTAGAGAGGATGAAGTCCCAGAATAGGGGTGTGGCATGGGTTTATGTTATTGCAGATAATGAAAAAAGTTTAAAATATACCAATGGAATAGTTGTTGAAGAAGGGATGGCGAAAGATAAAAACGGCAAAGAGTTTAACGGTCCTGACATCCTGCCCTTGTTTACTGAAGAATCCATGAGGGATCTGATAGAAAAACTGCCCTCTGATGATTTGCCTGAAAGAGGTGTGATGACAAGGCCGCAGGACTGGGAATATCCCGCAGCATTCGAGGGGCTTGAGAATTTTCCACCGCAGATCGAAGTGTATGATGATGTGGTAATTGCAGCCAATCACTATATAATTCCCAGAATGGTTTTTACAACATTCTCTCCCTGGATGCAGCTTCTTCAGAAGAACTACTGGAAGACGTCAAGGACCCTTCTCAGATACAGTGACCTTGCAAAAAGGGTCACGGATAAATATGGAAGAATTGATTTTGCAACCGCACGTGATCTGATCGACTTTATGAACCCGAACAGAAAAGAAGAGTCTGTAGAAAACGGTTATGAAGGCTGGACAAGATATAAAATTGACGGCGAAATCGAAGGCCATCACGACATCTTCGATAATCAGGATTTAATAATGGAATGTCTATACGGGTACTACCGTGCAGATGAACCATGGGTGAGGATCGACCTTAAGCCTTTTGTCGAAATAGCAAATCAGTGAACAGCTTCCGAGTTTTCAATCAAAGAAGAATCCGAGGCAAATATTTTTTCCGCCACGAATTCTTCTTTGTATGTTCCTGAATCAATTTTTGCGGTATTGACAGACATCTTTTCAAGGTCTCTGGACTTGGCTGATTTGAACCAGTGTTTTCTTACTTTTCCATTGCCGTCAATCAACATGACTCTGAACGATTTACTGTTATTACGTATGGATGCTGCAGTGGCCATATCGGTATGAAAACTGGAATCATATTCTTCAACCGGACATGAAACAACAGTGATAATATTGGCATCGGATAAAGCAAGTTTTCTGATTTCTTCATACTGTTTTTTAAAATCAGGATGATTTGTGTCAGGCGTATCTATCAGCAGGATCATGGGGTGTTTGTCAGTTTCCTCATATGTGTTTGAATACTCAAGAAGTTTTGTTGATCTGTAGGCATTCCCCTCCTGATCCATGAACGTGAAATCTACCATATCAGGGATTGGTTCATTGGGTGCTGACATCAATATTATCGCCGCTACAATAAGTATAATCATAATTTATATTCCTGCTCCTGATTTTGAATATCGGCATTATTGTAAATAAAATTGAATTTCAAGCATGTTTTTTTAATCACAGATGGAAAAAACATTACTGATGATGTAAAATTGTTATGAGGTTTAAAATCTTATGTGGACTTTTGATTATATAAGACAGTCATGCAGGTTTGTAGCTGATAACTCAGAATTCGTGCGCATCAGATACGATAAAATCGATGACTATGCAATGAGGCTTGCGAGAACCAGGCCCGAAAGGCCGCAGATGGATATCAACTGCCATTATATTGGACATGGCGATGATACGGCTACTTTCTTTGTAGTACTCAATTCTATAAATTTCGGTTCAGGCTACTTCCCGTATTTGAAAAAAAGACCCGGCATGTCAGGATATTATACAATTGCATCAGAATTGAATGACTATTTTAAAAAAACCCCGCTCAAGGCTGGGGATCTCTTGAATATTAAATCCAATGATTGCGCGGCAATATTGGGACAGGACTCAAGTAATCACATCGTGCATGAGCTAATGGAGCTTTATGCCACTTCTCTTAGAGATCTGGGCAATTACGTTAAAGAGAATTATGATTCAAGTTTTACAAAAATGATCGAAGCTTCAGCGAATTCGTCCGAGAAGCTTGTCGAAATCATTTCAGGCATGCCTTTCTTCAAGGATACGGCTGAATACAAAGGCTCGCAGGTTGCCTTTTTCAAGAGGGCGCAGATTCTTTCACTTGATCTCAATATTGCCTTTGACGGGCAGGGAATCGGCAGGTTCGATGACCTCTACAGGCTGACAATGTTTGCAGATAATCTTGTGCCGCATGTGCTGAGGATTGACGGGATACTGGAGTATGAAGACAGCCTTGCCTTGAGGATTGACCACTCCGAGCTTATCTCATCGGGTTCTCCGGAAGAAGTGGAAATAAGAGCTTGTGCGGTTGATGCCGTTGAAAGAATCTCTCAGATGATGGGAGGGTATTCAAAGGGTGCAACACCTGCAATTATTGACAATATTCTCTGGCATAGAGGTCAGCAGCCCTATTATAAAAAGATAAAACCAAGACACAGAACTCGCACGGTTTTTTATTGATATCCCTGGGCAATAGTTGAAGTATATGAACCTGAAAAAATTCTTGTTGTTCTTTATATGTTATTTCATATTTTCCGGACAGATATTGTCATCGGAGAGAACTCTTATTGTAGGTATATGCGGGCAAAAACCTGATACGGAAAGTATCCTTTCATGCAAAACCGGGGCTGAGAGAATTATTGCCGGTTCGGTCTTCAATTCACTGTTTAAATATTCTCCAGGGAGTACCAGCTCGGTTGAAGCGGAACTTGCTGAAAGCATACCAAGTCCCAGGATGTCGGAAGGCAAGCAATATTGGACAATAACGATTAAAAAAAGTATTAAATTTCACAGGCCCCCGGGTGGTCAGGATTATGAACTTGATACAGATGATGTTGCCTTTTCACTGGAATTGCTAGCTGTTTCGGATCGCTCCAGTCTTCTTTCAGGCATTGTGACACGCATAGAATCCAAGTATAAAATAACACTTATACTTGAGAAGCCTCTTTCACCTGATCTGTTTTTAACAAAGCTGACTGGCAACAATGGATTTTATATTTTCAGTCGAAAGGTTTGTGAAGGCAGAGGTTTGTTTTACGGGACAGGAGCTTTCATGTTTGTTCCCGGCACCCGTGAAGGTAGTCTGTACCTGCGGGCGAACAAGTCCTATTTCAAAGGTAAACCTGATATTGGCGGAGTCAGGTTTGATTTTGATTCTGATGCATCAAAGATGGAACAAGAGTTATTAAGAGGCGATTTGGATGTATTGATACCGCCCAGAGGTTTTTCAAACACAATTGATACCGGAGTCAGTGGAAATATCAAACACCTGTATTTCTTTAATGGCAGGTTTATTTATCTTGGTTTTAACCTAGACGCAGTCCTCTTTAATGATATGAGGTTAAGAAAGATAACAGCAGAAAGTATTAACAGAGATGCCTTATGCTCTCAAATAAATGGATGTGAGAGGTTATACGGTCTGACGCCTCAAATAACTCCGGCCAGCATGAGTCGGGATGAAATCATCAGGTTCGGTCTTAACTATAAAAACAATAATGTTTCATCAGAGGAGATTCTTGTTAAGGAAGGAGTATCTATTGATTTGTGTACGAGCAGCAAAGATATTCCAGATATAATAGTATACTCGATACGGGATTCATTGACTAAGACAGGAATCAATTTATTGGCAGCTGATCCGGTGAGCGGTATTAAAACATGCCGGGATGATTCCTATAACCTTAAACTGTATTCGTTTGAGTCCACCTGTAATATCCATACATTGCTGAACATGTTCATGACTCAAAATGTAATCGATAAGAAATATAAATATCTGATTGAAGCTTCAGGTAAAATAACCTCCAACACCAGACAGGCTGATTTATTAAAACACATTCAAATAAAATTACTGGCTGATATTGATATCCTGCCCCTTGTGTTTATCAGAGAATATGCCTTGTTAAAAAAGGACATTGATCCAGGTTACGATTGCAACTCTCAGCCTTTTTTCATAATTAATGAAAAGACAAGGTTTGCAGATTTAAGCAATCAATAAAGCCCGGCTGAGCCAGGGCGGAGAATGTGGACGTAAAAATAAAAGTATGTTAGCTCCATGAGTTGAGAGAAACCACGACAATCTACCTTTAAGGAGGAAATTATGAAAATCTTCAAATCATTTTTATTGTTCATTCTCGCAGGGTTGATAATCTCCAGCCCTGTGTTCTCAGCAGAGCAGCTTAAAGTCACGGTTTTCACCGATGCCACATGGCCGCCTATGCAAATGGTTGACAAGAATAAGAATATCGTGGGCTTCGAAATTGACCTTTTCAATGCAATAGCAAAAGAAGCCGGTTTTATAGCTGAGTATAAAAACACAGCCTGGGATGGAATTTTTGCCGCGATGAAGGGCGACAAATATCCGAATGCATGTGCATTGTCCTCGATTACAATCACCAAGGAAAGGAAAAAAACTTATGATTTTTCTGATCCGTACATTGCGGTTAACCAGGTCCTGATTGTTCCTAAGGCCCTGAATGTTAAAACAATTAATGATATGAAAGGCAAAAAAATAGGTGCTCAGATCAGTACAACAGGGGCTATGGAAGCAAAAAAAATCAAGGGAATTGCCACCAAAACATATGATGAAATAGGACTTGCATTCGCAGATATGGCTGCCGGAAGGATTGATGGCGTAATATGCGATACACCGGTTGCAAGGGACTATGCACTGCACAAAGTTGAATACAAGGACAAGTTCAAGATAGGTCTGGAAATACCGACAAAGGAACAGCTGGGTGTTATGGTCAGAAAAGGCGACAAAAAGATGCTTGATCTTATCAATAAAGGACTTAAGGCTGTTAAAGCAAAAGGGATAGACAAGCAGATTGAAAAGAAGTGGCTATAAATCCAAAACAACAGATAGATCAGCCTGTCCAGGTGATTGAAGTGGGGGATGGCGTAGCCATCCCCGTTAAAACAGATGCCGGATTGTTCACCGCCTGGAGGATATCGTTTTTCGGGGCCATTGCAGCATTCATCGCCCTTATAGTATTCAAGCCGGATCCATACCTGAGCATAATAAAGTTTGTACCGGATGGTATTCTGATTACGTTTCAGGTTACTATCGAATCGATTCTTCTGGCACTTGTGATTGGCCTTTTTACAGGGCTCGGAAGAATATCAAAAAACAAGTATATAAACGGGATAGCATCGCTTTATGTTGAGATCATAAGGGGTATTCCACTTCTTGTTCAGCTCTTTTACATTTATTACGCCCTTGCGATGTTTGTTAATATTCCCGACATGCTGAGCGCCGTTATTGCTATGTCGGTCTGTTATGGCGCATATATGGGT
Organism: uncultured Bacteriovoracaceae bacterium; assembly: GCA_964513375.1. Taxonomy (GTDB): domain Bacteria; phylum Desulfobacterota; class Desulfomonilia; order UBA1062; family UBA1062; genus DATCTV01. The sequence continues at coordinate 100,254 of CAZEMO010000005.1, read as the reverse complement.
GAGGTTTTCAGGGCGGGCATTCAGGCGATATCGAAAGGCCAGATGGAAGCGGCCCGTTCTCTCGGCATGTCGTCAACGCAAGCCATGGTACATGTGATACTTCCCCAGGCAGTAAGAACCATTCTCCCGCCGGTCGGTAATGAATTCGTGGCCCTGTTGAAAGATTCATCGCTGGTCTCGATTCTTGCAGTATCCGATCTCTTGAGAAGGGGCAGAGAGTATGCATCTGAGACATTCACCTATTTCGAGACCTATACGGTTATCGCGCTGGTCTATCTGATGATCACGCTGTTTTTCTCGAAGCTCATAAGCATCATGGAGGAAAAGGTAAATGCCGGAAAATAGCAGGCGTAAAATGGTCGAGATAAAGAACATCAGCAAGCTCTTCGGTACGCTGAAAGCACTCGACAGTGTTTCCATGGATGTTTATGACGGCGAAAAGGTGGTCATAATAGGCCCCAGCGGAAGCGGAAAGAGCACATTGTTAAGGTCGATCAATAAGCTTGAGGAGATAGACATGGGCAGCATTGTTGTCGACGGGTTTGATTTATATGATAAGAAAACAGACATAAATAAAGTCAGGGAAGAGGTCGGGATGGTGTTTCAGTCATTTAATCTCTTTCCGCACAAGACGGTTTTTGAAAATCTTGCCCTGGCCCAGACTGTGGTAAGAAAACGCTCCAAGGAAGAGGCAAAAAAAATCGCCGTGGAGCTGCTCGGCAAGGTCGGGATTCTGGAAAAGGCTGATATCTATCCTGCAAAACTTTCCGGCGGCCAGCAGCAGAGAGTCGCAATAGCAAGGGCGCTGGCCATGCAGCCCAAACTGATGCTTTTCGATGAACCGACATCAGCATTGGATCCTGAAATGATAGGCGAGGTCCTGGATGTCATGGTGAGGCTAGCCAGGGAAGGCATGACGATGATTGTTGTCACCCATGAGATGGGTTTTGCGCGTGAGGTTGCTGACAGGGTCATATTCATGGACGAGGGGAAAATTCTTGAAGAAGGAAGCCCTGAACACTTTTTTAAGAATCCTGAACATGAAAGGGCAAAACAGTTTCTGAGCCAGATTCTTTGAGGCCCAAACCGATTGACAACAATTTAATCTCTATGTAAAAGACTCAACGCATGCCAGCGTAGCTCAGTGGTAGAGCAGCTGATTCGTAATCAGCAGGTCAAGGGTTCAACCCCCTTCGCTGGCTTAACTTATGAATCCATCGAAAACCGTTTGTGTGATTTCGAGATTGCCATGCAGGATATGAATCCTGTTTGACAAATCTAATCAAAAAATCCATGAAGTAATAAGCTCATCTGGTCTCCGCATTTACAGGTGGTGAAAAGACAGCAAAAGAAACAGTGAATAAAGAGGGGTTGCCATGAATATAAGTTTTTTCCCAAGGGTCTTGAAATTCTTTGATCTGTTCGAGAAACAGAGCAGCCTGGTAAAAGACGCTGCCCTCACACTTGCGGAATTATGCAGCGATTTCAAGGAGGTTTCAGCCAGATGCCATAAAATCAATCAGCTGGAAGCTGAAGGTGACGGGCTCTCAAGGGAGATATCGTCACAGCTTTCCCTTACTTTCATTACCCCTCTTGATCGGGAAGACATCCACGCAATAAATATGGGGTTGGAAGACGTTTTGAATCTGATAAAGGCTATTGCCTCACGCATTGGTCTGTACCAGTTTACAACAGCCGTAGAGCCGGCCGCGGCTGATCTTTCCGTCAGCCTGCAGGTGATAATCGAAGAGATAGACAGGATGATCAGAAATCTCAGCAGCAGGAATGAGGTTCAAGAGCATTCCAGGACCGTTCACCGGATCAAAAATGAGTCAGAACTGCATCTGCTCCTGGCGCTGGGTTCACTCTATGAAAGCAGGCCGTCCTCCAGTGAAGAGCTTCTGCATGTCATCATGTGGACGCAGATATACGACCGCATCGAGCAGGCTCTGGAAAAGGCAGAAGCTCTTGCCAACATTATTGAAGGGATCAGTATAAAAAATGCCTGACCTTCCAGTTCTGCTTGTCATTACAATCTTGGTTGCACTCATCTTTGATTATACTAACGGGGCGCATGATAGCGCCAATGCGATTGCATCTGTTGTCTCGACAAGGGTTTTGACTCCGAAGATGGCGGTAATCATGGCTGGCACTCTCAATTTTGCCGGGGCCTTTCTGGGGACCCATGTCGCTGAGACCATCGGCAAGGGCATCATAAGGCCGGAGCTGATATCCGGTTGTCAGTCTCTGATGCTGGCTGCGCTGATGGGGGCGATTTCCTGGAATGTGATTACCCTGATCATCGGCATGCCGTCGTCTTCCTCACATGCACTGATCGGTGGCCTCATAGGTGCGGGCATAGTAAACAGCGGATGGAACTCGCTTGAATACCACTCCATATTCACCAGGGTGGTCATTCCCATATTTCTCGCTCCGATTGTCGGATTCGTTGCCGGTTATCTCATCATGCTCGGCCTTGCATGGCTGACTTTCGCGATTCGTTATAAAAAAGCCAATAAAGTCTTTCAAAAACTTCAGGTGCTTGCCGCCGCGTGGATGGCCCTAAGCCATGGTATGAACGACGCCCAGAAAACCATGGGCATTATTGCATTGACCCTTGTCGTGTTCCATAAAATTCCTCATTTGTACGTTCCTTTATGGGTGAAAGTCGCCTGCGCATCAATCATCATGCTGGGGACGATCAATGGCGGCTGGAAAATCATAAAGACCATGGGGCAGAAAATATTCAAAATGCAGCCAGTTCATGGCTTTGCAGCACAAAGCGCCACCGCCGGGGTCATCATGACCGCGTCTCTTCTCGGGGCGCCAATAAGCACCACCCAGGTCATTTCTTCTTCGGTGCTGGGTGTCGGCGCCTCAAAAAGAATTTCAGCTGTCCACTGGGGTGTGGCTGGAAGCATAGTGCTCTCCTGGTTTGTGACTATCCCTGCCGCAGCGATGGTGGGGGCACTTTGCATGGTATTATGCCGGTTAATCGGGTTGGCGTGATGGAAAAGGCAAAAGATGGTGCAGGCTTATATGAGCTAGTTGAGGTATGAAAGGGCAGGGGAGCAGATTCTTAATCTGAATTCCACTTTCCTGATTGTTAAATCAATTGCTACCTCCACTGAATTGTTATAATATAATAATGTTTTCTCATGTCCTGCTGAAAATAATCTCTTAAGAGGAGGTTTTTATGAATAAACGTTATAGAGATATTACCGGCAATGTATTGATGAGGGTTTTGCTGAGTCTCTTACTGGTTGGGGCTTCTGTTTTTATGGTTTTCAGCCCGGCAGCGGCTGATTTACCGACACATCTTACAATAATGCACACCAACGACCTGCATTCTCACTTTGTAGGATTCGGACCTGAAGCCGACTATACTCCATTGTCAATAAATGACGACATTACAGTGGGCGGCTTTGCACGTATAGCCACAAAGGTCAAAGACATCCGGGCTGCACGAACTGCAGAAGGTACCCCGACCCTACTCGTCGATGCCGGCGATTTCTTGATGGGAACTGCATTCACTCTGCAACGTGGTACCTCGGAGCTGACGCTTATGGACATGCTTGGATATGACGTGCTTACGATAGGCAACCACGAATTCGACTGGACGCCTTCCGAGACGGCAAAAATATTTGGCCTTATCCCGACTTTGGGTTTGAATATGAAGGTCGTGGCCTCAAACCTTATCTTTTCAGATACCAGCTCCAAGGATGATGCTCTTGCTGCGCTTTTTGGCATAGGCAATGTGATTCAACCTTATTACATCAAGGATATTGATGGATATAAGGTCGGCTTCTTTGGCCTTATTGGAGAAAATTCTGCAAGCGTGGCACCATTTGCATCGCCTGTGGATTTCGATGTTCCTGCAACTGCTGCACAGACAGCCGTCACAGCCCTGCAAGCCGCAGGCGCCCAGCTTATTGTATGTCTATCGCATTCAGGTCTTGAGGAAGATACGGCCCTTGCCCTGGCAGTTCCGGGAATAGATGTAATCATAAGCGGTCATACCCATGAGAAATCTGAAACTCCAATTATGTCAGGGAACACTATTATCGTACAGGCCGGCTCGAACGGCCGCTATCTGGGCGTGCTTGATCTCGATCTTACACAGTCCGCACCGTATTTTTCATCATATGAACTTGTGCCTGTTAATGACTCAATCCTGGGTGATGAGGCCATCGTAAATGCCACAGACAACCTCAAATTAGAAATAGACGACATCCTTTCCGGAGTCCTCGGGTATTCTTACACATTCGATGGCATTATAGCAGAGACCATTTACGATCTCGTATGCACCGCAGGCGCAGAGACTAATCTCGGCAACCTTGTTGCAGATTCCATGCGCTGGATGGTCGATGAGGTGGAATATGATCCTGCCGATCCTGAATCGCGCAAGGTTGACCTTGCAGTGGAATCAAACGGTGTCATACGCGACGATATCATCAAAGGTACAACCGGCCAAATCAGTTTCTCGGATGCCTTCAGAGTTCTGCCTCTGGGGTTTGGTCTTGAGGATGACATCAACGGCGACCCGTTCGTAGGCTATCCCATGGTAACTTTTTATGTTACCGCCTCTGAAATCAGAAAGGCGCTCGAGGTCATCACGACCGTTTATCCGCTCAAGGGCAACAACAGCGACTACTGGCTCAATGTGAGCGGGCTCAAATTCGAGTACAACCCGAAACTGCTTCTGTTCTACCGAGTCCGGAAGATATATTTGGGTGATGAAACGAATGGTTACGATACAAAACCCTTGAACACAACTTTTACGAACAAGAAGCTCTACAAGATTGCAATCAACTACTATGTGGCGCAATTCATAGCTGTCATCGGCGATTATACCTATGGATTCTTGAAAATTGTTCCCAAGGATAAAAACGGCGTCAGCTACCTTGACGAAACCGTGCATCCGGACGGGCTTAATGAGGCGCGTGTCGATAAAGATCCCCTTACCGCAGGTGTGCAGGAACTTCAACAGTGGGAAGGTTTCATGAGATATCTAGGATCATTTGATAACATCAGGGGTGAAAGCTATCCCGACGTTCCGCCTCTTTATTCAGGTCCGACGGGCAGGATCAAGGAGACAAACTGTTTTATCAGCACTGCAACCCTTTAAATTTAATAATACAAGATTCTTATCCCGCATCTTCCCCGGATCAGGGGAGATGCGGGAATCAATCCATAATAGTCCGGCAATATATTGAACCTGCAGTAAGAGTACAAGAAGTTAACTGCCTGTTATTCTCTTGACGTTGTAGACATTCTTCCGTAGGTTTTTATCCGGAGGTGGATATGCAGGGAGATAATAAGAAATTCATATACAATCCGATAATAATCATGTCGATAATTGTGTTCATTGTGGGATTCGGCCTTGGTTTCTATATCTGGGGTTATCATAAGGCGAAAGAAAAGGATTATAAGGCAATGCTCAGGGATGTCATCAGTTATGTCGACGGCATGGAACGCCTTAATGCAGATCTGATAAAAGAAGTGGAGGGCTTGAAAAAGGATAACAGTATGCTGAAAAGCCCTTCTAATGCTCAGCTTGTCGCCCTTCAATCAAAGATCCAGTCGCTTCAGAATGAAAACACAAGCCTGAAGTCAATCGCCGGGCAGAGCCAGGATCTTATCCAGGAAAATGCCAGGCTTAATTCCGAAATCCAGGTGCTGAAATCCAGACTTGGGGCTTCATCGATGCCTGGCACGCAACAGCAGGGGATACCCCAGCAGGGCGCGAATGCTTTAACACCGGTTACGGGAGGACAGAAAGTAAATCAGTAGCATTAATACTGGTCGATCACTTTGATAAAACATTCTGCAAGATATGGGTCGAATTGAGCACCCTTGCACTTGTTTATTTCAACAATGGCTTCTTTGGTACTCAGAGCTCTCCTGTATGGTCTGTCGGAAGTCATTGCATCGAATGTATCCGCCAGAGCTATAATCCTCGAAAGCAGAGGGATTTCATCACCTTTAAGCCCTGAAGGATATCCTCTTCCGTCAAAGCGCTCATGGTGATGCCTGATGATTTCAGTCTCGCGATGCATTATGGAAATTGATTTCAGGATGTCTGCGCCTATATCAGGGTGTTTTTTGATTATGGAGAATTCTTCATCTGTTAACGAACTGGGTTTCAAAAGTATATTATCAGGAATTCCCACCTTTCCTATGTCATGCAGTTTGGATGAAATATAGAGTATATCCCTGTCTATCTCTCCGAGGCCTAAAAAATCCGCCTGCATTATTGAAATTGAAGTCACCCTTGTCGAATGCTGGGATGTGTAAGGGTCTCTGGCATCCATTATTTTTGCCATGCCGTAAAGTGTCGAAAGGATGCTTTCATAAAGCTCCTGATAAAGAACCACGTTTTCCATTCGTTCAGCGGTCCTTTGCAGCAGATACAATATCTTCTGTTCATTATCAGATGAAAGCATTACATGGGTTTTAATACTCAATACTCCGAATATCTGATTTTCAATTATAAGAGGGAAAAAAGTATTAATACCTTTGGTACCGTCCCATATGCATTCTCTTCTTAAAGCGATCCCTTTAAGGAAATTTTCGTCAAAATAAATATCTCCTTCAGGTGTAGCAAGTGATCCTTCTTGCTGGTTTGTCGGGAGAAAGCTTACCTGCGAATCAGAAAGCAGTTCTTTGGCAAGGTCAATTATTGCATTGATAAGCTCATGCACCCCTTTGAGTCTGGTAATCCTGTACGACATATTCTGAAGAGAATTGATTTCCTGGGATTTATCTTCTATCTGTTCCGTAAGATTATCAATCATGCGGCGGAATTGCAGTTCTTCCGAGAAGCGCTTGTTTTCTTCAAGTATAAGCTTTTCCCGTTTAACCTTATTAATAATGTACTGGATCTGTTTGACCTTGAAAGGTTTGGTGATAAAATCTGATGCGCCCTGCTTCATTGCTTCAATGGCCATTTCAATAGATGCATGTCCTGTAATCACTATTACCGGCAGGCTTACATTCTTTTCCTTGATTTTCTTAAGCAGATCAATGCCCGTCATATTGGGCATCATAACATCAGTCAGCACACACAACAGCTGGTTGGTATCAAGAAGGGCACACGCCTCTGCACCGTCACTGGCTGAGACTATTTCAAACCCCTGATCAGTCAGCATATCTGTAAGTGTATCAAGTATTCCGGGATCGTCATCAACGATTAGAATTTTTTCTATATCATCAGGTTTGTTGTCATTCTTTAATACTGTTGTATCAGCCATGATTTTAAAAAACCTCTTTATAAGTTATAGCCCTATCCTGGCAGGCAAGTTATTTATCGAAAGAAAAATAGAAATACTTTAATGAATTATCGGTTTTTCAGAGATTTAAGGTTTTCTATACCCACACTGTGTTCACTGTAGGTATGTGAAAACTGGTGGCGCCCATTGCCTTTTGAAACAAAAAATAAATATCTTGTATCATCAGGCCAGAGAGCGGCCTTGATGGAACTCTGGCTGGGGCTGCAAATTGGTCCGGGCGGCAGTCCTGGATGAAGGTAGGTGTTGTAGGGTGTATCTCTTTTCAAATCATGAGGCTCTATCTTCCTTCTAAAACCCGGCAGGCCGTATATGGCAGTGGGATCTGACTGCAGTTTCATTCCCACACGGAGTCTGTTGTGAAATACAGAGGAAATGATTGTCTTTTCGTTTTCACGCTGTGCTTCCTTTTCAATCATTGAAGCAAGAGTCAGGACTTCAAGCTCGGTGAAACCAATCTGCTTTGCTCTTAATCTCATTTCAGGCGAATATTTTTCATTGAATCTGCTCACCATCCTGTCGATAATCTCGTTCGGAGTCATATGGGGTATTATTTCATATGTGTCGGGGTATAGAAAACCTTCCATGCTCGGGGCCTTCACCCCGAATATCTTTGTGGTATCTTCTGACATTGCAGTTTTAATGAAATCCTCTTTTGAAAAATATATTTTTTCTGATTTCAGTCTTTCTGCGATGTCAAAGATATTGTAACCTTCCTTGATGGTCAGCCTGTATTTTACATAATCGCCTTTGAACAGCATCTTTAATATCTCGTCGGGGTAATGGTTGCCGTCAAAGCGATAAGTTCCGGCACGCAGATTTTTTGCCTTCTGTCTGACCATGGCCAGGGCCATGAACATGGGTGCGTTAGTGATAATTTTGTTTTCTTTCAATAGTTCAGATATTTCCCAGGCACTTGTTCCAGGCTTGATCTCAACGGAAATAAGCCTGCCTGGAGCTATTGGAGTATATAGAAATAATGAGATTCCCCCGGCTATGCTGCATATCAGAATGACCAGGGAAATCATCAATGTAATTTTAATCTTTTTCTTTATCATTATTTTTCGAGTCAATGTAGTTCTGCAGAATTATACTAGCAGCAAGGGAATCGACAATCCTTTTTCTTTTCTTGTGTTTTACATTTATCTGGGCAAGCATGTTATGAGCCTCAAATGTTGAAAGCCTTTCATCCCATAGATTAACAGGAATTCCAATCATTTCTTTAAGTGATGCTGACCATTGAATGACATTATTGCCTGAAGTTCCCAGCGTACCATCCATATTATAAGGAAGGCCTATAATAAGCTCCTCCACGTTGTAATCATCGATCAGACTGATAATGGATTTATAATGAGAATCGTCTGGTCGCACATCAATAATTGTCAGCGGGACGGACATTGTTTTCTCCGGATTGCTTATCGCAACTCCAAGCCTTTTAACGCCATAGTCGATTGCCATTATGATTCCCATTTTCTTCCTTTGGAATTGCCAATAAGAGTAGCAGAGATTAGAAGCGCCTGTGCAAGTATTATTTTACCGGAAGAGCTGATATCTTTTATTGCCAAACGTATTCCTTTACTTCAGCTTGGATCGATGATGTGCTCAATACAGGCTGTCCGAAGAATGCAACCGAAAAAGGTATTTCGTTAACCTGTGAAAGAACACCGAGTGAGCTGCTGCTGTCCATTAACATGGCATCAATATCGGACTCTTTTTTCAATAAAAAGTCTGTATCGAGCGGTACTCTTCCGGCATACACGGTCTTGGTGGCGAGCAAATTGTTTTCTTTACTATATATCCTTATTTCAACCTGCAAAGATTTCAGAGGCTTGTACTCATTTTTTCTTACTATCCCCTTTATTATCAGGATTTGACCCCTTTCTTCGATGTTGAGATACTTGAAAGTAGTATCAGTATCCTTTATTGAAAAAGGATAAACAGCTTCCTTCTGAGATGATTTTTCGCTATTCCAATCAAAAAGCCTCAAACTTCCGGTTTTGCTGTATGAGAGTATCAGGGCGATTGCTATGATGATCATTACAAAAAGACCTGTCAGGGTATTTCTCAAGCTCTGTGATTTGGCTTTTTTTGTAATAATTGATTTTTCAACAACTGATTCATCGGCAGCAGGCTGGTTGTTTCCAGAGAATGTCAGTCCTGTATCAATAGGAGTGGATTCGTATTGAGCATCATATTCGTCTTGTTTTTTCTGAATGTCTTGCATTTCCGGTTTGTCCGGTTCGGATTCAACCAGGTCGGGTATTTCCTTTTCAAGAGTGAAGATGTTGGAACATACGCTGCATCTCATTCTGATTCCCTGCTTTTGCAGAAGGGCATCATCAACCTTGAATTTACTTGAGCATTTCGGGCAGATTATTATCATTTTATCCCTGCTTTATTTCCTCTTCGTTGAGGACATATATCTGAGGCAGTCCCCTGAATTTTTCGGCATAATCCAGTCCGTATCCTACCACAAAACCGTCATTTATCTTGAACCCGCAAAAATCGGGACTGATATCCGCCTCACGCCTGCATGATTTATCCAGCAGGGTGCATATTTTTATAGAATTAGGGTTCAAGAGGCCAAGCATTTCATTGAAGGCATAAAGTGTGTGCCCCGTATCTAAAATGTCATCAACTACAAGGACATCTTGTCCTCTTATATCAATTTTCTGGTCCATGGTTACTGCTGGCCTGGCATCGGGTCTATCTTTATTTCCGTATGTCGATATTCTAACAAAATCAATGTGGAATGGGATGTCAATATTTCTTGCCAGGTCAGAAGCAAACATGAAAGAGCCTTTGAGAATAACAAGGATGTGTAAATTTTTTGACTGGTATTCCCTGCTTATCTGCATGCCCATATTTTTAACTTTTTCAGCTATTTTACTGGCACTGATGAGTAATTCCATAATTATTTTATATAGTATGGCCTGAAATGTGTCAATGCAGTGATATTAGGCTTTTCATGCTCTCCTTGTGCATATTGCGATCACTTTAATCGAAGTTGTTAAGATAATGACTGTAACTTGCCATATAAGACAGAATGCTTGCCGCCTCCTCAGGTGTTGTAAGGCATAATGCTGGTCCGTAGGATGTATGCTGCAATGTCTGGATGCCTTCTCCGAGAGATACTGCAATTATGGGCTTACCAGTCACCTTTTGCAGACGAGCCATTTCGGATATGAATCTGTTTTCCGTTTTAATGTGGTCTTTTATTATCGAAAGCTTGAGCTCCTTTCCAAACAGGCTTCCGAGCAGCTTCTCCTGGGACTGTATGAAATCTTCAACTATTTTAAGCGTACCGACAACGCCCAGAGTAATAATGGAATCAATCATGTCCCAATTTGCCAGGAGCTCCAGTGCCTTTAAATGCAATTCGGGCTTGTTTTCACCGACAAGGTCTATCGGATTGGACTTGTTCCAGTATGCCGGGACATACTTGTTCAATTCTTCAATAATGTCATCTGATAATGCAGGAAGGACAAGACCCCGACTTTCACATTCATCAGCGGTGACCACGCCCCAGCCTCCTCCGAGGCTCATTATTCCTACCCTGTTGGATTTCGGAATCGGAAGGTTAGTCATGGCGCCTGCCACGTTAAGCAATTCGGTAGGATTTTTGACCTGTATTATGCCTGTTTGTTTGAACATGGCGGTATATGTTTCAAATGACCCTGCCATTGCTCCTGAATGGGACTGAGCTGCTTTAGACCCCGTCTTGGATCTGCCAGTCTTAAGCGCAACAACAGGTTTTTTCCTTGTAGTTTTTCTTGCTATCTCCATGAATTGCCTGCCATTTTCCACACCTTCAAGGTACATGGCAATGCCATTGACCTCATCCCTTTCTCCAAAATATTCCAGAAGAGTGCCTGCTTTAAGAATCGCCTCATTTCCGGTCCCTGCATAGAAGCAGACACCCATGCCCCTGTTGATGGTCCACTGAATAATTTGCACGCCTATGTTGCCGCTCTGTGAAATAACTCCGAGACTGCCTTTGCCAGGAAATACAGGAACGCCTATTGCAGTCAAACCGGCATGAGTTGATATTGAACCCATCGTATTCGGCCCTAAGAACACAAGGCCCGAGTTTTTAGCTATTTCGTCAATTTCATGTTCCAGTTTAAGACCTTCTTCGCCTGTTTCTTTGAATCCTGATGAGATTATCACTACCGATGTAGTCCCCTTTTTTATGCAATCTTCTAATGCTTTTGCTACATGTGTCGCGGGTATTGTTATTATTGCCAGATCGATTTTGTCTGGAACCGATTCGAGGTCAGGGTAGGTTTTCAGGTCAAGGATAAGATCTTTCTTTGTATTGATTGGGTATATTTTCCCCTTGAATCCCCCGCTTAATATTGCAGTCGTAATCATAAATCCCCATTTCCCGGGGATATCCGAAGCCCCTATAATTGCAACTGATTCCGGGAAAAACATTGCATCGAGCTTTTTTCTTAAGCTTTCATCCATATTTTATATCTCCTTGTCCGTGATAATTGACATTCAGTGGTCCTTAAATATACTATTGCCCAATTAGTATAATTCTTTTATTGTGAATTTAATATAAATCTTTTAATTTTAACTGCAATAGGGGGGCATCATGGAAGAAAAAAGATTATACGAAAGAGTGTCGGTTGATCTGAGGGCTCAGTATTATGAGGACACACCGGAAACATACATAGGGCGAGTCAGCAATCTGAGTATGAGCGGCATGTTTCTTAAGGTATCTAATCTGAGCAAATCCGGTGCATATGTTTTTATTGATATAGATGCTGAAAGTATAGGCAAGGTTGTTTGGACTCAAGGCCATGTTGTGAGAACCACACCATATGGAATGGCAATTGAATTTAACCGGGCAGATGCAAAAGGACTGGAGTCTTTGTTGACTGCAGAGAAATCAATTACTAAGAAAAAAAAATCATAATCATTTAATGCTGACGGTACCCTATCTGTAGAGTTTTGATGCAGCTTAAAAGAGCATAAGATTTTCTATAGTATAGGATATTATTAAAAAAGCAGATTTACCTTCGGAATTCTTTGATAACCTGACAGGTAACCTTGTTGACATAGGGCTAATACATGGTTTATTTCTAATAAAACATCTTAAATAAAGGAAGTGAAGAAGATGGAAGAAAAAGACTTGCAACTTATTACCAAAATCATCCCGGATAGTCCTGAACTGAAAAAGCTTTGGGAGGAGCACCTGGATTACAAGGTAAAACTTGAAGAATTCAACAAGAAGAAATATCTCAGTGCAGAAGATGAACTCAAACGAAGAGAAATACAAAAGCTCAAGCTTGCTGGCAAAGATCGAATTGAAGATATTCTAAGGATGCATAGAAAGTAAAGAATATCTTTTCTTGAAAAATTAAGGGGAAAACATGACGAAAATTAAGGGCGCATTAGCGCTCATCGAATCCCTCAGATGCGAGGGAGTGAAGCATGTATTCGGTTACCCAGGCGGAGCTGTCCTGGATATTTTTGACATGCTTTATGATGCGAAAGACATTGAATTCATTCTTGTCAGGCATGAACAGGGGGCAGTCCATGCTGCTGATGGCTATGCAAGGGCAAGCGGAAATGTCGGGGTCTGCGTTGTCACTTCAGGGCCGGGAGCGACAAATACTGTTACAGGGCTTGCAACTGCATACATGGATTCCATTCCTGTCGTCGTGTTTTCAGGCCAGGTATCGACACACCTGATAGGAAATGACGCCTTTCAGGAAGCAGATATCGTGGGTATCACAAGGTCATGCACAAAACATAATTTTTTAGTCAAAGATGTGAACCACCTTCCAAGGATAATCAAGGAGGCATTTTATATTGCCAGGACAGGAAGGCCTGGTCCTGTTTTAATCGACCTTCCTAAAGATGTGATGAATGCCCAGGTATTATTCAAATATCCTGAAGAAGTTCACCTGAGGGGCTACTCGCCGACATATAAGGGACATCCGGGTCAGGTCAAAAGGATCGTTGATACCATAATAAAGAGCAAAAGGCCTGTAATTTATGCCGGTGGCGGGATCATACTTTCAAATGCTGCGGAAGAACTGAAAGAGTTTGCACGCGCAACCCATATACCGGTAGCATTAACGCTTATGGGGCTTGGCGCATTCCCTACAGACGAGAGGGGTTTTCTCGGGATGCTGGGGATGCACGGCACATATTATGCAAATATGGCCGTACATGAGTCAGACTGCCTTATTTCGATAGGCGCCAGATTTGATGACCGTGTTACAGGAAAGATCGACGAATTCTCGCCAAAAGCAAAAATTATTCATATTGATATCGATCCTACATCCATAAGCAAGAATGTTAAAGTTGACCTGCCTGTGGTCGGCGACTGCAGGAGTGTACTGACAGACATGCTTGCTCTGCTTGAAAACAGATCAAAAGACGTTGATGAACTTCACAGAGAGATCGAGCCCTGGAACAAAGAAATAGATTACTGGAAAGAACATATGCCGCTTAAATACGATTACTCTGATCAAATGATCAAGCCCCAGAATGTTATTGAAACAATAGACAGGCTTTCTCCTGAAGATGCAATAATCACGACTGAAGTCGGACAGAACCAGATGTGGACAGCGCAGTTCTACAGATTCAACAAACCGAGGCTGTTCCTTTCTTCCGGCGGACTGGGGACCATGGGATATGGCTTCCCTGCAGCAATTGGTGCTCAAGCGGCATTTCCGGACAGGACTGTTATCGATATCGCCGGAGACGGCTCAATTCAGATGAATATCCAGGAACTGGCGACAGCTGTGCAATACAATCTTAATGTGAAGGTCATGATTCTCAACAACTGTAACCTCGGTATGGTCAGACAATGGCAGTGTCTGTTTTATAGAAAAAGATATTCTCATACTGCCATGAATTTTTCCCCTGATTTTGTAAAGCTGGCAGAAGCTTACGGGGCGAACGGATTTCATGTAAACAAACCATCGGAAGTAGAAGTTGCTGTTAAGCAGGCATTAAAAATCAAGGGGCCGGTATTTGTTGATTTCAGGGTCGATCCGGATGAACATGTGTATCCTATGGTGCCGTCAGGAGCCCCAATTAAGAACATGCTGCTTGTATGAGAACGATATAAGAGGATATTGATGGTATGAAACATGTAATATCTGTACTTGTTGACAATGAAGCTGGTGTCCTTACCAGGGTATCAGGGCTTTTTTCGGGCCGTGGATTCAATATCGAATCTCTGAGCGTCGCCCCGACCCTTGATCCAAGGATTTCAATGATGGTTATCACAACAAGCGGCAATGAACAGGTGCTGGAACAGATAAAGAAGCAGCTCAACAAACTCATAAATGTTATAAAAGTTGTCGACTATGTCGGCAAGGATTGTGTGCAAAGGGAAATGGTGTTGATAAAGATTCAGGCAAGAGACGATAGCAGGGCCGAAGTGTTGAGGATTGCAGAGATATTCAGGGCTAAAGTGGTTGATATATGCCCTAAATCCTATACACTTGAGCTTACAGGAGATAAAAATAAACTGAGCGGTTTCATAGAAATATTGAAACCGATAGGAATAATTGATTTCATAAGAACAGGCACGGTAGTAATGGAAAGAGAAATGCAAGGAGGCAAAGTAGAGCTATGATGAAGGTATATTATGACAAGGATGCAAATCTTGATCTGATCAAATCAAAAAAGGTTGCCGTAATTGGATACGGTTCTCAGGGTTTTGCGCATTCCAACAGCCTTAAGGATTCGGGTGTCGATGTTGTAGTCGGGTTGAGAGAGCAGAGCAGTTCATGGAAAAAAGCTGAAAATGCAGGCCTGAAGGTTATGGACATAAGTGATGCAGTTAAGTGGTCCGATATTGTAATGATCCTTCTACCGGATGAGGTTCAGCCCGGAATATATAAAAAACAGATTGAACCTTATCTCAGGGGCGGCATGTATCTGGCCTTTGCACACGGATTTAATGTCCGTTATAAACAGATTGTTCCTCCTGCCGGGGTAAGCTGTTTCATGGTTGCCCCGAAATCCCCTGGACATATGGTGAGGTTTGAGTATGCTCAAGGTCGGGGTGTTCCAATGCTGATAGCCGTTCACGGTGATGTCTCAGGTGATGCCAAAGATATGGCCCTGTCCTATGCCTGTGCAATAGGGGGAGGTAAGGCAGGCATCCTCGAGACAACATTCAAAGATGAGACTGAAACGGATCTGTTTGGCGAGCAGGCTGTTCTGTGCGGTGGCGTTACTGCGCTCATCATGGCGGCATTTGATACGCTGGTCGAAGCGGGATATGCCCCGGAGCTTGCTTATTTCGAATGTTTGCACGAGCTGAAGCTTATTGTAGACCTTATATATGAAGGCGGCATCACGAATATGCGCTATTCTGTAAGCAATACGGCACAGTATGGCGACATTACGAAAGGCCCAGTCCTGATAGATAAGAATGTCAGGGATAAGATGAAAGGACTTCTCACAGATATCCAGAACGGGAAATTTGCCGAGGAATGGATCAATGAAAATGCTTCAGGGAGACCTGTTTTCGATGATCTGACTAAGAAAGGAGAAGATCACCTGATTGAAAAAGTTGGAGAAAAGCTCAGGGCTATGATGCCATGGCTCAAACATGGAAGAAAGGTAAACAGACAGGAGAACTGACCATGAAAAGAAGAAGATTCAGAAGGCTGAACAATGATGAGTTGAAAAACAGAATTCCCCTGTTGCCGAATTTTGTAACAACAATAGGCCTTTTCTTCGGTTTTTTTTCAATATTGTTTTCACTGAGAGGTAATTTTTTTAATGCTGCAATCATGATTGTTCTGGCTGGTTTCATCGATGGAGTAGACGGAAGAATTGCGCGTGCAACCAATTCAACCTCTGCATTCGGAAAAGAATATGATTCCCTCTGCGATGTAATATGTTTCGGAGTTGCCCCTGCAATAATGGTTTACCTGTGGGAACTTTCAGAATTCGGCAGGATGGGATTCCTTGCCAGTTTTGTTTATGTTGCCTGTGGTGCCCTGAGGCTGGCGCGTTTCAATACTGACACATCAGGCGATGGGACAAAATTTACCGGCCTTCCTATCCCGGTTGCAGCTGTAACTCTAGCCAGCATACTGCTTGTCTACGGGTCGATGAATGATTATCGAAATATTCCATATGCAGTTTCTGTTATTGAATCAATCAGAGGCGTTCCTGTCCTGGCAGGCGTATTTTTCCTGGCATTTCTGATGGTCAGCACTATAAAATATCCGAGCTTCAAACATGTGAATTATATAAAGGCCCATCCGTTCCAGCTACTGGTAGCAGGCGTGCTACTGCTTATGGTTGTAGCTTATCAGCCTGAAATGATGGCTTTCCTCCTTACAATGACCTTCGTAATCGGCGGGGTAATTCTTAATATTATCCAGTACCTTTTCTTAAGGAACAGGAAGGCTGCAAGCGAGGAAATAGATGAAACAATCCCAAGAGAGAATCCTAATATTTGACACAACACTGAGAGACGGGGAGCAGTCTCCCGGCGCCACAATGGATGTTCATGAGAAAGTTATTGTGGCAAAACAGCTTGAATTGCTTGGTGTAGATAAGATTGAAGCCGGTTTTCCTATAACTTCACCTGGAGATTTTGATGCAGTACAGGCAGTTGCGGCCGAGATAAAAAAGCCGCAGATAGTAGGCCTCTGCCGTGCCAGAGAAAAGGACATAATGACGGCATGGGATGCTGTGAGGGAAGCAAAGAACCCGGGGCTGCATACGTTTATAGCCACTTCGGATATCCACCTCAAATACAAACTCCGAATGGAACGCAATGAGGTCTTAAGGCATGTTGAATATTCCGTCGGTTTATGCAAATCGCTTTCTCCCAACATAGAATTTTCAGCAGAGGATGCGACCCGCTCAGATTGGGATTTTCTTGCTGAAGTCTTCTCGACGGCAATTGCAGCGGGAGCTGATACTCTGAATGTACCGGATACCGTTGGATATACCACCCCGCAGGAATTTTCAAACCTTATCAAACATCTTGTAAACAAGGTGAAAGATATCAATAAGGCAATTATTTCTGTCCACTGCCATAATGATCTGGGCCTTGCCACAGCCAATTCGATATCTGCCGTTCTGGCTGGCGCACGTCAAATCGAGTGCACAATAAACGGTATTGGTGAACGCGCGGGCAATACATCGCTTGAAGAAGTTGTGATGATTATGAACGTGCGCAAAGACCTGTATCACCTGAAAAACGGAATCGATACCTCTCAGATATACCCGGCGAGCCGCCTTGTCTCTCATATTACGGGTATTCCCGTGCAGCCTAACAAGGCCATTGTAGGGTCAAATGCATTTGCACATGAATCAGGCATTCATCAGGATGGTTTCCTGAAAGAACGCACTACATATGAAATAATGACACCTGAAGCAGTCGGGATAGGTAAATCTCAGCTTGTTCTGGGTAAGCATTCCGGCAAACATGCTTTGGACAACCGGTTGAAGGGTATGGGTTACAATCTCAATGAAGACGAGTTGAAAAAGGTATTCAGCCGCTTCAAGGAGATTTCTGATAAGAAGAAGAAAGTATATGATGCCGATATCGAGGCAATTGTAATTGAAGAAATCTACAGGATTCCGGACAGATATGAATTGAAAAATATAAACGTCAGTTCAGGTACAGTAACAATTCCGACAGCAACTGTTCAGCTAAGTGTTGATGGGGAGGTTTTGCTTGATGCTGGGTTTGGGAACGGTCCTGTAGATGCACTGTTCAAGACCATCATAAAAATGACCGGGTACAATGCAGAACTTCAGAGATTCAGCGTGAGTTCAATAACAGGCGGAACAGATGCCCAGGGTGAGGTTGCTGTTGAACTGAGAGACCGTGAGCTGGTGTCAATAGGACATGGTGCTGACCCCGATATACTTGTCGCTTCAGCAAGAGCGCTGATAAATGCGATTAATAAAATGGAATTTATAAAAAAAAGAAAAGGTATCTAACAGGCAAAGGGGTATACTCAATTGGGAATGACAATAACCGAAAAAATACTGTCCGCACATATTGAAGGGAAGAAGATTGTACCGGGTGAATTTATCCGCCTTTCTGTAGATAATGCACTGGCTAATGATATAACCGCTCCCATAGCTATCAGGGAATTCGAGAATTCAGGATTTAAAGATTTGCATGATCCTGACATGATCGTATTCGTGCTCGATCACTTTACTCCGAATAAAGATATAGACTCGGCTAATCAATGTAAGCTGATAAGGGAATTTGCAGGAAAGCACGGGGTAAAAAACTTTTTTGATGGCGGAAACTGCGGCGTTGAACATGCACTTCTGCCGGAGAAAGGTCTTGCACTTCCGGGCGATGTTGTTATAGGGGCGGATAGCCATACCTGCACATACGGCGGACTTGGAGCATTTGCAACAGGAGTCGGCAGCACTGACATTGCTGCAGCAATGATTACCGGTCAGGTATGGTTTATGGTGCCTGAGACCATGAAATTTGTTTTTAACGGTAAACTAATGCCCTGGGTCGGAGGCAAAGATCTCATTTTATACCTGATCGGAAAGATAGGAGTTGACGGTGCACTTTACAAGACAATGGAAATATCAGGCGAGGCAATAGATGCGCTTGATCTGAGTGGAAGGCTTACCATTGCAAATATGGCGATAGAGGCTGGTGCCAAATCAGGAATAATTCAGGCCGATGAGAAGACGGTTTCCTATGTGGAAAGCAGGGCGACGAGGCCATACACGATATATGAAAGCGACGAAGATGCAAATTATGAATCGGTATATGAATATGATTGTGCAAATATCGAACCCCAGGTTTCGTTCCCCCATCTGCCTGAAAAGGCAAGAGGGATAAGTGAGGTAGGTGTTATCAGAATCGATCAGGTTATAATCGGTTCGTGTACAAACGGCAGGATTGAAGATTTAAGAATCGCTGCAGAAATTATGAAGAATAAGCGTGTTGACAAATATGTACGCTGCATTGTCCTTCCAGCAACTCCTGAAGTGTTTCTGAAAGCGGAGGAAGAAGGGCTGCTCAGGATATTCCTTGAAGCGGGTGCAGTGCTTGGACCGCCGACGTGCGGACCGTGCCTGGGCGGGCACATGGGTATTCTAGCGGAAGGAGAGCGCGCTGTCTCAACCACTAACCGTAACTTTGTAGGCAGAATGGGGCACAGGACAAGCGAGGTCTATCTTGCCGGACCCGCAATAGCCGCCGCATCAGCAATTACAGGCAAAATATCATCACCCGTGGAGGTGATGTAATGATTAGCGAGATGAAGGGTAAGGCATTTGTCTTCGGAGACGATATAGATACGGATGCAATAATTCCAGCCAGATATCTTAACAATTCTGACCCGGATATACTGAAACTGCATGTCATGGAAGATGCTGACGCTGATTTTTCATCAAAAATTAGCGATGGAGATATTATTGTAGCCGGAAAAAATTTCGGCTGCGGATCATCCAGGGAGCATGCACCGATAGCAATCAAAGCCGCAGGTATAAGCTGTGTTATTGCAGAGAGCTTTGCCCGGATATTTCTTCGGAACAGCTTCAACATGGGGCTTCCCATATTAATTTCTGTTGAAGCTTCAAGGGACATTAAAGAAGGTGATATCTTGGATGTGAATGCAGATGAGGGAGTAATCAGAAACATTACAACGGGCAAAAAGTACATTTCCAACAGGTTGCCTGATTTTATTAAAGAGCTTGTGGAAGATGGTGGGCTTATTGAGCATATCAAGAAGCGGCACAACATCTGATTTAAGGAAAAATGTAAATGAACTGTTAATGCCTCAATATCATTTCAATAGAGTATATTGCAGAAAAAAATGATGAATCAATACTGAATCCAGACAAAAAAAGCCCCCTTGCTTTTAAAAAACAAGGGGGCTTTGCATTAATGATCTCTTACTTCGCTGGTGGTGCTTCTGGAGCTGCTGCATCAGGAGCCGGAGCTGCATCAGGAGCCGGAGCTGCATCAGGAGCCGGAGCTGCTTCAGGAGCCGGAGCTGCTTCAGGAGCCGGAGCTGCTTCAGGAGCCGGAATAGCCTGCTCTGTTGCTGCTGGCGCCGGTGCCTCTTCCTTCTTTGCGCAACCCAATGAAACTGATACTGCGAAAACAACAAGTAATGCTACTGCTAGATTGATCCACTTACTCATACCGCTATCTCCTTTAAATTTTTATTTTTGTTGTCCTGTTAACTGTTTTATTTGTTAATTATTACGAACTGATCATTTCTGTTTTTGGCCCAAGCTTCTTCCGTATGTCCCGGATCTAGAGGTTTCTCTTTGCCGTAGCTTATTGTGGAGATGCGTTCTTTCTCTATGCCAAGAGTAACAAGGAAGTCCATGGCTGCTTTCGCCCTTCTCTCGCCCAATGCCAGGTTGTATTCTACAGTGCCTCTTTCATCACAATTCCCGGCTATTTGAATTGTTACATTAGGATATGCCTTGAGGAAGATGGCATTCTGATTCAATATATCCTGCGATTCCTGCTTCAGATCGAATTTATCGAAATCAAAATAAATGTTCCTCTCCTGTAGGGCCTTGATTTCATCATCGAGACTTGGGATTGGGGCCTGTGTCTGAATCTTTACTTCTTCTTTCGGTTTTTCCGGCGCCGGGGCAGGCGCTGCAACAGGAGCTTTTACTTCTTCAACCGGTTTTGGAGGTTCAGCCTTTTTTGCACAACCAGCTGTAACAAATGCCAGTGCGATAAATAGTACTAAAAATGATTTGTAGTAAGATTTTTTCATCAGATACCTCCTATTTTGTTTTTTTACGTAAATTACTCTTTCTTATCTGATGGTCAAGCAGAAAAAGGGTCGTTTCAGATTCGATTAAAATAACCATATTTTTTTATTATAATGCCATTAAGGCGTTGTCAATAAGAAATATCTCACAGAATAGCTTCTGAAGCCACTTTGTAGACTGTTTAAATTAAAATGCTCTAATGTCTGACTGATAAATTTTGATCCTAAATAGAAGCTGTTAATTGTTACTGGTATGTTATCGTCATTTATTAAGCTGTTATACATATCAATGTAACGAGACTGTTAAAGCCGTTCTTGGGATTTTCTGATTGGTTCTGAATCTTCATTCAAGAGAGGAACAATACTTGTCGTGTAATGTAGAATATTATTATTTAGTTTTAAGGAGTATCCTCTATAATACTGTCCAGCCTTTCCTCGAAAACTGTCTTAAGGCTGTCGTATTCTGATGTAAGCTTGTCCAGATCATCAAACAGAAAGTTGATTCTGGTTTCGTTTCTGGCAAAAGTGACAGAAAGCTCAGCAATCTTTTTCCCGTCTCTTTCCTTGGTTGCCAGGTCTATTAATTCATTTATTGCTTTCAATTCCTTTTCAAGTGTTTCAATTTCATTTTCTATTTTTTCCATTTTCTGTTCAAGTGGTCTGAGCACTTTTGATCGTTCCGTAATGATCCGGGAACGTGCCTTTCTGAGTTCTTTTTTTCCTGGCATATTATCCGAATAGTTTAAAGGCTGGTCGGTCTTTAATGGTGTTTCTTCGTCTCCCCATCCACCCTTATCGAGAAAATCCTGATAGCTGCCCTCGAATACAAAAGATTTACCATCCTGAAAAACTATGAGCCTTTCTGCCAGAGCGTGCAGAAACATCTCATTATGCGTTACAAGAACCACGGCACCGTCAAAACTGTCAATTGCAGCCAGCAGGGCATCGCAGGATTCCATGTCGAGATGGTTTGTCGGTTCATCGAGAAGAAGCATATTAACAGGAGTTGCAAGGATTTTTCCAAGCATGACCCTGCTTTTTTCACCGCCTGAAAGAACGGCAATTCTTTTTAGCGCATCATCACCCTCAAAAAGCATTGCGCCGCAGATGTTTCTTGCCGTCTGCCTGTCGATATCTGGAGCGGAAGTCATTATTTCTTCTTCAATGGTACGTTTGTCAGCAAGCGTGCCGATATTTGTCTGTTCAAAAAAAGACCATTCAACACCTTTATTCCAGATAAATTCACCCGTGGTCTGCTTGAGATTGCCTGCAATCAGCCGGAGAAGGGTAGTCTTTCCCTTTCCGTTCTGGCCGACAACGCAAATTTTATCATGTGCGCCGATGGTGATATCAAGGCCATCAATCAGCGGATTAGCCTCATTAAAGCAAAAACTTATGTTTTTTGCACTCAGGACATATTTACCATTATATTCTTTTTCTCTGAAACTGAATTCGAGTAATTTCAGATTTTCAAGCTTGGTTTTCTTCTCCTGCTTTTCCAGTGCCTTCACCCTTGACTGTACAAGTCCTGCAAGCCGGGCTTTCGCCCTGAATCGTGTAATGAAAAGCTCGACTTCTTTTCTTTTTCTTTCATCATTCAGTCTTGTTTTTTCATATATCTCTTCATCCTGGGCAATCTGCGTGTAATATTTCTCGGTGGTGCCTGGGATTTTGCGTAGTTTCTTCCTGTGAATGCCTATGGTATGCGTAATGACCTTATCCATGAAACCACGGTCGTGTGTAATAAGCATAAGTTCCCGTGGCCAGGCCTGAAGAAACTTTTCAATCCACCTTATTGATGTGATGTCGAGATAGTTTGTCGGTTCGTCGAGCAGCAGCAGGTCAGGTTCGGAAACGAGCACTTTGGCAAGGTTGAGCCTGATCTGGTAACCGCCGGAAAATTCAAGAGGGTTCCTGTTCATGTCAGACTGCTGAAAACCCAGGCCCGCAAGCACCTTCTCGACCTTCCACGAATCTTCTTTTTCTGACTCGATCAGGCCATTCATGCCTTCTTTAATTATGGTGTCTTCGGTGAAACTAAGCTGCTGTCTCACGTAGCCTATGCGGTAGTTGCGCGGGATCGTTACAGAGCCTTGATCCGGGGCATCTTCGCCTGTAATAATCCTAAGCAGTGTTGTTTTGCCGTGTCCGTTGCGTCCTACTAGTCCTGCTTTTTCTTTCTGATTAAGCTTGAAGCTTGCACCTTCAA
The DNA here is from genome assembly GCA_964513375.1 of uncultured Bacteriovoracaceae bacterium. GTDB lineage: Bacteria > Desulfobacterota > Desulfomonilia > UBA1062 > UBA1062 > DATCTV01. Next base: position 77,029 of record CAZEMO010000005.1, on the reverse strand, counting down.
AAAGTATGTGCTTCCCATACGTTTTCCAAAGATTATCTATGCTGATCATATGCTTACTGTAGCTATAAGATCATAAAGATGCTGTCAATCGTACAGGTTTATTTTAGTTCGCCGGTACGAATGTAAATGAATTTTCATAATGAAATAAAAAAATTGACTCATATGTCAAAATTAAATTGACATGTCAATCAACTTTAGCTACCCTCTCCTTTATGGCTAAAGATGATAAGCAGAAAATCATAGTTGATGCTGCATTGAAGGTCTTCAGGGACAAGGCATTCGCCAATACCCGAATGGCTGATATAGCCAACCGCGCAGGAGTTTCATACGGTCTTGTTTATCATTATTTCTCAAGCAAGGAAGTTCTTTTCGATGTTATTGTCGAATCTTGGTGGAAAAATCTTTACGAAATGCTTGAGCGGGTAAAGGCGGGAGAAGATGAGTTCGAGAACAAGCTTAGAAATATAATGAATTTTTTCCTTGATACCTACGAGACCAATCCTAACCTGATGGCGATCTTTGTGACTGAAGTTTCCAGAAGCTCGGTGTACCATACGGCAAGAGGGCTTTCCAGATTCAGGAAGCTCTTTGAGATGTTCGAACATATAATGGTTATCGGACAGAAGAAAAAATTTCTTAGAAACGATGTTGCGCCTCATTACCTGACTTATATTTTCCTGGGTGCAATTGAAGCTTTTATGTCTGTTGTAGTGCTGGGTAATGAGAAGCTTTCAAATGACAGAAAAATTCGCGCCACGAATGCTATCATAAGCGTGTTTCTAAACGGGGCAAAGGTATGAGATCTGGTATGTGCTTTGACAAGAAAGAATCAAGTCGCAAAGCAACAGTCAGAATGTTTGACTTAATGATGGGTATCTGCCGATGCATCTGAAAGGCCAGATACATATCCATACGACTTCCTCAGACGGAAGGCTGACCCATCAGCAGGTTGCGGATGCATATTCAGGACTGGGATTCGACTTTATCGCATATACCGACCATGACCATCTTTTGAAGTCAAACTATCGTGATTCTATCAAAAGTGTAAAAACCAAGATGATTGTTTTTTCAGGAATTGAACTTACAGTAAGCACCCGCTGGGGTTATGTTCATGTCAGCCGTATTGAAGGCGAAAAGGAAATACTTCATACCTTCAATCATCCGGGTGAAAATAATTTTTCCATAAGGCATACCCTGGAGGCTATTGAAGATGTTTCAAAGGGTCTGAACATTGATGCAGTCGAGATTACACATCATGGTTTTCTGACAAAAGAATACGACACTGAAGATATACCCTATCCAAAGGTTGCAACCGATGACTCCCACAGCATTATCGGATGCGGGAGGGCATGGATAGAGCTCGATTCGACGAAGAAAAAAGACTCGATCATAAAGGCTATAAAAAACGGCGACTTTGAATGCTGCTATGTAAGGACGCCGGCAAGAAAAATGGTCATCGCATGATGGCTTTATAACAATCCAAGGAGGTTCAGAAATGAAGAGGGTTGCTATCTGTGCAGTTGCCCAGCACAAAATTGAACCGGACATCTGGTATAAGCGTTTTCAAGGAATGCTTATAGACGTTATGGATGACATACGTTCCCAGACCGGTTTCACCTACGATGAAAAAAATGGTGTCAGGAACATAGTAACTTGTTCCGACGACGTGTTCGATGCCAGGACGATCTCAAACAACGGTATTACCGATGCGGTCGGCGGGCATTACAGGGGAGAGGAGAAGATGGCGCAGGAAGGCCTGAACGGATTCGGTTATGCCGCAAGCATGATACTATCCGGCCATGACAGTGTCGTCTATATGGCTGGCCACTCAAAGGAAAGCCAGCCTGAAAGCCGCCTTTTATGTTCAAGCCTTGCCTATGATCCGTTCTATGGGAGACCGATAGGGCTGGATTTTCTTAATGTTGCGGCGCTTCAGGCAAGGGCCTATGCGGCGAAGTCCGGCATAACCGAGGAGCATCTTGCCAAGGTTGTTGTACGTGCACATCAATGGGCGGCAAAGAATCCTTATGCGAATGAAACGAAACAGCTTGATCTCGGTGACGTAATGTATTCGCCGATGGTCTGCGATCCGATCAGGAAAAACCATATCTATCCCGTATCCGACGGTGCGGTGGCGTTTCTCCTTGCTTCGGAAGAAAGGGCTCACGAGTTCACCGATAATCCCGTGTGGATAACAGGCTTTGGAAGCTGCATGGACAGCTATTTCCTGGGTGACCGCGACCTTGCGAACAACTTTGCGCTCAAGAAGGCATCCGAACGCGCCTATAAAAAGGCCGGAATCAAGAACCCGAAGAAGACGATCAAACTTGCCGAGGTCATGGATTGTTATGCATACCAGCAGCCCATGTGGCTTGAGGGCCTGGGGTTGGCTGATGAGGGAAAGGGCGGAGAATTCATAGATGAAGGCTTGCTTGATAAATACAATGTAAACCGTTCTGGTGGCATGCTTTGCGGTTCACCGTTGGTGATCGGCGGCATGTACAGGGCTGCTGAGGCGGTGCTGCAGCTCCAGGGCAAGGCTGGCAAACGCCAGGCCAAAGGCGTCAAATGTGCTGTTGTCCAGAGTACCACCGGCGGTGCAGGCCAGCATCATGCAGTGCTTGTTCTTGAAAAGTAGGGGGTGAGACATGGGACATAAGAAAAACAGAAATGTAGCGATAGTCGGGATAGGACAGACTGAATACTCTTCCCACAAGGAAAACCAGAATCAGGTGGAGATGGTCAATGAAGCGGTCAGGGCCGCACTGGCGGACTGCAATGTGACTATGGATGATATAGAATGTATCGTCCACGGCAACATGGAGCTCTTTGAAATGGTTCATCAGCCTGATATGTGGCATTCGCTCGGTACGCTTGCATATGGAAAAGACGAATTTCGTCTGACAACCGGTGGAACAGTAGGCGCCACTCTTGTGTGCGCTGCTGATAACCTGATCGCTTCAGGTATGTATGATGTGGTCATGGCAATCGGTCTTGAAAAACTGCAGGAGGGTAACACGACTGGAGGTATCACCAATATGGCGGATCCTCTCTGGTTCAGGCATCTTCAGACAGGCGCACTTACCGCTACCACTGCAACTGCGATGATAGCGGAATTCGGTGAGGAAAGGGCTACAAAGGCTGCTATGCTCTATCGAATTATGATGGATAAGCATGCATGCCTCAACCCTCGTGCGCACAGGCGTTTCGGTCTTGAATACGAACAGATGAATGACCTCATGACTACTTCACCAAAATTGGTCGGTGATCTGAGGCTTATCCACATGTGTTCACAGTCTGATGGTTGCTGTGTGATGATCCTTGCGACCGAAAAAAAGGCAAAAGAGCTTGCCAAGAAGACGCCTGTATGGATACGCGACCACATAACGGTCCACCGCGAAGAGACCTTCAACTGTTTCGGAATCGAAAAGCCGGAGATGACACATCACTATGCTGCAAGGAATCTTTTTGGAAGAAACGGGATAAAAGAGCCTCTTGAGTATTTTGACGTATTCGAGATGTATGACCCTTCCGCATGGTGGGGTCTTGACTGGCTCAGGGAATTCTTCCTGCTCGAAGGTGATGAGCATATAAAGATGCTTGAAAACGGAGACTGGGACCTCGACGGAAAACTTCCATTAAACCCATCCGGCGGCGTTACGGCTACAAATCCGATAGGTGCAACGGCAATGGTGCGGCCTGCAGAGGCTGCGCTTCAGATAAGGGGAGATGCAGGTCCGCATCAGCTCAAACGCGAAGTTAAGCATGCCCTTGCCTCGGGCTTCGGAGGAACATTGTGGACGGTGCTTATGATGCTTGAAAAAGATCTGGACTGGTAGGAGGTGGATGATGGCTGAATATTTTGGCTCAAGAGTGGAAGATATATTCGGAACAATGCCAGAGCGATTTAAACCGGAAGGTGTAACCGGAGTCGATGTGGTTATAGGTTATGACATAACCGGCGATGGCGGCGGGAAGTGGGCAGTCACAATAAAAGATGCAGCACTGAAAGTTGAGAAGATTGAAGGCGACCTGCCGAAATGTTCGGTGACTTTGAATACCGATGCCGAAGGTTTTGTTGGCGGGGCGCTGGGAAAACTTGATACAGGCGAGGCTTTCTCGTCCGGCAGGCTTAAAGTCACAGGCGATATAACCGCGCTTCTAAACGTTTTACCAAAGGCTTTTACACCCTTTAAACCTGTTATCAGGGCTAGTGCAATCGTTGAAAGCATGCCTGAGCGCTTCAGGGCCGACAAGGCTGACGGCGTCAACATGAAGATAGGGTATGACCTCTCCGGTGCCGACGGCGGAAAGTGGACTGTTGTGATTAAGGACAATACATGTACTCTCAAAGAAGGCATAGATGCAGACAATACTGTCACCCTTATCATGGCTGCCGACATATTTGTCGGCCTAAACACGGGAAAGGTTGACCCGGGTACTGCATTCAGCGCAGGTCAGGTAAAGATAGACGGTGACATGATGGCTGCCGGTGCAACAGCAAAGCTGTTCAACAAATTTGAGATCGTTGGCGCCGATGAAAAAGGGGGAGAAGAGCTTATAAGTCTGAAATGCGTTCCTTCGATAAATCAGAGGTTTGCCACTGGCACGCACATGGGAAAATGGTTCAAAGGCCTTAAGGAGAAGAAATTCTTTGCATCAAAATGTCCTGTCTGTGGAAGAACCCAGATACCTCCGCGTGAAGTCTGTGCTGTCTGCAGAGTGCGAGTTGACGAATTTGTTGAGGTCGGACCTAAAGCGACAGTAACGGTTGTTGACAAGGTGTATTTTGCAAGTCCTGACCCTCTCAGCGGAAAGGTAAAGCAGACACCTTATGCGGCTCTTTTCATGATTATGGACGGCTCGACATTAGGTGAAAGTTTTGCTCACGATATCAAAAAGGAAGATTTCGAAAGGATCCGCCCCGGTATGAAAATAAGACCGGTCTGGGCGGAAAAAAGGACAGGAAGCTTTACAGACCTGCTCTATTTCGAAATCGATGACTAGGGAGGCATGATATGGCAGTAAAAAATGAAATAGACAAAAGCGAATGTTTTGTAATGAACGGAAAGATGGCCCTGCCGAATCAGTACTTTGCAGGCAGTGTCGGTTCAAAATTCATAATCTCCGTAAGGGATGCCAAGAAGATCCTTGGTGTCAAATGCAACAAATGCAACAAGGTTTATGTGCCGCCCAGAGAATACTGCGAAAAAGATCTTGAAAAGCTTGATGAAAACTGGGTTGAACTGGGGAATGAAGGCGTGGTTACAAACTATACCATCGTGAATTACTGCGACAAGCACCTGCCCATAAAGCCGCCTTATATACTTGCGCTTATCAAGGTTGATGGTGCGGACACGCCTTTCGCCCATATTGTTCAGGGTATTGCACCGGAAGACATAAAGATAGGGATGAGGGTTAAAGCGGTTTATGCCGCCGAGACTACGAATTCTATAAGAGATCTTGATCATTTTGAGCCTGTATGATGCAGGCATTTTTTACAGGAATATGAATTTGGGCTGATTACAAAAGGGCGTTAGAACAAAATTCTTTCGCCCTGCATAAAAAAATAAAAAAGTGGGAGGTATCTTAACATGGCTGAAAACAAGGTAATAATCTGTGCTGCTCTGGCGGGCGCTGCCACGATGAAAAACAATAACCCTTCGGTTCCCTATACCCCGGAAGAATTCGCAATCGAGGCCGAGAAATGCTATAACTCAGGCGCTGCTATGGTGCATGTCCATGCGCGTCAAGATGACGGTTGGCCGACTCATGACCATGCAAGGATCAAGGATACACATGATGCGATCAAAGCCAAATGCCCCAAACTTATAGTCAATATGAGTTCGGCTGTTGGTATGGGCAAAACGCCCGAACAGCGTATAAGCCAGATCGTACATGTCAGTCCTGAAATGGCATCTCTGAACACCAACACGATGAATTTCTCAGTTCTTGACCGTAAAACTGGCGCAGTATTCATAGACTTTGTTTTTGAAAACACATTCACCATGCTCCAGGACTTCGGCAAGGCCATGGAAGCCCAGAAAACAAAGCCCGAGATCGAGATTTATGACATAGGCGGTCTCGACAATGTTCTCCTTATAATGAAGCAGGGCTTTTTCTCTCAACCCATGAACTTCAACTTCGTATGGGGCGTTGTCGGCGGGCAGGCCTTCAGGCCTGATGCGTTCGTAACAATGTACCACGCCCTTCCGGCCGGTGCCAATTTTACGACCTGCGGTGTCGGTATTGAACAGTTCCCCGCAAATATGATGAGCTGCCTCATGGGCGGTCATATGAGGGTGGGACTTGAAGACAATACCCGCATGCCCAATGGCGAAATTGCTAAGGGAAGCTTCGAGCAGGTCGAATGGGCTGTCACTGTTGCAAAGTCTCTTGGCAGGGAACCGGCGACACCTGACGAAGCAAGTTCAATAATGGGTACGACCAGAAGATAGAACGATTGAGCTACCTATAAGCTGATGGGCTGATGAGTGGAACCCGGACTGGTTTCTGCTTGGCAGCTCAAAAGCTTAGCGGCTTCGTTCTCGAGGTTTCTTTCAAATTCACAGGAGGTCTTTATGAAGGAGAATCTGGGGCAAATTTTCAGGAGGCAGGCTAAAAAATTCGGCAGCAGACTTGCCGCTGAAAAAAGGTTAGATGGTGTATGGCGCGGCATCACCTGGGATGAGTACTATAAATCGTCAAAAGAAATCGGACTGGGCTTATACAGCCTTGGGGTAAGGAAGGGTGACCGCGTTTCAATTTTATGTACAAACAGGCTTGAATGGATTGAGTCCGATATGGGCATAATTGGAATAGGGGCGGTCACAATACCCATATATCCGACAGTACCGTCATCGGAAGCGGGTTATATAAACAACAATTCCGATGCAAAGGTCTACATTGCTGAAAACAAAGAAGCAGTCGATAAAGGTCTTGATACCATAGGTCTCTGTCCGGAGTTGTTAAAGATAATAGTGATCGAGGCAAAAGGCGTCGATTTGAATGATAAGAGGCTTATGAGTTTCGATGAACTAAAAAAGCTTGGCGCCGAACTGGACAAAAAAGAGCCGGGCCTTTTCGAAAAACTTACAGACGATGTAAGTGTGGATGACCTTGCAACGTTCGTCTATACATCCGGCACGACAGGACATCCGAAAGGCGCCATGATAACGCACAAGAATATTCTCGCTGTATTTGACGGGTTGAGCAAGATTGTCCCTGCTGACGAGACAGATGAAACGGTCCCGTTCCTCCCTCTCTGCCACGTGTTCGAGCGGATAGCCGGGCATTTCTACGGCATGAAAGTAGGCATTACCGCCCATTATGCACAGGATTTCAACACGATCGTCGAAGACATACAGGCCAAGAGGCCGACAATTGTACTGGCGGTGCCACGTGTGTGCGAAAAGGTCTATGCAAAGATACAGGCACAGGTCAAACAGCAGCCCCCTCTGATGCAGAAGGTCTTTAAATGGGCTACAACAGTTGGCGCTCAGGTGAGCAAATTAAAAGAGAAGAAGCAGTCGATTCCACTTCTTCTGAACATTCAGTATAAAATCGCATATAATCTTGTTTATAAAAAAGTTGCAATGGCACTGGGCGGACGTGTCCGCTGGATGACTGCTGCAGGAGCGCCACTGTCCCGCGAGATTGCGGATTTCTTCAATGCCGCAGGTGTATTTGTAATCGAGGGTTACGGCATGACCGAAAGCACTGCGCCTGCAACTCTCAATACAATTACAGACTATAAGCTCGGTACGACCGGAAAGCCTCTTCCCTGCAATGACATAAAGATTGCTGATGACGGTGAAATCCTTATCAAGGGCGATAATGTAATTCAGGGCTACTGGAAAATGCCCGAGCAGACAAAAGAGGCCTTCACCGAAGACGGTTGGCTGAAAAGTGGAGATATAGGTCATCTCGATTCAGACGGTTTCCTGGTAATAACAGATCGCAAGAAAGACCTTATCATAACCGCAGGTGGAAAAAACATAGCGCCGCAGAATATTGAGAATATGTTCAAGCAGGACCCGCTGTTCGAGCAGGTCATAGTAATCGGCGACAACCGGAAATATCTTGTTTCGCTATTTAACCTGAACCACGAGGAAAGCTCGCGAATAGCAAAACAAGCCGGCATAAGCTTTAATAATCCAGAAGAGCTTTTTGAAAAGAAGGAGTTCTTAAGTCTTGTTGATAAGCATGTCCAAGAACTCAATACAAATCTCGCAAGGGTTGAGACCATAAAATACTACAGGGTGCTCAAAAATACATTTTCGGAGACTACAGGCGAACTGACTCCGTCGCTCAAGGTAAAGCGCAAGGTCGTCATGAATAAATACAAGGACATCATCGAAAGCATGTATCCGGTTGATGGAGAATAAGAAAGAAAGTTATGAGTAGTCAGTGGTGAGTGGTGAGTTAAAGATAAGATTCCTCTCACCACTTACCACTCATAACTCACCACTACTATTTAGGAGGTTAACGTGGACGTTTTAGAACAGGGAATTGGGGAGCTGTTTACGGATCCCGATCCGGACAAGGCAAGGCTTCACTTCCGCCACAAGTCACGGAAGCTGGAAAACAAGCTGATGCCCTTAAAAGAAGCAATTGAAAAATACGTGAAGGACGGCGAATATCTCGCCATTGGCGGTTTCGGTGCGAACAGAGCTCCGATAGCAGCATGCCACGAGATTGTCAGACAGGGAAGAAAAAACATGGGATTTGCAGGCCACACATCCACCCATGATTTCCAGATTCTGGCGGCAGGTGAGGTTTTCAACAGGTGCGATGCAGCCTATATTATAGGTCTTGAGGCAAGAGGGCTTTCAAATGTCGCTCGCAGATATATGCAGAGCGGCAAAGTGCAGGTCACGGAGTGGAGCAATTACAGCCTGGCGGCGAGGCTCAAGGCCGCCGCTATGGGTGTTCCGTTCGTACCGACCAGAAACCTGATGGGAACCGATACATTCAAGTACAGCGGATGCAAGGTAGTCGAGTGTCCCTTTACAGGCAAAAAGGTCGTGCTTCAGCCTGCTCTATATCCGGATATATCGATAATTCATGTGCATGAAGCCGACATATACGGCAACTGCCGCATAAAGGGTATTATGATTGCCGATGACGATCTTGCAAGGGCGAGCAAAAAGCTCATCATCACGTGCGAAAGGCTGATACCCAATGAAGAGATACGACGCGATCCGACAGCGACCAAGATACCTTACTGGCTCGTGGACGCAGTCTGTGAAGTGCCTTTCGGCGCATATCCTGGGAATATGGCATATGAATATTTCTCTGACGAACCGCATCTGAAAGAGTGGATGCAGACCGAAGAAGACCCAGAGAGGTTCAAGGCATTCATGCAGAAGTATATCTACGGCTGCAAGGACCATTATGACTATATAGAGCTCAACGGCGGAACACACAAGATTATCGAACTCAGACTTAAAGAGCACATGCTTCACAAGGAGGTGACCAATGGCTGATTACAATACCATGGAGCTGATGATTACGGTTGCCTCACGCGAACTCGAAGACGGCGCCACGGCAGGCGTCGGTACTGGTGCTCCGTGTGCGGCGGCCATGCTTGCTCAGAAGACTCACGCGCCGAATCTTGTAATCATGTTCGAGGCGGGCGGCGTAAGCCCGATTCTGCCTGAGATGCCGATCTCGGTCGGCGATTCGAGGACATTCAATAAGGCCATCATGGCGACCAGCATGGCTGAGATCATGGAGACATGCTGCCGGGGTTTTGTCGACTATACATTCCTGGGAGGCGCCCAGATCGACATGTTTGGTAACCTCAACTCGACCAAAATAGGCGGCGACCACCAGAAGCCCAAGGTGAGACTGCCGGGTTCCGGCGGGGCCAATGATTTCGGTTCTTTCTGCTGGAAGATGATGGTCATGACCGTCCAGGATGCAAGACGCTTTGTTGAGAACATCGATTTTATCACAACTCCGGGCTGGATAAAGGGAGGCAACTCTCGTTATGAAGCCGGTCTGCCTCTGGGAACCGGGCCTTATAAGATAATCACGAATATGGCTGTCATGGACTTTGAACCCGAGAGCAAGCGCATGAGGGTCATGTCCATCAATCCCGGCTATACGTTCAAGGATGTTCAGGAAAACTGCGGATTCGAACTCTTACAGGTGCCGAAAATGAAGGAGACAAAAGCTCCGACTCACCACGAGTTGTCGATTCTTCGCGAACAGGTCGATCCATACAGATACATAATTGGAAGATAAACAAGAAGTCAGGAGACAGGAGAGATGAAGGAACCATTAACCTCGAACTTTTCCTTTACGCTCTTTAACAAAGAGTGTTGGGGATCAATTCAGGTTTGATTGGGTTTCTCTACTGTCTACTGACTACTTGATTTTTAAGGAGGATAACATGTCAGGCAAAGTAGGAATAGTTGATGTTGCCATGACAGCAGGTGCTCCAAGCCATGAGAACTTTCTCGACATAGTGTTCAGGGTCTGCAAGGAGGTTCTCGACAAGTCTGGCGTAAGCCGCGACGAGCTTGGGACGGTCATCAGCTGTTCATCGGATGTTTTCCATTCAGGCATGAGCTGTGCAAATGCATATTACTGGGACGCAGGCGCGGCTTTACTCAAAAACGGCAGCCGACAGGACGGCGAGGGTCTCTTTGCTCTTGCATACGCAGCAATGCGGATAATGAGCGGAAACTATGAAACGGCGCTGGTCCTCGGCGTATGCAAGGGTTCTGAAAACCCCGAAAATGACGTTATAACGCATTTTTATACCGACCCGTTCTATTTGAGGCAGGTAGGTCTTAACGAAACAATTGCTGCAGCGCTTCAGAAGCGTGAATATATGGAACGCTCGGGCATCACACAGGAGCAGTGCGCGAAAGTCGTTGTCAAAAATTTGGGCAACGCTCTCGGCAATCCATATGCACATATTAAAAAGCGTGTCACAGTAGATGACGTACTGGCAACAGAGATGGCGATGGACCCCATCCATTCTCTTGAAGCGGGCCCCAAGTCCGATGGTATAATCGCTATCCTTCTTGCAGGTGAAAAAAAGGCGAAGAAGCTTACGAAAAAACCTGTGTGGCTCAAAGGCTATGGTTCGTCACTGGACAGCTTTTATCCAGGAGACCGCGACCTGTTGAAAGGTCAGCTGCCCAATGCAGCCAGGCGCGCCTATGACATGGCAGGCATTAAAAATCCGAGAAAGGAAATTGACTGCTTCGAAATAACCGAACCTTATGCCTTCCAGGAACTTCTGTGGTGCGAGGATCTCGGGCTCTGCGGCAAGGGCGAAGGCGGAAAGCTTATCGATAAGGGCGCCACATCAATGGCGGGTGCAATGCCGGTAAATCCATCGGGCGGGACTCTCGCTATGAATCCCTATATTTCCCGCAGTCTGTACCGGCTGGCCGAATGCGTTCTTCAGATCAGAGGGCAGGCAGGCGAGCATCAGTTGGACCGAGAGGTTAAAACGGCTCTGGCGCACGGCACGCACGGATTTGCCGGACAGTGCCACGCAGTTGCTATTGTGGGCGCATAGGAGGCGGCTATGGGAAGACCAGTTGCAATTATCGGAAGTGGGCAGACAAACCATGGCAAACGCTTTGACGTCAATTATCCCGAGCTTGTAAACGAAGCGGTCGAAGCCCTGATGGCGAATACGGGGATTGACCTCAAGGATGTCGACGGTGTCGTCTTCGGTACCATGCCCTCAATGATGGAGGGGGTGGCGCTTACCCATTTTTATTTCGCCGATGTGCTCCGTGCCGTAGGCAAGCCGATTCTTAAGACCGAGACATGCGGCTCGACCGGAATATCGATAGCAATCACCGGCTATTACTGGGTGACATCCGGCATGGCCGATCTGGTTCTCGTAATCGGTTCCGAGAAGATGAACGAAGGCGACTCACAGTCAACCATGACATCGATACTCGACCCGTTTTACCAGAAGTATTTCATCTCCGGCGCGCCGGGAATATTCTCCATGCAGTCTCAGGAGTGGTCCAAGCGTTTCGGCATCCCTGAAGAAAAGGTCAGGGCCGCAGCGACTAGGCTGTCCATAGACCATCACAATGATGCATTCGACAACCCTCACGCGCATATCAAACAGCACCTTACCGAAGAGCAGGTCAATACCGCCCGAATAATCACATACCCGGTAAGGCTCTGGGATGTATGCCCCGCATCTGACGGTGCATGCGCGATGCTTATCGCGTCCGAGAAGTATGTCAGAAAGCTCGGCAAAAAAGCGGCCTGGATAAAGGGAGTAGGCTACAGCGGCGAGGAATACTGGTTCGGCGATTCGGACAAGGTCATCTGGCAGTCGGCGATACAGGCATCGAAACAGGCTTATAATATGGCTGGCATCAAAAACCCGCGCAAAGAACTCGACGTGGCTGAGGTCTATAATCCGTTCACCTTCCAGGAACTGCTCTACTATGAATGCTTCGGTTTCTGCGATTTCGGCACCGCATGCGACCACACCCTCAAAGGCGTATTCTCCAGAGAAGGCGAATTGCCATGCGATCCTTCCGGAGGTACTCTCTGCACAAACCCCATCGGTGCGACGGGGCTCAACCGTGTGGCCGAGGCGGCCCTGCAGGTGACAAACCAGGCCGGGGCACATCAGATTCCAAATGCCAAGACAGCACTGGCCCATGCAATGGGCGGAGTCGATCAGTATAACGGTGTCATGATCGTAAGCTCGGTGAAATAGGGGGGATGCCATGAAAGAATACAAAACAATAATGAATACGATGACGCTGCCCCATAAATACGGGGCGGGTCCTGTCATAACAAAATTCTATGACGGTTTGAGAGAAGGCAAAATCCTGGCGAATACATGCCCGAAATGCAAACGCACATATGTTCCGGCACGTTCGTTCTGCCCCGTATGCCTTGCCAAAATGGACAAATGGGTCGAGCTTTCAGGCAAAGGTGAGGTCGTTTCATGGGCTTATACGGACAAACCCTTTTTTGGCTCACCGTCTGAACCTCCTTTTATAACGGCGCTGATAAGGCTTGCGGGAACTGACTGCGATTTTTTGCATCTGATTGGAGGATCGGATTTAAAGACGCTGTCCAAGAAGCTTAAAAAAGGCCTCAAGGTCAAGGCCGTCTTCAGTGATGAAAAAAAAGGCCATATGCTCGACATCAAATACTTCGAGCCGGTGCGTTAGGGGGTGTGTGATGGCGGAACAGATGAGAAAAGAATGTGATGTCGTAACAGATGAAATATCGGTCGACTATGAAATTGCCTATGGTCCGACGTGGATAAAGTTTTTTGACGGAATGAAGGAAGAAAAAATCCTCGGCAGCAAATGCGCTAAATGCGGCAGGATACTTGTGCCGGCACGTTCATACTGCCCCCGCTGCTTCGTGGAAGTTCACAGCTTTGTCGAGGTTGCCCAGGAAGGCGCCATTGTCGCCTGGGCTCTGACCGAATATGAATACTTCGGTATGCCCACAAAGCCGCCTTTCATAGGGGCCCTTATCAGGCTTGACGGAACCGATTCCAACTTCCTGCACCTGATCGGCGGCATCGACCTGTCCGATTCGGAACTCGTGCGCAAAACAGTTAAGAACGGCATGAAAGTGAAGGCTGTCTGGAATGAAGATAAAAAAGGCCACATCATGGACATAAAATATTTCACGCCGGTAAAAAAATAGAAAATCAGCTGATGAGCTCATGATCTGATAAGCAGAACCGAATACATGCAGGATTTTAATTAACGGCTCACGGGCTTAATAGCTTAACAGCTAAAACGGGAGGGTATAAATGGATTTCACGTTAACAGACGAACAGAAGATGTTTCGGGAGACGGTCTATCAGTATGCAAAAAAAGAGATAGCACCCTTATGCGAGGAGGCTGATCTCAAGGGTGAATTCAGTTTCGAGGTGTGGAAGAAACTGGGTGATATGGGGCTTCTGGGCCTGCCTTTTCCGGAGGAACTCGGCGGTTCGGGCGCTGACATCGTTTCATGCTGCCTCTCGGGCGAAGCCCTTGCGCATGCGGGCGTGGACGGCGGCCATCTGCTGGCTCTCGGCGCACATACATATCTCTGCGCAGCGACGCTTTATCATTTCGGGACCGAAGAGCAGAAGCAGAAATACATACCCAAACTGGCGACTGGAGAATGGATAGGCTGCATGGGGCTTACCGAACCGGGTGCCGGGTCGGATGCCGCCAGCATGAGGACTACGGCGGTCAAAAAGGGTGACAAGTATATATTGAACGGCTCCAAGACGTTCATAACAAATGCCCCGGTCGCACAGGTCATGGTTGTGTATGCTTCACTGGATAAATCGAAAAAGCATGAGGGGATTACCGCCTTTATCGTAGAAAAGGATTTCAAGGGGTTTTCCACAGGACAGCCTTTCCACAAGATGGGCTGCAAGTGCTCGACCACGTGCGAGGTCTTTTTCGAAGACTGTGAAGTCCCGCTTGAAAACTGCCTGGGCGGTGAGTTCAAGGGATGGAACATGGCGCTCTCATCCGTCGAATGGGACCGCTGCACATTGCTTGCACCGTTCCTCGGAACAGGGTTCTTCGCGCTTGATGCATGCGCTAAGTATGCAAACGACCGTGTCCAGTTCAAAAAGCCGATCAGGGAATTCCAGGCAGTGCAGAACAGGATAGCGAACATGAAAATATTCAACGAAGCGGCAAAGCTGGCTATTTACCGTGTCGCATCGTCCAAGGACAACGGGCAGATGCTGAATCCTCTCCTTGCAGCGGTCAACAAGATGTATGTCGGCGACATGGGCTGCGAAATGGCGACGGATGCCGTCATGGTGCACGGCGGCTACGGCTTCATGCATGAATACCCGGTCGAGCGCAATTACCGCGATGCCAGGCTCGGGACAATCGGTGGAGGAACTTCGGACATCATGCGCATGATAGTTTCGCGCATCATGCTTATGTAGTGGGGGTGTATAATGATAGACTATGAACTTAAAGAAGGTGAAGCACTTCTCAAGCTTAAAGCGCTTGATTTCGCAGGAAAAGAGATAGCCCCGAATGCTGCGAAACTTGATACGGCCTCAAAGACCGAGGCGGCAGATATAATGAAGAATAACCTGAAAAAGCTTGCTGACGCAGAGTTGCTGGCTCCGGGAATAAGTGAGTCCGGTATTGACCTTATAAGCCATTTCGTGGTCGGCGAAGAACTTGCCAAGGCATGCGCAGCAACATGGCTGAGCGCGAGGACTACCGGTTTCAGATGTGCCGGGGCGATTGCTCTCTTCGGGACGACTGAACAGAAAGCGAAATACCTGAATGCGCTTATCAAAGGTGAAATCACGGGCGCAGTCGCATATACCGAAGACGGTGCGGGGAGCGACCTTAGTTCGATTTCAGCTGAAGCCTCTATGGACGGCAGCGCATGGAAGATTAACGGTACGAAGGACCTTGTCATCAATGCTCCTATTGCAGACATATTCCTGATTCTTGCCTGGACTGACAGGAATGCAGGTCAGGCATCAATGTTTATCGTCGAAAAAGGTGCATCAGGTCTGAAAGTTGGAGAAACAGTTCAGACGCTTGGCATATGCGGATGCCCGGTTGCACCCGTGAATCTGGAAAATTGCACTGTTGCCGGTGTTCTTGGTGGAGATGCGGGAAAGGGGATCGAACAGGTAACAAGAATCCTCGAAATGGGAAGAATAGGTGTTGCTGCACTGAGCGTTGGCATAGGGACGGCCTGCATGGAAAAGTCAACAGCCTGGGCGAAATCCCGGAAGGCATTCGGAAAGCCGATCGGCGCATTTCAGGAAGTTGGCTTCAAACTGGCCGACATGTTCACGTTCAACGACCTGGGAAGGGCACTTGGCTTGCGTGCCGCCTGGGCGTTCAACAATAAGGAGAAAGAGGCCGAGATACTTGCGGCATGCGCGAAGGTGTTCTCAGGCGAAGCCGTCACAAAGATCGCGAACTGGGCGGCCCAGGTCTTTTCGGGGCATGGCTACGTGAAGGGCTCTGAAATCGAAAGGCTATACCGCGATGCCCGTTTCTGCGAATTCTGCGAAGGCACGTCGGAAGTTCTCCGCACAGTCATAGCGAAGAACGAACTGGATAAGTTTAAAGGGGTATAAAAAAGATAGGAGTAAGGAGACAGGAGTCAGGAGACAGAATAAAAATGATTCTGATTTTCCACTGACGCCTGCCTGCTGAATACTTAATTATCACTTTAGGGAGGGGAAGGATATGTCATTTGATGCAAAGTTTGCTGGCCGGAAATACGGGCCCATGACCTATGAAGTGGGCAAGGAAAAGGCAAAAGAATATGCTCATGCGATAAAGAGCAATGATCCGCATTATCTTGACGAGGATTTTGCAAAGGGCACCAAATACGGCGGCCTGATTGTTCCTCCCACGTTTGCGGTTGTCTATTCGGGGCTTCTGTGCGGGCCTTTCTTTCTTGATCCTGAGCTGAAGATAGATTTCGCAATGCTTGTCCACGGAGAGCAGGCGTTCGAATTCTTCGAGGTGGTCAGGCCCGGTGATGTGATGACGTCGTGGGGTACTATCTCGAAGGTGGAAAACAAGGAAAAGCTCGATGTGGTATCGTTCGAGGTGCTGGCAAAGAATCAGAACGGTATCGATGTCTGCAAGGCAACCTATACGTTTGCAATAAGGAAAAGGGGGTAAGTCATGGCTGTTGACATTAAGAACCTTAAAGCTGGAGATACCTTCACTGCAAAAGAAGAAGTGGACAGGTACCGCACAATACTTTATGCGGGCGCATCAGGCGACTTCAACCCAATTCATATCGATCCCGAATTCGGGCAGATGGTGGGCCTGGGCGGCGTGATTCTTCACGGGCTCTGCACTCTGGCATTCACAGCGAACGCCATAACGAATTTCACCGGCGATCCGGGAATGCTGAAGAAGTACAAGTGCCGTTTCGCCAAGCCGGTCCATCTAGCGGACGTCATAACGACCGAGGCGACGATAACAGACGTTTCGAACGGGAAGGCGACTATAGCACTCAAGGTGACGAATCAGGAGGGTGTCGAAGTATTAACTTTCACTGAAGCTGTAATAGGATAATTCCAGCTTTTAAGCTATTAAGCTATTAAGCTGTTAAGCAATTAAAACCTTTAACTCATTAAATTCTGCTTAACAGCTTTTTAGCTCATCAGCTTATCAGCTGATTTGGACGCCTCATTCCTCGATTTCGTCGCTTCTCGGTCTGCATTGTTCTGACGCGCTTTATAATTTGTAAAGTATCAATTTGTAAGGAACCAAAGTCAGGTTCCTTTTGTTTTGGAGGTCTCAGTATGGCATTAAGAAAAAGGTCAGTTGTGGCAATGGTCCCATGGTGGGCATATCTGATTATGGCAATTCTGGCTTACCCTGTTTTTCATTACTTGATTCCATCCTTAATGTCACCGAGTTCTTTCAGGCTCATAGGTCGTGCCGTACCTCTTCTGGGTTTTTTTTTATCAGTGCTGTTTTTAATATGTGCCGCACTTCTGGCCTTTGATGCCTTTAGAAGGAGATCCTTGCTTGAGAATCAGAACGGCATGAATTCAATCCGGAGCATCAGCTGGCGTGAGTTTGAAAGCCTTGTTGCCGAAGCATACAGAAGAAAAGGATATATTGTAACCGAAACAACCGGTGGAGCTGATGGCGGTGTTGATATCATCCTGAAAAAGGGCACAGAGAAAATTTTCGTTCAATGCAAGCAATGGAAAATGGGAAAAGTCGGAGTGAAAGTAGTAAGGGAGCTCTATGGTGTGGTGATTGCGGAAGGCGCTTCAGAAGGTATTGTCATCTCATCCGGCATTTTCACCCAGGAGGCCCGGACATTTGCAAGGGGAAAACCTCTTGAATTGATTGACGGCACAGGATTGCTTAGGATGATAACAGAAGTTCAAAAAGGACAAATGCCTGTTCAAGCAGAATCAAAAGATATCCGGTGCCCCTTCTGCGGCAATTCGATGGTTATCCGCACAGCAAAGAAAGGGAATCACGCCGGAGATAAATTCTGGGGATGTTCATCTTTTCCGAAATGCAAGGGTACCAGGCCATACAATGCTTGATACGGCAGACAATTGAGAGAGGCCTTTGTTTTCGTGTTTTAATTTATACTTTACATAAGGCCAATAAATCTATATATTGTCCTTGATTGAGGGACAATATGAAAGAAGTCATCTCCAGTAAAATACTGGATTCCCTATCATCGCCCATGCCGGATTTTACAGAAAGAGACGTGTATTTGCCGGGAATCAAGGGTAAGGCCGTTGCAATTATCGGCATGAGGCGAAGCGGGAAGACTACACTGATGTGGCAGATAATTTCAAAAAAGCTGGGGGAAGACATCCCTAGAAAGAATCTCCTGTATCTGAACTTTGAAGATGAACGCCTGGATGAAATGAAAACCTCAGACCTTCAATGGATAGTCGAGGAGTATTTCAAATATAACCCTGGCAGTCGAGGGACTAAAGGCGTGGCATTCTTCCTTGATGAAATTCAAAGAATATCGGGATGGGAAACATTTATAAGACGGTTGCTCGATGAAGAAAAGATTGAGATATTTTTATCGGGTTCTTCTTCAAAGCTCTTGAGCCGTGAAATCGCCACTTCAATGAGAGGACGAGCGCTTGAATCGATCCTGTTTCCATTCAGTTTCAGGGAATATCTCCGCCATAATGGACTTGAGCCTGCTGATTCATGGGAATCAATGTCAAAGAAGACAAGGACGCTTCTCAATTCAAAATTGTCGGAATATATTGAACAGGGCGGTTTTCCTGAAGTTCAGGGTATATCGGCAAGAGACAGAGAGACACTTCTAAACGGATACATCGATATTGCACTGTTGAGGGATGTTATTGAACGGCACAGCATCAGCAACCCGACAGCTTTGAGATGGCTGATAAGACATCTGCTCATGAACGCCGCCGGTTTTTTCAGCATAAACAAGATGTACAACACGATGAAGTCTCAAGGGTTATCGGTCAGCAAAGATACACTTCATGAGTATTTAGCCCATCTTGAAGATGCGTTTCTGATACATACCTTGTCGATCTTCACTTCTTCAGAAAAACAGCGCATGGTCAATCCCATGAAGGCATATCCTGTTGATCCGGGATTGATATCCATTTATGACGTTTCCGGCAAAAAGAATACTGGGAGCAGATTGGAAACCTCAATCATGCTGGAGCTTTTAAGACGTGGTTGCACTGTTAATTACTTCAAGACTGCCGAAGGATATGAAGTTGATTTTCTGGTAAAGACTCCTGATAAAAAAATACAACTTATTCAGTCCTGTTCCGATATAACTGATAAGGAAACATTCAGTAGAGAAATCAGAGCGCTTCAGTCTGCCTCAAAAGAGTATCCAGATTCAATACCAATTCTTATAACTCTTGATGCAATTCCTCCAACGGGATTGCCTGCCGGTATCACATGGATTTCAGCTGTCGAATGGCTTTTGCAAACAAATGCTTCTTAAGGTGTCGCGTCTCGACAATAAACAAATTTTGTCAATTCCCTGGCTGCCCCCTCTAGCAAGACTAATCTCATGAAACTATCATGAACCTTGGGTGCCTGGCCTTGAACCTTTACAAATGTTTGATATACGTCGTTATAACGCAGAACACGGTTTGTTGCATATGAACTGAGAGTTATTTATTTCCCCATTTTTTATTTATCCAAGACGGGTTTCATCGATAGTCAAGAACGGCTAAATCATTGCTGTGCCATTTTCTATCTTATATTGATGCATGGATTGCGAGCGCATAACTGCCTGCAACAAGACACCTTACACCATTACTTTTTAATAATTGTATCAAGAGACACCAATTGCCATGCAGTCATGAATAATTCGAACTTCTATTTTATCTTGAAAATGACTATAATTATAAATGACGTTTTTTGTAATATGCAGTGTTATTTATCCATGCGTTAGAACTGTGATCAGAATTATGTGATGTATTGATATGCTCTCTTCAGTTCCATATTCAGAAAAATGACTTTATTGAGGAGGCATTAAGGTATGACAAAATCAGCAGCAACCCATGAGAAGCATTTTCAGTCGATCCTTCAATTTTTGCTGGGTGCATGGATTTTAATCCTGATAGCCGGCTGCAGCAGCAGTGGTGACTCAGATGGCAGCACGGCAGGTGCATCTCAGCTCTCTGAAGAGAGCGGTTTACATGCAACGATCCGCCGCACGGCACACGGAATACCCCACATAAAGGCTGACAACTGGGCTGGACTTGGCTACGGCTATGCCTATGCCGCGGCTGAGGATAATATCTGCAGGCTTGCCGATGTATATGTAACCGTAAGCGGCGAGCGTTCGAAATATTTCGGTCCTGATGGGACCTTCTATTTCCCGGGAAATGCGATGGCTTTCAAAAACTCTGACAGCGACTTCTTCTTCAAGCTGCTTAAGGCCCGTGGAGTTGTTGAGAAAATCATCGCAGCTCCCTATCCGGTGGGGCCGGGACCTGAAGTCAGGGCTCTGATCAAAGGGTATGCAGCCGGATATAATCGCTATTTGAGAGACCACCCGGCAGAAACCGTCACTGACCCTGTCTGCAGTGATGCGAAATGGATCAGAGAGATCACAGAGCTCGATGTGTACCGTGCCTGCCATATGATCCATATGATGGCTGGGTCGACCGTATCAATCGGCGGTATCGGCCATGCAAGCCCGAAAAACACTTCATCAGCTAAAGAGCTTGCAAATATCCTTAATTCAGGCAGTGAGGAAGTATCATTGCTGGCGGCCAGCCTGCGGCCGGATATGGGCAGCAACGCCATTGCCGTGGGCAAAAACGCAACAGACAACGGACGAGGTCTGCTGCTGGGGAATCCGCACATGGGATGGCTCGATTCAGGAAGCTTCTACCAGGTCCATATGACCATTCCGGGGGAATATGACGTCACTGGCATAAGCTTCCTGGGAATACCGCTTATCGCTATTGGCGCCAACAGAAATGTGGCCTGGTCGCACACGGTTTCAACGGCGTTCCGGTTCGTCCCTATCCAGCTCGACGTTGTCAGTACATATGGCTACCGGGTGGACGGCAAGGTCGAGCAGATGAAAGCCTGGCCGCTTGAAATCGAGGTCCTCAAGAATGACGGCACTATCGTCAAACTGCGGCGCACACTCTACACAACACGCTTCGGCCCCATGTGCACGGCCCTGATGGATCTGGAAATCCTTTCCTGGAATTCATCCAGCGGCTATGCGCTCTTCGACCCGAATGAGGGGAACCTGCGTGCGATCAATCATTTTATTGAAATGGGCAAGGTCAGAGACGTTCATGAGGTGAAAGGTGTACTTGAGAAACTACAGGCCATCCCATGGGCCAATACCATTGCCGCCGATTCCAGCGGGGAGGCCTTCTATGGTGACATTACCGTGGTGCCTAACGTATCCGACAGGAAGGCGACAGCCTGCGGCACTGCGCTGGGTCAGCTGACGTTCAGGCTCATGGGACTTCCCATACTTAACGGGAGCAACTCAGAGTGTATGCCTGACACGGATGCCGATGCGATAGTCCCCGGCATCATGGGCATATCCAGGCTCCCATCGATCTTCAGGAACGATTTTGTCTTGAACAGCAACGACAGCTACTGGCTGGTAAACCCGAATGAACATATCACGGGCTTTGACCGCATCATAGGCACCGAAAATTCACAGTTGAGCCTGCGGACACGCATGGCCCATACGCTGATATCTGATAGGCTCTCAGGCAGGGATGGTCTGGCAGGCAACAGGTTCAACCACGAAAATATGAAGGAGATCATGTTCAGTGACCGCAACCTCCTGGCCGAACTGTGGGTTGATGATCTTGTAAGGCTGCTTGGAATAATGGCACCCAATAACAGTGCCGCCGGGCAGGCCGCTCAGATTCTCGGGAAGTGGGATCGAACCGACAGCCTGGATTCCCCCGGCGCTCTGCTTTTCCGCCGGATCGCCGAGCAGCTTCTGGGGGTCCTGATACCTGCCGGGACAACATATGAGATAAGAGTACCTTTTACTTCCGGCTTTCTTTATCCATTCAATGTGCTGGACCCCATCGGCACACCCAGGGGGCTGAATATCCTAAACCCCAGGGTGTGGACGGCCGTCGATGATACTTTGAAGGAGTTCCAAAGCCTTGGCATCCCGCTTGATTCTTCATTCCGCGAACATCAGTATGTGGAGCGCGGCGGCGAGAACATACCGCTTCACGGCGGACTCGATTCGCTGGGGCTGTTCTGCGTCATCAACATCCACTGGGACCCTGCGAAGAAGGCCTATGTCAATCCATACCACGGCAATACCTACATTCAGGTCGTCAGCTTCGAGGGCAAGGAATACCCGCGGATGAGCACCATTACCACCTATTCACTGTCCCAGAATGTGAACTCGCCCTGGTATAAGGACCAGACATGGATGTACAGCAACAAGGAATGGATCGACCTGCCGTTCAGCGAAGATGACGTTGCGGCTCAGACTATCTCAACACTTGAGTTGAGCGAATAGGTAAAAAATTGGTGTAAGGCCTTAATTGAAAAAAAAGCAAAATGTCAAAGATAAAGGCATGAACCATTATCCTTTTTCGATGACCCTATCCGGAGGTGATTTGTGGACAG
This sequence comes from uncultured Bacteriovoracaceae bacterium, assembly GCA_964513375.1. Classification (GTDB taxonomy): domain Bacteria; phylum Desulfobacterota; class Desulfomonilia; order UBA1062; family UBA1062; genus DATCTV01. The sequence continues at coordinate 54,428 of CAZEMO010000005.1, read as the reverse complement.
GCGTAATTTTTTGAAGGTCGCCGGGGGAGCGGCAATAAGCCTGGCAGGTTTCGGGGGATGTGCAAGAAGGCAATTTTCATCTGACCCCAGCCTGCCCAACATCGTATTGATAACAGCCGATGATCTTGGCTGGAGAGACCTAGGTTGTTATGGGAATTCTCAGATCAAGACGCCCAATATAGACAGGCTTGCAAATGAAGGGATCAAGTTCACCAACAACTTTGTCGTGGCCTCGAGTTGCTCTCCTTCGAGGGCAAGCATAATAACAGGCCAGTATCCCCATACAAACGGCGTCGATGGTCTGGCCCATAGATACAAACTCAAGCAGCTGAAGCCTTTTTATACAACTCTGCCTTCTCTGCTGGAAAAGAAAGGCTACAACACCGCCATTGCTGGAAAGTGGCATGTAGCTCCTTATCTGCCCACTTCATTTTACGGCTACGGGGAACGACTGTCGGGATTCATGCCAAAAGACATGTGGATCAAAAACATGGAGACGACACTCGAGTTCATCAGGCAGAACAGGGACAACAGGTTTTATCTCGAGGTCAACTACATGAACAACCACAGGGATGACTCCGGTGAATTCCAATTCGACCCTGAATTTCCAGTGGATCCGAATGCAATAAAGGTCCCGGATTACATGACCCTGCCGAACTGGCCCGAAATAAGACTTGACCTGGCAAAGGACTATTCCCAGACAATGAAGATGGACAAGATGATAGGGCAGGTGCTGGACGAGCTGGACAAACAGGGTCTTAAAGAGAACACCATAGTCGCCTTTGTCAGTGACAATGGGCCGCCTTACCCTGGAAACAAGATGACCTGCTACGACAGGGGAACAGGTACGCCCCTCATAATTCGCTGGTCCGCAAAAATAAAAGCAGGAAGCGAATATTCAGAGATAGTCAGCACGATAGATATAATGCCGACAATGCTCGAGGCAGCGGGGGTAAATGTGCCTGCGACCGTACAGGGAAAGTCTCTTCTCGGAGTGCTTGAAGGAAGGGTCACCAAACCAGTACATGATGCGGTTTACTCGGAAATGACATATCATGTCTTCTACCTTCCAACCCGTTCTGTCAGGACCAGACAGTGGAAGTACATCAGGAATTATTCGGACATAGCCAAAGGCCTGGATCAGTGCAGCCATATGGACTGGGCGCACAGGCTTTGCGAACTTCCCAACCAGCCATGGAAAAAGCCCAGGGTGAAAGAGGAGCTGTATGATCTTGCCGCAGACCCTCACGAGCAGAACAACCTGGCTGCTGATCCGGCCTATGCAAAGCAGCTCGAGACGATGAGGAAGATGCTGGACAACAACATGGCAAAGACAGGCGATGAGTATCTGAACAAACCCTTTACACAAGATTATGATCCGAAGATCTATGAGAAGACCAGTTAAAAGGGTCACACAGGGGTCGCGCCCCAACAATCAACAAAGATTTCAGCTATTTGGGGACTGTCTTTTTAGAAAATTTAATCAGGACAGATTATTCAATTCATCAGGAATTAAAGCCTGCCCTTTTTTTGTTCAGAAGGGCATTCACTCAAGAGCTTCAATATCCGCCAGATCCTGAAGACGGCCGCACCTTGATAATGGAAGCTGCATTTTCAGGCGACAGCTCGATCCATATGTCAATATCTTTCGTGTAACGGGGGTGTCCATGGACTGCCAGCGCATAACCGCCTACAACAAGATATCTGACTCCGTTACTTTTTAATAATTGTATAAACTCTTTGAAATCTCTGTTCAGCACCGTATCTCCACTGATTGAATTCCTGTCTTATTTCTTCAAGCGCGGCAACCCGCTCTTCATACGATCCTGATTGCCAGTACAGAAAATCGTTTGAGTCTTTTCAAAGCGTTTCTCTTTGAATATACGGGTAGAGTGGTTCTAATGATGTCGCTTTTGCATCATAAAGTCTGTGAACAATTTATTCAAGAGCCACCCGCCGCAGTGCTGTCAGCTCCCGCCGTTCTCGATGAAGTATTGATTGATCCTGTCGGCGGCGTTCTGTCTTATGTTGAAGAAATAGAACGGGTAGTCGAAGGTATGGTAGACTCCAAGCGGAAAACCGAACTGGTAGTCTGCCGGGTCGACGCTGCTGCAGATCACCACGCCTCTGGCCTTGTTGACGGTGGCGTCGGCCAGGTCAGGGATGCGCAGAAGCTCTCCATACTGGTCAAGTACGGGTGTTCCGCCGGTTGCAGGGTTCAGCTCTATGGAGCCACGGTTCTGATCTGCGGTTGCCGGAATTTCTTCTGCTGTCCATGTGATCGGATTTATAGCGATGCCCCCGGGCCTGGTGACCGGGTTCGTGCCACCAATGACAGGGGCCTCGGTATTCCATGAGATGATGACGCCGGTATCATTGCTGCCCGTGGCGTACTTCAGATGCGGGTTCTGCGCAAGGTACTCGGAGGTGACTGACTGTCCTATGATATAGGCTGCAATCATCCGCCTGTACACGTCAGGGTGCGCCTTCATGTAATCCGACAGGATGAATATAAGCACGGCCGAACCCTGCGAATGTCCAGCCAGGATGAAAGGGCGGCCGCCATTAAAGTGCTGCAGGTAGTATTCAAAGGCCGCGGTTGCATCGATAAGGGGCTCCTTCTGAATGTTCTCGTCCTGCTGGGCGAAAGGTAAGGACAGCTGATACCTGGCATCCACCTGCCTGTAAAACGGTGCATAGATGTTGGCATAAGGGGCAAAGGCGGCGGCTGTCCTCTGGAAGGAGACTTTGGCACCCTGCACCATTGTCGGGTTGTCGATGGCGCAAAAATTCGGGTCATCCGGGGAAGTCTTGCTGTAGGCGGTCGGATAAAGATAGAAAACATCTGCATTCTTGTCGGTCGAGGTCGGAGCTGCCAGCCAGTGTGCAGTTTGCGAGTAATCGGTTGGCGTAATGGCGGTATCTTCATTGCTGCTTGCTCCGCATGCCGTCAATAAAAGGACTGAGAGGATCAGGATGGCAGTCAGGGATTTATGAATCTGTGCAATCGATCTCATATTCATTATCCTTAAGTCTTTCTATTATCAGTCTTCTATCCATTACAATATCCGGCCTGGATGAATGGATCTGATAGCTTACCTTTCGACAATTATCGGCTTCATCTTTAATCAAACCTTTCCGAAAGCCTGCCTAGAGTATTTGCCATATCAATTGTTCCTTATGCAGTATGGGTTTTGTTTCAAGGTGATTGACTCGTCATATGCGGGTGTGAGATAAATTATGATACTGATATACAATAATTATGAGAGAGGTTTTGAATGGCAACTGGAAAAACTGGAAAATATTTTGTTATAGTTCTGCTGGCTGTAGTGTCATTCATGGTTTCCTGCCGGGTAAAATCCGTTGGCCCGTGGCACCCCGAACGCACAGCCTATCCGAGAACGATCTATAAGGCTAGTGAGCTCGATGCAATCAAGGCCAGACTCGGCCGGTTTCCTTATAATGAGCTTTATAGCCGCGTTCTAGTGCAGGCAGGCCGTACTCCGGCGCCAGCGGCTGAGAAGTTTGACCCTCCTGTCCAATACGATAACGCAAACATTGCAAAGTCTGCAGCCTTTGTTTTTGCTGTGAGCGGAAACGATGCATACAGACAAAAAGCAATAGGAATATTAAAAACCGTTCCCGAGAAATTCGATACTCTCTCCTTTGAACTTCTTGACCGGGACATCCATATTGCGGAAGCCCTCATGTGCTATGCACAGGCTCTGGACATGCTGCTCGGAGCCGGTGCAGTCAGCTCGGCCGATAGAAACGTAATTGAAGGCAGGCTGGGCAATATAACGGAAAAGTTCTTTAACAACTGGGCCGAGCTCATCTGCGGAGCATACGAATTCGCACGCAACAATCATCATACCAAGATGGCGTCGGCTTTCGGAATGGTTGCAATCGTTTTGAACAATCACCCGATGGCGAAAGTCTGGATAGATTACGCCATGAACGAAGTGGAGACCGACCTTAACAGCCTTACAGCCGCTGACGGCGGCTATGCCGAGGGCCCGAACTACTGGACCTATTCGGCGGTTAATGTCCTGCCCTTTGCATGGGCCTATCATCTGTTCAATAACGGCCAGACCGAAACCTTTACGGACAGACCCTGCTATCTGAGCGGGCTAGGGCAGAATGGAAAATCCCTTGCAGTCAAAGATTTTTTTTCCGACTGGAAGATCAAGGCCCTATCAGAGTGGATGATAAAGGTGCGGCAGCCCGACGGGTTGACACCGCCGCTCGACGATTCGAATTTGAGCGGATATTTCAATGCCATTATTGCGGGTGTTTACAGAGAAGGGGTGTTTGCCGGGGACTGGCTGAGTTCATCGGCATATCTCCAGTCGCAGAGTTGTGCTGACCTGAGTGTCGATATAATCTGCGACTATGACGACGGGATTACTCCTGTGGAACCCTCGTGGGAGCCCTCCATGCTTATGAAAGAGGCCGGCAATGCGGTCATGAGGAGCGGCTGGGGTGCGGACGACACATATGTCATGTTCCTTGCAGAAAATGGAAAGGCCCGGACGAACGGCTACGGACATGAGCATCCTGACGGGCTAAGCTTCATTCTCTATGCAATGGGCAAAAGCCTTGCCATAGACAGCGGGTATATAAACTATGAAAACCATGACCTCGTAAGGTATGCAAAAAACCATAATCTCATCCTTGTTGACGGCAAAGGACCTGTACCCGGTCTTTATACCGCTGAGGGTGTCGATGCGTTTTTCACGGATTTCATGACAACGCCTTTTATGGACTACTGTTCGGCCTGGACGGAATTTTCAGGCATCCGGCACAGCCGTTCGCTTTTGTTCCCGGACAAGAGATATCTGGTTGTCTCGGATGACGTAAAAAACAACGGGATACTGCTACATACATATAACTGGCTGCTGCACGGAAACGGCGGGGGGTCCACAGGCGGGACATTCACTTCTGCTTCAGACGGCGGATTGTGGGTTAACGGCAATGCAGCACTCAGGGCGGTAGTGGTTTCGCCTGAAGGCAATCTTAATCTGAGCGCTTATGATGACTATCACGGCTTTATATGGGGGCGGAAGGAAACGCACTCGGTGCTCCGGGCCGACATAAGGGCAAAAAATGCGCGCTATCTTGCGGTTTTGTATCCCTATGCCGCAGGAACGGGAGAACCTGAAATAAAACCTCTTAACGTAACTGACGGCAAGGCCATCACAATTGCAGAACCTGATAATACTACTCTTGTCAGGGTTCAGGCGGTTTCAAAAAAAGGGCAGGCATGGTCATTAGGCGGGATAAACGGCAAACCTGAATTCCCATCACTAAACAGCGATGCAAGGCTGATCCAGATTTCAGCAGGAAACGATGGTACCTTGAATGGGATTTTCCTGGAAGATGCATCGGGCCTTATAGTCAATGGTAATGCAATATTCAGTTCAGAATCAAAAATCATCCTGGCGCTTTCATTCAGCGAGGGTATTATCAGCGGACATATAATAGTGCCTTCAGGAACCAGTCTGGATTTGTTTACAGGAGGAGTCCCCCTGTCTGTAGAGGGTGATACTGTAAGCGGGTTTGTTTCTCTAGGTCAGGGTATGACAAGGATTTATTTTTCAGGTCAGGGCGATTTTGCGGTCTACCTGTCCGGAAGTTCGATACTGGACAAGCTGATGGCGGAAAACAGAATTGAGCCAGTTTTATAAAACGGTATCTGAGGACTTCCCCTGATAACAACTTATTTGGTTTGAAGGGCTATAATTGATGTATCTGGCTGTATCTCCCATACATGTGAGATGAAAGGTAGACTTCACATCTTTTTAAGGATGGTCATCTGTCTGGCAATCTTCCTGTGCATATTTTCGGGGGCCCTTCATTCAAAACAGATTTACGGGTTCAAAACGGATGCCTTATCCGTCTATTCTGACAGGCCAGATGATCTTGCCGCCCGTCAGGTCATTGAGCTTTATCCCAAGGTCAGGTCAGGGCTTGAAACTAAGCTTGCATGGAAGGTGGATTTCAAACCGGCTGTATTGCTGGTGTCCGACCGCAGGATGTTCGCAGAGATGGCGGGCAGCCCTCTGATCGTCGCTTATGCAGTTCCTGAAAAGATGCTCATAGTCATTGACTTTACAAGGATGAACACGGAACCCTTCACTCTGGCCGCCACACTCGAACATGAATTATGTCATCTCCTGCTCCACCGATATATAAATACGGAAAATCTTCCGAAATGGCTCGATGAAGGTGTCTGCCAGTGGGCAAGCGGCGGTCTGGCCGAGATCGTTACCGGCAGCAGAAGCTCCGCACTTGGACTGGCCGCTTTGAGCGGAGGATTCATTCCGCTGGCAGCACTTTCGCGCAATTTTCCACAGGACGAGCGTTCTATGGCGCTCGCCTATGAAGAGAGCAAAAGCGTGGTTGAATACATCGTTTTACGCTTCGGGAAAAAAGGCCTCCTGGACATACTTAATGCTATGAAAAATGGCCATGATGTAAGCGATGCAGCAGCCATGAGCCTGGGAATGCCCCTCTGGGAGCTGGAAAAGGAATGGCGGGGGTCTCAGCGAAGCTGGGCTTCCATCATCTCGGTGCTGGTAGCAAATCTCTACACGATCCTGTTCGCATTCGGCGCACTTGTTACGATGGCCGTCTATGTGCGCTTCATTATCAGGAAGAGGCGTATGAAGAATGAAGAGGAAGATGAAGATGAGTGAGCCCTTTATTCCTGCAATTTCAGCAGCATGATAGTGTTTTTTGATATGGATAAACCTATATTGCATGATAGTATGACTGGTACAAAGACAATGTTGAATGCTTGATCCAATTTGAAAATTTTTCAGGAGGCGATTGATGGCAACTCTATTACCTTTTTTAAAATCGGTGCTTGAGAAGAAATATCATGAAACGGCCCTGGCGGTAATTGACGCGGTTTATCATGATGTCCCCGATATGCTTCTGAAGAATGAAGAGATCCTGAAGAATTTTGATGATATCCTAAACAAGAATAAAACAGCGGCTTTGGGCTATTCCGCTTTTATGGTGCTGTTCAATCTGGCATCACTTCCGCTGTACGGGAAATCATTCCTTAACCTTTCCTCCGCTCAGCGTTATGAATTCTTGAATCGATTGATCGATTCGGAATTCTTTGTGCCCAGAATGATCGGTGTCGGGGCCAGCTTCCCCTTCAAGTTCGGATATGTATGCTCGGAGAAGGTTCATGCATCCCTGGGCGTCCCGTACAGGAGGGAGAAGGTGTGCCCTGAACCCGAGCCCAGGTGGATGAGGCAGATAACTCCTGCATCCGGCTTCGATTCCGATGAGACGATAGAGGCCGACGTGGTCGTGGTAGGAACAGGCGCGGGGGGGGCGGTCGTCGCCAAGGAGCTCGCCGAAAAGGGTTTTGCCGTGGCCATCGTCGAATCAGGGGAGTTATTCCGCAGGGAAGTATTTACGGGAAACCCGCTGGATATGGTCCCGATGCTCTATCAGGGAAGAGGTTTTACCGGCACAATCGGCAATGCAGTTATTCCCATACAGAGAGCAAACGCGGTCGGCGGGACTACGCTTATAAATTCTGCAACATGCTTCAGGACGCCGGAAAGAGTGCTGAAAGAATGGGTCGGCATGGGCCTCTCCGATTTTACACCGCAAGTGCTGGAACCATATTTCGAGAGGGTCGAGAAGACGATAAGCGTTCAAGAATGCGAGGCCAAGTATATAGGCCCAATCGGGGAGGTCATCAGGGACGGCTGCGCCTCTCTGGGATACAGCTGCGGGCCTCTCAAACACAACATCATCGACTGCGACGGACAGGGCGTATGCACTCAGGGCTGCCCGAAGGATTCCAAACAGTCGACAAACCTCACCTACATACCGAAGGCGCTCAACTCGGCGGCTCAGCTTTTCACCGGATTCAGGGCGGAAGACATCATCATCGAGAGAGGGCGCGCAGCGGGCATAAGGGCCGTCGGAACAGGAAAAGACGGGCGCAGAGTCAAGCTCACTTGCATGGCAAAGGCCGTCATATTGTCCGCCGGGACGTTTGTATCCCCGGTGATCTTACAGAAAAACGGGCTTGCCAGGGGAAGCCGCTGGGTGGGAGGCAATCTCACCATACATCCGTGCGTCTTCGTAGGCGCCATGTTCCCTGACAGGAAGATGAGAAACAGTGAAAGCATCCCTCAGGGGTACATGATAGACCAGTTCGACGAGAAGGGAATGCGTTTCGAAGGCGGAACGCCGCCTTTCATGGTCTTTTCGAGCCTGATGCCGGGCATCGGAAACGAATACCTCGAATGGGTAAAATCATACGATCACGTGGGTATATTCGGGTGCATGGTGAAGGATACGAGCACGGGTTTTGTAAAGTCAGGACCACTCGGCACAACCCTGGCGTATTACAGCCTGTCCGGGAGGGATACGAAAAGCCTTATCGATGCGATAGTCATTCTCGGTAATGTGTATTTCGCTGCAGGGGCGACAAAGGTTTTTCTCCCTTTATATGACAGGCCAGTGATTGAGAGGGCCTGTGACCTGAACAATATATATGAAAGGGGCCTCAAACCAAGGGACCTGATGCTGAGCGCATTCCATGCAATGGGCACAGCCAGGATTGGGCTTAACAGTGGAGTTTCCGCTTTCGATGCAAACCACCAGTGCCACTGGGTGCCGGGACTGTTCGTTGTAGATGGAAGCAGCATACCGACGAGCCTCGGCGTCAATCCCCAGGAAACGATAATGGCCATGGCGGCAAGGGCCGCCGATAAAATCGCACCCATTCTGGAGGTATAGATGAATCTGATAAAAATTAATGAAAAGACCTGTAATCGTGACGGAATATGTGCAATCGTCTGCCCCGCAGGATTGATCGATATGAAGAAGGGAAAATTTCCTGAGGCAATTGCTGGTGCGGATGAGATTTGCATAAAATGCGGGCACTGCGTGGCATCCTGTCCGACAGCGAGCATTACTCATCGCCATGTGCCGCTGGAAAAATGCCTGACAATAGAAGATGACCTGAAGATATCTTTCGAGCAGTGCGGGCAGTTTCTCAAAAGCAGGCGTTCGATCAGGGCCTATAAGGACAAGCCTGTCGCGCGCGAAGATATAAGGAAACTTCTGGACATTGCCGCATACGCGCCGTCAGGCCACAACACCAGGCTTAACAGATGGCTTGTCATTGATTCGAAAGATGAGCTTAAAAGGTTGTCCGGCATAGTCATCGACTGGATGCGCTTCCTTCTGGACGGCATGAGAGAATTTGCCGTTATGATGCATATGGACAGGGCGGTCGAGAGATGGGAAGCGGGAAAAGATGTCATACTGCGCAAGGCCCCGGTTCTTGTCGTCGCATATGACGATGTGAAAAATCCCATGGCCGCATCAAGCTGCACGATCGCACTTTCCTATCTTGAACTTGCCGCGCACGGCGTGGGGCTTGGCGGCTGCTGGGCAGGCTACTTCAATACGGCTGCGATCACATTTCCTCCCATGAAAGAGGCGCTTGGCCTTCCCGAGACCTGCCAGCCTTTCGGCAGCATGATGATAGGCTATCCGAAATTTGATTATGCGAGGATGCCTTCACGGAAACAACCGAACATCTCCTGGCTGTAAACCAAGGCCGGAATTGAATGAAGCGGCTTATGATCCGCTTCATATCCTTTTCAGAACTCAATCTTTCAGTTTTATGTCATAAAAGTAGCATGTCTGCAGGTGGTCATACCGCGAGCCGCCTATAAAGCTTGCATAGGTGTAGCTTGTCTGGTCGCCTTCATTGGGCGGCCATGGATTATTGACGTACACCATCCTTGTCGCAGGCGATTTGCTCGTATCTTCATAGTAGCCGGTTGCAACCTGATAGTGGCCGCCCCCGCTGTTCCAGCGCCAGAGAAAGGCCACCGGCTTGCCTTCATCGATTGCCAGTTTAAAGTCGTTCCATGAAAGATATGCGCCTTTCTCTCTGTACTTCTCTGTTGCGGCGAATCCCCAGTCGTCATAAAGAGGGTAGTAAGGCTGGTTGCACTTGCTTGTACTCCCTTTGCTGCAGCAGGTGGCTTGTCTGAATGCGTTGTTTGCCTCTGCACACTGGGTAATGACCGATGGGTTTCCGCCTGCATAAAGCATAGTCATCCTGCCTGTTGCAGCCCAGCACCACTGGTTCTGCTCCTGCGGGTACATGTCCACATCGAGGGTCCTTGATGATATGCCGTTTCCTCCGCTCACTATTCCATTTCCATACATCTGCCCCAGTATGTCATCGAGAAGCGGAGTCTGGTCTTCTTCCAAAGTCTCGGGAGGAATCATTGTTCTGTAGAGTTCCTGCTCTGAAGCCATCTCCGATTTCATCAGTCCTGCGATGTCTGAAAAGAAGTATCTGTCCCCGACTGTCAGGGGGCAGGTGCTTCTGGAATAGAGAGGTATGAGGACATTGCGGCCGCTGCTCTTGTAGCCGACAAAGACAAGCTCGATTTCTTCGAGATCCAGTACGTAGCATTCATTCTGATCAAGCTTGTTGGCTGAGATTGCTTTCAGCGCCTCGCGTATAACTGATTTCCCACCGTTAGAGACCATCTCCCAGTCACCCGTTTCTTCGTTCTCGGCCACCTCTATGGAGCCGATAAGCCGGCCTCTGACCATGACCGGGAAGATATAGGCGTTTTTGTCGATTATAAGCGAGTCACCCGGGTTCTCACTCCGGATAAGGGCGGCTGCGTCTATCGTCTTCAGTTCGATGGGTGAGCCGAGTTCCTCGTTCCCTATGTCCTCGGGGGAATCATAACCCAATAATTCGAAACTGTCCGCTGCGGCCATATCCCTCATGATCTCCAGGCCGGAGGTTGCGGCCTCGGAATTCGAGACCGGATCATTGCCGCTAGTGCTGCTGCATCCTAATACAAGCAGGGAAATGAAAACAGCCGTATATCTCAATACAGGCATAGGACCCCCTTAAGCTGTAGAATCCGGCAGCTTGTCCTGTGTCCTGCCGGTGCTGAAATTAATACTGTATTGAGAATATCGGCATGAAATACTTCTTTGATAACAGCATGTTTATGAGCCATGGGTCTGGAGAGGATGAAGGAGACAGTCCATTGTTTATTCATGAAAGAAGCTGAAAAAGAAAAAACTTTATGTCTGGCAATAATGGCTGACTTTGTTTAAAATCGCATTTCATGACTGGTCCGATAGTGGCAGATAATCTATTTGATAATCCAGATAATCTTATTTCAATAAAAGATCTGCATACGCATTTTTTTACGCATGAAGGTACGGTGAAGGCTGTTGACGGGGTAAGTCTTGACATTAAAAAAGGCAGCACGATAGGGATTGTCGGAGAAAGCGGCTGCGGGAAAACGATGCTATCGCTCTCAATCCTCAGACTTGTTCCTCATCCGGGCAGGATAACCAGCGGCTCAATCGTCTTTAAAGGTGATAACCTTCTCGATCTTTCTGAAAAAGAGATGCGCAGTATCAGGGGTGACCGCATTTCCATGATATTCCAGGAGCCCATGACTTCGCTTAATCCGGTTTTTACAATAGGCGCTCAGATAGCTGAGGTTATACTCCTTCATCAGAAAAGCCGTGCGTCAAACAAAAAAGAGGCCCTGAAAATCGCCGCTGACATGCTCGGTCTTGTCGGTATCCCGGAGCCCGGCAAGCGTATAAAAGAATATCCGCATCAATTGAGCGGAGGCATGTGTCAGCGCGTCATGATCGCGATGGCGCTTGCATGCAGGCCCGAACTGCTTATAGCAGACGAACCCACTACAGCTTTGGATGTGACCACTCAGGCTCAGGTGCTTGACCTCATGGATAAGCTGAAAGAAGAGCTCGGGGCGTCAGTCATGTTTGTAACCCATGATCTGGGTATTGTCGGCCAGATATGCCAGGATGTGGCCGTCATGTATACTGGCAGAATAGTCGAATATGGAGATGTGGACATGATATTTAACGATCCCCTTCACCCGTATACGATGGGACTGATGAAATCGGTGCCTGTAGCCGGTGATTCGGCAAGGGAAAAAAGGCTTTCGGCAATCCCCGGGACCGTTCCTGGCCTGATCGATATGCCCGTGGGTTGCAGCTTCATTCCCCGGTGCAGTATGAAAAAGGAGAAATGCAGTATCGAACCGCCTGAAATAACGCTCGAAAACGGCCGCAGGATAAGGTGCTGGAGGTACGTTTGAATAAGCCTTTACTGAGCGTAACAGATATTAGAAAATCATACACGATAAGCGCCGGCCTTTTTAAGACCTCGGGCACGGTAAAGGCGGTTGACGGGGTTGACCTCGATATTTATCCCGACGAAACGCTGGGTCTTGTAGGTGAGAGCGGATGCGGCAAGTCCACCCTTTCAAGGCTGATTCTGCTGCTTGAGAAGCCTGACAGCGGGCAAATCGCTTTTTCCGGCAGGGATGCACTGAGCGCAAATGCCCGGGAACTCAAAGAAATCAGAAGAAGCATGCAGGTAATATTCCAGGACCCTTTCGGCTCGCTCAATCCCCGTAAGAAAGTCATCTCGATCATAGAGGAACCGATTCGTATACACAGGATGCTGCCGAAATCAGAAATCAGGGACAGGGCATTCTCGCTGATGGAGATGGTGGGCCTCGGCAGACATATGGCAGACCGCTATCCCCACGAATTCTCCGGCGGCCAGCGCCAGAGAATATGTATAGCTCGAGCCCTGGCAATAAATCCCAGGCTTGTAATCTGTGATGAGCCGGTAAGCTCTCTTGACGTGTCCATACAGGCCCAGGTGCTCAATCTGCTGACCGATCTTAAGGAACGGATGGGCCTTTCATATCTGTTTATCTCTCACGACCTGTCCGTAGTGGGGTACCTGTCCGACAGGGTAGCCGTAATGTATATGGGTAGAATTGTCGAGTTGTCTTCATCAAGGGATATCTTTGAAAGGCCCTTTCATCCCTATACCCGCTGTCTTCTCGATGCCGTACCTTCAATAAAAAACCGGGGAAAGATGCCTGTTATAAAGGATGCGTTGATAAGGAATTTATCGGGCTGTGACTTCTTTCCCAGATGTCCTTATTCAATCGGACGATGCAGGGATGAAAAACCGGAACTCGGAGAAAAATATCCGGGTCACCGGGTCTCGTGTTTTTTATAAGACGCGCCGTAAAGCCGATCTTATCTTTCAGGGCTGCCGGAAGTGGGAATCGGATTCACAGGTTTTGTAAAGTCGCTGCCTCTCTTGTCTCTGTCCCGTTTCCTTTCCTGCAGCAGAAACAGGACCGTTGCTGATGTGGCCTTGACATGAGCGAAAATGTCCTCCAGCGACTTGTAATCGGCATGTTTGCTTAGCGCTTCCTGAAGGTCTGCCATACAGTTTGTCAGGGTTTCTTCATGCAGTTCATGCTTTCGCTGTACCATCACCTTTTTGGCATCGTCTTCAATACTCATAATTCCCTCCCTTTTTTTATCCGAGAGTATATTAAAAGATTATTTTTAGCAGGCCCCTACCTTATCCATAATTTCAAGGATATCGATGCTGTGATCGATAGTCTTAAGAGTGGAGTTCAGGTTCTCAACCTCCCTGGCATAATTTTCAACAGTTGTTCTGTCAGACTCTCTGGCCATATCACGCTTGATCTTGGACTTTAATCCCCTGAAATATGACACCTCTTTATCCGACATGGAAAGGATCCTGGGTACCTCTGTCTGCGAACCCGATGTGGTCTCTCTTAAAAATTCAATAATGTCGGGTGATTCCGACCTTGTAAGACCATGCTGCATATCTGTATCCATAAACAGGACATCAGTGTAATAGAATCCCAGGACGCTGCGTATAAGACTGGCCCTTGATTTGCACAAAAGAGGCAGGTATTCCTTTTCAAACTTCTCCATAAGAGCGTTTATTTTTATCTCGTATTCCCGCTCTTCGTCGCTGTGTTCACTCAGAAAATATTCGTTTATCTCCGGAAGGAACAGATCATGATATGACATCAGGGCCATTAAAATAACGAAATCGGCGACAACATTGCCGTTTGTGGTGCATGAACTTGTCGATATGGCCCCGCCCCTTGAAATGATATCCTGAGGTGCCCTGGCAAACCAGTCTGTTCCGAAGATTCCCGGTATGCTTGTAATAGCCTCGAATTTTACTCCCTTCTTCCTGACCTCATTGACGAACTCCCTGTCTCTGTAAACGAGACCTGCGGCCTTGACATTCGGGATCATCGCGCCGTAGACGAAACCGTATTCATTGTCCTCATAAAAAGAGAATTTAATATAGTCGGGTGTGCTCACATTCATAAATTCAGGCGGGAAATTCACCAGGACGGTCTCTCCTTCAACCTCCTTTATTGTCTGGGGCTGAGAGGGCATGAATTTTACATAAGATGAAAACATATCACTTGAAGAAATTATTTCTGTTATCCGTTTAAAGAGCGAACTGAATTTCCGGGAAGCCTTCGAGAATTCATATTTCTTGAAATCAAACAGGGGCCGCTTCAGCGTGAGGCCTGTCCTGAAAAGGGTCCCTGTCGGGCTGTAATTCCTGGTACACAGAACGCTGATCGTATACTGCTTGGAAAACAGCCTTTTTTCCCATCCCTTTGCAGGCGCAGATTCGACAAAGGCCAGGGCATAGTTTTTTTCATGGCATTTAATGAGCCACTTTTTCATGGACTCAGCCTTCTTGGCCGTGTCGCCCACACATGAAAGCAGTACATTGGCGCCCAGGTCGCTGCTTAAGTCAAGGACTCTGTCCATTATCGCCTCGGCTGAAAGCTCACCGAAACGGACATTTACATGCCTTATCGTCAGGAGCTCTGTATTACGGTCTGAAGACAGTATCCTTATTGCGGGCAGTCCCTCTTCTGTTTCCACTATTTCCTGTCTTGCAAACGGTATTATATGCTTTCTCTGAGGCTCTTCATCCAGTTTCTGTTCAACATAGCGCGTTCTCAATTCAAACTTGCCGTCGGCCTTTGTTCGAAATACCGGGTGCCCGTTCTTGTCATATCCTTCAAGTATCTTGCTTTTCTCGCTCCTTAGCACACCTGCCAGAAGCTGCTGAACAGTAGGCATGTCAGCTGTGAATGCTCCGAACACTATATCAATCCATACATCATCGGATTTGAGACTGCCCTGGGCGGATCTTTTAAGGATACTCTCGTTATTTTCAACAGATGCATAGATGGCCTGAAGGCCCATCCTGCCGTTTGCACCCCTTATAGCGACCTTTATTACCGGGACATTATGTCGGTTTTCCATATAAGACCTCCAGTAAGGACTGTTTATCAAGAGAAGGCATTTATATCAAATGCCTGGGCTACTATGCAACAGTTAGCATATCCGTGAGAATGAAAAAATCGGGTCTGATTTTTTTATCTGCAACAATTTACCCTCTTATGGGTTTTACAGGTTCCGATCTGTTTGCCTGGGCCTCTATGCCCTTAACCGCGGCAACGGCGCCCGCTACGGTTGTAACATAAGGGACCCTGTAGGCGATTGCGGCCTTTCTGATATAAGAATCATCATGTCTGGAAAGCCTGCCGCTCGGGGTGTTTATTATGAGGCTGTATTCGCCGTTCTTGATGTCATCGACGATGTTCGGCCTTCCTTCGTAGACCTTAAGCACGGTTGCAGCGTCAATGCCGTTTTCATTGAGGTATCCGGCAGTGCCTTTTGTCGCGCATATTTCAAATCCGAGAGACCTAAGTCTATCGGCTGTATCAAGCAGCTTCGCCCTGTCATTTCTGGAAACAGTAATCAGGACTTTTCCTTTTTCTGGAAGGCCGAAGCCGGATGCATCGAGCGCTCGTGAGAAGGCAAGCCCGAAACTATCCGCTATGCCAAGAGACTGCCCTGTAGAGCGCATTTCAGGCCCCAGCAGAGGGTCGACACCGGTAAAAACGTCAAAGGAAAATATCGCTTCCCTTACGCCGTAATGACATGGTTCAGGCACAACTGCATCCATATCTTTAATTTTTATTCCGGACATAGCTTTTACAGCATATTCTACCATCGGGACACCGGTTACTTTTGATATCAGCGGAACTGTCCTCGACGCCCTTAAAGATATTCCGAGGCAATATACTTTACCCTCATGAACTGCAAACTGTGCATTCATGAAGCCTGTTACGCCCAGGTGTTTTGCAATGCGTGATACGTTCTCACGGATTTCGGCCAGGTTCTTTTTTGAAATGTTTATGGGGGGAACCACACAGGCGGCGTCCCCTGTATGTATGCCCGCATGCTCTACATGTTCGACTATTCCCGGGATCAATGCATCCGATCCGTCGCATATTGCATCGACCTGGGCCATGAAGCCGCCTTCAAAAAATTCTTCGACATATACGGGAAATACTGCTTCCTGAATATATTTTTCCAGTGTCTCCATATCATTGACGATTACATTTAAGCGGCCATCAGGTGTTTCAGTTTCGGGAAGTATAATCACAGGGAAACCTGTTTTCTTTGCGGCAGATAAGACTTCACCTGGATTCCTGGCCGGCATGGCCTTGGGAATTGACAACTTTATCTCTTTTGCAATCCCGGCAAGTCCTTGCCTGCTTTCAGCCCAGATAGCCTTTTCAGGCGGTGTCCCTAAAATCCTTATTGCGGCTGCATCAAGCCTAACGGCAAGCTCTTGTGCATACACCCCCCCCGTCTGGTAGATAAGACCGCGGGGTGAGCGTTCTAGACAGACTCTGGAAACACTTTCGAAATCGAGAGTACTTATAATCGTTTCAATACCGATACCCGGAATCGATGCAATCCCGTAAGGGTTCGAGTCCACAGCTATCACATCTATTCCAAGCGATTTAACGGCATCGGCCGCTTCGAAACTCATAGCCGAGAGCTCCTGGCCTTCGCCAATTCTTGAAGGTCCGCTGCAGAGAATCATGATCGGACCGTCGTTTGATTGTTCATACTTTTTGATTGCGGCTTTTTTGGTAGGAGCCGGGGATTTCATCTTTTCAATAAAGAATGGTTTTATTTTTGCAAGTTCTGCGATTTTTAAGGCGTCAAAGCCTTTATCGAGAAGTTGACGGATTATCGATAACCTCTCTCCGGTCGGTTCTGACAGGAGGGGAAGAAGTTCATCTGTTTCAAGCCCTGCATATTTATCAGCACGGATGATTTCCTGGGAACGCATGGCATTGAGGAATGCCTTGCTGAAATCAAGGCCGATGCCTATCGAAGCACCCGTTGACTGCATCCTTGTATTGAGGATGTTGTCAGCACCCTCAAACTTGTCGAACTGAAAAACCGGTATCCTAACTGCTGTTGCTGCCGGATCGGGCATTGCATCAAGACCCTGTTCTTCTAATGTAATACCGGCGGCGCACATGGCTGCAACCCGGGCCAGATTGACCCCTGTTGCAACAGCAGCAAAAGCACTCGAGCGTGAGTAGCGAGGATTGATTTCAAGTACGATCAGTTTTTCTGTGCATTCATCATAACCGAACTGGATATTTGAGGTTCCTTTTATGCAAAGTTCAGCTGTAAGAACCGATGATATTTCATCCATCTTTTCCTTAATTTTTACCGGGATTGTCTGCATTGGAATCACTGCGACCGCGTCACCCGAATGTATTCCCATCTTATCGAGATTTTCCCTGAATGCTGCTGTGACGGAATTTCCTCTTATGTCGCTCAGAACTTCTGTCTCAAGCTTCTCCCAGCCAAATAGCGATTCTTCTATCATGACTGGTGAGGACGCACCGGTAATGCTTGCTGCAACTACCCTCAGATCTTCGACATTGTAAACCAGCGATGTCCTTCCGGTGCCTGTTATTGCAGGCCTTACCACAACGGGATAGCCGAATAGTGATGCCTGCCTTTCTGCCTCATCGATGCTCAAGGTAAGTGCTGACTTTGGCATGGGAATGCCCAGGCGAGAAAGCTTTTCTTTAAGAAGCATCCTGTCGCTGACGGTTTTTATTGTCTCGATGCCCGGCCCCATTATCTGAATACCGTCAAGAGCGTTTCTCTGATGAAGTTCAAGGACAAGGGACAGCGCAGGTGTACCGCCGAATGACGGCAGTATGTATCCGGGGTTCTCCTTCTTGACAATATTGATAACGGAGCCTGCCTTAATTGGCGTTACATATGTTCTTGCAGCATAAGTCAACAATCCGGCAGGATTCGCATCAATGGCAATAACATCGAACCCCGATTCTTTCAACGCTGTTGCAGCAGTGGCGGCCGCAAAATCAAGCTCACTGCCATGGCCTATTCTTACAGGTCCGGGGCCGATTATCAGCACCCTGCCGGGTTTACTTTTTAAACGCATAAACACCCCTTAAGCATTTTAAAAAAGAAGACTGAATCTTAAATGACACGTATGTTTATAGTCAAGGAATAACATGAAAGGATTTAGAGGCAGCCCCTCTGAGCAAGGGGCTGCGCAATTAAATTAATTTATTTTATGCCTTTGCCTGCCATGTAGTTCGCGAGGTCTGCAACCCTGTTGGAATAGCCCCATTCGTTGTCATACCAGGCGACCACCTTTGCCATGTTGCCGTGTTTGACCTGGGTGAACTGGATGTCAACGATAGAAGAAAACGGATTTCCCTTGAAATCTATCGATACGAGAGGTTCGTCCTCGCAGTGCATGATGCCCTTGAGGTATGATTTTGCGGCCTTGCGCAGTGCATCCTGAAGCTCTTCAGTAGTAACGTCACGGCTGAGCTGGGCCACAAAATCTACAACCGAAACGGTTGATGTCGGAACACGCAGGGCGTATCCGTCAAACTTTCCCTTGAGTTCTGGTATAACAAGGGACACGGCTTTCGCTGCTCCTGTCGTTGTCGGAATGATGCTCAGTGCGGCAGCCCTGGCGCGCCTCAGGTCCTTGTGGGGCATGTCGAGTATACGCTGGTCGTTTGTATATGCGTGTATAGTCGTCATAAGGGCTTTTTCTATACCGAAACACTTATGCACGACAAGGGCCGGCGGCGCCAGACAGTTCGTCGTGCACGAGGCATTTGATATGATGTCATGCTTTTTCGGGTTGTAATCTTTGTGGTTCACTCCCATGACGATTGTTATGTCCTCGTCCTTGGCAGGCGCCGAGATAATGACTTTTTTGGCACCTCCGTTTATGTGGGCGCTGGCTTTGTCCTTGCTGAGGAAAAGGCCTGTCGATTCGATAACGATTTCGGCGCCCGCATCAGCCCAGGGGATTTGATATGGATCTCTGAAAGCGAAATTTTTTATCTTATGGCCGTTTACAATCAGGCTGTCCTTGCCTACTTTTACATCTCCGGCAAATCTCCCGTAGTTGGAGTCGTATCTGAAGAGGTGTGCATTGGTCTCGGCGGGTGAAAGATCATTTACGGCAACGACCTCCAGAGTATCCTTATATCGCTCAAGCATTGCCTTGAGCACCTGGCGGCCGATCCGGCCAAATCCGTTGATCCCTATACGAAGCATATGATATCCTCCTTTAATTGTCGTCTATACGGTATTTGTTCGCTATCATCAGGTCGAAATCGGTCTTGAGCAGGTTGTGGAATTTGCAGTTCTCAATTGCGATCCCGCTGAGATTTGCTACGGCCTCAACGAAACGCCGTTCTTCCAGGCCGAATTCCCTTATGTTGTCCGTATAAACCCTTAAAACGCCGATAATGCTTTTCCCTGATCTGACAGGAAGAACAAGAACGGATTTGATTCCTTCACTTCTGGCGCCTTCACCGTACTGAAATCTCGGATCTGTGCAGGCGTTTTTGGTCCAGATGGTTTTTCCCTTCATAACCTGCTGGTCAATTCCGCTCTCTTTAATGAGTACAGGGCCTTTCCTTATGTATCCCTTTGAAAGGCCGTTTGCCGCACCCATCATCAGAACACGCTTTTTGGAATCGAGAAGCCTTATCGATGATGCCTTAACATTCATTGTCTTGACAACAGCCCTGACGATTTCTTCCAGTACGGTGGTCATATCCAAAGACGAGTTGATCATCTTTGCAACTTCGAACAGGGCGAGAAAATAATCCTTATCCTTCGATTTCATACACACCTCCGTTTTTACTGTCTTTCTCTGATACTAATTTTTTGAACATTGTAATGCATCTTCTAATAATTCAGTAAATCATTCCGTCAAGAGCAAAATTGACGTATGAATGATAAAAATAACAATCGGCAATATGAATTAAAACCTGAAATGATATTTTCTGATATATGCATCTTGCATATAATTTAAGCGGACTGTATGTTTATTACATGAAAAAAGCCCTTGTCATACTTGCCTTGATTTCAGCATGGGCCTCGAATGTTTTCGCCGTCGGCTATGAGAAGGAACAGGAGATATCAAAGGATGTTAATGCATATCTCGAGGCGGCAGGCTATATATTCCATGATTCGGAAGCGGCGTGGATAGCTCAGTCGCTTGCGGACCAATTGTCTGATCATATAAAGGACCGTCTCTACAACATCAAGGTCCAGATCGTCAAAGATCCTTCCATCAATGCCTTTGCCATAACAGACGGTCATATCTATATCAATTCGGGAACGCTCCTGTTTGTAAAAGACATGGACGAACTTGCAGCAGTAATGGCTCATGAAATGGGCCACTGCCAGTTAAGACATATTCCGAATTCTATGGACAATCAGACAAAGATTACAGCCGCCTCAGTTATCGGGATGATCCTTGGAGCAGTCGTCACAGTTGCCAATCCCGCTGTCGGAAGCGCCATACTGATGTCATCATTAGGCGGTGCTCAGAACATGAGCCTGGCCTATACAAGGATGCATGAAAAAGAGGCGGATGAATTCGCCCGGCGTCTTCTGAAAGATTCAAATATGGACCCTTCTGCAATGACACGGTTTCTCATAAGGCTGAGAGCATATTCGGATACAACCAATATTCCGCAGTATATGTTGACCCACCCGTATACTCAGGACAGGATTGCAGCAGTCGGTGAGGACCCTTCACCTCCTCGGCCCGATTCCAGATACTGGCTTCTTAATTCAACGGTTATGGGCAGTCTCATGAGCGCAAAGGAAATAAAGATCCGTTCAACAGGCATGCCTGAAACATATCTCAATCTGGCCCTGGGGATCTCGAATTCAAGAAACGGAAGGTTCAAGGAGTCTCTGTCGGAGCTTCAAAATATCGAACTGCCGCAGGCAAAGGGATGGATAGGCGTCAACTATTATTACCTTAACGAAAAGGATAAGGCATATCCTTACCTGAAAGCTGACCCGAAGAATTCCGTAGCGGCCAATGCACTGGCGGATATAATGCTGGAAAAGGGACAGTATGATGAAGCCATAATAATCCTGATTCCTTTCTCATCTCAGAGTCCGCGTGCAGCATACACGCTCGGGGTTCTGTATGAGAAGAAAGGCAAAGACGGGCTTTCTCATTTTTCTTATGCCAAATACTTTCTTTCGACTGGCAACATAAACGCATGTATGCACCATGTGGATATGGCGCTTAAGGATAAGACCCTTGACGATGACACTAAAAGCCAGATAAAGGCAATGAAGGATACGGTCTCCAAATTCGGTAAATCTTAGCTTTACTCCTGTCTTAGGACAGCCCTTATCTTTGCAATCTCAAAGGTTTCCGCCGCGCCGCTGTCTTCATTTATTGCTTCCATGAAACCTGCTCCTGAACGGATATAGATGTTTATTGGACTGATCCTGAGCGCCGTTGCCTCTCCGTAACCCTGTTTGGGATAAAAGATTATAAGATCTCTGCCCTCGTTGATTACAGATTCCAGCACTTCTATACCCTTGTTGCCGTAAGGCAGAGGAGTGATCATGCCGTAAGGATATAATCCACCCCTTGCAAATGAAGGCCTTGTCTGTCTGGCAGGTTTTATCGGAAGCAGTCTCCCCCATGCGAGTTCGGAATCATCGGACATCTTCTCATGTTCGACAAGCACGCCTCTTTTTTCAAGGAATGCCTCCATCTCCCTTTCGTAATTTTCAGGAATTCTGAATATACCGGGCTGCAATTCCTCCAGCCCGTGAGGGACTTTTTCTTTGTCGGATGTCAAAAGGAATGTTCCGCTTATTATGCGGGCGCAGGAGATTGTCCCGGTCCATGCAGATATTGTCTTTGTTATGTTATCGGGCATTGTGTGCTTTGAGATTTTATCAAGGAATGCCCCGATCTTTTCTGCCGTCCAGGAAAAACCGATGGCCCTCAAAACGGATTGTCTGGTGATGCGATATATGCTTACGACATCAGCCCTTACGAGTTCGGCTATTTCGCCTATATTCAAGTGATCTGTCAGGTTGAAGTCCTTGGGAACTATAATCTCCATATTGGGCTGGATTATTACTTCGTCATTCCATTCATATGCAATGGCTCCAATCTCGGAACTGTCAAATGCTTTGTATACTCCCTCATCGAGCCTGATATATTGACCGGAGCTGTCTTCCCTGAAGATTCCGATTTCGATCCATTCGTTAAGGATCCTTTTTGAGATTTCAAATATTTCCTCAACAGGCGGGGTTATTCTGGCAAGGCTTATTATAACGATGCGCTCAAGGATAGATTTTAAAAATGTCTTGTTAGAAACCAGGGCATATATTTCGCCATCAATTCCGTAAGGCCTGCAGGAGTTGATAAAACGCCACAGTTTATATCTGATATCGCCTTCTGTCGCTATGGCCTCGGATGTTCTTTCCCTGACCATAATCTCACCGTTTGTGTCTTTCAGGCATCCCAGTGATGAAAGTTCCCAGTAGATATGCCTGATGTCCATTATCGAATCCAGTTTCTCCTCAAGTTGAGCCCATCCCTTTTTGAATGGCTCCAGTCCTACCCTGCACTTCAACCCCAGTGTTTTAATGGCATTGATCATCAGGATATGTTTCCATGTTTCCGGTACAAGGTCTTCTTTGAAAGACAAATCATCCGGAGTGCTGCATTCGATATCGGCGAGCGCCCTCGTAACCATCGCAGGAAAAAGTATTATGGGATCCCTGCCGGTAAGGCCGCCCTGAAACACCATGCCCTTTCTGCCGAGGCCTGTTAAGATCTCGCGTGCCTTATTGATGTCGCTTTTGTATATCCTGGAGAAAACAATCCAGTCCATTTCCCCGCCTGATATACATATATCGGCGACAATAACTTTTTCTTCAGGAGTAAGACCTTCATATATGGCATTTATCTTTGCCGGCTCATCAAGGTCAGTCACAAGCCCCGATGCATCGTTTGAATGCCCCAGTATATTCCGGGAAATCTGGCCGGCCATTTGTGAAGGTATTCCGGCTATCAGTTCATGTGTTGATGTCATCTTCCGTCCATTCCTCTATGCGGTACTTGTAGCCTTGTTCTGCCAGGAAAACCTGGCGCTTGTGTGCAAAATCATCCTCGGCGGTGTTCGATGTTACAAGGCTGTAAAAACTGGAAATGCGCTTTTTCGGCCTCAATATCCTGCCTAGCCTTTGAGCCTCTTCCTGTCGTGAGCCGAATGTCCCTGAAACCTGTATGGCGACCGATGCGTCAGGAAGATCGATTGCAAAATTGGCAACCCTCGAGACAACCATCACAGGTATATTGCCGTTTCTGAATTCTTGATACAGTTCGTCTCTTCTGGCATTAGGTGTGCCTCCGGTTATGAGCGGGGCCTTTAAGAAGGAAGACAGTCTTTTAAGCTGTGAAAGGTACTGTCCGATTATAAGAACCGGCTCGTCCGAATGCTTTTTTATCAATTCTCTCACAACATATTCTTTGTATGGATTTTCCGATGCCGTTCTGAACTGGACCCTGTCGCTCTCGGTTATATATCGCCTTTCAATATCCCTCGGCATAGGCAGCCTTATTTCATAGCATATCGCCTCCGCTATGAATCCCTTTGATTCCAGCTCTTTCCAGGGCACATCATAACATTTGGGGCCGATAAGGGAGAATGTATCTTCTTCAAGGCCGTCTTCGCGCACGAGCGTGGCTGTGAGGCCGAGCCGCCTTTTGGCCTGAATCTCGGTTGTAGCCCTGAAAACGGGTGCGGGAAGGACATGAACTTCATCATATATCAAAAGACCCCAGTTCCTTGCCATCATGAGGTGCATATGCTCGAATGGCGAAGTTTTTGATCTGCGGTGCGTGAGGATCTGATATGTGGTGACTGTAACCGGTTTGATGTCCTTCCTGTGGGCGGTATATTCACCTACATCATCAGGACTGAGCCCCGTCTTGTCCAGGATCTCGTTTATCCACTGATGGACTGCCGCCACATTCGTACACAGGATAAGGGTGCAGGTGTTTGCCTTTTCCATTACCCCCATTCCGACTATAGTCTTGCCTGCGCCGCAGGGGAGTACGACTATGCCCTGTCCGCCTCTGACGCCGCCTCCAGCCCAGAAGTTGTCAACAGCCTCGGTCTGATAGCGCCTCAGGCAGAAATCATCTCCGGCTGAAGCAACTTTTTTTAGCGGTATATCAAGGGGGTCTCCCTGTTCGTATCCTACCAGGTCATTCACCGGAAAACCAAGCTTTATCGTTATATGTTTGAATCGGCCACGGACACCTTTAGGTATTTTAAATCCTTTACCCGGTAATACCGATGTAATGCATTCCTGTACCTGCTTGCTGGCAAGGAGCCTTTCCAGGACATTGTTTTCTCTTACGTTAACTTCGAGTTCTTCACCTGCCGGAACAAGCCTTACGGCGTCCCATCTGGAAAAAGCGTCTCTTATCCTCATTTCAACGCCGGAGGGTATCTCATAGCGCGAATAAAGGTTCAGCGCATTCATGACGTCATCGCATCCTGCACCGATGGCCGCGGCATTCCAGAGGCTTATCGGCGTTACCCTGTATGTATGTACATACTCCGGCGACTTGACCAGCTCTGCAAAAGGAAGAATGGCGTCTCGTGCATCTTCGTATGCGTCATTCTGAACCTCAAGCAGGATACTGCCGTCGCTCTGAACTATGACTGGTTTATTATCAGTTAATGACATTTGAATCTTACTAGACTCTCACAGGTAAGATGAAAACGCAACGGGCAAAAAATTTCACATCCATGGTATTTTACAGAAAAGTTATGATGTTATCTAACAACAGTTTCTACATATGATTGTGTGAGTTCAATGAATTCCATAAAGTCAAGCTCCTGAGGACGGCGGGAAAAATCAATTCCTGATTTTTTCTCAAGAGAGTTAAGAGTCTCGGGTGTTATTCCGGGAAGGTTTGATAAAGAATTTCTCAGCATTTTGCGCCTGGAATTGAAGGCAACAAAGACGACCTGTTTCAGTGATACAAGGATTTCGGGAGAAATGGGAACATCTTTTGGCAGAAGTCTTATGAGAATGGAATCGACCTTGGGTTTTGGAAAAAAGTTATCAGGACCTACGACAGGGCCTGAAACCGCATCAAAGCAAGAAGCCATGAGCACGCTTAATGCCGAATAGGGCCTTGTCCCCGGTTTGGCGCAGATGCGCTCACCGACCTCTTTCTGGACCATGACTGTTATTGAAGAGAAGTGTGAAGGGAAATTCAACAGGCCGGTAATAATAACTGTGGCAATGTTGTAGGGAAGGTTTGCAATCATAAGCGCGCCTGCCGGGATCATTGATTTAATATCGCAATCGAGTATGTCTGCATTCTGAACTTCTATATTCGGGTTTCCTTTGAAATTGAGTTTAAGGTCCTCTGCAAGCGAGTTGTCTTTTTCTATTGCCACGACTCTGCCCGCAATTGCAGCAAGCCTTTCTGTCAGCGCGCCTTTTCCAGGGCCTATCTCGAGTACGGTCTCTCCATATTTAAGACCTGAAAACCTGATAATGTCATCTGTGATGCGGGTATTAATCAGAAAATTCTGGCCCAGTGAGCGCTTAGGCATTACAGTTCGCTCCACCTCGATATGGCGTTCATATCCAGCCCGCCGACAATCCCTTTTTCAAACAGTTTAATGGAGGCGATGCCTATCATGGCCGCATTGTCCGTGCAGTATTTCTTCTCGGGCAAAACAAGCCTTATGCCTGTATCATCAGTGCGTTTTTTTAATTCATTTCTTAATGCCTGGTTGCAGGCGACGCCCCCGCTTATTACGATGAGATTCATCCTGTAATCGGCAGCGGCCTTCATCAGACGCGTAACAAGGACATCGACCGCCGCCTCCTGGAAGGCTGCTGCTATTTTCGGTATAAGGTCTTCCTTTCCCGGTGCCGGGATTTTTTTTGAAGGCAACCCAGAGAAGCTCAGGTCCATATCAGGAAAAATCTTCAATTTCATAACCAGATTGAGGACAGCGGTCTTGAGCCCCGAGAAACTGAAATCATAGCCGGGTTCCTTCAGCATGGGCCTGGGCAATTCAAGACCGTGGTCTGTCACACCCGATGCTGTCTTTTCTATCACCACTCCGCCCGGATAGCCCAGGTTTAAAAGTTTAGCTACTTTGTCAAAGGCTTCCCCTGCTGCGTCATCCATTGTCTGGCCAATCAATGAAATCTTCTCGGGTTCATCGACCCGGTATATGGAGGTGTGCCCGCCCGAGACGACCATGCCCATATGAGGATACGAAAGCTCGCTGTCAATGCGCACTGCGGCAAGATGGCCGTCAAGATGGTTTACTCCCGCAACAGGGATATCAAGCCCGTAAGCCAGAGCTTTTGAATAGGAAATACCCACAAGCAGGGCGCCAACCAGTCCGGGACCCTGGGTCACGGCGATGCCTCCGAGGTCGTTCAGGGCTATCTTCGCATCTTTTATTGCGGTCTCAACAACAGGATTTATAAGCTCCACATGCCTGCGGGCGGCTATTTCTGGAACTACGCCGCCGAATGCGGCGTGATCCTTTATCTGGGATGCAACGACGCTCGAAAGGATTTTCCCCTTGGTTGTGACCACTGCGGCCGCGGTTTCGTCGCAGGATGTCTCTATTGCCAGTATGTTCACTTTTGCAGGTCTTTCCTTGAAATCACGGTAAGGACTTTACAGCCTTTTGCCTCTATCGCCTCTTTTCCGCCTTCCATGCGGTCGAATACGGCAATGACCGTTTCTACTGCAAAACCGTTTTCCCTTAGCCTGTCGATTGCCTTAATGGCGCTGCCGCCTGTCGTTATGACGTCTTCAACAACGATTACCTTCTGTCCCGGTTCCACAGGCCCCTCAACCCAGTTCATGGTGCCGTGCGCCTTCTGTTCTTTCCTTACGACAATGGCGTTTATAAAGCGGCCTTTTTCAAGGGCTTTCATGGCGGCTGCAAGGGCGATGGGGTCAGCGCCCATGGTCATACCGCCGATTGCATCGGCTTCAACTTCCCTGATCATGTCGGAAACAACTTCACCTATAAGCGTTGCACCTTCGGGATTAAGTGTAACTTTTCTCAGGTCCACATAGATATCCGATTCCTTTCCCGATGATAAAATAAACTTGCCGAATTTTACTGCATCTCTGGCTACAAGCCCTTTCAGTTCCTCAAGTCTGCTCATGAATACCCTCCAGTTTTAAGACAGCTCGAATATACTTATAACATCTTGTTCTCAATTTAAACCTCAATTCCAAGAAAAGCCTTGACAGAACAGATGGTGCAAAGGATACAAAATCTAATAAGATCTATGCGTTACTACAAATAGAAACAGTCAGTGCATGGACATTTTCAGGAGGGAAAAATGAAAAGAATTTTCTGGGTGGCAATTTTTATTACAGTTATGGTTTTTGCAGGGGTTACATCTTCGTTTGCCGAAAATATCAAGATTGGCGCAATTCTAAGGCTTTCTCAGGGCGCATCGGACGGACTTCCTGCAAAAAGAGGCATTGAGATTGCAGTCAGGCAAATCAATGCTAAAGGCGGCATTAATGGCAAAAAGCTTGTGGTTTTATATGAAGACAGCAAAGATTCCCCGCAGACAGCGGTTGCGGCATACCAGAAGCTTGTTTCCGTTGACAAATGCCAGGTTATAATAGGCCCCATGATGAGCGGTGAGGTGCTTGCGGTTGCTCCGGTTGCCGAGCGCGACAAGATTGTTGTTATAACCCCGAACGGTACATCTCCCAAGATTTCGCAGGCAGGCTTATATATATACAGGGGCTGCACCAGTATAGACAAGCAGGCCGAGGCCCTGACAAAATACGCAAAGGATAAGATGAAGACCACGTCGGTTGCCATACTTTACAGCAACGAGCCTTACGGAAAGGGATGCAACGAGCTTTTTACCAAAAATTTCACTGCGCTTGGAATCCCCGTAGTCATTTCCGAGAGTTTTATGGTGGGTGACAGAGACTTCTCCGCACAGCTTACAAAAATAAGACAGCAGAAGTTCGACCTGATATTCATCCCGGGTTACCTGCAGGAGACTGCACCTGCGATCAAGCAGGCACGTCAGATGGGCATTAAAGCCGCATCAATGGGCGTATTCGGGGATATGGCACCCAAATATATTGAACTTGCAGGTAAGGCGGCTGAAGGCCATGTCAATGCAAGCGAATACAACGAAGATTACAACACGCCTTTAAACAAGAAATTCAAGGCCGAATATTTCAAGATTGTCAAAGCGGACGCAAATGAACCGAATAACATCATGTTTGCCGCAATCACATATGACATGACCATGCTTGTGGCCGATGCAGTTGCAAAGAAGGGCTACAGCGCGGATGGAATACGTTCCTATCTGGACACAGTCAAGGATTTCAATGGCGTAACAGGCAAATTGAGCTTCGACAAGGAAGGCGATGTAAACAAGCAGGGTGTCTATCTCTTTGAAGTCAAGAAAGGAAAGTACGTAAAGGTTCAATAGATTGCTCTTTCAGCAGATAATAAACGGCCTGGTGGCGGGAAGCGTTTATGCGCTTGTCGCGCTGGGCTACACCATGATCTTCGGCATCCTGGGAATAGTGAACTTTGCTCAGGGTGAAATTTATATGTTCGGGGCGTTCGCGGCGATACTTACACTGAACGCGACAGGTAGTCTGGCCCTGGCGATTCCAGCTGGAATATTATGTGCCTGCATAATAGGCCTTTTGCTCGAGCGGTTTGCATTCAGGCCTCTTCGGGGAATGCATCCGCTTATCCCGCTCATAAGCGCAATAGGGGCATCAATCTTTTTAAGCTCTCTGGCAAGGCTTCTTTTCGGACCTGAGGACAGATCATTTCCGATAGACCTCGGATTCGAGGGATTCAATCTTTTCAGTGCATATGTGACATGGCTCCAGCTGATTATTATGGCTGTTTCTATTGTAATGATGATTTTGCTGTGGATGTTCATGAACATGTCAAAACATGGAAAGGCTGTCAGGGCCGTTGCAATGGACAGTGATGCAGCAAGGCTTTCCGGAATAAATGTAAACAGGGCCTATGTGATTGTCTTTCTTCTGGGGTCTGCGCTTTCAGGGGTGGCCGGGATATTGATGGCCGCATATTATAATTCCACATCGCCCGGTATGGGAACTCTGCCCGGTTTAAAGGCGTTTTCCGCTGCAATACTGGGAGGGGTCGGTTCGATTCCAGGGGCCATAATAGGCGCTTTTATTCTCGGCATTGCCGAGAACCTCGGGGCCGCATACATATCTTCAAACTTTAAAGACGCATTTGCCTTCATTGTCCTGGTCCTTGTTCTTGTCATAAGACCTAAGGGTATTCTGGGGTCAGGCAGATGAGCGTATATATTTTCCATATCCTTATTATGACGGGCATATTCGCCATACTTGCCTTGAGCCTCAACATCCTTGCCGGTTTCGCAGGCCTTGTCTCTCTCGGGCATGCGGCCTTTTTCGGAATCGGCGCCTATGCGAGCTCTCTTCTGATGATTAACGGCCTTGGTTTCATACCTGCATTCCTGCTGTCCGGAGTCATTACCTCTATTCTTGGGCTGACGCTTGCCATGCCCGCGCTCAGGGTCAAAGATGACTATCTGGCAATCGTGACACTCGGTTTCGGCATAATCATGGGGCTGGTTTTTCTGAATCTCGATATCACGGGCGGTGCGGACGGACTCACCGGAATTCCACCGGTGAAACTGTTCGGAAAGCCTCTTTATTCAAAGCCGGGATTTCTGGGACTGGTCCTCGGTATCCTCGCAATTATGATAGCGAGCACGTGGATGCTCAAAAACTCGCGCATAGGCCGGGCCTGGGCCGCGGTCAGGGATAATGATACAACGGCCTCGTTCATGGGTATAAACGTCTACTACTATAAGACGCTGGCTTTCATTGTGAGCGCATTCTGGGCCGGACTTGCAGGAAGCCTTTACGCCCATTACACGGCATACATAAACCCGCATACCTTCGGCATGCATACTTCGATTCAGATACTCTCAATGGCGGTTCTGGGCGGTCTGGGCAGCATAACAGGATCGCTTATAGGGGCGTCCCTGCTTACAATGCTGCCGGAGTTGTTAAGGAAACTCGCTGATTACCAGGATATCTTCTATGGAGCGCTTCTCGTTATGCTAATGGTCTTCAGGCCTCAGGGGATAATGGGAAGGGTAAAGATAACCGACATCTTCGGAAGGAAATCCTGATGCTGACGTTGAGGAACATTCATGCCCACTATGGACGTATTCATGCAGTAAAAGGGGTGAGTATCCACCTTATGGAAGGCGAAATCGTTGCATTGATAGGTGGCAACGGAGCGGGCAAAAGCAGCATCTTAAAAGCGATTTCCGGGCTTCTGAAAACATCTTCCGGTGAAGTTATCTTCAAAGATGAAACGATTACGGGCAGGACGCCTGACAGGATACTTAAGACAGGCATAGGTCATGTCCCCGAAGGCAGAAGGCTTTTCAAGGGACTAACGGTAAAGGACAACCTGATTCTGGGGGCCTACAGTCGAAAGGACAGGAAAAAAATCGCAGCCGACATCGAAACCATGGAAAGACTCTTTCCCATACTTGCACAAAGGCGCTCCCAGGCATCCGGTACGCTCTCCGGCGGTGAGCAGCAGATGCTGGCCATTGCCAGGGCGCTCATGGCGAAGCCTAAGGTGCTGCTGCTTGACGAGCCTTCCATGGGGCTTGCGCCTATAGTCACTTCCCAGATTTACTCGCAGATCAAGAGACTGAACACGGAAGAGGGATTGAGCATACTTCTTGTAGAGCAGAACGCATCGATTGCCTTGAATGTGGCGCACAGGGGTTATGTCATCGAGACCGGCCGCATAGTTATGGAAGGTTTGACCGAAGAACTGAGCGCGAGCAACGAGATACAGCGTGCATACCTGGGGAAGGGATACAAAGAGGTCTGGGAATGATGCTTAAGGCCGAGAACATAAGCAAGAGCTTCATGGGAATTCATGCATTGAAGCAGGTCAGTATGGAGATCATCAAGGGCGAGATACTCGGTGTCATAGGCCCTAACGGAGCAGGCAAAACAACGCTCTTTAATGTCCTGACCGGACTGTTTCCGCCGGATTCGGGCATCATAAATTTTATGGACAAAAACATAACCGGACTTAAACCGCACAGGCGAGTCAGGCTGGGAATGACTAGGACCTTTCAGAACCTTGAGATATTCCGTGATATGAGCGTCCTGGAAAATGTCATGGTCGGAGGGCATCTGCGGCTCAGCGCCGGTTTCTGGGCAAGCATGGTGATGGCGCCCTGGAAGGTAAAAGAGGAGAAGAGTCTTCAGGAAGAAGCCTTCGGGCTACTAGAAACACTAGGCATCAGTGAAAGGGCTGGGGAACAGGCGATCAACCTGTCATACGGTGATCAGAGAAGGGTTGAGATCGCCCGTGCTCTCATATCCAGGCCTCATGTTATTTTTCTGGACGAACCTGCAGCGGGAATGAACCCCAGGGAAACAGGCGAACTTTCTTCATTGATAATCAAGCTTAAAAACGAACTTCAACTGACCATTGTCATAATCGAGCATGACATGAACCTGATCATGGACATCTGTGAGCGGATCATTGTCATGGCTGAAGGAAGTTTGCTGGCAACAGGAGTTCCTAATGAAATAAGGAAGCACCCGAAGGTGCTTGAAGCCTATCTCGGAGGGGAGGTCTTATGATGTTTGAAACAAATTACGAGACGATGAAGGCGTCTGAATTGAGACAGGTTCAGCTGGAACGGCTTCAGTCAACACTCAACAGGGCATATCTTAATGTCGCCCATTACAGAAGGGCCTTGGATACTGCCGGCATGCTGCCGGATGAGATAAAATCACTTGACGACATCAGGAAACTCCCGTTTACGACCAGAGCCGATATAGAAAAAGGCTACCCTTATGACATGTTTGCTGTTCCACTTCGTGAGGTCGTGCGCATACATGCATCGTCCGGACAGGCGAGAAGGCCCATTGTCACGGGATACACGGCAGGGGACCTCAAGGCCTGGGCGAGGCTCATGGCAAGGTTTCTTACCGGCACGGGCATAACAAGGGATGATGTAATTCAGATCTCATTCAGATACGGCCTAATGACAGGCGGATTCGGCTTTCATGCAGCAGCCGAGCTTCTGGGGGCATCAGTGATTCCGGCCGATATAGGTAATACGAACGAGCAGGTGATTATCATGAGAGACTACCTTTCATCTGTGATCGCCTGCACGCCGGGCTATGCCCTTATTCTTCAGGAAAGGCTTGACGAGCTTGGAATCAATCCGAAATCCTTGAGGCTGCGCCGCGCAATTCTGGGCGCCGACAGTCTGAGCCCGACCGTCAGGTTAAAGATAGAACAAGGTCTTAGTGTAGAAGTATTCAACAGCTATGGCTCAAGCGTCGTAATGGGTCCTGGTATTGCCGGCGAATGCAGCGCACATGACGGGCTGCATGTTTATGAGGACTTTTTCATTGCTGAGGTAATCGATCCTCTCACGGGAAATACACTAGATGCCGGCGAAAAGGGCGAGCTGGTCATAACAACGCTTATGCGGGAAGCGTTTCCTCTGATACGTTATCGAACAGGCGATATTACGATGATAAAACCCGATGAATGCAAATGCGGCAGAACACATATGAGGCTTGCTGGCTTTTACGGCAGGACGGACAATACAGTAAAGGTCAAAGGCATAAGCATTGCACCTGAAAGAATCAGAGAGATACTTCTTTCGCTCGGCATCGATAACCGCAGCCAGCTGCACATCTATCGCGATGGGGCTTACGAAAAGGCCGACATACTTCTCGAAGTAGGCGAGAAGCTTTTCTTCGACGAGATGCGCACGCAGAAAATATTCATGGAAAAGCTTGAGAAAACGTTCCACACAAATCTGGGCATCCGTGTCGGCATAAAAATCGTCCCTGCATCAGGGTTCAAAGGCGACGGCGCTGTGGTCGACGAAAGAAGTTGAACATAAGCCGGATACCTGTTTCCACCATGTCATAACATGGCTCCGGGCATGCAGGAGTTTGCCTAATAGATGTAATTTTCGCCGACTTCCGAACCTATAATGATATCGGAAGGCGAGCCTTCCCAGGTATTGTCGTGTATTATATTCTTGCTGGTCATGCTGCCCTGGAGACGTATGGTTTCTGCTTCGTTGCTCAGTACTGTATTGAGGATGCAAACACTTGAAGGTTTTTTGAAATTCGTATTGAGAAGGATGTTGTCACCATATTCAGGGTTATCGCTGGAGACAGTGTTTCCTTCAAGGGTGCAGTAACTCGAGTCCATCAGGTAGATGCCGCGGTAACGATTATCAGTAACTGTATTATCAATTACGGAGACGTCCCGGCATCCTTCAAGCCACATACCCATATTATTATTTTCAAGGCGACAGTTTTCGATGGTTGCGTTGCTCACGTTCTGAAGAAAGATGCCCAGATTGTTGGCACTGGAGTAGTTGTTTTTATTGTTCAGTGCATCAACACCATTTATGATCTGACAGTTGCGGATAACGACATAGGCGGTGGTGTACTGGAGCTGGATGCCGGCGTTGGCATCTTTTCCTTCCATATCGATAACCTTATTCTCGATAATGAATGGATCCATGGCTGTTCCTGAACCGGAATCTGCCATGAGTTTAAGCATAATGTTAAAGGAGATGATCATCGGGCCTTTACAGCTGCAGAGAGTCAATGCGACAATAAGCATTGTTGAAAGTGATACCACGGTTCTTTTCATGATAAACCTCCTTATATTATGATTTGCTGGCCTCATTAAAGTAAGCTTTATATGCGATCACATGTAGAGCACCAGATAGTATACTTATAAGTTTTAAATATGCCGGTATGCCTTGTCTATTATACTTAAGTATACTGTGGCGGCAAAACCCGAAGCGGTACCATAAATTGTAAAAAATCCCTTTTCCCCTGTGTCCACAGTTGGATTAATAATCCTTTTGCTTGTCTGAGAAATACACTCCATTTCAGACAAAAGAGTCTGAAGGTATAATTTAGTATAATATTTTAGTCTCAGGTATAGAGTGCCCAGGCTTCAGCCCGGAGAGACAGAACCCCCTGAATTTTTAATCAATCGGCTTAAAATCCTTGACAAAGCAAGCCTGTGTCTTAGCATATTGTCATGTATGTAATCTGATTTGATTCAGATTTTGTATTGATGTCGGGTTTCATTCCCCGGCTTGAACAGGAGGGACTTGTTGTGAGCCATGCCAAGGTGGTATCTGATAAGGATTTCATACTGACGGAGATTATCCTGAATCTCCACAGGGAGACGGCCCTGGTCTCAGATCTGAAGGATTTTCCTGGGCGTATCAGCAAACCTGTCATGGAGGCCATCTCCTTTGACAAGCTTTGCATTTTCTTCTCGGGAGCTCATGACTCCTCCCCGACATTGATATGTGAGGGAACTGCGCCTATCTGCTGGGAAAATATCTACCCGTACATCACGGCCGAGGATATGCATTCCTCGATCCTGTATCTAGGCGAGCTGGGCGATATCTTTCTCAGGCAGGATATGAAAGGACCCGGGTGCGAGGGTGATGAGCACGTTCTGGGGCTCATAGGTAAATTTGCCGGTTTGAATTTTTCCATCCATCTGGTCCTTTCTGTAATGAGCGGCTACAGGCTGCACCTCTCCCTGTTCCGCAGTCTCAGGTCTTTCGACCGCAATGATGCCGAAACACTGAGACAGGTCTCGCCAGCACTTATCATGAAGGCGAAAGCGCTTCTCGCCTCCCGTATCTCGGAATCAGGAAATTTGCTCCTGACTGCTTCCGAAGAGAAATCCTCTTTTAACTATCTGCTGCTCGACAACAACCTTAAAATTATCGGTCTGCCTGAGCCGACCAGGGAGTTCCTTGCTGAACACTTCCATGACCCCTTTATACAGGGGTTGCCTGCAACACTCAGGAAATGGCTTGAAGGCTGCGGTTTGGCCGGCAGCAAATGTGATCAGGCAATGACATGCCAGACAGCCTTCCTCCTGGAGACCGGCCCGGTTGAATGCAAGGTTATCCCGCTTGAAGACTCATCCGGAAAAACGATATTTCTCACCTCCCTTAACCTTGCAAGAAGGCTGGATGACTTCTCGCCCCT
This sequence comes from uncultured Bacteriovoracaceae bacterium, assembly GCA_964513375.1. GTDB lineage: Bacteria > Desulfobacterota > Desulfomonilia > UBA1062 > UBA1062 > DATCTV01. Next base: position 19,147 of record CAZEMO010000005.1, on the reverse strand, counting down.
TTCAGCCCTCGGCCTTTCCGGAAGGGAAATACAGGTCCTTGATTGCCTGTATTCAGGAAAATCCAATGCCCAGACCGGCGAGCATCTGGGCATCAGAGATGTCACCGTATGCAAGCACTTGAGAAACATCGGAAACAAACTTCATGCCTTCAACCGGACGGAAATCCTGAGCAAGGCGATTGAGAATTTGAACGATATCCCTTCAAGGCAGTCCCATTCAAACGTTTCACCGCCCATGACAGCCTTGACACAAGACAACCCCATCAAGGCAGATTCCCTGGCAGCTGATAAATGGCCGGATAATGTCTTCAGTCTAAGCAGAGGGCTTGCAGACCTCAGGGATTTCGACGAAGCTCCAGATCTGTTCAAGAAAATTCTGGGAAAATCCCTGGATATAGACTGGGTAGCCATGTACTGGGTCAGCGCCTCGAACGACATAGAAAGGATATTTTTAAGTTCCGGGCTTCAGTTTGACTGGGAGAAGCTGTACCCGGCAGTCAGAAAGAACATCTCCTGGCTGCCTGTACTCAAGGAAATGGAACTGGGGGGTATATTCCTTACCCAGGACCTTCCTGAACCCCGGAATGAAAATGACATTATAGCAAAAGTTATCGTCGAGGCAGCCACTGGAGCACGCTACGCCCTGACTATGCCTGTCGCACGAAGCCGAGAGCACAGGATCTATATTCAGTTTTTCCGCAATGACCCCAATCGGCCATATACAGAAAAAGACACAACTATGGTCAAAAAGCTGTCCCCGATCATAATTTCCTGGGCGCAGTCATTTGTCGAACTGAAGGAGAGCTCTATAAATCAGCTGGGAAGCAGGGGCCTTCTCGAAAAAATGCATATCCGGGCAGCTCTCCTCGACGGGAACCTGTGTGATATCATGTGGACCGAAGATGCACTGAACATGATGAATTCACAGGTCGGGCCGTCCTGGAGGCACCTGCTGTTCCCTTCAGTCAGGGATTGGCTCAGGCAGACCGAAATGTTCAGGAATCTGAATAAAAATAAAAGCCGCATTTATCCGGAACATCTGATAATGGAAAGCTACAATCTTTCATGCTGCGCTTATCCGCTTGAAGGCAACATCATTGTCAATTTCAGGCAACATGCACCAAATCCTTTTATCGGCATGAAGAAATACGGCCTGACAGCAAAGGAAATTCAGGTTATCGACTATCTTACGCTTGGATACACCAACAGTCAGATTGCATCCGTGCTGCAGATAAGCGAGGTGGCTGTGAAAAAGCGCATTGAGAAAACAGGCCATAAATTAAAAGTTTCGGGCAGGACTTCTATCGTACGTGAGGCTGAAATATTCAAACTATCCCAGAATTCCGGACTATCTTGAGACCCACTCCCTTAAATAGTCGTCATTTGTTGTCAAAGATATCATTATACCCATGCCGTGTTCAGGAACACTTCTTACTACTTTTCCCTTTATGCCGACATCTCTGCCCAGATGGTACCCATCAATATTTATAAGTACATACTCGCCATGGTCGGCCGGGTTCAGTGTTTCAACAAAAAGACCGCCTCTGCTTATGTCGCGAATGTGCACGCTCTCACATGCATGGGTGCCCCCTTTAAATAATGCGGGACAGTCAAGTTTCCGCCTGGGATATTTCCTTTTTTCTTCCAGCAGGCCTCTCCTTTTTGAAATGCATCGGATGTGAATCCAGAATCGCCAAATACAAGTGACAGGACTAAAATTTCGAATAATAACCAAAACTGCCGCTTACAGCCCACGGATGCAATACATCGCAATCCGTGGGCTATAAACCTCCGGTAAAACAATAACACTGAATAATACTATTATAAAATTATGACTGTTTCTGTAAAAGGGAACAAGTAAGCAATAGTATAATTTTCCTGTGAAGTCTGAAATTGCCCCTGAATTTATCTGAAATAATCTTTTTCCTTCAGATGACAGTTTCTATTTTTTATCAGGAAAGCATCATCAGCAGTTTTTATTGAGGCATGATATAATTCTATAGCTTTTGTTCTGAATACAGTATCCTGGATTCCTGAACACCAGAAATTACCGATGGTCCAATATTTAAAATACAGTAGTGTTTCAGACGAAATTGCCTTGAGGTATTACTTGGTATAATAATTCAGGGCAGGTATTGTGTCATGGGAATGGCGTTCTTAAACGACTGTCCTTTGAAATTCATCATATTCAGGTATATTTTTTTATCTTTATCATAAGATTTGGGAAAATATCTTCCAGAGTCATAGATAAAAGATAGTTATATCAATAACTTGAATAAGGAACGACTATTGCATATAATTTCTTGAGCAATATTTCTATCCGGTTTATGTAAGAGGGGGAAATAAGTTATGAGAAAAAAAGTCATAGTATATACGATAATATTAATAACCGGCTTTCTTGTGTCATGTGGAGGCGGCGGAGGAGGCGGCGGATCTGATGCAGGTGGAGAATCCGCCACGAAGTATACTTTGACTGCAAGTGTTACAGGCGGAAACGGTTCTGTCTCCCCGGCATCCGGGACATATGACGAAGGCACGGTTGTCACCCTTAACGCATCACCTGCTGACGGCTATCAGGTGAAAGCCTGGAGCGGCACTGACGACGATACATCGAAAAATAATACAAACACCATAACCATGAGCGCCAATCATACAGTGACAGTGGAATTCCAGTCAGTAAATGCAGGAGATATTTCGCGGGAGCAGGCTGAAGATGTCCTTTATGCGGCCTATGCAGGCATCGGTTACAACACTATTGAGAGCGATACAGATGATGACGAGGCCCTTTACAATGTAATGTTCGACAGTTTGAATTCTTTAATGGGAAATTTCATTAACGAGATTTTTTTAAAGCAGCTTACGATAGGAAATATATTGGAAATGGTTTCAAATGAGGTAACCTTTCAGTATACACCTGCACCTTCCGGGATTTCCTCAGGGGAAATTACTGTTAGTATAAACAATTTTGATGTTGCTGAAGTATTGGTTACAGGTAAATTCGCATTTGATTTTCATTCAACGATGAGGGTGAAATTCAATTCAGATGGATATGCTTATAATGGTGTTCTTTACAAGGGGAGCGCAACAGATCTTGAGGCGGAAATGTCAGGCTCAATTAAAGGGGAGGGGATGAACAGCTCAGGCAGGAAAATCACTCCAAATTTTGATGTAGTGAATATTTCAGCAAACAATACACTTTCAGCCGAATATTCCGGATACAGCGTTAATTATGGGGAATGGAACATTTCCTACACCTTGAAAGATGATACTTATAATCTTTATATCGCACCTAAAATAGGAGAGGCTTTGAAGCCAGGGGATTATATAGATATAAGGAATTATGCGTTGAATGGGAACTTCGATATTAATAAGAATGGTATGCATTCCTATTATATCAATGTTCAGTACGGACAACTGGATCTCGATTTTAATTACGGTGGGGGTAAGTTTATTGCACTCTCAGGTGAAGTAAGTGTCCCAAGCCTGGGAGGTCAGAAGGTTTCAGTAAATTCAGCAGGGACTGAAATGCTGAGCGGGGATATCCTGAACCTGATTTCCAGGATAATTTTGGGTCAGGTCAACATCAATGATTTTATCAGGCGCAATGACACTGGTACATGGACCATGGGCAAGCTCACAATTAAGCCTGTTAACAGTGAGGTTACAGCAACCTTCAACAATGACGGGTCAGCGCAGTTTCCAGATGGCCCTGTTGTTCCAGACTGGCAGGATGCACTGGACCCTGTCAATTAGACTGAACATTCAAGCCATGATACTTTCCCTTGAATCAGAATAAAATTACCAGGTTACTGCTTTATCCAGAGGACGGCTGCAAAGGCGCCCGAATCGAGTCCGGCGGCGGCACCCTTTTTTTCCATTTCTGATGCTTCATGCGGATATGCATCATCGGGAAAATGTATTGCAGTTTCTGTTTTACACTCAAAAGGAAGAAGTCCGGCGAGTTCATAAGGTGATCGGAAAATCGCATGCGTGAATATGCCGCCTTCTTTCTCTGCGTTTATTCTTCTCTTCTCGGCCCATGGACTCAGGCTGTTGAGAGTAGCAACGACAATGGCCCCACCCGGTTTTGTTATCCTTGCAAGTTCGCTTAAGGCCCGGGCTGCGTCTTTGATGAATTCGATTGCAGTGATCGAGACCGTCTTGTCGAAAGCGCAGTCTTTAAAAGGCAGTTTCAGCATGTCCGCGCAGATACAGTTGAATTCGTTTCCGATTTTACGCAAGGCCTTCTTCAGCATTGGCCTTGATATGTCAAGCCCGGTGACTGAGGCACCTTTACTGACAATGTCCGAAGTAAATATCCCTGTTCCGCAGCCTGCATCGAGAATATGCTCTCTCGCTTGAGGGTTGAGCATCTTAAGGATAAGGTTTGACTCGAATTCTTTGATCAGTTTTCCCAGTGGTGTTGAAAACCAGTGTTCATATTCATCAGGCCAGTTGTCGAAGAGTTCGGGCATATTGGTTTTGCCGGGCTACATCATGGTCACACGCCACAAAAGGCCCATGGCTGGAATGATGAACCAGAGCGATTTGACATAGACCAGGTAAAGCCTGCTGTCGAAGATGATGTGATCGTTGTAGATGTCTATCCCTTTTGCCAGGAAGAAGAGCGAAGGCAAAAGCCCGTATGCAAGCGCTGGGGTGAGTTTCAGCGGAAAGCCCAGGAAAAGGATCAGGGCCAGCCCCATGATAGTATATTCCATGACCATTATGCCGCGGGTTTCGCTGATATATCTGGCAAGGCTGAGACGCCCCATGATGGCGTCCCGTTCCATGTTCTTGAGTCCTACGAGAATGTCCGAGCCCAGATACTGAACGCATGCAAATATCGCCAGAAGCAGGAGGCCTGGCTTTGCAGGCGCCGCCATCATGCTTAACGGGACGATTATGGAGACCAGAAGAAAGAGAACCAGACCGTATATGCTTCTCATGTAATCCTTTATACTGATTGTACTGAGTATGGGCCTTAAGAGTGAAACACCCGCAGCAAGAATTCCGGCGGCAAGACCGGAGCCTATTATGGCAACCGATATGGCCAGACCAGTGCAGATGCTCCACCTTATGAACATGTTGAAATCCCACTTGAAGTCGAGAGTTGCGAATGCAAGGAAGAAAACGGTCAGGAAAACATCCCATTTGTAGTTAAGATCACAGAACACAAGGGCGGCCATTGCTACGCCCACGGCGCCCAGAGCGGTTGCAAAAGGCGTTTTGGCGATCAGGTTAAGCGCCCTGTTTTTTATGCCGGACGACTTGTCGATGGTCCTCAGGTTTTCAATACATTCCTCTATCACCCATTGGGGGGTCGAAGCGCCTGCTATGATTGCCACGTTGTGCATGTCGGTCGTGTCCAGGTTCTTGAGCATTCCGGAGCTTTCCACTCTTATTACGTGGCGGTTCTGCTTCTGCGCAAGCTCTGCAAGCCTTTTTGTGTTCGCGGAATTCCTGCCGCCTATGACTATAAACGTATCATGGTCTTTTGAAAGGTCTTCGACCTCCTTCTGCCTGTCCACTGTCGAGCGGCAGATGGTATCGTTTATATCGAGAACCTCGGCTCTGTCCTTGAGGACTTTCAGGATCTCTTTGTAAAGTGCGACATCGAATGTGGTCTGTGCAACGACAGCGAGACGTTTTACAGCAGGGACAGTCTGCGCGTCCTCCAGACTCTGTACCGGTATGCCTTTTCCTCCGGCAACGCCGAGATGGGCCTCCATCTCGGGGTGATCCCTGTCGCCGACAATTGCTATGGCATCCGCATTTTTCGCAGCCTTTTTAATGATTGCATGAACCTTGAGCACCATTGGACAGGTTGCATCAATTACCCGCACGCCTCTGTCTTTAAGAAACCCCTTTTTCTCAGGAGAGATGCCGTGAGCACGGATAATGGCTATATCACCTGATTTGAGCTTGGGATCGAGTATGTCATTGACGATTCCGATGCCCCTTCTGGAGATGGCATCTATGACCTGAGGGTTATGAATTATCGGGCCAACAGTAAATATTCTCGCGCCCGGGTTTTTCTGCCTGATTTTGAAGGTTACATCAATAGCCCTTCTGACACCGAAGCAGAACCCGGCATGCCTTGCAATTGTAATTTTCATCCATCATTTCCCAAAAGTGCAGTAAATTAAATATTCCTGGTTGCCCTTTGCCCCTTTTACTGGGGAAGGAATCACACCGAGGGGTATAAGATTAATTGAATAAAGAAATTCTTTAATATTTTCAACAACAGAAATTATCGTTTCTTCATCCTTTATGACACCTTTTTTTGTCATGCCTTTTCCCGCCTCGAACTGGGGCTTTATGAGTGCCACAATCTCGGAAGGCTTTTTAAGGATATTTAGAATAGGCGGAATTACGAGTTTAAGAGAGATGAACGAGACGTCAAAGACGGCAATGTCACACGGTTCGGGAATTATGGACTGATCAATTGTCCTTGCATTGACCTCTTCCAGGCAGATAACGCGCGGGTCGTTTCTTAGCCTGTAATGAAGCTGCGAATGGCCGACATCCACTGCATAGACCCTGGCAGCACCCCTTTGCAGCATCAGGTCTGTGAACCCTCCGGTTGAAGCGCCAACATCAACAGCCACCTTGCCTTTGAAGTCGATTGAAAATGCCTCCACAGCCGACTCAAGCTTATATCCGGCGCGGCTCACATAAGGACAGCCCTGTTTTACAATGATTTCAGCATCAGTATTTACGGGAGTGCCTGCTTTTGAAATTGTTTTGCCGTCTACAAGAACCTGTCCGGCCATGATCAGTGCAAGCGCCCTGGCCCTAGATTCCGCAAGGCCGCGCTCTGCAAGGATTTTATCAAGCCGCTCCTTCATCCCTTATTACATCGGCAATAGCAGATTTGATGCCTGCAGCATCCATGCCCATCCGAACTCTTAGTTCAGGGGTCTTTCCGTGCTCGATAAATCTGTCAGGGATTCCGATAAGCCTGTATCTGAGGGGAAACTCGATTCCCGAAAGGCATTCAAGGACTGCTGAACCTGCTCCGCCCGTTATTGTTCCGTCTTCTATGACGATGAATTTACCGCAGCATTTCTTGACCGTATCTCTTACAAGCACCTCATCAAGGGGCTTGACGCATCTTAAATCGACAATAGAAGCATCAACGGAAAGAGATGCTTTAATGGCTTCATAAATAAGAGGCCCGGTGCAGAAGACCGCCACTTCCTTTCCGTCTTTTATGATCTCGGCCTGGCCCGGGATGAAACCTTTGAATTCAATCGGGTCCGATATCGAGGTGTCCCTGGGGTAGCGTATCGCAACAGGTTCGTTCATTTTAAATGCATATGCGAGCATCCCCTTCAGCATGACCTGGTCTCTAGGTACAAGTATTGAGATGTTGGGGATGTCTCTCATGAAAGCCATGTCGTAGGCGCCATTGTGCGTCGGTCCGTCCTGGCCGACGATACCTGCCCTGTCAATGGCGAATATGACGGGAAGTTTCTGCAATGCCACGTCATGTATGATCTCATCATAGGCCCTCTGGAAGAATGTCGAATATATGGCTACAACCGGCTTCAGGCCGTACATTGCCATTCCAGCCGCCATTGTAACCGCATGACCTTCAGCTATGCCCACGTCGAAAAAACGTTCCGGGAATTCTGCAGCGAATGCGTCGAGGCCCGTTCCCTTTTTCATCGCGGCGGTAATCGCAACTATCCGATCGTCTTCTTTCGCTAATTCGACAAGGGTATCGCCGAAAACATCCGAATACGATGGAGGCTGAGCTTTTGCTTTCGATTCGCCGTTAAGCTTATGGAATTTTCCTATGCCGTGAAAGTCTTCCGGATTGAGGTATGCCGGTCCGTAGCCATAGCCTTTCTTGGTTATTATGTGCATGAAAATAGGGCCATCGATATTGGATATATTGTCAAATGCCTCTACCAGGTGAGCCATGTTGTGGCCGTCAATCGGGCCGATATACCTGAAGCCGATCTGCTCGAAGAGCGTTCCGCCGGAAGACACGACGCCCTTGAGATTGCCCTCTATGTGCTTTCCTATTTTATACATGCCTTTGCCGACGAAAGGCATGCCGAACATTGTGGTCTTTATCCTTTCCTTGACGCTGCGCACTTTTCTGGAAGTCATAAGCCTGCTCAGATAATCGGCCAGGGCTCCTACCCTGGTTGATATGAACATTTCGTTATCGTTTAAGATGACAAGCATATTGAGCTGCTGCATGCCAACGAAGTTGAGTCCCTCAAAGGTAAGACCGTTAGAGAGCGAGCCATCTCCGATAACCGCAATCACGCGGTTTCTGATTCCCTGCTTTTTAAATGCCTCGCTTATGCCGCTTGCAGCTGAAATGGCGTTTCCCGCATGGCCTGAGATGAACGAGTCGTAGCCGCTTTCCGAGGGGTTGATGAAAGGGCTCAACCCGCCCGTCTGCCTCAACTCTGAAAATTTATCCTTTCTGCCGGTTAGTATCTTGTGTGCATAGCTCTGATGGCCCACATCCCAGACGATCCTGTCCTGAGGCGTATTGAATACGTAATGAAGCGCCAGTATGAGATCGACGGCGCCAAGGCTTGATGCAAGGTGCCCCCCTGTCTCGCTGACATTATTGATGATGAACTCCCGAACTTCCTTTGCGAGCTGTTCGAGTTCGGCAGTTGATAAGTCCTTCAGATCGTTAGGATTCGCAATTTTATCAAGCAGGCCCATTTTTCAGTTCACCCTTTTAAGCATATCAATGGCGATATTTTCGAGATGAAATGCTTTTAATCCTTTGATGGCATCAAGCGCAAGCGCCGTTTGCTCCCTGGCCCAATCCCTGGCACCGTCGATGCCAAGGGCCTTCACGATGGTGGCCTTTTCCTGGAGGATGTCTTTGCCTGTTGTCTTGCCCATGCTGGCGGAATCCGAAATTATGTCGAGTATGTCGTCAATGGCCTGAAATGCGAGCCCCAGATGCCTGCCGTATGTCTTCATTGAACCAAGAGTCTTATCGTCAGCTGAGGCTATCCTTGCGCCGCTATAGGTGGAGAGTTCAAAGAGCCGAGAGGTCTTTCTCAGATATATTCCGGTTATCCTGTTTAAGTCGATTGTCTTTTTTTCAGCCATTATGTCGTCATATTCGCCTTTTATAAGTCCGTCCAGACCGCATGAATCAGCGATTGCGCGGATTATATCGGATATTGTGCCGGCATTGAGATTGGACCTGGCAACAAGCGAAAACGCCTCGAATATCAATGCATCGCCTGCCAGGATTGCGGTTGCTTCGCCGAATGTCTTATGGCAGGTGGGCCTTCCTCTCCTGAGGTCGTCGTTGTCGATTGCAGGCAGGTCGTCATGAATAAGGCTGAAGGTATGTATCATTTCTATTGCAAGACATGCCGGCAGTGTATCGATGGGATTTCCACCGCATGCCTCTGCCGAAAGCATGACAATCGCAGGTCTGAGCCTCTTGCCCCCGGCTGACAGGCTGTATGTGCATGCTATTCTTAGGCCATCCGGGTTTTCTGCACTTTTTATATAGGAATTGAGGTAATCCTCAAATAAGGCTTTGAATGATACAATCTTACCTTCTGTATCCAAATTCCACCTCCAGGGAAACTGCCATATCACGCAAAAAGGCTTTCTTCAAGGATTGCCTTGTACGGGAATTTCCTCAATCCCCCCGGGTCCGTTCATGGGCTGGGGAGAGGACAGCTCCTTAAAAATGCCCATTACAGTTTTTACATAATAGTCGTGGTGATTATAGCTCCAGACGGCATTTTTCCGGCTGGTCTCATCCTCGCTCCAGCCTCCTTTATTAAGGTAGTTTGCAATGCTTGCCATTGCATCCTCCATAGCGAAGGGGTCTCTTATGCCGTCTGAATTGCCGTCTTTAAAATAATTTATCACGCTTGATGGGATGAACTGTGCTGGACCTATTGCTCCTGCATATGATCCCTTGAATTCAAGAGGGTCCATGTCAATCTCATCGGAGAGCCTTACGATTTCTTTTATTTCCCTTAATGCCCACTCGCCTTTGGTTATCGCTGTCATCCTCGTCCGGTCGGTGTCGATTCCGGGCAAGCGATCTTTGTTTCTTTGAATGAATCCTTCAAGAAAATCGGGATCAATGCATGCTGCAAGGTTCAGATAGGCATTAAAGACATGATACCTCTCATAGTCTCTGCCCAGCTTGGATTCTATAATAAGGATGGCTGTTATTGCCTCGGCCGGGACTTGGTATTGGGTCTCGATAAGAGTGAACGTATCTTTCCTGTCTTTCATAAACTGTCTGCCCAGGTCGATATATTTCTGATCAACACCATAGGGCAGTTTTTTTGCGGTTTTGGTCTTAGCAGGCAGTGCAGGTTTGGGCGGTTGATTCTCTGGAGTATTATTAACGGGCTTATCCCCGGGTCTTGGTTCATAAAGGTTCTGGATGAGAACAGAGTTGTTGTACGCCGTCCTCGGATCAATAAGAATCTGTTCGGACATGGACGGTTCGAAACCTTTAGCAAGGAGAAGGAGCCTCAGAAAATCTCTATTAAGAAAATCCCCGGCGTGAAGACAGACTGGGATCATCATGATTATGATGGCTGCAGATACAATCATCAGGCACTTCGTTTTCAAAACCATGAAATAATAATATACCGTGTTCTTCGTTTCCACAAGCGCTGACAAACGGCTTCTATTGTCTTGACTTGAAGCTTGAGGCGTGAATAAAGGGACTGTAATGAAGCGCATTTTGATCGCCAACAGAGGAGAAGTTGCCCTCAGGATAATGAGAACGGCCAAAGAACTAGGCCTTGAAACCATTGCCATCTATTCGGAGGCTGACAGGAATATGGACTACCTGAACCTTGCAGATGAACGCGTTCAGATAGGCCCTGCATATCCTGCAAAAAGCTACCTGAACATGGATGCCGTTATTGCCGCCGCGTTAACCTGGAAGGCAAATGCAATTCATCCCGGGTATGGATTTTTGTCCGAAAATCCAATTTTTGCAGCTAAATGCGAAGAAAACGGAATAGCATTCATCGGCCCTTCAAGTACCGTTTTAAGGACCATAGGAAATAAATCGAGAACAAAGGAAGTTGCTTTCTCCCTTGGCATACCTACTATTCCGGGCTCGGGCGGGTTTGCCACAACGGTTGAACAGGCGATGTTCATGGCAAAGGAGACCGGGTATCCGGTAATTTTAAAATCCCTTTACGGCGGCGGCGGCAGGGGCATGAAGGTGGCGAACGACGAGGATCAGCTTATCCAGCATTTTGACAATGTCAGCAGTGAGGCCAATGCGGCATTCGGGAGAAGCGAGATCTATATCGAGCGCTACATAGACTGTCCGAGACACCTCGAAGTGCAGGTTGCATCCGATTCTCATGGAAACATACGCATACTCGGAGACAGGGAGTGTTCGATACAGAGAAGACATCAGAAGATTATCGAGGAAGGCCCTATCCCGTTTATAAACGAATCGGCAAGAAAAGACCTCTGGTGCTGGGCAAAAAAAATGATGGCCGCGCTCGAATTCGAGGGACTTGGCACTGTAGAGTTTCTGATGGACAAGGAAGACAATTACTATTTCCTGGAAATAAACGGCAGGCTTCAAGTCGAACATCCGGTAACTGAGATGCTCACCGGGCTGGACATCGTCAGGGAACAGATACTTATTTCCGTCGGATCAGAAATTCAAGAAGAACCCCCTGTCCAGAATGGCCATGCCATTGAATGCAGGCTTAATTCTGAGAATCCGGCCATGAATTTCATTCCCACAACAGGCACAATAAACAGGCTCAGGCTTCCCGGCGGGCCTGGCGTAAGAGTGGATACCCATATTTACAGGGGCTGTGAGATAAGCCCGTATTACGATTCACTTCTGGCCAAACTTGTCGCCCACAATTCGGGCAGAAAAGGCGCCCTTATAAAAATGCTGAGAATGCTGGAAGAGACCTATGTAGAAGGTGTGGAAACCAACAAGGACCTTCTGATAAAGCTAATAACCAATGAGAAGTTTCAGGAAACGGGCGGCGACACTTCATTAGTGAAGGAAGTGCTGTCCTGATAAGACTATTATCTTATGTATCCTGAAAGAATACTTACCACCGTCTGCTGTATCACCTTTGTCGTCATGCTTGGTATCGGAATCGTCATTCCTCTGTTGCCCTTGTATGCCCAGAATATGGGTGCGTCCGCAACCGAAATTGGCCTGATATTCTCCAGCTTTGCACTTGCCAGGGCAATATCGAATCCATTTGCCGGAGCGGTAGCTGACAGGATGAATATGAAACCGCTCATGCTCACTGGCATATTCGCTTATACTCTGCTCTCGTTCACCTATGTTATTGCAAGCAGACCGTTTCATCTTGTCCTGATAAGGGCTTTCCACGGCATGGCATCGGCATTCGTCATCCCCCTTGCATTCACTTATGCGGCGAACATATCCAGGAAAGGCGAAGAAGGCCTCTTTATGGGAACGATAAACATGGGGTTGTTATTCGGTATGGGGGCTGGCCCTCTGATAGGCGGTCTCATCAAGGACAGGTTTGGACTCAACGCTGCATTCTATTCGCTTTCAGGGCTATCGGGCTTGGCCATGATTACAGCGATATTGATACTTCCTTCGATGCGTCGGGTCTATACTAGAGAAAGGCCGGCCGTTTTCACCAGCATTGTGAAAGATCCCGTAATGCTGGGACTGCTGCTGTTCAGAGTCATAAACGCGCTGGGAAGCGGAAGCCTCATGGTCTTTGTTCCTCTCCTCGCCAAGGATTATGGGTTGTCTTCCACAATGATAGGAATGCTCATATCAGCGAATATCTTCCTTACAGGCATTCTTCAGAGGCCGATAGGAAGGATTTCGAAAAAGGAAAACAGCCTTTTCATGATCGTGGCAGGATCAGTCATAAGCGCTGTGACTCTGGCATGTCTGCCATTCGGCAAGGGGATTGTCGAATATTTTATCCTGAGCTGTGTGATGGGATTCGGGAGCGCCGTCTCGATACCGGCCTCATCGATTCTCATGGTGGAACATGGAAAGCAGGCAGGAATGTCGACAACGATGGGTATTTTCGATACCGCAATGAGTGTAGGGATGATCCTCGGTCCGCTTTTCTCTGGAGTGGTCATGGACTTAATGGGGATCGCCTGGGTATTCTATGCAGGCGGCATTGTCTGTCTGGCCGGCACGGCAGTTTTCTGGCTGCTTGCTAGGAGAGGAAGCGCGCAAGCTCATCCCTTATGAATTCCGGCAGGGGTTCTTTCTTTCCTTTTCTGATGAGAGTCAGGCCGGATACTGTCATGCGTCCTATCACGGCCCCGCTGATACCTTCAGAGTTCCATGCATCAAGTATCGCCTGTGCCTTATCAGACGGACAGCATGCAAGCAGCGAGCCTGAAGATATTGCCCCCAGAGGGTCAATTCCCAGTCTGTCAAGCATATCGCGAGCGATGTCAAGCACAGGGATGCTGCTCAGATCGACTTCAACACCTGAGCCGGATGCCATCGCAAGTTCCATCAGGCCTGTTGCAATGCCTCCTTCGGTAGGGTCGTGCAGTGCGGAGGCTCCGAGCTTTGCTGCAATGCGGGCTTCCTTCATAATGCTTATGCCCGGGTCATTAATCAGGTTTCTAGCCCTGTTAAGAGTTTTTTCATCAATGCCAAGCTTATCCGGCATCTGCCGTGCTATTATCGAAACCGCTTCTATCGGGATCGCCTTTGAAAGAAGTATTGCATCACCGGGGTTAGCCTTTTTTGCGCTCAAGGGCTCACCATCAAGGGTTCCGATCATGAATCCTACGGCAAGAGGCCTGCTGATGCCGAATGTTATCTCAGTGTGACCTCCAAGCAGGGTAATATCTGAAGATTTGCATGCGGTTTTCAGCTCTTCAAAGAGTTTTTCAACTTCCGGTTCCGTTATGCCTTCCGGGAGAAGAATTGTGACAAGCAGATATCTGGGTATTCCTCCCATGCACGCTATATCGTTTGAATTTACGGTGATCAGGTATGAGAAGATATCTTCGCTTAAAAATGTTATGGGGTCGGTCTTGAATATCAGTCTGGTACCGCCGAAATCTACAACCGCTGCATCCTGGCCGATGTCAGGACCAACGATTACATCAGAACCATACTGAGGCAGCGATTTGATAAGCCTTTCAAGAAGAGGGGCAGGCAGTTTTCCAGTCGGGAGCCCCAGCTCCTGTTCTTTCATCCCTGTTTGCCCTCGATATATGCATAGGCATTGTGGTTGTGGATGCTCTCCATGTTTTCGGCCTCGACTGAAAACCAGTCGAATTCAGGCCGTTTTGAAAGCTCGGCGGCGGCCTGTCTGACGACATCTTCCACAAACATGGGATTATCGTATGCATATTCGGTAAGGTATTTTTCATCAGGTCTTTTCAGTACTGAATAAACAGGACTTGACCCGCAGTTTTCGATGAGTTCGATCAGGTCTTCCAGCCAGAAGAACCTGTTGTACTTTACGACGGCGCAGATTATGCCTCGCTGGGAATGGGCGCTGTTCACGCTGATTTCTTTGGAGCAGGGGCAAAGCGTTTGAACCGGAACCTTGACGCCTACGCGGAAATCTTTTGTTTCACCCACGGAACCGATGAGGGAACATTGATAGCCCATAAGACCCTGAACTTTGCTGACCGGAGCCTCCTTCTCGATGAAGTAGGGAAACTCGATTTCCATATGAGCACTCTCGGCCTCAAGTGCGGACCTGATTTCGAGGAGGATATGCTCAAACCTGTTGATATGTATTTCTTCGTGGTATTCGTTGAGAACTTCGATAAACCTGCTCATATGGGTGCCCTTGAATTCAACAGGGAGGTCCACATAAAGATTTATCGATGCCACGGTATGCTGGTTTCCCCTTTTTCTGTCTTTCACTACAATGGGATAGCTTATGTCTTTGACGCCGACCTTGTGGATATAAAGAGGATTCTCAGGTTTCTGCCTCTGAACGTCTTTCATGATTATCCTTCGCTGTAACTGGCCGAGCAGTTGTCATTCTCCCAGACTTCTATTTCAAAAAGCTTTGCAGGTTTTTTTATCATGGGACCAAGCTTAAGAAATATATACTTTGCAATATTTTCCGCCGAGGGATTGTCTGCCATGAATTCAGGCATATCATTCAATAACCTGTGGTCGAACGGATTGAGGCATTCCTTGAGTGCCAGTTTTACATCGCGGAAATCGGAAACTATGCCAATTTCATTCAAGTCATTTGAAATGATGGTTAACTCAATCCTGTAATTATGGCCGTGAAGCCTTTCACAGTCACCCTGGTAACCCCTTAACATATGCGCCGAACTGAAACTGTCCCTGAGCTTTATTTTAAACATGGTTTTCTCATAATATAAGCATGTTGTTTGTGCAATCCCTTAAAACAAGTGGTGAGTGGTGGGTAGAGAGTGGTGAGACTTAAAGATTCGAATATCATCAATCTTGTGTGCAGGTGCCTTTTGGTATATCTCTTTGATATGATCGAACATGACAGAAAGGTGCTGAAAGGGATATGTCCTCAATAGAATTTTCTGACATGCATATTCTTAGGCAGCTTGCTGGAGACAGCTGTTCGCACCTTAAGATTATCGAAGACAATACCGGTGCAAAATGCTCCATGAAGGGAACAACGATTGAATTTGCTGGTGAGAAGCATGAGGTGGACCTTGCCCGGCATGTGCTTAATGACCTTTACAAACTTTTGCAGGAAGGGCTGCCCCTTTATCCTTCAGATATTTTTTATGCAGTAAGAATGCTTTCGAAAAACCGGAATCTGAATCTCAAGGATGTTTTCATGGATTCCATTTATATTTCGTCATCCAAGAAAGTCATAATACCGAAAAGTCTTCAGCAGAAGATTTATATCGATTCAATCAGGGAAAATGACATTGTGTTCGGGATAGGTCCCGCCGGAACCGGCAAGACATACCTGGCAATGGCGATGGCTATCACGTTTCTGCTTAAGAAAAAGGTCGAGAGGATAATTCTTACAAGGCCTGCAGTGGAAGCGGGAGAGAGGCTAGGTTTTCTGCCAGGCGATCTTGAGCAGAAGGTTAACCCGTATCTGAGGCCACTGTACGATGCGCTTTACGACATGCTTGATCATGATTATGTTTTAAAGCTGCTCTCGCGTGATTCCATAGAAGTCGCACCGCTTGCGTTCATGAGAGGGCGCACCCTTAATGATGCATTCATAATACTGGATGAGGCGCAGAATACCACATCAGAGCAGATGAAAATGTTTCTAACCAGGCTCGGGTTCAATTCAAAGGCGGTAATTACAGGGGATATCACCCAGACAGACCTTCCCTTGACCACTAGATCCGGGTTGGTCGAAGCCTCAGTAATATTGAAAAACATTAAGGATATCGGTTTTATATACTTCACCGAAGACGATGTGGTCAGGCACAAACTGGTTTCAAAGATCATAAGAGCTTATGAGAGGGCCAATACATGAATATAATTGACGTACAGGACATTCAGGATAGTCTGGCAATCGACCCGGATATTATGGAAAAAAATGCCGACAGGGTATTAAAGATGCTGGATAAAAAGAACAGCGAACTGTCCCTGGTTTTGTGTGATGACCGTTATATAAGAAGGCTCAATAAGCAATATCTGGGAAAGGACAGACCGACGAATGTGATTTCATTTCCCCAGCAGGAAGGCGAAGGCATAGCAGGGAATCACCTTGGAGACATAGTAATTTCAGCTCAGAGGGCATCGTCCGAAGCCGTCAAATCGGGTATATCTTTCGAGGAAAGACTGCTGCAGCTTATCGTTCATGGCATATGCCATCTGTGCGGTTATAATCATGAAGATGTGAGCTCCGATAAGGCCCTTCAGATGGAAAAGAAAGAGCTGGAACTGCTTGAAAAACTTTCAGAAAAGCCTCTTTAGAAGGTACTTAAATATATTGGAAAAAACGCTTGCCATGCCTATCCCGCTTTGCTATAGGGCAGATTCACGGGGCGTGGCGCAGGCTGGCTAGCGCACCTGCCTTGGGAGCAGGGGGTCGGAGGTTCAAATCCTCTCGCCCCGACCAGAGAAGGGTTTGCGCCTGTAGCTCAGTTGGATAGAGCAACGGACTTCTAATCCGTAGGTCAGAGGTTCGAATCCTCTCAGGCGCGTTAATGAGCGGGAATACGGATTGTGGTGAGTGTAGCTCAGTTGGTAGAGCACAGGATTGTGGCTCCTGTGGCCGTGGGTTCGAGCCCCATCACTCACCCCAGAGTGAAATAAGTGGGCGCCCGTAGCTCAGTCGGATAGAGCGTCGGACTTCGAATCCGCAGGTCGGGCGTTCGAGTCGCCCCGGGCGTACCAGGAAGTATATGTTTCGGGTCATTAGCTCAATGGTAGAGCAGCGGACTCTTAATCCGGAGGTTGAAGGTTCGAGTCCTTCATGACCCACCAATTTTATCAGAGGGTTACAGTCGAAGAGATTGTAACCCTTTTTCTTTAGATGGCGATTTGTCCCCCTTATGTCCCCCTTTTATTAGTGAAAGAGAGTGTTGATATGTGATGTTATTAATATCCATGCAGTCAAAATAAGGAGTAGATATCTTAAAAATATCCCAATTGCTTTTAAGGTTAGAAGAGGATAATAATACCTATAATTAATAATAAGTATAGGGATAATTAACCATGAATAGAAGTGTTAAACAAATACCAACTTCTGAAAGAGCCCGAATAGTAATAGAAAAGCATAACGGTATTATCAGAACAGGCGAAGCGATTCATGCAGGAATTCACCCCAGAACGCTTTACCATCTTCGGGACAATGGAGACATCGAACAGATTTCAAGGGGAGTGTTCAAACTTGCAGACCATGGAAGCATAACCAATCCCGATCTTGTAACAGTCGCCAAGCGTGTTCCCAATTCAGTTATATGTCTCATCTCCGCCCTGTTTTTTCATAATATCACAACACAGATCCCCCACAGTGTTTCAATAGCGCTAAAAAAAGGCTCCGAATCTCCAAAACTGGATTATCCTCCAATAACGGCCCATCGATTCTCTGATGCATCAATCACCGCGGGAATCGAAAAACATGAAATCGATGGAGTTAATGTAAATATATTCAGTCCTGAGAAAACGATTGCTGATTGCTTCAAGTTCAGAAACAAGATCGGCATGGATGTTGTTCTTGAAGCTCTCAAATTTTATAAATCCAGAAAGAAGTTCAATTTATCTGAACTTGTCAAATACGCCAGGATATGCCGAGTTGAAAATGTCATGAAACCATATCTGGAAGCAATTATATGAAGAAACAACCGAAAAACATCCCTGCATCGATCAGGCAAAAGCTGCTGAATATTTCCAGAACCGATAAAAAGTCATTCAATGAGCTGCTCCAGTATTATGCCATGGAACGGTTTCTTTATCGTTTGTCAAAATCAGCATATGCCGACAGGTTTGTCCTCAAGGGCGCATTAATGCTGAGAGTTTGGAAATCATCAGAAATTCGTCCGACAATGGACATAGACATGCTGGGGATAACAAGCAACAATGAAGCATCTATTATAAATCAGATCAGAGATATCCTAAGCGTTGATGTTGAACCTGACGAAATAATCTTTGATCCGGCGTCCATACAATCCGAAAGAATAACAGAAGATGCCGACTATGAAGGTATTAGAATTACATTCATGGGCGAACTCGATTCTGCAAAGATTAACATGCAGATTGATATTGGTTTTGGAGATGCAGTCTATCCTGAACCTGAAAGCCTGATTATACCAGCCTTGCTGCATTTACCGAATCCAAAGCTTTTATGCTACAGCAGGGAAAGCTCGATCGCTGAAAAATTTGAAGCAATAGTAAAACTCGGAACATTGAACAGTCGCATGAAGGATTTTTATGACATCTGGTTATTGTCGAGACAGTTCGATTTTGACGGAGCTATAATTGCCGAGGCCATACGATCAACATTCATCCGTCGAGGAACGGAACTGACGCCACATATTGATGCATTTTCACGAGATTTCATATCATCAAAGCAGGTTCAATGGATTGCTTTCAGAAAGAAAATAGACCAGCATAATGTTCCAGAGTCATTCGGTGAGATTATCAATGCTCTGAAAGAATTTCTAGAACCGATGATGAAAGAAATCGAATCAACAACTCAAATTTCCCTGAAATGGACAGCCCCAGGCCCGTGGAAAT
>CAZEMO010000004.1:0-271344 GCA_964513375.1 uncultured Bacteriovoracaceae bacterium | reverse complement strand
TGCCAGGGTCGGCAGACTTAAAATCCTGGATATAATGTCAAAGACTATCGACAGGCCAACCGAAATGATATCACAGTATGCCCCTAGGATATTCACCATACAGATCAATCCAGAAAAGATTAGAGATGTCATTGGTCCCGGGGGAAAGGTGATAAAAGACATTACCGCCCGTACGGGAACAAAAATCGAGATCGACGATTCCGGCACTGTGAATGTTTTTTCGCCTGACGAAGAGCATGCCCGCATGGCTGTTGATATTATAAACAATCTGACAGAGGAGCTCGAAATCGATAAGGTGTACGTGGGAAAAGTGGTTAAGATAATGGATTTCGGTGCGTTTGTGGATTTCCCTTCCGGAGACTCAGGCCTTGTGCACATATCTCAGCTTGCCAATGAAAAAGTACAGAATGTTCGAGATGTAGTCAGCGAGGGCGACGAGGTAGTGGTCAAGGTAATCGGAATAGACAAAAACGGCAAGATTCGGCTGAGCCGTAAGGAAGCCCTTAAACAGACCGAAGGTCAATAAAATATGCCTCAATCGACACGCCTGTCCAATGGTGTGCGAATACTGACCGAGACCATTCCACAGGTCCGGTCGGTTTCCATTGGCGTCTGGGTAAAAACGGGAAGCCGCCATGATCCTCTTAAGAAAACCGGGATCGCGCATTTTATAGAGCACATGCTCTTTAAAGGGACAGCAACAAGAAGTGCGTTGCAGATTGCCAAAGAAATCGATGCCCTTGGTGGAATCCTTAACGCCTCTACTGGCAAGGAATATACGGTCTATTATATCAAGGTTCTAGACGAACACCTTCAGAAGGCATCCGAGGTTTTATTTGATATTTTTCTCAATTCAGAACTGGACCCACAGGAGATAGAGAAAGAGAAAAAGGTTGTGCTTCAGGAGATTCACATGGTTGAAGATTCTCCTGAAGACCTGATATCCGAGATGTTTGCCGATGCAATATTTGAGAACACCTCTCTGGGAAAACCGATTCTGGGAAGCGCAGATTCAATAGGTTCCATTCTCAGAAACGATATGATGGATCACATAAACACCTGTTACGATGCTGATTCCATTATTGTTGCAGGAGCCGGAAACCTTGAACATACAAAGCTGCTTGATATAGCAGGGAATAAATTCGAAATTGTCAAAAACATGACAAGAAGCACTTCACCAGAAATTAAGCCCAGAGGGCTGAATCACAAAGCCTATGAAAGGGATCTGGAGCAGATTCATTTCACCCTTGGCGTCAGGGGCCCTTCCATGAGGGAAGAAACGCGCTGGGTTTATTCAGTTCTCAATTCCATTCTGGGCGGAAGCATGAGCTCGATGCTGTTCCAGGAAATCAGGGAAAAGCTGGGGCTGGTATATTCCATATATTCGTACCTCAACATTTATGAAGACTGCGGAGTGCTGGCCGTCAATGCCGCAACAACCTCGGAAAATATGGTAAAAACGCTTGAGATCCTTTCCGAGCAGATGAGGAAACTTAAAAAAGGTGACTTTGGCGGGATCAGGCTTGATGAAGTAAAGGCCCAGATGAGGGGGCATATCCTTCTTTCACAGGAAATAACCGAACACAGGATGTCTTCGATTGCAAAAAATGAGATGTTCTTTCAGAGAGAAGTTCCGGTTGAAGAAATAATTGAAAAGATAAATGCGGTAAGCGAAGAAGAATTAATCAAACTGGCGGGTGATATATTTACCGAAGAAAATATTACGCTGGTAACGTTGGGCCGCGATGTTGAGGACCAGCAGAAACTACCTTCGGTTCTTCAGCTATAAAGCCCTTCTGTAACGTATAGCGCTCGCTATCGTCACCTGATCCATATACCGAAGTTCCCCTCCCATCGGTATTCCCGATGCAAGCCTTGTAATATTAATACTTCGTCCCGATGATGTTATCTGCTTGGATATATATTGTGCAGTGACATCACCCTCGACAGAAGGGCTGAGCGCAGTCACCACTTCTTTGATTTCAGGTGTTAATCTTTCAATAAGCTCATTTATGCGGATATCTCCGGGGCCGACCCCGTTCATCGGAGAAATAAGGCCGTGCAATACATGATATGTACCTCGGAACTCCCCCGATGTCTCAAGCGAGAGGATGTCCCCGGGTTCTTCTACTACACAGATAATAGAAGCATCACGAGAGGGGTTGGCGCAAAAAGGACACCTCTCATTATCAGTCAGGTTAAAACATACGGTACAGAGCTGAATCTGACGGATATCTTCTAATGCCGCAGCAAGCCCTTCTCTCAGCATCTTCTTGTCGCCTAGGATGTAAAGAGCCAGTCTGGTGGCGGATTTTTCCCCGATTCCCGGCAGCCTTTTCAGTTCTCTTATTAGATTTCTGAGCGGTTTGGGGTAAGGATCCATGCTTCAGCCCAGATCAATTGGAAGGGGAATGCCCCCGGTAAGCTTTTTCATCTCATCGGAAGAGAGCTCTTTTGATTTTTTAATTCCCAGGTTGACGGCGGCGATTATAAGGGCCTCAAGCATGGGGATATCCCTTGGATCAACGCAAACAGGGTCCAGCTTTATATCTTTTATTTCCTGTCTTCCTGTAACTGTTACGCTCACCATTCCGCCGCCGCTTTCAGAAGAAACGGTCAGCTTTGATAGCTTGTCCTGGACATCTTTAACCTGTGACTGAATGCTCTGTACCTGTTTCATGATTTCTGTAAGATTTATTTCCATAACGAATTTTATATGATGGTATCTATTTCAGAGTCAATCGGTTAAATGGCTGAAAAGAACGTCTTTGATAATGCTGCATGAAATAATAGAAAAGGCCACGCTATGACGTGGCCTTGAATTTCTGGGGAAGCCATGAAACCGGGCTTCCGTTATAAAAAACTACTTCAAAGGATCAAGTAAAAGCTGCCAGCCAGCCAGAGACCAGCTGCCCAGATCGCCGCTGAAATTTACGGTACCGTCATCAAAGGCGGCGACAATGCTCCCAGATGAACCGGTGATCGTCATCTGACCGGAATCCCATAAATAAGAATCATCTGCTGAGGCGATGGTTTTATTGCCTGTGGGATTGGAGACGCTGAAAGAACTTTTTATAGTTGCAGCGCTGTTCATACCAGGAACTTTGATTTTCCCGTTTGCAGATGTCAACAGCAGGTCTCCTTTGGAATCAAGAGACTGGATATATTTGAAGCCGCTGTTAAATGTGTATGTCCCTTCATCAAGGATAAAAGACCCCCCAACTGTATAATCTCTAGTTTCATTTTCCATGCTGCCGCTTAAAAAGCTATAGTTCACTGTTTTTGAATTGCTGACCGTTTTTTCTGTAATAGGGTCTTCTTTTCCTGCATAAGGATCATCGCTGCCGTAAAATATATTCATGGCTATGTTCCAATTGTTATATTTTGCGGTTTTGGTTCCATACAGAGCCTGAAGTTGATTAGTACCGGTTATGTTAAGCGTCCGAATATAAGGATAGTATTCACTGTCAATGTAATCAACGTAACCGTTAATTTCTATTTCTAATTCATCTCCGCTGTTCGTCCCTTTGTATGTGCATATTCCTGATGCTGGTTGATATCCTGTATTTTTAAAATCAACATTTAAAATTCCCTCAAATTTTACAGGAAAGATCAGATCCACAGGTACTGTTAATGTCAAAACTGCTGTATATTCATCTTTAGTTATTGTATATTCATGCGTTCCAAAAGGATTTGATAAATCCACTTCTCCCAAGATATCGGAGACAAAAGACATGCTCATATTTATGAAGCCGTTTACCATTATCTCATATAAAGGGAATGTGACCCCATCGTTTGCCGACCCAGCAAAAACCGTATAAAGGACGTCCTCAGTAAGATACTTTGGATTGCGCTTCACCGTCACCGTACATGTATCGCTAGACTGGAGCCCTTTGTCGTCGATCACGGTCAATTTGAATTCGAGCGTTATCCCTACCGGCTCCACATCTGGGGCAGTAAAATTTGGTTTTATGTCGGACGCGCTTGAAAGCGCGACTGAAGGTCCATCTATCTGCTGCCAAGAATAGGATACAACGGTTCCATCTTTATCGATTGAACTTGAAGCGTCCAGAGTTACAATAGTACCCTCAATTATAATCTGATCTGGTCCAGCATTGGCAATCGGTGGTTTTTCTTCTTCGACTTCCGGCAATCCTCCACCACCCCCTCCTCCTCCACCGCATGCGCAAAAGAACAATATGGAAAAAATCATTATAAAGAAAATCTGCTTTCCCTTTTTCATTTCTATCTCCTTTTGGGTGCCCGTTTAATTCCTCTGATGCGGTGAGGAATTTATTCTATATTAGCTAAGCAATGTATATGCCTGATACAACCCGCTGATATTATTAAGGAGAATATTCACAAGAGAAATATTTTACCTCTTTTCTGGCCAATTCATTTCATAATCATACATAAAGGGAAAAATCCTTCTTATGCGCCTGCCGTGGACATAAAATAATGTTTGTTTAATATATTAAATATTATACTTGACATTATACCACCTAATCCTTTAAAAATACGCGCCATTGGTTTAGTATATTAAACTTACACGAACAATTAATTGTATAAGAGGTTAAAATGAAGATCGGCGAGAAAATCAAGAATTTAAGGCTTGCTCAGGATCTCACACAGGAGGATCTGGCGGATCGAGCAGACCTTACAAAGGGATTCATATCAATGCTCGAACGCGATCTTACTTCGCCGTCATTGGACACGCTCGAGCTTATTCTCAATGCCCTTGATACTTCACTGGCCGAGTTTTTCGAAGACGAGGAGGCGGTAAAAGTAGTTTTCCCAAAGGACAAACGGGTGGTGATAGACAATGAAAACGGCACGATTACCGAAGTACCCATTGCAGGCGCACAAGGCCGGGAAATGGATATGATCATAGTAACCCTTGCCCCGGGGTCGGCAACTCCAAAAGAACGTTCGCATAGCGGTGATGAATGCGGGCTTGTGCTGGAAGGCACAGTCTTAATTGTTGCAGGCCGTGAATCTTACAAGGCCGAAAAAGGCGATGCTTTTTATTATGAAGCAAACAAGCAGCACTGGCTTGAAAACCGGTCGAACAAAGAGGTGAAGATCCTATGGATATCGTCTCCCCCGAGTTTTTAAGAGGGCTTGAGAATTAACAGGTTAAGAAGCAGAAACATGGCATGCAGGGAGGGCGGAACATGAATGCACTGGGTAAACAGATTCTGGCGGAATATTACAATTGCGACAGAGAACTGCTCAACAGCGCGGCATTAATCGAAAAATATATGAATAATGCGGCGCTTGAGGCCGGGGCCACAATTGTGACGAGCGCTTTTCATACCTTTAACCCCTTTGGCGTAAGCGGCGTCATCGTTATTGCCGAGAGCCATCTGTCTATTCATACATGGCCGGAATATGGTTATGCAGCCGTTGATATATTTACCTGCGGGGAGATTGTTGACCCGTGGAAGGCGTTTGCTTTTCTCAGAGAAAGGCTGCAGAGCGGTCATTTTTCGACAATGGAGATGAAGAGAGGCCAGATTCAGGTTGTGGGGCAGGAGCTGAGGCACAAGCCGATCTCCGCTTCAGCAGGAGGGATATAGGATGATAATAAGGACACCGGTAAAATATTTTATGACGACAGGGATATCCGAAGGCTATACCAATCTTAATGCTTTTGACGGTGCGCTTGTGGATGCCGGTATCGGAAACACCAATCTCGTCAAGATGAGCAGCATCTGTCCTCCCCGCTGTACGGAAGTGAACAGAATAAACATTCCTCACGGCTCTCTTGTGCCTGTGGCATATGCAGGGATAACTTCGGACAATACGGGTGAAACGATTGCTGCCGGAGTGGCAATTGCTTTTCCTGACGATGAAGATCATGCCGGGCTTATCATGGAATATTCAGCCCGTGAACCTGTGAAAGAAGTCGAACAGAAGGTGAGGAAAATGGCCGAGGAAGGCATGAGGATGCGAGGCAAGACTATCCGCGAGATCAAGAGTGTTGCCGCCGAACACAGGGTTGATAAATGCGGCTGCGCATTCGCCGCAGTCGTTCTATGGGAGTAGCAAATCATGATTTTAGACAGCTGGTTCATTGAGGAATACAAAGGGACGGTCGGCGCCGCAAGCTTCAGAGTCTTTGATGTGCTTTTCGAAGGGAAAAGCCGGTATCAGGAAGTCAAGGTGTTAAATAATCCCTTTTTCGGGAATGTCCTGCTTCTTGACGATCTGGTCATGCTTACCGAAAAGGATGAATTTTATTATCATGATATGCTTGTGCATGTCCCCATGCTGTGCACTGACAAACCCGAATCAGTGCTTATTATCGGCGGCGGCGACGGCGGATCGGTCAGGGAAGCGCTCAAGCATGACGGTGTTAAGCGTGTAGTTTTATGCGAGATTGACGATATGGTCATAAAGGTCGCAAAAGATTATTTCCCGACATTGTCATCATCTCTGAATGACAGTCGAGTAGAGATTTTCATCGGAGACGGCATTGAATATGTCAGGGCGCATGGCAATGAGTTCGACTGCATCCTTATCGATTCCACCGATCCTATTGGTCCGGCAACCGGATTGTTTACGCCTGAGTTTTATAAAAATGTCCGTAATGCAATGAAAAAAGGCGGGACTATGGGGGCACAGACCGAATCTCCCGCATGGCGCATGGGTGATGTGGCAGGAATTATTGGGAATATCAGACAGGCCTTCGGCAGCTCACATCTCTATCTTTGCCCGATACCATGCTATCCTTCCGGGCTCTGGTCTTTTGCTCTGGGATTTAAGGATGGCGGCAATCCGCTTCTTTTTGATGAGAAACGGGCTGACACCGTTGCCGAGAGCTGCATGTACTATAACCCTGAAATACACAGGGCAGCGTTTGCACTGCCTAATTTCATAAAAAAGGCCCTTTGATGGGATTCATTTCGTCAGGGGAAAATGGAGCGATATGTCTTTTCGGTGCCCCTTTTGATTCGACCTCCAGCTTCAGACCGGGTTCCAGGTTCGGGCCTCAGGCGATAAGAGAAGCCTCTCACGCGCTGGAGACATATTCACCGGTTCAGACGCTTGACCTTGCAGATATTTCCTTTATCGATGCCGGAGATTTGGAGCTGCCTTTCGGAGATCCCGGTCAAGCCCTTTCTCTGATTGAGAAAAAAACATCCAGCATTTTATCATCCGGCGCCATACCTTTTCTCATGGGAGGTGAGCATCTGGTAACCCTCGGTGCGTTTAAAGCGGTTGAAAGGCATTATCGGGACATCAGGCTTGTTCATCTCGATGCACATGCGGATTTAAGGGAAGAATACCTTGGCTCAAGGCTTTCGCATGCCACGGTAATAAGGCGCATCTCGGAAACAGCAGGATTTGATCGTATAAAACAAATAGGCGTCAGGTCGTTAGACAGATCCGAGGCCGAACTTGCAGGAAAATTATCCTCAACACCTGAGAAAGTCATAAAATGGGCTCAAGACGATCCCATTTATTTAACCTGCGATCTTGATATACTTGACCCTTCCGTTTTTCCGGGTACGGGGACTCCTGAACCCGGCGGAATTGCCTTTAACGATCTTTCAAAAATGCTTCTTAATTTGATAAACTCTTTGAATGTTGCCGCTATCGACATGGTGGAGCTTTGTCCGATGTGCGATCTTGCCGGAACCTCTTCCGTTGTCGCTGCAAAACTGGTAAGAGAATGTCTCATAGCAATCGGAAGAAAGGTTAAGGAGGTACATCATGCCTGTGGACAAGGAGTTGCTTGATATACTTGCATGTCCGAAATGCAAGGGGAAACTGGTTCTTGAAAACGATCAATCCGGACTGATCTGCAAAACCTGCATGCTCAAATACAAAATCGAAGATGAAATACCGATCATGCTCATAGACGAGGCAATAAACCTTGCGAGGAACCCGGCGAATGGAGCTTGAAAAAAAGGCTGCGGCCTTTTTAGCTCATACTTCAAAACCCGATACGGCGATTATTCTGGGAACCGGACTCGGGATTATGGAAGAAGCCATAACAATAGAAAAGGCCTGCCCATACGGGGAAATTCCCGGATTTCCCAGATCAACCGCCCCGCATCATTCAGGCAGGATGATAACAGGCAGGCTCGGCAATGTTCCTGTTGTCGCAATGAGCGGGAGATTCCATCTATATGAAGGATATTCACCGCTCGAAGTAACATTTCCTGTACGCGTTTTCAAGCTCATGGGCATAAAGAGGCTTTTCATATCAAATGCGGCGGGCGGGCTCAGGCCAGATCTTACTCCGGGTTCTGTCATGATGATACGGGACCATATAAATTTTACGGGCAGGAATCCGCTTGTCGGCCCCAATAATGACGAGCTGGGCCCGCGGTTTCCAGAGATGGACAGGCCTTATGCCGCTCAGCTTATGAACCGGGCAAGGATATCGGCGAACAGGCTGGGAATAAAGCTGAATGAAGGCGTGTACCTTCAGCTTTTGGGCCCTTCAATGGAAACAGCCGCTGAAACGCGAATGATACAGAGGTTTGGCGCGGACGCTGTTGGCATGTCAACCGTTATGGAAGTCATAGAGGCCGTTCATTGCGGACTTGATGTCCTGGGGATTTCGGCCGTTACAAACAACAACAACCCGGATGACTATAAAGGGGCATCCCTTGATTATATAATTTCGATGGCGGAAGAGGCCGGACCCAAAATTGCAGCGATATTCAAGGATGTCCTTAATTCAATCTCAACCGAAGAAGGGTGAAAAAAACCATATAAAGGAAAAATGTCCCCAGAAAATTTACCAGGGGTAAATATTACTTGAAAAGCTATTTTTTTCTGTTTGCTGCGATATATTCGACCATTGTTCCGAATGATCTGAACACTTTGGCGCCAAGTTCCTTGTTGTCTATCTTGATGCCGTAGTCTTCCTCTATCATTATCACCAGCTCAAGTATGTCAATGGAATCGATTCCGAGCCCTTCGCCTATCATTGGGGTTTCCCTGTCGATTTCTTCAGGAGTTATGTCTTTGATATTAAGCCTTTCCAGCACCTTCAGCTTGAGCTCTTCCATCAGATTGTTCATCGAAACCGCCTGTTAAATGTATTGTAATCTGCTTTACTACCAGCAAGGCTTAATATATAAATTGAAAACCGGTTTTCAGTCAACCGTTATAGTTTTTGCTGGAGGGCAACCATTTGAAATTTCATATAATATATCCGAGATGGCCGAAGCTTAAATATCAGACCGAATTCAACCTGCCTCCCTTAGGTGTAATTACTGCAGCCGCTTCCGTTCCGGAGGGAATAGATGTCTCTGTCACCGACGAGAACGTTGAGGATATAGACATGAACATGGATTGCGATCTGGTGGGAATAGGCTGCATGCTTACCTGCCAGGCGCCGAGGGCTTATGAGCTTTCGGCGGAATTCAGGAGAAGAGGAAAAAAAGTCGTGATGGGTGGTCTGCATGTTGCGCTGTGCCCGGAAGAGGCGGCCCTTCATGCCGATTCTATCGTTGTCGGTGAGGGCGAAGGGCTGATCGAACAGATGCTTTTCGACTTTCAGGAGGGATGCCTCAAACCCTCTTACATAATGAAAGACTTTCCGGATATCAATAATATCCCCAATCCCAGGCGCGATCTCTATGACAAGAAAAAGCACTATACCCACAAGGGCTGGGAACTTGTCGATCTCGTCCAGACATCAAGAGGGTGCCGGTTCAACTGCTACCCTTGCTGTGTGCCGTACCTGGGCGGCCGCATACATCGCACCAGGCCAATCGATCATGTTCTTAAGGATATCGAAGCCGCTTCTGACAGGCTTTTTATCGTTGACAATTCACTGGAGCAGAGTGTCAGCTGGCAGAAAGAGCTTTTCACGGCAATGAAAGGCATGGGCAAGGACTGGGTTGCGCACCCGGTGTCTGCTGAGCCGGAAATCCTCAAACTGTCCAAAGAGGCAGGCTGCTGGTATGTATACCATGCCGTATACACAATATCAGATAAGATAAAGGACAGGATCAAGCTTTACCATGACCACGGCATAGGCGTTGAAGGGACAATCCTTCTGGGCATGGATAACCATACTGAAGACTTCCTCAAACGCTTCGTCGATTTCCTTCTGGAAATCGACCTCGACCTGGCCGAATTCACCGTACTCACTCCTTTTCCGAAAACGCAGGTCTGGGACGAGCTTAATTCTCAGGGTCGTATCATCGATACAAACTGGGCCAGATACAATGCGGGAAACGTAGTATTCAGGCCTCTTCAGATGAGCCCTGAAAAGCTTCAGGAATTGTATGATTATGCATGGGACTCCTTCTACCGTGAACAGCCGCAAAGCGTAAAAATGACGAAACTCATTGCGAATCTTCTCAGGGAAAAGCGCAGGAAGGAACGGATGAGCATAAATCCGGAAAAAAACAAAACTGCACCGGGAGATTGAGCATGCCGAGGGCTTTTGTAACCGGTCTTGGTCTTATTTCCCCTGCAGGTTCCAATGCTGATGAACATCTTAATTCGCTGCGTGCCAATAAAACATTCATAAAAAAGCTCACCCTTTTCACATTCGAGGCCGATGAGAATGTGCCTCCCGCAGGTGAAATTGCATTTCCCCTCGATGAATCACCGGGGCTTCCCAGGACTCATACGCTGGCGTTACTGGCTGCAAGAGAGGCCATGAAAAATTCGGGTCCGCCCGATGCAGTGGTAATAGGAAGCACAACAGGAGGCATGCCTCTGTCTGAAGAATTCCTGAAAGATAATATCAGGACCCCTTCAGCCTACAAATACCACGGCACAGGAACGGTTGCAGAATATCTTGCTCGTGAACTCGGCTGCACCGGACCTGCTTTGACGGTTTCCACGGCCTGTTCAAGCGGAGCTCTTGCGCTTAAAATAGCCCTGGAAATGATACGCGCAGGTCTTGCAAAAAAGGTCCTTGCCGGCGGCGTTGATGCCCTGTGCAGGCTCACCTGCTACGGATTTTATACTCTCCAGCTTATCGATCCAACAGGGGCCCGGCCGCTGGATAAGAACAGACTCGGAATGACAGTGGGTGAAGGCGCAGGCATGCTGCTCCTTGAAGCCTCAGACATGCCCCCTGCAAATGCAATTGCCGAACTTAAGGGCGGAGGGCTCAGCTGCGACGCCTATCATGCGACAAAACCGCATCCCGAAGGTGAAGGCGCAATTGCGGCAATGAATGCCTGCCTTAAAGATGCCGGAGTCAAACCAGAGGAAATAACTTACATAAACCTTCACGGGACCGGCACGCTGGATAACGACGCCTCTGAAGCCAGGGCAGTTTTGAATGTGTTCGGCGAAACGCCACCGCTCCTCTCTTCTACAAAAGGTCTTGCAGGTCATCCCCTGGCAGCAGCCGGAGCAATAGAGGCGGGTTTTGCCTGCCTGGCCATAAGGCATGGTTTTATACCGCCAAATACAGGCCTTACCCGAATAGACGAAGCGCTGGGAATAGTTCCTGTCACTGCCACCTTGAACACCAGTGTTGATAAGGTGCTCTCGAATTCATTCGGTTTCGGCGGCAACAATGCCTCCCTCGTAATTTCAAAACCGGCTGAAACAGGGTTGATCCGGGAGAAGAAAATTAGAAGCCTTAAAGTAAAAGGCTTTTCAATGATTACGGGTGCCGGCCATACAGCCGAGACCATGAATGCAGTGGAAGAGGGGAAAACTTGCGCCGGCAGGCTTGCCATTGACACTGTTGCAAAAGACCTCCCTCCTCGTCTTGTCAGAAGACTGGGCAGGCTCTCTCAGATAGTCCTGGCCCTGAGTGATGCCGCATATAAGGCCGACGGTTCTTCTGAAAAGCCAGATTCTGTTTTTTTCGGAACCGGATGGGGGTCACTCAGCGAAACCAATGATTTCCTCTCCAAAATTTTCGAAACAGGCGGCAAATACGGCAGCCCGACGGATTTTGTAGGCTCGGTCCACAATGCCCCGGCAGGCCAGGCAGCCCTGTTCTTCGGGGCAAAAGGAGCCAATGTCACTGCCACATCCGGTGATTCAAGCTTTGAGCAGGCCTTATTGATGGCGCAGATGCTTAATGAAAAGGGCCAAGACGCCCTGCTGATAGGAGCCGATGAATTCCACTCAGAGATGACTCCTTTTCTGGATGCCTCTTCCGGTATTTCACTCGACAATGCGGATGGCGGAGCGGCTTTTCTGGTAACCGGCGACGAATCAGCGGCTGGACCTTCATTAAACCTGTTCTTTTATGAAAGAAATTCCAGGGAACATTTGGAGGGCCTTATTGAAAGGCTCAAGGCCATCTGGATCAATGAACGCTTTGCAGCGATATTTGCCGGAATTCCCTCCAGTGAAGCACAAAATGCAGGTTCTCAGCTTAATGAAATTGTAGCAGGCTTGTCATTTCCCGGAACAGTTTTCGATTACAGGAAGGTCTTCGGCCAGTTTGCAACATCAAGCGCAGTGGCTGCTGGATATGCTGTAGCCTGCCTGGAGAAAGGCGAACTGCCTTCTTTTATTTCCGGTGGTAGAGTGGAACTTGCCAATAAAGGGATTCTTCTTCTCGGCTTAGGCAGCGTATTAAGCGCCATAGAAATAATCCCTTGATAATCAGACAATGAAAATTCTTCTGATTTCAGCCAACAAAGTTCGAGTGCCTTTTCCGGTATATCCGATAGGGCTCGATTACCTGGCAGGGGCGCTCAAGCCGGAACATGCCGTAAGACTGCTCGATCTTGTGGACAAGGACGCCCATTCAGCAATCCCTCTTGAGATAAAAGAATTCCAGCCCGATTGCATGGGCCTTTCAATACGCAACATAGACAACAGCGAGGCGACGGATTCCATAAGCTATATAGAAGAATACAGGGAGGTTGTCCGAATCATACGTGATTCTACTCGCGCTCCGCTGATACTTGGGGGGGCGGGATTTTCCCTGTTTCCGGAGAGCCTCATCAGCGAACTGGAGGCAGACTATGGCATTGCAGGCGAAGGTGAGCGCCTGAATCTTCTTTTGGATGCACTTAAAAAAGGCAGTGCCCCAGAAGACATTCCCGGTGTTATTTGCAGGCAAAAGGGTTTTAGCCAGCCTCTGCCATGGCAAGGAGACATCAGAAGGGACTTGCCCGAAAATGCCACATCAAGCGAATTTTACACCCGGAACTCCGGCATGCTCAACCTGCAGACAAAGCGAGGTTGTCCGTTTAACTGCATATACTGCACGTATCCCGTTATTGAAGGTACGGTTATCCGCAGGGCCGACCCTGTTATTTGTGCTAAAACGGCTGTCGGACTCAGGGAAAAAGGCGCAAAATATATCTATATTGCAGACAGCGTTTTCAATTCGGATTATGAACACTGCCTTAAGGTTGCTGATGAATTTATCAAGGCAGGGCTTGATATCCCATGGGGTGGTTTTTTCTCACCGCTCAAGGGCCAGGGCGGACTTTTTCAGAAACTGAAAAACGCAGGGCTCACCCATTGCGAATTCGGTACCGAATCCCTGTCAGAAAGAATGCTCATGACATACCGGAAGCCCTTTAATGTCAGCGATGTCATGAACGCTCACGAAGTGGCCATAAAGGCGGGCCTTCATGTCTGCCATTATTTCCTGCTCGGAGGCCCCGGTGAGAACATTGACAGCATAGAAGAAACTCTCGAGAATGCGGAAAAGCTTGCCTCCGCCGTATTCTTCTTTTTCTGCGGGATAAGGATATATCCTGGCACCGGGCTTTATAATATGGCACTTGCCGAAGGCAGGATTTCACCGGATGACGATCTGCTCAAACCTGTTTTCTATCAGTCAGACGGCATATCGACAGAAGAGATTGAGGAAATGATAATTGATAAGGCTGCCGGCAGAAGAAACTGGGTCATCGGTTCGGGCGGCAGCGAAATGAACAGGATCATGGCAAGGCTCTATTCAAGGGGAAGAGTCGGGCCTTTGTGGGAAAAGCTTATCTGATGAAAAAAAATATAAAACCAGAAATCGAAAAAGAGCTGGAAGGCCTTATTGCCGCACTTTCAGCCAGGGCTGATTTCGAATATGACCCGGACGGGGCGAAAGGCCCCGGACTGCTTGAAACGGCAGCAGCCATAAGAGAGGCAGTTGAGAGAAAAGCGCCTGATGAAAGCCCGGTCTGTATATACAGCGAGGACAGGAGTTTTATAATGGCTTCCATCCTGGCCTCTATTTCAGGAGGGCCTGAGCTGATACTGCCGCACGCTCTGACGGAGCAGGTCATCGTCGATGCATGCATGGCAAAAAAAACCAAAACCGTAATATCAGAAAAGATGCAGACGCTTCCTGACGGCCTTTTGCAGATAGTCCCGGGGAAAAAGGAGCATTCTTCCAAAAGCCTGAGCATCACGAGAGACCTAGATGTCCCATTTTTGTGGCTTTATTCAGGAGGATCCACAGGAAGGCCGATAATCTGGCCTAAGACACCTTTGAACCTGTTTGAAGAAACTGTTTTTCTCAGAGAGTATTTTAAAATTGCACCCGATGATCTCATTCTGGCCTCTGTTTCCCCGAGGCATATCTATGGGCTGCTTTTTTCTGTCCTGCTTCCATTTGTCTCACGAGCCCGTATAATTAAGGGTTCCCCGGTGTTCCCTGCTGAGGTCATCGAAAAGGCATCATCAAGCAGGGCAACAGTATATATCGGGGCACCGCTTCATTATAAAGCTCTTGCAGTAGGAAGATCAGGCATGGGCTCAATCAGAGTTGCTTTTTCATCAGGAGGCTTTCTGGAAAAGGCGCACAGTCTGGTATTTTCAGGGGCGACGAAAGCACCGGTTGAAGAGGTATACGGGTCAACCGAAACCGGAGGGATTGCGCACAGGAGCCGTATGCGTGATGAAAAGGCTTTCAAGGCCTTTCCCCCTGTTTCATGGAAGATCGAAGACGAGAGGCTTCTGGTCAAATCCCCATTCATATCCCCTGATCTTCCTGTTGATGACAAAGGTTATTTTTTAACCGGCGACAGGGCGGGCTTCTCAGAAGAAGGCTTTGAACTCCTGGGCAGGGTGGACAGTGTTGTCAAGGTGGGAGGGAACCGGGTAGAACTCGATGCGGTGGAACAGAAACTCAGGTCAATTAAAGCCGTAAAGGATGTTTTCATATTTCAGGTAAATGCAAAACAGGGGCGTGATAACGAGGTTGCCGCCATTGTTGAATCGAGCCTGGATATAAAAGAACTGAAAAAACTTTTCCGGAAGATTCTGAGCCCAATTGAAATGCCCCGGCATATATTAACAGTTGACGCCATCCCCGTAACGCCTGCAGGAAAAAAGGACAGGCAGGCGGCCCTTGGCTTGATACGGGGATGATATATTATACCGGGCCCGGAGACCCAGATATAATATGGTGCTGATCTCTGGTTATTCTATTTGCCTGCCTTTTTCGATGCCTTTTCAAGACGCTTCTCTTTCAATGTCTTTGTGGGTTTCTTTTTCGCATCCTTTTTAATATCCTGACTCTTGGACATGGGTTCCTCCTTTGCCATTTTTTCATGAGTACTGAATATATTTATATTTTAATCAATTTTTGTTTTCAATCAACCCCGGAATCGAGATTTTAAATGATTTTAGTGAATAGTGTTAATCCTAATGGAATTCCCCTTTGAAAAAACCACTGGATGAATTATCCTTATAATATGCAAACTTTTATTCTGGGCCTGACAGGTTTCTTTCTGGCTTTCTTTGATGTCATGCTCATAGTTATCAGGTCTCGATGGCCTGATATCAACGAGTTCATTGCCAAGGCAACAGGACTTCAGTTTCAATGGGTATTGACGGTCTTTCTGCTGGTGCTTTTTCTCTCTGCGTTTTTCCTGGCAATATTTTTTAAGCACCTGTTCGTGAAAAAAACAAATGGCCTGATTGCAATTTCAGCCATGATTGCGCTGACAATATTTTCTTTTGTTTTTATTTTTCTCTTTAATCAAATCAGGCTTTCCCTTTTCAGCATCATTTCCGCTGAGGTGTTTTACCGGGTGCTTGAGGTTTTTTTCATCTGCTGCTTTGCAATCCTGTTATCTGGTATTGCAATTGCTGCTCTTAATCCGGGTGCGGTTTTTTATAACAGGACTTCCGCTGCATTATTATCACTAATGCTGCTTGTTGCGGCCAGCTATTCAATTTTTATGGCAAACTCTGCAAACAGGGAAGAGGCCGCAAGATGGCCTGCTGCAATAAAGTTACCCGGTTCCTGCTGGGATGCTCAATGGATTGTCCCCGATACGAATACGAATCTAACAAGGCCGAATATCTGGATATGCTACAGAAAGGCTTTTGAAACATCAGACATCCCGGCGCATCTATATGCCGATATAGCAGCTGAGAGCAAATACTGGCTCTGGATCAACGGCGAGACTGTTGTCATCGAGGGCGGACTCAAACGCGGCCCCAACCCATATGATACTTATTATGACACTATCGATATTGCGCCATATCTGAAAAAGGGCGGTAACCTGATAGCGGTTCTCGTCTGGCATTTCGGAAAGAATTCGTTCTCTCATAAAGACAGCGGTCAGGCCGGTCTCATATTCAATGCGGTTTCTCCGGAAATCAGCCTGATCTCGAATTCTTCGTGGACAGCCGCAATTCATCCAGCATATCAGACCGCGGGCAGTCCCAACCCCAATTTCCGCCTGGCGGAAGCCAACGTTTTATTTGATGCAAACAAAGACATCCCAGGGTGGACCTCCGAAGTAAACAGCTGCGCCTCATTCAAGCCCGTCAGGCTTAAAGGAAGGCCTCCGGTCTCGCCTTGGAACAACCTTACACCGAGGCCGATCCCCATGTGGAAAGATTACGGGTTGAAAGACTATGTCAAGTCACCTTCGTCCCCCTTTGTTTCCAACGGCAAAGGTGTTGTTTGTCAGCTGCCGTATAACGCACAGGTGCAGCCTTATTTTGAAATCGAAGCTCAAGCTGGCCTTATCGTTGATATCAGGACGGATGATTATCGGGGCGGAGGGGAATACAATATAAGGACATGCTACATTACAAAAGAAGGAACGCAGGCCTTTGAATGTCCTGCCTGGATGAACGGCCATAAGGTCATATACACCTTCCCTGAAGGTGTTCGGGTCCTTTCTCTTAAATTCCGCGAAACCGGTTATGACACAGCCTTTGCGGGAGATTTTGTTTGCAGCGACCCTTTTTTCAGCAAATTGTGGCAGAAGGCGAGCCGTACGCTTTATGTGACGATGCGCGACAACTATATGGACTGTCCCGACAGGGAGCGCGCTCAATGGTGGGGTGATGCAGTCATTGAAATCGGCGAGTCCTTTTATGCCATGAGCCCGTCCAGCCACCTGCTTGCAAAAAAGGCCATTCATGAGCTTTGCAATTGGCAGAAAAAAGACGGTTCGCTCTATTCTCCTGTCCCGTCAGGCAACTGGAATATCGAACTGTCTCAGCAGAGTCTTGCAGGTATCGGGTGGTATGGCATCTGGAACTATTACCTGAATACAGGAGATAGACAAACGCTAATGAATGCGTATCCTGGTGCGAAAAGATACATCGATCTGTGGCAGGTAAATGCAGAAGGGCAGGTGAGTCACCGCAAGACCGGGTGGAACTGGGGCGACTGGGGAGAAAATGTAGATATGAGCCTTCTGGAAGCCGAATGGTATTACCTGGCGCTTAAAGGACTCAGGGCAATGGCCGGTGTCACGGAAAGGTCCGGCGATTCCAGGTATTATGAAGAAAAGATGCGGCTTATAAAAGAGAATTTCAGAAAAAGCTACTGGAACTCCCGGTATAAAGCCTACCGGTCTCCGGGCTACAAAGACAAAACCGATGACCGCGCCAATGCACTGGCGGTTGTTGCGGGCCTGGCAGACATAAAAGATTACCCCGATATTAAAAAAGTGCTTTCAACGGAGTTTCATGCAAGCCCCTATATGGAAAAGTATGTCCTGGAAGCGCTCTTTTTAATGGGGTTTGAAGATGACGCCCTCACCCGGATGAAAAAACGCTATGCCGAAATGGTTCAAAGCCCTTGCTCTACCCTTTGGGAGGGATGGGAAATTGGAAGCCTTAAATACGGCGGGGGAACCTGCAACCATGCCTGGAGCGGGGGACCGCTGACTCTGCTATCGATGTATGCAGCCGGTATCCGTCCAATCAAACCTGGATATGAAGAATTCGAGGTTATGCCGCAATTGGGCGGCCTTACTTTTATCAAGTGCACAGTCCCTTCTGTTAAAGGCTCGATTGAGCTCGATATAAAAAAGGATGAAAAAACGTTCAGCCTTAATATAAAAATTCCGGCAGGCACAAAAGGGGTTGTAACTCTTCCCGCAGAATTTTCAGATGATATTAAAATCACCGACAGTTCAGGAGAGGACAATGAAGCGTTGAAAACAAACAGTAACGGCTGTTTGAGGGTCATAATTACACGCGGGGAATGGTCATTATCTGCTGCTGAAAAATAATAATCCTTCAGGTCAGTCAATCTTTATGGAGTTCTGTAGCAGGTTCTTTTGAGGAATATTTTTCTAAAAACTGTCTGGTAAAATAATGGCCGATGACACCCGCGCCATAATAGCTGTGGATACCTAGAAGCAGCATGGACAACCCGAATACCCCCCAGGACAGGCCGTATGCCAAAGGGCCGCCGATTACGATTATCAGGGGATTGCGGTAATATGCGGCTAAAAAAGCAAGAAGCGCAATGACAGGCCAGCATATGATATAGCTGAGAACGAGCAGAAGCAGTCCCATTATCAGCCGCATAGACGGTCTCTGTTTGAAATATCCGAGATCGACAGGTTCATTCATGGCGTTCATGCCGTATTTTGTCGCCGAAATCCTGTCAGCCAGCCTGTTCATTATGGGCATAATGAGCCTTTTGACTATACTTTCTTAAAAATCAGAGAGGTGTTTATGCCGCCGAATGCAAAGTTGTTGTTCATGCCGATATCAAAAGATTTATCAACAGCCTCTTTCATGATGTGGTTGAGTTTCGGAAACGCGGGGTCTGGTGTTTCAAGGTTTTTCGTATGCGCCATAAAGCCTTCATTCATCATGCAGATGGTGATTATGGATTCGATAGCGCCGCATGCGCCCAGAGTATGACCTATATAGCCCTTGAAAGCGCTTACCGGGGTTCTATCGCCAAATACCCTGAACACTGCTTCAGCCTCGGCTGCATCCCCCACATCAGTAGCAGTAGCGTGGGCATTTACATGTCCGATCTCATCAGGAGAGAGCCCGGCATCTTTGAGGGCAAGCAGCATAACGCCTGCCATGCCGTCTGCGCTCGGATTGGTAAGATGGGCGCCGTCGCAGTTTGTTGCATACCCTGCGATTTCGGCATATATGTTGGCGCCGCGTTCTTTTGCTTGCGTATATTCCTCCAGCACGAGGCAGCCCGAGCCTTCGCCGACCACCAGTCCGTCACGGTTCTCATCAAACGGCCGGGGCGTTTTATCAGGGCAGTCGTTGTATTTCACGGATGTAGCCCTTAGAAGCTCGAATATGGCCGCATTGTAAAAGTGCATCTCTTCGGCGCCGCCTGCGAGCATAACGGTTGCCTTTCCCGCTTTGATCGATTCATACCCGAAGCCTATGCCCTGAGAGCCCGAAACGCATGCCGTGCAGGAGGCGATCAAAGGCCCTTTCGTATGAAACATCATTGAGATGTTTGCTGCACAGGTATGGCTCATGAACTTGAGGTATGTGGATGATTCGAGTCCGAGCAGGCTGTTGTTTCTGGCATAATCTCTGGTGAAGTCTTCCATGGCCTGCGAACTGCCTTCCGTCGAACCATAGGAAACACCGCATTTCCCGGAACTTATGAAATCTTCAGTGAGCCCGGAATCCCTGACGGCGTCCATTACCGAAAGGGCGGCCAGAACAGACAGCCGGCCCATGCTCCTTCTCACAGGCCTCGGGATTATCTTCTCATCAATGCCGTCGCATACCCCTGAAAGGCGGGTTCGCATATGGCCGACCTTTTCCCATTCAGTGATATATCTGATGCCGCTCCTGCCTCCCTGTAGCGATGTCCTGAGTTCATTCATCGTATGGCCGATTGGTGAACGGAAGCCTATGCCGGTAACAACCACGCGGATATCATTTGTCATATACGGCTCCTGATCATGATTTATTTACAGGCCTTTTATCAGGCGCAAGTCCGAGATGTCCCCTGAATATCATTTCCAGCTCTTTTGCAGCCTTCATTTCCCTGCCCGCTTCCGGGGCTGCGATTGGTGCGAGGAATTCCGCTTCGAAACATGATTTTTCATACTGCGGATAGTACCACTTATCCTCTTTGGGCATGAACGGCGGGTTGTTTCTTATGAGTACCGGCTGAATCGGAACACCCGCCGCCCTGGCAATCTTGAAGGCGCCTGATTTGAAATTAAGCAAGGTTCCCTTCGGAGACCGGGTACCTTCAGGGAAAAGCATGAACCTGCGCCCAGATTTAAGCACATCGACGATGTTGTTTGTCAGTTGAACAGCCGTGGATAAATCATCATTATTTGATGCAAAAATAAAGCCTGCATGCGCGAATATTTTGCTTAACCCCGGAAGCGCTGTCAGAGACTGCTTTGCCAGCAGCGATAATCCCGGGATGTCTCGAACCATGACGAGAACGTCAAAAAGCCCGGGGTGGTTTGCGACCACCACGCATGGCCCATCGACAATCGTACCTTTAGTTTTAACAGCCTTGAAAAGCCCCCCCGCATCGAGCAGTTTCAGCCACAAGCCGAAGAGAACCCTGTTGATGCGCTGCATCAGGGATCTGTCCCTGCCGCCCAGGGAAGTGTAGACGGTTATAAGCGGGACGGCAAAAATGAAGACTGACAGTATGCCGATTTCAAAAACGGCAAACATGAAAAACATATAAACGCCCTTAAAATATCTGATGGCGGCTTTGATCATTTCCAACCTTCCCGGTTTATCTTGAGGCCTGCCGTATCGGGCATCACCGCAACAGCCCATGTGCCGGGCCCCATATGTGTACCCGATGTAAGCGATAACGGCTGCAGGAATATTTCAGAACCTTTGAATTCATTTTTCAAAAGGGGCTTTATTTCTTCATCAAGGAATTTCCGGTTGTCGGAATACTCGAGCATTATTATCCCGTCTTTATCTTTTAAAAGCCCTCTTAGCCTCTTCAAGGCAAAGGCCGTCTGGTCTTTTCTGTTGCGCACCACCCCCAGCTTTTTGACCCCTTCGGGCTGCGGGCTCACAACAGGCTTCATGTTCAGCATATCCGCGAAAAAGCCGCTCGTCTTTGAAACCCTGCCGCCTGCGACAAGGTATTGAAGCTTGTCAATAAAGACATATTCCTCGGACAAAACAACGGCCCTGCCGGCAAATTCGATTACATCTTCGGGAGATGCCGCTTCGAGCGAAAAGCGGGCGACGGAAAGAATTATAAGCCCGAGCCTTCCAGACGCTGCTCCGGTATCAATAATGGTGAGCCTGTCGTCAGGGTCATGAGATGCTTTCCAGTCGCCTGCCACCTTGAAATTGCCTGTAAATGCGGAACCCACGCAGAGGTAGAGCGCTCTGCCGTAAAGTCCCAGCACCTTTTCGTAGTGCTGGTGCCTTTCAAAGACCGAGGCCTGGGCGGTTGTGGCCCTGACGCCTTCCCTCATGGCAGAGTACAGCTTTGCCGGTTCAAGGCATGTTTCCGGCATGTCCAGCCTGCCCAGAGAAATATAGCTGTCCAGAAGCGTAAACCCAAGACGGGCGGCATCATTTCGCGTAACACTGCCTGCCGCATCGGTAAGGATATGCAGAGCAGGTTTTAATGCCACTGTAAAATTTTTTGCCTGCTCTCCCAGGTCGTCTTCAGACCACTGCACGACGGTCCCCAGTTTTGATATGGAACTGCGGAGCTCCTTTGAAGAATCGGCATGCAGGTGAATTTTTACATAATCATCATGCCTTATTGATACAACGCTGTTGTCAAAACGTACGAGCTCATCATTAAGCTGCCGGTTGTCACTCTCAACCTTCACTACGAAATCTATGCAGCTCCCTGCCACACCCTCCTCTTTTTTCCAGTCGTCGCTGATGGTGAGGCGGTTATTGAAGAGCTCCGCTATATGGTTCATTTCCTCGCGTGTGCCGTTTAATGAGTTGAAAAATGCATCAAAGAAAATGAACATTCCCAGCGCACCTGAATCAACGACCATCGCCTTTTTAAGCTTGGGATTGATTTCAGCTGTGGCAGCTACAGTGTCTCTTAGGTTTTCCAGCAATCTGTTTTTATCCGCAATCAGTTCGGGCGATCTGGCAATTTCTTCGAGAGAGTCGAATATGTCAAGCATGGTCCCTTTCCTTGGGTCGGGGACTGCATCGAATGCCTTTTTTCTGCCGACACTGACAGCATGCGCCATGTCCTCTTGAGGAGAGGAAGACAGAAATCCGGTAAAAAAGCCGGCAGCGATATTTCCTGAATTCCCACGTGCAGAAAGCAGAAGGTCATCAAGTATCGTATCGCTGGGAAGGTTCCTCAAAGGCGCCAGGCTCAGCACGAGATTTCTCCCGGTATCCCCGTCTGCTAC
Organism: uncultured Bacteriovoracaceae bacterium; assembly: GCA_964513375.1. Classification (GTDB taxonomy): domain Bacteria; phylum Desulfobacterota; class Desulfomonilia; order UBA1062; family UBA1062; genus DATCTV01. Next base: position 248,857 of record CAZEMO010000004.1, on the reverse strand, counting down.
GGGGAATACGTTTATGCTGTCAAGCAGGTCAGACCATGCTGCAAGCCTTTCGGTGCCCGCTGAAAGGGCTGAGATGAATTCAGGCGTCATTTGAAGTCCCCAGCGCGGCCCGGATTTCCTTCGGGATTTCTAGGTCCATACCTGTTCCAGCAAAAAGAACCGCGGCCTGTTCGCTCGTTCCCGTTGCACAGAGCGTATTGTCAGATATCCTGCGGATGGCGAAATCCATGACGATTTTTCTTCTGGCCTCTTTCAGATATGCCGTACAGATGATTTCATCCCTGACGCGCAAGGGCGCAATGTACTTTACCGAAACCCTGATGACGGGGAACAGGTAGTGAAATTTCAGAAAATAGTCATAAAGGTCAATGCCTTTTTCCGCAAACAGGGAATCCCTGGCGATCTCAAAATATTTAAGGTAATTGCCGTGCCATACAATCTGCATGGCATCGGTGTCGTGAAAGGGTATGTTTATTTTTACTGAATGTTCAAAGAGGATCCCTGATTTATTCATCCCACACCATTTCATATAGAGCCTGGGCCAGGATGCCGATATCCTCTCCCATTTCGCGGTCTTCTGACGCATCGGCGACTATATCGCGAACTGATGATACGATTTTCCTTATTTCGGGCCTTGATTCAAGGCCTCCTCTGATTTCGCAGGACTGCGCCGATGCCATTAGATGGACTGCAACGAGGCTTGAGACCAGCTCGCATTGCTTCAGCGCATCCCTTGCCGCTATTGTTCCGAGGCTGACCTTGTCCTGGTTGTGCGATTCGGTCGAACGCGAAAACGATGACACGGGCATGGTGTTTTTAAGCGCTTCGGCTGTCAGGGCCGAGGCCGTTATCTGCATGCCCTTGAAACCATGATGCTTGAAGCGCTGTTCATCCTTGACCTTGACGAGGTTTGCCGGCAGGCCCCTGTTAAAGCGTGTATCGACAAGCAATGCCATCTGGCGGTCAAGCAGGTCCGCAACCTGGGCCAGGGCGCTTTTCAGACTGTCCATTGCAAAAGCTATATGGCCGCCATAGAAATTGCCGCCCATCAGAACTGCGCCGGTTTCTGAATCGAACAGGGGATTGTCGTTTGAGCTGTTGATTTCCGTAACCACCCATTTTTCAACCCAGGTAAGGGCATCGGCCACAACGCCCAGGATCTGAGGGACGCACCTTATCGAATAAGGGTCCTGCAAATGTTCATTGTAAGATATTTCGCTGTGCTCTCCTGTTGAAGAAAGAAGCGATCTTAATTTATTTCCTGTCGATACCTGGCCTGGATGTTCCTTCGAATCGGTTATAACTTTATGGAAGTGGTCTGCATGACCCTTCAATGCATGCACGGTAAGTGCGGTTGCGGCTGTTGCAGCATCGAGTATTTTTTTTGAACGGAAGAGCGCTACGGAAGCGATCCCGGTCATGATCGAAGTCCCGTTCAGGATGCCCAGCGGTTCCTTCGGCTCGAAAATATATGGCTTAAGGCCTGCTTCTCTGATTGCCCTGGAAGATTTCATGACTTCACCCTTGTAAACGACCTCTCTTTTTCCGGCCAGGGTCGCTGCAAGATATGATAGAGGTGTGAGGTCGCCGGAGGCCCCGACCGAACCGAGAGATGGAATTACAGGAGTGATGCCGGCATTTAAAAAGGCCGCGATCTGCTTCAGCAGATCTGTTGTGACGCCTGAAAGCCCGCGTGACAGAGAAATTATCCTGCACATCATGGCGGCGCGAGTCTCTTTTATGCTGAGGGGTTCTCCGGTGCCGCATCCGTGATATGTAATAAGGTTATTGCCCAGTGCCTCAATATCGTCAGGCTCTATCCTGTTTCCGCAAGAGGCGCCGTAGCCAGTGGTTACACCATATACAGGGTCTCCTTCTCTTATGGCTCGGTGCAGGACGGACCTGGAGGACTCCATTCTTGAAACAAACTCATCGGAACTGCTGATGACGACTTTTGCCCGTGCATCGGCAACATCAATAAGGCTTGCAAGGCTTATGCTTTCATTTCCGATAACTACATCCGGTTTCATGTGAGCGCTCATTTGATAACTGCTATTAGCATTCACCTTAATTGTCAAGAAACGGGTTTGAAGTAGCGGATCAGGCCTTTTTTGACGAATATATTTTTTATCGATTTTTTACTGAGAGAAAGAAAATCGGTAAAAGAATACTCGGGGAATTTGATCAACCCTTCCGTCATTGAGATGGTTTTCCGGTCTTCCTTGTCCCAGAAAGTGATGCTTCTGGGCTTGTAGACCTCGGGAGCTCTCAGAAGGAAATCAACGTCAAGAAGTTCCCCGGGGCTGCATATATCTACCTTCAACCTTGAAGAAAATACATCACAAAGCTTTTCGTAGGATTGAGTGCTGTATTTTTTTCTACCATTGTGCGTTTCTATCCTGAGCACGATTTTGTCTCCGTCAACGATCAGGTAGTAAACAGGGCTGTCGAACTGTTCAGAGAACTCCATGATTGCATCTTCGGCATTGAGAAAGTAGACCTTTCCCTTTTCTGAGCCGATTGCCTCGTCTGCTCTTCCCAATACCTCGATAACAGGATTTGAATTGCCGCAGCCGCATTTATTATCTGTTATGCGGGCATAATCGCCGGTATTATACCTGATCATCGGGGACGCCGTCCTGTAATATGAAGTGAGGACTACCAGGCCCGCATCTCCTTTTCTGACCGGCAGCAGGGTCTTTTCATCCAGGATCTCCACAATATGCGCATCCTTATGAATATGCAGGCTCCCATTTTCGCAGGTTGATGCAATCCCACCGGATTCGGTGCAGCCGTAGACCATCGACATCTTCGCATTCCATTTCTGTTCGATATAGTTGCGCAGGGAGTCGGGGACAATCCGGCCTGAAGTGAGAATATGCTTAAGGCTTTTAAAATCCCTTCTGATATCGTAGTTCATATTCTTTGCAACCATTTCAAGGATGATCATCTCGGTGGGGAGGCAGCCTATCGCCTCCACCTCGAGCCTTTTCATAATATCCAGGACCCTGGCGTAAGGCATGTTCCAGCTCAAATATCCTACAGGCAGCACGATTCCGCCATCCTGCCTGCATTTTTCCTCAAGCACGAAAGGGGGTATGGCGAAGCTGTACGGAAACCTGTTGAGGACCTTCATCCCGGGTTTTATGCAGGAGGTCCAGCTGTTCGTGATTTTAACTTCGTTGAGATAATCTTCTCTTGAATACCAGGATGAAATCGGCGCGCCTGTGGTGCCGAAAGATTCGTGATAATGCCAAACTTCATCTTTATCTGTAATAAGGTTATCAGTCGGGTTGATTTTTCGGAGCACTTCTTTTGAAGTCAGGGGAAGCATAATAAAATCATCCCAGGATGCAATTTCCAAATCCTGAAACGAGGATTTATAAAGAGGAGTGTGCTTAAGCTTTTTGAACAGTTTTTTTATGACATCAAAATCCGGCAGACTGCTGTTCGAATCGAGTAATGCCTGAGTCAAAGAATTCATGAGATCTCCATTAATATGATTGAACGGTTTAAAATTGTTAACATAATAGGTTCATCGATTCAAGCCATTCATATTTCAAAAGGAGTGCTATTCCAATTTGCCTGTACTGTTTTATATGATATATTGAAAGAAGTTACATACCAAAGGAGGAGATGATGAAAAAAATATTCAGAATTAGCGTAATAGTTTCTTTAGTTTTTGTCTTGGCAGTACCCAGCATAGTTCTGGCAGCACAGAAAAGCGCACCGAGCACAGGAATACCCAGTTCCGTTTTTCAGCAAATGCCCACCAAGGACGGTAAGGCCCTTACTCCCGAACAGTTGAAGGCCAAACGGCAGGAACTCTTTAATTCTATAGACACCAACAAAGACGGCATACTCTCCAAAAACGAGATGCTGGTACATGAGAGAACAGTATTCTCCAAGATAGACGTAAACAAGGATGGTACCATCACTCCCAACGAAATTAAAAAGGAATGGACAGTCTACTATGACAAGCTGGACTCCGATAAGAACGGCAAAGTGTCACTGGACGATGTCAATGCCAAACTGGAAGGGGTTGTCATGGTCATGGACAAGAGCGCAGACGGCAATATCACAGTCGATGAATATTTCCTGTACTGGATAGACAACGATGCAAAAAAAGCACAGGATAAACCCAAAACCGGCAAATAATATCGGATAGCCACTGATGGAAGCTGCTGAATATACAGACTGATCATTTTTATATTCAGCAGCTTCACAACTGAAACTCAACAAAAATAATATTTTCGCGAATGTCTTGAAGTGTCCCCTCAAGCAGGAGAGTCAGCATAAATTACAGCCATCACGAGTTTCCTTTTATTTGGCCTGCTGCTTCTGTTTCTTTCTCTCATCCAGGGCGTTCATTACCTCTTCAAAGCGAGCCTTCGTTATCGGAAGCCTGCTCACAGTAATAGCGGTCAGCAGGAAGAATATTGCCGGACCTATACCCATAAGAAGCCGTATGGCCGTGAGCGACGACTGGGGCTGAGTGGCGCTGTTCTCCACATAACCGAAGTAAGCGATCAGGGACCCTGCAGCAGCCACCGCGGCAGCGGAAGCAGCCTTGTAGATAAGTGATGTAATACCGTAGAAGGCCCCCTCTCTTCTCTCCCCGTTCTCGTACTCGTCAATCTCGATTACATCCGGGAGTATCGACCAGATAAGGACCTGCGAGGCCGACATGCCGATGCCAATGAATATTGCAATGCCGATAATAAAATAGAGATTTCCCACAGGCGCAAGGAGACAGAAGAGCAGTGCTACAGCAAAGTAAATGGACGATATGGTAAGCGTCTTCGGTTTGCCTAAACGCGATCCCATCCAGACCCAGAACGGCGCCATGATGATTGCAGTAATAATAGGGATGCCCATAATGATAAAGGTGGTGTCTTCCGGAATCCTGATGACATCTTTCAGGAAGAAAATGATGATGAACATGAAGACATCTGCCCCGATCTGATTGAAGAGGAACAGTGCGAGGACGAAACGGAACTCTTTCAGTCTCCAGAAAGATTTCAGTGTCTGAAAAATCCCTTCCGTTTCTCTGGCTTCTGGCTTTACCCGTTCCTTTGTGAACGTGAAGGTGAACAGGTACATGATTACGACCAGCACGGCTACAATTAAACCCATGATAGGATAGCTTTCCCTGTACGCCTGCCGGCCGGGATAGATGTTGTCGACTATGACCGCAACGCCTGCGGCGGCTATGATATTGGCGACGAAGGAACAGACTATCCTGAATCCGGACAGGGTCGTCCGCTCGTCATAGTTCTGGGTCAGTTCGGGATGAAGCGCGTTATACGGGATGGTAGTGAAGCTGAAGACGGTATTGAAAAGGATCACAACCACCAGATAATAGATAAACATGGAGGTCGAGGATTCAAACGGGATGAGCCATAGAAGTACGAAAGATATTCCGAGCGGTATTGCGCCGAAAAGAAGATAGGGGCGGCGCCTGCCATACCTGCTTTCAGTGCGGTCGGAAATCCTTCCTATGATAACGTCCAGGAGAGCGCCCCAGACTCTGCCTATCGGATAGACGAGTGCGGCCAGATGCGCGGGGACGCCTGAAATGTTGACAACATAGTAGACAAAATAAAATTGAAGGGCCGGGTAAGTCAGATTACCGGGCATGTCCCCGACGCCGAAGGCGATCTTTTCAAGCAAAGGAACTACATAGCCTTTTTTCATAATTCACTCTCCTCTCTAAAATCCGAACGGGAAGGTCTTCCACTCGCCGGTGATTTTACCTTCCCGAATTGTTATGCATGTGTTGAACTGAAACATCGCATCGCTCTGCTGGGGCCAGTAAAAAATATAATCCCCGACGGACAGGGGCGCGCTGTTCGATATGCTTAGCAGACTCTGGTTTGGCAGCATGTTCTGGTTCGGGGGATCGTTTAGCATGTTGAGCGGATCGATTCCCTCGGGACAAATGAACTGTCCCGCCCATCCCCCTCCGTACACGCAGATAGACTGCTTCATATTCGGGTTCCACCATGTCAAAAGAGGGGACAGAAATTCAACAAAAGGTATTCTGACCGGGCCCGGCTTCTTTATGACGGGCGCAGCTATGAAAAGGGCCGGAACAAAACCTTTCATGGACACTTCCGGATAGCACGCCGGTCTTAGAAAAGCGCCACCGGTGGCAATCTCCTTCTCCGGGAAGCGTTCATTATAGAAGCGCAGCGTTCCGCTGCCGCCGGTATTGAAGGTAGAGGCTTTCGAATAAATCTCACTGAAGTGTTCCGATGCGTAAAGGCAGTATTTGTGATAACGGTCCATTGTTTTTTTCAGCTCTTTTTCTATGGCTGGTATTTTCCCGGAAAGAGCCGGCACATGGGGGACATGGCCTTCATAGCCCATGAATCCCGTGTAATTAAGCGTGCCTGGGTTCGACATTATAATCCCCATCATTTCATGGAGCATTTCCACGCTGTCAACTCCCCCGCGGTTGAGGCCGATGTTGAGTTCTATGTTCACGCGCAATATGAGGTTCATTTCTTTCGCCAGGTCCCGGTATTCAAGGAGACGCTCAGGTGTATCTACGAGCCACTGAATGACACTGGCCGCCTTTTCCTTTTCTCCTGTGTTTTGAAAAAAATTCGCGGCAGTTTTAACGGACACCGGCTTTCCCATGAGGATATCGACATCATAACCCAGTTCGTTAAGGATCGCCGGGATGAAGGGAGGGTGAATGCACATGAGTTTTTTCGTCCCGGTTTTCTCCATGATGTATCTGATAAGGCTCATGCAGGGCAGCGACTTGACGACGATCCTGAGCCTTTCGGGGCTGCCGATGTTTTCCATTGCACGGGTAATGTTTGCATCAAGACGGTCCAGATCGCAGAATATTTTAGGCGTGCCGTCGGTCGCTTTCTTCAGGAGAGCATTGATTGCGGCGAAGTAGCTGTTATGGGATCCCCCTCTGCTCCGAGGCTTCAGCAGAATCAGAATAACGCAGAAGCAGGCGAATACAATTCCGGCCAGTCGCCTCATAACCATCCTCCTTTAACCAGTAAACGGTTTAATCCGCTTTATGAATTCCTCGGCTTTCCTGTCTATTTCACTCTCCTCCGAGAGTATTGTGATGCCGAAATCGGAGCCTATGCCTCCGTCGACTACGCCCACGCTAAGGTTCAGGCTTCGTGAAAGGATATCATCCGTCTGCGGCAGCATGTTTTTTCTGATCGGCGAGTTGCCGTTTATATCCCGCCAGGCGATCATCTGTTCCATGTTGTTATACACGTGCCAGCCGCTTTTGTTGAGTGTTTTCGTCCCCAGGGCTTTGGCCGCCTTTTCGGCCAGCTCAGCGTTTTCAAAGATGACAGTAAGCAGCGTGTTGCACTCTCCGGGATCGTTTATGGTCCTGAAATGCATCCCCGCAAGACCGGCATCTGAGATGGCCTTTTTAAACCTCGCTTTCTTGTTCCTGAGCAGCGCAAGTATGTTATCCAGCTTCCGAAGCTGGGCCAGGGCAAAGGCCCCTGTAAGCTCGTTCATGCGCATGTTTATGCCTATCAGGCTCCTGTTCCCGATTTCGACACCCTTGCGGCAGGGTAGGTGGCCCTGGTCGTGGAATCCGAAAGCGCGCTCATAAAGGGTTTTGTCATCGGTTACAAGTATGCCGGCATCGCCTGCGCTGATTACCTTGTAGACGTTCAGTGAATAGGCCCCGATGTTTCCGAATGTCCCGAGCCGCTTTCTCTGGAAGGTGCCACCAAGAGCCTGGCAGCAGTCTTCAACTATGGATAAATTGTTCTTGCCCGCTATTTCGCATATCGCCTTCATGTTGCAGGGATTGCCGAGCATGTGAACCGGCATCACGGCCTTGGTTTTTTTTGTTATCTTCCTCTCCATGTCTGTAGGGTCCATAGTGAGCGACTCATCAACCTCGACAAGAACAGGCGTTCCGCCGACGGCTATTATGGATGACATGGAAGCGATGAAGGTATATCCCGGCACCAGGACTTCGTCGCCACGGCCTATGCCGAGGGCCACAAGCGAAGCCATGAGTGCGCTTGTCCCGGAATTGACCGCGACACTGTATTGCGCGTTCATTGCGGCTGCGAATTCCCTTTCAAGGGTATGCACCTTCTGCATGAATGAGGGATCGTCATCACTCCCGTATCTGCTTATATGTTTCGCTTTCAGAACATCGACAACCTCATTAAATTCTTCTTCACCAATTAAATAGGCTCCAGGTCCCGGCATAGTTTGTTACCCCCTTCTATTGTTTCCAGAACTTCTGCAGTTCCTTGTATGTGATCACTTTGATTCCTTCCTCTTTGACGACCTGTCTGGCTCGTTCGGAATTGAAGAATCTATAATCGGCATCGCGCACAGGCCACTCATCAGTGATGCTCTTAAGCTCTTCAGTTTCCCTGGCCGGGTGTATGCCCCACTCGGAAAGACCTGGCGGCAGTTCCCGGAGCATCTTTTCATAAAGCGCATCCTTTCCTTCGGTCGGCAGCCTGAAACTGTCAACATCAGGATAATCGATAACGGCGTACCCTTCTTCTTTCAGCTTCTTCAAAAAGGCGGGTTCGTGAACCCTGAGTGCAAGACCGTATTCCCTTGCCAGCTTCACCGTCATATCGAGGATATCCTCCCTGCTGTCGTGGATGTTGCAGTGGCTGTCCAGGTGATTGGGCCTGAGCCCTGCTTGCAGCACGATTTCGATCTGTTTTCTGAACTCTTTTTCAAGGTCTTTAACGCATATCCTCGAGATGAAATCGTCCCGCTCATCCTCTGCAGGAAAGAATCCGCGCTCTTCAACAAGACTCGGAACCTCATCCGGAGGGCATACCGGGCCCCACCTGAAGATTTCATGTTCGCTCATGGCAGTCAGGTGAACGCCAAAGGGAATGTCCGGGTTCTCCCTGAGCAGCTTTAATCCGTGCATGCCCCACGGGCAGGGGACCATTACTGTAAGCGAGCTTGCCAGGCCGTGCTGCATCGTGTGAATTGCCGAGACATTTGCAGTATGACAAAAACCGAAGTCGTCGATGTTTATTATCAGAAGCCTTGCGTCCCGCCCGTAACCTAATAGTTCGCTTACTTTTTTCATCATGCCGTTCTCCGTTCAATCAGCTCAGTTTCAAGGATGATTTCCTTTTTCTCCGTGCCTGTTTTTTCATGTATCTGGGCCAAAAGAAGATCTGCAGCAATGCGTCCCATCTGATATTTGGGCTGGGCTATTGTCGTGAGCATAATTTCAGGGAAAGATGCGAACGGGATGTCGTCAAAGCCGATAACCGCGATGTCCCGGGGAATATTAAGCCCGGATTCCTGGATTCCCTGCATGACGCTAAGCGCGAAGAAGTCGTTCACCGCGAACACCGCGTCCGGGTAGTCATTTTTTCTTATCATTGCAGTGATGAGCCTGCTGCCCGTATTGGTGCCATAGTCGCCGAATCTGACGAATTTTTTGTATTCCTTGCGGCCGGCTTCTTTTAATGCCTTCTTGTAGCCCTGATATCGCTCTTCGCTGGTCAGCTCATCTTCTTTTGCACCGAAAAAACCGATCCTTTTATATCCTTTTTGTATGAGATGTCTGGTCGCAATGTATCCCCCGTGTACATTGTCTATGGCGACATAGCTTTTGCCCTTTCCGCGCCTTACTTCACTGACGAATACAAGGGGCAGGGCTCTATCGTCAAACACCCAGTTTAACGGGGACTTGTCGGACACCGGAGCAAGGATAATGCCGTCAACGCGCTTTTCTCTGAGAAGGGAAAGGTACCGCGCCTCACGATCCTGCTCCCAGTTGGTGTTGCATAGGAATACGCTGTAGCCCTTTTCTTCCGCCCTGTCCTCGATTCCACGGGCAACTTCAGGGAAAAAGGGGTTGGTAATATCAGGAATGACGAGACCGATGGTTTCAGTGTGTTTTTTAACCAGTCCCCGGGCGATAGCGTTGGGGTGATAGTTCATTTCCTGCGCCATGTTGAGTATCTTTTCTTTTGTCTTCGGATGGACCCCGTACCGGCCGTTCAGCGCACGGGAAACCGTGGCATAGGATATATCAAGTTTTCGAGCGATGTCTTTTAAGGTCGCATTCATCGTGCTCACTATTTTATTTCATCTATGCTGACCGGACGGTTCTCTTTATGCGATATCAGCGCTGCCCTGGCTATCTTTACGGCTGCAAGTCCGTCTTCGCCTGATACCGGTGAGGGCCATTTGTTTTCAATGGTTTCAAAAAAGGCCTTCAGTTCATCGAGATATGACTGCATGTAACGGTTTATGAAAAAGTAGGGGATGGGATCATGCCTGATACCGTCCGCCGTATTTATACAAGCTGTGTTTGAGGGCTGGTTGCCGATGACGACAGAGCCGTTGGAGCCGAACACCTCTATGCGCTGGTCATAGCCGTAAACGGCCCGGCGCGAGTTGTCGATAACGGCAATGCCTCCGCCTTTGAAACGCAGTACCGCCGCTGCTGTATCTATGTCGCCCAGTTTTCCTATCTCAGGGTCGATGAGGTTTGAACCGGTCGCATATACAGATTCCAGCTCGTCTCCCATGAGGAATCGGGCCATGTCCCAGTCATGAATGCTCATATCGAAAAAAAGACCGCCCGAAGTTTTGATGAAGTCCAACGAAGGCGGGTGCGGATCGCGCGAGGTTATCTTGACTATATGGGGTTTACCGGTTTCTCCATCTTTAACGGCTTTCGCCGCCCGCTTGAAATTTGTATCGAAGCGGCGGTTGAAGCCGATCATCAGTGTCACTCCAACCGATTTTACTGTTTCAAGAGTGTCCTCGATCTCTTTAATATCCTCTCCAATAGGTTTTTCGCAGAAAATATGCTTGCCGGCCCGTGCGCTTTTTCGAATGTACTCAAGATGGGTCGTGGTGGGTGAGCAGATAATAATCGCATCAACTGTGGCATCCCGCCAGATTTCATCAACAGCAGCATAACAGCGTAGAGAGTACTTTCGTATGATTCCGTTTTCGCAGAGATGCGGAGCCATGTCATACACTCCGCTGATTGCGACATTGTTCAGATGATCCATGATGTTGGTCATATGGATCTCGCCCATGCGCCCGGATCCGATTACCGCTGCATTAAACTTTTGCATATTTATTACCCGGCTGGAAATTATATTAAATTTTGTAAACGTTTACAAAAAAACTGCAAACTGTCAATTGAATTTTATAAAAAGGGATTATCTGAGATTTTCTCTGATTTTCTCAACGAACAGTTTTCCGGACTCCGAACAGGCGTTTGCAATCGCCCTGTCTACGGCCTCCCTGTCTTCGTTTGCCATTCCGACAGCCATGCCTTCGGTGGATGCAACAATCTCTTTTCTCAGCATATCGTAGCAGGTAAACGACACGTTCGCCCTGTAAACCGTACGGGCGCTTTTTGTTGACCTCATTGCATCCATATCGATTATTGCAACCAGTTCGGCTTTGCCGTTAATTCTCGAATAAATGGAATCAATGTCTTTTATATCCAGGCATTCGTCCATGGTTGATACGATAAAGCCTGCTGAGCGCAGCTGGCCCTTCAGCATATCAACGGCAACATTATCCTCATCGGGTCGGCCTTCTATTTTAAGACAGCCTGAGATGAGAATCGTCGTTGATGTTTCGCTCCTGGTCTCATAGCTTATCGGAGCGCCTTCTGTGAAAAATCTGTCCTGCCAGGCATCTGCATTTTTGCCAAGCGCGTATTTTTCAAGAACATCCCAGGCCGGAACTACCTGTATTGTGTTGTTTTTTCTTCCCGTCTTTTTGATGGCGCCAGTCTTTATGAAAACGGTACCTTCCGTAGAGGTTAAAAACGTGTCTCCCCTGGTGTTTTTCTCTTCGGGATAAAGGAGTTTGAGCGGAAGATGAGGAACTATCGTCTGCTTTGAAGTGTAAACGGCCTTTACCAGAACAGTTTCGGGAAGCGAATCGCCTATCCTTGCCTTTTGATGGCAACCGCTTTCACACCTGATCTCTATCTTGCCGGCGACGTCAAGGAGCTTCGCAAAGGGGTTTGTAAACGAAGATGTTTTTACTGCTTCAGCCCCGAGGACGCATGCGATTTTATCGTTCTCTCTGGCCCTTTCAAATAGATCGGTTGCGGTTATGAGCTTTATTATGCCGTCGACATAGTTACTGCTGTTTATAGATTTTTCCGCATTTTTGAGTGCCTTGTCCGACTCATGAAATCCGGCGGATGCATCAGCAGAAAGCCTCAACGCAGCCTTTTCCTTGTTCAGTACCGCAAGCGAATAATACAGATTTGCCTTCTGATCGTAGTATCTTTCAGCAATCTCGACACCTTCAACGGTCATATTTACCCATTGTCTGTTTTTAAGCGTTATCTTAAATTTCGAACGTTCTTCCGTTGATGTTTTTTCGTTATATCCCGTTTCGATCACATTTTCTTCATGGGCGGAAAGGTCCTCTGAAAGGCTTACACGTATCTGCTTAGCGACATTAGCCCTGGCGGCATTGTCCGCCGACTGGATATCCGACGCGCTGTCACTGGTTGCAGGGGCAATGCCGATTCCGACAAGATACTGTTTCGGATTATATGAAGAATGTCTGCCATTCGGAACCCAGTCAGGCCTGTCTTCGGCAAAACCGGTAAAAGGCATTAAAGCAAGAGTCAATAATGTGGCTGCTGCAAACATTTTCATATTCATTAAGGCTGTCTCCCGGAAAACAAACTTTTTTATATAATCATAATAACCGATCATCCTGATAATTCAACAATTCATAATGTATTGAGAATGTATTTAAGAGCAAAAATTGCTTGCCCTTTGAGTGAAGCCGCTTTATTTAACACTCCATGGATTTCAGAACCTACAGGTGTGCATGGTGCGCCCGTAAAACAGGGCCTCTTGAAAAGTGTGAAATGTGTCCTAAATATATCAAGATAACCGGCAGGAAAAATATCCAGCTTCTAGCTGATGATTTCTGCAGCATATGCATCAACAGGGATAATGCCGAACTTCAGATATACTGTGAAAGGAACCGCTATTTCCAGAGGGAGCCTGTTCCCGGAGAAGACTTTGACTGCTACAAATATTGTCCGGAATAAAACTGGAAATGTGAGAAACCGGCCTCGGCCCTGCCGATTACAATTTGCCGGAAAAAGAGCGGCAGTTTTAAAAACAATGTGTTGATATATTCGGCAGAAACAAGTTTATAATACAAAGGAAAATCCTTTTTGAGGTGTGTATGAACATATATGGTTTTGTTGAAGAAAACGCAAAAATAAGACCCGGGAAGACTGCAATAAAGACCAAGGACCAGGAGATTACCTATGCCGAACTGACAGAAGCAACAAGAACGCTCGGTACGAATCTGAAAAAGGCAGGGATTAATTTCGGAGACCATGTCACACTGGTGCTTCCAAACATACCAGAGTTCATATTCTCATACCTTGCGGTTGCGGGCATGGGTGCGGTGATAGTTCCGGTAAATCCGTCTTACACATCGAGAGAGCTTCTGCACATCATATCGGACTCAGACTCCAAAGCGCTCATCATCGAAGCGTCGAACCTGAATACTTATCTTGAAATCAAGGACAAATATCCAATGAAAACCGTTATCACTACAGGTGAGAGCGGTAATTTCAAGGAATGGATTACCGGCAGTGCCGATCCGATACTTGCCGATACCACCAAGGATGATGTTGCATCGATGGTCTATTCTTCGGGACTCACCGGCTATCCCATGGGCGCCCAGCTGACGCACGGCAATCTTGAACATAACTCCGGGCTCATGGAAATACACTACAACGGTAACGACAGGGAGATGTCCCTTACAGTCATACCCTGCTTCCATTCGTTCAGCGCCAGCATAAACATGCTGACCCTTTTGAGGCTCGGCGGAACGGTTTACTTCATGAAAAGGCTTGACTTCAAGGAGATGGCGCAGGCGATAAACCACGCAGGCATTACTAATATAAGTGCTGTGCCGACACTTTACTTCGGGCTGGTAAACCATCCCGACGCCCAGAACATAACCTATCCAGACATCCGGTTCCTGATCGCCGGGGGCTCAGCCCTGACAAGGGAGATATATGATTCGTTCAAGGCGAAGACAGGTATCGAGATAATGCACGGGTACGGCATAACCGAGGCCTCACCCGTATGCTCGGTCAACAGGATATACGGTGTCAACAAGCCGGAATCAATCGGCCCTCCGGTTCATAACGTAGAAGCCAGGATCGTCGACGAGAACGGAAATATCCTCGCCCCGAGGCAGCAGGGAGAGATTCTCTTCAAAGGGCCCAACATCATGAAGGGCTATTACAAAAGGCCGAAGGAGACCGCAGACATCATCAAGGACGGATGGCTCTATACCGGCGACCTGGGCTATCTGGACGAAGACGGCTATGTTTATATCACAGGCTTCAAGAAGGACATGATTATCACATCGGGGTTCAATGTCTACTGCAGGGAAGTCCTGAGCGTGCTTGACGAAATTCCCGGCGTGAAGGATTCCGCCATAAAGGGCGAGCCTGACCTGATGCGAGGGGCTGTGGTGAAGGCGTATGTTGTCAAAGATGATCCGAAACTTACCGAGGACGATGTTAAAATGTACGCCAGAAAGCGCCTCGCTCCCTACAAAACGCCCAGAATAGTCGTATTCGTAGATGAGATTCCCAGGGACGAAAAAGGAAAGGCCAGATTCGACCTTTTGAAATGATCCCATGAAATGCTCGCTCTGCCCAAAGAGGTGCGGGGCCGACAGGCATTCTGAAAAAGGTCTGTGCGGCGCGGGCGGCGGCATGCGAGTCTCGGCAGTCGTTGTTCACAAGGGAGAAGAACCCCCGCTGGTAACAGGCACAGGCTCAGGCGCAATATTTTTTCCGGGCTGCCCGCTCAAATGCCCATACTGCCAGAACTCTCAGATAAGCCACAAGGGCATCGGCTGCGATATTAATCCGGACAGGCTTGCGTCATACATGCTCGAGCTTCAGGACATGGGCTGTTCAAACATCAATCTCGTAACCCCCACCCACTATGCCGAACAACTGATCCTCTCGCTCGAAGCTGCGAGAAAGTGCGGGCTCACTCTCCCGGTCGTGCTTAACTCAAGCGGATATGAAGATATTAAGACTCTCAAAATGCTCAGTCCCTTTATAGATATTTATCTCATGGACATGAGGTACGGAAGCAACGAGGCCGGCCTTATTGCAGGCAATATTCCGGGCTACTGGAATACTGCGATGGATGCGGTCGAATTCGCCTGGCGCGAAAAGGGCCCCATCAGGACGGATGAAGCAGGCAGCGCCTTATCAGGCCTTATCGTCAGACACCTTCTCCTGCCGGGCCTGCTGTCGAATCCGTTAAGTGTTCTCGATTTTCTTGCCTGCCTTTCCCTGAAAGTCCCGCTCAGCCTCCTTGCCCAGTACAATCCGCGCTTCTATACGGGAGAAATTCCGGAAATGAAGCGCCCCGTCACTCATGAGGAATATCAGTCTGTTTTGTTGAGGGCGATAGAACTTGGTTTTGAAACGATCTATGCGCAGGATATCGATTCACAGGAAAGCTATGCGCCTGATTTCAAAAATCTTCACCCGTTTGGCGACGGCATCAATCTGCTGATGCGGGATAATATGAACCTGTATGAACCTTAATATTAATTGTAAACACCCGGATTCGACCTGACGGATGATTCCGGGAAGAAATGATCTTATGAAGATATATTGAACCTGAGCCAAAACACGGAAATCCTCATTATCTGCCGTTTTCAGGATCGGTATGAATTATAGATGACGTGATATACTATGCATTATTACATCGATAACATTTAATGCATATCAGAAGTGGAGAGAGATACTTTTTCAGAAATTTGAAAATCAAGATATCATCCTGAGATTTAAGGTTTTTGAAAATTTCTTGTTATTAAAACTCAATAAATGTACCACTCTCGATAACATATCTAAAAATGGTTAATTTATTGGAAATTTTTAAATACAATATCGGAGGTTGTCTTTATGAATGTCGTTTGCATAAATGGAAGCCCAAGGAGTAATGGCAGTTCAGCATTTTTAATTGATAAAGTCCTGGAGGGCATGGGTAGTAAAAATGTCCGTTCAAAAATCTATTGTCTGGGAGATATGAAAATCAATTATTGTGCCGGATGTAAGAAATGTTATCTGACCGGTCATTGTTTTCAAAAAGACGATATGGATATCATTATCGATGACATCATAAAATCTAATTTGATCATCATGGCATCGCCATCCTACTGGGGTGATGTGACAGGTCAACTGAAAGTTTTTTTGATAGGAACACTCCATATTGCGATACAAACTCAAATGTTGATAGGGTCAAGATACCGGGCGGGAAAAAAGGAATATCAATAGCTGTCAGGGCAGGATTATCGGACAGGGAGAACATTCATATTCATGAGACGATTGAACACTACTATGGTCATCTTGGTATAAAACCGATTGGCAGATTCGCAGTTAACGGAGTTGATAGAATTAATGACTTGTTAAAAAAGAAGGCTGACATCAATAGCGCTATTGAATTCGGGAATAGAATGGCCCATGAAATTTCAGAGGTTGCATGAAACTTTTCCTCATTTAGTATTTTGAGGAAGCAGGAGCTTCATTCAATCATTACGTTCCCAAGGTAGACCTTGGGAACCAGAAAGCAAAGTTTTTTATGTCATTCCGAACGCGAAGCGGAGGAATCTTGATTTTTGGTTTTTAAAGTCCAACAGTCAGATTTCTCACCCCGCAAGGAGGTTCGAAATGACAAACAAAAACTATATATTGCTAAGTAAAACCTTTACAGGTCAGTATTTACGTCTAAGTTTCCATTTCTGTAAGTAATTGCTGTAACTACCATATTGAACTTATCTGCTATAGAACTTTATTTCCAGTCTCCGGATTTGCATAACAAAACACAGCCCTGAAAAAACTAAACCTTCCATCCAACAGAATGACTGTTGGAATGGAGATGAGATTTACTTATTATGAGATCTCATCTCCATTCCTTATTTTGAAAAACGCCATTTTTAAATATTCAGGGCCGATGACATGAAGCACATACCGGAACCTCCGCCATCATCAGATCCACTGGAAGAATCTTCTCCAAAGACAGGCTTACCGTTGTGGCCTATTCCGCCGGTCAGGGACAGTTGTGATGAATTCCCGGCTTCGTCGGTTGCAACAATTGCATAACACTCATGTTCATCAGGTATTGTTATGTATAATGTCCTGCCGCCGGTGGCAGGCGTTATATTTTTTATCAGGCTGGCTTTTCCAAAATTTCCTGCATTGATCGGTTCTGAATAACCGTAAATGCTTACCTTGGCGGCCTTGCCATTGAAACCGTCATCACCCGGGCAGTCGAATACAAAGTCCCCATCCTCCCATGTATAAGATAAAACCGTTCCGGGAGCGATTGCATCATATCCCAGATTCGACGTATTGCAGTTGTCATGTCCGAAGGTCGGCCAGGTCTGCGGTTTGCCCCTGGCGTCTGCAGTGTACCCGCCATCCGTGTCCCATATGAATACGCCGCCTTCCCTTGTTATGACCGCGACCTCGTTTTTGCCGTCTCCGTCAATGTCGGCCACTGCCGGCGTCGCCATAATCCATCCTGCTGAAAGCTTCGGGAATATCCCCCTGTCGAGGCCGTCAGTCCCTATTGCATGGACAAGATAAAGCCCGTTGCCGCCTATGACTTCGTTGATCCCATCGCCGTCGACATCCGCAATGGCCGGCTCTGAATAAAGAATGAAGTCGTCAACCGGCCTCGGGAATGCGTCTTCAAAACTTCCCGTTCTGGAATCCCACACCTGCATGACATGATCGAACGGAAAGTTCTGTCCTGATATGAAAAGGTTCAGTGCACCGAAGAGAGTCAGCCCGCCCTGAGCGATCTCGATGCTGTCGTCACTGTCAAGATTTCCAAGGGCGACACTGTCGTAAAGGTTCAAAGACATGGACGTATCGCTTAAATAACCTTTTGCCGTTCCCCCCATGGGAGATTGCTTCATCTTCTTGAGCAGCGTCCCGTCCCCGTCAATGACGGCGGTTTGCGCAGAGGTTGCGCTGGCTACTATTTCGTCGGCGCCGTCATTGTCAAAATCGAAGGCGGCGGGTTTGGTAGAAGGTCCGAGATGTGGCAGGATATCGGGAAGCAGCGCCTTCAATGCAACTGGCCAGCCTTTTACAAACGAATGCTGGCTGAAAGCATAGTCCCTTCCCCCGTCGCTTGTGTAACCGTTTCCTTCTCCTTTTATCGCATAAATCAGGCAGTCTTTTCCTGCCAGATTAGTCACGGTATCAAGAACGGAAGCGATAAGCCCGCCCGGCAGTTTTGACTGGGAGCCAGTCTCTTCTTTTGCGGCAAGGAACTTTCTGCCGAGTTTGATTTTCAGCTGCCTGTTCTCCTCGTTTATCTCAACAGGAGTTTTCCCATCGGCTGAAACGCTCTCGTTTGTCGCTGCAACGACCTCATATTTCCTGTCGCCGTCAAGATCGGCTATGCATGGGGAATAGATTATCTTCTGGCCCATCTTTGCATATTTCCTTGAATATACCGGCCAGCCGCGGCACATGCGACCGTCTTTGTCCCAGGCGTATATTCTCTGATCCTGCCCTGCGACGATGATTTCCTTGAATCCGTCATTGTTGATGTCGAACAGCACCGGCGGGGCAAAAATTCCCCTTCCGATCGAGTTTTGAATGCTGTTGCTGTTGTCGAAGTTGTTTTTGTCGTGATCCGCGTTATGGATTTTTCCCTGCGCCAGATCGTTCTTTATATTGGCGCTGATGTCCATCCTCAGGGGTTCTTTTTTTATATCCAGATAAAAGCAGTAAACCATATCGCCTGCAGCGCCAACAATCTCCTTGATACCGTCGCCATCTATGTCAGCGACAGCAGGCGTAACAAATGACGGCCTCAGGCTTACTGAACGGCCAAGCGCGGTTCTCATTCTGTCCTGTGCCGTTTTCAGATTCAGGCCATCAAATTTAAGCTCATCAGCAGCGAATTCAACTGATTCTCCAAGATATTTAAACGGCCTTCCGTCATGCGTGTAAACAAAAATCCTGCCGTCTGACGTTGCAATGATAACCTCTTTTTTGTTGTCGCCATCCAGGTCTTCAAACCGCGGGGAGGCCTCACCGCCAACACCTAAAAATTTCGGCCACCCTTCATGAAGGTTCTTATCCTCGCACAGAAAAAATGTCCTTCGGTCTTCGGCGATTCTTCTGCCCTTTGAATCAAGCACTTTAAGCCTCACTGTGAACATATGCCTGTTGGCCTGAATTTTTGCATCGCCTCTGTATGCGGTGTCTGGTTCTTTGGAATACCAGCCGGGGTCAAGGCCAATGGGTCTCAGCGACTTGATCCTTTCAATATCTATCGGTCCGCCAAAGCTAATGTCCTCACCTTGCTGCGAGCCTCTTTTTAAAACATTTTTCTTAAGTTCGCTCTCTTCGGGTTCAATGCCCCATGCGCCTTCAACAACCCATGATCCGGCGTCGGTTCCTGCAAAGAGCACATCGCCTCTGAGTTCAAGCCCTGTTTCACTCGATGTTATATAGTGATTCCACAGCGGCGAGGTTATTCGCGCAACTGCCGGGATTTTGCCTGGATTGAGCATCTTGAGAGCCCAGTACACGTTCATCCTTCCATAGCCGAAATGCTGGTCCCATCCCACCTTGCAGGGATCAGGGGTTCCCAGGCCCTGAGTGTCTTCGGGAACTACGTCTTCTGCGGATAATGTCAGGATCTGCTTTATCTGGTCAGGATGGAGAGGCATGCCATTAGGATAGGCGAAATTCCTGTTCATCTTTTTTTCATTTTCTATCAGATGCAAAGCCCGGGAAATAATCAGCCCCGCATAGCCGGAGGTCAGACCGGTCGAATGCGAGCCTGTCGAGACCTCATTGCAGACCTGGGCCTTTGAACCGAACTGGCACAGGCCTGAATTCCTGAACCATGTGCCAACATTTTTCGGATCAGCGCCTTCGATAAAATTATCAGGTACTACGCCTGAACAATACATGGGCTCGTTCAGATAAGTCGGCCAGTTGTGGTTTGCGCTGTTTATGTCAGATGATGCCATCATAACCACCAGGCCCTTCTTGTACGCAAACTCGATTGCGTCTTTGCATATGCCTGAATTATTCAGGCCGCCCAAAGCCCCTTCAATGATATGCGCCCCGCCTATCGCTGCATACATGGCCGCAAGGCCATAATAATTCGTGTCATGCACAAAAGAATCCGACGCCTTAAGCGGCATTATCATACAGTTGGGGCAGCTCCCGAGTTCTTCAATCAAGCCGGCGTCATCAAAAAATTCGCCGCCCGCGCTGAAATTCTGGCCGGTGCCGTGATACATGGCGGTATCCGTATAACTCGAAGTGTCGTCGGCATCATTGTCATTTTCAAAGAAATCCCATCCGCAGATGTCATCGACAAAACCGTTCAGATCATCGTCAATCCCGTCGGAAAATGCCATGATAAGATGCTGAGGGGTAAGCGGGGCCGGGGGGACCTCTCCTGAAAATGAGCCCTTGCCATTTTTAAGCTCATAATCACGTATATAGTTGTTCTTCCAGTGATTAAAATTCTCACTGACCCAGACATTATAACTGGATTCAAGCTTCCCCAGCACAATATCATTATCCCCGCCCGGATAGTTTTCCTTCAGGGCGTCGGCATAATCCTTAATATTGAAAACACCGTCTCTGTTATAATCAAAAACCGGTGCGTCGTTTACATAGTATGGGGCATGTTTCATCAGCTCGGACCTGTTCAGGTAATATTTGTTCATCAGTCCGGGCTTCAGCCACTGTGTTCCCGTAT
The DNA here is from genome assembly GCA_964513375.1 of uncultured Bacteriovoracaceae bacterium. Taxonomy (GTDB): domain Bacteria; phylum Desulfobacterota; class Desulfomonilia; order UBA1062; family UBA1062; genus DATCTV01. Next base: position 228,053 of record CAZEMO010000004.1, on the reverse strand, counting down.
CGATAATGGCAATCACAACACGGGGATCGCCTGTTTCAAGTGTCCATGCCAGGTCGACCGAGGCACCTGCCGGAACTGGTTTGTTTTTCATGGAGTTATCGTCAGGGTCTTTTACAAAGTCGGTTTTGAAAACCTGCTTACTGCCATAAGGATCGCTTCTGAGCCAATACTGCCCTCCGATCAGTTCGTCCAGTTTGTCTGCATAAATCAATTCCTGCATGATGTCAGTTGTTGGAAAATAAGCGAAAGCTATACCGGAAGCCGCAGTAATAAATGTGATTATTACAAGAAATCTACGCATTCAAGTAACCTCCTTTAAAAACATTATAAAATTATAGATAAGTTAAGACAAAACCCAGCAAAGTCAATCCTTTGATGTTTCAAGGAGAGGCGCCGTCGGCACCTCTCCTGTTCACAGACCTTATTTCAATTTTTCCTGCACGATCTCGATCTTGTGTTTCTTCTTTACGCTGTCTATGAAGTCTTCGAAAACCGCCTCTTTTTGTTTTCTCAGGAGGTCGGCCCTTATGGAATTAGCCTTCTCGGGAGTGAGGCCTGAAAGATCGGCTTTGAAGAACTGATTGAGCCATACCACACAGGATCTTCCACCCACCGTGTACTCCTTTGGTATATTCAGGCTGTCCAGATTGTCCTTGATTTTTGTGTCGCCCCCAAGTTTGGGGATCATGACGTCAGAGCGCTTGAATGAGCCTGTTGTCTCGTGAGGCATTGCATTAAGAACCGCCGCTCCTTTTGCTGCAAGCTGGGAGGCATAACCTTTCGCGGCCTCGACGGTCTTGTTTTTCGTGGCATCGGAAACGACCCTTTCCCTGACCTCGCCAAGCTCCGGGATTCTGGCATTTATTCTGCCTGTAACTTTGTACAACATGTAACCTGTGCCGGTATCAATGACATCTCCAAGATCGCCTTCCTGGCGGGCTGCCGCATCTTTTGCAACCTTTACGCCCATGGGTATCGCCAGCTGTTCATTTTCAGCAAACGGGCCGAATTCCTGAAGCACAAGCCCTTTCTTTTTCGCATAGGCGGCTATGTCGGTTTTCGGATCTTCGAAGATTTCCGTAAACGCATTCTGTGCTTCATCATATGATTTGTTTCTGGCTTCTCTGGAGGTCAGTTTGTCTATTATCAGAGGTTCAACTTCTTCAAAGGGCCTTGCCTTCTCATCGGTTTTTGCTTCGAGCTTTACTATCCTGAACCCGGTGCGGGTGCGAAGAGGGCCTTTTACATCCCCGGGTTTCATCGAAACAAGAGTATCTCCAAGACCATCCGGAAGCATACTCTTTTCCACCATACCTAGGTCGCCTCCGTTCTTTGCGGTAATTGAGTCCTGGGAAAACTTTCTGGCAAGTTCGGCGAAGTCGGCACCTTTTTTTGCTTCATCGGCGATCTTCTGTGCGTCCTTCTCCCTTTCCTTCAGCATCTTTTCATCAGCAGTCACAGGCACGTTAATAAGTATCTGCCTTCCGTGAACTTTTGCCGGAATGATGTAGTCCGAAATATGCTCGTCATAATAATCCTTCTTTTCCTTGTCCGGAATGACCACAGACTGGGCGTATTTCGCGGTATCAAACATAATATAAGAGATCTTCGTTTTGGGCGGAATTTTGTATGAGTCCTTGTGTGACTCATACCAGGCTTTAATTACCGCTTCGTCCATTTTAACGCTTGATTTAAACTGATCGGGGGTAAAACAGATCAAATTCAAATCAAATACGTCTTCCTTCTGATGATATTCCGCCTCGACCTCCTGTTTAGATACATGGACATTGTCAGTCACCATGCCCATAAGCCTCTGTCTTATCATATCGTTTCTCTGCTGGTCTTCGAACTCTGAAGGGGTAAGGTTGAGATACCCCAGAATCTGATTGTATTTGTCCATATCAAACCCGCCGTTTGATGTAAAAACAGGCAGTTTTTGTATAGATTCCTGAAGGTCTTCTTTAGTAACTCTTATACCCATTTTCTTGGCTTCAAGCTCCATGACATAATTGTTGATGAGCTGCTCAAGCACCCTGTTTTTCAGGTCCAGCATTTTTATCATCTCTTCACTGAAAAAATCACCGTATTGCTGCCTGTATGCCTCAATGGTATTGTTGTACGCCTTCCGGTATGCCTCATCGGATATGATGTGCTTGTCTATCTTGGCTACCTTGCTGGCCTCCCTGTTCAAGTATGAACTTCCTCCCCACATGACAAATGTCAAAATAATCGCACCGAAAATGATTTTTATCATCCAGCCTTTGGAATGCTTCCTCATGTAACTGAGCATCAGATTCTCCCTTTATATTTATTGCAATTCTGGCAAAAGATAGATGAATGAGGCATTTATTTCAAGTAAAGATTGTTCCGACTCATTCTTCAGGCTATGACCGGCCCCAAATCATCTGATAGCAGCCTTCTCCACCCAGACAAGCTCGCAAGCGCCTCTACCGGTATCTGTCCTCGACAGAGAACTTTGCCATGTCATGCCGTCCTTACCCGAAACGCCCACCAGATAACCTTCTATTTCTATAATCTGCCCGGGCCTGACCTTTAACAGTATTCTGCGGACATATTTGCTGGCCGGAATCATGTGCATGTTAGAAGCATTGGCGCTGATTTGTTCAAACGGTATCGGCAGTTCCCCGCCAGCCTTCCAGTAAAAAAATCTGCCCATCTGGCTGATTTCGAGCTTATCGAGAACCTTTTCGTCTGACATTGGACCCCATCCGAGCGCAAGGTCTATCGGGCACAGGTCAGCGCCGCGGTCGAAACGGTACCTCTGTCTGTGAAGAACCCTGGCCTTGAGTTTGAAGGTTGCAAGCGGTTTGATTGTAAAATCTTTGTATTTAAATGAATCTGTGTCGTCAAGCATCTCCTGGAAAGGAACATCAGGCGCAATGACACCGGGTGCATGATGCTGAGTCCGGTGAGAGCACCATGAAAAAAAACCGAGCAGAGCAACTAGAGCAATTGCAATATATTTCCACATATCATTTTCCTGATGGGGTGTTTTTTTTCGCCGAAAACCCAAAACCTGTAACTTATGATGCCTTCCTCTTTTTATACTTCCACATGCCGGCACCTTTTGACCGGGCCTCTTTTTCATAGCTTATGAACAGGTCACGTTCGGGAAACCTGAAACGACGGTATGCCTTTGCATATCCATCCCTTATAATACGGCTGTTGACCATTGTGGGCCCGAGATAAACATATGCAAGCGTCCTTCCGTATTTGTCATAAGGTTCAGGACCGGTCTTTATTGTGACGAGTCTTCTTTCGACAAGTCTTTTCATGTAATACCTGCTCTCTTCCCCGAACGGCTCAGCCTTTTGATAGGGAGAATCAACTTCAGGGGCATCGACTCCGATAAGCCTGATGTGTCTGCCGTCATCAAGGACAATCGTATCGCCGTCTATGACCTTTTTTACGATATGAACATCTGAACCAACGACATGGCTGTAAACAATAAGGCTCAATATTCCGGCAATGACGGCAATCGCAGGCCAGGGGAATCGTTTAACCGATATCAATTCTTATCCTTTGCTTCATTTGCCGGAAACATTGCGGCATTATCTCTGTCAATCTGATCAAGACCGGCGAGCACCGCCTCTGCATAGACATCGCTGTTAGTTACAGGGCCGACATGCATGCCGGGAAGTATCATGAATGTCAGTTTCGAGCCGCCCGCAACATTTGCCGGGTAGTATGTCTTCCAGAAAGCTTCCACATCCAGCACGGACGGATTGTCGAGGTCTTTTATGCCGTATTCTCTGGCATTCATACAGGTATCGGACCTTCCGAATATCACTGTTATTTTTTTGACATCAGGAATAGCGGCATTGGTGTCGTCAAGATACCTTGTGCAATCCTTTATATCTCTGCATGATCTGCCCAGCTTTGAAAACTGGCACGATGAAAAACTGTCGGGCACCGACCTTGCCGCATCTCCGGCAACTCCGCATGTAAGACCCCAGCCTGCCCCCAGAGCTTCGGATGCATGTCTGCTGAAGGTAAGCGTTCCGATATGCAGGCCTTCCCAGGTAAATCTGGCCATAAGATGGCATGTGCAGCACCACTTTTTGTATCCAGCTGCGCAGATGCCTGCCATTCCTGTTACTGTCCCGGGGTAGTTATGTGCAACTTCCCTGGCAAGAATGCCGCCGTGAGACCATCCGACCGAACAAATTTTTGCCTTTATATTCTGCTCGCTTGATACAACCGGTTTGCCGTTAATCTTGATCTCCATATCGATAATGGGCGCGTACCCGTCTATGGAAATGCCAGACTCATTTAGAAGGTGCCTGACCATGGCCATCAGCACGACCATTTTCCCCTTGTCGCCGCGCCACTCAGGGGCCTTGCCATAAGGCGTGTCACAAACGGGAACGATAACAAGGCCTGATTTGCTCTGGACTCCCAGGAGCTCGGTGAATTTGTAACAGTCATTCGGCCTCTGGCCGTGTCCCTGGAAAAAGACAATCACTGCACCACCCAGTTCGCCTTCTGCCTTATTCGCTCCTTTCTCTTCTTCAGTCCGGGCATCAATCATCAGGTAATACGCATTTATCGTCTCAGAGTTGAAGGTAACCTCCAGTTTTTTAACGTCGGCTTTCGGCGGCAGCACTCTCTGGTATGCGAAACCAGTATTCGGCAACAAGGCCAATGCCATAATCACCCCCAGGATAAATTTTCTCATTAAAACCCCTATGCTTTGGATTTGTTATTCGTGATGTTATCGGTATAACCTTAAAGATATTATATTGCCAACAGACAAAAGATAATCAGGAGGGAATATATTTCAGACAGGGCAGAATGCCCCTGCCGGCCATTAGAGTTGCCGGCAGGGAGCGTTTATATTAATTATTAGAAATTAAAAGCTGAATCCAAGCGGGAGCCTGTTCTTCTTTGTCCCTTCAGGAACCCATGCAAGATCCAGTATTGTATAGGTAGGATCCTGTGTCTTGAAAATAGGCACAACTCTCATGCCCATTTCAGGCTGACCTACAGCGAGATAGCTCATAAGGATTGTGGATACGCCGTCAAATTCGATGTTGATGAACTTTATAGGCTTGTCCAGGACATTGAAAGCGCCCGAGCGCTCACAGACCATGAACGTATGGATGCGAGCTGTCTTCTTCGCGATTTCCGTCATATCTATAACCGTGTTCTTTCCGAGACAATCCATGCAGTGAATCCTGAAAGGCTGATAGATGGTGCCTTTGGCTTCGCACTTCTTGTTGTCGCAGCGTGTAGCCATAAGTTTGCCCTGACTGAGTGACTCAAAGAATATCGCCTCGCCGCCGTATGAGTGGATATAGGTCATATCCCTGGGGTTTGTCACTCCAAGGAGCTTTCCCTTGTTGTCCATATCTCTGATAGGCGTGTTGGGGGTCAGATGATGGAAATCTCCCTTTACCTTGTACTTGTTATCTTTAACCGAAACGGTTGCAAAATTTCCCATAGTCGTTCTCCTTTAAGCGTCTTTCTTTAAAAGATTATCCGGGTTCATCAGGATTGTCGCCGTCACATGCGAACCCACGCCTGCATGGCTGATTGCCAGGGCTCTCTTTGCGCCTTTAACCTGGAGGTCTGTCCAGTCGGCCGGTTTCTTCCTGTCAAAGGCCTTCCATCTCTTTTCGTCTCCGTGGATTTCCGCCCAGCGGCCCCAGAGCTGCGTCGCTATTTCAAATACTTGCATTATACCCGTTGCTCCGACTGCGTGCATACACCCGATAAGTCCGCCCGAGAGGTTTGAAGGGAGCTTGCCGGGTTTTCCGGTCTTGGGGTTGATGTGATAGCAGTCGCCTGATTCCACATAATCTCTGCCCTCTCCGTAAGGCCTGATTCCGATGTCTTCATATGTCTGGACATCACTTATGGTGAAGGCGTCGTGAAGCTCTATGACATCGAGGTCTTTGGTCGGATCGTTTATGCCGGTCATGCGGTATGCATAGTAAGCCGCCATGCGCGCCGCAAGGAATCCCGTGAATCCGGGATATCTTTCTCCGCCGGGGAATCTTTCGCCCAGATCTTTGTACTGTTTTGCGGTTTCATTCGGAAGAAGGGGAATCGCCATATCGCGCCTGTCTGCAGGCCTTAATGTATGCGACCCGGCGGTTACCCATATGCGCAGGGGTTTGTTTTTTGTGCCCTTTGTCAGTTTGATGGCGGTCTTTTCATCGCAGATTATGGCACATGCGGCGCCGACGCTCATCAAGCATGCATCGAGTGCACGAAGAGGTTCCGCAATTATAGGGGATTTGAGGACATCTTCGACAGTGATTTTCATCGGCCCTTGTGCATACGGATTCATTCGCGCATAGCCGTGATGTTTCACTGAGATTTCAGCCAGGGTTCTTCTGAACGAATCTTCCTTTTTTCCGAATACCTGCCAGTACTTCTGTGCCATGACGGCATAATATCCTGTGTAAATGTGTCCGAGAGGGCCTTCCCAGTCCTTATCGGCCGCACACGAAATCAGGAAGTTTCCTTCATCCGTCGGAACCTCGTCCATGCGCTCCCAACCCATTGCAAGCACGCAATCGGAGTAGCCGGAAGCAACCGCCTTTACGCCCTCCCAAAGAGTCGATCCGCCTGTTGCGCCGCCGGTTTTCACCCCGATATTTCCAAGAGGATCCAATCCCAGTCTGTCATGGATTACCGATTCGCCAAGGAGCTGGTCGCCGAAGTGATCCGCAAAATGTCCATAATAACATGTGTGGATGTACTTCTTCAGTTCCGATGGCTGCATATTGATGAGTTCGGCTGCCTGGTTGAATGCATCAATGCACAATTCTTCGGTGCGCTTATCCGGAAATGCACGGTCAAATTTTGACTGACCGGAGGTAACCAGATAAACCGGCCTCATCAGCTTGGGGATCTTTAACTGCTGTTCACTGAACTTGATCATAAAAAACTCCTTCCCAGTCTTTATTCTGTTTGCAGCAGAATTTTAAAAAAACCACTGCAAAACATTGGCTTTTTTTAAAAGCAAAACTCCAAAACCGATAACTACAAAGTGCCAACCCACAGCACAACCGAAAGGTCTTTCGATTTATTTTCTATCACCTGCCTTTCAGGCACTGACCAGTAATAATGAACCGCATCCCCTTCATGCAGAACGGCAGTTTCATTTCCGCATGATATTTCCACAGAACCCTTGAGGACGCATAATATTTCCTGGCTGTTCTTGATCCCTTTTCTGCCCGGTATGGATGCTCCTGATTCAAGCACCATTACAGAGCTGTCAATTATATGCCTCGATTCGGGCGTATAAAAACGGCGGGTGACAAATCCGGATTTGGGAAGTTCAATATCTTCTTCCCATTCCGCTCTGCGTATCACCACAAGACGCTCTTTCTTCTCGGCTTCGCGGATAATTTCTCCTGCGTTAATGCCCATCGCATTGCAGATCCGGATAAGGGTTTCAACAGAAGGAGAGCTGACATCGTTTTCCACCTGAGACAAAAAACCCTCAGATATTCCAGCTTTTTCAGCCACGGCCTTAAGTATGAGCCCTTTTTCCTTTCTTCTTTTTTTCAGCACGGCGCCGAGATTCATGTTGTCTCCATAATGGTTGTCTTATGTATTATTCAATATATACCATTACTTAATATTTGATGTCAATTAAGTATTGACAATAACAGTGTATTTTTGTCATATTTTAACCTGCTCGCTTCAATCTTGAATAATCCCAGCCCGTTACGGCGGGTTAAGGAAAAGGGGGGAAACCGTCAAACAAGCAGCGTTCACAGGCAGGAATCCGGTAAAAATCCCATTTAATCCGTCCGTTGTTTATCATCACGAAGACGAAGGGTGGCCCTGACTGGGTCCTCATAAGGAAAGTTCCACCTAAGTGAATTTTCAAAAATAAACGGTCTGGCAAATCCAAACATGTCCGACCGGAAAAAAGGAGAAAGAGTATGTTATCACTGACGGCAGAAGAGTTAATGTTGTGCGACACGGTTTACAAGTGGGCTGAAAACTATCTGGGCCCGAAACAGGAGGCGATTGACGAGGAAGACAAGCTTCCGGAAGATTTTTTCAAGCAGCTCGCAGGTCTTGGCATTCTTGGTATAACACTGGGCGAGGCATACGGCGGAGCAGGTCAGGGCATCTTGATGCAGACGCTTGCGGTAGAGCAGATAGCCAGATTATCACCTGCGCTGAGCATGAGCTATGCCGCCCATTCGAATCTTTGCGCAAACAACATCTACAAGAACGGAAACGAGTCGCAGAGGCAGAAGTTCCTGCCCACCATGTGCACGGGAGATGCAATCGGCGCTCTTTGTCTGACTGAGCCGGGTGCCGGTTCGGACGCTCTTGGCGGAATGAGGACCACGGCGAAAAAGTCAGGCGACAAATATATCATCAACGGAACAAAGATGTTCATAACCAACGGAAACGTGGCAAAGACACACCTTGTGTATGCGAAAACGGCGCCTGAACGGGGAGCTCATGGCATAAGCGCCTTTGTTGTCGATGCAGACAGCAAAGGTGTAACCGTATCAAAGAAGCTCCGCAAATGCGGAATGAGAGGCTCTCCTACTGTCGAACTCAGCTATGAAGATGTCGAGGTACCGGCCGAGAACCTGCTTCTTGAAGAGAATATGGGCGTGCATATAGTCACGTCAGGCCTTGCGTACGAGCGCATTACTCTCTCGGGCAATTCCCTCGGAGCCGCCGAGCAGGGGCTGCAATATTCCATCAAATATGCAAAGGAGCGTGAGCAGTTCGGGAAGAAGCTCTGCGAATTCGAGATGATACAGGCAAAGCTTGCTGATATGTACTGTCTGGTCGAGGCATCACGCGGTCTTGTCTACAATGCAGCCCGGTTCGCCGACGGTCCCGGCGGAAAGAAGGGAGGGAAAGGAACGGTTCTTGACAAGCTTGCAGCAGCGGCGATCCTCTTTGCAGCGGAATCGGCTACCAAGGTCTGCTGCGATGGCGTACAGATTCACGGCGGCTACGGATATTGCCTGGAGTATCCGATACAGAAGCTCTGGCGTGATGCCAAACTACTTGAAATCGGTGCAGGCACTTCGGAAATCAGAAGAATAATAATTGCAAGGGAGTTGTGCAGAGACAGGTAAATAATGTTGTATGTCAAAAGGTATGAAGGTTGGACTTAAGGGAAGGGAAGCCCGACCGGAATAGAAGGAACAGCAAAGGGGCGCATCATTCATGCGCCTCTTTTTTATATTGCAGGTTCCCCTGCTATGCTTGAGGGTCAGCTTGAAAGGCGTCTTACATATTTTGCATAATTAATAAAATGCGACAGCGCCTTAAAACCCATGTCAGGCTGCTCCATGACATGTATATTCAGGCTGTTAAAAAATTCCCGCGCATAAGCATTCACTTCCCTGAACGCAATCGGCACTACAGTCTTTGTTGAAGAACCGGAGTATCTTAAGAATGCGCTGTTTATTCGAGGCGAGAAAATATCGTCAGGGCCGGGGGGTGATATGCACAAAGGTGCGATCATCGAGACGTTCTCTTCTTCAAGCAGGATATCGAAAACCGAATCAAGACCGGACTGAAAGCCTGATCCGGTCACGTCAAGCGGGTTGTCAGGCTGTGCAAATTCTGGAAGAATTCCCTTAAGTTTATCTTTTGTGCTGTCGCTCAGTTCAGGCAGGCTTATGCCGTATTTTTCACACAGGTCCGCATACATTCCGCAAAGTCCCCCGGACAGCGTGTATATGCAGAGTCCGTCGCCATCGGGAAGTCCGCACCTTGAAAAAAGGGAAGCCGTTTCAACCATTTCTTCTATCGAATCGACCCGTATAATGCCGAATTGCCTCAAGGCGCTGTCGATAACCGCATCATCACCGGCAAGCGCTCCTGTATGCGAACTGGCCATATTCACCCCGCGTGACGACCTGCCCACTTTCACCATGATTATCGGGATGGACTTTGAGGCCGCAGTTTTTGCAGCCGATTTCAGTTTAGCTATATCCCTGAAGCCCTCAAAAAAAGCTGTGATTATTTTTGTGTTGGCATCGTTCACAAGATATTCCAGTATATCTTCAGCTGTAAGCACAGCCTCGTTGCCTGTCGTCGAATAAATCGAAATCCCCAGACCTTTTCCGATAAGCTTGCTTACGAGGATCTCGCTTGTAGCCCCGCTCTGGGCAATAACACCAATGCCTCCCGGGGCAGGAACGCCTTCAACCGAGCCGCCGACAAAGACGCTTGAGCGCAAGTGAGGGTTTATAAAACCAAGGCAGTTGGGGCCCATAAGGAGGATGTCGTTCTCTTTACAGAACTGCGTTAGCTCCAGCTGAAGCGCCCTGCCCTGTTCCCCTGTTTCTGCGTAGCCAGAGGTTAGGAGCAGAATATTTTTTATACCGATAGAAAGGAGTCTGCCGATGGTATCTTTCACGAGCGAGGCCTTGACCATGACGACGCCGAAATCAATCGGTGCCTCGGGCAGTGCCTCGATGCTCTTGTATGCCTTAATTCCCGCCACCTCCTGTGCGGTCGGGTTCACCGGGTAGAATGACCCTTCGAATCCCAGGGTGGCTGCATTCATCACTGCATTGGAAAACCAGAAATTTTTCGTGCTTGCACCCACCACTACAATATGCCGGGGCGAAAAAAACTTTTCTAACCTTTGATATGAACTGTCCATCAGATCTCCAGTAACCGGATTTATTTTATGGGGACCCCGGCAAAATTTCCGTACTCGGAAAAACCTGTGCCTGTTAAAATTCCGGAACCCCCTGATTTCAGTTTCATTTCTCCTTCGAAAATGAATCCCTGCATGCCTCCGCCGGGGATTATCTTTGCAAGTGGGGTGCTGCTTTTGGCAATGTAGTTGAATATCCCTTCTTCTGATTCCATCTTTCCCTGCCATTTCAGAGGTCTGCTGATTATCTTTCCTTTTCCGTCGACTTCTTCTGCTGTCTCCAGGTATTCAACATGCAGGCCTTTCATCGCAGTTGCTGGTCTTTCCGGGAACTTTACAGCCGCGCGCAGGCCGATAAAGGCTTTAGATTTATATCCGAGAAACAGCCCGGCCGCCGAATCGAAAGGTGCATCGGGAGTGTGAAATGCAAGCACGTCCCAGTGATAATTGACTGGCAGGACCTTTGTTATATCAAAAGGCAGAGAGAAACCGCAGACATGCTCAACCACGCCAAAGCCCTTCAGTCCGGTATTTATATCCTTACCCTGAACCGATGCCCTGACCTGGCAATGCTGTCCGATATAGTGCAAAAGGCTTCCCCATTTCGACCACCATAACGGCCATCCCGATATGAAATCAAAACGGGCAACTGTACCGGTACCGGGCATCTTGAAATGCATTTGGTATTTTCCTTCTGTTCCCTCAAATTTAAAGATGTCCTCAAGTTCGACATTCAGAGGATTTTCGCTTGAAGTAAGCCTTCCTGTATCAATTTGTCTTGTTTCCACATGCAGGTCTTCTGCTCCTGCGTAAGAAATCATCAGTTCGGAATGTCTGTCCATTCCCTCAAAAGAGGCAACAGGGTGCATTTTTTTTCCGCATGAGCGCATAAACATATGGGCTTTAAGCCAGAGTAGATCGCTCCCCAGGGGGAAGATTGCAATCGCGAACCACCCGTCCCATGATGAACGGGGCTTGAATGAAACCAGGTCACCGGGTTTTGGTTTCACAGTCACGAACTTCTGATTAACCGGGAAATAAATTTCTGCCATAAAGACCTTATTTTTTTAAAACTTAAACTGACACATTGAAGAAGAAAAATCTGCTAAAAAAACTGAATTCATTGGATAAAAAATAGGCTGCCCGGCTGGAGCCCGGCAGCCTGTGTAAATTGGGAGGTAAATGTACAGTGCTGTTTTTATACGAACATTCCGGCCAGTTTTGGCCAGTATGTCGAGCCCCAGATGTTAACCATGGGATCTGCATGGCATTTGGAGCAGAAATTTTTCTGTGAGATTTTTTTTGTTTCGATTCCCGTAATTTCCATCTTCATGCACTCACCGCATAAAGGCTCACCGCATTCTTCGCAATATGCCACCGGATAATTCCCGCATTTGCATATCTCTTTGGTTTTTCTGGCTGCCAGCATATATCTCCTCCTAGAGGTTTTTTAATATTATATTGCCATACGCGTGCCAGAAGACTGATTCAGGCAACCTGCTGTAATTACATGACGTACTGTTGATAGAAAAGTGCGGATATTACATGGTGACCATTAAAGGTTATGGTATAAAAACCATAAGCCTGACAATTTTCATGAAAGTGACAACTGTCAGAGAATGGTTTTCATCCTGTTCACCATGCCCAATATTTTGACAATTGGTATCATTATCATGGGAGCTGAATATCGGACAGGCCTTTTTTCAATACACCTTATCAGATGGCCAACCGCTTTTTTCGTGCTCATCATGAACGGGAAGAAGGTTCCCTTTGCCATCTTTGTATCGACAAATCCGAATCGTACATTCGTTATATGAACACCCTTCGGCCGCACTGCAAGAGCGAGGCCTTCGAGGTAGTTTGAAAAGCCCGCTTTTGAGGCGCTGTAGCTCGGAGAATCAGGGGCAAGTATTTCGTCCGCCATGCTTGAAAGGCCGATAAAATGACCTTTTCCCTCTTTTACCATTACTGGAATAACACAGGAGACCGTTTTAACCAAACCGACAAGATTGACCTCAAAGATTTTTTCTTCGTCTTTCATGTTGGAAAGGTCGAGCATTTCTCCTATTCCGGCGCAATAAACACACAGGTCGGCAGGCTCTTTTTCAATGGCTGATTTCAAAACTGAAGAGAATTCTTCATCTTCTACATTGATAACGGTATGCGAATATGCATCGTGTTTTACAGGTGACGGGCTTCTGGAAAAGCCTTGTATTCGCCAGCCCCTGTTCAGGAGTTCAAAGGTCAGTGCCAGCCCGATTCCATCGGAATTGCCTATTATAATCGCTATTCCTGGGATCATATTCAATAACCGTATTTTTTAAGGATATCAGCAGGATCGTTTTTAACATCACGGCCATAATGTCTTAGAAGCATATCACACCTGTCAGTAAAGATTCCGTCGGCACCGAAAAGGTTGATTAATCTTACCTGCCACAGGGCGTTGATTGTGTAGACATGAACAATAAGTCCTCTTTTATGCGCGTTCCTGATGTTCCACGGCCATGCTATGTACCCTGAAGGTCCGATGCCGTTTGCATATACCGCTGCGTCTTTTGCAATCATGTCCCACCCGGAGTCTTTTTCCATTTTTTCATCCACCAGGAAAACCCTGGATATTTCAGGGGCAAGTTCTTTAAATCGCATGAGGCTTTCCAGGCTGAAGGACTGAAAGACAACCTTAGATTTATCAAGCCATCCGGCATTTTTCAATTGAGATAAGATCTTTTCCTCGATGCCCGGAGTCGCCTCCGGGTTTTTGCTTTCTATATAAAGCCTCTGCCCGGGCCTGCCGGACGATGCGATTCCGATTACCTCTTCAAGGGTAAGGATCCTGAGATTTTTATAAGCAGGTCTCGCCCTGTCGGGGTATTTGATGTTGAACCAGGAGCCCGCATCGAGGCTTTTCAGCTCGGTCAGCGTAAATGCGAAAACTGCTGCGTCTTTTCTCTGAGGGAAAACCTCTGCCACGTTTGTGGTCCGCACAAGTGTATCATCATGAAAAAGTACAGGCACCCCGTCTGATGTGAGCTGGATGTCAAATTCGAGATAATCAGCCCCAAGTTCACGGGCCAGAATATAGGCCGGTTCGGTTTCCTCAGGGGCAAACCATGAAGCGCCTCTGTGTGCAATGACTGCCTTTTCAGGAATCCAGGCTTTATTGGAAATGCTGGCGCCCGCCCCGGCAAATGCTGCACTGTCCAGCATCAGCATGGAACAAAAAGAAGAAATCAAGATAAGCTCCTTCATAATAAAGCTTTTCTTTGAAATGCGGATTGACTTCCGGGTCATGTTTCCTCCTCATGCGGAGTCATATTTGAATGGTATTATCGGAAAGGCTGGCGGAGAGAGAGGGATTCGAACCCTCGGTAAAGCTTTTGGCCCTACATTCGCTTAGCAGGCGAACGCCTTCGTCCACTCGGCCATCTCTCCGTATTTCATCAGAAAAAGCAGGATATCTTATAATAATTTCCAGCTCCCGCTTGCTCTGATTATTTAATCTGGCGGAGGGAGTAGGATTCGAACCCACGGTGTCGTGAAACACTGCGGTTTTCAAGACCGCCGCCTTAAGCCACTCGGCCATCCCTCCGCTTCAAAACTTTCTAACGTATTGGCTCTATCAGGTCAAGCCCCATGTAGGGCTTTAATGTCTCAGGAACTCTGACGGTTCCGTCTTCATTCTGATAGTTTTCGAGAATGGCCGCGAGCGTCCTTCCCACGGCAAGTCCGCTGCCGTTAAGCGTGTGGCAGAATTCGCTCTTTTTCATCTGGGCCGACTTGTATCGCATGTTCCCGCGCCGGGCCTGGAAGTCGGTGAAGCAGCTGCACGAAGATATCTCCTTGAAAACGCTCTGACCGGGCATCCAGACTTCGAGGTCATATGTTTTAGCCGAGGAAAAGCCCAGATCGCCTGTACACAGAGAGATGACGCGGTAATGAAGCCCCAGCTTTTTGAGGATGTCTTCAGCCTCACCGGTCAGCTCTTCGAGGTCGATGAACGAATGGTCCGGATGGGCGAAACGAACGAGTTCCACCTTGTCGAACTGGTGCTGACGGATAAGCCCGCGCGTGTCCTTGCCGTACGAACCCGCCTCGCGTCTGAAGCATGGGGTGTAGGCCACGAGCTTTATGGGAAGCTTATCCTCGGGCAGGGTTTCGTCCCGGTATATGTTGGTCACAGGCACTTCCGCCGTCGGAACAAGGAAATAATCATCTGTCCTGAAAAGGTCTTCCTCGAATTTCGGGAGCTGTCCGGTTGCGGTGAAACTGTCCCTGTTGGCCATAAAAGGCGTCCATACCTCGGTGCAGCCGTGCTCTTTAGTGTGAACATCGAGCATGAAGTTGATAAGGGCTCTTTCTAGTCTGGCGCCGGCTCCCCAGTTCAGGCAGAAACGAGCTCCCGTAATTTTGGCGGCTCGCTTGAAATCCAGTATGCCCAGGCTTTCGCCGATGTCCCAATGCTCTTTCGGGGTAAACGAAAATTCAGGCTTTACGCCTACAGTCCTTATGACTGGATTGTCCTCTTCGGATGAGCCTACGGCGACCGTTTCATGCGGAATGTTGGGGATGCGTTTGATGATGTCATCGATTGCAAGCTCGAGGTCTTTCATTTCAGCATCAATCACCTTGATGCGCTCGCCGATCTGCCTGATTTCCTGCTTCTGCTCAGGTGTACCACCCCTGTTCTTTGACATCTGCTCAGAGAACTGGTTCCTTTTCGCCTTGAGATCGTCGCCTTCCTGAATCATGGCGCGCCTTTTTGCGTCAAGATCCAGAAGCCCATCGAGGTCGACCTCGGTCCCGCGGTTTGATAGAGAGCTTCTGACGATTTCCGAGTTTTGTCTTAATATTTTTATGTCCAGCATATGGGCAAAGTAGCATTGAGGAAAAGAGGCGTCAAGGAATTGATTCCATGAGGCTTTTGTGTCATTGTCATAATAATTTCGCAAATTCGCTTCGGAGGGGTTCATGATTTTTAATGTTGTCGGTGCGCGCCCGCAGTTTATCAAACTTTCGCCCGTACTCAAGGCATTAAACGACGAGGGGCTTTCTTCAAAGACTATCCATACCGGCCAGCATTACGATTTTACTATGAATGAACTGCTGTTTAACGACCTCGGCCTGCCCGAACCGGATTTTCATCTTGGCACAGGCTCGGGTTCTCATGCCATTCAGACAGCCGCAATGCTCAAGGGTATCGAAGATATTCTCATAAACGAGAAGCCAGGACTTGTAATTGTCTACGGTGACACAAACTCGACGCTAGCAGGTGCGCTTGCCGCAGCAAAGCTGAATATAAAAGTAGCCCATGTCGAGGCCGGGCTGCGCAGCTTCGATAAAAGGATGCCTGAAGAGATAAACCGCATGATCGCAGACAGGCTTTCCGATTACCATTTCTGTCCTACAGAAAATGCGGTCAGACTCCTTGCGGCCGAAGGCATGCAGGGGATTTTTACGGGAGACGTCATGGTGGATGCGCTGCTCGACTTTTCCGCAAGGCTTGAGCCGCCCTCTTATGAGAAACCCTTTGTTCTGGCCACGATACACCGGGCGGAAAACACGGATAATAAAGAACGATTCATGGCTATCTGGCAGGCAATGAAAAAACTGGCCGGAAAGATCAATGTCATCTTTCCTGTTCACCCCAGGACCTGCAACCTCTATCCCGGCCTGATGAGTGAAGCGGGCAGAGTCACTGTGGTCGAGCCGGTCGAATACACGGCCATGCTTTCATTGGTTAAACATGCGGACTGCGTCCTGACAGACTCGGGCGGTCTGGTCAAAGAGGCCTTTTTGCTAAAGACGCCCTGCGTAACTGTGCGTACTACGACCGAATGGCCGGAAACCATTGAAGCCGGGGCGAATATTCTTGTCGATGCTGAGCCGGGTGCGATTACGGCCGCCGTGGACAAAATGAAAACCGTCAGCGTGAATCCTGCTGCCATGCCCTTTGGAGACGGTAAAGCGGCTAAAAAGATTGCCGCATTCATCAAGAAAACAATATGAAACAAAGGCAACCTTGAGCAACCTGTTTTTATAGTCTATATGATACATAAAGTATAATATGATGATAGAAAGCTCACACAAACTTGACCATGTTCGTAAAACATTCAATGGAACGACAAGCAGGATTATCCGTTCTGAAATAGGTCAATTCTTAACGCCTTCCTCGATAGCTAAATTCATGTCCGCTATGTTTGATGACGGACCAAAAAGAATCAGGATATTAGATCCAGGAGCAGGGACCGGAGTCCTTTTCGCTATGTGTGTTGAGACCATAATTTCACAAGAAAAAAGACCTCTTTCCATAGATATTGTTGCTTATGAAAATGATACTAGCATCCTTCATCACCTGAAAGAGACCATGGACCGCTGTATGTCTCTCTGTGCCTCTTTCGGCATTTTGTTCCAAGGAAAAATCATCAACGAGGATTTTGTATCAGCTGCCGTTACAGAAATAAACGAGCCACTTTTGGCTGTACCTATCGAACGATTCACGCACGTCATTCTAAACCCGCCATATATGAAAATAAATAGCCAGACGGTCATGAGCCGGAGGCTATATTCTTATGGCATTGAGGCGGCAAATCTGTATGCGGCTTTTGTTTGGCTTTCGATGCAACTGTTGGAATTTGGAGGGCAAATGGTTGCAATAACACCTCGCAGCTTTTGTAATGGTCCCTATTTTAGAAAGTTCAGAATTGCATTCTTGCAAATGATGAGTCTCAAACGTATTCACCTGTTCGAATCTCGCAAAAAGGCATTTGGTGACGATAATGTGTTACAAGAGAATATTATCTATCATGCTGCCCGAGAAATTCAGAAGCCAGACTCAATAACAATTTCCACATCTGAAGGGCTTGATTTTGACAAAATACGAACCTCGTCTGTTCCATACAATAGGGTTATTCACTCTGGTGACCGAGATATGTTTATTCATCTTAGCGTCAATAATACTGAAATTAATCCGACAGAACGAATAAAAGGTTTTACATCATCTCTCAACAAGCTTGGGTTAAGCGTTTCTACAGGGCGCGTTGTTGATTTCAGAGCGCGGGAGTATCTAAGAAAAAATCCAGAGAAAGAAACCGTTCCATTGATCTATCCCTGCCATTTCTTGGATGGATTTATCAGATGGCCTGTTGAATCTGGGAAAAAACCCAATGCAATAGTTTTATCGTCCAAAACATCAGATCTTCTTGTCGAAGAAGGATTCTATGTACTTACAAAAAGATTTTCGTCCAAGGAACAACCTCGACGAGTCATGGCTGCTATATATGATCCCACGATGATCGATACACACATAGTAGGCTTTGAAAACCACCTGAACTACTTCCACAAACAGGGAAGCGGATTAAATCCCACATTGGCTAAAGGTCTTGCAGTATATCTCAATTCTTCGTTAGTAGATCAGTTTTTCCGACTATTTAGCGGACATACCCAGGTCAATGCCACCGACCTTAGGAAGATACCCTATCCCACCTATGATCAGCTTTTGCGCCTTGGCTCCTGTCTAGATGAAAGAATGCCCGATCAGGAAACAATTGATGCCCTTGTAGAAAAGGAGTGTCTTAATTATGTCCAATAAGACAAGTGGTAAAAAAGCAGATGAAAAAATCAAACAAGCCCTTGAGATTCTTAACGAGGTAGGTCTTCCAAGACAACAACATAACGAACGCTCTGCCCTGACTCTTTTGTCGCTACTGGGTCTCAAGCCTGCCAGCAAATGGGAGAATGCATCCGATCCACTAATGGGTATTACACCTATGATGGAGTTCTTTGAGCAACATTATAATAAAAAATATGCGCCCAACACACGTGAAACAGTACGGCGACAAACTGTTCACCAGTTCTTGCAAGCAGCCGTGATTGTGGCGAACCCGGATAAACCATCAAGACCCACAAACAGCCCGAAAGCAGTTTACCAGATCGAACCGTCAGTTTTGAAACTTCTTCGATGTTTTGGGAAGACCGAATGGAAGACGTATTTGAAAAAGTATCTTAAAACTGTGGATACGTTGAAAAAACAGTATGCACAAGAGAGAGATATGAGACGATTACCCATCAAACTATCTGGAAGAAGACAAATCAAACTTTCCCCTGGGGGTCAAAATGTCTTAGTTAAGAAAATCGTAGATGATTTCTGCCCTTTGTTCACGCCAGGTGGTTCTATTATTTATGTTGGAGACACTGAGTCAAAGTGGGCATACTTTGATTCAAAAACCTTAGTTTTGTTGAATGTTAATATACAAGAACATGGGAAGATGCCAGATGTTGTAGTGTATCACACAGAAAATAACTGGCTGGTTTTAATTGAGGCGGTGACCAGTCATGGGCCTGTAAATCCTAAGCGCAGGCAGGAACTAAAAAAATTATTTTCAGGGGCAACTGCCGGATTGGTTTTTGTGACAGCATTTCTCAATCGTAGGGCAATGCTTAAGTACTTAAATGACATTTCGTGGGAAACGGAAGTCTGGATTGCCGAGTCGCCGACACATCTGATACACTTTAACGGTGAACGCTTTCTTGGCCCTTATGAGAAATAAGGACTTCAACTCAACTTCACGCTGAACTATTATGCATCTCTGCAAGTAAGTACTCCTACAGGCATTTTAGCAAATGGGAACGCTTAGGCTTAGGACTTTGCTTTGAACATTGTTCTTCTGTGTCGCTGTCAGCTTTTCAGTTTTTCCGCGTTTTTGTTCATGGCCTTTTCAAAGGCTGTTGTCCGGCCTTTTTCAAGGCTGCTGATCAGGCTTGAAAGATTGCCCAGGTAGGCCTTCAGGGTTTCAAGAATATAAGGGTTCTCTCTGAGCATTGCAGCATAAAGGTGCGGGTCCTGTCCGTGGATGCGGCCCCATATCTCGGCGGATTTTCTCGAATTGGGCGTGGAGAAAGGCTCCAGCCTGTCCGGATGCCCTGCAATATCAAGGATAGTTGCAAGCTTGGCGACGCTGTCTATATGCTCAAGTCCCTGCGTCATAGTCACGAATCTGTCATGGTCTTCAGCGGTCGTACGAGTGATGTTTGCCCCGTGCTTGAAAAGAAGGTCCTCGAATTCCTGAGCCATGGGGCCCGATTTTTTCGTCGGTATCGATATGATATTCTGTGCCCTGAGGTTTTCAACGCCAGGCCCGAACATCGTATGAATGGAAAGGACCTCGACTCCTTTGGGCGACGATTCCAGCATCGCCTTAACCGCCTTTGTCTTGATGCCTGTGTTGTCGATCAGGAGCTGGCCCTTTTTCATATGAGGGGCGATTTTTTTGATCACATCACATGCGTAATCTATCGGGACATTTACAATCACCGCATCTGAGGTTCTTGCGCATTCCTCATGAGAAAGAGAAGTTTTTCTCCCGGCCACAGCCACCCTGTATCCGAGCTTTTCAAAGAACGGAACAAAGAAGGAGCCCATCTCGCCGGTGCCGCCTATGATGCCTACCGATTTTATAAGCGGCTCGTTGAACGGCTGATATGGATATGAGCCGAGCGTTATCACTTCGGTATCGGAAAGGGCCAGTTGAATGTCTTTTATGCAGGCGCTGACGTTTTCGTCACTTTTATGCCCTTCTATATCGATATAAAATATAGAAAGCCCTTTCCTGTCGGGTCTGCGGTCTATGTCCGTCATGTTGAGATTGTAGCGCACGCTGATTATCTCGATCATGTCAAAGAGGAGTTTGACCCTGTCGCGCTGAGGGTAGATGACAAGGCTTGTTACGTCTCTGCCGGTAGGTTTCGTTTTACCCGATCCAATGAGAATGAAGCGGGTTTTATCCTCACGGCCGTCTTCTGTTTTACCCGAAGACACTATTGTCGAATCTATAATCGAAAGGCCTCCGTGATATTTCAGAAGACAGTCTAGGGTCTGCGCATATCGGCCTGTAATAACATTTTCAACAGGGATGAATCCGAAGGTTTTTTTGTCTGCCAGAACAGATTTGAATACTGCATCAATGGAAGATTTTTCTAAAAAATTTGCATCCGGCAGATAATGTTTCAGGGCCTTTTGAGAAAGCCCGCTGAAATTTTGAGCATAAGCAACTATTCTACCTGCCATAGCCTTGATTCACCGCCTTTTTTAAAAGTGATGAATACCATTCATTGGTTGTTTCATCAAACAAATTTCCGTATGTCATGCGGGCTCATGCTATTGAAGATAGGTGCACGCACCCATGTACCTGTCGCGGTAATACTGTGTGTTGAGCGATTCCTGGCGGATGGGTTTGCCCTTGCCCGGGGCATGGATGAACATGCCGTCACCTGCGTAAATCCCGACATGGCTTATCTGACCGGTCCCGTTTGTCGTAAAGAAGAGGAGGTCTCCCTTATCAAGGTTTTCAGGATCAACAGGAACACCGTTTGCGAACTGGTCCTTTGATGTCCTGGGTACGACAAGTCCGTTCAGCTGGAAAACTGCCATGACGAGGCTGCTGCAGTCAAATCCCTTCGTGGGCGAGATGTCACCCCACTGGTACGGCAGACCGATAAAGCCGTTTGCAGTCACTACAATGTGGTCCCTGAGGGTGTCTCCTGTAACGGTTATGCTTTTACCGGGAATATTGTTTTTTGTCTGGATATACTCGCCCGGAGAAATTATGCGGTATGTTTCCGCGATTCTTTTTCTGATAATTTCCCCTGCGGCCTGTTCGGCCTCGGCCATGGTCTTGTAGTCCCCGAACCGCACCCTGAAAAGGCCGGCTGCATTCCTGTAATAGAATGCGTCAAGCCCTTCCTTTTCCAGAGATTTCGTGAGCCTGATCGCATTATCGACATTTGAAAACGCGCCTACCTGAACGGTGTATCCCATGCGCTTGAGTTCTGGCGCGGCCGGTTTGGTGACAACTTTTGGCTGATCTTTTTTAGGCGGGAAATAGGGAAGCTGCTTTACATCAGGCTTGTGTGCGCATCCGGCTAAAACAACTGAGCCAAAGATGATCAGAGTTAATAAAACTTTTTTTAACCTTTCAAAAATCATACATTTCAGAAGATCGCCTTTGGTTCTTCGGGCGACTTTTCTTTTTCAGCCGGAACAGGCGCTTTATTTTCATTGGACTCTTCAGCGGGAATCTCTACGGGAACAGGTATGCCATCCGAGTATTCGGTGGGTTCAGTCCCTTCTACAAAGGGGAGCAATATTCTTGCCGCGTTTTCCATAGCGAGTTTACCGGTTGCCGGGTCAATATCCTTCAAAACAATTCCTTCAGGCTGCGTTACCTGTCTGACATGCCCGAGAGAAGCCATTATCATGGCGGCGATGGGCATGGCGCCTGTTGCACCGGTAAAGCCTGCGGGGCTGTTATTATCCATACCGACCCAGGACACCAGAGATATATCCCTTGTGAAACAGGCAAACCATGAATCTCGCAAATCGTTAGTTGTCCCTGTCTTTCCGCATACACCATCCGGCATTCCGTATTCGGAGGCGGTTTTTCCGGTCCCGAAACGGAGCACATCCATAAGGCAGAAATCGACCAGATAAACGGCATTGTCTTCAAGGGCTTTTTTAGGTGATGAAGCATGAACCCTGTAAACAACATCATCCTCGACCTTCACCGCTTTGATGGCTGAAGATTTCACCCTGTAGCCGCCGTTGGCTAAAGCAGAAAACATGATGGCCATATCCAGAGGAGAACTTTCCATGGCTCCCAGAAGCAGGGAAGGAGTTTCTTTTACCTTGTGGCCTGGAGATAAATCCCTGATTAGCGAGGATACATTTTCAACACCCATATCCATTCCAAGCCTTACTGTTGCTATGTTATAGGATTGAATAAGCGCCTCAGCCATTGTTATGCTGCCGTGCGATATATTGTCGAAGTTGGAGGGAGTCCATTCCGTGCCGTCTCCCTGCGGCAGTATATACGGGTTGTCATCGAGCATCCTGTTAAGCGTGTATCCCTTTTTCACGGCTTCGTAATAGATAAAAGGCTTGATCAGAGAGCCAACCTGGCGCCTCATCTGAACTGCCCTGTTGAACTGTGAATATGAATAGCTGCGTCCTCCGGCCATACCGAGGATTTCGCCGGTATTGGGATTGACCGCAACCGCCGCACCCTGAAGGCTCTGGCTTCCCAGGTTTCTGAGACCTTTGGCGAGCTTGTTTTCCAGTGCTAGCTGAACCGTCATGTCCAGCGTCGTATAAATGCTGTAACCGCCTTTTGAAAGGTCTCTAGCTGGAATATCGTCTTCCAGCTGGTTCAGGATATAATCGACGAAATATGGGGCATATCTTGTTTTCGGAGAAAACGGCGCAACTCCCAGAGGGGTCTTGATTGCTTTCTGATATTCCTTTTCCGTAATCTTTTCCTGGTCCAGCATCAGTGCAAGTACCGTGTTGCGTCTTTCTTTGGATTCTTCGGGATGCTTCCATGGGGAAAAGAGGCCGGGATTGCATATTATTCCAGCAAGAAATGCCGCCTGCGAAAGGTTCAGGTCCTTCACGTCCTTGTCGAAATATACGCGAGCGGCCCTGCCGAATCCACATACGCTGGCGTTGCCACGCTGGCCGAGATAGACTTCATTGATATACATCTCGAGGATCTGGTCTTTGGAATAAAGGACGTTCAATACTATCGACAGCCAGAGCTCTTTTATTTTCCTTGAAAAGGTTCTGTCGCTTGTCAGGAAAATGTTCTTCACGAGCTGCTGTGTGATCGTGGAACCCCCTTCGGATATCCTGCCGCTTTTGATGTTTGCTACGCCAGCCCTGAAGATTGAGCGCAGGTCGATGCCCCAGTTGTCGTAGAAACGCCTGTCCTCTGTCGATATGATTGCATCGGTGAGAACCTTCGGACAGTCATCGAGCGTTACAAGCATTCGGTCTTCAAAGCTCTGATCATAGATTGCCGCAAAGTCTTCGGGTTCAAGAGCTGCCTCTTTCAATTCTCTGCCTGAATCAGGGTCTGTGATCTGTTTGACCGTTCTTCCTTCAAGTGCCAGCTTTATCTTTTCCGGTTTGGTTTTTCCGTCTGGGTAATCGAATTCATGCAGGTATATAAAATAAGCCTGGTTGCTCTTTCTGAAATCCCCGGGGGCGCCAAGTCTTTTTGTCTGATGGTAGCGCAGCCGTTTCAGCCTGGTATCTATTCCGATCAAATCAATGTTTGTACCGGGTTTGATGATAGTCTCGCTTGAATATATCCTGGAAGGGATATGCCAGTCCGGTCCTTTGCCAAGGTGCTTTATCCTGTCATATGCCCTGTATATGGAAAACGCCGATACCGCTGCTGCTATGACAAACAAGCCCAGCAGCGAGATCAGCAAGATATGTTTTTTTCTCACATGACCCATATATTAGGTCAATATCCGGGTGTCAATACTTCGTCCTCATATGCCCGTAAGGTCTAAATATTAAAAAAACGCTTCAGGTATTGTTTTTTGATGAAACATGTTTACTTAATAATGAAACTGGCGCTTTTAATATAAATTCACTCCATTGTCCGGCAATCACCATTTCATTTAATAATTGAAGGAGGTGATAATGCAGTCAAAGGCATTTAAGAACAGGGAGGAGGTTATCGATTTTCTTTACGGCAAGGCCAGGGATCTCAGAAAAAAAGTGATCGAGCTTGCCGCAGTCGCCACCGGGGGTCATATGGGAGGCTCCTTCTCCATGATGGACATCATTGTGGCCCTTTACTACCATGTTTTAAGGATTGACCCGAAGAACCCCCGCTGGCCGGAACGTGACCGGTTTATCCTTTCTAAGGGGCACGGGGCAATAGGCTATATTCCCATACTGGCCGATCTCGGATTCTTCCCGAGCGAATGGCTTTCCACATTCAACAAGCTCGACAGCCCCTTCGGCATGCATCCGGATATGCACAAGATCCCAGGGGTTGAGATGAGCACCGGTTCTCTTGGCCACGGCCTTTCAATCGGCGTGGGAATGGCCCTGTCAGCCCGCCTGGACAAGCGTTCATACAGGATATTTGTTCTGATGGGCGACGGTGAGCTGGATGAAGGTATGGTCTGGGAGGCGGCAATGGCAGCAAGCCATTTCAAGCTGGGCAACATCGTGGCAATAATTGACCGAAACCGCTTCAGCCTGGATGGAGCCACCGAGGAAATTATGGCACTTGAACCCCTCAGAGAGCGCTGGGAATCGTTCGGCTGGAAGGTCTATGACATTGACGGTCACGACATGGCGTCTCTTATCGATACGTTCGAAGGTCTGGAACCGGCTGAGGGCTGTGTACCACAGCTTGTTATCGCGCAGACCGTCAAAGGGAAGGGGGTGGACTTCATGGAAAACAATCCAATATATCACTACACCATGCTGGACACAAAGACCGCCAGGGACGCATGTGACAGCATCGACCGCACCTGTCCGGCAGGGAGGGCAAAACAATGAGCGACACTGCCGGCTTGATAATCGAAGGCTTTGTTTTCACCATGGAAACATACGATCTGATCTCCCAGGCCGAGATCTACGGACAGGTGATCTCGGACATGGCGAAGAGCAATCCGGACATCGTTGTGCTCACCTCTGACCTGATGCGCTCCAACAAGACAGGCACATTCAAGCAGTATTATCCCGAGCGCTTTTTCAACTTCGGAATAGCGGAAACTAATATGGTAGCGGCGGCGGCAGGAATGGCCGTGAGCGGCAAGCTGCCATACCTTTCAAGCATGGCCGTTTTCCTCTCGCTGCGCTGCGCCGAAGCCATCCGGACCGATATAGCCTATCCGAATCTCAATGTGCGCATGATAGCAACGCACAGCGGGCTTTCCATGGGTAATGGTGGGACTACGCATCATGCCACAGAGGATATCGCCATCCTTCGCTCAATGGCCAATATGACCGTGGTGGTGCCTGCAGATACGATAGAAACCGGCAAAGTGGTGCGTGCTGGCGAAAACTACAGCGGCCCAATTTACATACGCATAGGCCGCTCGCTCGAACCGCTGGCATATGCGGACGACTCCTATGATTTCGAGTTCGGAAAGAGCATTATCATGAAGGATTATGGCAGCGATATGACCGTTATAGCCTGCGGGGTATGTGTAAAGGCGGCTATGGATGCAGCGGATTCGCTCAATAACGAGGGTATCGGCATACGGGTTATTAACATGCATACAATCAAACCCCTCGATGTTGAGGCCATTCTGAATGCTGCACGTGAGACCGGAGGGATAATCACCGCCGAGGAGCATTCCATAATCGGCGGTCTGGGAGGGGCGGTCGCCGAGACACTGTCAGATGCAGGACTTGGAATCAGGTTCAAACGCATAGGGGTTCCTGACTGCTATTCTGCAATAGGATACCCGGAAGACCTGTATCCGCGATACGGCCTTGACAGCGACGGGATACGCAAAACAGTGCTCGAACTTATAAACAGGTGATTTGATGAAAACGCTGGTGTTTGACATCAGCCCTTTGAGGATTCTGGCTACAAAGGGATTGGGGCCGAAGCTTCCGGGCCTGTATTATTCCCGTCTCTCTCCAGTCAGGCTGAGATCGTATCCTGACAAACCTTTGCCGGGCCCCCGTTTTGTCAGAGTAAAACCCCAACTTGCCGGTATCTGCGGCTCGGATATTGCGCTATTTTTCATAAAGGCAGGGCTGAACATTTCCATGGCGGCCCTTCCTCCTTTCCCCGAAGTCTTCATGGGACATGAAATGATGGGCAGGGTTGTTGAAACCGGGCCGGGCGTCACAGGCCTTAAGACCGGCGACAGGGTAGCCATGCAGCGATATACGGCATGCTGCGCCACCCTCGAGATCGACCCTCCATGCCCGCCCTGTCGGGAGGGAAATTTTCCTCTCTGTCAGGCTTTCCCGTCAAAGAAGATAGCGCCGGAGCTTGGCGCGGCATTCAGCGATATTTTTGTCGCCCAAGAAAAGCAGCTTATCAAGATTCCGGATGTGCTTACCGATGAACAGGCGGTTCTTGTCGAACCTGCGGCGGTTGCTTTGCATACGGTGTTCAGGCGGCTGCCGTCACCCGGTGATAATATCCTTGTGATAGGCGCCGGGACAATAGGGCTCAATCTTGTTCAGATAGCAAAAGCGGTGTGCCCTGAGGGCAGGGTCTTTGTCATGGAGCCTTTTCCGCTCAAGCTGGAACTGGCAAAACGCATGGGTGCAGAGGCCCTGCCGGATGGAAACGCATATGATGCCGCAGGTATTGCAACCGGCGCCATGGTCTTTCACGGGCATTTGAATAACAGTACGCTCCTGGGAGGGTTTGACGTTATTTATGATTCGGTCGGCTCAAGCGCGACCATCCACGATTCGCTTCGCTGGCTCGCCCCGCGCGGGGATTATGTGATGGTGGGAACCCAGCTGAAGCCAGTGGCTTTTGACATTACGCCGCTATGGAATCAGGAGCTCAAAATGATCGGCGTCAACGCTCACGGTATGGAAGAATATGAAGGAAGGAAGATCAGTTCATTTGAGCTGGCGATGGAGTGGGCGGCTGAAGGACGCATAGGATTCGACGGGTTCATAACTCACCGTTTCCCTCTTGATGATTACAGGGAAGCCTTCCGCACGATACAGGAAACCCCGTGGTCGGTCATCAAGGTCGTCTTTGACATGAAGCAGACTGAAAGGATTGCAGATGGATAAGAAAACAATAATAATCACAGGCGCCAGCGATGGCATAGGTGCATGCGCGGCAAGGGCCCTCCACCGGCAGGGAGCGCGGGTCGTGATTGTCGGCCGCTCAAGAGAAAAGACAAAGGCGATAGCGGATGAACTGGTGGCGGACAGTTATACCGCCGATTATGCCGACCTCTCACAGGTCAGGCGGCTGGCGGGAGAGCTTCTTCAGAGATATGAGCGAATCGACGTCCTTGTGAACAATGCAGGCATGACCTGGAACGACAGGACCCTTACTAAGGACGGCCATGAAATCACATTCCAGGTAAATCATCTGGCGACATTTATGCTCACCAACCTTTTGAAAGAAAGGCTCGTAGCATCAAAGGCGAGTATTATCATCACATCGAGCGTCGGCCACAACTACGGCAAGGTGAATCTGGACGACCTTGAAAGTGAACGGAAATACAGTGCGATGAATGCCTACTGCACGTCCAAGCTTGAAAATATCCTTTTCATGAAAGAGCTTCACAGGAGATGGTCTCCGCTCGGAATAAGAACGGCCGCTTTTCACCCCGGCAATATAGCCTCAAGCTTCGGTCGCGATGCAAAGGGGTTCATCTATTATCTTTACAATTCACCGATGAAACACCTTTTCCTTGTGGGTCCCGAGAAGGGCGCGGATACTCTGGTCTGGCTTGCAGCTGGCGTTCCCGGAAAAGACTGGGTCTCAGGCGAATACTATGTGAAGAGAAAGGCGAAGAACCCCAAGAAAGACGCTCTTGATCCGGTTTTAGCCTCAAGGCTCTGGGACATTTCGGCTCAGATGACAGGGATTTGAGCTGCAGTAAAATATAGCTGGAGGAGATTATGAAATCAAAAGAAGAACTGATTGCAATGGACAAGAAGTACCTTATTCATCCGCTGACGCATCCCAGGGACTTCGATAACATCCCGCCCAGAATAATCGTCAAGGGTAAGGGGGTTTACATGTGGGACCTTGACGGCAAAGAATACATCGACGGCTTTTCCGGTCTGTGGTGCGTGGCAATCGGCCATAACCATCCCAAGATCATCGAGGCCGTCAATGAGCAGATGAAAAAAATATCATACTTCACCTCGTTCCACGGGCACGGCACAGTCCCGTCAATCGAGCTGGCCGAAAAGGTCGCCTCCATGCTTGACCCGTCCTATAACCTGACGCGGACATGGTTTACCTGCGGCGGCAGCGAGACAAACGAGACCAATCTCAAACTGGCCCGGCTCTACTGGCAGTTGAAGGGACAGACAGACAAGAACAAGATACTCTCGCGCCGGTTTTCCTATCACGGCATGGGGCTTTCCACTACAGCGGCCACCGGGATTTTCCCGTTCCACTGGAACATAGAACCCCTGGCCGAGGGCTTCATCCAGTGTTCGGCTCCGTATTGCTACCAGTGCGAGTTTGAAAAGAGCTATCCGGGCTGCGCATTCGAATGCATTGAGGAAATGGAAGAGACCATCGAGAGCGAGGGGCCGGAAACGATAGCGGCTTTCATCGCCGAGCCTGTAATCGGCAGCGGAGGGGTCATCGTGCCTCCGGATGAGTATTTCCCGAAGATAAGGGAAATATGCGATAAAAACGACATTCTCCTTATTCTTGATGAGGTCATCACCGGCTTCGGGCGCACCGGCAGGATGTTCGGGCATGAACACTGGGGAGGGATCCGCGCCGACATGCTCAGCTTCGCAAAGGGCATAAGCTCGGGCCAGATACCATTGGGCGCTTCTGTTATAAACGCTGACATCTATGAAACTATTGGCCAGATGCAGGACGAGAGGCTGCCTCTTATGCACGGTTTCACATACATGAACCATCCGGTCGCATGTGCAGCCGGGCTTGCAAACATAAGGGTGATCGAAGAGGAAGGCCTGGTTGAGAAGGCGGCCGAGAACGGCAGATACATGCTTGACGGCCTGAAGACGCTTACCAGGCACCGCTCCGTGGGCGATGTTCGCGGACTCGGTCTGGTGGCAGCCATCGAACTGGTGGCTGACCGGGAGAAGCGCACCGCGATACTGCCTGAAAACTCGGCACCTCATGTGCTGGCCGAAGAGTGCTGGGACAAAGGCATTTTTATTCGTTCGTCATCCATGGAGACGGTATGCATCGCCCCTGCCCTGTGCATCGAGAAAAAGGAGATAGACCGGATAATAGATACCCTCGATAAGGCGATTCCCGTAATGGAATCCAAATTAATATCATGAAGACTCTGGTAACAGGCGCCGGTGGCATAATCGGTTCCGCCGTTGTCCGGGCACTTATTAAGGACGGCCAGGAAGTAAAGGCCATGGTGCGTCCGGGCGGCGACATCAGAAACCTGGCGGGGATTGATATCGAGATAGTCAAGGGCGACCTGCTCGACAGGCCGTCGCTTGATAAAGCGCTCGAAGGCTGCAACAAACTTCAGCAGCTTGCCGCCGTCTACAGGCACTGGCATCCTCAGGGTGGCGATTACATCCGTCATGTTAATATCGAGGGCACCCGGAACATCCTGGACGCGGCTCTCAACAGGGACCTGGAAAAGGTAATCTATACAAGCTCGGTGTCATCTGTAGGGTTCTTCCCTTATAGAAAAAGCAAAGAAGAAGATTTTCCTGACCCGAAAGACTGCAGGAGACAGCCGTACCGCGAGAGCAAATATCAGAGCGAAATGCTGGCCTGGAAGTATATGGACAGACTGCCTATGGTCATCCTGAATCCGTGCTCGCCTATCGGAGAGCGCGACTGGGTGCCCACGCCTACCGGCAGGACCATCCTCGATTTTCTCAACGGTAAGATGTTCGCATATGTGGACGTGGGAATGAACCTCATCGATGTGGATGATCTTGCGACCGGGTTTGTAAATGCGGATAAAAGAGGTAGAACGGGTCAGCGCTACATACTCGGCAACAAAAATATCCATCTCAAGGAGATATTCCACGAGCTTGCATTGCTCACCGGGCTGAAAGAGCCCACGATAAAAATACCCAGGGCTGTGGTCAGGGTCGTTGCCGAGGTTAATGAACTTATAGCAGACATAACAAAAAAACCTCCGATGGCGGCTGTTGAGCAGGCTCTTCATCTCAGGTACGATGAATTTGTCGATTGCTCAAAGGCTGTCAGCGAACTGGGGCTGCCACAGAATGACATCCGCATGGCAATGATCAAGGCTGTCAGGTATTATATCGAAACCGGGGCCGTACTTCCAGAACAGGCAGCTAAGATAACCTTGAGAGAACCGCATTAATTGAGAAGAAAAAAAAGGAAATTCATTGATTTTGAAAAAATATCAGGAGGAAAAAATGCCAGTAAGTACACCGAAGGAATTCATTGAAGTGGTTCTGCCGTCCAAGCTCACAGCGGACAAGCTCGAAGGTCTGGATATGAGCATCCAGTTTAACATCACCGGGGTTAATGCCGGTGACTGGTTTCTTTCCATCAAAAATAAAGAAGCCGAGGTGCAGGTAGGGACAACGGCTAATCCCACCATCAGCCTGAAGATGAAAGATGATGACTTCGTCAAACTGGTGAACGGAGAACTCTCCGGCCAGAAGGCATTCATGACCGGCAAGCTCAAGTTTAAGGGGAGCATGACAGCCGGCATCAAGATGCAGAAGCTGGGCATCATTTAATTCCACTTTGCATTCAAGCGCTAACTTTGTCTCTGCGCCTTCGGCTTGGGAGCGAAACAGGATGTACACGATCCCATTTTTTCCTGGCCTCCTCATTATCACCTTGAATGCAAATCGGAATAATCATTGTAGGCGGTGAAGAATGTTTGAGAAAAGATTGGTGGATTTTTCTCTCAACTTACCACTAGTAACTCACCACTTTCTTTAATGAAAATCATCGATATCCACACGCATACAGGCGACCTGATCAACGGCTGGCCCCTTGATGAGGCGTACACCAAACCGGCCTTGAGTCCGGGCATAATAGCTGAATTGACGGGTTACCGGACAAGCAAGCCACCCTTTGGCATGCGAACGATCACGCGGTATCTCGAAGTTATCCACAACCATCAGCGCAACAACCTCGGCACGGAGAGTAACCTGGACTGCTATGCCTCTCAGGCAGGTGTTACGCATTCTTTCGTTCTGCCCATAGAGCCGTTTGTAAAAACCGACGACATTATCGAAATGTGCAGATCGCGCAGAGATTCGGGGGGGAACGCGCCGCGCCTTTTCCCCTTTGCTTCGATCGATCCGAGAGATCCCCTTAGGATTGAGAAACTTCACCGTTTCATGGAGTCCGGCTGCCTGGGGCTTAAGATTCACCCGATAATTCAGAATCTTCCTCTTACAGATCCTCTCTGGTTTGAAATAATTGAAGAGTACAGGCGCTATAAAAAACCAGTCATCATGCACTCCGGGGTCAGTCAGTATTACATCCCCAAATTCAGGCGGGCGCAGTACGGAGAAGTGAGTACATATGAAAAGCTTATTGACGCGTTCCCCGACGTTCCTTTCATCTTCGGCCATATGGGCATGCTGCAGTTCGAACTCGTATGGGAGTTCGCCCGCAGGCATGAGAATGTGTATGCCGATGCAAGCTTCCAGTGCGCCAAAAACATAAGGGGGGCTTTCAACAGCATGGGACAGGAGAAGGTGCTTTACGCATCGGATTTCCCTTTTTCGCTGCCCGGATATGCGGTTAGAGTGGGAATGGCTGCGACAAAGGGCAGTTCGGACCTGCGTGAAAAGTTCTTTTTCAAAAATGCCCAGGCTTTGTTGGGAGAATTGAACTGAACAGATAAAAGGAGCTTATATGTCCATATGGGTTTCAATAATTTTTATCACGATATTTGCAGTATCGGTGAACCTGGGAGTGGTATTCCAGAAGCAGGCGGCCGATACGCTGCCTCAGCTCTCACTGGGAAAAGGTTCGGGCAAAGTCATCCTTAAGTTTCTGACTTCTAAAAAATGGATGGCAGGTCTCATCATAAGCGGAATCGGGTGGGGCTTCTTTGTCTGGGCTCTCAACTTTACACCGATTTCACTCGCCCGATCCATACAGGGCTCGGGTTTCGTAGTGCTGGCTCTTTTTTCAATATTCTTCCTCAATCACCGCTTGAAGGCCTATGAATGGGCGGCGGTGGCAATCGTTACGCTGGGAATTGTCGCCCTGGGAGTGAGCGAGCCTGCCCAGGAGCAGACAATAAGCGTAATTGCCCCGGCAAGATTTTTCAACGGGGTCGGCATATGCTGCCTGATCTGCCTCCTTGTATACATGTCAAAGAAGGTATGGAGCTTTGATGTCGGGCTCCTTGTCATATTCAGCATCATTTCAGGAGCCTTTGCAGGGCTTGGCGATGTTTTCACAAAGGCCGTGGTTGTAGAGCTTGACAGCAGGGCCTATATCATTGCCTTTGGATTGATGTTTCCGCTGCTTATCTTTTTTTATATTACACAGATATTCATTCTATCGAGCGCCTATCAGCATGGCCGTGCCATAGTGGCTATTGCAGTCAACGACTTCTGTGCGCGGCTGGTTGCTATTTTCATAGGAATTTTTGCAATGGGGGAACTTCTTCCCGCGGACCCGTTCCACAGGTGGCTTAGGCTGGCCGGTTTTATCATGGTGCTTTTCGGCACCATCCTTCTCGTTCGCTTTTCGGGAGAGCAACTCGCTGCTGAAAGGGCAATTGTAAAGAAAGAGACAGAGTAGTTTTAAATATAAAACAGGATGGAGTCAGATTAATATTCTGTTGAAGCCAGACCCAGCTTCGGGTAAAATGGTCTGACCAAATTAAACCACACCATGAATTGTTTTTTACAATCTTATCAGGAGGATTTATGAAGCTATCCATAAAAACGGTCTTGTCTTCGGTAGTCATCTTTTTCTTTTTGTCGACCATGGCATATGCCGATGTGTCGCCAGGCGAAACGATCGATAAGACGAACTGGCAGAAAATCCAGGGTCTTGTCCCGGATTACATAGTCATGTGGGTCAAAAACGGCGATATGACCATGAAAATCGGCAAGCTCGATTATGATCCTTCCACATATTGGAGCGATGATGTTAAAGCGAATTGGAAATCAAACGCCGCACGCTACAGGGTAGATGAAAACAATGGGATAATAGATTTGAAGAACGGCGGCAAACCGGCACACGGCATAAAAGGTCTGCCGTTTCCTGATCCAGACGTGAAAGATCCGAAAATGCCCGTAATGCTCATGTGGAATAATCTCTTCAGTGAATACTTTCTTCAGGGCAACACTCACAGCATGTTCTACTGGCTGACTTTCGGCAGGAACTCTAAAAGCGGGCCTGAAAAGATTCTGGCTATGGAAAACCTGTCATACATAATGGACCCTTGGAGGCCGATATGCGATTATGCGCAGCTTTCGGTCTTTCGTCAGCCAATGAGCATGGCGGGAACCGGAACGCTAGCTCTATATCCGCTGTATCCTCTTGATAACGGCAAGGGCCAGAGGTTTGCCTATTCTACCGAAATGAGAAAAGAGCTCAGGCTGAGCACCAAACTATCCGGCTCGGACACCTATTTCGGATTCGATGCCGCGCCTGACGACACATGGTCGGGCGGGCCCAAAACGGCTATGGACGAGGGCATATACAAGTTTGTGCGTGAACAGGATGCCCTCGTGCCATATTTTGTGGAAGGCCCCCTGAAGGTTTCATGGAAGGACAAGAACTTCCTGGGATGCGGAAATGCCGAAACCGGTTTCACGATCAAGATGGGGTATAATACACCCGGATGGACAGGCGCCCCCTGGCATGTGACCAACATAATCTGGGTGAAGACGAAGGTGTGGGTGATAACAAGCAGAAGCAAAAATCCGAACTATAAATACGGCGAGTGCGAGGGCTGGATCGAGAAGGGGACATTCCTTCATTTCTATAAGCGTATTGTCGACCCCAACGGCAAGCTGTGGAAGGGCTTCTATACCGTAGGTATGTTATTAGACTGCACGGACGGCAAATTCAAAATGCAGACCAGCGAAGGACAGGTGGTCGTAGATATGAGGCGCGATCATGGCTCAACATACCCGAACACATACTATAAGGGCGGCTATCGAAGGATACTGATGAAGAACGCCGAGCCGACCCTGTTTACGGCTGGAGGGTTCAAGCAGTTCTATAAATAAGTATTACTGTGAGCGGCAGGGAAAAAAGGTTTTAATAGGTCTTATATGACTTATTGGACCTATTAAAATCTCGCTGCTCGCATTTTATTTAATTATCGGAGGGTACAATGTCTTATATATTGGGGCTAGACTTGGGCGGCGGCAGCGGCCGCGCGATAATTGTCAATTCTGAAACAGGTGAATTCCATTCAGCATCTGTCGCCTGGACCCATCCGGCAATGCCGGGTTCAATGGGATTCGAGTACGACCTCGACACCGGAGATATCTGGAATAAGATAGCGCTTGCATGCCGTAAGGCCATAAAAGTGGCAGGCGTGAAACCCTCCGATATAGCAGGTCTTGCAACTACCTCTATGCGCCACGGCATTGTTGTGATTGACGATGAGGGCAACCCTCTGATGGCATCGCCGGCAGTGGACGCACGCGCGGCAATGGAATCGATCCCCCTGGCTGTCGAGCGAGGCAGAGAACTCTATGACATAACCGGCCGGTGGCCATGCCCGGTCTTTGCAGCATGCAGGCTTATGTGGATGAAAACCAGCATGCCGGAGGCCTTTTTAAAGGCTTCAGCCTATCTGTCAGTAGCAGACTGGATTGGTTTCAAACTTACAGGCAACGCCGCTATCGAGGCCTCTCTGGCAGCCGAGTCAATGGCATACGACATCAAAAAAAGAGAATGGTCCAGATCTCTTATAGATTCATACAGCCTCCCGGTCTCGTTATTCCCCAAGGTTGTAAGCAGCGGGGAGGTTATCGGAACTCTTGGTGAAGCTGCCGCGCAGCATCTGGGGCTTGCCGCAGGAATACCCGTTTCGGCAGGGGGCAGCGATACACAGTGCGGGCTTCTTGGTTCGGGCATTACAGCCCCCGGTCAGCTCGGAATAATCGCGGGAACGACCGTTCCCCTCATGATGATATCTGATAAACCTCTCATCGACCCTGAAAACAAGCTATGGACAGGACTGGGCCTTTTACCTGGCCAGTATGTGCTTGAGAGCAATTCAGGGCCCATGGGAACAACACTAGAACTGTTTGCAAAGATAATGGCCCCTGACAGGGACAACGCCGCCGAAATCATGATGGCGGAAGCCGCGCAGGCGGCTCCTGGCTCAAACGGTCTTGTTTCGACCCTGGGCGCACAGGTGTTCAACGGCAGCGACCTGGGCGTCCCGATGGGCAACCTGTCAGTCTCATACATGAGCCTGCTCAAGGGCTCAGGCAGGTCCGACACTGCGCGTTCAATAGTGGAGGGTATGGCATTCGCCCTCAGGGCTAACATCGAATCGATAACACGCGTATCGGGCAATCCGCCGAAAGAAATCCGGGTGACCGGAGGGCTGACACAGTCAGGGATATTCACGCAGGTGCTATCGGATGTTATGAATACGGGCATAGGCGTGGCGAACCCACAGGCGACATGTTTTGGTGCGGCAATCGCAGCAGGGGTCGGGGCCGGCGTTTACAAAAGCCTCGAAGAAGGTGCATCAAAGCTGGGCAAAATCATCCGGGAGCACGCTCCTTCAGGCAGCGCGGCGAAATACCAGGGGCTCTATCAGGGCTGGACAGGCCTGCTGGCACCTGCAAAACAACTTGACAGCGTAACCGGCGGGATCGTGCTCAATGCGATAATGGGCACGGCGGATACGAGCGAGGCCAGGACCGACCTCTCGTTCAGACCCAGGATATTTGTCTCAGCAGAAATCGATGAGGAGTCGCTGGAATCACTGAAATCCGTGGGTGACGTTGAATATGCAAGCTACCGTGAGGCAAGGAGACTGCTTACAGGCGACGACCTTGTCAAGGCTCTTGACGGTGTGAACATATTCATAACCGAAGTTGATGTGGTCGACGCCAAATCGCTTGCAAAACTGCCCGATTTGAGAATGATCGTGGTCTGCCGTGCAGACCCTGTGAACATCGATGTCAAGGCTGCAACCGAGTTCGGCATACCGGTTGTAAACACGCCCGGACGAAACGCCCTGGCGGTAGCAGACCTGGCAGCGGCATACATCCTGAATCTTGCAAGAAAGATAATCCCCGCGGACGCCTTCATACGAGAACCGGGCAGTGAGGCGGGTGACATGGGACGCATGGGCATGGCGCATGATGCATTCCAGGGCCGCGAACTTGCAGGACTTACCGTAGGGCTTATCGGTCTTGGCGCTGTAGGAAAAGAAACTGCAAAAAGGCTGAAATCATTCGGGGCAAACCTACTTGCATATGACCCGTATGTCAGCGTCGAAATAGCTGTCATCACCGGGGCAAAAAAGGTCGAGCTTCATGAGCTGATTTCATCAAGCGATGTCGTAAGCCTTCATGCGCCTGTCACCGATAGTACAAGGGCGATAATAAATGCTGAAAACCTGAATAAAATGAAAGATGGAGCATTCCTTGTAAATACAGCAAGGGCCGCTCTCGTAGATTATGATGCATTGCTTGATGCCTTGAGATCAGGCAAACTCGCCGGAGCAGCGCTCGATGTTTTCAATGTTGAGCCGCCTGCGGCCGATGACCCTCTTATTAACATGCCTAATGTTATCGCCACTCCGCATATAGGCGGAAACACATTCGAGGTGGCGGTGCATCAGGGGAGGAGCGCTGCAACAGCCGTATCGACACTCCTGAAGGGCGGCAAACCCCAATGCGTCCTGAACCCTGAGGTTTTGTGCGAATTCTGCTGGACTGAAAAATCAAAGAAGCCGACAGCGGATGTGCTGGAAAAGCTCATAAAGAAACCCGGGGCTTCTGTTACCGACCTCGAGGCAGGCGGCAAGAAGCAGAAGCAGTCGGTTTCTACATGCACAGCGAAAATTTCCTCGGCTGATGAGGCGGTCAGGGAGCATATGCTCAAGATAATAACAACATTCACCTCTCTCATCGAAGCGGATGCCGAGCTCAGGAAATTTGCAGCTGATAAGGATGTGGTTATGCTCTTTATATTGACTGACCTTGGACTTCCTTTCCACCTGCTCTTCAGGGAAGGGGAGGTAAAGGCCCAGGCAATTGAGCCGGCCGAGGCCGATGTCGTGCTCAAGATGAAGGCTGACATACTTGACGGTATGTTCACCGGCAGGGTGAGCGGTATGGATGCGGCCATGAGCGGCAAGCTTTCATTCAGCGGTGATACTGCAAAGGCAATGACTTTTCAGCAGATTCAGAAGGATATGATGAGGCTTTATCAGGAAGCCAGGAACGAAATCGGAGACCCCGGGGACCTTACACAAATCGGCAAGGGCAATGAGCCCAAAC
The DNA here is from genome assembly GCA_964513375.1 of uncultured Bacteriovoracaceae bacterium. Classification (GTDB taxonomy): domain Bacteria; phylum Desulfobacterota; class Desulfomonilia; order UBA1062; family UBA1062; genus DATCTV01. The sequence continues at coordinate 190,491 of CAZEMO010000004.1, read as the reverse complement.
CTGCCGCTGTGATTCAGGGAACCGTAATAGGGGCGCCTGCGATTATCAAGGTCGGCGACATCAGGGATGACCTCCTGAAAGTTACAAACGAGCTTTATGCATTAGGGCTGATAACCGCTACCGGTGGAAATCTCAGCGTCCGCATCCCTGGAAAACCCGATGAACTCTGGATCACGCCGTCGCACATATTCAAAGGCGATCTGCAGCCGGAGATGATGGTAAGGATCGATATCAACGGCAAGACTCTTGACGACTGCGGATACCCGGCGTCTTCGGAGCGCCATATGCATACGGCCATATACAGGCTCAGGCCCGAGGTTAATGCGGTGGTTCATTCCCATCCTCCGATGGCGACCATCCTTGATATGACAGGCACACCCTTCAAACCGATAAACACGGAGGCTGCGTTTATCCCCGATTTGCCGGTCGTACCGTTCATCATGCCCGGTTCAAAGGAACTGGCTGATGCGGTGTCGGCGGCAATAGGGACCGGGTCTGCCGTGGTGTTGAGAAACCACGGGCTGATAGTTGCCGGGCCGTCGCTCAGGCGTGCGGCCGATACGACAGAAGTAATCGAGTCGACATCCAAAACGCTTCTGGCCTGCAGGTCTCTGGGCATAACTCCGCCTGAAGTTCCTGCGGAAGTTGTGGAAAAAATCAGAAGCCTTTCCGACATGATGGCGTGAGGATTAGGATTATGAAGAAAGCGGGAAACATCATTATCGTGCTGATTGCGGTTGCGATAACTGTTTCGATTGCAGTCATTCTGTCAAGGCCGCATCAGAAAGAGGCCGCAATTGAGAGAAATCAGATAGAAACAAACCTGTTTGCAGGTGCCATGCTGACTGAAACAGACCTGCTTGTTGTTGGAGACCTGGGAAAAACTTATCTGAGCAGTGATAGCGGAAAAACCTGGCATGAAGTACAGACGCCGACGAGATTTGCACTTCTTGATGTAAGCTTTAATGACGATAAAACCGGATGGGCTGCGGGGCAGGCGGGAGTGATACTGCACACTGCCGACGGCGGGAAAACCTGGACGGCCCAGAAATCTGGAGTTGAAATATCTCTGCTTGGAATACATAGCCTCGACACCCTTCATGCTTGCGCGGTGGGTGCGGAGTCGACCGTGATTATTACGGAGGACGGCGGCGAAACATGGGCCCAAATGGCTCAGCCCGGAGCAGAGCCGGTCAAGGCAGGGCAGTCCCCGGCTCCGGGGTTTAACCTCTTCGGTGTTAAAATGATTGATGCAAACACAATCTGCGTGGCCGGATACATGGGAAGGATTTTTCTGACAAAAGATGCAGGAAAGACATGGGCGGAAATCAAATCGCCGCTTTATGATACCGAGAGTCAGGTCGGCAGGACGATATTTACGCTTGGCGGCAATACGGGAAATATTGCAGTTGCAGGGCTGGATACAGCAATTATACTGTCCGCAGACAATGCCCTGACATGGACCGAGATCGATCCGGGAATGAAAGAGCCCGAGATATTCGGAATAGACCTTGAAGAAAATACCGGACTCGCAGCAGGTTCAGCCGGGACTGTCCTTGTCTCGGCGGATGAAGGATCAACATGGAAAAGGTTGGATGCTCCAGAAATGGTTGGCCGTGCATGGCTGTCCGACGCTGACCTTAAGAAAACCGCTTCCGGCATCAAAGGTCTAATTGTCGGCCAGTACGGAATAATCGGGATTTATGAAAACGGAAAAGTCTTATGGCAGATCCCGGCCTTTCCGGAGGTGCAGTAATGGCTGAGAACAAATCCCAGGTTAAAACCAGACTCGGCGCCCTGGTTTATAAATTAAGGGCCCTTATCCTTACAGCACTCTTGATCATATGTGCAGTCTTCATGGTGTTCCTGAAGGATGTGAAACTAGACGAAGATCCGATGGCTGCAATGTATCCAGAGGGACACCCATTACTCAAAGGGCTTACTGCGATTGAAAAAATGGCCCCCAGGACCAACATGCTTGTTTGCCTGCTCGAAGTTAGAAACGGCGATATCTATAATTCAGCAACAATAAGGAAGATCGACGAGATAACAAAAGGCCTGATGGATTGCGAGGTCATAAACCCGACATCTGTCACATCTCTTACAAAAGGTATGGACAACTATGAATATACCTCAAACGGCCTGGACATAGTGCCTGTCTTGGGAAATGTCTGGCCCGAGACACCCGGGCAGTTTGCCGCGCTTAAAAAGCGTGTGGCCACAAACCCGATGGGTCCGGGTAAATATGTCTCATATGACGGCAAGGCGGTTATGATTACCGCAATCCTGATGAATGGCGAACAGGTTGCACGGTCATCCTGGCAGCAGATGGACGAGAACCAGAAGGCAGGGATTGCTTTTGAAAAATATAAAGCTAAGGTAGAGGCTGAATTTGACCCGAAGCTTATGGAAAAACTTGCAGGGCTTAAGGAAAAGGTCAGCGATAAAAACCACACGCTTTTGTTCATGGGAGAAGAGGTCATCAAGGCCGAGATGACAAAGATGGGCATGACGCAAATGCCTGTTGCCGGCGGCGTGATGTTCGTTCTTATGATAGTTCTGGTGGCCGTCTATTTCAGGGGCTGGCAGCCGGTACTGATAACTGTTGCCGCAATGATTTTCCCGGCGGCCTCAGGCCTCGGCCTATATAGCCTTTTCGGCGGAAGCCTGAATCCGATGGCGGTCCTTTTCCCTCTTGCTGTTGCGATAACGAGTGCAGCGGCAACGGTCATGGTTCTGGATGGCTATTATAAAGCAATTTTTGAAGGATGCGGCAAGGATGTTGCGATATCAAGGGCATGGGGGAAGGTTCCTGCAGGAATAGCGACAGCGGCAGTTATTTCTCTGGGAATGCTGGCGGCAAAGCTCTCAATTCTCAGAGGGCTGGGGATATTGGGAGCAGAAAGCCTTGTTGTGACACTTGCATTCGTTGGTCTGGCAATACCTGCGCTTGCCTCGATACTTCCGGCGCCAAAGACCCCTCCACGTTCATGGAGCTCTATCACAACAGCCATTGTCCCGACAGGAATTTTCAGGAAAGCGGCGATTATCGTATTTATTGGATTGATGGTATTAGGAGGCTATGCAGTCAATAGAATCAAGGCGGGAGACAATATTCCCGGCTCGTCATATCTCTGGTGTTCGAACCAATGGAACAGATGCTTCAACCTGTTCACAAAAAAGTTCATGGGGCCTAACCAGCTGCTGGTTTATGTGAAGGCTAAGAAAAAGGGAGGGCTCGTCGAACCGGAAGCTCTGCAGGATATAAGCGCTTTCAGCAACTTCCTTAAATATAAGTGCGGGGCCAAGGATTCAATCGCCTTTGATTTCATGATACAGATGGCGCGCTACACCATGAGCGACGGCAGTCCGAAGTGGCAGACCTTGCCCGAAACAGCCAGGGAAGGAAAAGGTCTTGGCGGTATGGTGACAGAAAACAGCGATGTCAGGGAGTTCATCGACCCAACCTATACCGAGGCGGCGATTTCGCCGTTCTTTCCATCGAGGGATTCGGCAAGCATCAACAACTATGCTGAAATAATGCAGGCATACATTGATGCTCACCCGTCCACGTCAGTTGAATTCAGCCTCGGAGGAAGCCTTCTTGCGATGTCAAAACTTATCAATGACGGGGCAGAGGCCAGTTTCCTGCCGGTTCTAGCGGCAATAGGCATTATCATTCTTCTCTTTTCAACGATCTTTATGCGCTCCATAAAAGCCGGTATCATCATAGGGATTATTACAATGACAGGGATAATGATTGCCGTCATCAAACTTTTATATCTGGGAATGCCTTTATCACTCCCATTTTTGACGGTAATTGCAGCAGGCGCCGGAGTTGCGGCTATCCTGGTTTTACAGGCGTCAAATGTCAGAACAAGGACTTCGGTCCTCTTTGCCGGCCTGCTGGTGCTTTTAATGTCCATGCCATGGTTCTTTATAGGCATGAAATTCCAGGCCCTTATGATAATGTGTTTTGCAGCGATAGCTGTTTCAGCCGGATTTCTGGCGCTGATTTTTTATCCGGTGTTTTCAATTAAGAAAGATAGCGACACATGCAACAGTATTGAGGAGGTTAGCAGGCAATGAAGATTTTTCGTACAGTAATATTGGCAGCTTTTTTGCTGGCGGCTATTCAGGACCGTTCGTTCGCGCTCTGGACAAATGAAGGCGGCAACATGACCGTGATCGGCAAAATGAAATCCCAGGCGACATGGCGTACGGAAGATACCCCGGTCAACAATCCCATACCGTTGGAAAAAGGAGACCTGATCAGCCAGAGGAACCTTCTGCTTGCCGAATACTCGGGTGATTTCGGTGATATCGGGGGAGGCTTCAAGTCAAAGATGTTTCTTCAGGGAAGGGCCTATTATGACGGGGCATACGATTATGGTGCAAAGATACTTACAACCGACGGCGATCCTTTTAACCCCGATACCGACAACCCCAAGGTATGGAAAGAGAACAATCCGGACTATGAAAAGCTCAGGCGCTACTATACCTATGACAACCGCGATCAGATAAACAGTCTGAAGTGGGGCGTCGACCTGTATATGGCATATCTGGACATGATGAAAGGAGGCGCATTCTGCAGGGCAGGAAGACAGGTGATGGCATGGGGGGAAATGAGCACTCTCAGAATACTTGACGGCACCAATCCTCTCGATACGTCATCCCTTGCTGTCGACCTCCTGGAAAGGCGCATACCTCTCTGGATGATTCGCGCCAACTACGCCATGGCTTATGTGGGCCCGTTTGATTCACTATCGTTCGAGGCATATTATGTCCCGGGAAAGATTGATAATACATATGAAGAAAAGATGATAGACGGCTCGCCGATTCTTCCTTCGATCGGAAGGGACACAATTGACGACTACAAAGACCCGTTTTCCATGGCATCATTAAAAAGAAACATGAATCAGGTGAACAGCGACATCGATTCCGACAGGTACGGGTTTAAATTTGGCAGCGTCTATAAAGGCCTTAACCTCAATCTTGCCTATTACAGGATGTATTCTGAAATACCTGTCGCCTGGATAAACCCCGAATCGCTTGAACCGATAACGGTTTATATGGGAAGCATCAACCCCAACAACCCGATGAGCTCGATACTTGGGGGCCAGCTGCTAGAAGTGGACCTGACTCGTGATAATGTAGATGTTATGGGCGGGAGCTTCAACTATCAGATTGACCCTATAGATACAGTAATAAGGGGTGAATTCGCCTATTTCAGGCAGGTGCCCTGGATGACAGCGGGCAAAGTAACCGACCTTATTAATTCTTTCGGGCCCAAGGTGGATGTCTGGACAGGTACTGGCCCTGATAACCCGGGCCAGCAAAAAAGTCTTGCATGGCTTCTCAATTTTTACAATCAGCAGTTCAAGACGATCGATAAGATGATACTTCCTTTTTCCACTAGCGAAGTGGAAAAATATGACCAGATGAAATACGGTATCGGGATCGACAAGTTCTACAATTTCAGCTGGATGGCGCCGAAAAAACATGTGCCGGTAATCTCAGAAATTATTCCTTCAGACGACGTGATGTTCAAGTTCGAATACATAGGCAGCAAGATACTTGGCTGGAAAGAAAACTATTTGCTGGAGCCCTGGTACGAGCCATGGGACGATGACAGGGACGGCCAGTTCGATGTAGTATACTATCCTGAGTACAGCAACACATTTATACTGATAACCAGGTTATCCTATCTCAACGGCAACCTCATCCCGCAGCTTGTAGTGATGTACGAGCTTGAACCGAAATGCCTTGTTTTTATACCGTCGCTTGCATATTCCTATAAGAACTGGGAATTTGAAATGAACTATTTCACCTCCGGCGCCAATGACTATTCAGGAACACTGGGCATGATGGACAAGAGAGATGAACTGAACATAAACATAACATACAACTTCTAGAGGAAAAAGACAGGAAACAGAAATCCGAACAAGGGAAAACTGATATTTTCATCAAGCCTTGCGTTCTTGGAGAATACTATGCCGAACGGGTATATGGGTAAGATTCTCTGGGTGGACTTAATATCCGGGACTTTTACCGAAGAAACGCCGACTGAAGAGATTTATAGAAAATATCTGGGCGGCTACGGACTGGGCGCATACTATATCTATTCAAGGATGAAAACGGGCTGTGACGCTCTCGGACCAAACAATATTCTCGGCTTCTGCCCCGGGCTTTTCACGGGCACCCCTGCTCCCTTCACCGGACGCTACATGGTATGCGGCAAAAGTCCGCTGACCGGAGGGTGGGGAGATGCAAATTCCGGCGGATATTTCGGGCCGGTCATAAAACAGGCAGGCTATGACGCCATATTTTTTACAGGCGCATCAGATAAGCCGGTCTATCTGCTGATAAATAATGATAAAAAAGAACTCTGCGATGCGTCGGATATCTGGGGAAAAGATGCAGTTGAAGCCGAGGAAAACCTTATCTCAAAACACGGAAACGGATTTAAGGTAGCGGCAATCGGTAAAGGCGGAGAAAATAAAATACTTTTTTCCGGCATAGTCTGCGACAGGGGTAGGATTGCGGCAAGAAGCGGTCTGGGTGCAGTCATGGGCAGTAAAAATCTTAAGGCGCTGTGCATAAGGGGCTCGGCAAAAAGTAACTATTCAGACAGAAAAAAGGCTATAGAGCTTTCCAGAGAATATAACCGGACGCTGAAATTAACCATGAAAAATCCCATTATCGGGATGATGATGACATTAGCGGACAAGTTCACATTTTTCATGAGGCTTTTAAATATCGGTTTTGACATTGCAGGAAAATTCCAGGCATTTGCACCTCTTCTGTTCAGATATTTCCTGCACAGGTGGGGGACGCCTTTTGCAACAGTCATAAGCCATGAAACCGGGGATACCCCCATCAGGAATTATGCAGGAGATGTTAAAGATTTCAAAAAAAAGTTTTCGAAGAAGCTGAATAAGAATGCAAGCATGCCGTACAGAACAAAAGCGTTCGGCTGCTTCGGGTGCCCGGTTAAGTGCGGAGCCATATTGACTGTACCTCAACTGCATTACAGGGAAAAGGAGACGCACAGACCCGAATACGAGACAATTGCTGCATTCGGCGGGCTTATCCTTAACAGTGACTTCAATGCGATTGTGGACATCAACGAATACCTGAATCGTGAGGGAGTAGATTCCATTTCAGCAGGCGGCGTTGTTGCCTATACACTTGAATGTGTTGAAAAGAAGCTGCTTGCAAAAGAGGATTTCAGGTGCAGAGATTACCCGGATGGGTTCCTTCCTGATTGGGGAAAAGCTGAGACTATTCTTCCGCTGCTCAAGCTTATTGTTAACCGTGAAGGAATAGGCGATGTGCTTGCCTGTGGGGCAAAGGCCGCATCAAAGATAATAGCCGGTTCTGAAGAATTTGCCGTTACCTCAGGCGGCCAGGAACTGCCCATGCATGATGCACGAAAGATGCCCGGATTGATGCTGACCTATGCTGCTGATCCGACCCCGGGCAGGCATACAGCCGGCGGCGTGGATTTTATTCTGATGGGTTCAGCAAACCTGTTTGCAAAGGGCATAAAATTTAAAACAGGGAAAGATCCAGAAACGAAAGGAGCAGGCCAGGCCCGGGCGGTGAAATTCAAACAGGCATTCAACTCTCTGGGATTCTGTGAGTTCAGCGTATGGTGCGGTCTGTATCCTTTATGGGAAATGTTCAGGGCGACAACCGGCTGGGATATCACGCCCGAAGAGCTTCTTGAAACCGGCTGGCGCATTCAGACGCTGCGCCAGCTGTTCAATGTCCGCGAAGGCGCTTTGAAAGTTGATGTCAGTGCACGTGCATTGGGCATGCCGCCCAGAAAAGACGGCGTTCATAAAAACGTCACAATCGAAATCGAACCGTTTATCAAGTCCTACTACAGACATATCGGTTTTGATGAAACAGGCGTCCCTGAAAAGGAAACTGTTGAGAGACTTGGACTTGCTGATAATTACTGAAAATTCATAAGTTTGATAAAAAGACCTTTTGATTTGTCCCGGATGGAAGAATTGATTATCATTCTCAGGAGTTGTCTATCATCGTTATTGTCAATGTTCTCGTTCCCTCTGTTAAAGGTTCTGCTGCCAGGTCGGCGATAAAGCTCGTATCAATTGTTGATGAGCCGGTTTCATTGTTTATGTCTGTAATAATGCTTCTTGCCGTATCATCAAGCACAACACCGGACAGAGGCGTTCCAAGTCCAGCTCCAGCCGTTGCTGACAGGGTGCAGCCTGAGGGCATGCTGCTGTCAAGTTGCGCCGTTATCTTTTTTGGGGTGCCTGTGTTGTCGGAAGCATTTACAGCGAATGAGTCATGGACTGCTGAAAAACTTCCGCCTGCTGCAGGGGCTGCCAGGGTGAAGGTCATATCGCTGTCAAGTGACATTAATGAAACACTGGGAACAGAATAAGTTATTGTCAGAGTATCCGCTTTTGACGACGAAGCACATATTGCCATAAGTATTGCAACTGAAGCAATCAGATAACCCTTCACAAATTGCCCCCTTTCCTTTAACAAAGATTACTTTTTAATTATGAATCCGCACAATATGTGACGACCAGAGTAGCTGTTGCGTTTGTTACAGTGCATGCGGTCATGTCGGCTTGAAATCTGAGGGTTATTGTCGAACTCCCGCTTTCCGACTGGATTCCTGTGATAAGGTCCTGGTCCATGTCTCTAATTGAAATTTCAGGCTCTGGGGTCCCGATGCCTGCGGAGGCAGCGACAAAAAGATTGAGGCCTCCATCGCACTCGGGTGGGCCTGATCCGATATGTGTAACTATTTTCATAGGGTCTCCCGTGTTGTCGGTTACCGATATTGTAAAAGAATCTGTTGCCTCTGCGAATGACTGGCCTGCCACAGGTTCGACAAGGGTAAATGTAATGCCGTCGCCGGCATCAGTGGTCATTGATGATACTTCAGGAACCGTATAAGTGATGGTGAGGTCTTCGGCAAATGCTGTGAATGAAAAGAACATTTCGAACAACATGATAACGCCAGCTGTTATAATCCCTTTCAATGTCTCTTCCTTCCTTTCCCCGGATTCATTTAAGTTCCGATTATGAATCCGCACAATATGTGACAACCAGAGTAGCTGTTCCATTTGTCATAACGCATGTGTTCATATCGGCCAGCAGTCTGAGGGTTACTGTTGAACTGCCGCTTTCCGACTGGATTCCTGTGATAAGGTCATGGTCAACACCTTCAAACCAAAATTCAGGCTCAGGGGTTCCGATGCCTGCGGAGGCTGCAATTGAAAGATATGGGCCATTTTCGCAATCGGGGGGAGTTGATGCAGGATCAATACCAACAACTACCTTCATGGGGTTTCCCGTGTTGTCTGTAACCGATACGGAAAAGGTATCTGTTAACGCTTCGAAAATCTGGCCTGCCGGCGGTTCAACAAAGGTAAATGTAATGCCGTCACCGGCATCAGTGGTCATGCCTGAAACCTCAGGCACCGTATAAGTGATAGTGAGGTCATCGGCAAGGGCCATGCCTGCCAATAACATAGTGAACATTACGGCAATGCCTGCTGTTATAATCTTTTGCATGGGTTTTCCCTTTCTTTCGCCGGATTCATTCAAGTTCTGATCATGAATCCGCACAATATGTGACAACCAGAGTGACTGTTCCGTTTGTTTTAACACATGCGGTCATGTCAGCCTGTAGTCTGAGGGTTACTGTCGAACTGCCGCTTTCCGACTGGATTCCTCTAATAAGATCTTGGTCCTCAGCTGAAATTAAGAATTCAGGCTCAGGGGTTCCGATGCCTTCGGAGGCTTCGAGTAACATGATAAAGCCTGATTCGCACTCAGGGGATACTGATCCAATATCAATACGAGAAACTACCTTCATGGGGCTTCCCGTGTTGTCTGTAACCGATACTGTAAAGGTATCTGTCAACTCTGCGAATGACTGGCCTGCCGGCGGTTCAACAAAGGTAAATGTAATGCCGTCACCGGCATCAGTGGTCATGCTTGAAACTTCCGGCACCGTATAAGTTAAGGTCAGATCATCGGCAAGGGCTATGCCTGCGAAGAACATTGCGAACAATCCAGCGATGCCTGCTGTTATAACCTTTTTCATTACTCCTATCCCCTTCCCTTTGATTCATTATTACATGAACGCCAACCCGGCGTTTTTTCTTGTTATAGGTGAATCAGTTTTCATTTTACGAATCTGTACATAATGTCACGACCAGAGTCATGGTTGAGCCTGTTACCGGGACTGCGGTCAACTCAGCCGTCAGGCCAAGCGTTACAGTTGTCATCCCTGCTCCCAGCGAGATTGCGGTTATAAGGTCCTGTGCTGAGTCGGATACCGTTATCTCAGCCTCCGGGGTGCCAAGACCTGCTGCTGCTGTTGCTGTAAGAGTAAGGCCGGCTGGTACTGCATCTGAGGTGTTTACAGTTATTTTTTTTGGGATGCCTGTATTGTCGGCAGCCATTAGAGAAAAATTACACGTGACTTCTTCGAATGAATCTCCTGCAGCAGGCTCGACAAGAGTCAGGATGAGGCCGTCGCCGACATCAATGATCATTCCTGACACTTCAGGCACTGTGTAAGTGATGGTAAGATCATCGGCAAGGGATATGCCTGCAAAGAATACTGCGAACAACCCTGCTATGACTGCTGTTATAAGCTTTTTCAATGTCATTTTCCTCCCCTTTTCTTCACAGGGCTCATTTAAGTGCTGATCATGAATCTGAACTATATGTGACAACAAGGGTCATGGTTGAGCCATCTGCAGCAAGTGCGTTCCATTCCGCAGTGAGACCGAGAGTTACTGTGGATGATCCGTTTTCAGACTGGATTGCTGTAATAAGGTCCTGAGCTGTATTCGTAATTGTAATTTCAGCCCCGGGGGTTCCCAGGCCGGCTGATGCGTCTGCTGTAAGGGTAAGGCCTGTTGGAACAGCCAATTCGGTGTTTAGGGTGACCTTCATCGGATCACCCGTGTTATCTGAAACCGAAACCGTGAAGGTATCTGTTACCTCTGAGAATGGATTCCCTGCAGCAGGCGTAACAAGGGTAAGAGTAATGCCGTCACCGACATCAGTGGCCATGTTTGATACTTCCGGTACTGTGAATGTGAGGGTAAGATCATCTGCAAGGGCTATTCCCGAAAATAATATCGCGAACAATCCAACTATCCCGGCTGATATAGTCATTTTCATAAATTGACTCTCCTTAAGTTTATTAATAGTCTTAAAGATTATTGATAAACTTATCGGCAGGAAGGAAGATCACTTAACAAATAGCGCTGCTATTACGACATAATGAGGTATAATCATTGATCATGCCGAAGTATGATGTATTTAAGAAACATGTTTAACAGGTGAAGAATTTACAGTTTAATCGGCCGGTAAAATCTTCGATTTTATTGATTTTCCATCTGTACAGCCCCGCCGCCCAGCATCTGAATAACCCTTTTTCGAGGTAGAACCTTAATCGTTATGTCCTGAGCATCTCCTGGCTTAAGTTCAAATTCCAAATCGTTCTTTTCAAGATATGTAAATCTTGGCAGGGAGTTTTTATTTATAGTTAATGTCCACTTGCCCGGTAAAAGGTCGTCAAATGAAAATGTGCCGTCTCTGGTGCTTTGTGCAGACACAGAGCTGTTTTCATTTTTCAGTTCAAGCACTACACCCGACAGGCCGCCAATCTCAATCAGTCCGGCCTTGTCCGTTTCTGAGAGCTGGGTTTTTTCGAATTCGTACAGTAAAAGCTTTCCTGTAATACGCGAGGCCTTTACAAGGCTTATTTCACACCTGTTCTTTCCTGCTGATACAGATACTTTAATCGGCGGTTTGACCGTGGTAATCAAACCTGCGGAAATGTTTGAGGCATCAATATCAAGCCAGGCGTCTCCATTCTTTACAGTATAAAATTCAAAGTTGCCGTTTTTATCTGTGATCGTTGTCATTTTGCCAAGAACAACAATCACGCCCTGAAGGCCTCTTCCTGTCTGTGCATCTATAACTTTGCCAACGATTGAACCGAAATCTGTTCTTATTCCAACAGGTATTCCTATAAGGAAGGAATACTTCAGACTGAAAGCGAATAGAGAATCATCATCATTCGATGATACGGGAACATATCTGGTTTCCAGAAATATTGTGTGGATTTTCGCAATCGTAATATTCAAATTCGAATTATACACATAACTCGTTCCGGATCCTTCGACTTCCAGCTTTCGCCCCTCAAGTGAAAACCCGATATTATTTCTGGGGTTGAATACGTAGTCCATATTGAAGCCCAGCGTAGTTCCATAGTGCTTTCTGCCCTGGTCATTGCGGTTGTTATCGATATTTGCATAAACTCCGAAAGTATGACCGGATAATGGTTTGTAGGCCCCTGAAAAATATAACCTGTCAACTTCGGAATCATTTTCATAAAGATAATCCCTCTCCCTCCCGATTTCTGTCGAAAGGCTGAATACAAATCTTTTAAGAGTCTGTGAAATCGATGCATTCAAGGTTTTCTGCCTGTAATCAAAAAGCGGAGCATCGAGCTGGTCCTTGTTTTCAACAAGTTTAAGCCCGGTGTACAGGGTTGTGTTGGTTTTGAAATTAAAGGTAAGGCCTGCCTGATAAGTGTACTGAAGACTTGCGGAGTATTTATTTTCGTTATTTTCCAGGTTTGTTCTGCTATTGTATATGGAAGCATTTACTGTAACAAGTTTTTTGATTGGGACATTTACACTGCCTGAAATTGTCTGTTGATCATTATAGGTTCCGTCAAAACCCGGTTCTGCGCGCAAAAACTTAAGGTTACCGTTAAAGAAATCATTGTAGGTTGATATGTTTCCATAATAGCCGTTTGCATACCCGTCATCACCTTTATCAATAGAGTATTCCAGGTCAATATTTGTTCTACCAATTGTCGATATATTGAGGTCAATGCTTCCCAGGCTGTTTGAAGGTTTGTTTTCGGGATTATGATGCATGAAATTTAATCCGAGAATTATATCTTTTGTCAGACTGTAATCAATTGAGGCCGCTGATTCAATCTCTTCAGGTTCGGTAAACCTGCTTTTTGCGTAATAACCCATCAGACTGAATTTTCCATAATTTGCATTTGCCTGTACGCCTCTGGCGTAAAATGCGTTTTCGGTAAGCTCTGTAAGGCTGTAGTTCGTGTCTCCCGCTAAGAGACCATAATGTTTTCTGCCCAACTTCATCCAGTATTCATCATGGCTTGTATAAATAAGATTTACTTTTCTGTCGTCATCATAGGTGTCTGGCCCTCTGAATGAGTATTCTACAGTTGTTATATTGTCCTTCGTGCCGAATGTATTTTGTCCCGAAAGCTCTCCCTGCCATGCGTATGCGCTTTCATCGCCTTCTTCGGCACCAAGGGCTCTAAGGCTCATCCTGGCCGGAACAGTTATCAGGCGGCTCTCTCTCGCTCCTCCTTTGACTATTATCTGCACTCTGGATTCCGCAAAGGCTTCCACCGGTTTTCCATTTTCAACACCCACAGCTGAAAGTTTAACTATATGAATCAAGTCCTGTTTGAGATTTTCAGGCACTTTTACAAGAACCGGAACTTCAACAGCATCTCTTGGTGACAGCTTCACCTGATTAATATCAATGCTTGCCGGAATATTATTGCTGCTGCTGAGCTTTAACGTGATTTCCTGCGCAGAGTTGCTGTTATTAGTGACTCTGAATGTTGAAATATATTCATTTCCCGCAACACAAAATCTAGGGGCATCAATCAGATTGACTTCCAGCTTAGTAATGGATTGCACTGCGACATAAACAGTACAGATGTCAATTATACCAGGATTCCTTGTGCTTTTTACGGTAAATTTGAGTTCATACTTATCAGCCGCTGCATCCTGAGGAATAAAAATGCTGACTATTTTCATGTCGCTTGCACCTGATGGAAGCTGAAAAGGGAAGAACCTGCTTATCATTCGCCATGACTCGGGGATATCTGCATCCATTACAAATTCCTCGTTTGAACCGCCCGTGTTTGTGACATTCAAAACAATTGTAATGCTTTTCCCCGGTTCAGTGCTTATAAGGCTTTCGCCTGTGTTAATAAGTTTAACGCCCTTTTGCTGGGCAAAAAGTAAAACAGGAAAAAAGAATATAAAGAAAATCAGCAAAAAGGCTTTTTTCATTATTTGACTAAATCCAGATTATACTCTCCTCCGAACAGATTTTCGTCTCCACAGTCTGCAATTACCTGAACCTTATACTTGCCGGCAGGAATATCGCCAAGGTCGAATGTGTATTTTGTAGAGCCGCTAGGAAATATCCGGTTTTTTGATGAAGTAAACTTTCCGACGCTCTTACCCTGTTTCATCTCAAAAAACTCAGCGCTTATTTCCGGAACCAGTTGCCTCTCGCCAGTATTTTCTATCTCTATGAAAAAATTAAATCCTTTGCCGTCCTTTTTTACTGCCATTCGAGGATTCAGAAAATTTATCTTTGTCAAGCCGGTGTCGTCTATATCGGTTATGATCTGAACGGCATACTGCAATAGCAGTTGAAGTCCTACGGTCTGCTTTTTCATTTCAGTATCTTTTAAGGGTTTGGGTACCTGCGCGATCATGACAACGCTCCAGTAGGACCCTGTAAGATTTTTATCATCCGGGACTTTAACCTCATAATTTATATTAACTCTGGCATCGGGGCCTACAGATACGGTTTTAGGGCTGAATGTAATCCAATTGGCGTTCGAGCGCGGCATTTTACCTGCAGGTTCGCCGTAATTGGTAGTTCCATTGGAATAGCTCATATAGTCTGTCTGGTAAATCCTTATAGCTTCGGGTTCTGTGCCATTATTTTTGACTGTGATGCTTGCTTTGTATACTTCCCCTGGTTTGGCCTGTTTATCCTGTGTCATGCTGCTCACAATAGCCACTGCAGCGGAAGCCGTGTCGATGATGATGAAGAACATCAGAATAACTGCCGGTAATAAACCTATCGTTTTTCTCATGAGTCCTCCTTGATTTTAGTAATCCACAACAGTCAGATATAATACTGTGGTGTATGTCCCCGGCGTTATCTTAAGGGAAATTCCTGTTATCATAAACTGCAGGTTGACATTAATCCTGTCACCGCTTCCTGAAAAAAAATGCCTGTCAGTATTCATCAGTTCCTGATAAACAGTGCCTTCGGATATTGAGCCGGCATAGACTCCCGTTACGCCGTCATTACTTCTTCTTATATACAGGCCCAGGTCCGGGTTCCAGTTTGTGTCGCTTCTTCTTGCATCGACTCTCCAGTTGTCGTCAGCAGATGTGGAGAAGGTTATATCGACATTGATGCTGTCTCCGGAACTTTCTATCTGGTTTGGAAGATCGCTTCCGGTGCCTGCCGTAAGATTATACTTATTGACTGTCTCGGACCATGAACCGTTAATGTCAACGGAAATGGCATAAATATCATTTGAGGTCAGGAATTGGGCAATTATGACTGTCATTGTCATTACAACTGCATTTATTAATGTCTTTTCCTTCATAGTTCTTCCCTGGCAGATAGCCTGTCCCTTAATATGGAAATTTCAACTGTCCGAAAGCGTCAGTGTAAGCGTTTTATTCGAATAGGCTACTATACCTGCTTCAACGGTTGCGCTGAACCTGGCCGTTATATTCAGGTTACTGCCTGCTGATGAATCTATTCCTGTAACAACATTTGATGAAGTGGAGCTTAAAACAACAAAGCCCTGGCTTGATGCTCCCGACGGGGCTTCGAGCTGGATTTCAAGGGTTGTTCCTGATGGCATATCCGAATCTATGGATGCGATGATTCTTTTTGCATTTGTTCCGCAATTTGTCGAAATGCCGTATGAGGCAATGTCTGTTACAGGTGTAGGCTGGCTTCCAGGCGTAGCTGAGCTGATAATTAAAGAAACTGAAGAACCGGTAATGGAGATTTCATTAATGGGCTGCACTTCTATCGAAATTATCGCAGTATCGCTGTTGGCGCAAAGTCCGCTTCCGGATGCAATCATCAGCACAAAAACCATTACCGTGAATACCAGCAACAAATACTTCATATTAACCTCATTATTAATTAGAAGCTGTTGGCAATCGTTATGGTGACAGTTCTTGAACCTGATATTACATTACCAGCACTTACTGATGCTGTCAGCTTAAAAGTCAGGGGAATATTGGCCGAAGCAGTTGCATCAATTCCCTCAACCAGATCGGAACTTATCGCACCCAGCTCTCTGTACCCGAGGCTGGAAGCTCCTTGGGGAGCAATGGCATTTACTTCAAACTTTATACCGTTGGGCATATCTGAATCAATCGAAGCAGATATTTTTTTTGAATTTGATGGACAGTTGGTTGTTAAATTGTAAGAAGTTTCAAATATTACAGGAACAAAATCTGCCCCGGCCGGAGCAGTCTGCACATTAAGCTCCACTGTGGATGCGTTAACATCAATTTCATTGATGGCCATTACGGCGTAATATATCGTCAGTGTGCCTGTTTCGGATGCATGGCTGGGAAGGGAAATAATAATTAAAAACGCAGTTATCAAGCATGATTTGCTTAATCCTATTTTAATCATGAATATTTTTTCGGCATCTTAAGCGGCAAATCTTAAATTAGAACAGATAAGTGGAAATCTATTTCAGGATGCTGAAATCAACCCCGCGGTTTTTGCCGCGTTCGTCGAACCATTCGTTTTCAGTAAGGGGCGGTATGCTTATTTCCTGTTCGGGTTTTCGGACAAGCTTTATTGCCGAGGCGGGACAGGTAGATACGCAGAGTCCGCAGCCGATGCAGCGGTCCCTTATCACCTTGAAGGAAACACCTTCTTCAATTGCCTTCACCTGACAACGCTCGGAAGCGCAAATGCCGCACCCTGTACAGGCATCCTGGTCGATCTCGGCATAGTATTGGGAATTGACAACGGATGAGGCCGGGATGCGGTATCTGTCGATAGAACCCAGAATTCCGCAGCAGCATGAACAGCAGTTGCAGATATAAAATTGTCCGAACTGTGTGTTGCCCGTCAGGTGGACAAGCGCCTCTTCTTCAGATTTTTTCAATATGTAATATGCCTCTTCTCGCGTGATGACCCTTCCCTGTTCATCGTCTTCAAAAATGCCGGGAATAGGCGCTATCGCCATGCATACCCTGACAGTCCTGTTGCAGGGCTTGCCAAGAAGCTCATTTTTCTTTTTGCAGATGCAGTCAATGATTCTGAAAGACTGGCCATGTTCAATGATCGAGGAAACCCTTTCCCAGGGAAGGGCCGTCTGAATCGAAGAGACCTCCTCTTCCACAGGCAGTACCTGCATAAGCTGAGGTTTTATGGAGAAGAACTTTTTTGAATATTCCTCGAACTCATTCACAAGCTCGGCCATTTCTTTATCGAGGCGGTGAAGCTGGAATTCAAAGATGCCGAAGACCCATGGCATCAACTTATACCATCTCATATCTCCGAATTTTACTGAAAAAACCTGACCGTCTTCTCTCATGGTTTCAAGAAGAACTCCTGTCTGAACAGGGTCGCGTCCCGTGCGTGCGGCAATCTCATCGGAAGTCTCCATGGCAAGCTTCAACTCGCAGAACATTTTTGCCTGTTCGGGCTTGAATATCTTTTTCAGGAGCTTTATCTCAACGCCTGTAACGGTTTTTGGAAACCCGTTGGGAAGCGTATCAAGGACGCGAGCGAGATTTTTATAGACTTCGTAGGCCGCTATGCCTTTTTCCATGAAATCTCTATCCCATCGCTTTCTCCGATTGCCGATCTCAAAAGGCTTATCATTTCAGGGCTTGCCTTGCTGTCTTCAATAAGGTCAATCGTGTCGGGATTAATGAAATAGTCGGTATCGGCCTCGGACTCCTCAACAAGAACTTTTTCAAGCAGATGAAGGTCTTCTTCTGTTATCGTTCCAATGAATGAGTTGTTGTCCTTATTATACAGTTTTATCATGCTGGCCTCCTTTCAGATGGGATAAAAAACATATCGGGTTTTGATGATGAAGGCTTAAGAAAAATTTGTTTATTTCAGGCGGCAGGACCGACTGCACTGCCGCCTGAACATGTCAGTTGATTGCCGTTGAGATAAAACAAAGCCCGTCAACAGGGAGTTTTGAAGCGTCGAGATCGCCTACCGCCATCTTCATATAGCAGTTGCCTGAATTGTCATACTCCACATTGCCGGGATCGACGCCTGCTTTAGGCAGGATGCCGAAATCGGAGAGGGGAAGACTAACCTTGATTTCGTCAAATCCGTTGGCGAATCCTTCGATTATCAGCGGGAAATAGGTGCTGTGGTCAAACATTTCCATTTCCATATTGTCTTTCATAATGTGAATATGGCATCGGTCGTAAATAGGGGCTATCGTCAGATCGAGGTATGATGTCTTCTTGTCCGAATGGAAACCCGCTTCGAATTTCAAGGTTACGTCAAGTGAAAGCTCGGTCCTGGGCCTGCCCGCCTCAACCAGAGTCAGGCGTACATCGTTAACCGCTACCCTTTGGTTAATCATATCAACAGCTATACCGCCCGGATTTATCGAAGCTATGAGATTCATGGAATTGTTGGGGTCTTCAGGTGCAAAAAAGTCTGTGAGTTTCTGGATGTCCTTTATCTCGATGGAAAAACCGTTCATGAGTGTAGACAATACTTGGTTCAGGTTGTAGTCGGAAAGGGCAATCCCTATATCTGCAATGTCCCCCTGAAGCATGGTCATATCCATCCCGGTATCCGTGCCGTCTTCGATTACCTGAGGCCAGACATAACTGCCGTTCTCGTCCTTGATAACATCCTTGGACTGTGCGGCATACAGGCTGCCTCCTATCATTGCATGTTCTTCCGTCGTTGAAAGGGGCAGCCCCTTTAAGTTCAGGAACATGACCGAATCGAGCTTGAGACCCGTCAGAATTCCCGCAAGGGGGTCGTCACTGTCCGGGTCGGCAGGAGCTGCAAAACCCGATATCATATCGGTTATATTAAAACCGAGGGAGCCAACCGATATGCCGCTTATATTGAAACCTTTTCCCAGAAGACCTTTCAGGATAGCACTTACAACGGTATTCAAAATACCGCCGCTGCCGCTGCCCCCGGTTATGTTTTCGAGTCCTATGTTAAGCTCCCTGACTCCCTTTTTTTTATCCTCCAAAGCGACATCACAGCTTATGCTTCCAAGGTCGACTTTGATTATACCCTTTCCCCCTCCTGTTACTGGGTACAGATCCTTGATCGAAACTCCCTTGATCTGTTCTGCAATAAGCGGATTTGCAATCTTGATTGCCTGTTTAAGCATGCCCTTGCTGAGGGACAGGCCAAGGCCTTTATCTACGAGATAACCTGAAGGGGAACCCATTCCATCCCTGGTCCTTAAAATAAATTTTTCCTTCGAGGCTTTGGCATCATCATAAATGACCTGGATCAGAACCGGGCATGTGAGAAAATAGTCTGACGGCGCCAGCTTGTACTCGCAAACATAATAGCCAGATTCAGAGTCAGGAAGCGCCTCTACCTGATAGTCATTGCCTCCGTCGCCGATGAAAACACGTTCGGATGCAACCTGGCCATTGAGTGTTCTCTGAGTCACATCTACGGCAAACTTGTGTTTGCCGGGGGAAAGAAAGTCCCCATTGGCCACTTTGACAAAGACGGGTTTATGATCAACCTCTTTTAATACATAAAGGGTAATCGTCTGTGCATCGGAGAAATCGACGGCTTTTACGGATGCCCCGGTATCATAAAACGATTCGTCTTTGGCAAGTTCTTCATTGTGATTGCCCCCACCACCACAAGCTGAAAAGAATATTGCAAACATACCGATGAAAGCAAAAAACAAATAATTTTTGTTCTTCATGCTACCTCCTCATGATTGAGAAAATTCCATAAATAATATTATATATCATATTTAACCCCTTTTAAACGATTTTAAGAGTTCTTCAAAAAACCCATATATGTCTTCATATAATAAACTAGCAATGTATATGCCCGGAACAACATGTTGATATTATTAATAGCAGAAACCTTAAAGAGAAATTAATTACATATTTTTAAAAAATTAATTTCATATATTAACAGTTTTTTGAGATAAAAAATTCCACTTTAATCAATATAGGATCACCATGTTTATCCTTGACAAATAAAGGGCTATTTGTAAATTGGTAAGACCATTTTCCTTCATGAAAACAAATCAACAGGGGGTTCCGGTGAAAGGCTCAAAATTCGAAACGATAGGATTTTACAAAGAAGCACTTCTTAAAATGATGAAGGAAAAAGATATTGATGCCGTTTTGCTGAGCTCGCCCGAGAATGTGATGTATACAACCGGATATCCGTGTATGCCAGGAAGCGGCAACCCCATATTATTTGCACTTAGAAACCAGTTCCCGTTTCTTTCCTTCATTGAGCTTGACGGCAGTGTGACGCTCGGCTGCTGGATAGGAGCGGTGCTGGGCGATGTTGAGTATGGATGCGATCATGTGGAATTATGGGCGGACAAGGCCGGGGCCAATATCACCGTCGGCAATTTTTTTGGGGCAAAAAGCCTCTCAGGAAAGACAATAGGCATTGAGTCCAGGATGCCGGTTTATCTGAGGGACTTAATCGTTCAGACAGCCCCTGATGTAAAATTTGTATATATCGATGATGTCATGGATTCTCTAAGGCTGGTCAAATCAGAATATGAGATAGATATGATTAAGAAAGCAACCACGATAGCGGAAAAGACCATGCAGGAACTGATCGCTGAAGTTGTCAAACCGGGCATAACCAGACCTGAGCTGATTCAGGAGGCCAAGTGGCGCATGATAAGAAACGGGGCGACGGGGATCGGTCATGTCACGATTTCGTTCGGCACATCGAACCCGGAAGTGTCCATAAATGAAACCCTGGGGGAAGGGCAGCTTGTGGCCATTGACTTAGGGGCGAGCTATTACGGCTATCTCTCGGATATAAGGCGGCATGCCTTTACAGGAGAAGTGCCCGATGCACTCAGGGATCTCAATAAAAAAATGGTCGGTATAGTGGACGAGGTAAGCAAATCACTTGTTCCCGGCGCAACGTCCAAAGATATTTATAACCTTGCAGTGAACATCTATGAGCGCGAGGGCATGATCCCGCTTATTGTAACAGCAGGACATTCAATAGGTCTTATGACTGAAGAGGCCTGGCTCTATGGCGGAATCGATTTTGAATTAAGTCCCGATATGGTGATCAACATCGAGCTGTATTACAACTATTCGGAAGGAATGGATATAGGTGATGAAGAGACTTATATCATCACAGAAACTTTACCTAAAAGGATAACTGCTCTCCCGACAGAGATAATCAGTGTAAGATAGACGATGGAAGGGAGAAGCCTGATGAAGGAAAAAAATAATACCGTTTTCAAAGATAGCCAGCCTGATAATCTGGCACAGAGGATTCTTTCGCTTGTGAGGGAAAAAGGGCTCAAGACCGGGGACAAGCTTCCCCCGGAAAGAGAGCTCTCATCAATTCTGAACGTCAGCCGGCCTTCGCTCAGAGAGGCCCTCAACGCCCTTAAGCTTATGAACATAATAGAAAACCGCCAGGGCTCGGGGACGTTTGTTTCATCTCTTACCCCTGAAAAGCTTGTTGAACACCTTGACATCGAATTCGCGCTTGACGATTCCACCTATGCGAACCTGCTCCAGGCAAGAACCATACTGGAAGCGGGTATGGTGTCCCTTGCAGCGGAGAATATCGGCGATAGTGAAATTGAGGAAATAGAGCGATGCCTCGATGAGGCCGTAAAGGCAATCGATGACCCGGAAACATTCATGTCATATGATATTGATCTGCACAGGCGCATTATGGAAGTTTCAGGAAACAGGATCATCCAGGCGTTCATGCATTCAATAGACAGGATCAGCATCTACAGCAGGCGGAGAACCGGCGACGACATGGAGGTTCGCAGGCAGGCTGTTGACGACCACAGGGAGATTGTGACCGCCCTGAAGGCGCATGATCCTGATGCTGCAAGAAAGGCCATGATCGCCCACCTTTCGCATGTGGGCAGAAAATTCAATCTGCAAAGTCTGCCATAACCGCAATTGCTGCGGCTGAAACCGGCGCCCCGGAATTCGTGAATCACAGACCCATGATGCGTTTTGTCTCTTCCTTGCTGTCGCCTATCTTATAAGGGATGAATGCGAGAAGCCCTATGAGGCAGGAAATTGCGCAGACGATCCAGACCACGCGCACTCCGAGAGGATTCTCTTTGCTGTAGCCGAACACTGAAAATATCCCCACAAGGATAAGAGAGCACAGAGCCCAGCCGGTTTTTCTCACTATCCCGTAGAGCCCGTAATATATAGCTTCTCTGCGCCTGCCGCTTTTGAGTTCGTCGTAGTCCGTAAGGTCTGCGATCACTCCGAGCGAAGCCGTAAACATTCCGCCTATGGGAATTGCGGCAATCGGGAAGATCAGCATAGCCTGGACCAATGGTGAGAAAAAGGGCAGCCTGCCGATGAAAAAGCTCAGTGAAAAACCTAAGATCATGAGGACTATGATGATGCGGAAGATATTTTTCTTCGAATACTTTTTAAGAAGAAGATACCAGAGCGGTGAGGAAGCAGCGATCATTATGATCACCTCAGCCATGATCAGAGAGGCGTCAGCTTCTGTTTTCCCGAGGATGAGGGTGGTCAGATATGGCACATTCATCAGCATAAGCTGGTAGGTGAGCTGGACCATCATGATCATCCCGGCGAAGGAGAGGAACTGCCTGTCACCGAAGACCTCTTTTACGACCTTGAAGAAACCGGGCATGTTTTCTCCGGGAGGCGGTGAATGGCGTTCCTTGATGCCGAAGAGTGTAAGCTCTCCTGCGATGAATGCTGGAATGGCAAGTACAAGTCCCATCATGAAGGGTCCGTATTTGGAGAAGAGCGGACCGGATAGGCCCCCTCCCAGAAGCGCTCCTATAACGCCGATGGCCACGCCTATCGAGGCGATTTTCACCCTGTCTTCGTTTTTCCGGCTTATCTCGGGCAGCACGGCGAACCAGGGGATCAGGACTCCCGTATATGCCCAGTAATAAAAGAAAAGAACTGTAGCAAGGTATATCACATTGGTAATGCTTTCACCGTGTACTGGAGGCATCCAGACAAGAATAAAGGCGAGAAAGAGAAAAGGATTGGCGATGAAGATGTAGGGCTTTCTACGTCCCCAGCGTGATTTGGTATGATCGCTCCAGTAGCCCACAAGCGGGTCATTGACAGCATCAAGTATTCTTCCTCCCGCGAGTATCAATCCAAGAGCAGCCAAGGGGATATAATTGACTGCACCCGAATCCTCGGGCGGAGTGTAGAAGTAAGGAAGCCATGCATAAAGCACGGTATCGTAAACGTTAAAAGCGAAGCCGGCCAGGTTATAGAGGATGATTTCCTTCAGTGTTACCGGCATGAACTCCTGAACTGCATGCCTGTCGGCCATGTCTCCTCCCTGTCTGCTTCTCAGGATGCGAGCAGCCTTTTTACGAGCTCTACTCCGGACTGTGCATCTTCGCCGTATCCGTCCGCGCCTATCTCATCGGCGAACCTCTGGCTCACGGGCGCTCCGCCGATGATGAATTTGTAGGTGTTCCTGAGTCCGTCTTTTGCGAAGGTATCGATGACCTGCTTCATTGCCGGCATGGTTGTGGAAAGCAGCGAAGACATGCCTATGATGTTTGGAGACCACTCCTTTGCCTTCGCGAGAAAAGCGTCTGCCTTGACATTGACGCCCAAATCCATCACATCGAAGCCGTTACCCTCAAGAAGAGCGAATAGTATGTTCTTGCCGATCTCGTGAATGTCTCCCTCAACCGTGCCCAGGAGCACTTTGCCGCGTGAGGTATAATCGCCTTCCTTGAGCTTTGGCAGGATTATTTTGAACGAGTTGTCATATGCCTTTACGCACATGAGCACGTCCGGGAGAAAATAGTCACCATCCCTGAAAAGCGCCCCAACCCGGTCGAGTGCGGGAAGAAGCGCCTCTTTTAATATTACCGAAGCGTCTGTGCCTGAATCGAGAAGCTTTACAGCAAGCCCCTCAGTGATATCGGCCTCCATCTGTACAATCGCATTTTCAAGCTCTTTTAACGTAGCCTCTCCCATAACCTGCCTCCCTTATCTCTTTAGCTTTCCCATTCAGCCGCATAGAAATCGTCCAGGCTCCTCGCCTTCACCGATTCCACAAAGCCGTCAATCTCCTGAATAAGTTTCGAATCAAGTGGCCGCTCCTTGTGTGCGGCTATGATCTTCTTGGCCTCTTCTCTGGCGTTATGCACCATCTCCCTCTTCCCGCCACGCTCCCAAACATCGCGCTTGTCGCGATCCGCCAGCTTCGGAATATAATGCTCGCGCCTGAAGTTTTTCTGCGTATGTTCTTCCATGATATAATTGCCGTCAGGTCCCACTGCTTTTATAACCTCGGCGGCTGAAGTGATATCATTGACCTCAATGCCGCGAAGTGCCCGCTCGATCTGTCCGATGATTTCGTTGTCGATTACTGCGAGCTCATGAGCGCCTGCTGTGGTGGATTCGATGGTGCCGACGCTGGTAATGTAGTTTGCACCTCCGAGGGCTGCTAGCAGCATCGAACGTTCGCGCTCGATGCCGCACTGCATGTCTAATGTTTTGGCTTCGGTGCCGCCGGCGGCGGCCCTGCAGGGAACCCCGTAATAATGCGCCATCTGTGCAGAGGCGGCGCTGATAAGGCCCATTTCTATCGCCCCAAGGGCTACGGTTCCCCGCCGCATTTCGGCAATGGTCGAGACTGATCCGTACATGACTGGCGTGCCGGGATTAATGGCCTGAGCCATGACGATGTACGCAAGGATCTCTGCATTGTGCTGAGCAAGAAGCCCCGCAATCGTGACCGGGGCCGTCGTGCCGGCCATGGCTTCAGGCGACATGAGTGCCGGCTGCCCCCATTCTGCAAGGATCGAAAGCCCTTCAAGTTGTATCTGTACCGAGGAAAGAGGGCTCTGAATGCTCACAATGGCGATGAATGGGTGCTGTTTTTTAAAGTTTTCCCTTCCCCCCATTATCAATGACGTCATCTCCATCATGTCTTGCGTGGGCATGACGCCGTAGGCCCCCAGACCGAATGATTTGGTGCTGTGCCTTGCCCAGGCCCGCATTGCCTCAACGTGGATTGTCTGCATTGGAATGTCACTTGGCCATATATCCATCTGGCTTGAGACGATGTGCTCAAGACCGTCAAAAAGGATGACATGGTTTACGACATCCTGCAGGGTCGCCGGACGGTATTCCCCGGAGTACAGATCGTACATGTTCACGGCGGTTCCCAGTCCCCCGAAAACGCGGGTCTCAGGATTGACAGGCCAGCGTTTGGACGGGTCTGCTCCGCAAAGGATGTATTCTCTGGGCGCCTTCTTCACATATGTTTGAACTATGTCGGGACGGAATTTAACGATTTTCTTGGTCTCATCGACCGCGCATCCGATATCTCGAAGGATTCCCCGCAACTTCTTGAGCTCGACCTTGATGCCGGTGTTTTCAAGGATGTCCAAGGAAAGCGCATCGATCTTTTTAATTTCGGATTCACTCAGGAACGCTAGTCTGCCTGGCTTCATTGTACCCTCCGTATCAGTCTTGAAAGAAAGTATAACGTACTGATAAATCAATAAATATACATATATTTAAAAAGTCAATCGCTTAACTTTTATTCGGGCTCAATATCCTGCTCAGGAAATTGCCCTCGATTCTTATTGCCGCTTCAGGGCAGACCTCTATACAGCAGAAGCAGCGTATACATTTGTCATAGTTGAAAATTGCGACAGTGTCGCCCTTCTCAATGGCCTTTGCCGGGCAAATCTGCCTGCACTGATAACAAAGAGTGCAGGTGCCCTCTATGGGCACAGGCCTTTCAACCATCAGCCTCTTCAGAAGGTTGTTCAGCCATTTGATTTTTTCCAGCCTGACATTGAAGGGCATTGGAGCCGGCTCGAACTTGTCAAGCTTCAGCCTGTCGAACACGCCGCGGTCGAACAAAATTTCATCAAAACCTTTTTTGCCGAGACCGCGCTCTGAGGCAAAGGACATGGTTTTAACCAGCCTCGGATCGAAACCGACAAGGCATGTTACCAGAAAGTCAGCGGCTATGGCGTCTTCCGAGACGATAACAGCGCCGATTTCCCTGGGTTTTCCTCCCGAGCCGGGGCCGTTTCCTTCCATACCGGTAATTGCATCCATCACATGGACGATGCCCCTGGGCGATTTGAAAAGCATGCTTACCGCCTCGAAATAATCCGCCAGAAACTCGCAGAAAATTTCCCTTTCATTGGCCTTGAAATGCCACTGGGTTTTGGCCATGCCGGGAATCAGCCCGAAAAGGTTTTTTTGTGCACCCGTGATGTACGTAAGACCATGCGTCTTGAACTTGGGCAGGTTGAAGATGAAATCGGCTCCGGCCACACTTTTCATGATTTCAAAATTTTTATATCTGCGGCCGTTATCGTTGATGATCGTCATGCCGCTTTGTTCCAGGTCCACCTCGACCCCTTCTTCTTCTATGACCCTGTCATAACCCGAAACGCGGAATACTCTTGAAAGCGAATGGATTGCAGGAGATTCGATAAGAACAGGAAACGCGCCGGCATCTTTGATTATCCTTACGGCTGCCCGGAAAAATTCAGGATGCGTTATTATTGCCTGCTCCGGTTTACTTGCAGAGAGCAGATTGGGTTTAACAGCGACCCGTTTGCCTTTCAGTCGGGAAAGGTCGAATGCGATCTCATCAAAGGCCTTATACAAGGTTTCTCTGATAAGGCCGCTGTCATACCGGCGAACTTCAGTTATAGAAACCTTTGCCATATCTTAGCCCTGATTCTAAACACTGAACCTGATGTTCAGAATATCGCCGTCTTTGACGGTATAGGTCTTGCCTTCAAGTCTGATAAGCCCCTTTTCCTTGAGGTGCTTTTCCGAGCCGTGCTCCATTATCTCGTCATAGGTAAAGCATTCCGCCCTTATAAAGCCCCTTGCTAGGTCGGAGTGTATAGTTCCTGCCGCTTCCAGGGCAGTTTCTCCCTTGTTTATGGTCCATGCCCTTACTTCATCAGGTCCGACTGTAAAGAAGGTTATCAGTCCCAGGATATCGTAGGCCATCTGGGTAAGCCTGTCTCTGGCGGAGGATTCTATACCCATATCGTCCATGAAGAGCTGTGCCTCTTCGGGACTCAGGCGGCAGAGTTCCATCTCGAACTCCCCGGCAAACTCTATTGCAGGGAAAATTCTTTTCAGTCCGGTAAGGATCTTTTCGTTCTTGCCATAGGATGTGTCGTCAGAATTCAGGATAATAAGTGTGGGCTTGAGAGTCAGGAACTGAAAGCCCCTGATCGATTTCAGCTCTTCTGCGGCGAACGCTTCCAGCTCAGGTCTTTTGTCATTGTTCAGATAAGAAAGAATCTTTACCAGCGTCGCCCTTTCAAGATCGAGGGCCGGGGTTTTGCCGCCCTTCTTGCACTGGGCGTCAATGCGCTCAATTCTTGTTTCTGCGATGATAAGGTCGGAGAGCACCATGTCCGAGATCACGTTTTCCAGATCCCTCGCCGGGTCATGGCTTCCTATTGCTGCATCAAGCATTTCATTTGCAAAATTTCTTAGTACAATGGCCAGCGCGTCCGAAGTTTTTATAAGGCCGAGCTCGCTTGCCGTAAAAGACTGCTTCTTGTCTTCATCCCTGGCAATGCCCACGAAATCCATGAATTCGATGGTCGCATGTGTTGTCTTTTTGGGCTTGAACATTGCGCTTAAACTGTCAACCCGAGCATCAGCAACTTCCACTACCGAGATGTTCGGTTCGGGCTTGCCGGATGTGAATGCGCCAGTCTCGGCATCCGAGCGTGTGATTGCGTTGAATACGGTAGTCTTTCCTGATTTCGCCAGTCCTATCAGTCCTATCTTCATGTCGGCACTCTACCCCAATTTTGCTCTTATATAAAGAAGGTTTCCGAAGATATTCTTGACTTGCAATGAGGAAATACCTACGCTCGCTCTCATGATAAGAATGTTTTTGTCAGATCATTCAAAAGAAATTGGCGAATCAGCCATGATAACTTTGATGCATAAAAAATACGCTAAGCAAAAAACCTTGAGGTTGATTACTGCACTGCTTTTGTTTATTCAGATGCTTGCAATCGCGACACAGGCCTCTGCAGCCGAACCAGTTCTGAAAAAGGCTTCCCTTATGCCACTCTGGACTCCCCAGGCGCAGTTTGCAGGATATTATGTCGCCCTGGACAAAGGGATTTATGCCAGGCATGGAATAGAGCTTGAAATTCTCGATGCAGGTCCTGGTCATGATCCTGTTCATGCGTTGAAGAAAGGTTCAGCCGACTTCGCCGTTCTGTGGCTTACAACGGCTATTCAGCAGCGTTCTGCCGGCACAGAACTTGTCAATCTGGCTCAGATAATACAGAGATCCTCCATGATGCTGATTGCAAGAAAATCGAGCGGTATTCGAACGATCGCTGATATGAACGGCAAAAAGGTGGGGATGTGGGGAGGAGACCTGTCCATACCTCCACATGCCCTGTTTATAAAAAATGGCATAAAGGCCCGTGAGGTGCCTCAGAACAACACGGTGAATCTCTTCCTGCGCGGCGGAATCGATGTGACATCTGCAATGTGGTACAACGAATACCATACAATCATAAATTCCGGCCTCGATCCTGAAGAATTAAACGTTTTTTCACTGAGTGAGCTGGGAATGAATTTCCCTGAAGACGGGCTCTACGTAATGGAAACTACCCTGCAAAACGACCCTGCCCTGGCAAGCGCCTTTGTCCGGGCGTCTCTTGATGGCTGGCGCTACGCCTTTGAGCATCCCGAAGAAGCGCTGGACATAGTCATCAGGCGCATGCGCAAGGCTAAAATACCTGCCAACCGGGTCCACCAGAAATGGATGCTTAACCGCATGCGGGATCTTATCATGGCCGGCACAAACACTCCCGGCGTTCTCAAAGAGAAGGATTATGAGGCAGTTTGCAGTTCAATGCTTAAAGCGGGTGTGATCCGGGGTTGCCCCGACTATACAGCTTTCTTGTGGAGGGCAGATGCCGGGAAAAAATAGCATCGTCATAAAGCTTGTCCTCGTTATTACACTTTGCAGCACGCTCATCTTTGCTGCAACTCTCGGCTACAACTATTACCGCTCCCGTGTCATTTTAGAAAAAGAACTTGAAAACAATGCGCGCAATCTTGCCATGTCTTTAGTCTACCATGTGGAAACCGAACTTGTCTCTGTTGCCAAGGTCACGGAAAGCTTGGCCAATTCGCTTGAAGCCGGGCAGTATTCAGAAAAGGAACTCCTTGCCCTGATAAAGACCACTGTTGAAAAGAATCCAGAAATATATGGTTCAACCGTCGCCTTTGAGCCCTATGCATTCAGCAAGGCCATCCGTCTCTATTCACCTTACTTCTACCGTGAAAAGGGAAAGGTCTCCTTCAGCCGTCTTGAAGACTCATATCAGCACATTCCGTATCTTTACTGGGACTGGTACCAGATTCCTCGAGAGCTGGGCAAACTCGAATGGAGCGAGCCTTACTTCGACGAGGGCGCTGGTAATATTCTCATGTCAACCTGTTCGGTTCCCTTTTACGGTGAAAAGAACGGGGTAAGGATGATCAAAGGAATTGTAACGGCTGATGTCTCGCTGGACTCGCTTATGCAGATGGTTTCGTCCGTTAGAATACTCAAGACAGGCTATGCCGCCCTTCTTTCACGCAACGGTATGCTGCTCGCTCACCCTTTAAAAGACGCTGTCATGAATGAGACTTTCTTCAGCATCGCGGAGGCCCGCAATGACCCATCGCTCAGGGAACTCGGCAAAAAGATGGTCAGGGGGGAATCTGACTTTATCCTTTACAGCAGCCTGATGGGTTTCAGGAGCTGGATGTATTACGCGCCAATCAGTTCAACCGGATGGACGCTCGCCGTGGTCTTCCCTGAAAAAGAGCTTCTCGAAAATGTCAGATGTCTGAGCGTCACTATGGCGGCCATGGGTTTCGCAGGGCTACTGCTCCTGATTGCCACGGTCGTCTATGTAGCCAGTACTATCATAAAACCTCTCCGTCTGCTGGCGGCTGCGACGGATGATATAGCTTCGGGAAACTTCGATGTGGAACTGCCTGCCGTGAGATCTAAGGATGAAGTAGGCATACTCACGCATGACTTTCAGGTGATGAAAACGTCGCTGAAGGAATACATAAAGAATCTGACCGAGACGACGGCAGCCAAGGAACGCATACAGAGCGAACTCAGGATGGCAACCGAAATCCAGGCCAGCCTTTTGCCCCGCCTGTTCCCGGCATTCCCGGATAGACCAGAATTTGACATCTACGCATCGATGGACCCTGCCAAAGAGGTAGGCGGTGACTTCTACGATTTCTTTTTCATCGACGATATCAATCTCTGCTTCCTTATTGCAGACGTCTCGGATAAGGGTGTGCCGGCAGCCTTGTACATGATGGTCGCAAAGACACTCTTGAAATCTGAAGGACAGCGGCTGGGCGAACCCGATCAGATACTTTCATACGTAAATAACATTCTTGCCACGGACAATGACAGCACCATGTTCGCCACGGTCTTCTGCGCCATACTCAATACTGAAACCGGGGAATTACGGTTCGCCAATGCCGGACATAACGCACCTGTAATCATGGATTCTCAAGGGATAAGGTATCTTGCCCTCAAACCGGGTTTTGTACTGGGCCCCATGCCGGATATTGTCTATAAAGCTGAACGGCTAACTCTTAAGCCGGGAGACACGCTTTTGCTGTATACCGACGGAGTGACAGAAGCGCAAAACACCGAGCAGGAATTCTATGGCGAGGAGAAGCTGTTGAATGCGCTGCATCAGGCCCCGAAAGAGGATGTAACAGAAATGATCCATTATATACGCGCAGAGGTAAAACGGCACACCAATGGCGCACCCCAGTCGGACGATATTACGATGGTTGCCTTGAAATACAGAAAAGGAAAGCCTTGACTGGCTGCTGACTGAAAATGCCGCTATAGGATTAGAGCCAGGTTGAGTTCAACATAAGACCGCAGGAACAGACCTTTTCAGATTCAGCAGAATATTGACTGTTTTATGTCGCGGGGTGACGCAGTTAAGTGATTGTAAGAAGATCTGTAAATCCTGTGATCTCAAACACGTTCATGATCGTTTCGTTGACATTTCTGATCTGCATGCGCCCTTTTTTGTTCATGACCTTCTGCGCGGCTAGAATTACACGCAGGCCGGCGGAGGACAGATAATCGAGCGAGGAAAAATCAAGCACAAGTTCTGTTATACCCTCAAGAGAGTTTTTTAATTCAGCTTCGAGTTGAGGCGATGTCGAGGCGTCCAACCTTCCTTCAAGCTCGATGGTCACATTGACTCCGGCCGTCGTTTTGTTAATTTTCATGAGGGCTCCTTAATTATTCGAATCGATTATAAAACGTACTGCTTTAAATCTTATAAATAATATATCGGCAGGATCTGATAATTCTTCAACTGCTGCTTGCAATTACTGGAGCAGAAAAGTGAGCTGTCTTCGCTCCTGTGTCGGTTTCAGAGGCAAAAAACTTTATGCAGGCGAATCTTTCGAAATAGAACAGGATCATTTTATTTGACCTATGGATTAGACAACAATAGACCCATGCCTTTCTTTGTTTGCATGGGCAAGGTTCAGGAAAAGGAAAGGGGATTTTAAGATGCATACCCTTATGGATCTACATGCAAGCATATCCGCTGTTGTTATAATCACCGAAGGCAAAACGCAGGATGTGAAAATCCTCGATTGAATAGCGAGACAACCCGGGGCCATTTACATAATGGACAGGGGCTGTACTGATTTCAAAAGGTTTCACGGCATTAATCTCCAATGAGCTTTCTTTGCAATAAGGGCCAAGAACAACTTCAAGTTCAAACTACTGTATTCATCCCATGTCGATAAAAACTTCAGGAATTTAATACGACCAGACAGTAATATACGATATCTACCTATACAACCAAAAACAAATCCCTTGCCAATCAGCTGTTTTTATTCGATTAACGTAGGGACACTAGAGAAAAGAGATAGTCGTTATCTACATTGATCTTTAAAATCTAATGAGCATTGACATGAAGCTGTAGTTTATCTTACACCCGATGAATGCAGTTCTCTTTTGTCATTCCTGTTTATAATCATGCCGCTTCCCTGGCATCCGTGATTGATGGATGTATTGAACTCGGTCTGCCGGTCATTGTCGTTGATGACGGGTCGACTGATGGGATAACAGACGTTTTAGCCCGGTATGACGATATAACGGTTATCAGGCATGAAAGGAATTCAGGCAAAGGTGAGGCCATACGCTCGGGTCTGAAAGAGGCATTGAAAATCTCCGATTTTGCCGTGACCATTGACGCGGACGGTCAGCATGTGCCGGGTGATGCCGTCAGGATGATGGAATCAATACAAGAGGGTGCGCGGCCCATTGTCATAGGCGCCAGAAAAAACATGCAGGGTGATGAGACTATACCATGGACAAGCAGGTTCGGCAGGAAGTTTTCAAACTTCTGGGTAAGGCTTTCAGGTGGACCTGTGCTGACAGACACCCAGAGCGGATTCCGGATATACCCTGCAAAGGAAATATTAAGACTAAAGAGCAGGGCCAGAAGATTTCAGTTCGAGGTGGAAATACTAACTCTGGCCAACTGGAATAAAATACCGGTATACGAGGTGCCTGTCAGTGTCGTCTATCCGGAGCACGGGAAGAGGATCTCTCACTTCAGGCCTATTATCGATTTTTTGAGGAACTCTTCAACCTTCACCCGTTTGATTGCCATGAGGCTTTTTTTGCCGCCGGGTCTCAGGCGGCGTATAAGCATGTCATGAAATTCCGTGGATACGAAATCAACCTGAAGCTGCTCATTTTTACCCTGGCCGGGCTTATTCTGATGAGCCTGTGGACTCAGTCTCATTTGAAGTTGAGTTCAGATATCCTGTCATCGGTGCCGGCTGACGACCCGGTAATTTCAGACGCCAAAAAGATATTCGACCGCTACAGGCTGCCCGACAAGGTGGCAGTGGATCTTTGCCTCGAAGGTGATGTTTTGCCGGACAGGGATCTGCTTGCCTCATATGCCGTCCATCTTGAAAACGAGATGAAGAAATCGGGACTGTTTGAAAAGGTCGGGATGGATGAGCCCGGCAGCGCTTTAACCCATATAATAAACGCTATTGCGGACAACCTGCCCGGAAGTTTTTCGGCTGAAGATTTGAATGATCGAGTGTCCCCACTGCTTAACACGGAAGAAATCAGGAACAGCCTTAATTCCGACATCGAACTCCTTGGCGGTTTCGAGGGTATAGGCCAGTCGGATATGATCTCAAAAGACCCTCTGGGTTTGAGGTTTATAATACTTGAGAGGCTTGGTAATTTCCTTGAGGTGAAAGGCTCCTCTGTTTATAAAGGCCAGATATTCAGTTCTGACGGCAGACATTGCCTTGTTGTAGCACACACAAGGAACCCCGGCATGGATACACAGTTTTCAAGACGGATATCAGAGCTTTTCAACAGGATCTCAAAAGATTTTGAATCAGGCGCAGGAGAAAACAGGACGCCTCAAGTAAAGCTCAATGCGATAGGGTCTTACCGCTCGGCTCTGGATAATGAAAAAACGGCAAAGAGAGATGTCATATTTGCCGCAATTGTATCAACGCTCGGTATAGCATTTATCCTGATTACATGTTTTCCGAGACCCTATATAGGTCTGCTTTCCCTTTTTCCCGGTTTAGCGGGCACAACCGCCGCCATGTTTGTTCTGTCCATCATAAGACCCGAGATGTCGCTTCTTGCGCTTGGTTTTGGCGGTGCGATCCTTTCGTTTACCGTGGACAGCGGGATATCCTTTTTCCTTTTTCTGGACAGGACCTCAATGACAACAGGCAAAGAGACCTCGCATGAGATACGCTCGGTGGAGCTTATGGCGATGTTCACGACTGCCGGCGCATTTCTGGCTCTTGTTTTCAGCGGATTCAGGATCATGGCCGATGTCGGCATGTTTGCCGCACTCGGCGCGATATTTACATTTATATTCGTTCATACCTTGCAGCCCAAAATATTCATAAGCATACCCCCGGCCAGAAGAAACGCCCTGCTGCCCGTCGAGAGGATTGCGGAATTTCTGAGTCTCAAGCCCGGATGGACAGGTTTTGTGCTGGCTGCCGTTTTCGTTATCGCCATGGCCGTAGCGGCAAAACCCGTTTTCAATGCCGATTTGAACAGGATGAATGCGGTCGGCCCTGTAACCATAAAAGCTGAGGAGACATTCAAATCTGTCTGGGGGGATGTCTTCAGCAGGATATATTTTCTTTCCGAAGCGGATTCCATCGAAGAGCTGAGAAACATTTCAGACAGGATGTCGGTTTTCTTTACGGAACAAACCAGGTCTAAGACCCTGGCTTCATCCTTTACGCTCTCCGATATTCTTCCTTCAACATATCTCTCAGAACGAAACCTTCAGGGCTGGAAAGGCTTCTGGAGCAAAGGCAGGGTAAAAGCGTTCAAATCTGAAATAATACCGGCTTCAGAAGAATACGGCTTTAAAGCCGATGCATTCGGGCCGTTCATGCAAACAATTGAAAATCCAGCAATCAAAGAGGCTGATCTCACCGGCGGTTCATACGAATTTCTGGGACTCTTTGCCGGCGTTCCGGGGAAAAAACACCTGCTGATAAGTTCTGCAATGCCAGGACCTCTCTATAATGCACAACCTCTTTTCGATGAAATCCACAGTGAAAAGCTCGGCAGCATGCTTGATTACGGTCTTTTCACACAAAGGCTGTCCGGCCTTGTGCACGGTATCTTCATGAAAACGCTCATCACTGCGGGAAGCGCTCTCATACTTCTGCTGCTCTTTTATTACCTCGATTTAACCCTTGCTTTACTTACCCTTTTACCGGTCGCATTTTCCCTGATATGCACCTTCGGCACTTTCACCCTGATAGGCCACCCTATTGATATTCCGGGGCTGATGCTGGCAGTGGTTGTACTTGGACTGGGAACGGTATTTTCAATATATATAGTGAGGATGCAGCAGCGTTACATCGATGAAAAACACCCTTCAATGAAAACGATAAGGGCGTCGGTCCTGATGGCGGCTACAGCCATTCTGACAGGGTTCTCAGTCCTCGCCCTGGCCAGACATCCCCTGTTGTCAAGCGCCGGCCTTTCGGCTACACTGGGCATATTGTTTACATATGCCGGGACCTGCCTTCTTCTTCCACCTCTCTTGATGCTTGTATTCAGACAACGCCCTTTCCCTGCCGTGCAGGGCGTCCTTCCTGGATCAGCCGAGCACAGAAAACTGGTAATGTCCCGTTTCAGGCATCTTGAGGTCTATGCCCGCATGTTTGCGAGGTTCAAGATGAAATATGACCCCATGTTCCCGAAGCTTGCCGGATTCATGAAAGGCGGCGATACTGTTCTGGACATGGGATGCGGCTACGGCGTTCAGGGCGTATGGCTGAAAGTTCTGTTCCCCAGCCTGAGGATCTGCGCCCTGGACCCTGACCGGGAGCGTATCAGGATAGCGGGCAGAGTTCTTGGCGATGATGATTCAGCTCATGTTTCAACGGCACAGGCATTTAATTCGTATCCAGAAACCATAGACACAGCGCTTATGCTGGACATGATCCATTATATCCCTGATGAAGATCTCCGCAAAATCCTCCGGGACATTAAATCAAGGCTTTCTGATAACGGGCGGCTTATTCTGCGGGTGACAATACCATCGGAAAAGAAAGTCCCATGGGAGAGATGGCTTGAAATTTTGAGAAACAGGATTGCAAAAAACAGGATATGGCTGCGCTCAAAGGATGATGTCTCTTCCATGCTGAAGGAGACCGGCTATAAACTTTTACTCAGTGAAGCCACCATTCAGGGAAGGGAAGAAACATGGTTTGTTGCTGAGCCTGCCACTGGTCAGGAAGTCCTGCCATGATGATAATATTTTACAAAATCATGTATTTTCTTGCGGGCACCAGGGCCGGGATATGCCTTGCGGAAATTGTCACATGGTGCATCACCACGTGCTATTTTCTTATGCCCAGACCTCAGGTCAAATTCAGCATGGCCTTTTACAGGGAACTCTTTCCCGGCAGGTCAGGGTTTTATTACCTCTTGTGCGCATGGCGGCAGTTCCATCATTTTTCAACCGTATTTACCGACAGGCTCATTGTTGAGGCAACAGGGAAGCTGCCCTGCGAGAGCATTGGCTGGGAGCATATATATAATGCCCATTCAAGCGGCAAAAGGGGCATTCTTCTGATGTCTCATATAGGCAACTGGGAGCTTGCCGCCAGAAAGCTTTCCGATTTCGGGATAAATGTGGCCCTTTTCGTTGGTTCAAAACAGGCGCAGAAGATCGAAGCCCAGATGAAAAAAGAGATATCGGGCAAGGGAATAAAAATCATTTCTGTCGACGAGAACGAGAGTGCGCCTCTTAATGTCTTTGAAGTTCTTCAATACCTTAAGAACGAAGGCTTTGTTTCAATGACAGGGGACAGGGTATGGAGCGAGAGCCAGAAATCAATTGAGGTTGAATTCTTGAACCATATGGTGAAGCTTCCGTATTCGCCGTTCGCTCTTGCGTACACACTGAAGGCCCCCCTCTTTGTCTTCTTCATAATCCGGACAGGCCGGGCAGAATACCGGATCGAATACAACCCGCCCATTTTCCTCGACTCAAAAGACCGCTCTGAGAGGGAAAGGGTCATACAAGAGGCGGCTAAACAATATCTGGAAATGTATGAGGATGTCATACGAAGGTATCCCGACCACTGGTACTGTTTCGAGCCGTTTCTCATGGAAAAGTCGGGAAATGAATAGCTGCATTTACCCGAGGATTTTATTTATAGGAATTGCGTCGATCATAATATCCATCATTATTTTTACTGTAAGTCCTGTCTATGCACTGATACCCCTGGCCTTATTTGTGTTCCTTGCCCTGCTGTCTCCTTTTTTCCCGGGATTGCAGATGTTCCTGCCTTGTGTCATCAGGGGCGCTACTGGTTCGCGAGGGGTTGCACTTACATTCGATGACGGCCCTGATCCCATAAGCACCCCTCTTGTCATCGAGATGCTGAGACGACACGAAATAAAGGCCCATTTTTTTATTGTCGGCAGAAAAGCAGCCGCCAATCCTGAACTTATAAGGCTTATTCTTGATAACGGCCATACCCTGGGAAACCACACCATGAATCATGACACGCTCATAATGCTGAAGACGGCGGACAGACTGAGTAAAGAGATTTCATCCTGTCAGGAGGTGCTTAAGGGGTTCGGCATAACTGCACATACGTTCAGACCCCCTGCTGGAATTGTCAATCCCAGGCTGGGGCCGATACTCTTACGTATGGGCCTTTTTTGTGTGATGTTCTGCACAAGGGGTTATGATTTCGGCAACAGGCGCATCGGCAATATCGGCATGAATATTTTAAAAGACATCAGGGAAGGTTGCATCATCATGCTTCATGACAGGGCGCCCTCAGGAGACGCACCTGTTTCTGAGCTTATCGCACAGATGGAAGAAGCGATTACCGGCATAAGGAAAAAAGGGCTTGATTTTTTGCCACTTGAGAAGCTTATTGGCAGGAAAGTGATGGAGGGGTTATGGCAGAAATAGCGCTTGTTACAGGAGGGGGTCGAGGCATAGGCAGGGCAATATCCAAAGAGCTTGCGGCAAAGGGATATTACGTAATCATAAACTACCGATCCCAGAGGGATGCGGCAGAATCTACGCTTGCTGAAATTAAAGAGGCAGGCGGGGATGGCGAAACCGTGCAATTCGATGTTGCAAACAGCGATGAAACAGCTGCTGAATTAAAAGGGCTTATGGAAAGGCACAAATACATCAAGGTACTTATAAATAATGCCGGTATAACCAGTGACGGCCTTTTTCCGATGACATCGAGGCAGGGATGGGAAAGCGTCATAGACACCTCTCTCAAGGGTTTTTACAATGTCACGAAGCCGGTTCTCAGAAGCATGATCCGGCAGAAAAGCGGGAGCATAATAGCCATAGCATCCATCTCAGGGATTATCGGAAACGCCGGACAGGTCAACTATTCCGCAGCCAAGGCAGGATTGATAGGAGCCTGCAGGGCCCTTGCCAAGGAGATGGCCAAGCTGGGCATCAGGGTAAACGCCGTGGCGCCCGGTCTCATCGAAACCGAAATGATAAAGGATCTGCCCCTTGAAGCTATTGTACAGCACATCCCTATGGGCCGGGTGGGAAAGCCGGAAGAGGTTGCAAAAGCCGTAGGTTTTTTATGCTCCGACGATGCATCATACATAACAGGGCAGGTGCTGTCTGTTAACGGGGGCATGATTTGATGAAGCATGCTCTCAGGGCCTTTGTCCTCTTTCTTTTTCTTCTTTCGTTTGTCCTGTCCGGGTGGACGCTGAACTGGGAATCCATTGAAAAGAACATGTCGCAGGTCAAATCCATATCAGGGACATTTCTCCAGAAAAAGAACATCAAGATACTCGCCAAACCGCTTTTAAGCAAAGGCACGCTTTATTATCTCTCACCAGATTCGATCAGGTGGGAGTATACCGAGCCTGTAAAAAGCATCCTTCTCGTAAACAAGGGCAATGTGAAACGCTTCATCTTTAAAGAAGGAGTTTTCGTTGAAGATTCAAGCGTAAGGCTCGAGGCCGTTCGTATAGTGGTCGGCCAGATTACCGAGTGGTTTGCAGGCAAGTTCAATAATAACAGGGATTTCAAGGCCGATATTACAGACGGCAAGGTTGTGCTTACTCCTCATAATGAATCAATCAAGAGTTTTATAAAAAAGGTTGTGATAACTTTTTCAAAAAACGAGGGCGTGATATCGGCAATTGAAATAATAGAGGTGCAGGGAGCAGCAACATATCTGGAATTTAATGACATAGCGATCAACAAGCCTTTGCCTGATGGCATATTCAGTAAAGTTAAATGAAAAAAAGTGTTTTATTTGTATTGCTTCTCTGTTGCCTTCTCCTTCAGTGTGCGCACAGGGAAGAACTTACCGATATGAAGATAAATCCTGCGGCAGAAAAAGAGTGTCTGTCAGTTTTCCCGGCAAAACCGTTCCGGGCCGTTCATAAAATTGAGGCAGACCTGCCTTTCGGCGGTTATCAGGCGTTTATAGGAGTGACGGAAATTCACCCGTATAACGGCCTCATCAAAGTGGTCCTTTTATCTCCCGAAGGCATTACACTTCTGGATGCGGAATCCGCAGGCCCGGAAATAAAGATTAACTCAGGATTACCCCCTCTTGATAAAAAGGATTTTGCGGCAAGGCTAATGGATGATGTCCGTTTTCTTTTCATGCCTCCTGTTGGAGCAGTAAAAGGGTCCCTGACTGAACAGAACAGCTCCATTAATTGCATCTGGACAACAGGGGATATCAGGACTGAAATTCAGAAAGATAAGGATAAAACTATTCTTAAAGAAATGAAAGGGCACTCAAAGATTATCAGGCTGGCTGTTTTCATGCCGCCTGTAACAGATGGTCTGTTTTCAATGATGACGCTTCAGACAAAAGGCCTCGGAGGATACACTCTGAGCTTTGAACTGCTTCAGGCAGAAGATACCGGCAATCCATAAGTTTTTACAGACTGCCGGTGACTGATATTCAACAAACCTTATTATTTGACTTTCTTGAAGCTCATCGGGGTAGGTTTTGTCTGGCCTGGGTCACGGGAGCTGTAATAATCACCATATAGTTCATTATTGTTCTTAAGTTCAAACTTGGCGGTATAATCGACTTTGGCACCGTTATAAAGAACGAGATAGACTGTTTTTCCGGAAACGATGCCTTTGACTACATAAGAGCTGATATTGCCGCTTACAGTGTTTCCTGTCTGGGTCAGCTCAGCTTTGCCCCAGCTCATGAAAGAATCGGTTTCATTAAGCGCATCTGTCCAGTTTCCCGTAATATTCACGGCTGCGTTCGTTCCTGCTGCCTTGGTTGTAAGCCATGAATCGATATCGGTGACCTGAAGGGCGCTGGCGCATGACATGATAAAGAATGCCGGGACAATAAACAGAATTAACATTAGTTTTTTCATAATCGGTTCTCCTTTCTTTATCTTGTTTTTTCACAGACAATAATGCTGTTTAAAAAAATATAATCAAGTCTTTTTTTCCCTGGAAATGTATTCCCTGATGTTTTTACTGTGGCCGGCGAAGATCAGCAGAACGGTTGCGGCTGTTGTGGCTGTGGAAAGAGGATCGAACTGAAAATGCAACGACAGGCCGATTCCCATAAGGGAAATGACAACAAAAGAAGGAATGAACGTAATTTTCACAAGCTTGTATATCAAAGGCCAGAGCAGGGTTGCGGCGAATCCCCAGAAAGGAATTATGAACAGGACAAATCCCATATAGTTGGCAACGCCTTTGCCGCCTTTGAAGCCGTGGAAGCAGGGATAACGGTTTCCGAGAACAAGGAAAAAGCCTGCAAGCGCAACTTCCTGAACAGGCAGGAATTTAATCGATACCAGAGAAACCAGTCCTGCCCGGCCGATATCAAGCACAAGAACCAGAGCAGCCCAGAAAGGTCCCGCTATCCTGTAGACGTTTGTCGTCCCGGGATTGCCTGAAAACTTCTTTCTGGGATCATCAAGCCCCAGCAGCTTGAAAATGATTACAGTAAAATTTATCGAACCCAGGAAATAAGAACAGATGAATATTAGAGCAGCAATTAAGGTTGCATTCATGGATTGTATACTTGGATGACGGATGTACCATATGTGGTATCGTTTAAAAAAACACGGCCTTCAAAAACGCCATAGTTGTCCATATCCAGCATTCTATTGCATGAAATATAAACAGGGCTGTCAAGGCTCAGACAGGCAAGACCTATCTCGGCACTGCGAATGCCCACAAGAAATCCTGCGCCGCCCATCTTTTTTTCATTGCGCCTGCACCATCCCACGTAAGCGCTGGTTGTCTGGGCTATAAGCTCGATAATCACCAGAGGGTCAATACCTGCCTCTCTCAGAAAAGGCCATGTCCGTTCCGGGACAGCGATGGCTTTGCAGCTGTTCTCATCCGATTCCAGAATGTCCTGGATAAGTTTCATTCGGCCCCTGTGGGGCATGTACAATTCAATATCCATATATTATTCCGGGTTTTGAACGGGTTCGCTGGTTTCAATAAATCCCGAACTGATGAGGTTATCGTTGCCGGTAATATCGAATGAAGCGGTTTTTGGACTGCTTCCTTCCCATGTTATTTTTACAGTCAGGATTTCATTTTGATGGACCAGCTGTCTGAAACGGATGCGCCTGAGGCCTGTTATATTTATGTCAGGATTTGCTTTCCTGATAAGGTCCTCTATCATGCACAGCATGGAAACTCCCGGCAGGACAGGTTCATTCGGGAAATGTCCTTCAAACCATAAAGAATTTGCCGGTATGTTGAATTGCCCGGTGATGCTGTTTTTGTCAAATTTAAAGCAGATCAGGGTATGCCAGGGAAGTTCCGCCATTTTATCGGGTTTCGAGTTTTTTTAAGATAAATTCGACAACATCGCTGACTGTACGGATGTGTTTGAGTTCTTCTCCCTCTATTTCCATATTG
This sequence comes from uncultured Bacteriovoracaceae bacterium, assembly GCA_964513375.1. Classification (GTDB taxonomy): domain Bacteria; phylum Desulfobacterota; class Desulfomonilia; order UBA1062; family UBA1062; genus DATCTV01. The sequence continues at coordinate 148,895 of CAZEMO010000004.1, read as the reverse complement.
AGCCTTGCTTCAAGCATTCCTATCATATCAAGTGCATCAATGCTGTCCAATCCCAGGTCATCTTTGAGGTGCGCCTCCATTATTATTTTATCTTCCGGGATCTCAAACTGGCTGATGAAATATTCTTTGATGATGTCAAATATTTCCTTTTTTTCCATGTCTTCTCCTGTGCTGGACTTGAACAACAATTGAGCAATTATTTACAATGCAAGTGCACACACTGTCAAACTGATTAAAAGAACCTGCCGGTTGTCAGAAAAGCAAGTGGGCAAACTTCTTGGACTATTGGCATTTATTTTTAATAAAGGTTCTAATCTTGGAACAGGGGTGTTTAATGTGATATTAAAAACATTAATATAAAACTATTGAATTGGAGGTGGGAATGAAAGTTTTGGCGATCAGTTCAAGCCCGAGAGGCGGCGGTCAGAGCAAGACCGAGATGCTTCTCGAGCCTCTTACTGAGGGGATGAAAGATGCCTCGGCCGAAGTCGAGGTTGTATATCTGAGGAACAGAAAAATTCAGAACTGCATCGGCTGCTATACCTGCTGGACAAAAACACCTGGCAAATGCATCCATAAAGACGATATGACCGGTGAGCTTTTTCCGAAATATATAGACTCCGACATCGTTATTTTTGCATCGCCCCTTTATTTTTACTCGGTCACAGCCGGAATGAAGACCTTCATTGACCGCACGATTCCCATGGCCGAACCCTTCATGATAGAAAAAAACGGAAAATCCTCACACCCGCTCAGGTGTAAGATCCCGAAGATCGTTGCGCTATCTGTTGCAGGATTCCCGGAAATGGGTATTTTTGACCATCTTTCATCATGGCTCAAGTATATCTACAGAAAAGACCTGATAGCGGAAATCTACAGACCGGGCGCCGAATCACTCGCCTCTTCGGCATTTGGTAGTATAAAGGCGGATATTCTTGATGCATTAAAAGTTGCCGGCCGCGAGATAATTCTCAATCAGTCGGTAACTGACGGGACAATGAAAAGGATCACACAGCCGCTTATCGACAGGGAAACATTCCAGCTCCTTGCCAATATGTGGTGGAAAACCTGCATAAAGGAAGGCGTGAGTGTAAAGGATGCCGCAGAAAAGAAACTTATCCCCAGGGCGGAAAATATCCCGGAATTTCTGGCCATCATGCGCATAGCATTCAAGCCTGAATCAGTGACGGGCCTTAAGGCTGATATTCAATTCTTATTCACCGGTGAAGCCAAAGGGGAATGCATGCTGCATATTGAAAACGGCTCCCTTAAGACCTCGGAAGATATCGCCTTTCTCAAGCCGGATCTCACTGTCAGCACACCTTTTGAACTCTGGATGGACATAATGTCCGGGAAAACCGACGGAGGGACGGCATTCATCGAAGGAAAATACAAAGCCGAAGGCAATCTCGACATGCTGATGAACTTTCCCAGATATTTTGGTGTCGAATCCTGATAATGCCGCTTAAGCTGTCTGCATGGAGCAGGACTGATGACAGACTTTAAGGTGCTGACCCCGGACCTGATAATCAATTCAGCCGAAAAGGCTGTCGGAAAAAGGTTTACCGGCCTGCTGATACAGCACCCGAGCTATATAAACCGTGTCTATGAACTGCAGGCAATGGACACAGAACGCTTTGTGGTAAAATTCTACCGCCCCGGCAGGTGGAGCAGGGAAGCCCTTAAAGAAGAACATGCCTTCATAGTCGACTGCGATGCCGATGAAATTCCTGTCGTAGTACCGATTAAACTGTCTAACGGTTCGACTCTTATGAATATTGAAGGCATCAACCTTGCCGTCTTTCCCAAAAAAGGCGGGAGGATGTTTGAGATAAATACTGATGAAGACTGGGTTCGGGTCGGAAGCATTATCGGAAGGATTCATGCCGCCGGTGCAAAAGAACAGGCGCCCCACAGGGTCAGGCTCAATCCCGGAATATCAACACGGGCGGATATAGAATTCCTGCTTGAAGGCGGTTTCGTTCACCCTGAATCTAGGGATGCATTCAGGGAGCTGTGCTTTCAGATACTTGAAGAAATTACCGGGCTCTTTGACGGCATCGAATACATACGCATTCACGGCGACTGCCACAGGGGGAATATTATTGAAAGGCCGGGTGAAGGGCTCATGGTGATAGACCTTGACGATATGATGACAGGCCCGCCCGTGCATGACCTCTGGTTGATGCTGCCTGACCATTATACCCGTGCCAAGCGTGAAATCGAGCTCATCATGAGCGGCTATGAAGAGTTCAGGGAATTCGACTATTCAACGTTAAAGCTCATAGAACCTCTGCGTTTCATGCGCATCATATATTATCTGGCATGGTGCGCCCGCCAGGGCGACGACCTCGACTTTCAGCGCGACCATCCTGACTGGGGCAATGAAAACTTCTGGGCGAGAGAGCTGATCGACCTGCGCAACCAGTTCCAGATCATCATGGAGCACAAGGAGGAGTGGAACCGAGAGCACGCATATGCGGCACAGGATGACGATGGGGATGAAGGGTTTTATGGATGATTCCGATTCGCATTCAAGCGGAATACAGGGTAATATTTTCTATCGTCTTAATGATCTTGAAATGTTTATCGTAGGTATAAATAGATGCATCTGCTTCAAGAGACAGCACTGAGATCAGGCAGTCAGATAGGGGTGTTTCTTTTCCCCGTTTTCTCAATCTGAATGAAAGCTCACCGCTTTTTATCCAGGTTTCGGGTGTTTCATTGATGAATTCATAGACATGGATGAAGTCTTTCAACACGTTCAATTCCTTTTCGGAATTGGCTCCCTGCATAAGTTCGGATAGAATGATACCTGCGCAGCAAATCCTGTCTTCATCAATCAACTGCACGACATTCGTATGGGCAGGCTCTTTCCTTCTGAAAAAATCAATCCATACCGAGGTGTCGACAAGAACCCTAGCCGAGCCTTTCATCTTTATGCCTCAATTCTCCGGCTTCTATATCAAACTTCATATCGCCTGCGGCTGACTTGATCTTTTCCAGTTTTTTCTTTCTGATCTCGTCTTTAATTGCTATTACAACCGCTGCCGTCTTGCTTTTTGCCCCAACAGCCAATACGAGTTCATCAAGCAGATCGTTCGATAAAGTTATGGTCGCTCTTGCCATATTAATTCTCCATAATAAATTTGCACTATTTTATATATAAAATTAGTGCATATGTCAACGATCACCAGAAACCATTAAAAATCCGTTTCCACAAATAAACGAGATATGAGACATTGCAGTAAAGGAAGGTCTATGACGGATTTTGAGAGGACAATCGACAGGAGAAACACCCACAGCATCAAATGGGATAAGTACGGGGGCAGGGATGTCATCCCGATGTGGGTGGCGGACATGGACTTCGAGGCGCCCGGGCCCGTAATCGAAGCTATAATTGAAAGGGCCCGCCACGGAGTTTTCGGATACACATGCGAACCGGATGAACTCTCAGGCGTCATAACAGATATGCTTGAAAAAGAATACGCCTGGCGGATAAAACCTTCATGGCTCATCTGGCTGCCCGGCCTTCTAACGGGGCTCAATGTCGCATGCAGGACAACGCCTGGCAGAAAGGTAATGACGTCAATACCTGTTTACCCACCGTTTCTGAGTGCGCCTCAAAATGCAGGGAAAAAACTCGTCAGTACAGAGCATATAATCGAATACGGTCGATATATGTTCGACTTCGATTCCATCGATAAGGCGGCATCAAAAGATACAGACATGTTCATACTCTGCAACCCGCAAAATCCCCTTGGACGGGTTTTCGGTACAGAAGAATTGAAAACCCTTGGAGAAATTTGTTTGAGGCGCGGAATGGTAATCTGCTCTGACGAGATACACTGCGGCCTTGTCCTTGACAAAGACAAAACCCATGTCCCGATAGCATCCCTCTCGGAAGAAATCGCAGCACGAACGATCACGCTGATGGCGCCCAGCAAGACTTTCAACATACCCGGGCTGGGCTTCTCATTTGCCATCATTCCTGATAAAAAAATCAGGAAAAACTACAGAAAGGCCATGGAAGGGATCGTCCCCCATGTGAACATCTTCGGGTATGAGGCCGGCATGGCGGCTTATGAAAAATGCAGCGACTGGCATGATGATCTTATCGTTTATCTCAGAGAAAACAGGGACCTCGTGGAAAAGGCCGTTTCCAACATAAAAGGTCTCAGCATGAAGCATGTCGAAGCAACTTATCTTGCGTGGATCGACTGCCGGGAACTGGGGCTTGAGAATCCGGTGGCCTTCTTTGAGGAACACGGGGTCGGGCTGTCCGCTGGAGAGTTTTTCGGTGCAAAAGGTTTTGTCCGGCTCAATTTCGGCTGCCCCAAGTCTGTTCTCGAAGATGCGCTTGGCAGAATTGAACAGGCTGTTTCGGAACGATAAATACAAGGTGCCCCTTTGCCGTTCAGCTTTGTCCGACAAGCCCTCATATCTCTTCTTGACTGGTAAAGAGTTTTGACTGAAGAGTGAACAAATGATTATCGAGATTAACGGGAAAAAACCCAGAATCGCCGAAGGAGTTTTCGTGGCTCCGAATGCGGTTGTCATAGGAGACGTGGAGATAGGCGAGGGCTCTAGCATCTGGTACGGCGCGGTAATAAGAGGCGACCTTAATTTGATAAGGATTGGCAGGTATTCGAACATCCAGGATAACTGTACGATACATGTCGACGGTATAAACACAACCATCATAGGAGACTATGTCACTGTCGGCCACAACGCTGTTCTTCACGGCTGCCGTATAGGCGAAGGTTCGGTGATAGGCCTTGGTTCTATTCTTCTGAACGGCTCGATCATAGGAAAGGGGTCTATCGTTGCGGCGGGCGCAGTCGTCAGGGAAAGGCAGGAGATAGGAGAGAACCAGCTTGTTGCAGGTTCACCCGCAGTGTTCAAGCGTGAACTCGATGCAGACAGTGCGATTGCAAATAGAAATCCGGCTGAAATTTATGTTGAACTGGCAAAGAAGCATTTAACAGCCAATAGGAGGGAATCATGAAGATTAGGCTCGAAAAATATACTGATGTTCTTATCTGGGGGCTTACTACTGCACGCACGCAGACTTTTAAAAAGGGCGATATAATCCTGCTTCGGTATGAACTCCCTGCCATAAGTCTTGCAGAAACAGTTTATTCCAGGCTCGTTGGAATGGGGTTCAATGTCATACCGAGGGCTGGTGTAACCTCGCCTATGGAAAAGGGATTTTATTCCCTTTCAAATGACGAACAGCTTACGTTCAAGGTTCCCGGGAATGAAGAACTCTACAAAAGCCTGAACGGGAGCATATATATCATCGCACCATCATCGCTCACGCACCTTGCCGGGATCGATCCGAAACGAATCGGCATGGCTGCGGTTGCTCAGAAATACCTGCGCGATATACTGGATAAGCGCGAAGAAATGGGCCTCTTCGGCTGGACTCTGTGCATGTATCCGACTGAAGAGCTTGCGAAGCATGCGGGCCTCTCGTTGGATGATTACACAAAACAGATTTCAAAGGCCGCTTTCCTTAACAACAGAGACCCAGTTGGAAAATGGATGGATGTTTATGCTGAAGTAAGCTCGATCAAAAAAGGCCTCAATTCCATGGAAGTAAGTGAATACCATGTTGAAAGCGCTAAGACCGACCTTGTGATAACGCCCGGAGAGATGAGGAAATGGATAGGAATTTCAGGACACAACATACCGAGCTTCGAGATATTCCTGTCCCCGGACTGGCGCGGGACAAGGGGTGTTTACTATGCAGACCAGCCATCCTACAGGAACGGGAACCTGGTAAAAGGACTTAAGCTTGAATTCAAGGACGGCCGGGCAGTCAAGATTAAAGCCGATGAGGGTTCGGAATTTGCCCGCAAACAGCTTGCCATGGATGAGGGGGCTTCTCAGGTGGGTGAATTTTCCCTGACCGACAAACGCTTTTCCAAGATCGACAGGTTCATGGCCAATACCCTTTTCGACGAGAACTTCGGAGGCAGAAACGGCAACTGCCATATAGCCGTCGGCGCATCTTATTCGGATACATACTCAGGCGACCCGGCAGAGCTCACAAAAGAGAAGAAGGAAGCGCTGGGCTTCAACGATTCGGCGCTGCATTGGGACCTTGTGAATACCGAAAAAAAGAGAGTCACTGCAAAGCTGAAATCAGGAAGAATCGTAACAATTTATGAAAAAGGCGTGTTTACTGTTTGATAACGGAGGAAGAATTTAATGGCGGTTGAACCTAACAAGATAATCTATTCGATGATGCGCGTGAGCAAGCGCTACGAAAAAAAGGAAGTAATCAAGGACATATCTCTGTCCTATTTTTATGGGGCCAAGATAGGCGTTCTGGGCCTCAACGGCTCGGGTAAAAGTTCGCTCCTTCGTATAATGGCTGGCGTCGACAACTCTTTTGAAGGTCAAGCGGTGCTTTCACCGGGATACACCGTAGGCTATCTCGAGCAGGAACCCCTTGTCGATGAAACCAGAACGGTACGTCAGGTTGTGGAAGAGGGCGTCCAGGAAACTGTAAACCTACTGAACGAATTCAATGAAATCAACATGAAATTCGCCGAACCTATGAGTGACGATGAGATGAACGCATTGATTGAACGGCAGGGGGTCGTGCAGGAAAAGCTCGACCATCTGAATGCATGGGACCTTGATGCGAGGCTTGAAATGGCGATGGATGCGTTGCGCTGTCCGCCGGGTGACATGCAGGTAAAGGTGCTTTCCGGCGGCGAAAAGCGCAGAGTTGCATTGTGCCGCCTGCTGTTGCAGAAACCTGACATCCTGCTTCTCGATGAGCCGACCAACCATCTTGATGCCGAAACCGTCGCATGGCTCGAACATCACCTTCAGCGCTATGAAGGTACAATCATTGCAGTTACCCACGACCGCTATTTTCTGGATAATGTCGCCGGCTGGATACTCGAACTCGACCGGGGCCACGGCATCCCCTGGAAAGGCAACTACTCTTCATGGCTATCCCAGAAACAGGAAAGACTGAGAGTTGAGGAAAAGGGCGAGACCGAACGCCAGAAGACGCTTGAGCGCGAACTCGACTGGATACGCATGAGCCCGAAGGGGCGTCATGCAAAGGCAAAAGCCCGCATAACCGCATACGAGGACCTGCTCGGTCGAGAAGCCGAGAGGCGCGCCAAAGATCTGGAAATATATATACCGCCAGGCCCCAGGCTCGGTAATGTTGTAATAGAGGCAAATAACGTGTCGAAAGCCTACGGTGAGAATCTTCTTTTTGAAAACATGAGCTTCATGCTGCCTCCCGGAGGCATCATCGGCGTAATCGGTCCAAACGGGGCCGGAAAGACCACGCTTTTCAGGATGATTACCGGACAGGAAACGCCCGATTCCGGATCGATCCGTATCGGCGAAACCGTTCAGCTCGCCCATGTCGATCAGAGCAGGGAGTCTCTCAACCCTGATAAAACCATATGGGAAACCATCTCCGGCGGGAAGGACATGATAGTGCTGGGAGGGCGCGAGATTAACTCGCGCGCCTATGTTGCCCGCTACAACTTTTCGGGCACGGACCAGCAGAAAAAGCTTAACTCCCTTTCGGGAGGAGAGAGAAACCGCGTTCATCTTGCAATGATGCTGGGGAGCGGTGCGAATGTAATCCTGCTGGACGAGCCGACGAACGATCTTGACGTAAACACCATGCGTGCGCTTGAAGAGGCCCTGGAAAACTTTGCCGGATGCGCGGTAGTCGTAAGCCATGACAGGTGGTTCCTGGATCGTATCGCAACCCATATACTGGCATTTGAAGGCGACAGCACGGTCTCATGGTTCGACGGCAACTACACTGAATATGAAGAAGACAGGAAAAGGCGCCTGGGTGCTGCAGCGGATACTCCGCACCGCATAAAATATAGAAGACTCACGAGGGCGTAATTAAGCTGCTGAGCTGATAAGCTGATAAGCAAAAAATTATAAATCAGGAAATTGGATTAATATAAATGACATCTATTGCTTAGCAGCTAAACAGCTTATCAGCTTACAAAGGAGGGGGTGAATATGGAAACTAATGCATACGATCTTAAATCCGTAAAACTGCCCAGGCTCGCAGGAAAGTCCCTGAAGGTCTTTGTCAGGCTGCTGGATTCCGGACTAAGCCCTCTTCTGATTCCCAAGCTTATGAAGGATGCAGGCATAACAGCGCTGAGGGAGCAGAAAATCGATGAGCCGCCGACATTTTATCCTTACCGGAGTTTTAAAGGCAGTCCGGCAAAAGGCGAGATTAAACTGCCTGAATTTGCAGAAAGCGCGAAGCCGGAAGGATTCAAATTTGCGTCGTCAGCAGATTATGTGAATGCATACAGAGAAGGAAAGACAACACCGGTTGAAGTCGCCGAAAGGGTTATCAGGGCAATTGAAGAGAGCAATTCGGCTGATCCACCTTTAAGGGCCATTATAGCATGCCGTAAAGACGATGTGGTCAGGCAGGCAAAAGAATCTGAAGCCCGCTACAAAGAAGGTAAACCCCTGGGGCCTTTTGACGGAGTGCCTGTGGGAGTCAAGGACGAAGTGGATATGGTGCCGTATCCGACCACGGTCGGCACAAGGTTTATCGGAAGCCACCCTGCAAAGGAAGACGCAACCGTTGTTGCAAGAATGCGTGCTGCAGGCGCCATGCTTATAGGCAAGGCAAACATGCATGAAATAGGCATAGGTGTGACAGGACAGAATCCCCATCACGGTTTTGCAAGAAATCCGTACAACCCCGATCACTATACTGGCGGCAGTTCAAGCGGGCCTGCATCCGCCGTAGGAGCTGGACTGTGTCCCGTTGCAATAGGGGCTGACGGGGGCGGTTCAATCCGCATACCATCTTCTTTTTGCGGAGCGATCGGAATCAAGCCCACTTTTGCGCGCATCAGCGAATACGGCGCAGCTCCTTTATGCTGGAGTGTTGCGCACCTTGGTCCAATCGCGGCAAATGTTAAGGACGCGGTTCTGTCCTATGCCGTAATGGCGGGTCCGGATGGCAGAGACGCGAATTCGCAAAAGCAGCCCGAACCAGTTTATGAGGGCATAACGAACACGGACCTGAGAGATCTGAAGATCGGCGTTTACTGGCCCTGGTTCAGACATGCGAGCCCGGATGTCGTTTCATGGTGCGAGGCAATGCTTAATCATCTGGCAGGCCTTGGCGCGGATGTGGTTGATGTTACGATACCCGGACTTGAAGCGACCCGCATAAGCCACGTGATAACCATAACGTCAGAGATGTGCACCTGTATGGACCGCTACTGGAAAGAGCACAAAAACGATTTCAGCATCGAGGTGAAGACGAGTCTGCTGCTCGCGCGCAGCTTTACGGCAAGGGATTATGTTCAGGCGCAGCGTGTACGTACCAGGACTATTGAAAATTTCGGTCGTGCGCTTAAGAAAGTGAATGTGATTGTAACGCCTGCGACAGGTATAACCGCACCGAAAATACCTCTGGATGCCCTGCCCGACGGAGATTCCGACCTGACCACCCTTACCGAGATAATGAGGTTCGCGGTGGCTGCAAACTTTACAGGGCTCCCTGCGATAACATTCCCGGCAGGCTACGACAGCGCAGGGCTGCCAGTCGGTTTTCAGGCCATGGGAAGGCCATGGGAAGAGCATGTCCTGTTCAGGCTGGCCTATGCCGGAGAGCACTTTGTAAAAAGAAAGAAACCCAAGGTTCTATATAATCTTCTGTAAAGGAATATTTGATGGGAAAGAAATGTCTTAAATGCGGATATATAAGAAATGATGTCGATCCGGGGCCTCTGACCGAATGCCCCCGCTGCGGTGTTATTTATGCAAGGGTCGAGGCAAGGCTGGGAAAGCAGCCTGAAGCAGAAAATCAGGAGAAGGAATGCGAAAAACCTTCTCCCGGTGCCATCCCTGATATTGTCAGGGAAATTGCCCTTCTGATAAAGTCGCATTACGGGTTGATATGGATTAAAACCGCCGAAGAAGATCGGACGGAAAGCCTGCTGTCGCACCTGGCAGACTCTCTCGGGTTGAAACTTTTTATCTGGACCCTTACGCACGGTCTCAGGCGTACGGACATGGACGGCCCGGTTTATATGACAACTGAACCGAAAGCAGCCCTGGACCATGTCATCAGCTCTGATTTTCCCGCGATCTATCTTTTTGAGGGATTAGGGCCTTTTCTAAGTGATCCTGCAATTGCGGCCAGACTATTAGATGCCGCAAGAAAGTATTCTCCCCTGGACGCTTCGACAATCCTGACCGGGAGCGACATGAATATTCCCGAAAACCTGAAGCCATACCTGGCTCAAGTGTCTCCCCCGGCGCCCAGAAGAGAGGAATATTCAGAACTGCTCAATAATATCATCCGCGACCTTAGACATAAGACCGACGTCAAGATTGAGATAACAAAGAATGAACTGAACCAGCTGTTGAACAACCTTAAGGGGCTGACGCTTCTTGAGGCGGAAAAGATACTGACCCGGGCCATAATTGAAGACGGCGGTCTTAATGCAAAAGACATCCAGAAGGTAATTGACGCAAAAAGGACTGTCGTGGAAAGGGACGGTCTGCTGGAATATTTCCCTGCTGAGCACGGCATGTCGAAAATTGCGGATATGGCCACACTGAAGGACTGGCTTAACAAAAGGAGGATGATAATAACCGAACCGGAAAGGGCTGTTTCTTTCGGGCTCGCTTTCCCAAAGGGAATACTCCTGCTAGGTGTGCCTGGATCAGGGAAAAGCCTGTGTGCCAAGGCTGTTTCAATGGAATGGGGCCTGCCGCTTCTTAAAATGGACCCTTCCAACCTGTACAACAAATATATAGGTGAGAGCGAGCGCAACTTCAAGCGCGCCATGGAGACGGCTGAGAAGATGGCGCCGGTAATCCTCTGGATAGACGAGATAGAAAAGGCGTTTGCCTCAGGCGGAAGCGAGGACGGCGGCGTGTCACAGCGGGTGCTGGGGACATTCCTTTCATGGCTGCAGGACAGGAAGGGTGATGTATTCGTGGTGGCGACGGCAAACGATGTTGAAAAATTACCGCCCGAATTCCTGCGGAAAGGCCGTTTCGACGAGGTCTTCTTTGTGGATCTGCCCGATGCCGAGAGCCGGGCTGCCATCTTCTCGATCCATCTGAAAAGACGCGGAAAAGACCCGGCGAAATTCGATATTGAGACCCTGGCGAAGGCCGCCGACGGCTTCAGCGGAGCTGAGATCGAACAGGTGGTCGTATCAGGACTTTACGGCGCATTTTCCGCCAATTGCGAACTTACAAACGATATGCTCATTGCTGAAACAGGCAGGACAAAACCCTTATCGGTAATCCGCGCAGAACAGATCGAAGACCTGAGGGAATGGGCATCGGAAAGAACAGTCAGCGCACATTAGTCTTGTTGAGGTCGGCATGAAAACCGTGAAAATTGCATGAATGCTGAGGATGTCATTGTAAAGCTCAAGTCTCTGGCTGACCCCGCCAACGCTGCCGGCATGGCGCGCTACGGGATTAATCCCGGAGGTGCTCTTCTTGGTGTTTCAATGCCCAGACTCAGGACAATGGCAAAAGAGATCGGGAAAGACCACGAATGCGCCCTCGTTTTATGGGACTGCGGAATTCACGAGGCAAGAATACTTGCATCCCTTGTCGATAACCACAGGGAAGTGCTGCCGGAACAGATGGAAGAATGGGCCTCGGACTTCGATTCATGGGATGTGTGCGATCAGGTATGTTCAAACCTTTTCCAGAAAACACCCTATGCCCTTCAAAAAGCCCTGGAATGGAGCAAAAGGGAAGAAACCTTTATCAAGCGTGCCGGATTTGTCCTTATGGCAAGGATTGCCGTTGCCGATAAAAAGGCGCCGGACGAGCTGTTCGAACTGTTTTATCCTTTTATAGCAAGCGAGTCCGGCGACGACAGGCCAATGGTCAGAAAGGCCGTCAACTGGGCTATCCGGCAGATCGGTAAGCGCAATCTTTATCTCAACGGAAGGGCAGTTGATCTTTCACTCAGAATACGCCTCTCAGGCACAAAAGCCGGCAGATGGATAGCCGCCGACGCCCTGCGGGAACTCACAAGCTCCGCTGTTAAAAACAGGCTTATCAAAAGGGCAACAAGATAAAAATCTAAACCTAAAACTTGAAATTGTCTCTTACCCTGTTGAATTCCTGCCTGGCGTATTCAAGGGGGATAAGATAACTTATCCAGTTTCGTAGTATAAGAAGGTCAATTGATATCGCCATGATGGCTCCGCCTATTACATCCCATAATACATGCTGTTTGGTGAGAAGCGTAGACAAGACTGTAAGCATTGCAACTACGACGCAGAACCAGCCAAGTATGCGGTTTTCCCTGAAGACACAAAATGTGGCAAGAAGCGTCAACCCTACATGCAGACTGGGAAATCCGCATACGGGATTGTCAATCCATTCGAGCTGGGAAAATATCCACCCGGTGAAACCGGCAGGGAGTTCATACGATCTGGGGATGCTTACAGGAAAAAGGACAAATATTACTGCTGAGGTCAGTATCAAAAGGCCACAGCCGACAACCGTTCTGAAATAGAGTGAACGGTTTTCACATACGAGCGAAGGAAGCATGGAAAATATATATATGAAGGAATACGGATAAATAAAATAAGGCATGAACGGTAGCGCTTCATCCACCGGAGTGGAAATATTATGGCAGCTGCTCATATCGATGAAACGGTTGGCGGTAAGATATGCGACACAGAAAAACAGATACATTATTACCGTGCAGATGAGCCGTTCCTTTATGCTTATGCCTGTTTGCAGGTGTCTGATAAATCTGTCGAATAGTGCCTTCACAGAAAATCCTCCATCTATTGAATATCAAATTTATCATCAATAGTATCTAAAATTCCTATGTTGTTGTCCATAGGGATTTTGCTTGAATGGTATCTCTTGATGAAGATGGGTATTGAGTATAATTGATGATTATTAAAGAACTTGGGAGATTAAAAATGGATAAAATCTTATTTCCGCAAAACTTCATGTGGGGCTCTGCAGCATCGGCATATCAGACAGAAGGTGGAAATTTCAACAACGACTGGTATTTCATGGAAAAGATGGACATGAGAAAGCTGCCTGAACATAGAAAGTTCAAAGAACCCTGCGGGATTGCCTGTGACCACTGGAACCGGTACGATGAGGATTATGCCATTGCCAGGGAACTTGGCATAATGATTCACCGTCCGTCTATCGAATGGTCAAGGGTGATACCGTCTGAAGGCGAAGTGGATGAAACCGCCATCGTCCATTACCGGAAAATTCTAGAGGCTATAAAGGCTAACGGTATGAAGATCATGCTTTGCCTCCATCATTTTACAATCCCCATATGGGTGCTGGCCCATGGAGGCTTTGAGAACAGGCCTGTTTTCATGAAGTATTTCAGGGAGTATCTTGACATTATCGTCAGGTCGCTGGGAGACCTTGTCGACTACTGGCTGCCGATAAACGAGCCTAATGTCGTGCCGCTGGGCGGATACTTCGCAGGGCTTTTCCCTCCATACAAAAAGAATCCTGTCGCATTTATAAAGGTCTACCGGACCTTTTTCGACATGCATCAGGCATCCTTTCATACAATAAAAAAATATTACCCGAAGACTCCTGTTGGGGTTGCATTCGCCTTTATGCATTTCAGGCCTTACAGACCGGATGTATTTTTAGACAGGGCCGGGGCAAAGGTTGCCGATATAACTGCCAACCTGAGGTTTTTCGAAGGCGTAAAGACAGGAAGAATAGGTGCGCCGCTTGGCCTGTGGGATGAAATGCCCGGACTCAAAGGTGCGATGGATTTCATAGGCCTCAACTATTACAGTTCGAGCTACCAGAAAGGGTTGACCAACGTTTCCTCGAAACCGGGAGATATTGTGACTGACATGGACTGGGTGATCTATCCCGAGGGTATATATGACTGTCTCGAGTATCTCGGAAATGAGGTGAGACTGCCGATAATAATCACGGAAAACGGCATAGGGACAACAGATGAAACTCAAAGGATTTTCTATATGGATGCCCACATCAGACAGGTTCATAGGGCGATAAAGAACCACATCCCGGTTCAGGGCTACATGTGCTGGTCGCTGACCGACAACTATGAATGGGACAAGGGCTATTCCATGAGATTCGGTCTCATTGGTATAGACTTCGCCACTCAAAAGCGTACGATAAAAGAGGGCGGAAAGTGGTATGCAAAGGTGATCGCAGCAAACGGCCTGGGATGAATGGGAGGCCTTGACAAAATAAAGCTCAGGCACTACTCAGAAAACGAAAGGAGAGGATCATGCCCATCTATGAATACAGATGTAAGAAGTGCGATAACAATTTCGAAAAGCTGGTTTCTCTGAGCAGTAAAGACAAGATCAAATGCCCCAAATGTGAGTCCGGGAATGTTGTGAAAAAAATGTCCATGACCGCTTCGGGAAAATCAGGCTGCGGAACATGTTCATCAACCTCGTGCGGTCCGTCCTGAGGGTAAATAGAATGGCGCGGTCTGCGCCGAAAGATAAAAAAGAGGGCCGGTTTTTCCGGCCCTTTGTTTTAGAATAAGTCTTCTACGATTATCGTCTGATCCCGTTTCGGCCCGGTTGATATTATTGCAGCCTTAACGCCCAGCTTATCCTCGATGTAAGCGATATAAGCCTTGCAGTTTGCAGGAAGGTCTTCATATTTCTTTATGTCGGAAATATTTTCTTCCCATCCGGGGAGTTCATCATAGGCTATCTCAATTTCGGGGTAGAGCTCCAGATCGGCCGGCATGCTTTCCATTACCGTATCTCCTGACCTGTAGGCCGTGGCGACTTTTAAAGTATCAAGCCCCGAAAGAACATCGAGTTTTGTTATGGCAAGATGGCTTATCGAGCTGAGACGGACGGTATGTCTTAGTGCCACAAGGTCAAGCCATCCGCATCTTCTGGGTCTGCCCGTCGTAGCACCGTATTCTCCGCCGAATGCGCGCAGCCTTTCACCCAGTTCGTCCGTCAGTTCCGTCGGGAAAGGTCCACCGCCAACCCTTGTCGTGTATGCTTTACATATGCCAAGCACCGTGCTGATTTTGGTGGGTCCTATGCCTGAACCGGTACAGGCGGCACCTGCAATCGTATTTGAAGATGTGACATACGGATATGTCCCGAAATCCATGTCCAGATTTCCGCCCTGTGCGCCTTCGAATAAAAGGCTTTTGCCTGACTTGACTGCCTTGTCGATAAGGATTGAGGCATCGGTAACAAATGGTTTTAGACGTTCTCCAAATATTATGTGTTTCTCGATGAGTTCATCTTTGTCCGGGGCCTTAGCCTTGAGGATTTTTGTTATATATTCCTGGCGCTCATCCCAGAAGGCATCGATTTTTTTTCTTAAAAGTTCGGGATTTATAAGGTCAATTACGCGTATGCCTGTTCTTCTGGCCTTGTCTTCATATGCGGGCCCGATCCCCCTGCCGGTCGTACCGATACGAGCAGCGTCTCTGGCATGATCGATCACCTTGTGGTAAGTCATGATAACATGTGCCCGGTCGCTGATTGCAACCGTTTCCGGCGTAACGTCGTGACCTTTCAATCTCAGTGCATCTATTTCTCCAAGAAGGATCTCCGGGTCCAGCACAACACCGGAACCGATAACGCACATCTTGTTTTTATGCAGTATGCCTGAAGGTATAAGGTGGAGCACGACCTTGTTGTCGCCAATTACCAGAGTATGGCCTGCGTTGTTTCCACCCTGAAATCGTATGATGAGGTCGGCTTTTTCCGTAAGGAGATCAACGACCTTTCCCTTGCCCTCATCTCCCCACTGCGCGCCGACAATTACTAAATTTGCCATGTTTTTCTTCTCCTGTCAGATTGTAACCTTCTGAACCGATAGAGTATTTGAGACATTCCTGATCTTCTCAGCGACAGACTCAGGCACTTCTGCATCCAGATTGATGATTATTATCGCGGTGCCTTTCTTCTTGTCTCTGCCGAGGAAAAGTCTTGCGATATTGATTTTGTCATCTCCAAGAGTGGAAGCTATCTTTCCAACGGTCCCGGGCAGGTCTTTATTGTAGATGACAAGCATGTTTCCTTCCGGTGTGACTTCAATCGGATAATTGTCGATCTTGACTATTCTGAGGTCGTCAGATGTAAAGACGGCTCCTGCCAGGTAGCGTTTTCCTGTATCAAGCTGCACCACAAGTTCCAGGGTATTTGTGAAAATTTCTTCTTTTTCTGTTTTAGACTCGACAACTTCTATTCCTCGGTCTTTGGCAATAATCGGCGCATTGATAAAATTGACGTCATCCATGATGGCTGCAAAAAGCCCTTTGAGCATTGAAATCGTTACCGGTTTTGTGTCGATTCCAGAAGCTGCTCCGCAATAATTGACTGTTACCTTGCGAATTCTACCTGAAATGAGCTGGCCCATGAAAAGCCCCATTTTTTCGGCAAGCTCAATATATGGTTTTACTTTGGGAAGCATATCCGGTCCTACCGATGGTGCATTCACTGCATTTCTGATGACTCCGTTGTTAAGGTAATCGACCATTTGCTCGGCTACGGCTATTGCAACATTTTCCTGCGCCTCTTCTGTAGAAGCCCCGAGATGAGGTGTGCAGATTACCTTCGGGTGAAGGGGGAGAGTCCAATCCTCAGGCGGTTCTTTTTCAAATACGTCAACTGCCGCGCCTGCGACCTTGCCTGAATCGAGTGCTTCGATAAGCGCCTTTTCATCAACTATCCCGCC
This sequence comes from uncultured Bacteriovoracaceae bacterium, assembly GCA_964513375.1. Lineage (GTDB taxonomy): Bacteria > Desulfobacterota > Desulfomonilia > UBA1062 > UBA1062 > DATCTV01. The sequence goes on along the minus strand of CAZEMO010000004.1, from coordinate 132,179 downwards.
CCTTGCGCAATTGATGACCATTACGCCTTTTTTCATCTTGGCAAAAGCTTCTTTTCCCAGAAGCCCTAATGTATCCTTTGATTTGGGAGTATGAACCGATATATAGTCGCTTTTTGCATAGAGCTCATCGAGCGAAACCAGTTCAACGCCCATATTGTCCGCAGCTTCTTTTGATATGAACGGGTCATAGGCGATTACATTCATTTTAAGGCCGATTGCCCTGGTCGCAACGATTGTTCCGACTCTGCCGATTCCGACGATTCCGAGAGTTTTATTAAAGACCTCGCGGCCTTCAAAGCTTTTTTTATCCCATTTCTGCGATTTCATTGACGCAGTCGCCTGTGGAATAAAACGTGTAAGGGACATTAGCATGGCGATTGCATGCTCTCCTGTTGTTACAGTATTGCCGCCCGGGGTGTTCATAACAACAATACCCTGCTTGCTCGCTGCTTCGGAATCGATATTGTCAACACCCGCACCTGCGCGGCCGATTACCTTGAGTTTTTTACCGGCAGCAATAATTTCTGCTGTAGCCTTGGTTGCTGACCTTACTACAAGACCGTCATAATCACCGATAATCTCTTTGAGTTCATCAGGTTTAAGGCCTGTTTTTACATCGACTTGAAGTCCACCCTGTTTAAGTATTTCTTCTCCTCGTGCTGAAAGCTTATCACTAACCAGAATTTTCAAGCGGCACCCCCTAAGAAAGTATGGAAACGTGGCACTTTTAACAAATGGTCTTGAGCGTGTCAACAATATAGAATTATAAATTATAGCTATATATTATATTTATTAAAGCTCCCTGAAATAGAAGTTTTCTGTTAATATTATTAAAAGAGCAGGAAAATGATTCTTTCAGAAAATGGCCGGATATGTGAAAAGTGCGGGCTTCATGAAGCCATCGTTTTATGCGACGGATGTTCAAAGGCATTGTGTGAAAAATGCCGTATATTCGACTTATGGAGCTACGGTTGCGGCCACATCGATCCCAAAGTCTTCTGCAATGATTGCCAAGAGAGTCTGGAAAAAAATCCCTGGGGAGGAAAGCGACCCGAATAATAAATTTAAGGCGAGCTTGACATATCCCGATGTATACCTATTAAGAACCTTATAATAATTTGCGGAGATAAATATGATAAACCTTAAATTCCAGGAAATAATGGGTTTTCTGCTCGGACCGGAAATGGGCGAAGAAAGGCTGGGAATATGTTATCCATCGATCGACGTATATGAAAGTTCCGATGATTTATTTATCGAGATGGAAATCCCAGGAGTAATACAGGAAGATGTCAATGTGGAAATAATTGGCAATACATTAAGGATAAGCGGCATGAAGAAAGACCCTCTTTCAGGCGGAGGGGTAAGATACATAAGAATGGAGAGGAGCTTTGGCGGATTCAGCCGTGAACTGGAAATCCCGGAAAGATTCAACCTTGAAAATATAGACGCCAAATTTAAGGACGGGGTTTTGACAGTAAGAATTGCGCGTTCGGAATACAAGGTGGAAATGATTAAACGCATAGAGGTAAAATAGAACTTTTTCAGGAGAGACTAATGGAAAATGAGAAACAGGCAATAGAAATCCCTGGCAACGTGCCTTTGCTGCCGGTCAGGGATGTAGTCATCTACCCATATATGATACTCCCGCTTTTTGTAGGCCGCGGGCTTTCGATAAAGGCTGTCGATGAGGCTCTGAACAAGGACCGGTTTATTTTCCTGGTGGCGCAGAAGGATTCTTCCGTAGAAGAGCCTGAACCCGAACAGATTTATACCATGGGTACCATTGCAATGGTTATCAGGATGCTGAAGCTTCCTGACGGCAGGGTAAAGATACTTGTCCAGGGTGTGGCAAAAGCGAAAATTAAAAACTTCATAAAAGATGACAGGGGATTCTATACGGTCGATATCGAAAAGCTTGAAGAACCCGAGATCAAGGAATTCACCGTTGAGATAGAGGCGCTTATGCGATCCGTCAAAGAACAGTCAGAACGGATACTGCAGTTGAGGGGCATCGTATCCCCTGACGCTCTTTCCATACTTGAGGCGATCGATGATCCGGGCAGACTCGCTGACCTGGTCGCATCAAATCTCAGGCTCAAGGTGGACGAATCCCAGAATGTCCTCGAAATAGTCGATCCGATTGAAAGACTCAAGCATGTAAATTCGCTGCTTACCAAGGAGATGGAGCTTACCGAAGTTCAGGCAAGGATACAGAACCAGGCCAAGGACGAAATGAACAAGACTCAGAGGGAATATTTTCTTCGCGAACAGATGCGTCAGATACAGAACGAACTGGGAGAGGTCGACGACAAGGGCAAGGAGGTCGACGAGTACAGACAGAAGATCGAAAAGGCCAAGATGCCGGAAGAAGTCTCAAAAGAGGCAACGAAGCAGCTTGACAGGCTCAAGATGATGCACCACGATTCCGCCGAGGCAAATATCATCAGAACATATCTCGACTGGATGGTGGAGCTTCCCTGGTCGATATCCACAGAGGACAAGCTCAATATAAAAGAAGCGGACAAGGTTCTGGAAGAAGACCATTACGGCCTTGACAAGGTTAAGCAGAGGATCCTTGAATATCTTGCAGTCAGAAAACTCAATCCTGACAAGAAAGGGGCCATTCTTTGTTTCGTGGGTCCTCCGGGTGTCGGAAAGACATCTCTGGGCCGTTCTATTGCAAGGTCCATCGGGAGAAACTTCTACAGGCTGTCAATCGGGGGGGTAAGGGATGAAGCCGAGATCAGAGGGCACAGACGGACCTATATCGGTGCACTGCCCGGCCGGATTATTCAGGGGATCAAACATACAAAATCAAACAATCCGGTTTTCATGATAGACGAGGTCGACAAGATAGGCCAGGATTTCAGGGGGGACCCTTCATCCGCTCTGCTTGAAGTACTTGACCCCGAACAGAATTTCAGTTTCCAGGACCATTACCTGAATGTCCCCTTCGACCTTTCGAAGGTGATGTTTATTACTACCGCAAATCTTATTGACCCGATTCCGGGGCCGCTCCGTGACCGAATGGAGGTCATAGAGCTTCCGGGATATACAGATCATGAGAAGCTCCAGATCGCAAAGCGCTATCTGGTGCCCAGGCAGATCAAGGAAAACGGCATGGTCGAAGCCGACATCGATTTTTCAGACGATTCGATACTCGACATAATCAACCATTACACAAAAGAGGCAGGAGTAAGGAACCTTGAACGTGAAATCGGTTCAATCTGCAGGAAGATCGCCCGCGACATCGCGGAAAAGGAAAGCAAACGCAAAAAGAGTTATAGAGTGACCGCCAAAAACGTACATAACTATCTGGGTGTTCAGAAATTCCTTCCGGAACAGGAGAGAACGGAGCATGAAGTGGGTGTTTCAACAGGCCTTGCCTGGACGCAGTATGGCGGCGAGATCCTCTACATAGAGGTTTCAGTAGTGCAGAGCCAGGACGGCAAGGGCGGCGGACTCGTGCTTACCGGACACCTGGGAGACGTAATGAAGGAATCCGCACAGGCAGGCATATCATATATACGCTCGCGTTCTGAGCAGCTTGGAATTTCCCCGAGTTTCAACAAGGAAAAGGATGTCCATATCCATGTGCCTGCCGGAGGGATTCCCAAAGACGGACCATCCGCCGGGATAACAATGGCGGTTGCCACAATCTCAGCACTTACAAACCGTGCGGTAAGAAAAGACATAGCGATGACCGGTGAGATCACATTGAGAGGCAAGGTGCTTCCGATAGGCGGCCTCAAGGAAAAGGCTCTTGCCGCACACAGAAACAAGATATTCGATATAATCATCCCCAAAGATAATGAAAAAGACCTTGAGGACATCCCAACAGAGGTCCGCAAGAAAATAAATTTCCATCCTGTAAGCAACATGGATGAGGTATTGGAACTGGTTTTTGTGAAATAGTCAGTTTCCCGGCCGCAGGTGAGCAGCAGGCTTTAACTTTTTCTGCTGCTCACGCACTGCCCATTTGCAGGAACTCTAAAGATATCCGTTTTTCCTGAACCAGTCGAGAGCCTTTCTTATAGTCTCATCGATCGGAGTCTGCGGTAGACCGAGTTCATTTATGGCCTTCGAGCAGTCATACCACTCCGTCATTTTGCCAATCCTTACCTCGCTGGCCGTAACGACAGGGGGCTTTTTCGTAAGATTAGCCAGAAGCTCGAAGGCATATCCGAACGCAATCGCAAGGTGGTAGGGCAGTTTCAAGGAAGGAGGCTTCACTCCCGCAATGTCTGCAATCAGCCATAGATAATCGTGAACCGTTATGTTTCTGTTTCCCAGAAGGTATCTTTCGCCAACCCGGCCCTTTTCCGCTGCAAGGATATGGCCTCGGGCTACATCCTCGACATCGATTATATTGATCCCGCCGTCAATATATCCGGGCATTTTCCGGCTGGCCACATCAATGATCATCTGTCCTGACGGCGTAGGTTTGATATCGTTCACACCTATGACAAGCGTGGGGTTTACCATCACGACCGGCAGCCCTCTTGTGATGAAAATCCTGGCCTCGTTTTCAGCGATATATTTGGACATGGAGTAGTGGTCGCGCGCTTCCCAGTAATTGAAGGCCTTTTCTTCGTTTGCAGGCACAGGGCCGCTTGCCGCGATGGCGTTGTTGGTGCTTGTATAGACAACCTTTTCAACTCCTGCCTCAAGAGCAGCTTTAAGGGTTGCTTTCGTGCCGCCGACATTGACCTCATAAAGCAATTTCGGATCAGGCGCCCAGTGGGCGAAATAGGCAGCCGTTAAGTAGAGAGTATCGCAGCCAACAAGGGCCCTTTTCATGGAATCGCAGTCGCGGATGTCACCATACACCCTTTCGACATCGAGTTTGTCTATATTGCGGGTGTTGCTTGTCTTTCTTATCAAGACTTTCACCTCAACACCATCTTTGACGAGTTCTCTCGCGATAGCCGAACCGATGAATCCTGTAGAGCCTGTGACAAGCTTTTTCATGATTTGCCGAGCCCCCTTGTCATTTTCCGGCGTTTGCCGCACTAAAGGCTGAATTTACAATCTCCTGGGCCTCTGATTTGATCTTTTCCAGATGGTCCTTTCCCTTAAAGCTCTCGGCGTATATCTTGTATACATCTTCGGTGCCGGACGGTCTTGCTGCGAACCAGCCGTTTTGGGCGGTTACCTTGAGTCCCCCTATCGCCGCGCCGTTTCCGGGTGCATTGGTAAGTATGGCGGTAATTTTCTCGCCTGCAAGGGTATCCGTTGTTATCTGTGAAGGTGTGAGCTTTTTTAAAATGCTGCGCTCTCTGGCGTTTGCCTGAGCGTCCATGCGCTCGTAAACAGGACTGCCGAAAGCACCCGTCAGTTCGCGGTAATGTTCGGCCGGGTCTTTGCCTGTAGTTGAAAGGATCTCCGCAGCGAGAAGGTCCATTATTATGCCGTCCTTATCCGTTGTCCATACAGTCCCATCGAGCCTCAAAAATGACGCGCCTGCGCTCTCTTCGCCGCCGAAGCCGTAAGAGCCGTCAATAAGCCCGTCAACGAACCACTTGAACCCGACAGGGACTTCGCTCAGTTTTCTGCCGAGCCTTGAAGCAACGCGGTCGATCATCGAACTGCTGACCAGAGTCTTACCCACTGCTGCATCGGAACTCCAGCCGGGCCGGTTGGCAAAGAGGTAATTGATTGCCACGGCAAGATAGTGGTTGGGATTAAGCAGACCTGCACTTTTTGTGACGATGCCGTGCCTGTCGAAATCCGGATCGTTGCCGAACGCCAGGTCATACTTGTCCTTGTGGCTTATGAGGCCCGCCATGGCATAGGGCGAAGAGCAATCCATGCGTATCTTGCCGTCTTTGTCTACCGTCATGAAAGAAAATGTCGGGTCTGCATGATTGTTCATGATGTCAATATCAAGGCCATAGGCATCTGCAATGACCTGCCAGAAGCCGAGACCCGAACCGCCCAGCGCATCGGCGCCGAGTTTGAGACCGGCTGCTTTTACCTCATTCATATTGACCACGTTCTTCAAGTCGCCGACATATGCCGTGACGTAATCATGGTCATGCGTGGTAGCTGCCTTTATCGCTTTTTCATAAGGAATGCGTTTTACGTCCCTGTTGCCGGCTTTAAGCAGCTCATTCGCCCTTTTTGCAATATGATCTGTCACATCGGTATCGGCCGGGCCTCCGTTGGGAGGGTTATATTTAAAGCCGCCGTTGTCCGGAGGATTATGCGAAGGGGTGATGACAACACCGTCAGCAAGTCCTTCAATTCTGCCTTTGTTATAGGTCAGTATGGCATGCGAGATGACCGGGGTCGGCGTGTATTCCTTTGTTATCATGACGTCGACGTTATTCGCGGACAGCACCTCAAGGGCGGTAGAATGTGCTGGCTCGGAAAGCGCATGGGTATCCATGCCGAGAAAAAGCGGGCCTGTGATGTTTTTATTCCTTCGATATTCGCAGATGGCCTGGGTGATGGCCAGGATGTGCGCCTCATTAAAGCTTCCGCTCATGGACATACCGCGGTGTCCCGATGTGCCGAATTCCACAAGGTTGGCTGGGTTTTCAGGATCGGGTTTTATGACATAGTACGCGCTTATCAGTTTCGGGATGTTTGCGAGTATTTGGGCCGGGGCCTTCTTGCCTGCCAATGGATTGATTGCCATTCTGCACCTCCTTTATACTTTAAAGATTTGCCGCTTCCTTCCAGACCGGCAAATCTTCAAAGCGTTCATATGTGGGCATTATTGCCTGAGAGCCTCCTTAATTCTTTTCAGGGCCTTATTGACGTTCTCCCTTGAATTGAATGCGCTGATGCGGATGAACCCCTGGCCGCACCTGCCGAACCCCGCACCGGGTGTGGTAACAACTCCTGCCCGGGTAAGGAGCATACCGAAAAATTCCCAGGAATCTTTTCCGCTGTCCACCCATATATAAGGAGAGTTCTCGCCGCCCGTGCAGGCAAGGCCAAGCCCGGTCACGGCCTGTCTGATTAGCTTAGCATTTTCAAGATAATAATCGCTCAGCTCCCTGACCTGCTTTTTCCCTTCTTCCGTATACGTTGCTTCGGCTGCACGCTGAACCGGGTAGCTCACACCGTTAAACTTGGTCGTATGCCGCCTGTTCCAGAATCCGTGCAGGGGATGTTTGTTCCCGGCCGCATCATAGACCATGCATTCCTTGGGGATCACGGTGTAGGCGCAGCGTGTTCCGGTAAACCCGGCAGTCTTGGAATAGCTGCGTGATTCTATCGACACTTCGCGCGCGCCCTTTATCTCGAATATGCTTCTGGGCAGTTCTTCATCCCGGAGGTACTCTTCATAGGCCGCATCGTAGATGATAAGCGCCCTGTTTTTCCTTGCGTAATCGACCCATTTTTCAAGCTCCGCCTTTGTGATGGTGGCCCCTGTCGGGTTGTTGGGGAAGCAGAGATAAATAAGATCGACGGGCTCTTTCGGAAGCTCCGGCACGAAATGATTTTCCTTTGTGCATTCAAGATAAACAACACCTTCATAGCGGCCGTCTTTATAATTTCCTGTCCTGCCGGCCATGACATTAGTGTCTATATAGACCGGATACACCGGATCGGGTATCGCAACGTTGATGTCGCCTGCGAAAAGCTCCTGGATGTTTCCGGTATCGCACTTTGCGCCGTCGCTAACGAACACCTCGTCCGCGCTTATCTCCGCGCCTCTTGCCTGAAAATCCTCCCGGGCTATTGCCTCGCGCAGAAAGTCATAGCCCTGCTCAGGTCCGTAGCCGCGGAACGTTGCATCATCAGCCATCTCCTCGGTTGCCTTGTGAAACGCCTCTATGCACGCCTTGGGCAGGGCCCTGGTCACATCGCCGATGCCGAGCCTGATGATCTCCCTGCCTGGATTTTCCTTCTGGAACAAGGCCAAGCGCTTTGCTATCTCCGAAAACAGGTATGATGACTGAAGCTTCAGGTAGTTTTCATTTAATCTTATCATGGTCCCCTCTGAATTTTATTTTCATTTTTCTACCGGCAATTCATGCGAGCCGTCAAGCCGAAGTCACGTTCATGGAAGCACCTTGCCGGGGTTCATGATCCCGTTCGGGTCGAAGACCTTTTTTATTCCCTTCATGATTTCAAGCTGGGCGGCATCAACGAACAAAGGCATATACTGTTTCTTGACAATACCTATCCCGTGTTCGCCCGACACTACTCCGTCAAGCCTTCTGCCCGCTTCATGCAGCCGGTCTCTTATCGCGCGGGCCTTTTCGTGGGAATCCGGTATGGCTTTCCATACACCATCATCCCATGCATCCTTCATCAGATGAACATGTACATTTCCGTCCGCGGCATGCCCGTAGACGGGAAGCCATATCCCGAAATCCTTCTCGGCCTCGCGGACCTCATACACAAATCTGTCGATTGAAGCCCTGGGAACACACACATCAAGCAGATCTATCATGTGGTCGTGAAGGGCTTCGTACATGAGGCTTCTTATCGTGAGCACGTTCTTCTGCTTTTCGCTGTCATCTGCCACATAGACATCGATTGCGCCCTCGGAAAGGCATATCTCGGAAATCCTGCCCGAAAGTTCAAGCAGAGCATCCCTGTCAGGGGCATCCACAATGAACATAAGATGCGCCTCGCCCTCTTCGCACGGCCATTTTCTGTTCAAATGCTGTTCGGTCACAATGATCGCCTTCCTGTCAATGAACTCGACGGCCATCGGTATGATACGGTTCATCAGGATCAATGGCACGGTCCTGATCGCGTCGGCTATTGTTTTAAAAGGCACTACCAGAGTGAACATAGCACCGGGTGGCGGGGTAAGGTTGATCGTCGCTTTCGTGACAATTCCCAGCGTCCCTTCTGATCCGATCATAAGATTGAGCAGGCTGTAGCCGGTTGAACTCTTCATTAGCTTGCCGCCGAGTTCAATAACCTTTCCGCCGGCAAGGACTACTTCCATGCCACGCACATAATTTCTTATAACCCCGTATTTCACGGCACGCGCCCCGCCCGCGTTAGTTGCGATAAGCCCACCTATCTGCGCGCCTTCATCGCCGGGATGAGGGGGGAACAGAAGGCCGCTACCCTCAATCGCTTCGTAAAATTCCCTCAAAGTTACTCCGGCCTCGACCACCGCCATGAGGTTAGCTTTGTCGATATCGATTATGCGCTTCATCCTTTCAAGAGAAAGAACAATGCCGCCTGTAACAGGCACGCAGCCGCCGCATAAACCTGTCCCGCCACCTCTGGGGGTAACCGGAATCTTATGTGCGTCCGCCAGTTTGAGTATCTCACTTACCTCGCCTGTGCTGCCGGGCCTGACAACGCATGCCGGTAACCTCCTGACATCTTTCTCTGCGAACTCATCATGGGAATAGGGTTCAAGCAGGTCCGTATCTGTTATGACGTTGCCGGGGCCAGCAATGGAGGCCAGTCCGTCAATGATTTCACTGTTTAGGTTTGTGTATTCCACTGGTTTTCCCCTTTACAGGCAGTTTGATCCTGCGCTTTGTTTCATCTGCATTCTCTTTGAAAAAGATTGCAATGTTGCCTATCATACCCACCATCTCGCATCTGGTAAGTTCTTCAATCTCTTTTGAGAGGGCTTTTTTCTCCTCCTTGAACTCGTTGAATTTGATCTTGATAAGCTCCCTTGCGGAAAAGGCCTCTTCGATGGATTCCACCACCTCGTTTTTCAATCCGCTTTTTCCTATCTGTACAACAGGTCTTAAACTGTGGGCCAGTCCTCTCAGAGATGTCCTTTCAAATCCTTTAAGCTTCTGCATGGTTTATACCGCCTGTTAAATTTATTTATGCGATCAAGAGTTATCTGTGCTATAATTCTGTGAAAATAAAATTGTAAATGGCAGGAAATTGTTATGGAAGCAAGTTTATTTGAGAAGGCAAGGTATTACTGGACTGACGCCAAACAAGTCCTGAAAACACTCAAGCTCAAAAAGGAATTTGACAGAAACCAGAAGCTTTATCCCGAACAAATCAATAGACTTCAGGAGCTCAAATTCCGCCGTCTGATCAAGCATGCCGTAGCCAATTCGGAATTCTACAGGGAATATTACAAAGACATCAATATAGATACATGCAGCATAACCGATCTGCCTACGCTCACAAAAAGAAAGATGATGGATAATTATGACAGGCTGGTCACAGACAAGAGGCTCAACAGAAAAGACCTGACCGAATATCTCAAGATCCCCGAGAACGCATCCGTCAACTACAAGAACGATTTCGTGATCCTCAACTCCTCCGGAACCACGGGGGAGAAGGCGATTATGGGCTACCACTGGGAGGAGTTCAGGAACGTGTTCGCCGTTGCAATGGCAAGGGGCAGCAACGACGCGGCCAACCCTCTGACCCTTCTGAAATCAATCGTGTACAAACCGCTTAAGATTGCCAACATCATGCTCATCAACAGTCATTCGGCCAGCTTTGTGGTCACCTTCAGGGTGTGCACGGTAGAAGACCACCCTCTGATGAAAAACAGGTTTTTCTCGATATTCACTCCGCTTGAAAAGCTCGTGGAGCAGTTGAATGAATATCAACCGCACGTTCTTCAGATTTATCCGAGCGCGTTACATTATCTTGCCTATGAGCAGCTTGAGGGCAGGCTGAAGCTCAAATTCGACGACAAGCGAAGCTCAATCATCTCCTTCAGCGAACCCCTTGAAGAGAAAACAAAGGAAATGGTTAAAAAAGCCTTCGGAGTCGATGTGACTAATACTTACGGCGCTTGCGAGAGCATCATGCTTGCGCGGGAATGTGAGCGCCATTCAGGCATGCACGTAAACAGCGACCTGGTCATACTCGAACCTGTTGACGAGAATTACAGACCTGTGGAACCTGGAAAAGCGAGCAACAGGATACTAGTAACCAACCTCTACACCTTTGCGCAACCGATGATCAGGTACGAGGTCAATGACAGGCTCATCATGGACGAAAAAGAATGCACTTGTGGCAGCAGGCTACCGCTCATCAGAACAGTAGAGGGCAGGACCGAGGAGATACTCTATATATCCAAACCCGGTGGCGGTTACGAACCTATACATCCCTATATCTTCGTTGTTCCTGCGCTGAATATGCAGGGTTTCAAGGAATACCAGATAGAGCAGGTCGAGAGGGACAAGGCCATATTCAGGGTGGTGCCGGAAAAGCCTGGCACGATAACGCCTGAGGACCTTGTAAGGATTATGGAATTTAACATGGAACGTGAAGGCCTTGCGGGGCGAATCACCTTTGAAGGCGAAGTGCTGGACATGATCCCGAGGGATCCAGTAAGCGGGAAAGTCATCCAGGTTAAGACAAGAGTAGGCAAGCCGAAAGGTATAGACGAAAAGTTCTGACTACAAACCTGTGCCGGCTGTTAAAGCATGACATAACTCAGGATATGGCGTGAATTTATTTTTGAGCCTATTTCAAAGGAAAAACCCTCTTTAAACGGGATATATTTTTTTAAAAGTCTGGCATCAAAAGCGGCTTTTTTTTCATCCCACTGAAGTTCGGCATCCTTAAAATCCATATACATTCTGACTGACGGGAAAAAGGCCTTGAAGGCCGCCTCCTTGGCGGAAAAGATCATTTTCATCTTATACGGCTCGTTTCCGACCCATTCCATTTCCTTTTTTGTGCAGACCAGCCTGATGACATCCTGCGGCATGTCGCCGGGAAGCTCTTCAATATCGATACCCAGACCCCTGAGCATATTATCATGGCATACGGCGCAGACAGCTATCCCCGGGCAGTGGCTCAAAGCCCCCAGAATTCCCCTGGGCCATAGCGGTTCGCTGGATGGGCCCTTGAGTACTGGTCCGGGATTTTCAATTCCGATTGATTTAAGCGCTGCATTGCATGCCGCCCGCCCGAGAAAAAACTCGTCACGTCTCTTTTTTACCGCCCTGGGCCCCAGAAGCGCTGATTCCTGCCCGGAAAGCACAAAATCGCGTGCAGTTTCCGGGGTGAGGGCTGCATAACCGACAAACGCCGGGAATGGATTATTCATCATCATGCCTAGGTCAATTAATCGGCGCAAATAAAGAATAACTGAAGGGCTGATATTTTAAAAAACCCTCGCACAGCTTTTTATGTATTTTCTGCCCAGGCTTTTTTTGCAAGGTATTTGTGCTGAGCCTGTGTATATGCTGCAGTATTAAATGTAAGCCATTGATAGCAGGGCCAGTTTAAAATCCTTAAATCCTGTGTATTGCGGTCGATTTCGAAAATCATATAGCTGTCGCCGTCATAGCGGGTCGAGGCGCAGGATACGTGGCTTATACCGAAGAGCCTGCTGAAGTGCACCCACCTGTGCCAGTGGCCGGTGATGACCATTTTAATGCAATCCCTGTGGCTGTTCAGCACGGAAAAGACATCGAGATCGCCCACCTCATCGGGCATTATCATTATCATGGGCTGATGGAAAAAAATGAAGCTCGGCTTTTTTTCGGCAAGCAGCGCGTCAAGCCAGAGCAGCTGCTCTTCACCGAACGAGCCTAGATCATTATTATATTTTGTGCTTTCCGGATTCATTGAGCAGCCTAAGTAATTGTTCAAATGGATGAACCGGAATCCTTTCAGGTCAATATAATAATAGGGATCAAGCCCCCATTTTTCCCTGAAAAGCGCATGAGAGAATTCAAGCGGTATGTCGGGAAGGTCATAATCATGATTGCCGAAGCCCGGATATACAGGCATGTTGAAGCCGTCGGTAATCTCTTTGACTATGTCGAAACGCGTCCTGTTGCTGAAATAGAAATCATAGTTCTTTGACGGGTAGTTGTGGATATAATCGCCTGCGATGAAAACAGCCTCAATCTTCGGGTGAAGGCTGTTAATGACCTCCCTTGCTGCAGTGTAGCGCTCGGCTGTCTTGAACATGGATTCGGTGTCAACAGGGTTACTTTCCGGACCATTATAGAACTCGTCTATTATATGCGTGTCAGCAAGAACGGCGAAATAAAAATATCTGTCAGGATCGCATGCGCTCAGAGCCAGCGGCAGGGACGATAATGCAATAACCCCTGCGCCCTTGCCGGCAAGCCTGATGAAGTCCCTTCTTGAGTATCTGCTACCAGCTGATATTTTCATTCTAACCCCCCTGGCGCTTACAGAACGGGCAGATAGTTTTCTATTTCAAAGGCGCTTATATGGGTCCGGAAGGCATCCCATTCCCTTTTTTTATTTTCGATGAATTTGTGGAATATATGGTCACCGAGCGCCTCTCTAACGAGATTGCTCTTCTGCACCTCAAGAACGGCTTCATAAAGGCTCCCTGGCAGCGAAATGATGCCCGCTTTTTCGCGCTCCTCCTCATTCATTTCAAAGATGTCCTCTTCAACAGGCGCCGGCAGTTTATATTTGTTTTCAATGCCCTTCAGTCCGGCGGCAAGCATTACGGCAAATGCGAGATACGGGTTGCAGGCAGGGTCGGGCGAGCGGAATTCCATACGGGTGGCATTCGCTTTTCCGGGCTTGTACATAGGGACTCTTACCATTGCAGAACGGTTCCTGCGCGCCCATGAGACATAGACAGGCGCCTCATAGCCGGGGACCAGCCTCTTGTATGAGTTTATCCACTGGTTGCATATGGCCGTGATTTCTGGTGCATGGGTGAGAACTCCCGCTATGTACTGTTTGCCTATTGCCGAGAGGTGATACTTGTCCTTTTCTTCGAAGAATGCATTCTTGCCGTTTTTGAATAGCGACTGGTGCACATGCATACCCGAGCCGTTCTCACCGAATATGGGCTTCGGCATGAACGAGGCGTAGACACCTTTCTGCCGTGCGATCTCCTTCACTGTTGTCCGGTATGTCATGACGGTGTCCGCCATAAAAAGGGCTTCTTTGTATTTGAGGTCGATCTCATGCTGAGATGGCGCTACCTCGTGGTGGCTGTATTCAACCTCTATGCCCATTTTCTGAAGCGCGAATATCGTATCCCGTTTTATGTCGATGCCGAGGTCGATGGGAAGCCCGTCGAAATATCCTGCCTTATCTATGGTAACGGGGGCCTTTTCGCTGGCGAAATAGAAATATTCGAGTTCAGGGCCGATAAAGACCTTGTAGCCCATGGAGGAAGCCTTTTTGAGGACACGCTTGAGCGCCCAGCGTGGACAGCCGTCATAGGGTTTGCCGTCGGGGGTGACTATGTCGCAGAACATCCGTGCAACAGGCCTGTCGCCTGGGCGCCATGCAATCAGCTGGAAGGTTTCAGGGTCGGCCTTCGCAATCATATCGCTTTCATGGATTCTGGCGAAGCCTTCGATCGACGAGCCGTCGAATCCCATGCCCTCTTCCATGCCTTCTTCGAGTTCGGACGGCGTGACGCTGAAGCTTTTGAGCCTTCCGAGCACATCTGTAAACCAGAACTGTATGAAACTTACATTGAACTCCTTAACGGCAGCAAAGACATCATTTTTGTTTTTGCATGACAGCATCTTTCACCTCTCATGTTTTTTTGCCAGACGGCATTAATTGAATTCTTAAATCAATATAAGAATATAATACGTATTCCAAGGAAAATAACTTTATAAAAAAAATTTCAAGTGTATATTATATGCCGAAAGGGGGATGTTGGTATGAAGATCAAGATAATCGAACTATGGCATGTTTCAGTACCTCTCAAGGCAACCTTCTGGCCGACCTGGATACCGGGCTATCCGCAGACGCACAACAAATTCACGCTTGTAAAGCTTATTACTGATGACGGTATCGAGGGTTACGGTGCAGGTTCCGCTATGGGAACCGAACGGGAGGGCCTCGGCGACCTTATAGGCTCTTACCTTATTGGCGCCGACCCTATGGACATTGGCAAGACTCAGGATCTGCTCAAGCAGGCGGGAATCCTCGGCTGGCGCAATTTCTGGATAGAGCCCGCTTGTTGGGATATCATGGGCAAGGCTCAGGGAAAGCCCGTTTATGAGCTTCTGGGCGGAACAGCCCGGCCGATAGAAGTGTACTGCTCGACAGGAGAGATGCACGACCCTGACAGGAGGGTCGACGAACTCCTGGCCATGCGCGAACGGGGATTCAAGACCGCCAAACTGAGGGTGAAGAACAAAGAACTCAAAGACGACATCCGCCACATTGAGACTGTATCTAAAGGCCTTGGCGGAAAGATGAGCCTCGGGGTCGACGCCAACCAGGGCTGGCCCGTGTCTATCGTCGATAAGATACCGAACTGGGACCTGAAGCGCGCCACCGAGTTTGCAGAGGCCTGCCATGCGAACGGCCTTCTCTGGCTGGAAGAGCCGCTTGAATCACGCAATTACGACGACAATGCGGCGCTTAAAAAGATTTCAAAAATAAAGATTTCCGGCGCAGAGCTCAATTACGGCTGGGACGAGATAAAGATTATGCTAGAAAAGGACTGCTTCCATGTCTATCAGCCGGACGCCACCTTTGCGGGCGGCATCGCCCAGGTGAAAAAGGTGATAGACGCATGCCATGAAAAGGGCCGGGAATACTCGCCGCATACATGGACTAACGGCATAGGCTTTTACGTGAACTGGAACATGGTGCTGGCCGATCCGGGGAACATGCTGCCGCTGGAATATCCGCTTGAAGAGCCTTCGTGGATTCCTCAGTTCCGCGAAGGGATAATCGCACCGATACTGCCTGATAAAAACGCGGTCTTGCAGCCGTTCAGAAAACCCGGGCTCGGCTTCGATATCGATGAAAGGCTTCTTAAAAAATACGGCAAACGCTTTTTCCGCCTGAGCGAGACAGGGCTCAAGATAAAAGTGATACGCGAAAAAGGCCTGAAGGCGGCACTGGATCTGAAGAAAAGGAAAGAGGCCTGAGGCAGGGTCGTTGAAATCTGCATCTCTGCGTCGCATTTGGCTCGTTTCTGCGGCTGAACAGGACGCTGTTAAGTCGTGAATCTTTCAAAATGAAACAAAGACGCCCCGGATCATTACCGCGGGGCGTCTCGGGCAGAACTATGATTCAGCTTCGATCAGGGCTTCCAGACCTCCCAGACCTTTCCAACCAGAGCCGGACCAGGTTTGAGTGTCTTCTGGCCGGGCTGCCAGCCCGAAGGTGTTACCTCACCGGTTGCCTTGACGTGCTGGAAGGCCTTGATCTGACGAAGGAGTTCTTCAGGGTTTCGGCCGACTTCAGGGGTGAGGACTTCCATTGCCCGGATGATGAAGTCCGGGTCGATTATGAATCTGCCGCGTATATCCACTCCGGCCGCATCGTCATATACCCCGTATAGCTTGCCGATCATACCTCCTGCATCCGAAAGCATGGGGAATGGGACACCACCCTTGACCATCTTTGAGAGTTCCTCGGCCTGCCAGATCTTGTGCACGAAGCGGCTGTCGGTGCTCATGGCAAGGACCTCCACACCCAGAGCCTTGAATTCACCGTAGAGGGCGGCGACCGCCGCCAGTTCCGTCGGTCAGACAAAAGTGAAGTCTCCGGGGTAGAAACACAAGACAATCCACTTCCCCTTGAGCTGGGAGAGCTGGACGGTCTTGAAACCCTCGCTCTCAACATATGCGTTTGCCTCGAAATCGATAGCCTCCTTGCCAACACGCGCCTGTGTCATCGGGACCTCCTTCGGTGAAACGGCCTGTGGTTCGGCCGCGCCTGCCGGTGCGGTAATCGGACCGCGGGCCGGCTTTACGCATCCTTCTTTCTGTTCCGTCATGGCATATCCTCCTTTTCCGATTGGTTGATCATCTTTTTACTCTGTAGTCTTAATCATTTGAAAACATATCTCCTATGATCTGATAAGGTCGAAACGGTCGAGGTTCATAACCTTGTTCCACGCCGCAATAAAATCTTGAAGGAACTTGTCCCGGGAGTCCGCACAGGCGTAGACTTCCGACAGAGCACGGAGCTGGGAGTTGGCGCCGAATATCAGGTCGACGCGAGAGGCTGTCCATTTCAGTTCGCCCGTCCTGCGGTCGCGCCCTTCGAACACCTCCCCGTCATCCGAGGCCGCCTTCCACTCAGTGCCCATGTCGAGCAGGTTCACGAAGAAGTCGTTGGTAAGCGTCTCCGGCCGATTGGTGAAGACGCCGTGTCTTATCTGTCCGAAGTTTGTATTCAGGACCCGCATGCCGCCCAGAAGAACAGTCATCTCGGGTGCGGTCAGCGTCAGCTGCTGAGCCCTGTCAACCAGCAGCTCCTCAGCCGATACGGAAAACTTCTTCTTCAGGTAGTTACGGAAGCCGTCTGCAAGAGGTTCGAGAACGGCGAAGGAAGCTGCATCGGTCTGCGCTTCGGAGGCGTCCATGCGCCCCGGGGTGAAAGGAACCGTTACTTTATGGCCGGCATTCTTCGCTGCCTGCTCGATGGCTGCACAGCCGCCCAGAACAATCAGATCAGCCAGTGAGACCTTCCTGCCTTTTAGCTGGGCACTGTTGAATTCATCCTGAATACTCTCCAGCGTCCTGAGGACCTTTGACAGCCGGGCAGGCTGATTAACTTCCCAGTCCCTCTGAGGAGCAAGACGGATGCGGGCTCCGTTGGCGCCTCCTCGCTTGTCGGAACCGCGGTACGTTGACGCCGATGCCCAGGCCGTGGAAACCAGTTCCGCCACAGACAGGCCCGAAGCCAGGATCTTTCCTTTGAGGGAGGCTATGTCTTTTTTATCAATAAGCTTATGATTGACTTCGGGAATGGGGTCCTGCCAGATCAGCTCCTCGGCCGGTACCTCTGTGCCCAGGTAGCGCGAGCGCGGACCCATATCGCGGTGCGTCAGTTTGAACCATGCGCGGGCAAAGGCATCCGCGAATTCCTCGGGGTTCTGCAGATAGCGCCGTGCTATCTTTTCGTAGACAGGATCGAATTTCAGCGAGAGGTCAGCTGTTGTCATCATCGGTCTTCGCTTCTTAGAGGGGTCGTGCGCGTCGATAACCATGTCCTCTTCGGCTACATCTTTAGCCAGCCACTGATGTGCGCCAGCCGGGCTTTTTATAAGTTCCCATTCGTATTTGAACAAAACCTTCAGATAGCC
This sequence comes from uncultured Bacteriovoracaceae bacterium, assembly GCA_964513375.1. Lineage (GTDB taxonomy): Bacteria > Desulfobacterota > Desulfomonilia > UBA1062 > UBA1062 > DATCTV01. Next base: position 114,241 of record CAZEMO010000004.1, on the reverse strand, counting down.
GGTATCCCATCTGGTAGGATTCGGCTTCCAGGCGCCCTCGAGGCCGCTGCTGATGGTGTCGCCGCCTTTCCCGCTGCCGAAGCTGCTCTTCCATCCTAGGCCCTGCTGCTCAATTGGTGCGGCTTCAGGTTCCGGGCCAACATGCGACGCGTCACCGGCGCCGTGGCATTTGCCGAATGTGTGACCTCCTGCCACGAGTGCAACGGTCTCTTCGTCGTTCATTGCCATGCGTGCGAATGTTTCGCGCACATCACGGGCTGACGCAACAGGGTCCGGGTTGCCGTTCGGGCCTTCCGGGTTCACATAGATAAGACCCATCTGCACTGCAGCAAGGGGGTTTTCAAGGTCCCGATCGCCGGAATATCGCTGGTCTCCCAGCCACTTGTCCTCAGAGCCCCAGTAGATGTCCTGTTCAGGTTCCCAGACGTCCTCTCTCCCGCCGCTGAAGCCGAATGTTCTGAATCCCATCGATTCAAGCGCGCAGTTGCCCGCGAGAATCATGAGGTCGGCCCAGGAAATCTTGCGGCCATATTTCCGCTTGATCGGCCAGAGCAGCCGCCGAGCCTTGTCGAGGTTCACATTGTCCGGCCAGCTGTTCAGCGGTGCCAGACGCTGGGAGCCGGAGCCTGCACCGCCGCGGCCGTCACCCATGCGGTAAGTGCCGGCGCTGTGCCACGCCATCCGGATAAAGAGACCTCCATAGTGGCCCCAGTCGGCCGGCCACCAGTCTTGAGAGTCTGTCATCAGCGCTTTCAGATCCTTTTTTACTGCCTCCAAATCGAGGCTCTTGAACTCCTCGGCGTAGTTGAAGTCCTCGCCCATCGGATTAGACCTGGAAGAATGCTGGTGGAGGATCTCCAGCCTCAACTGATTAGGCCACCAGTCCCGGTTCACCGTACCTCTGCCGCCAGCGTGATCATGAATACCGCCCGGCAGCTTCATCTTGTCATCCTGGTTCATACGTTCCTCCTTTTTATATGGATATGTGAATAATGTTTTTAAAAACCCATATTTTATTCCTAAAAATAATCACGGCGGGCCGTTCGCAATCAGGTCCTGGATGAATACCCGGATGGTGGTCAAGAATGCGTTTTGTCTGCTGACTTCCCTGGTATGATTGTTATGCAGCATATCGTCCTCCCGTGTGCGACAGATCGCTCTTAAGAGGTGTGGCCATAAGTCATGGCCGTCACGAAGTCGCTACATTGTAGCAAATAAGAAAGATTATTAATAGAGAAATATTATTTCTTTCTGCACTCAGGACATAGTCCAAAGAAATCCATGCGGTGGTGATGGATGCTGTAGCCGGTCCTGGTTTCTATCTCGGCATTCATTTCATCGAGCGTAGAGAGCTCCGGGTCCATGATCCGGCGGCAGCTTGTACAAATCACATGGGGGTGCGCCTCGGGCCTGAGCCCGTCGTAGCGGTTGCTGCCGTCAGGGAATCCCAGTTCCAGGACTTCGTTAAGCTCCTTCAGCAGCAGCACAGTCTTGTAGACCGTGGCCAGGCTTGTGGTCGGAAAGCGCAGCTTAACTTCGGCGTGAACCTGAGAGACAGTTGGGTGGTTCCTGCTGGCAGCCAGAACCTTTAGCACTGCAAGCCTCTGTGGCGTGAGCCGGAAAGCCTGTTCCTTAAGCTTTTCCAGCATCTGCTGCAGGCGAATATCAGCTGGTTCAACCGGTTCTTTTCTCATCTAATTTCCTTATTGATGACATGTTGCTGCAAGCTGGCTTTCACAATAATTTGATTAATACTGAAACTGGTTTAACTTGTTGCTGCTCTGTTTCAATATCTATTTTATCATTACATATCAAAAAAACCATAACTAAATTTAAGGTGTCACAAAATAGAGATTCTTAATATCTATCTTTTCAATCAGGATTATTTCGTAACTTATATTGATTCTTATAAGTCGCGAGTCATCTTATGATCAATATTCCTCATATCGGGAAGCAGTTGCTGGGAACTATGGTTGGACTGGCCGTGAACTATTTGCTATTCTCTCTCATCTGCAAAAAATTGCTTCTTGAAGTCGATAACAGTTGAGGTTGGGTGATAATGATTAAAAAGCGCATTACTTGCCTGATAACCGGCAGCCTGGACATAATGAATTCCTCGGGAGGGACACTAAGCGTTCTGACCATCCTTAAAAAGCTTTCACAGGATGGATTTGATGTCTCATGCCTGTGGCTTGCCGATAAAGGCTTTAATCACGAAAGGGTGGCCGGGGATGTCCTAAAGAGGGGCGGCCGGGTTGTCCGTACCGGTGAAAGCGGCATAACATTTTATCTGAACGGATTTCCGTACCCTTTCGAAGCTCATTTCTCCGGGATCAATATAATCAGTGCATACCGGCAAAACATCAAAGACGTTTTCGATGATGTATTGAATTTGTGGGGCGGCATTTTAGCATCCGGGAAAACCGATGCCTCGCTTACACTCAATTCAGATATCTTCTCTATGCAGGCCTGTCTGAACTTCTCGCCTCTAAGGCTGCACCGTATTAGCGATCAGCAGATACTCGAAAATGGGTTCAATCCTTACTTCGAAATGTTTAAAGATTCCGCACCCGGGTTCAAATTCATATGCACCGGAAATTTTCTTAAACATAAATTCAGATCGTTTTATGACCGGGACAGCATTAACCTGATTCCTCAAATAGACCTTGAAGGCTTTGCCGATATCGGGGCGCCGGGGGAATATATCACCATGATAAACGCAACTCCTGCGAAAGGCCTCGCGATATTTCTGAACATTGCAAGCAACCTTCGGGACAAAAAATTTCTTCTGATCATGAAACCCGGCAATCAAATCAACCCTGAAGGGTTCAACCTGCCTAATGTGACCTTCATGCCGTGGGATATGAATGTACGAAGAATTTATGAAATGACCAGAATACTTCTGGTGCCTTCTCTCTGGGAGGAGCCGTATTCCAGGGTTGTTGTGGAAGGCATATGCTGCGGATTGCCTGTCATAGCAAACGACTCAGGCGGCATAAAAGAAGAGATACCGCCTGACGGTTTTCTGGTTAAAGTAAACGAAGATTCAAGAAAAGCCCCTGATTTTTTCGTGAATGTGAAATACCATGCCCGAACTATCATGCAATATATCAGGCACATCAGATGCCTTGACGACCCCGTCAATTACGATAAAGCAGCCCTGATATCAAAGGCCGCTGCATCTGCGGCCTTTGAAAAACAGGAGGCAAGCTACAGCGCATTCAGGGATTGGCTCCACGCACTGATATGAGCAGGATGTGTTGATTACACCAGGCAATTTTGATACCATAAGAGAAACATGTCCTAAGGAGAGGATAATGGAAGAAAAGAAGAATAAGCCGGTATATGAAAAACCATGTGCATATCATCTCAATGATTATAAAAGTGGTATAGGTGATTGTTATGGCCCCGGCAGCGGAGATTCAACATACTGTTCATAAAGCAGTTCCGCCAGCGGTGAAGGATGCATATCGTCTGGAAACAACGCTACGGTTAATTGTGATTCATTGGGAAACGGATTTTAGGCATCAGGCACACTCAGTCGGAAAAATAAACCGGAGAAATCAGCAGCTGCAATTGTCAGGTTGAAAGGCGCAGCCGATGATGAAGAACTTGGTTTTCACAATATTTTGTTCCTTAGATGCTTTTCACAAAATCATATTTAGTTGTATTTCAGCGTTTTCGGATGCGCTTCGCCGCCCACTTTGCCAGCCTCGGGCGCTCTATCTTGGAATTGTGGCGCGGGTCCACAGGCAGCCTGCGCATAAAGATGATTTTTTGAATCTGGCCTGCCGTTCCTGCTCCTTTGGCAAGGGCCAGAAGTTCATCGTGCAGCTGGACTTTGTCGGTATCCCTGAACCCTGGCTCGAGTTCGACGCAAAGTACGGGGATCTCGCCTGCCTCGCCAGGCACGCCTACAAGGCCGCACCGCCTGACCTTCGGATGCGCATCGAAGACAGGCTCGCACATCAGGGGGAACACTGGTCCGCCGTCCGCTTTTACACGCTGCGACACCCGCCCGCAAACCCAAAGCCGGTCGCTATCGTCGATATAGCCTGTATCTCCGAACCGGTGCCAGGCCCCGCCGTTCTCATCAGGGACCTTGTTCTTTCGGCCGCTTTCCTCATCAAGGTAATACCCGGGGCTCACATGCTTTCCTCTTACAAGGATTTCGCCCACCCTGCTTCCCGAAAGCTCGACCGTCTTATCGATCGACTCTATGGGGCCGTCAACGATTTCTATGATCTTAAGCTCCACTCCTGGCAGTGGCCGCCCCACGCAAATCCCGGCGCCTTTCTCTGACAGGCCCCATGCCTCTGCCAGGTTTTCGCGCGCCTCCATCTCGGTTGAGGGCAAGGCCTCGGTGGCACCGTAGTTGGCGGAAACCTCGCCCTCAGGGTGCATCACCTGCAGCAGCGCCCTTTCCGCCGCTCCAGTTATCGGCGCACCTCCGCCAACTACCCTCTTGAGTGAAGGCAGTTTCACACCGTTCGCGATGGCGTGGCGGGCGATATTTTCGAGGAGCACCGGGGATCCGAACAGCGATTTCACGCTGCAGTCGTTGATGACCTCGACCAGCGCCCCGGAGTCTACCTGGGCCGGACCCTGACGGGCGAAATCGATGGGCGGGACAACCATGGTGCCGCCCGCGCTGATGGGAATGAATAAAAAGGCGGGGAAGACGGCCATGTCCACCGGGATGCCGCCATCCTCGTGAAAACGCCAGCTGTGGTGCGCGTTCCGGAAGACCTGGCACAGGTTGCGGTGTTTGTAGAGCGAGGGCTTGGCCGGACCGGTGCTGCCGGTGGTATAGAGGATGGAAGTCGGGTCATCGGGCGTTACCCTGGGCGGCAACGGTTCGGCTAGCGCCTGCCTGCGGAGCGAATCGACAGAACGGGCGCCAGGAAAGCCGCGCTTGCCCGCCAGCAGCAGTTTGCGCATCCTGCGCGGACCCCAGCCGAATATCAGTCTCCCCATATGTGCAAGGTGTACGCCCAGGAAAGCTTCAGGCTTCACTCTGCGCAGACGCTCCGCCACATTCCTGTAGCCGACCGTGGGATCTATCCATATGGTGAATGCGCCCACTCTCGTAAAAGCAATTCCCATGACGCAGGCGTCATAGCTTGGGGGCGCCATGAAGACGACGTGCGTCCCTTCCTTGACTCCCATTTCCCTGAGCCCCGGCGCCACTGACTCGGCATCGGCTGAAAGCTCTCTATACGTGTAGCGCCTGTAACGGCGTTTTCCGCAGTTGTCTCGGCCGTCCGGTTCGATAACCGCTATGCGTTCCGGGTCCTCACGCGCTATCCTCAATGCGATGTCAGCGATGTTGAAGATGTCATCGGGAAACGGGTCCACTGTCAACCTCCTTATCTTTCATTACTTCCGGCATACCCCGGATGCTGCTGAAAAACTCATCGATTATTGTGGCGAGCCTGTCCGGCTCCTCAAGCATGGGCAGATGACCGCATTCAGGCAGCCACTCCTGCCGCACGGGGCGAAGGACCTTATTGAGGCGCTGTCCGGCCCTTGGAGACAGCACCCTGTTTTTGAGGCCCCAGACAGTGCATATCGGAGGGGATCCTTCACACAGCGAATCTCGGTCTATGAACGAATAATTCTCAAGGTCATCGAGGACGCCAAGCAGCGATTCCATCTGGTCCGGCCTTGCATAGCATGCGCACAGTTCACGGCTCTTGTGCACGCGGCGGGCGCGACCGGCCGGTCCGAGCTGAAACAGCGTCATGAGAGAACCTATCCAGTTCGTAAACCGCAGACGACCGAGTATCATGTAGATTTTCCTGCTCGGATTCGGGAACTTCTCCCTTATCCTGAGGAACAGGCCAAGCCTGCCTCCAAGAAAAGTGTTTTCAGTCAGCGGATTGCAGAGCACCATCGCCTTGACTTTTTCCGGGGCTCGATTTGTGTAGGCGAGCGAAATGGCGCAGCCCATGCAGTTTCCAACCAGAAAGACAGGGGCAAGCCCGAGCGAGTCCACAAACCTTTCAAGCATCGCCGCGTAGCTGTCAAGCGAATACCCGCCGCATGGTTTTGCAGATGCCCCGAACCCGGGAAGGTCGAGAGCGAAAATCTCATAGCCGCCATTGAGCCTTCTGGAGATTTCGTCCCAGATGATGTGGGATGAGCCGCCGTTGTGCAGCATGACGACAGGCGGTCCCTGCCCTGTTCTGGAGTAGCTGAGAGGCGACCCCTGAAAATTAAAAACCTCCAGCCCTTGATGAGCGGCGCCTGCCCCGTCTGTTCTCTCTGGTCTCGGCATGCTTTCAATTTATCAAACATCCTATATGCCGGCAATAGTTCAATTAGCCGTCAGCAGTCACTGGGGATACCCCTTGCCTTGTTCAGCTGTTCCAATTAATTTTTATTTATGGCGGGCATATTCAAAAGAACGCTCAGTGTTTTCACTTTCGGCATTATCTTGATTCTGATGCTGCCGTCACTGACGGCCAGAGCGGAGGGCTCAGCTCCCAGCCCTGGCATTACCAGGGCTCTTTCGCAGTTTTCCCCGGAAAACCAGAGAAAGCTCCTTTCAGGGGAGGCCATCTTTGAGCATGTTCTCGCCAAGGGTTCTGACGGGAAGGATGAAGGACACGGACGGGGGGCGGTGCTCATCAACCGCCCTGCTGAGGAATGCTTCCGGATTTTTCTTGATCTGGACCAGCAGTATAAATATTTCCCGAGAATGACGGTAAGCCGGGTGCTCGATCAGGAGGGAAACCGGGCGCGGATGTACAAGGAACTCAGTTTTACAATAGTCACCGTCAAGTACACGCATTTCATCACAATCGTTCCGGATGACTTCCGGGTGGATTTCATCACTGATCCGAAGGGTAAAAACAGTATCAGGCTCAGCGCCGGATTTTTCCGTTTCGTGAAAGCAGATGATAAAACCACCATCCTGTTCTACGAAATGACCCGGCTGGAGTTTGGGATCAATGTCCCCGGATTTATAAAGTCATATCTTTACATGCACCTGTCCGCCAGAGACCTGCCCCCTATCGTGACGAACATCAAGAAGCGGATCGAATCCGGCGGGACGTGGGAAAAATGAAAGGCCTGTAAAACCATTAAATCTAAACGACCGTTTAAATTTCTAAAGGTTTTTATACGCGGCTATTTTATCGCTTATCCTGCGGCATTCGACAATGAGCGCGTCTTCGTCAATCGTAAGGCATTTGTAGTCCTTCATCACGACTCTTCCTGCAATTATCGAGTGCTTTACATTGAGGCCGTGCGCCGCGTAGACCGTGTGCGAGACAGGATTATAGACAGGAACCAGGTTTGATGCGTTGCCGTTCAGGACTATGATGTCGGCAGGGCCGCCCTTTTCAATGCGGCCACCCCCATTAAACCTGAGAGCATGAGCGGCATTCAGAGTAGCCATTCTGAGCACGTCTGCGGCGCCCAGCACGGTAGGGTCGAGACTGTCAACCTTGTGGAGCTTCGCCGCAGTAGCCATCTCCTGGAACATATCCAGATTGTTGTTGGACGCGCAGCCGTCCGTTCCCAGTGAGACGTTCACCCCTGCCTTTTCCATCTTTTCAACCGGGGCTATGCCGGAGGCGAGCTTCTTGTTGCTCCTCGGGCAATGGGCCACGGACACCCCGGCCTTCGCCAGCATTTGAATATCGCTGTCGTCAACGGCTACGCAATGTACGGCTATCATACGATCCGAAAGGCAGCCCAGTTTTTCAAGAAGCCCCACAGGGGAGAGTCCGGACTCTTTTTTGCAGTTATCCACTTCGGTTTCTGTTTCGCTCACATGAATCTGCATCAGGATATCATTTTTTATTATGAATTCCTGAAGCCTTTTAAGCTGTGCCGGTTCGCAGCTATAGACCGAATGGGCGAACACGGTAGGCCTGATGAGAGGGTTACTTTTCCATCTGAGAACATACTCTTCAAGTTTGTCAAAGGCCTTTGCCGGGTCTTTTATGAATTTTGTGGGGAATTTCATAAGACCCTCGCCCAGCCATGCCCTCATACCTGCTTCCACTGCGGCTTTCCCGACATAATCCGAAAGCATGTACCCGTCGGCAAAGGTCGTGGTCCCGGTCTGGATCATTTCAAGACACGAGAGCATCGTACCCATATATACGAAGTCGGCGTCCGCGAATTTAGCCTCCAGCGGGAATATGTGGTTGAAGAGCCAGTCCTCAAGCCTGAGGTCATCGGCCACACCCCTTAATAAAGACATGGGCGCATGTCCGTGTGTGTTGATGAGCCCGGGCATGACGATGTCGTGGACGCCGCCGATTATCTCAAAGTCACCCTCAGGCAGTTCAGTCGTTATGTCGGTTACCCTGCCTCCATCCACGATCACATAGCCGTCTTTTATGAAATCCGACGGCCCCCTGATTATGTACGCCCCTTTAACGGCAAGCTTTTTCAAGGATTGACCCCTCTTCAGATCGTCAAATTTTTTTTTGCGATCTTTTTCTGCAGTCTGCGACATTCCCTGATGATGGCCTTTTCGTCTATGGTCAGGCATTTGAAGTTCTTCATCACCACCCTGCCCGCAATTATCGAGTCCTTGACGTTCGTACCGTGCGCTGCATAGACGGCGTGCGAAACAGGGTTGTAGACAGGGACCAGGTTGGGCGCATTTCCGTCGAGAACGATGATGTCAGCCGGGCTTCCCTTTTCGATCCTTCCCCCGTTTTTTATCCTGAACATGCGGGCGCCGTTCAATGTAGCCATTTCGAGGACATCGTGGGCATTCATTACGGTAGGATCGAGGTTCTTGGCCTTTTGAAGCTTCGCCGCCGTGGACATCTCACTGAACATGTCAAGGTTATTATTGCTCGCGCAGCCGTCCGTACCTATCGCTATCCTGACGCCCGCCTTCAGCATTTTATCCACGGGTGCTATTCCCGAGGCCAGCTTCTTGTTGCTCTTTGCGCAATGCGCGACTGTTACCTTTCTCTCGGCGAGAATGCTTATGTCCTCGTCGTCAACAGCCACACAGTGTGCGGCAACAACTCTTTCGGAGAGGCATCCGACGCTGTCGTACGCTTTCACCGGCGACATGCCGAACCTTTTCCTGCATTCACTTACCTCGTGGTCTGTTTCGCTTATGTGCGTCTGCAGTATGACATCGTGCCTGCAGGCTAGCTCGTGGGCCTTCCCGAGATATTCCAGATCGTTGGTGTAAACTGCATGAGGAAAGACCGTGGGTTTCACCATGTCGTCGCCTTTTAATCTTGAGATGATGCCCTCGGTTATCTCGAATGACTCTGCCGGGTCCTTCACAGAAGGCGTCGGGTATATGCTGATGACATCGCCAATCCATGCCCTGAGGCCTGCCTGCTTCACTGCCCTGGCGCCGTCATCGGAGAAAAAATAGCCGTCGCAGAATGCAGTCGTGCCGCTTCTTATCATTTCGAGGCAGGCCAGCATCATGCCAAGGTATTCGAAATCCCCGTCTACAAACCTCTTTTCAAGCGGGAACATGTATTTGTTCCACCAGACTTCCAGCTTCATGTCATCCCCGATGCCTCTGAAGAGAGTCATCGCGGCATGCGTATGTGCATTGACAAGGCCGGGTAGGACAATGTCGTGCCTGCCGCCGATCACCTCGAAGTCGCCTTCAGGCAGCTTCTTTGTGACACCGGCAATTTTACCGTCTTCGACGAGCACGTAACCGTCAGTCGAAATCCTGTTTGCATTTTCCACTATGTAAGCGCCTCTTACCGCGATTCTCTTCATTGTCTGCTCCCGGAAAATTATTGTGATGAAAAGCAAATTAACATCATTCATGATGAGATTAAAGATGATATTTGAGCCCGAATGTCCGTTTATGAAACGTCTTCTGAGCGTTTGAAATATCAGAGATATATACCCGTTACAGGGGAATCATTTGCTTGTAAGGCAGACTCCTCTGTGGGATAATAACCTTTGCCAGAAACCTTTCAAGAGGTGCTTATGAAAGCATTGGTTACAGGGGCGACAGGGTTTATCGGTTCAGTCCTGACCAGGGAATTGCTCAAAGAGGGCCATACGGTCCGAGCTCTCGCCCTGCCCGGGGAAAACACTGAGGAGCTTCTTAAGCTCGGTGTGGATGTCAGACGCGGCGATCTTATGAAGCCTCACACGCTTCGGGGCTTGTGTGAAGATATTGATACGGTATTTCACCTTGCAGGCCGGGTCACTGACTGGGGCAGAAAAGAGCTTTTTTACACCGCCATCTATGACGCCACCAGAAATATCCTGGAAGCCTCCATCGATCATGCATCCCGATTTGTATACATCAGCTCCATTGCCGCTATAGGCTTTGCCCGCCATATAAAGGGTTTCAGGGAGAGCGACACGCCGGTTAAATGCGGGCTGCCCTATGGCGACGCCAAACTCGATACGGAAGGCCTCGTGATGAGGGTGCACAATGCCGGCAGAATTTCATGCACCGTAATCCGTCCCGCCAATGTAACCGGTCCGGGCAGCGTCTGGGTGAAAGATATAGTGGAAAGGATGCTGAGCATGCCCGTGCCGCTCTTTGACGGAGGCGTCTACAGCGCCAGCCTCATTTATGTCGATAATCTGGTTAACGGGATCATTCTCGCAGGGACAAAGGATATCGCCAGAGGTAAAATCTACCAGCTGCGCGACGACTGGGACGTAACCTGGAAGCGCTACGTCACAGATCTGGGGGCGCTCATAGGAAAGAAGCCGGGCCCCGCAATCCCCTACCGCACAGCCAGGGCGATAGCGTGGCTGTGCGACATGGTCTTCACACCCCTTGGCATCCGTCCGCCCGTTACGCGCATGTCGGTCGACATCATGGGGCGTGATATGGATGTAGACAATAAGCTGGCCAAAGAGGAGCTGGGTTGGAAAACAACGGTCTCCTATACTGATGCCATGCTCAAGATAGGCCCCTGGGTGAAGGAACATTACGCATAAGGAATTAATCAGGCCGGCGAATTGCATTTTTTCAAAACAGCCGGCCTTCAGACAAGACTACTAAATAGTGGAGGTATTTATGCCCTTTTCAGCGCTTTTGTTTGTCCTCTTTCTGAAACTCTGGTTTGCCTCACGGAACAATCCTGCATTTCAGGGTTATATCGGAACCATCCGCCTGAAAATTTTAATCAAAACGGCGGACGGTAGACGTGGGCGGCTTTTTATTTTTGACAGGGGAAAGGTGACCTCGCGAGCAGGGGCCAATCACGCCTCTGATGCGGCGCTCGTATGGTCGGACGTTCCCACCGCGCTAAAGGTAATGATCTCCGGCAGCGACAAGGCTACGTTCAAGGCCGCGGCCAAGGGCAAGATCAGGGTTGAAGGCATGGCCTACTACATTCAGTGGTTCAATGACGGTGTTAAGCTCACATGATCCGGCTGGGCAATGCGCATCGAATGCAGAAAAGCTTAAGAACTAATACAGGAGGAAATTTATGACACAGATGATACCGGGCGGCCATCTGGTTGCCAAATATCTAAAGGAGATGGAAAATATAGATACGGTGTTCGCCCTTTCCGGCGGACATATCGAACAGATTCTGGACGGCTTCACCGAATACAGGCTCCGCACCATCGACGTGCGCCATGAACAGGCTGCGGCTATGATGGCCGAGGCATGGTCGTTGTATACGGGCAAGACAGGTGTGTGCCTTGTAACTGCCGGGCCCGGATTCACGAATGCGATAACCGGGATCGCAAACGCTTGTCTGGACAATGCGCCTCTTGTGGTGCTGTGCGGAAAGCACCCGCTCAGAGACGACCTTAAGGGTGCGCTGCAGGAAATTAACCAGCTCGACATCGTCAAGCCGGTAGTGAAATGGTGCGCCACCTGCTACGAGACAAAGCGCATTCCCGAATACCTCGCCATGGCGTTCAGGCATGCCGAGGAGGGCAGGCCCGGCCCGGTCTTCCTGGAGCTTCCGCCCGATATCTTGAATGTAAAGATCGCACTAAAGGACGTGTTCATGCCCCAGCACAAGGTGAGAAAGTTTGCCGTGCGGCCGGATGATTCTGCAATAAGGGAAGCGGCCGAAATCATCGACAAAGCCAAACGGCCCCTGTTCCTGGGCGGAAGCGGCCTCAGGTTCAGTAATGCGGGTGATGCCATGGGGCGCTTCATTGACAGGACCGGCATGCCTTTCATCATCATGAACTTCGGGCGCGGCGAACTTCCCGACAGCCATCCGCTTTCCATATGGGATGTCGGGAATACCGGGCTCATGCTGGGCCTCGGCCAGGCCGATGTCCTCGTCGCAACCGGCGTGCGCTTCAACTGGCTTCTCCAGTCCGGCCAGGTCATCCCGCCCAATGTCAAGGTCGTTCGCATAGACATCGATCCGATAGAGATCGACCGCAACCGGCAGGCCGACGTGGGCCTCGTGGGCGACGCCGCAACGGTCCTGGACCAGCTGGCGCGAACGGTAAAGAAGAAGAATCACGATCCGTGGGTCTCAGACCTGCGAGCAGCAAGCCATGCATTCATAGAAAGCGAGCTCAAGCTGCGCAATGCGCCGTCCGATCCCATACACCCCATACGACTTGTTTCGCAGATTCAGAAAGCAGTAGGCGAAGATGCGATCTACATGGCCGACGGCGGCGACACGGTTTATTTCGGCCTGGTCGGGTTTACGTCAAAGAACAAGGCGGGCGTTATCGGCACCGCATCGGGTCTGCTCGGCTGTCTCGGCACGGGCATTCCGTTTGCGATTGGAGCCAAGGTCGCAAATCCTGACAAGAAGGTCGTGCTGCTGAACGGTGACGGTTCGTTCGGCTTCAACGCCATGGAGTTTGACACCGCGGTAAGGCACAACATACCAATCGTGTGCGTGGTCAACAACGACTGCGCCTGGGGCATGATAAAGCACAGCCAGGAACTTTCAATAGGCAGTGACCGCCTCATCTGCTCCGAGCTCGGCGCCAGACATTACGAGAAGGTGGTCGAGGGCCTGGGCGGCTATGGCGAATTAGTCACAAGAGACGAGGACATAATCCCCGCCATAGAGCGCGCGTTCAAATCCGGCAGGCCCGCATGCATCAACGTGATGACCGACCCGACAGCCACGAGTCCGGCCACACCTCTCTTCTACCAGTCGCTCAAGATGGGGTAAGGCGGTGAAGGCGCTCGTTTTCAGAGACTCCATACCGAAAATAATCGGCCTCAAGCTGCTGGGCGGCCTGAAGCCTGATCTCTACTATAGAAGCCCGCTGTCCCTTCTTTCGCTGGATGAAGTGCCGGAGCCCGCGATCCCATCGCCTGAATGGGTGAAAATAAAAGTGAATCTGTGCGGCTTCTGCGGTAGCGATTTGAACCTCATGTTCCTGCGGGATTCGCTCATGGCCTCCCCCTTCACATCGTTCCCGTCTATTATCGGGCATGAGCTTTGCGGCGAGGTTATTGAAGCGGGCGGCGAGGTCGATGTCTGCAGAAAAGGAGACATCGTGACCGTAGAGCCCATGCTGGGCTGCAGAATAAGGGGCATCACACCTGAATGCCGCGCATGCAGGGCCGGACGCCCCGGAAACTGCGAGAACCTTGCAGAAGGCAATCTGCCGCCCGGTATGTTCATGGGCATGTGCAGGGAAAGGGGTGGCGGATTCGCAGAATACATGGTTGCGCACAAAAGCCAGATCCACCGCGTGCCTGAAGGCGTAAGCGCGGAATCCGCGACGCTCACCGAGCCCCTGGCCGTGGCGCTTCAGGCAGTTCTGGATAACAGGCCTGCGGACGGGGAAAAGGTGCTCGTCATTGGGGGCGGCGTCATAGGTGCCATGATAGTAAAGGCCATTCGCGGACTCGGTATCGCCTGCAATATCACCGTAATCGAGCCTTCGCCCTTTGCTGCGGAGTATGTCAAAAAGTCCGGGGCCGACATGGTTACCGCCGAAGGCATACTGGAAACCGCGGAAAAGGTGACCGGTGCAAAATCATACAAACCTATGATCGGCCAGCGCATACTTCAGGGCGGGTTCGAGCGCGTGTACGATACCGTTGGCCATTCGCCCACCCTACAGGCGTCCCTTATAGTTGCGGCCGCAGGCGGGACAATAAGCCTCGTGGGCATAGGAAACAAGGTCACCTTCGACCCGACGCCCTTGTGGCTAAAGCTCCAGACAATAAAAGGGGTCTACGCTTATGGCAGTACCATGACCGAAACCGGCCCGAAGCATGTCTTCGAGCTGGCGCTTGACCTGATCAAGGATGGCAGGGTTTTCGTAGAGGATATGCTGACGCACAAATTCCCTATCGAGAGATATCAGGACATGATCGAAGTCAACCTGTCCAAAGGGAAGAACCGGGCAATGAAAACGGCCATAAAATTCTGAGGTGAGGATGTCTGCAAAGATATTCGTTTCGTTCAGGTTTCACGGAAATTTCTACCATTCATACAGGGGCGATACGCCTGACGAACTAGGGTTCGGCAAGGATATAAGGATAATCAGGAAAATCATAAAAACCCTAGATGAGCTTAATGCGGAAGGCATAGCAGTCCGCGGGACATGGGATTTCGAAAACTACTTCTCGCTGGAGAAGATAATGCCCGCCCACTGTCCGGATATTATCGAGGGCTTCAAACGCAGGGTAGCTTCGGGTATGGATGAGATAGAATACATGTCCTACAACAACGGGCTCGTTTCGGCCAGCACTGCCGCCGAGTTCGACGCGGCCATCGGACGAGCGATAACGAACCCGGAAGGTTCCGGCCTCAGGGACATATTCGGCGAAAATGTAAAACCTATCGTCCGGCCTCAGGAGATGATGTACACGCCCGCGCACATAGGGCTTTACCCGAAGTACGGGATCAACACCATAAGCCTCTTCTATTCTTCGATACCGTTTAACTGCTTCAGCTGTTTCGTGCCGACGCTCGGTCTCGTTCAGAGGCACAACCCCCTCAAGTTCTCATATCCCGGGGTAGAAGGCGGGATGACGCTCCTTCCCTGCTACAACGCCGGCGACCTGATAGATAATCTGGGCCTGAAAAACTGGGTCAAATCGCTGAGGAAAAAACAGCTTGCACTGAAAGAGCCCAAGGATCTTCTTCTTATAATCGACATGGATGCTGATGACGATTTCTGGTTCGGGTTTGATGTGCCCGTACTTAAAAATATGATGGCTATGGCCCGCGGTCTGGGCGGTATAGTTAAAAGCATAAGCCCGCTTGATTATGTCGAGTTCACAACACCGGGGCGCTACCTTGAAACTCATGCAGCAGTTGGCAGCGTCTCTTTCGGACAGGATACTGCCGACGGAAGCTTCGACGGGCTGTCAAGCTGGGCCGAAAAGTGGGATAACCATGCACTCTGGACAGGCATAGAGCGCTCGAGGATTCTCGAACTTCAAACCAGGCACCTTGCAGGCATGGCCGGGGTTGAGTTCGTGTCCGGCAAAATCGGCAAATACCTGGCCGAAGCGTTCGATGCGCGCATCAAGGCCCTTTCAACGACCCATTTCGGAATGGCCGCACCTGTCATGAACCTCACCCGGCTGAGGACTGCATCGAGTCTTGTCTGGACAGCGGTAAGCTCTGCGCTGGATGCTTTCAATGAAGCCTTACTAACAGTAGCGAAACCTGAAGATAATACGTTCATGATCTCGGATTATTTAAGGGGCATATCCTGCGGAGCTACTGTCTATGAACCGAAATCCTCAAAGGCCCTTGTTAAAATACCGGTAAGTGATGGGGTCGGTGGGCTTGCCTGCGGCGGCAAAGACATACCCGCAGCAGTGCATGACGGACACCTGTATTTCATCGAGAACATGGAAAAGCTCGGGAAAAAATCATACAGGGTTTCAGAGGGCAAATCCGCATTGCCGCCGGAAAATCCCGTAACGGTAACTGAAGACGGGATGGACAACGGTCTTATAAAAATAGGTTTTGACGCCCTGGGCAATGTGAACAGCATCAAGGCAAGGGATAAGGAAATATCGCCGGGCCTCTTCATGAACAGCGGCGTCACATATGACGGAAAGCGCCTGGACGTAAGCTCATGGAGCGTTTCATCCTTGTTCTCACCCGGCGTGATAGGCGTAAAAAAAATGGCCGGGAGTCTTGTCTTCGATTCGGACGGGCTCAAGATTGCGGAATTCGAGCGCGAGATAATTCTGGCAACAGAGCTGCCCTATATCTACCTGAACATGACGGTCCGGTATCCGAAGACGCCGAATAAGGGCTATGACAAAGGCAAGGCCGAAAGGCTACAGCAGGCATGGGACGCCAGGTGGCTTGAGGTCAGGCCGTGCGAGATAACGCCCTCGCTTTACGGCAGACGCGGAACACCGCTTAAAGTGATAAAGCACAACTATTTCGGGCATGTGAGTTCATATGAGCTGAACTATGGCGAATGTTCGAATAACCCCGAGATAGACTCGTTCAACAACCATATAACAAACGCGTGGATTGCGGTATCTGACAGGCAGAATGGAATCCTTCTTGCGCAGAGCGCGGATGTGTCGAGCTGTTTCGCCTTCTGCCCCATGCGCACAAGGCTCGATCAGGGCAGCACCAGAATTTTCATGAACCCTTTCGGCAGCTACTGGGGCAAACAGTGGAGCTACCCGACGGCGAAAACCGGCCTGGGCAAGTTCGTTACCATACAGGCCTCGGCAGCTGATCATATAAAGCCGTATGCGCCATCATATAACGGCCGTGTGCAGAAGTTCTCGCTCATGATAGCGCCGTTTGAGGGTGAAGCGCCGCCGGAAGAGATGAGGAATGATGCAATGGCGTTCAGTTATCCGTATATACTGCTGTCGGGATCGGCCAAAGTAGGGGTGCCGTCTCATAGACAATGGCACAGCGCGTTATAACTTTGCATACCTTTGTCGCTCCTTGCGGAAACGCTGCGACATACGTCAAAGTATGCCTCGCATTTCCACTTCGTCGCTTCGCGGTCTGCTTTGTTCTAACGCTCTGTACATAGTGTGCGCTGAAGTTGGGGAGTTTCAAAATTCAACATACAATTGTCAATATTTGAGATCTTATTTCTTTGAGATTTTTTTAGTCGATCAATTTGAATTGTCTGTAAAATGTTGAGACTTGACCCATGATAATGTATATTTTTATCAGAATCCCAGAAACATCACTTCAAATATAATTTAATTAAGGAGACATTTCTTAATAATGAACGAGTTATTAATAAGATGTGATAGAAATTTGAAGGATCTTCCTTGTTGCCATTCTCGTGAGCATATATGCAATTGTTCTGCATGTTTACAAAAAGGTTTTTATGGAATGCCAGATAAATATGATTGTGAAAAAAAATTGAATTATTATGTAATAAATTATGGTCCCTCATATACTAGTGAAATTTATTATTATTTGTCAGCTTCAAAAATTTTAGAAAATTTCCTTGGTTATAAAGATCTCAAGATACTATCTCTTGGTTGCGGTTTTGCCCCTGACTTAATAGCTATAGAAAAATATATCAATGATAATAAATTGGATATTCAGTTTAGATATTGTGGCGTTGATCAATCTGACCAATGGGGAAGTGCTAGATATTCTAGTGCAAACTCCCGTTTTATGATGAAGGATGTTTCTCAAGAAATTAATCATTTTGGGGAATATGATTTAATCTTCATTTTAAAACTTTTCTCAACATTATATAAAAATGGTTTAGGTGATGCATTTCTTCAAACTTTAAGCAATGCCATAACATCACAAATGAAAAATGATGCCATAATTATTTTCAATGACATTAATACAAATAGTATGGGAAGAGATGATTTTCATAGAAAAATTCGAACATTGCTGAAAAATTATCGACAATTTTATTGTGGTGATCCACCTTATAAATGCTCAACCTGGATACAAATACCTCAGAAAAACCTTACTTTCTCTATCCCAAAAAAATTGAGTATTCGCCCCTTAATGGAAATCCGAAATACAATCTTTTTTGAGTATAGGAAGTAAAAATGATAATAAGCGCAAGCAGACGTACAGATATACCTGCATTTTTTTCTGAATGGTTTTTTAATAGAATTAAAGAAGGGTATCTCCTTGTTCGAAATCCCATGAATTCACACCAGATAAGCCATATTAATTTATCTCCAATGGTTGTTGATTGTATCGTTTTTTGGTCAAAAAATCCCAAGAGAATGCTAGATAAACTGAAATTACTTAAACAGTATAATTTCTATTTCCAATTTACTATAACCGCTTACGGCCAACTACTTGAGCCAAACGTTCCAACTCGTCAAGAAGCCATTGAAATATTTTCAGAATTATCAAGAATGATCGGAAAGAACAGGATAATCTGGAGATATGACCCGATAATTCTTACAAATGAAATCGATGTCTCTTTCCATGAGTCATCATTTAAGCAAATAGCACGACAGCTAGAAGGTAAAACGAATAGATGTGTTATAAGCTTTGTAGATTTATATAAAAAAACAATTCGCAATATGTCTTCGGCAAATATCCATGAGTTTCCTGTAAGCAAAATGATTGAGACTGCCAAGATTTTAAGATCAATAGCCTCTCGATATAATTTTGAACTAGTAAGTTGTGCTGAAGAAATTGATCTCTCAGCAATGGGAATTAAGCATGGAAAATGTATTGATGATAAACTTATCGAAGAAATCTCAGGCTTTTCTTTAAATATTTCAAAAGATAAGAACCAAAGGGCAGAATGTGGATGTGTTGCAAGCGTTGATGTTGGGGCATACAATACTTGCCCTCATGGGTGCTTATATTGTTATGCCAATTACAGTTTGATAGATGTTCAACGGAATTATTCAATGCATAATCCCCAATCGCCGTTACTTTTTGGAGAAGTGCAACCAAAAGACAAAATAACAGAAAGAAAAGCATTCTCTTGCCGAGAGTTACAACAAAGATTGAGTTTTTAGAAACCTGAGAGAAACCTGTGGCGGCCTATCAGGGATGCTCATGAAAAAATGAATTGCTTTATCATTAAATCATGAACTTTCCCTCAAATTCCGTCCAACCGGAAAATCGAAAGATAAGTCCGGGGGATCGCAATGCTCCCCCGGACTTGTGGGTTTAATGGGTGATCTTAACCTTAGCAACCAGCGAGTTGTTCTTGAGCTCGCTGCCCAGCAGAGCGATGTTCACCGTGGAGCCGTAGAGAGCCAAGCTGGGTATTTCGACATTGAGCATGCGCTTTAGGGCCTCATTTATGACAGCGTTCGCAATATCTTTACCAATAACCGGTGCGAAGGCTGCATTGCCAAGGTTATCGTAGCAGATCGTGATATTGGCGTCACTCTGCGCAACATCGATGCCGCCGGTGATATGTTTACCGTCATCGCTTATATCGAGCTTTAAGGCGGCGTCGACATCGGCACTCAGCCGCATGGCGATAGGATATGGCGGAAGCACGGTCTTAATAGAAATAACGATATCGAGGTTGCGGATGATGACCCGTCCGAAATCATTAATTGCCAGGGTGCCATCGAGAGACTGGCCTGAGAAGTCTATAATCGGCGGCGTATCCAGTGATGCAGTGGCGATAAGAGTCTTCGGTGATAGTTCGCCAAGCTGGGTCTTGAAGTCTACGGTGACATCAAGATCATTCACCAGACCATCCTGGATGGCTACGAAAGCGAGGTTATTGACGATATCGTCCGTGAGTGCGAGCTGCACGTTCTCGTCACCAGTGATGGTAAGGACAGGCAATAGATCACCGGGGGTGGAATAGAACTTCGTGAGGCCCGGTACCAGTGGCGTAATACCGTCAGCCAGCTCGGCTGAAACGCCCAGGTCGACAGTCAAATCATTTTCTGTTGAGGTGAATATTGTTGAGGTGTTCATCGGCCAGCCACCGGCTTGAATCCCTGCGATCGGCGGCAGGACGATGTTGTTGGCATCGATAATCGGGATGCTAAGGGCCAGCATGCCGAGGATATCATCCTTCACGAGGCCGATTATCCAGTCTAAAAGCCAATCCGGGAATTCAAAGATGCCATACTCGGCATAAAGGTTCGAGAAAGACACGTTGGCATTGTTGAGATCCAGAGAGGCCACGATCTTGTTTTCGGAGTTTGTGCTCAGCTTGAGTTTGGCATTGGTGACGTTCACGCCATCGGCCATGAGCATGAAGTGCGGATTTCCAAGGGCCCAGGCATTATGCCGCCCCTGAACGTAGATGGCCTTACTGCCACCGTTCGGTTTCACCCCCGCAGCCGGGTTGATGGAGAGGTTGGCATTGATAACACCCCCCGGCTTTATATCAATGCTGATAACGATGGCGCCAAGATTGACATATCCCTTGCTGTCACTGTCAGTTCTGGCGGGATTGATTTCAAGCTCTCCCAAACCACTTCCCAGGTCATAGTAGATGGGCAGGAGCGGGGTCATGCCGACAAAGGGACTGCTGGCATTGAGTGATCCATATGGGGTGCTGTTCCATCCATAGATGAGATCGTACTTCCAGTTATTCAGGAACTCGGCCCCGATGACCTCCACCTGATCCAAAAAGTTTTCGTTGAGCATGAGGCGCACGGCGTTATCCACGATTCCGGCCCCACCGGGCTCTGAGGAATCGCCCACGGCAATGGAAATCCGCTCCTTGTTGGCGATAAGGTTGGTGTCCTTGACCTCAAAGGTGATGGTTGTATAGTACTTGTCATTCAGGGTGGCCGTGTAGGTGAATTCGCCTGTTGATTTATTGAACGGTACGGAACTCGCTGTGCCTCCGCTGCTTTTCAAGACAACCAGATTGAACGGGGCTTTGTCACCGGCCACGACCTTGCCATGGATTGAAACATTCAAGGTCCCGGGGGCGAGCACCGTTCCATTAACAGGGTCAGTGAACTGGATCGAACAGGGTTTGTAATCAGGGCCCACACAAAAACCCAGGAAACCCGATGTGAACAGGAACAAAACCAAGGCTGCCACGAGATATCTAATACTACGATATTTACCCATATATACCTCCTCCATTGATTATGTTTATGAATATCTTTGGCTGATCTTTATGCAAAGAATCGCACACGGCAATACCCTCTTCATATGAACTTCAATATAAATAGAATATTAGCAATTAAATATCTCTTATCTTTTAAATTTTTATCATACTAACTCAAATAAAGTAACTGTATTTTGGAATTTGTTAGTATGAACCGATAGGTGTCAGCCTTGAATTGGGACAAAATAATCAATTTGTCATAGATCAAGGCCAGGCACCTTTTGTGCCTAACGCCCTGAAAAAGCCTGAGGGGTCAGCCACCGACAATTGACAACTAGAGATATGTTTTAGAAATATAAAACCATTTGAGAACAAGAAATATTTAAGTGTTCAGGTTGGTAACATCATCAGCAGAGACAATTGTTGACTTTGTAGCCACATTGCGGCTATCGTGCAAATAGAGGTGATACTATGAGAGCCCAGGGAAATTTAAACATAAAAAATACGACAGTCAGAGCAAGAATTGATAACAAGCTGAAAATCGAAGTTACGGGAATACTAAACGATCTTGGAATGACACCCAGTGAAGCTATCAATCTGCTGTTTCATCAAATAAAAAATTATAAAGGGCTTCCCTTCGATGTCCGGATCCCGAATAATGAAACTTTGCAGGCAATGACGGATGCCAGAGGCGGCAAAGACATAACCGCCTGTAAGGATGCCGATGATATGTTCAGAAAACTGGGGATATAGTGCTTAAGCCTTTTTACACGAACCAGTTTAACAAGGATATTGAAAAGGTATCAAAACAGAATAGGGATATTGGGCTTATAAAAGATATAATCAGAAAATTGATATTGCAGAAAACGCTTGATATGAAATTTAAAGACCATAAACTTAAAGGTCAATATGCAGACCACAGAGAATGCCACATTCAACCTGACTGGCTTTTAATCTATCTTATACGCCATGATTCGATAACCTTTGTTCGAACCGGTTCGCACGCTGAACTTTTCAAAAAGTAAGCATCAATGCCTTAATAAGAATAAAGCAGATAATAGAATTGCATCTGAACATCCGACCGGTTTTCATTCCTTACTCATTTGTCTTGAATTCGGGTCTGGCTTCAGGGGGCCAGCCGTCCGGTGTTGCACCCGTCAACAGATACATGAAGTTGCAGCAGACTGCACCGTGTGCAAGCGTCTGAGTCCGGTCGAGGTGGATATTGAAGGCCTGATACATGGGATAGTCTATAAGGCAGTTGTATTTTACATATCGCTCAAGGCCCAGATTTCTGAAGAATTTAAGGATGCCGCATTCCGTCATGTTTATACCGTAGTACATGCTCTGGGCAGGTTCGACAAAGTCGAATACGAAGTCTCCGGGGTAGGTCCTCTTCTGCGACCAGAGGGCGCCCTTCTTCATGTATTCAGCCGCTTCCGGCGTTATCAGCCACCGGCCCTGCTGCTCCATCTTTTCCCTGTCCAGTTCGAACGAGCATGCCGACATCATGTATATGACATGGCCGATCTCCCTTTCAGAGAGGCCCGCCCGCTCAAGAGGCCCGATAAGCCCCATCGAACAGGCTCCGCCCATGAGAAAGGAGGTATTGAAGTTTTCATCTCCGCCGATCCACGGGATTTTTGGTATTATTGAACGAAACCCCGAAATGCATTCATCAATTACCAGGCTCCCTTTCGAGTCGCCCAGCTTTTTCCTGATCACATGCCCACAGGAATCCATCCATAAGGAGAAATCATTCATGAGTTTTTCTTCATCATACGGGGTTCGAGAGACGCCACTGCATGGGTTTTCCGGACAGGGCGGCAGGGCCATCGAAGTCATAAGGTCGCATCCGCAAATCTTCATAATATCCATCCTTTCTTTTTCACGCAGGTTAACCCGGCGTTTTCAATCTTTCACGGGGTATTCTGACAAGCATCAATCCCCCGCGATAATCGTATTTGCCCGCTTCAAAGAGCAGAAGCACGTCACCGTCCGGCAAAGCGCATAGCTGCGAATAGCAGGAGGGCCCACTGTAGATTTCCATTTTTCCGGGCCATGTCGCGCCGTCGTCACGGCTGAACCTTAATGTCATGTTCCCTCTGGCGCACCCTGCCGGGTTACTGAAAATGACATTGCCCGGCGTTGACGGAAGGCTGATGATCGAAGCCTGTGTCTCGGCGTCGATCAGGGCATTCTCGGGATACTGCTTTAACCAAGTCTGCCCGCCGTCTCTGCTCAGACCTACCTGTCTGGGCCGGCAGCGCTTGTACCGGCAATTCATGTTAAGCGTTCCATCCGCCATGACAAAGGACTGCGGCTCTTCGCCGATGCCGAGGTCGTTGCCCTTATGCCAGGTCTTTCCGTGATCGTCGCTGTATATCACATGCGCACCCCTTTTAGTGCTGGGGCCGAAGAAATATGCGGGTATGATGAGCCTGGAATTCTTGAGCTGAATGCCCGTGCCCGGACCCGTGCCGTATTCCATGCACAGGGGAGAGTTGTTGCATTTCAGTTCCAGGCCGAGGTCCTTCGTTATTTCGAATGGCTTCGAGAAGGTCTTTCCGAAATCAGTGCTCTTCATCATCCAGACCTCTTTGTTGTCGATGCAGTAAGGCAGCCAGAGCGTCCTTGTGTCGCGGTCGAAAACGGGGCAGGGGTTTCCGGCTGTGCGTTTCCCTGCATCCACGAGCGATGTAACAGGTCCCCATGTCCTGCCGCCGTCTGCGCTACGACGCATTACGAGGTCGATGTCGCCCCAGTCGAGCATGACATCGGCGCGGGATTCGGCGATAGCTATGACTATGTCGCGGCCGATATCATCCTTCATAGTGAGCATCGAAGGTATGCGGTAGCCCCTGCCTTCGGGCATGCCTTTTTTGAAAAGCCATGTGTGTTCTATTCCCTGGTCAAAGGCCGGGTTCCAGAGAAGGAGTGTTATCCCGAATGCGGCGAACAAAAAGAGAAATGCGCATCCGGATATCACCATGCCGGGCACACCTCCACGGCCGCCTTTTGCGAGATGTATGAGTGCAATTGCACCGTCAATTATGAGTAGAAGACCGAAGCCGACGAATGGAAGCGACAGGACGAGTAGCTCTGCGGCATCCATCATGTCGATTACCCAGAGGAACAGGTATGAAAATATGATCAGAAGAACGGTTCCTAGAACAGGGTTGAGGACGGCGAAGATGATTCTTATGAGAGGGGCGGGAGTTGACTTTCTTTTTGCCGCCTCGGCGATAAGCCCGTAAAGCGAACCTGCTACGAGCATTGCGGCAAATGTAATGAGTATCCAGGAGCCTCTGGCGATAATCTGGAATTCGCCGCCGAAGGATGTCAGCCATACGTATACGACAGCTGAAAACAACACGGAAAGAATGAAAACCAAAGCCCTGATAATGATATTCAGTCTCTTGTGATTTGAATCAGCCATTTTGCCCTCCCGGTATGTTTTGTAAAGATTTTTTACCCTTCCCATTCAGCGGCAAAGAAATCGTCGAGCGTGCGTTTTGCAACTGTCTCGACGTAGCGGTCGAGTTCGGCCGAGAGCTTCTCATCGATTGCACGAGGCGTATGGGCTGCGATTATCTTTTTCGCCTCCTGCCGGGCAGCCTTACGCATGTCGGGCATACCTTCCTGCTCCCATGAGTCGCGCTTGTTCCGCTCGGCAAGTCTGGGGATGTAATGCTCTTTCCTGAAATTGCGGTGCGTATGGCGTTCGGCGATATAGCTTCCGTCCGGCCCTACTTTTCTTATCAGGTCAAGTGCCAGCGTCTCATCGTTCACCTCCATGCCCCGTGATATCCTCTCGGCCATGAAGATTATCTCGTTGTCGATAACCGTAAGCTCGTTGGCTCCCGCGCATGTTGATTCCAGCGTCCCGGCGCATGTAATAAGGTTTACGCCTGAAAGGGCAGCCAGTATTATCGAATGTTCACGCTCGATACCGCACTGTATGTCGATGTCCTTAGCCTCGGTGGTGCCTGCAACGCACCTGCACGGAATGCCGTAGAAATGTGCGAGCTGGGCGCTGGCGGCGCTGATCATCCCCGTTTCGACTGCACCCAGAGCTACCCCGCCCTTTTTCATTTCTGCTATCGTCGATACGCTGCCGTACATGACCGGCGTACCCGGATTGACTGCCTGCGCCATGATTATGTGGGAAATGACTTCGGCGTTGTGCTGCACCAGCAGTCCTGCCAGAGTCACGGGTGCTGTCATGCCCGCGATGGCCTCCGGCGACATGAGCGCGGGCTGGCCGTGCTCGGCCAGTATCCAGAGCCCTTCGAGCTGCATCTGCGCGCTTGAAAGCGGGCTTTGCACGCTGACGATCGTGAGGTAGGGGTGCCTGTCTCGGACCGCCTCCCTGCCGCCCATGGCAAGCATCATCATCTCCATGATATCATTGGTTGCCATGACCCCGAACGCCCCCATGCCGAAAGACTTGCGGCATTCCTTTGCCCATGTGCGCAGCGCCTCCACATGGCTCGTATGCATCGGGATATCGGACGGCCATATGTCGGTCTGCCCTGCCTGTATGTTTTCGAGCCCGTCAATCAGTATCATGTGGTTCCTGAGGTCGCTGAATGTGGCGGGCCTGTACTCGAGCGTATCGAGATCGTACATGTTCGAAGGCGTGCCGAGTCCAGAATAAAGGCGGGATGAGGTATTTACGGGCCATGTGAGGTTCATGTCGGCGCCGCAAAGCATGAATTCTTTCGGTGCGAAAGCCAGATGCTTCTCCACGAAGGTTCCCGGGAATTTCACGACCCTGGTTTCCTCGTCGATCTTGCACCCGCAGTCATGAAGCAGGGCGCGCATCTTTTTGAGCGCGACCTTTATGCCGGTTTCCTCAAGAACTGCCAGGCTTGCCTCATGAATGGTTTTTATCTCGCCGTCGCTCAATACCGCAAAAGGACTGCTTTTCATTTTTCCTCCCCGATTGTGCAAATTATTCTAAATAATGCTGTAAGGTATCACAGCAATCGGATATATTGAACAATCGAAATTGTTGATAAACCGCAATATTCAAGGAGGTTGTTATGACTAACAGTAAAAATAATGACTTCAAGCCGGATACTTTGTGCGTCCACGCGGGCGAGGGTACGGACGGCGACACCGGGGCGATCAGAAGGCCCATACACATGGCTAACTCCTATGAACTCTCGACAGACCTCATCGAACTTCTCGAACAGGTCACCTATGAAAATCTCAACAAGTTCAACTACACGCGGGAGCACAACCCGACCGTGAGGCATCTCGAGGAAAGGCTGGCCAGGCTTGAAGGCGGCGAGGACTGCGTGGTGGCCTCAAGCGGCATGGGGGCGATTTCTTCGACGCTCTTTTCCATGCTGAGAGCCGGCGATCATATCGTCGCTTCCGAGGTATGTTACACCGGCGCGCAGAAGCTCATAGGGAAGATGCTGCCGAAATTCGGCATTGAGGTCTCCATGGTAGATACCTCCGATGCCAGGGAAGTAAGGCGCGCCATAAGAAAAAACACCAGGGTTGTCTATGTAGAAACGCCCGCAAACCCCCTTGTGCTTATATGCGACATAAAGGCTATTGCCGAAATCGCGCACAAGGCGGGCGCAATGCTTGTCGTCGACAGCACTTGGTCAGGCCTCATTATGCAGAAGCCCTTTGAGCTGGGAGCCGACATAGTGATACACAGCGCCACAAAATATATAAACGGCCACGGCGACAGTCTGGGAGGCGCTATTATTGGTCCCACGGAGCTCCTCAAGAAGATGCGCGAGGACGGCGTAACGCACCTGGGCGCCTGCATAAGCCCGTTTAACGCATGGCTCATCATAAGGGGATCGGTGACGCTTCCCATGAGGATGGAAAGGCATTGCGCCAATGCGCAGAAGGTAGCCGGATTCCTGGAATCTCATCCGAAGGTGGACATCATCCGGTATCCCGGGCTTAAAAGCCACCCTTCTTACAGGCTTGCGAAAAAGCAGATGAAGGCGCCTTCCGGCATGCTCAACTTCAACCTGAAAGCGAGCATCGACGAGCACTTCGCGTTTCTGAACAGGCTCAGGCTGATAACGCATGCGGTTTCGCTGGGCCATGACCAGAGCCTCATATTCTACCTGCCTACAGGGTTCTTCTTCGAAGAAATGGCCGTGTTCAACGATGAGCAGAAGCTCAGGTATCTCGGGCTCATGGGAGAGGGTATTTTCAGGATGAGCGTGGGCATAGAAGACGCGGACGACATAATCGGCGATCTGGCCCAGGCGCTTAAGGACGTCAGGACGAGATGAATTCTGAAAACGGGAAGACCGGATTGAGCCTAGGCCGAAAGATCGGCTACGGGACCGCCGAGCTTTCCAATTCGCTCACATGGACCATGTTCTATGTCCTGTTCCTCTTCTTCCTGACCGACGTGGTGAAGATGGACCCCGCATTCGCAGGCTTCATCATGATGGCAGGCACTTTCTGGGACGCATTTTCCAGCCCGCTTGTAGGCATAATATCCGACAGGACCAGATCGAAATGGGGCAGAAGGAGACCGTTCATTCTTGGGGTCGCTGTGCCGTTCGGGCTCATCACGTGGCTTCTTTTCACCGATTTCGGGCTCTCGCCCGCGATGACCAAGGCATACTTCATCGCGGTGGTGATCTGCACGTTCACCGTGTTTTCGCTGCTGGATATACCATACACATCGCTCGCAGCCGAGATGACGCAGGACTACGACGAGAGGACGAGTCTCATCAGCTACCGCGCGGTCTTCTGCCAGATCGCATCCATCATAGGCGCCGCCCTGCCCTTTGTCATGGTGGAGTATCTGACCAAAGAGCTCGGTTCGGCAAGGCCCGCATGGTCGGCCATGACGGCAGTGATAGGGGTGTTCACGATCTTCCCGATACTGATCACATGGAGGGCGACGCGGGGAGGCGAGCTTTTTCCTGAAGAGACGAAGGCATCCTTCAGGGACATAAAGGAAGCCGTGCTTAAGAACAGGACGTTCAGGTTCACGGTCGGCGTATACGCCCTGAGCAACGTTGCGATGAGCGTTGCTGGCGTGGTCATGGTCTATTTCATGCAGTATTACCTGGGATTTTCCGAGACGCAGAAGTCGATAGCGTTCCTGTTTCTCTTTGCATGCACAATCATATGGATTCCACTCATAAACTATTTATCGGCCAGATTCTCCAAGCGCTGGGCGTTCATAATCTTCATAGGCCTGTGGGCGGTCGTGCAGTCTGTAGGCGCCATTCTGGCGAAGCCCGGTGACACCGTCTACTTTTATGTCATGGCTATACTCGCCTCGGGAGGACTCATCGGCGTGACCATGGCCGGATGGTCCATGATACCGGATGTGGTCGAGGTGGACGAATACAAGACCGGCCAGCGCAGGGAGGGGCTGTATTTCGGCATATTCAGCTTTTCAAGAAAAGTGGCCGTGGCGCTTGCCGTATGGCTTGTGGGCATAATACTTTCAAAGGCCGGCTATGTACCGAATGCGGTGCAGACAAAGGAGTCCATCCTCTGCATAAGGCTGGTCTATGCCGAGGGCACGGCCTTTTTCCTTATTATGAGCATACTTATGGCCTATCTCATGCCCATGACGAGAAAACGCCACGAGGCCCTTACCGAGGCGATCAGGCTGAAGAAAGAAGGCAAACCGGTCAATGAAGATGAGATAAAAGCACTTCTCTAGAATGATGTTAATAAAAGGAAACCTTTATGGCAAAAAACAGATACGGCATATGTCTTACAGGCTGTGGAATGATAGGCCACGTTCATGCAAAACAATGGAGAAGTCACAAAGACAGGGTTGATCTATATGTCTGCGACCTCGATGCTGCGCTCGCGGGAAGGATTGCGGCCGAGAACGGTGCGGCGGGAATCTTCAAGACCATGGATGAGGCATTGACGGATAAGCGGATAAACGCGCTCGACATCTGCCTGCCTCACCACATGCACTACGGCGCCGCGATGCAGGCTTTTGCTGCCGGTAAACATGTTTTTATAGAAAAGCCCATTGCCAATTCGCTTTCAGAGGCAGACGCCATGACCGAAAAGGCTACTGCATCTGGTCTTGTATTGGCAGTGCTTGAAAACTTCAGGTACGAACCCGGGGTTATCAGGGCTTCTGAGCTCATGGCCGCAGGAGTTATCGGCGAGCCTTTCATGATAAACATACACGAGCTTTCAGGCTACATCGACATGCTCGCCTGCATGAAAACATACGAATGGCGCATGAAAAAGGAAACCGGCGGCGGCGGCATACTCTTCGACCGGGGCATTCATCTCATGGCAATGGCTAACATGCTTGGCGGGCCGGTTGCGAGCGTTTATGCAGCGACCAGGCGCCCCGATAAAAAATGGGATGTGGATGAGGCGTCGATAGTCACGCTCACGCACAAAAACGGCATAATGACGAATGTCATCCTCACGTGGAACGCGCGCATTGCTCCGTCTGTGCCAATGATGGCCGTGTACGGAAACGCGGGCAGCATCATCGAGACCCCGGAGAAAAGACTGCCGGGACATCTCCAGTTCGAGATAGCCGAAATCAGGGTCTTCAGCGAAAAGGTGAAGGACTACTACAGGGGCATCGATCCGGCCCTGATCTGTGGCATAAAGGAATATATGAAAAACCTCGGCGACGATGAACTGCCAGACGCGGTTGTCGAGAAGACCTTTGCAGCGGGCGTCACCATGGACATTGTCGAAGAGTTCGCGGGCTACAACGTCTACAGCGAGGCGATGAAGGACTTTATTGAATGTCTCGACACTGGCAAACCTCCGCGCGTCGGCGGCAGGGAGGCCCGCTCGGATATCGAACTGGTATTTGCAGTGTACGAATCGGCTCAGACTGGCCAGGCGGTTATACTCGGGAAATAAGAACAAACCGGGTTCTAATATTTATATTTCCATAAAACTCGAACGGCCATCTGGGGGGGCTAAGTAAAAGTCGGCACGGAAACAAGCTGCTTGAGATTCATAATCCAAATTTATAAACACAGGTTCAATCACACTCGTATTCCATGAATTCAGCGGCAAGGCTTTTGGCGCGGGCCTTGTCGTCTTCAGTAACAAGATGGTCCCGGTAACTATTGAAATAGGGATTTATCCAATCATTGAGTCTGGCGAATGCAGGCGATTTTTCTTTGAGCGCGTTTTTCATGAACCTGACGCAGTTCCTGCACCTCGTGGTTCTTACAGGATAATCTTTAAGATCGATTCCATGCAGCCATGCCATTAACTTCATTGATATTATAAGTGGGGTTCTGAAAAGTCTGAAAGCAAGACTTCTTTCACAGCACAGATCTACAAGATGGCGGGTGCAGCTGTTGCATTGAGTTACTGGCTTCATCCATTTATCCATTTGATTATTCAGGTATACGATATGTATGGCGTTGTCATCTGTTTAAAAAAGCCCCCGGGCATAAGCTGCACCGGGGGCATAGGGGAAGGGGTGGGTATCAGAAATCGTACTGGAAGTGAATGCCTGCGTAGAGGTCGCTTCCGAGATTGTTCTCGCCTTCTGCATAAGTCGTATCTTTTGCACTCAGAGTCTTTTGGGCGTCATCGCCGTTGTAGAACCAGGCCACTTCCGGTTGAATATAGAAGCCTTTCAGGGCCTCCCATTTGGCGTTTATGAATGCGCCCTGGGTGCGGACATAATCTTCATAGGCGATCGAACCGGTATCCGTTTTCTGAACCTGGGACTGCTGGATTCCGTAGCCTACATATATGGTCACGGGCTTTACAGGAATGCCAGCCTGTATCCAGCCGCCGTAGCTGTTCACGTTTTTTATGTCGCTGCCTGCGGCATTGGCGACAGGGGCGCCCATGGTAGTCGTCTTCTTGGTGCTCGAGCGCTGATCGATGGAAAATGTGCTCAGATTCTGTCCGTACCAGAGTTCGGCTGCGAGCAGCAGGAAGTCTGTTTTCAATGTGCCGTCCAGGGCTACAGCCCATGAATTCACATTAATGGACTTTGTCGTATCGAGTGCATCATTCTGCTTGAGTTCATAACTCTGGTAATATGCGCTCGGCATGATCATGAACCTGTCGGTCTTGTATTCTACTGACGCCATTACAACTGGTAAATAACTGTCGACAATGTGGCTTCCGCTTACAAAGGTATTTGCAACTGTATCCTTAGTGTCCTGAAGAGCGATGTTTGCAGTAAGCCCGCCAGTCTTATACGAATATCTGAACTGGGGATTGCGGCTCGGGTAGAGGTTGCCGAAGCCGTTTAAGAGTTTGTCCTGCCTGAGATGCTGTTCGGGGTCGAGCGGTGCCAGCAGAGAAGTTGTCTGACCCAGGAGCACACTGTTCGAACTGTTGAAATTGTATTTTGCATACAGGTGTCTGGTGGTCCAGCTCGATGTATTTGTCGGGACCGCGACCTCATAGTATGCCAGGATGTCTTTATATGAAGCCTTCAAACCCAGCCTGCTGTTACCGGGGTTTTCCAGGAACCAGTCGGTCTGTTTCGATTCCTGTCCCGCAGGTGTTTCGGGTGTGCTGCCGAGGTTGGAAAACCTGTATCCGGCATCGAGTCTTATACTGCCGCTCAATTCCCAGTCGACATCGGCGAGTGTGAATTTGTAGGCATGAGATGCCCCCGGTATGCCTGTAATCAAAACAACCACTGCTAACGCTAAAATCCATTTTCTGCCCATGTAAGTCTCCTTTCAACAAAGCAATTTTTGTAGAAGTTTCTACAGGCAGGGAGTTAGGATGCCGTTAACCGGATATGAAAAATTAGTTAGCGGTTTATGAAAAATTGGTTAAGCCGCTGTTTGTGATTGTTGGCAAAGAATATTCACTGTAAATAAGTAATTATTAATACTATCAGGAGAAACACATGGCATTTTTGATAGCGGCAGTGGACGACGAACCGGACATCCTGCACCTTGTAAGCCTGCATCTTAAAAAGGCTGGCTTTGAGGTTGCGGGTTTCCATGATGCCTTCGGCTTCAGGAAGTTCCTTGCCGGGACCAGAAAGCCGGACCTTATCCTCCTTGACTTGATGCTGCCCGATGCCGACGGCATCGAAATATGCAGAGCGCTTAGATCTGATGATGATACAAAAGAAATCCCGGTTATCATGCTTACTGCCAAAAGCATGGAGACCGATAAGGTGACAGGCCTCGATACCGGTGCTGATGATTATATCACCAAACCCTTTTCCCCGCGTGAAATGGTGGCGCGCGTTAAGGCGGTACTCAGGAGGACAAGGGGGCTGCCTCAGGGGATAATAAAAATAGGTGACCTGATCGAAATCGACCATGAACGTTTCAGGGTTACGGTAAAAGGGGAGGCCGTCGCTGTCACTGCCGTTGAATTCAAGATACTGGCCTTTCTGGCAGCGAACAGGGGAAAGGTCTTTTCAAGGGAGAGGATACTCGACCACCTGTGGGGAAATGAAAAGGCGGTCATCGACCGCACCGTCGATGTGCATATAAAAAATCTGAGGGAGAAGCTCGGGGAAAGCGCATCTCTCATCCAGAATGTCAGGGGTGTGGGATACAGGATTGAAGAATGAAAAAATCTCTTTTTCTTAAAGTTTTAACAGGATTCTTTATAACCGCCGTTATTGTTTCAGCCGTGACGCTATTCCTTTCCTTTGAAGTCATCTATGAATTTTACATCGAAAAGACGGAAAATTCGCTGATAATAAGAAACAGGCCCGTTTATGAGAAAGCGGCCGGACTGCTTTCGAAAGGCAGTATAAAGGAGCTGAGGTCGGTTATCAGCCATTACGGTAACCTCAATATGAACCGCATAACGGTTATCGACGGTGAAGGTGTGGTTCAGGCCGATTCGGCAGTCGACCCTTCAACCATGTATAACCATAAATCAAGGCCGGAAATAGCTGCCGCCTACAGCGGAAAAACCGGACGGTCCGTAAGGTACAGCACAAGCGTTCTGAAGGAAATGATATATGTGGCCATACCTTTGAATAAAGACGGTAATATAATAGGTGTGATCCGCTACAGCCTGCCGTCGGAAGGGGATATATTTGAGAAGCTCAAATGGCGGCTTTTTATCATCCTGTGCGCCATAAGCATTCTATCCCTCATCGTCGCCTACATATTCTCTATCAGGGTTTCAAGGCCTGTGCTTGAACTCAGGAATGCGGCAAGGAAAATTGCATCAGGAGATTTCTCAATCCGTGTCAGGAGGATGGAGGAGGCTGAACTCCGGGGCTTGGCGGACAGCTTCAACGACATGACCGAAAAACTCTCCCGGTATTTTGACAGCACGGTAAGGCACAAAGACGAACTCGAGGGCATCATTTCGTCCATGTCCGAAGGGCTTCTTCTTCTCGATTCGGAAGGCAGGATCGTCATCGTCAATGCCAGCGCAAAGGAGATTCTCGGTTCATTGAGCACTGAGGGCAGATTTTACTGGGAGATCCTGCGCTCGGAATCGCTAAAAAGTATTTTTGGCAGCACGCTTACCCATGCCCAGACCGAACTGGAGATATCAGGAAGGGTCTTTCTTGCGAGCGCTACCAGGGTTATCTCTGGCCATGTCCTCATCTTCCATGACATCACCGATATGAAAAAGATCGAGCAGATGAAAAAGGACCTTGTCGTCAATATATCCCATGAACTGAGGACACCTCTTACAGCGATAAAGGGTTTTGTCGAAACGATTCTGGATGATGCCAGGGATGAGCAGAGGGAGTACCTCAATATCGTAAAACGTCACACGGACCGCCTTATAAATATTGTAGAGGATCTGCTTGTGCTCTCAGAGCTTGAGGACAGGGCGGTCAGCATGAGCGTGGAAAAGATTGAACTGGGCGCATTGATAAGCTCTGTCGAGACTCTCTTCGAGCCCAGGGCCAGGCAGAAAGGCCTTTTGTTGAAGACCAGCGTGGAGCCGGTTGTCATATCTGCCGACAGCTTCAGGATAGAGCAGCTCCTGACCAACCTTATCGATAATGCCATTAAATATACCGAAAAGGGTGAGGTCTCTGTGGGCGTTAAGAAAGAAGCCGGGAATGCGGTAATAACAGTCAGGGACACGGGCATCGGGATTCCGAAAGAACACCTTTCGCGAATATTCGAAAGGTTTTATGTCGTCGACAAGTCCCGGTCTCGCAGCGTGGGGGGAACCGGTCTGGGGCTCTCGATTGCAAAGCATATAGTGAGCCTGCACAACGGAAGGATTACGGCGGAAAGCATACCCTTGACGGGTACGGTCTTTACCGTCACACTGCCGATTGAATAATTGTCCAATACTTTATATAGTCAGGAAAAATAACCGAGGTTGACAGATGGACAAGTTCGTTATCGACGGCGGCAAGACTCTCAACGGCGATGTGTGTGTATCGGGTTCAAAGAATGCAGCGCTTCCTGTTTTATGCACATCGATTCTTGCCGGCGGTAAATGCAGATATAAAAACATCCCGCAGTTGATGGACATAAAAACCATGCTGGAAGTGCTGGCAGTGCTGGGCGTCAAATGGGAAAGGCTTGACTCGGGCGTGGTCGAAATCGACCCTTCGAATATTAACTGCTTTGCCGCGCCATATGATCTGGTCAAGAGCATGCGTGCCTCAATCCTGGTTCTGGGGCCTCTACTGGCCAAATTCGGACAGGCCAAGGTCTCGCTTCCCGGAGGTTGTGCGATAGGCGTCAGACCGATTGACTTGCATCTGAAGGCGATGGAAAAAATGGGGGCCGAAATAGAGCTCAAGCACGGATATGTATATGCAAAGGCGAAAAAGCTTAAGGGCGCACGCATAATATTCAACAACACCACGGTAGGCGGTACGGAAAACGTCCTGATGGCTGCGAGCCTGGCCGAGGGCACTACCATAATAGAAGGTGCTGCGATGGAGCCTGAGATTGTTGACCTAGCCGATGCACTTATTGCAATGGGCGCCCATATTGAAGGCGCGGGCCGGAGCACGATAACAATCGAAGGCGTGAAAGAACTGGGCGGCCTTGATCATGCGGTCATCCCCGACAGGATAGAGGCGGGCACCCTTATGGTTGCAGCCGCCATATCGAAGGGAAGGCTGAGAATAAGCAATTCAAGAAGCGATCATGTTGAGGCCATATCGGAAAAACTGAATGAAATGGGCGTTAATATAACTCAGGCAGGTGACGGGACAATAGAGGTTGACGGCGATGTTGACCTCAAACCCGTTGATGTCAGCACAGCGCCATTCCCGAGCTTCCCGACAGATATGCAGGCGCAGGTCATGACGCTCGCATGCATTGCAGGAGGCGTTTCAAGCATAACCGAGAATATATTCGAAAACCGCTTTATGCATGTGCCGGAGCTTATCAGGATGGGCGCAAATCTTGAAGAAAGAGGGAACACGGTTATTATTCACGGTATAAAACGCTTTGAAGGCGCGAATGTCATGGCGACGGATTTGAGGGCATCGGCAAGCCTGGTACTGGCCGGGCTCAACGCAAGGGGATATACGGAAATCCGCCGGATATACCACCTTGACAGGGGTTACGAAGGGCTCGACAAAAAACTGAACTCTGTCGGAGCCTCGATCAGGAGAGAAAAGGGAGGTCTTTGATATCATGCAGACCATCAGAACATCCGAAACAGGGTGGAAAATAAAACTCGATGAAATCCTTGACCGCAAGAGGACCACTTCACCTGATGTCGATATTGTTGTCAGGGAGATAATTGAAAAGGTCAGGGACGAGGGAGACAAAACGCTATTCGACCTCACGCGCAGATTTGACGGGTTTGATCCCGAAAAGAACGGCATTGCATTTACCTCTAAGGAAATAGACAAGGCGGCATCGAAGATTGATAAAGACCTTTACGACGCGCTCAGGACTGCGGCGGAAAGGATTGAGGCGTTTCATTCGCGGCAGAAAGAAAATTCGTGGATAACAACAGACGAAACTGGTTCCATCCTGGGGCAGAAGGTGACGCCGATTGCGAGCGTGGGCGTCTATACTCCCGGCGGCCGCAACTCGTTTCCCTCCACCTTTCTCATGAACGTGATCCCTGCAAAAATTGCAGGGGTTAAGAATATTGTCGTTGTCTCGCCGACACCAAAGGCCAGGGTAAACGAGGCCCTTCTTGCAGCCGCGCATATTGTGGGCATAGAAAAAATATACCGGATAGGGGGCGCCCAGGCGATTGCGGCGCTTGCATTCGGCACCGAGTCGATCCCGAAAGTGGATAAGGTGGTGGGACCGGGGAATGTCTATGTAGCCCATGCGAAGTCGATTCTGCAGGGGACCATCGGCATAGAAGCTGTGGCCGGGCCTTCGGAGATTGTCGTTGTCGCAGACAGCGGCGCAGACCCCAAATGGGTGGCGATTGACCTGCTTGCGCAGGCTGAACATGATACGGCGGCCTCATCCATGTTTATAACACCGGATAAAAAGCTTGCGGCGCATGTGATGAAAATTCTCGATAGCGAGATGGAAACTCTGTCCAGGAAGGATATCGCTCATGAATCGCTTTCAAACCATGGGGCGTGCATCCTGACACACGACATCAACGAAGCTCTCGACATTGCAAACCTGATCGCACCGGAACATCTGGAGCTCATGGTTGCAAATCCTTTCGAACTGCTTGGCAGAGTTGAAAATGCGGGAGCGGTATTTCTCGGATACCATTCAATGGAATCGATAGGCGATTATATAGCAGGTCCTAACCATACACTTCCGACTTCCTCGACGGCAAGGTTCTATTCTCCTTTGGGAGTTTATGATTTTGTGAAAAGGACTTCCATTGTCGGTATGTCGAAAAAGGCGGTTTTTGAGCTTGGACCTAAAGCCGCCCGTATTGCCCGGGCGGAAGACCTGGAGGCACATGCCCGAGCAGTTGACTATCGCAAAAGATAACGAGGTAATAAGGCGTATAAGCCAGTCCCTTGACGAGAACGACTACCTTGTCGGCGGCAGCGTTCGAGACCTGCTGCTCGGTAAAATTCCCATTGACTACGACATACTGACCTTCGGCAATGTCTGGGACAAGGCCATAACACTGGCGGCCTGTCTGGGTTCGAAACCCTTTTGGATGGATGAAGAACGCGGCATAGCAAGGATCGCACCAAAGGATGGCATCACTCTCGATGTGTGCGCACCCAAAGGTTCTACACTGAACGAAGACCTTCTGAACCGCGACATTACCATCAATGCAATAGCGCTTAACCTCGTAAATATGGAAATTTATGACCCTGCAAACGGTGTTAGCGACCTAAATAGTAAGACTATCAGGGCAATATCAGAAAAAGGGTTTGCGGACGATGCGCTGAGGACTTTAAGATGTCTCAGATTTGCAGCCGTGCTCGAGTTTACGATAGATGACAGGACCTTTGGGTTTATAAAAAAATATGCACCTGGGCTTAAAGACATCGCACCGGAACGGATAAAACAGGAGCTTGTCTGTGCCCTTTCATATAAAAGAGGTGCCGGGATATTCTCGCTCATGGAACAGACAGGAATCAAAGAAATCCTGTTTCCTGGATACGACGACATATATCAGGGTGTTTACCACAGGTGGCCTCTCATAAAGCACGCCATACTCGTTGCCGAGACTGTTGATGCTCTTATTGCCGAAGCGGAAGATCTTCTGCCTGGAGCAGGTGCAATGCTGGCAGAAGAGATTGAGGACGGCATTGACAGGGCCTGCATGCTCAGATTTGCCGCTTTCATCCATGACATCGGGAAGCCTTCGACGCGCGAAGATGCCGAAAACGGCATGGTGCATTTTTATGCCCATGCAGGCGTCGGGGCGAAAATTGCGGACACTCTATGCAGAAATCTCAGGTTTTCATCCGCATTCTGTTCGAATATCTCAGGCCTTACAGGTATGCACATGAGGGTCCTGGATCTTGCATGCGGCGGAATCATGACGACAAAAGCAATGCACAGGCTTATAAAAAGTGCTGAAGCTTTCATGCCGGAACTACTGATTCTTTCTCTTGCCGATGCGGTTGCCACAGGTAAAGACCCGGGCTATATAGGGGCCAGGACAGATATTGAGGAGATGATCAGGCGCATCTGGGAATATTATACAGGTGTGTATCTGAACAACAGGAAAGAGCCTCTCTTAAACGGCAACGATGTCATGGCTGAACTTGGAATAGGGCCAGGCCAGGAGGTCGGCAGGCTCCTGGTCAGGGTCGAGGAGGCCCGTGCGGAAGGGCTCATAACAAATAGAAATGAAGCTTTGAATTTTATCAGATTAAAGGAGGCCGGCTGAGAAATGAAGGACAAGGAACCCTGGCTTAAAGAGCATGACGAACGGGTAAAGATACACGACAGAAAGGGCCGGGAAAAACTCATAGAATTTTATGCACCGCGTGAACCTCTTGTGATGCAGGCGGTCCTCAGGTTTCTCGAAGCGGAGAAGAAGCTGCCCATCAGACTGGTTCACCGGATATTCGATGTCCTGGCATCGGCGACCGTCGTCACAAAAATCATGAGCCCTTCCGAAATATATGATTATATCGAAAAGCTGCCGGAAGAATTTCCCATCGCGGCAGGCCCTTGCGCATGCAGGCTGGACACTGCCAGAGACCTCGGTCCTGACGCAAGGGATATTGCAGGCGGAAGGCTGGATATGTTCATGGATACGCCGATCGATGTGGATATCCAGATAGGCACATGCGGCGAAAAATTCGGCAGGCTCGAGACATACCGGCTGATAAGCAAGAAAGAGCTCCTTGAAATCGAGACCAGGTGCCAGAACATGGGGCTAGTATCTAATGTTTATGTGATCAGGGATGGCGACGCAGGCATATGCCACTGCTCTTCACGCACATGCGCGCCCTTTCTTGCGAACGAGGCCATAGGGTATAAATCCAGGGTAATTATTCATGGCGACTTTATTGCGGCTACGGACAATTCAAAGTGCGACGGGAGCGGGAAATGCGCACTGGTCTGCCACTTCAAGGCAAGACAGATGATAGAAAAAAACGGGAAAAAGCATTCTTCACTGATATCGCCTGAGAGATGCTACGGGTGTGGCCAGTGCATAAAGGTCTGTCCCAACAATGCAATAAAGATGGTCCCGAGAAAGAGATGGCCGGAATATGTAACGGGAGTGTGATATATAATGACCGCGGTTTTTGAAATTTTCGGGATTGAACCTGCGCGCTTCATGAAGACGATGTTCGAGGTAAGCCTCATTTCGATGTTTGCCGTCTGCTTTGCGCATTCAACCTGGGTGCATGGATGGAAAAGGACACTGAGGGAATTCTCGGCAGGTTTTATTCTTACTGCGGTCGTTGAAAATCTGGGCGTTCTCTGCGGGGCGTACATATACCCCGGCTTCAGATTTTATGTATATGCGACGCCCCTTTTAAATCCGCTTTCCTGGGTGGCGATAGTTTATATCGTCATCGAATTCACGAACCGCATAGTTTACGGACCGCGCTCATTGATGACTTACGAAAAGGACGGATATCACCCGAAAGCCTGTGATTTTGCAATATTCAAAGGCTCTATCGTAAAGACCATACTTCTTCTTGCTGCGATCGATGCTAGCATCTGCGTGATGATAGACCTTATAGAAGACCCTCTTGCCTCGATATACAACTGGTGGCTCTGGGTGCCTCATGAAAAGGGTGTCGTCTCGATCGGCCCCGGTGTTGTAGACGCTTATAATTTTGATAACCATGTCTTCATGACCACGCCGGATAATGCCGTACTGAAGTTTTTTGCCGGATTTTTTCCCGACGGCTTCAGGTACCCCACAAGGATACTGGGGATACCGCTCATTAATTTCATAGACTGGTTTCTGCTGGTATTCATGTTCTCGTTATCTTTCAGATGGGTTGAATCCAGAGACGGCTGGGGAGAGATCAAAAAAACGGCCGTTCTCTATCTCATGGTGATTGTCATCATGATTTTATTGCCGGTTACCATACTGTTCAACATCTGATAAAGGGGTGTCTGTCATGTATGAGACTGTAAAAAAAGACATTTCATTTCCAGATAAGGGACTCTTAAGGCAGTTTGTGTGGCTTATCAGGTATCACTTCCACGTGATGCTGTTATTGTATGTCTGGTTCGGACTTGTCGTATGCGGCCTTCTTGCGCCGGATGCTAGAGTGGAACAGCTTGGAAGCTCTCTTATAAGCAGGGGATGGCATCTCTCCTTGCTTAGCACCTTGCTTGTATTCCCCTGGCCTGTTATCTATTTTATAAGGTTCAGGAGACAGCAGGGCTTGCCGGATGAAACAGATAGAGAAAAGGAGATAAAGGAATAGATATGCACATCTCGCGAAAAGCAGAAGACATAAAGCCTTTTCTTGTAATGGACATACTCGAGGCGGCGCACGACCTGCCCGGAGAAATGGATGTCATTCATCTCGAAGTGGGCGAACCCGATTTCGATACGCCGGAGTGCGTCAGGGCTGCAGCCATAAAGGCTATGGAAGAGGGGAAGACCCATTATACGCATTCTCTGGCCATTCCCGAGTTGAGGGATGCGATATGCTCCCATTACAGAAAAACGTACTCTATCGATGTTAACCCTTCGCAGGTCCTTGTGACAACCGGTTCATCCTCGGCGCTTCTCATTGCATTTGCCGTACTGCTGGACGCAGGCGACAGTATAATCATGACTGACCCGCGCTATGCCTGCTACCCTAATTTCGCACGCGTTCTGGACGCCGTGATCGATTATGTGCCTACTCGTAAAGACGGATTCAGGCTCGATCCCGAAAGGGTAAAGGCGGCCATTCACCATAACACCAGGGCCATACTCATAAATTCCCCGTCAAATCCCACGGGCGTATGTCTGGATAAGGACAGGATGGCGGCGCTTGCCGAATCAGGCATAACGGTAATATCAGACGAGATATATCATGGCCTTGTTTATGAGGGGGAGCAGCACACGATCAGAGAGTTCACCGACGATGCCATAGTCATTAACGGCTTTTCAAAGGCCTGGGCCATGACAGGCTGGAGGCTTGGCTGGGCGATATTTCCTAAAAGACTTATAAGGGCGGCTCAGAAGCTGCAGCAGAACCTTGTAATCTGCGCCCCGTCGTTTTCTCAATGGGCCGGGGTTGCCGCTCTTAATGAGGCTGGGCCCGACTGCGAGGCCATGAAGGCGGTTTTCGCCAGACGCAGGCTTATAATGCTCTCCGAAATGGAAAAATACGGCTTCAGGATCGAATCAAGACCCACCGGCGCATTTTATGTAATGGCGAACATTGATCACATAACGGACGACTCGTACAGGCTCGCCTTCGATATTCTCAAAAGCACAGGGGTTGGCGTGACACCAGGCATCGATTTCGGACATGAGGCCAAGAGCTTTATCCGGTTTTCCTACGCCAATTCCGAGGCCAATATCATCGAAGGCATCCGCAGGGTCGGCGGGTACCTGAAGGGTTTGTGATTTATGAAAATCAAGCGCGCCGATTATGCAGGCACAGTTCATGATGAAAGGGAGCATGCCCCCGAGATTGCATTTGCAGGCAGGTCGAATGCAGGAAAATCTTCGCTGATTAATGCGCTGCTGGGCAGGAAAAATCTTGTGCAGACAAGCAAAGTGCCTGGCAAGACCCGCAACATCAATTATTTTATTGTCGAGACTGTCGAGATGGCCCCAATCTACATGGTGGACATGCCGGGTTACGGCTATGCAAAGATCGCCAAGGGCATGAAATCGGAATGGGACGGTCTGGCAAGGCGCTATTTCACGGGCAACACAAGCCTTAAGCTCCTTATTATCGTAATGGATATCAGACGGCATATTGAGGAAGAGGAAAAGATGCTGATCGATATTGCATCAAGAATGGGTGTGAGCGTACTCATCACCGCAACAAAGGCCGACAAGGTGAACATGTCCGAAAGGAACAGGCTGATTGCAGCACTTACTGCATCGTCATCAGTCCAGGTGCTTGCGGTTTCTTCAGTGGATAAGTCAGGGATCGATAAGGTCTGGCAAATGATTAAAAATTCCATTGAAAACCCGATATGACTTGTAAAGCTTTTGTGATAAGATAGTATCATGGAAGGCAAAGAACAGAGT
The DNA here is from genome assembly GCA_964513375.1 of uncultured Bacteriovoracaceae bacterium. Lineage (GTDB taxonomy): Bacteria > Desulfobacterota > Desulfomonilia > UBA1062 > UBA1062 > DATCTV01. Next base: position 72,418 of record CAZEMO010000004.1, on the reverse strand, counting down.
CTGATATCTATAATCATTATTGCAGTTTTTCTTCTGATCCCCATGATCATGAAGCTGCTCGGTAAAAAATACGGGGTTAAACACCCACACGAAGAGGAAGATGAAGCAGATGACAGCATGCATCATCCGTTTCCCCCGGAGGTGCCAAGGCCGCCCCGGGTGACACCTGAACCGCAAGACCATATGTATCACCCGGTGCAACAGACATTTTCAAACAAACCTATTAAGCCGAAATGGTTCTAAGGCATAAATCAGGAAATATTCAGATAAGGTTTCTTGTCGGTTTTATTATCATATTGGTTTGCTTTTTCGCGTTTTATATAACGAGAGCCTTCAGACTGACCCCGGAGTTGATGTTAAAGCCCGAAATTGTGAAGCCTGTTTCAAGCCCATGCAGACATGTCAGATCGGACGTAATTGATGCATGTATCCCTGCCGATATGGGTTATGAAATAAAGGATGGTTCAATCAGGTTTTTTTCCAGCAGCAAACATATTTCAGGATTAATATCTAAAGGTAAAAACGATGGATTAGAGGGTCAGTTCAAGTCTTTGCTTAATAAACCTTATACAAGAATGATGTCCGGAGATGTATCCTCGAAGAGTGTCGCAGAAATTATGAAAGACGTATTTGAAAAGCGCTATAATCCGGTATTTTTCGGAGTGAGGGCAGACATTGTACCCAGATGGATGAGGGGGGATGAAACGGCATGTATTATCTTTCCTGAAGGAGCGGAAGGGATTGGGTTTCTATCTTCGACGAAACAACTGGGAATAGTTTTTGATAAAAAGGGCCTTATCGTTATCCAAATTGACGGCAGCCAGGACAAGCCCTTTTTATCTTTCCTTATGGGGACTGTTATTCTCCTGTAAGAGGAATGACAAGCACCGGACACGCCGGATCTTTCAGATACCTAGTCACGTAATCTTCCTTGAAGAATGAGAACGTCCTGAAATCATGGCCGATTATCAGGAGATCAATGCCAATCCTGTCTATTTCGTCCTGAATTGCTTCAACGATGTCGCCCTCTTTCAGTATCCTTTTCGATGCATCGATTTCACCGATGGTCTGGGTGCAGATGGCATAAAGCTTGTCTCTGGCCGACTTCATCATCTCGCTGGAGAGGCTGTCAGTGCTCATATGCGGCACGTAAAACCCGGCAAACTTGCCCAGATCGGTTACCGAATGGAGAAAATAAATTTCAGCACCTGTCAGATCAGCAACCTGTTTTGCATATTCAATAACATATTTGCTGCTCTTGCTAAGGTCTACATAACACAATATCTTCTTCAGGTTTTTCACTTTCTGTTTTGCCATATAATAGATACCTCCTATGCTGTAATCAATCTTTTTCTATTCAGAATATCAGTAACGACATCAAGGATTTCTTTCATATGAAATGGTTTTGCGACAAATGCATCAGCCCCTTTTTCCATAGCTATTTTTCTTGCTTCGCTTATGCTGTAGCCTGTTATAAGCACGACCGGCAAATCCGGATGCCTGTTTTTGATAAGGCTCATCAATTCAAGGCCGTCCATCCCCGGCATATGTATATCCGATATTATGACGTCATATCCGTTTGCTGCGATGAGCCTGAGGGCGTCCTGGCTTTCAGTTGTCGTTTCTACTATAAATCCGCAGGTTTCCATATATTCATGGATTACTTCCGTAAGTTCCTGAGAATCGTCGACTACCAAAATTTTTGACTGTTCAGCCATACCTTATTCTTCATTGGGGAGATTTATTATTTCATAGTCGGAAAAGGACGTATATTTCCTTGTCTCGGCATTTGTAAGTTTTGCGAGTTTCTCCATTACCTCCTTGATGGAAAATATCTGCTTTTCAATTGTTTCAAGTGTTTTTTTCACCTTGATGTTGTCGATGTCTTTAAAAAGAAGCTGAAGGATTTCCACATTTCCTAGGATTATATTAAGAGGTGTGTTGATTTTATCAGAAAGGGTGATTGTTGTCTTTGCAATGGCGCTTGTTTCCTGAATACGTTTTTGCTCTTCTCCGAAATTCTGCATTTCCAGGGCGCGCTTTACACGGTAACAGAGCTCTTCTTCGTCGCACGGCTTCAGAAGGTAATCATAAGCCCCTAGCCTGAGTGCCGATACGGCGGTTTTGAGCGACCCGTATCCCGTTATAAGGATAAATATGGTCTGGGGTGATACCAGCTTTACATTCTCAAGAAGCTGAAGGCCGTCCATACCTTCCATCACAAGATCGGACAGGATAAGATGTACTCTCTGTTCACTTATAATCCTTACGGCTTCTTCCCCGGAACTTACATCGATAGCATCATATCCATAGCCTTTGAGAATGTTTACAAGTGAATACCTGATGATTTCCTCGTCGTCGACAATCAGTACGCGTTTTCTTTCTGTGTTTTCCATATGTGAAAACACAATAGCATTTTGAAAGGTTATCTTCAATAAAAAGTCCACCTTGAAATTTTGGTAATTAATGCATATAGCCCGAATATTGTAATACCAGGGAGGTAAGCGAGATGAAAAAGAAGGTCAAACAGTTTTCAGATAAGCTGAAACATGTGGGCATTGTGTTTTCCGGCGGCCCCGCCCCTGCGGCAAATACGGTGATATCAGCGGTCGCTTCGGCATGCCTTAAAAAAGGTATAAAAGTCACTGGATTTCTCTATGGGTACAAGTTTCTTGAAAACTACAGCAAAGATAAAGGCCTCATCAAGGGCAGGCATTATATCGACATTGATTTTGACTTGATTCGCGGCCTCAGAAATTCGCAGGGGGTAATCATACATAACTCCCGTGCAAATCCCGGAAGTGCTGTGAAGAAATGGTCTGATTTGAAGGATCCCCTCAAGAATACAAAGCTTGTAAATATCTTTAATGCCTTCGAGGATATGAAGATTGACGGGTGGGTTTCCATCGGTGGCGATGATACCCTGAAAACGGCAAATTATCTCTATCGTCTGCAGAAAGAGGTCAAGGGATTGAGGCCGGTTAAGGTAGTACATGTCCCGAAAACAATTGATAATGACTATCAGGGCATCGACTGGACATTCGGCTTTTTCTCCGCTGCGGAGCATGCTGCCCTTAATATCAGGAACCTGATGGCCGACAGCTTCACTTCGGGGAGCTGGTTCATAGCCGAGATCATGGGCAGAAAGGCGGGCTGGCTGACATATGCTGCGGCCATGATGGCGGAGGCCCCGAAAATGATCTCTGTCGAAGATATTAAGGAGGATATCCTAGATATAGACATGCTTGCTGCTGATATTTCAAGGCTCATCGAGGCAAGAAAGAAAGCAGGACTTGATTTCGGCGTCGTTTGTGTAGCCGAAGGTATAGCCGACAAGCTTCCCGATGAGATACGCCTTAAGGAGATAGACAATCACGGCAACGCCGTGCTCACGAATCTGGAGATTGGGAAAATGCTTTGCGAAAGACTAGCGGAAGTCCACAGGAAAAGAACAGGGGACAAGGTGAAATTCATACCTAAACAGATAGGCTATGAAGTCAGGTGCACGGCACCAAACGGGTATGATGTCATCATGGCAAGCCAGCTTGGAGTCGGCGCATGCAGAGCGATTGCCGAGGAAGGGCTGAACGGCGTAATGATAAGCCTGAGTGAGCAGCTCTCCCTGAAATATGTGCCATTTGCCGAGCTTATTGACCAGAAGTCTGGACTGACCAAACTCAAATTCATCGAAAGAGACAGCGATTTTTACAAGCTGGCCAGGGTGATGGAATTTTAAATCAGCCAACCAGCTTGAAAGCTGATAAGCTGTTGAGAAAAACAAAATAATACGGAATAATTTTAAATACGCTCATTTTTAGAAGCATAACATCGAGTTCTTTATCTGGTGTGATTCTAAAAGCAGTAAAATAGATATAAGAAGCAGTACCGGATAAAAATATTATCAGAATAAATGATATAACAGGCCCTTGCTGACCTGGATAGACATTTTTCTATGAGAAGAAAAATGACAAGACGCGAAAGACTAATGGCCACACTGCGCGGTGAACAGGTTGACCGACCACCAGTCTCGTTCTACGAGATCAATGGCCTCGATGAGGACCCGGAAGACAGCGATCCCTTCAACATCTACTCGCATTCTTCCTGGTGGCCGTTGATTGAGCTTGCACGCGAGAAGACTGACAGGATCGTCATGCGGGGAGTTTCCTACAAATCTGTTCCCCCTGACCCCATTTTTGATATTTCCTCATTTGAGTCGGTGCTGCGAGATGGAAGCCAGTTATCCACATGGCGCGTTCAAGCTGGAGTTCGAACGCTGACGGCCCGCACGCGACGCGACCTTGATGTAAACACAGTCTGGACGGTGGAGCCTCTCCTCAAGGATGTCGATGACTTGCGTGCTTTTCTCGACATTCCTCCTCCCGCTCCGAAGGGCAATGTGGATCCCTGTCATATCCTCGAAACAGAGTCTATGCTGGGCGATACCGGCATTGTTATGATCGACACCCCCGACCCCCTCTGTCTCGCAGCCTCGCTGTTTGAGATGGGTGAGTACACAGTCATTGCGCTGACCGAACAGGAACTGTTTCATCAACTGCTTGAACGGTTTGCCTCAACGCTACTGCCAGAAACCGAAGCCGCAGCCAAAGCGTTGCCCGGTCGTCTTTGGCGTATCTACGGCCCGGAATATGCATCTTCCCCCTATCTGCCGCCGTATCTATTTCGTGAATACGTCTGCCGTTACGTGAGCCCGATGATTCAGGCGATTCAGAAGTACGGGGGATATGCCCGAATTCATTCGCACGGCAATCTCAAAGTCATTCTCGATGACATCGTGTCAATGGGTTCTGATGGCCTTGATCCTATAGAACCACCGCCCCAGGGCGATGTAGAGTTGGGGTATGTGCGCGATCGGTATGGGAGCAACATGGTGCTCTTCGGAAACCTTGAAGCGTCCGACATCGAAAACCTGCCAACGGAGAAGTTCGCAGAAAAGGTCAAACAGGCGGTCAAAGAGGGGACTTCAGGATCTGGTCGTGGCTTCGTCCTGATGCCCTCCGCATGTCCATACGGAAGGAACCTCTCTGCGCTGGCCATGAAGAACTACGAAAAGATCATCGAAGTCGTCGAAGCCCAATAATAAGGAATGATCGAAACCAAGTGTTCCAGTCGACGATTAACAGCGGGTCTGGGCGCTAGTGTTCAAAAGTATTCCTATGATTTGATCTGAAGGGGGGCATTAGGGACGCAGGTTAAATGTAAACTTAATGCCTTGCATTTCACTAATTCACCTACGTTCTGGATTCTTACAAATTAACCATTGTAAATATCTATTAAATTAGTCTGCTTTTGATTTGCCTTTATTCAAGGCCTCTTTTTTTCTGTCGATGTCCCCTTTATTATGTCATTAAGAAAAATATTAATAAAATCTGTTGAGGGGAGAGTTTATGGCAAACAAAGATGCAAGCGGAAAACTGAAGCTCAGCACCAAGCTCGGCTACGGCATGGGCGACATCTTCGGCGGCGGGTCAATAACCGTTGTCACCATGTACTACATGATATTCCTCACCGACGTGGCAGGAATCAGCCCGTATCTGATCGCCATAATTTTTCCCGTGAACAAGATATGGAGCGCCATAGCCGACCCCCTCATAGGCATCATATCCGACCGCACGCGCACGCGCATGGGCAGGCGCAGGCCTTACTTCCTTGCCGGAATATTCATGATAATCATATCGTTTTTCATAATGTGGTTCCCGGTCAGGTTCGAGAATGAAACGCTCAAGTTTTTCTATTACCTTTTCACTTTCCTGATCTATTCAACGACCTTTTCGCTAGTATGGGTGCCCTATACGGCGCTGGCCAGCGAGATGACCGAGGACTATGACGAGCGCACGAAACTTGCCACCTACCGTATGGTGTTTTCAGGCCTGGCCAGCATCGTCTGCGCGACTCTGCCCATGATTGTGGTCAAGCAGTTCGGGGATATCAGGATAGGCTACATGGTGATGTCGATTGCATTCGCACTGTTCTTCGCACTGCCCTATATTATGACGATAAAGACTACCTTCGAGAGAGAGGACTTCCACAAGGATGTCCCTAAGATAAAATTCAGCCGGTTTGTAAGGGAGAACTTTTTCGCACCCTTCAAGCTCAAACCGTTTACTCTGGTAGCACTCATGTACCTCACCGCCTTTGTCGCAACCGACATCATCATGGTGCTCCTGGCCTACTTCATGACCTACTACATGAGAAACAAAGGGCTCATGGAACTGCTTACCGCAGTGGTCTTCGGCCTGATGCCGTTCATCATCCCCCTTGTCGAAATGCTGGCTCTCAAGATCGGAAAGCGCGGGACATTCATAGCTTCAGCCTGCCTGTGGATACTGTCGTTCCTTTACACGTTCACCATGCACCCGGGTTCGTCCACACCGATGCTAGTCGTATTTGGTGTCATGTTCAGTATAGCAACAGCAGGAATACATGTGATGGTGTTTGCCATATTCCCGGACATACCTGATGTGGATGAGCTTATATCCGGCCAGAGGAGGGAGGGCGTATTCTCTGGCCTCTTCTCGTTCTTGAGAAAAGTGGGCTCGGGAATAGCATTGTCCGTCGTGCCTCTGTGCATAGGCCTTGCAGGCTATGTCAAACCCGTTCAGACCGTAGTGAACGGTCAGACAAAGCTCATAGAGCAGGTTCAGACCGAGGCTGTGATAACGACCATAAGATACCTCTTCGGCCTCGTTCCTATAGCGCTAGCCTGCATAGCACTTCTTATCTGCATCATGTATCCGGTGACAAGAGAGGCCCATGCAAGGCTCCGCGCCTATCTCGATAAAAAGCGTGCGGGTGAGACCGGTCCGGAGATGGATGCCGAAGCAGAGTGGCTGAAGGCCAAGCTGCTTTAGTCTGAAGGTGTCATACGCATGAAACGGCTGCTTATCTTTATTGCCGGACTGATTGCGGCGGCGCTTGCCGGCGGGTTTTATTTTCTTTTCAGGGTCTTTCCGAGATTTGATACAAAGTCCTTCCCGTCCGGCGCAGGCGTGCGGGGAGATGACTGGAAGATCGGCTCCTGCGGGGATGTCCCTTTTCTCATCAAAAACGGCATACCCTTTCCTTCAGGCTTCGACGCATCCAACAGGCCAGTGCAGATGCTGAATGGGTCCTGGCACATGCGGCTCGATCCGGATGATACAGGCGAGGGCCTCCACTGGGAAAAGCTTAAGAAGGCCGGAAAGGAATGGAAGCCAATCGACATCCCGTCGACATTCAATGCCGCGCTCAGCGAAGACCCGAACTATCAGGGCCCTGCGTGGTTCTTTATCAAGTTTGTTCCTGGCCTGAAATGTGATGATGGCCACTGGCTCAGACTCTGCCTCGAAGGCATTCTGATGAGGAGCAGGGTCTGGCTGAACGGAGAACTGATCTCGGAACATGAAGGCGGATGGACTCCGCAATATGCAGACATCTCCGCCTGTGTTAAATCCGGCGCCCGAAATACACTTGTCATAAGGGCCGATAACAGACTCACCGGAACGTCGCTGCCGCCTGAGCTGCTGGAGAATCATATGCCCGGCTGGCATCCATACGGCGGCGTGTACAGGGATGTGTACATCGAAAAGCTTCCCCGGGATTATATCTTCAAGGCGGACTACTCATGCCGCCTCGATCAGGGCCGGGCCCTGCTTAAGATGAACGTGCTTGTTGCAAGAAAGAAAAGGGAAGAAAAGAAAACAGCAAGGGAAAAAGGCCTTTACTGCACAGTATCAGGGGGTGCTAAAACCAAGGCCATGGACTTATCTGAAGCCTTTGAGGGCGGCATCATAAAGTATTCCCTCGACATCAATATCGATAACCCCAGGCTGTATTCTCCGGACTCACCGGAACTTTATGATGTGACTCTTACTTACGGCAGGGACAGGGTATCGTTCATGGCAGGCCTGAGAACGATAGAAGTCAGGGGAGAGGAGATACTGCTGAATGGAGAGATGATATTCCTCAAGGGCATAAGCAAGCATGAAGACCACCCTTCGCTCGGCGCAAGCCAGACGCAGGAACTTATCGAAGGCGACCTTAACCTGATAAAAAATATGGGTGCAAATTATGTGAGGCTCGCACACTACCCCCATCACAGGGGTGAACTCAGAAAAGCCCGCGACATGGGGCTTATGCTGGCCGAAGAGATACCCCTTTATCAGGCGGGAACAGGCTTTGCTGCGTGGTATGGGGAGAAGAGGCCGCTATCCGCTTTTCCATGGCGGACGTTCGGCAACAGACAGCTTCAGAACAGTGACCTTTTACTGAACGCCCAGCGCCAGCTTGCCGAGATGATAGAACGCGACCGACTCAACCCTGCAATCATCATGTGGGGTGTGGCGAACGAGACCTATACGCTCGATAGGTCATCGGCTGCGGTCCACGGCTGGCTGGCGGATACGGCCAGGGCGCTCGATTCCACACGGCTTATCACCATGGCCGAGTTCACTTACGGCATGCCGGTCCTTGACGACAGGAGACAGACCGGCAGGTATATGGACGTCATTTCCATCAACATATATTCCGGCTGGTACTTCGGGAAGATGGAGGATGCACCGCATAAGATAGAAAAGTTGCATAGACGTTTTCCCGGTAAGCCCGTAATAATTTCGGAATGCGGGGCGGAGGCGGCGCCGGGCCGCAGCGACAGCGATGGCCCTTGGATTGCCGAAAGGGTGCCGCCCGGAAAGACCTATTCCGAAGACTATCAGGAGAGGCTGCTCGAGCATTACGCAACTTATGCGATTACAACAGGGTTCGTTGCAGGCATTTCGCCGTGGGTGTTCGCCGACTTCTTCTGCCCGGAGTTTCCAAGCAATCCCGTGCCGTACTACAATTCAAAAGGCGTGGTTTCCAAAGACCGGGTACTTAAGAAATCCTATCATATGCTGAAGAGGCTCTATAATGAGGGTGTTTGACTTCACACGGTTCGAAGAGGAGCTCTATCCCGAATGGGAAGCCCGGTTCAGGATTGGCGCTGGAACCGGGGATTTCAGCTATGTAAGGGGCGGCAAACCCTGCCCTTACGGGACGCTCGATATCATCTTCTGCCGGGCTGCTATGAACAGGCTTGAGCTCACAGAAAAGGAAAAAGACGAATGGGCCTCTTATATAAACACCTTCCAGCAGAAGGACACCGGCTGGTATAAAAAGACCTATACCCTCACACATTTCAGGGAGCACACAACAGCCTATGCGGTTGCCGGACTTCACCTGATCGACAGGAAACCCGCATATAATTTCATCTGGCAGGAGCGCCTCCTTTCCTCGGAACAAGAGATGGAGCGCTGGATAAGTAAGATACCCTGGTCATTAAGCTGGCCCGCCTCGCACATAGTTTCTGGGATTCCGGCCATCATGGCCATGCTCGGGACCGGAACAGATGAGTTCTTCAACTGGTACTTCGCATGGCTCGATAAAGAGGCGAATCCGGCTACCGGCTACTGGTCAAGGGGGCTGGGTCACAGGCTGGGCCTCATAAAGAAGGTCTCCAAGCATGAGATGGGAAGCGCCTTTCATATGTATTATGTCTACGAGTATATGAACAGGAAATGGCCTTACCCCGAAAAGATAGTCGATATGACACTCGGGCTTCAGCATGAAAACGGCCTTTGGGACAGAGACGTGACCTACTGTATTGACCTGGATGGCGTCTATTCGCTACTGCGCTCGAGCAGGAACGCGGGCGGCTATCGTACTGACGACGTGAAGGACGCGTGCATACGCTATCTCGAAAGGGCTGAGAAGATATTGAATGACAGGGAGTTTTTCTGCTCCCGCTACACGAACACACATATTCTCCCGGGCGCTTTGTGCGCGGTTGCGGAGTGTGCAAAATTCTACCCCGAGCTTGTCAGAACATCCCGCCCATGGTTTGAGACGCTGGATAAGGCATGCTTCATATGAAAAGGAAAGGGACATGACTACGAAAAATTTCATACATGAGGATTTTCTGCTTGAGACGAAAGAGGCCTCAGTGCTTTATCATGACTATGCTGAAGATATGCCCGTAATAGATTTCCACAATCATCTGCCGCCTTGCGAAATAGCCGGTGACACCATGTTTGATAATATAACCAGGGTCTGGCTCGGAGGCGATCATTACAAGTGGCGGGCTATGCGCACCCTGGGCATTGACGAGAGGTTCATTACAGGCGATGCCCCTGATTGGGATAAATTTGCCGCGTGGGCCGGGGCGTTACCATACTGCCTGAGAAACCCTCTTTATCACTGGACCCACCTGGAGCTTGCCCGGTATTTCGATATTAATGACAATCTTAATCCCGATACCGCCGAAGCTATTTACAGCCGCTGCAACGAAATGCTGAAGACCCCGGAATTCAGTACAGTCAATCTCCTTAAGCGTATGAATGTTGAGTCGCTTTGTACCACTGATGACCCTGTGGATTCTCTCGAGCATCACATTGCGCACAAGAAGACCGGCTCAGAGCCTGCGCTCTATCCTGCGTGGCGGCCTGACATGGCGATGAAGATCGAGGACGCCGAGGCATACAATGACTGGGTGGACAGGCTTGAGCAGGCAACAGGTGTAAGCATTTCTGACTTCACCGATTTTATGTATGCCCTTGAAAGGCGGCATGCCTTTTTCCATGATAACGGTTGCAGGCTTGCCGACCACGGCGTGGAGACCTTCCATTCATCAAGGACAAGCGAAAGCGAAATAGGCAGGATATTCAACGATGTCAGGAGCGGCATGCTGATGAGTCCGGAAGAAATCATGAAATTCAAAGGCTACATGATCTACCGCCTGAGCCTGATGAACCATGAAAGGGGCTGGGCGCAGCAGTATCATTTCGGGGTGCTCAGAAATTTGAACACCCGTATGTATGGAAGGCTCGGGCCGGATACCGGCTATGACAGTATGGGTGATTTCCCGCATTCAAAGAACCTCGCCGCCTTGCTTGACAGGCTTGATTGCGAAGGGGGACTTGCCGGAACAGTTCTTTACCCGATAAACCCGTCAGACAACGCAATTGCGGCCACAATAATCGGCAGCTTTCAGGAAGGGCCGGCCAGAGGAAAGCTCCAGCTCGGCAGCGGCTGGTGGTTCCTCGACCAGAAAAACGGGATGGAAGAGCAGATGAACGCCCTTTCCATGATGGGGGTGCTCTCAACGTTCATAGGCATGACTACAGATTCTCGCAGCTTCCTTTCGTTTCCGAGACACGAATATTTCCGCCGCATTCTCTGCAACCTCATGGGAGGCGACATGGCGAAAGGACTTATCCCGTCCGACTTCGAACTTGCAGGCGGCATCATAAGGGACATCTGCTATGGCAATGCAAAAAGATATTTTGGTTTTGAGTGATAAAAGAATGATATAAAAAATCTCGATCTAAATTGCTTCAGCAGCTTCAGCTTCATGATATCCTGCGGGAAAAACGCATAATACACCGACGCAAGAAATCATAACCGGCCATCAGCCACCTGATTTTTCTGAGCTTCTGAACAAATCTGAACGAGACAGTCGATTGGAGAACCTGAAGTTCATTCCTCAGTTCATATATTTGCCTGTCGATATCCCTGTATGATGCAAGCCCAAAAATTGCATGTTTGCCGGTAAGCGCTATAAGATTGGTTTGGTCGAAACTGTACAGACGCTCAACTTCACGGGCGGTTGCTTCGTCCCGAAACAGCTCCAGAAGAAGTTCCAGTCCGAAAAGTTTGCCGCTGGGGAAGGCCATTTTTTCATGAAGAGCCATCATCGCCAGAACGAATCGGGCCTCAAACCCTTCAGGATGCGAATATTGCTTCGCTTCGGGGAAAACATCCGATATCTTTGCAAAAGTATCCAGCGATCGATAATATCGCAACAAATCGTAAAACTCGAACTCGGTGCGGCTGCGGGTTTCAGGCCGGTCCCCGCTCACATTCATTTCACCATCACGCACCCGGAACCTGAACAGTTTTTCCGGCAATACATGGATTTCATATTCGAGGCACACGCGAATCCACATATCCAGATCATACAGCTGTGCGAGCCCGATCCGGTATAGGCCTACTTTTTCGTAGCATTCCTTCCTTATCAATACGCTGGGATGGCAGAGCGCATTACCGTGATAAAAAAAATGGCGCAGCCATTCATGCCGTGAACGATTCGGCTGTTCAAAGATCGTCGAATAAAAATGGGATAGGTCTTTGAGAGGTTCCCCGTCTTCCCCTATCGTTAGGACATTAGTGAACAGCGCTCCTATAGAGGGGTTCTCATTCATAAACCTGACCTGTTTTTCAAGCTTTTCAGGTTCCCAGACGTCATCGGAATTGTGGGTCGCGATGTATTTGCCCCGGGCGACCTCTGCAATGGCCTTGTTGATTCCATATACCGCACGGCGCTGCCGGTCATTCCGGAAGGATTTGATGCGCGGATCCCTGTAGCCGGTGATTATTTCCCAGGAATCGTCTGATGAGCAATCATCCCAGATGATGAGCTCGAAATCCCTGAAAGTTTGAGCCAGAACGCTGTCGATCGATTCCCTGAGGAATTTCCCGAGGTTGTAGGATGTCAGAACTACGCTTACAAGAGGCATTTTTTGGCCCTGTCATTCGTTTTTTCGGATTTGCACCCCATGCTGTTTTTATAATAGCCCGTGTAATCGGACCGGTCGGGGTCGTACTCTACATCCCGGAGCAGGATTTTCGAGTCTTTTTTTATTGCTTTATTTACGTGAACCTCTTCAGCGAGACAGATCGGAAGACCCTCCCTGTCATTCTGGTCTGACATGTTCTCGATCAGCCCGTAACAGGTAAAACCGCCTGGACCATCCAGCATATCTCCGGGATTCAGGTCCTTTTTGGCGTAGGCAAAAACATTTGTAGCCAGCGGACGTCGGGGATTCATCAGAGCTTTTTTGTTCAAAATCGCATCCAGGATTGTTCCCGTGGATTCGAAGAAGCACAGATGATACGGCCGGTAGAAGACATAGAAGGGACCGTTTCCCATTTTATAGGTCCGGAGCGCTTCACTGTGGTAAGAATCTTCTGAATGACCTACTACATACACCCCGCCGTTAGGCTCCGCCCCGAGAATATAATCCACGAAGGGTTCCCGGCCTTCCCAGAGTTCCGGTAGATTAAATGCGGTTAAAACATCCCGAACATGCGAAACCCTCGGGCCGAACATTCCTGGTTTTTTTGTGCAGTAACCTTCCGAATTGGCTATCAGAGCCATTTCGATATTGAGTTTTGTCCCATCGGTAAAACAGGCTGTCATTTTATGATCGAATTGCCGCTTATCCGCCTCACCCGCAATGGTAACTTCATTGGCATATCGATCAAGAAACCCCTTCATATTCCCGGCCATCACGATCCTGAATCCCCAGAGTTTAATTTCTTCGATCATACGCTTCAGAACGCCGTACTGGTCTCCGTCGCAACTGGTATAAACGACCTTATTCTCACAGGCGAGGTCAGCAAAGTACGGGCCGAACATAAGATCCGCTTCCGAGTTGACCATGATCAGATGCTTCTTGTTATTCAGAATGTCCGCACAGAACGTCACCGCTTCACGTACATCCCCAGTTGCATCCACCACCCCGTCAATAGATTGACAATCCGTTATCAGCTTAACATCACTGCATACGGCAAGAGGCCCTTTTGAAAACGCATTTTCAAGTTCACGTGAATTATGAACCATAACATAAGGAATGCCTCGCGCACTCAGAAACTTTAGGAAGGGCTTTGGCTTCCTGTCGCATACCACCGGGCAACCAAACTGCCCTGTCGTCACTGACTGTAGAAAAACCCCACGCCCCATATAGCCAGCCCCTATAAGGGCGATCTTAGGAATCTTTGCCTTTTTCACTTAATTCTTCCTCCTGGTTCCCGATTGAGAAAACACTGCTTCTGGACAGCACGGGTGATTCTCTTGTTCAAGGGGTTAATTCCATCATAATCTATAATTATTATTTAACATTTTAACATGCAAATAGTTTTAATTATCTGATTCTGGAGGGTTTATTATCACCTCCACCCACGGCCCTTTCACGAGAGAAGAGGCGGCTTTTCGGACCTCGATCAGGGTGAGACCGGCAATGTCCGCCAGAAATTTTTCATCGAAACCCGTCGGAATGCCCTGAAACGCATAACCCATTGAATGCGAGATAATGCCGCCGGGCGTGTTATATTCGGTTGCCGCTCTGTTTGTTATGGTCGCCTTGGCCCAACTCAGCTCTTCTTCAGTGATGCCATTCTCAGCCAGAGAGAACGTGCGCGCAATGGCATCCTTCACGTTCTGGAGTTCATTCGGCTCGGTTATGACAATTATGCCGGATGCACCCCATAGCGGGGACGCCTGATAGAAGCTGTTTGCAGAATATGCCAGCCCGGCCTTTGTCCTGACCTCCTTGACCAGCAGAGAATTGAAGCCTCCTGAACCTAGTATCAGGTCGGCGGCGACAGTCGCTGCATAAGAGGAGTCTATCATGGCAGGCGCCTTGTGTATCATGAGGAGCACACACTGTTTCTGGTTAGCCTTGCCCTTGAACGTGCCATAGTCGGGGTTGGGCGGGTATGTAAGAGTCGACACCGAAAAATTCCCGGTGAATTCGCTTTTTAACAGCATGGTGTTTTTATCGTCGAGCCTCCCGATAATACCTATAAGCGGCTTTGAACTGAATATCTCCCTGTGGATTTTAAGCATGCCTTCTTTCGTGACTGCATCTACGCTTTTTACCGTTGGTTCTTCCGCCCTGGGATCATCCCTGTAATAGCGCTTACGGTAAATGGTAAAGGCCTGCTCGATTGCCTTATCATCCTTGCGAATGATACCGTCCTTCATGATGCCGCGAACAAGCTCGACCCTTTCCTGATCGAGGCGCGGGGTTTTGATGATGTCTATAAGCAGCCCGACTGCCTTATCCGAGACATCAGGCAAAAAGGACATCCACACCATGGTGTAATCCCTCTGCGGGGAGACGGAAACATCTATTGCCAGAGAGTCAAGGAGTTTATCCATTTCTTCCGGGCCGATATCTTTTGTGCCTCCTGTTACAAGAGATGAACAAAGGAGCGCAGCGGTGCCTTCTCGGCCTTTATTATCAAGGATTGTCCCGCCTGGAAAAAGCATGGCGACATGGGTCACACCCGTACCTTCAAGCCTGTATATAGCGTCAACAATCGGGGCTGTGGGAGGAGCTGCATTGACCGGTTTTTCTGCAAGGAGCCTTGGGTTCGATGCTGTCGCGCATCCTGCAAGAAATAGTGCTGCAAAAATTATTAAAGCCTTTTTCATCTCAATCCTCCAGGTATGCTGTAATCGCTTTTCCCCGTACAAGGTATTTTGTCGAACATTCTTTGATCTGCTCCAGGGTAAGACCTTGCAGGACTTCGAGATTTTTGAAAACATATCTCCAGTCTCCTGCCAATATTTCATATGTGGATAGAACGGATGCGGCACCGGCATCGGTTTCAAGGGATGAGAGAATTGATTTCGTAAGAACCCTTACGGTCTGATCAAGCTCGTCCTTGGTAATGCCTTCTTTGTTGAGCAGTTCAATCTCTTTCCATATAATATCTTCAAGCTCCTTATTAGTGTGCGGGGTTACAGGGTTGGCCGAGATAAGGAAAAGATTGTCAAGCCTGCTTCCGGGCAGACCGTTGTATGAACTTACACCCGAGGCAAGCCCCTTTTTGACCAGCGCCTTGACGAGCCTTGAGGTTTCGCCGCCCGTCAAGACCTGCTCGATCACATCAAAACAGGTGTCGTCAATGCCGGGAAGTTTCGGTTTATGTACCCCCATGATGATGCTTGGCTGCTCTTTGGATGATATCCTGATTTTTATATCCGCCCTGCGGACCGGCTCATCCGTTACAATGGTCACGGTCTTGTCCCTGTTTGGAATTTTACCGAAATATCTTGCCAGGATCTTTTTTGTCTCTATGGGGTCGAATCCGCCTGCTATTGCGACCACCATATTCCTGGGGATATAGTGTTCGAAGTAGTAATCCTCGAGGTCTTTGGTGGTCAGGCCTTCGATATCCTCTCTGAACCCTATGACAGGGTACCTGTAAGGAGAGGTCTCGAAGGAATGGAGAAGGAATTTTTCAAACAAAGTCCCTTCATCTGAAAGGTCAACCCTCTGGGAGCGTTCTTTCAGAACAACATCCCTTTCCGTATAGAATTCCCTGAACACGGGCTTGCGCATTCTTTCGCTCTCTATGGCAGCCCAGAATTCTATCCTGCCTCTGGGAAGGCTCACGTGATATGAGGTCAGATCGGCGGAGGTGGAGGCGTTAAGGCCGATGCCGCCTGCAAGTGAATACAGCCTGTCAAGTTCTCCGGGTATCTGCAGGGCCGAGGCCTCCTTTAGGAGAGAGGCCATCTGCTCCTTTAATTGTGCGCTCTGTTCGGGTGCTGCGGTTTTCATCTTTTCCGCAACGGCATCCATCTGGTCAAGAAGCTTTTTTTCTTTACGGTAGTCAGTTGTGCCTATGGTTCTGGTCCCTTTGAACATCATATGCTCCAGCATGTGGGACAACCCGGTCTTTCCAGTCTGCTCGTCTATGCTGCCGACCTTGACTCTGACCTCGAAAGAGACCGAACTGGAATCCCTGGGGAGCAAAAGGAACGTCATGCCGTTGTCAAGTACATACCTTTCGACATCGGGCATATCAGCTGCCTGCAGATTTCCGTTAACGGAAAGCAGGACCATGATAATGAGCGTCGCCGTAAACCCTGTTTTCTTAGTATTCACACAAACATTCATCTGTTTTTCCTCTCCTGCAGGCGTATAACCTGTTGCTTGAGCAAGGTATTGCTTATTATAGGACAAATGTACTATTTGGAAAAGTGCGCATGAAAAAAATCGTTAAGACTATTATTGTCCTGCTGCTTGCTGTGATTATAATGCTTGCAGTGGGATTCCTGGCTGCCTGGTATTACATAACCCCAGAAAGGATGAAGACTATTGCTGAAGACGCCATAAGCGATGAGCTTGGCAAAAAAATCATCATCAGAGATATTCACCTGGAACTTTTCGGCAATCCTTATGTAACCGTTTCAGGGATCGAATTCGGAAGCCGGGATGAGATTTATTTTAAAGCTGACTCCATAACCGCCCGGTTTTCAAAATGGAGACTTCTCTTCGGCAAGGATGGAATCAAATCGGTTGACCTTAATAACCCATACATAATCGTCCATGCGGACAAGATAAAGAAAGAGGAAAAATCACCAGAACTGCCGCTTTTAAGAACAAACAGGGCCACATGCATTATCTATTATAAAGACAAGTTCGTTAAGATTGACAACATCAGAGGTTCCGCGAGCTCTTATCTGGCTGACCTGAACGCCGAAGCGCTCGGCGGCGATATCAGGTTTGCGGCGCTCAAATCTGCAGATTCATGGAAAGGTAAGGCTCAATTGAAAAACCTGAACCTTTCCTTGCTGGATAAGGGGTTTGCCGGATATCTGAATGGGACGGTTTCATTCGTAACCAAGAAAGACGATCTGACGGGCGATGCTTATGTCGAATTAAACGGGCTCGCTCTTCCCCGGGGCATTAAAGCTGACAATCTGGCGCTTCAGGCCGGGTTCGGCAAAAATGGCGACAGGTATTCATGCAATTCCAGTCTGGAACTGACAAAGCTCGGCCTTCCCTGGGGTGCAAAAGTCGAGCGGCTTGACATGAAATCCCGGGTGATCACAGATGCGAAAGATATCATCGTAAAGGACCTTCAGGTTAAATCCAACCTTATAAATTTTACCGGAGAGGCTTCTATAAACGGCATTGACAAGAAAGGGGATATGTTTCTTGATCTGAATATAAAATCGGATGAGTTCGATTATGAGCCTTTTGTAGATTTCCTGCCGGTAAAGGAGTTTCCGGACTGGCTGTTCCTTCTTCTGAAAAAACAGGCAAGAAAAGGCAGCGCCACAATCGGCCATGCAAGTTTCAGGGGAAAGGTCAAAGATTTCGATACATTCGAAACATGCATAACTGACCTTGATATTGCGCTTGCGGTAAGAGGCCTCACCTTCAGTTCAAGGCCGGGTAATATCATAAGGAACATCAAGGCCGATCTTGAGACGAAGAACGGAGATATCAATGTCCTTAACATCACGGGTACGTCCGGCGGCTCATCGCTTAAATCCGTGGTTTTGAGATTTCCTGCCCTGCACGAGGATGCCTTCAGGATAGACGTTGAAGCCGACCTCGACATGAAGGCGGCGGATTTTATCCAGGCCTGGCGCGCGGCTGTGGTTGCAATGGATGTAAATACATTTCTCGACCCGGTCAAGATGATCAAAGACGGGCACATTACAGCAAAGGCCCAGGTTTTCTATGAGGAAAAGACAGGAGGCGCAAGGGTTAGAGGGGACGCAGTCCTCAACGGCGTTGACCTCAACTGGGACGATGCCGTTATCAGGAACCTTTCCGGGACAGTGAAAGGCCCCGAATATTTCAAGCCTCTTCTGGTCGGGGTTAAGGGCATATACAATGATAAGCCGGTTGACAGCCTGAATATGAATATCGCAGACCCGTTCGGCAAAATCAATTTTACGTATGACCTTAAGGCAAGAGGAATACCGGGTTCTGAGGCATTCAGCCTGGATAGAGAAACGAATATAACGGCATCAGGTAAGGGGACATGGCCGGACCTTGAAGGGAATGCCGTTGTTCAGTCGAAAGACTTCACACTGTACGGTACGCAGATAAAGCCAAAAACCGGTATGATTTCCGGGGAGGGAAAATTTTCCGCCAGGATAGGCCGGGGCAGTTTCATCAATATTCCGGAGCTCAATACCGTCCTTGGAGAAACAAACATTAAGACCGCGATTTATACCTGTGACGAATACTCGTCTTTCAGCCTTGCTGGCAGCGTAGACCTTTCAACGTTTGACATTATCAAGAAAGGGGATTTCATACCCCGGACCGGGGTTGCATCAGGGAGCTTTTCCATACACCTCGGCGATGAGACGAGCCTTTTCGGCAAACTGAACCTGAATAACATACAGCTTGAATATAAGGGAACACCTACTAAGATCGACGGCAATCTGGTAATGGATAAGAAAAACCTGGGTCTGAATGACATCAGGGTAGTTCAAACCGGTATAAACGCCACACTTAACGGGGCATTGGTTTTGAATGATATTCCCGAATTCAATGGGGATGTCGTATTGGCTGACCTTAAGATTGGCGAGGAGGGTAAGCCGCCCTCGACAGACAGCTCTCTTGATAAAATAAAGGTGGATGCCAAAGTCAGATTCACCAACCTGAGTTATTCAGGAATCAGTATTCCACAGGGGTCCACAGGCGTTCTACTTGAAAACGGCGTTCTAAAGCTCCTTGGGATGGATTTGAAGGTGCCTTATGGTACTATTACCGGTTCGGTCATGGTCCCTCCCTCCGGCAGCAAGACATATGACCTTAATATCAACATTGATAACACACCTATAGCGGAAGCCTTAAAGATACAATCCAAGGGAAAGCCCTGGATAACAGGTACGATGAGTATGCACGGAAGGCTCTGGAATACGGGTGATGCCGTAAACGGGGATATGAAGTTCAAGGCCGTGAACGGTATAATTGACAAATATAATCTTGTTTCCAGAATATTCAGCGTATTGAATCCCTATAAAATTATCAAATCGGGAGAGTTCGACCTCACTCATATGGGATTCCCCTACAATCACATCTCTGCCGATTTCACCATAAGGGATTCTTATGTGACATTCGAAAACTTCTATCTGGACAGCAATTCGCTTCAGGTCTCTGCAGTGGGCAAGTATATGCTCAGGACGAATTACATGGATGTCATAATGGGTATTCAGCCTCTTGAAACTTTTGACAGGACGGTCGCTATGATACCCATCGTAGGCTGGGTGCTTACCGGGGATAAAGGCACTCTGATCGTCATAAGCCTCAAGGTCAGAGGCCCGGTTGACGATCCATCGGTAAAGTATCTGCCTGCCGTGTCGATATCGCACCCTGTTGCGCAATCACTTCTCCGCGTTCTTAATCTGCCCATAGATCTGCTGACAAGACCGGAAGAGGTTATACTGCCTAGTATAAACAAGGGCAGCAAGTAAGCTCGGTAGATAATTTGAAACATACTCCTTATGCACCAGACTTATGGTGACCTGTTCCAGGTATGGTCAGTTCCCCACATGAAAAATTTGATATTTATGGGTGCTCTACCATACACTTGGGGCCTCCTTTCTGATTCAATCACAATTAAACCAATGATAACGGCAAGTTAAGATAATACCTTTATTCAATAAATGCTGGCACGGTAATCGCAATAATATATGTAACGTTACGAAAAGAATAAAGGAGGTAGCCATGAAGGCCATCAATTTGAAACGTTGTGCGATATGCGGCAAGGCTGAGGCTGTAGATACCTGCGATACATGCGGCAAGGCGATCTGCAAAAAGTGCCTGAAACTCGAGATCTGGGGTACTGGCGCTGAAGACCTTTCATTCAAGCACCTCTGCCCGTCATGCAAGGATAACCCGGAAGTTAATCCATGGGGTGCGGTACCGGAAGAATTCGGGCTTGGCGAGGTCCTTGAGATAATCAATTCGACAGACAAAAAGGTGCTGCCGCTTGCGGCATAATGGAGGACGTCATGGGTGTATATCAGGCGACTGTAAACAGAAGTACGATAAATTTTCACAGGCCTCATGCGTGGTTAAGTCTAAAAGCTGCATGGGAAAAATATACCATTAGCCTCACATGGATGAGGGTGGCAGCTGAAGACGGCGTAAAAATAGCGTTTAAGGAATTATCAGGAAATTAATGTGAATCAACCCTGAGTCGGAAAATCGGGTATCCCTTCCCAGCCCGGTTTTCCGGCTATTTTTTATCAAATCAGACAGCCGATACTTCCAAACAGGAAAATCAAACAGTAAATCTTGATTTGTCCGCAATACGATTTAAAACATATTTTGCCTTAAAAAAATCAACACGTCTCCTGCTTACTGCAGGGGATGAACATCTCGGTGAAAAGCCTCAGGAATGCCGTGTCGGTAAGTCCGGCAATATAGTCCCTGGCGATTACCGCAGGGCTGAGGCCTTCCTTATAGGTTTTCTCGATGCGTGAAACGAATCTGGTAATGACCGGAGACAGGGCGTTGCCTTTTTCGATGTCGCAGACAAGCCTGTCAAAAACTAGGCTGTACATGCTTCCGATCTTCTCGGATTCGGTTTTTACGCGCGGGTTGAGGTAAATTTTATTGTAATTGAACTCTTTTAGCACTTCGAGCGCCTTAAAGACCCTTGTTGAATAGGATATCATTTTATCCGATGAGTTGGTGATAAGGTCTTCCACGAGTCTGTATACAATCTTGCCGTTGGTGTCGCCGAGGGTGGAAGCGGCCTCTCTCGGGACATCCCGTCTTGATATGATTCCGAGCAGGATCGCATCCTCGATGTCGCGCCCGATATAGCTTACCGTGTCTGCAAAGCGCACGAGGCAGCCTTCCATTGTCGCCGGCTTAGGAATCTTGCCATCAAGGCATGCGGCGATTTTTTCGTCCAGCTCATTGAAGGATGACGCATTGTCGGGTGTAATGCCCTGCTCAGTGGTCTCGCCGTTATGGCACAGAATGCCGTCCAGCACAGCAAGGCTGAGGTTCAGCCCTTTCCCGTTTTTTTCTATGCGCTCCAGCGTCCATACACCCTGAACATTGTGAGCGAACAGGCCGATCCCGTAGGCTCTGCACAGCTCGTCCAGATAGCTCTCGCCGTCATGACCGAAAGGGGGATGGCCTGTGTCATGGCCTATGGCGATCGCTTCTATCAGGTCATCATTAAGGCCCAATCTCCTGCCTATAGTCCGGGCGATGCGGGATAAGAGCTGCACATGGATCACCCTGTGGGAGATGCCCTGATGGCCTATCAGGGAAAAAACCTGAGTCTTGTCGATATATGACGTGTAGGCGGCGGAATGAAGAATGCGGTCGCAGTCGATTGCAAAGGCGTCCCGCATATCTCCCAGGAGATCTTCGGGACGCCTTCTTGAAGTTAATAATTGTTTCATGACGCTATCGCTGAAAATTTCGCCACCCTTGAGAACATTGACACGATGTTTTTAAGCAGAGCCAGCCTGTTGGCTCTGATGTGCATGTCCTCGGCCATAACGAGCACCTTGTCGAAGAATGCGTCGATCGGCTCCTTCATCCCTGCCAGCAGCTTGAGCGCTTCGGAATACTCGCCTTTTTCAGCGTGAGCTATAAACGGCTTTTCAACCGCGGTAAAGATATTGAAGAGTTCAATTTCCTGACTCTGAGCCAGCAGACCCTTTTCAATGGCGCCTCCTGCATCGGCCTTTTTCAATATGTTTTCCACACGCTTGGAAGCGGCGCAGATCGAGGCAAGCCAGGCTTCATTTTTGATTGCGGCAATCGCATCCGCCCTCTTGAACGTGTCAAGCGCATCATCGAAGGAGCCTGTAACCGATTCAATCACGTCTCCCGATATGCCCTTTGACTGCAAGAGGCCTGTGAATCTCTGGCGGAAATATTCCATGACCTCGGATTTGACCTCGGCAGGGGGCCTTTTGATTTTCGAGCCCAGCGATTCCATGGCCTTATCTATTATCGCGGAGATTGATATCCTGTAGCCCTTTCCCAGTATGATATTCTCGATGGCGATAGTCTGCCTTCTGAGCGCGAAGGGGTCGGACGTGCCGGTCGGCAGCATGCCCAGCCCGAAGCAGCCGCATATGGTGTCAATCCTGTCGGCGATACCGGTGATATCACCGATGGCATCCGAGGGCAGTATGTCGTCGGCTGAAGCGGGCAGATAGTGCTCTCGGATGGCGTTGGCCACTTCGGGGTCAACCTCCTGAAGAAGCGCGTATTCTCGGCCCATGATGCCTTGCAGTTCGGGGAATTCATAGACCATGAGACTGTTGAGATCGCCTTTGCATAAAGAGCAGGCGAGTCTGACCTTATCCGATTTTTCCGGTGCGAGCTTTCCCGAAAGCCATACTGCGATTTCGGTAAAGCGCTCGACCTTGTCCAGGCAGGTGCCCAGGTCCTTGTGGTAAACTACGTCCTTCAGCCTTGCCGAATATTCGGCAAGCGGCACCTTTGAATCCTGCTCGAAGAAATAGTTGCCGTCGTCGAGCCTAGCCTTGAGAACCCTTTCGTTGCCTGAGCGGACGACCGCATCATCTTTGGGAATGATATTGCTGACTGCGCAGAAGAAAGGCTTGAGCTTTTTCCCGGCATCATCTGCGTAAACCGGGAAATACCTCTGGTGGTGCTTCATTTCCATGACAGGCACTTCCTTGGGCAGCTTAAGGAAATCTTCTTTAAAACCGCCGACAATGACATGCGGCCATTCAACGATATTAACCACTTCGTCGAGGAGGTCTCTGTCCAGAACATAACCGCCCTTTGTTTTAGCCGCCTTTGTGACAGCCTGCCATATGATTTCCTTCCTCTTGTCGACGCCCGGGATAACGAATGCCTTTTCAAGGATGGCTTCATATTCGGAAGGCGTATCCATCTTAATCTCTCCGGGCGCCATAAAACGGTTTCCGTGTGTGATATTGCCGGAATCAAGATTGCCGAACTTTACATTGAGCACATCTTTTCCGTATATCGCCAGAAGCCAGTGAACCGGCCGCGCAAAGATTACGCCGGGATTCGACCACCTCATGTTTTTGGCAAACGGGATCTTGAGAATAAGTTCGGAAAGAAAGCCTTCCAGAAATTCCCTTGCAGGCCTTCCCGGAATTTTTCTTTCAAGGCACAGGTAAACGCCCTTTTCCGTCTCGGCGAAACCGATCTCGGATATGTCCACGCCAAGGTTCTTCGCAAAACCGAGACCTGCCTTTGTGGGATTTCCATCTTTGTCAAAAGCCGCCGTTTTTGGCGGGCCCATTTTCGTTTCATTGATGTCATCGAGCTTGACTGGTACGTCCTTTATTCTTAAAGCAAGCCTTCTCGGCGTGCCGAAAGTCTCGATGCCGCCATTTTTAAGCTTTACCTCGGCAAAGGCCTTTTCCGCAAAGCCCTTCATAAAATCCAGCGCAGGAACGATAAACCGCGCGGGTATTTCCTCGGAACCGATTTCAAAGAGTACGTCAGACATGGCTAACCTTCCTTTTTATTGCCGGCCAGATAAAGCGTTGCGGAAAGCTTGGCCAGATCACGCACCCTGCCGATATAGTTTGTGCGTTCGGTTGTGCTGATGGCGTTTCTCGCATTCAGCAGGTTGAATATGTGGGAGCATTTCAGGCACATGTCATAGACAGGCAGGGCCAGTCCCCTTTCGGATGCTATGCGCTTGCCTTCTTCCTCGTACATGAAAAACATTTTGTTGAGCATGGAAACGTCTGCAATCTCGAAATTATATGTCGACCATTCGACCTCCGAGCGGTGATGGACATAGCCGTATGGTATATCACCCTTCCACTTCATGTCGTAGACATTGTTCACGCCCTGAAGGTACATGCAGATGCGCTCGAGTCCGTATGTTATCTCCGCACAGATGGGGTCAAGGTCGATTCCGCCGACCTGCTGGAAATATGTAAACTGCGTTATCTCCATTCCATCCAGCCAGACCTCCCAGCCGAGTCCCCAGGCGCCCAGTGTCGGTTGTTCCCAGTCGTCTTCGACAAACCGGATGTCGTGTTCGAGAGGATCGATTCCCAGGTGTTTCAGGCTTGCCAGGTAGACCTCCTGCACGTCAATAGGCGAAGGTTTTAGAATTACCTGGTACTGGTAATAGTGCTGAAGCCTGTTGGGGTTTTCTCCGTAGCGTCCATCTGTCGGCCTGCGGGAAGGTTCGACATATGCGACCTTCCAGGGATCAGGCCCCAGAGACCTTAAAAAAGTATGGGGATTCGAAGTCCCCGCCCCGACCTCCAGATCGTATGGCTGTCCGATAAGGCAGCCATAATCAGACCAGAAGGTTTCCAGTTTCATAATCATGTCTTGAAAGTCCATAAAAAATGTTCTAGCACCCATGCATTTTACGGTCAAGAAACTTGGCAGGAACTTTGCAGTAAAAAGGCTTGACACTGCCTGGCCTATTGGATATGGAACCCATCTAGAAAGACGGGCCCTTAGCTCAATTGGTAGAGCCACCGGCTCATAACCGGTAGGTCCCTGGTTCGATTCCAGGAGGGCCCATTATACAAAAGGAATTAATGGTGAAAATGTCAGACATAATCAGAGAGACAACTGCAAAAGGGGTGCACTTGGTGCACCCCTTTTGTTTTTCAGGCCTATGAAGCTCTTTGATATTCTCAAAGTGCTTGATGGTATTGCACCCTTTGATCTGGCTGAAAAGTGGGACAATGTCGGACTAATTGTAGGCGATGCCGGGCAGGAAATCAGAAAAGCCATAATCTCTCTGGACGCCGGGTTTGATGCTATTACAAGGGCTGAAGAAACCGGCTGCGATCTCATCATCACACACCACCCACTGTTTATTGAACCTCTTAAAAACCTTAACCTGAAGGACCCCACAGCATTTAAGGCAGGCAGGCTTTTAAAAGCGGGCATATCACTTGTCGCCATGCATACAAATCTTGATGCGGCTGATGGCGGGGTTGCAGACACCCTGGCTCAGGCCCTTAGTCTTAGAGACGTCGAATCAAAGGGATATTTCAGAGTGGGCACAATCGAACCTGCACCATTGTCCGATTGGGTGAAGACTCTTACTTTTAAAAATCCCCGGATTACAGATGCAGGAAGACCAGCCGGGCGTATAGCCGCATGTCCAGGAAGCGGGATGTCCCTCTGGCGTGAGGCCATAGATGCAGGCTGCGACACGATCGTAACCGGGGATGTCAAGTATCATTCGGCGATGGAGGCATTTGAAGCTGGTTTAAACGTAGTCGACCTGGGCCATTACGGAACGGAATCCATAATTGTGGGCACTTTTGCCGAAAGGCTTGCGCAGATCCTTAAAGGTGTGGAAATCAGTTCTTATACGGGCAGGGACATATTCATAACAATATAGAAGGAGACACGAGTGAAGAACATTTTAAGTAACGTGCTTGCGCTGCAGAAAGTCGAACTGCATATATTCAAGGCGTTAGGCGGTTTGAGTGAACTTCCGCGGGAAATTGAAGAGATAGACAGCATCATTCATGCGAGAAAACACTCTCTGGAAATTGCCGATGAAGAGATAGCCGATCTGAACGGCAGAAAAGAACCGCTGGAAGTTGAACTGAAGGAAAATCAGTCAATACTTGATGCTGCTGATGCCAGGATAAAGAAAATCAAGACGAACAAGGAGTTTCTTGCCCTTCAGCGGGAAATAGACATTGCAAAGAAACGCAAATCAGATCTTGAAGAGCAGATTCTGCAGATAATGGATAAGATTGAGGCGAGAACAAAAGAAAGGGAACGCATATCTAAGAGTTTTGAAAACGACAAGGTTATACTTGATGAAAAAAAGGAAGTCCTGCTAAGCAAACAGAGAGAGCTTCAGGCTATTATCGACAAGCTTAAGGGACAGCTTGATGACCTCAGGGATAAAGTTGACCGGGTGCTTTTAAGCCGCTACGACCGCATAAAGGAAAAAAGGAACGGACTGGTTGTTGTCGAATGTGTTGACGGCGTCTGCATGGGATGTCATATCCATATACAGCCTCAGCTTTACAACGAACTTGTCAGGGGGGATAAGATGATATCCTGCCCTGCCTGCCAGAGAATTCTTTACATTAACACTTCAGAAGAAGAACAGGCGGACAAAAAGGAGTAAAATGGCTGAACAGGGCTCAGACAAAGCCTACCAGGGAAAATATTTCTTTTATTTCTGTTTCATAGCCTCCCTTGTCCTCGTATTTCTTCTATTCAAGCCGTTTTTGAAGACAATTATTTTGAGCCTGATATGTGCGGCAGTTATTTTTCCCGTACAGAAGAAGCTTTACAGGCTTTTCAGGCGGCGCGAAGCGCTTGCGAGCTTAACAACATGCACCGGACTTGTTATCCTGATTATAGTCCCTCTTACGATACTGGCATATTTTTTCGCACAGGAGGCGACCGGTTTCTACAGCAGGCTGAGCGGTGCTGCCATATCTGAAATAAAAAGGCATTCGATGGCCCCGGTAGCGCCTGCAGAGAAAATTGGGAATGCCATCGAGTTGGTTGTTCCAGGTATTGTCAAGCCTGTTGAAAAGCAAAAACCCAAACATAAACTGACCGATAATATTGTAAGATATGCAAAAGAGGTACTGCCTGCAATCCAGAAATCAAGGGGAAGCGTGGAAGCCCAGGCTATGGACCTTGTCAAGACAGGCCTCAGCTTTGCTTTGAAGCATGCACAGAGTGTTATAAGCAATGTCACTGCCATCATACTTCATTTCTTTCTGTTTCTGTTCACGGTCTTTTTCTTCCTGAAGGACGGTCCCCGATGGCTCAAATCGCTTTCCGATATAATACCTATGGAGAGCAGACAGAAGGAGTTGATTTTTAACAGGTTCAAGAATGTAAGCATTTCGACCGTATTCGGCATACTATTTACTGCAACCCTGCAGGGTATCATTTCAGGTGTTGGTTTCTGGATAGCTGGAATCCCGCCGGTACTATGGGGTACAACAGCAGCCTTTGCAGCGCTTATCCCCATTATAGGTGCGGCTCTGGTGTGGTTTCCCGCAGGCGTGTATCTGATAGTAGATGGCAATTTGAAATCCGGGATATTTCTGCTTCTCTGGGGTGGATTTTTTGTCTCTTTTCTCGATAACTTCTACAGGCCGTTCCTGATGCGAGGTGCAACCGAGGAAAGCGCAGTATGGATATTGTTTTCAGTTCTCGGAGGATTGAGCCTGTTCGGATTTGCGGGCATATTCATCGGTCCTTTGATACTCTCAATGGCAATAACCATGATTTCTATATACAAAGACGAGTACTCCGGCAGAATTTAGGGTTTTCTTCAAAAGCATTAACATAAAATAATCATTAAGCCGTTTTTTTCTTTTGCCCGGTAAGTTATTATGTTGATAGAATAATTTCATGTAAAGGATTCTGAATGATATGCTCGATTCGCTGAACAGGCTTATTACTACTATAACACAGATTTTTCGCGTTCAGGATGTGCTGGACATCCTTATAATTGCGTCTCTTATCTATGTAATACTCATCTGGTTCAAAAAAACCGCTTCCCGTTTTGTTTTTGCAGGGATTGTCCTGCTTTCGATAGTATATGTGCTCGCAAGGGTATTTCAGCTTTATCTTACATCAATGCTTTTGCAGGGCTTTTTTGCAATACTTTTGATAGCCATAGTGGTTATTTTTCAGGAAGATATACGCCGTTTCTTCGAGCGGCTGGCCACACTGGGAAAACTGAGAAAAAAGAGGGAAGAAACTCAAGAAAATTACAAACCTGAGGTGGAAATCATAGTAGACAGTGTTGCTGAACTGGCCGACAATAAAATTGGCGCCCTGATTGTAATATGCGGCAAGGATCCTCTGGAAAGGCACCTCAAGGGAGGCTATCTTCTTGACGGATGTCTTTCCCAGCCCCTTATTGCAAGCATATTCGATGCACATTCCATAGGCCATGACGGAGGCATGATTATTGACAAGGGTCAGGTGATGAAATTCGGCTGCCATCTCCCCCTTTCGGCGAACGCAAGCATGACTGGAAAATACGGCCTCAGGCATACGGCGGCTCTGGGGATGTCGGAGAAAACCGATGCCTTCTGTATTGTGGTATCAGAAGAGCGCGGGACCATATCGGTTGCCCAGAACGGTTCGATCCAGATTCTTTACAGACCGGTAGACCTGGCTGCAAAACTTTACGAATTCTATGAACAGAAGTTTCCACCCGAAAGCAAAAGAACGGCCGGGGATTGGATCAGAAAGAATACAGGACAAAAGATTGTTGCGCTTCTTATAGCTTCAATGCTCTGGCTTGCATTCGGCTATCAGAGGGATTGGGTACAGAGGGACTATACGGTGCCGGTTGAATATAAGGGGATACCTCAAGGCTGGTACATTGAGGAACCGAAGATATTCGACGCAAAGGTCATGCTGACAGGTTCGATCCAGGCATTCAATCTTTTTGATTCGACATATATGAAGATTGTAGTCGACCTGTCGGATATCGTACAAGGGCAACAGGATATAAATATTACCAGGAAAATGATAAAACTTCCTTCAAATATCAACCTGGAAAAGGTGAAGCCTTCAAAAATAAATATTATGGCATATAAGCTTTATTCAAAGACTCTCCCGGTTACAGTCAAGACTTCCGGAGAGTGTCCTCCCGACCGCATATTGAGAAATATAACGGTAAGTCCGGGTGCGTTGAATGCGCTGGTTCCAAATACTCTGCTTAAGAAAAATATAGAAATATATACCGAAACCATAGACCTTTCGGCTATCAACGAGACGGTAACGATTCAGCCGCAGCTGAAAATTCCTGCTGATGTGCATTTCAAAGATGACTCCATCCCGACCGTGAGGATTACTTTACATGTTGACAGAAAACCTTTCAGTTAATTCCTTTAAAACAATATCTTGATGTTATTTTTAAAAAAACCGCTTTAAGTACGCTCCTGTTTTTGATTCAATTCAAATTATCATTGGGCTTATGTATTTCTTGACCTGAGCATGACCATAGGATAAATCTGAAGGACATGGAAACCCATAAGAATACGAAGTATATCTTTATTACAGGCGGCGTTCTTTCATCTCTCGGCAAAGGTCTTGCAGCTGCATCCATAGGTGCAATGATGGAGGCCAGAGGCTTGAAGGTGACTAATATCAAGCTGGATCCTTACATCAATGTTGACCCTGGCACTATGAGCCCTTTTCAGCACGGCGAGGTATTTGTTACTGAGGACGGGGCTGAGACAGACCTTGACCTTGGGCATTACGAACGTTTTACATCGTCCACTATGCTGACGGCCAGGAACAATTTTACTACCGGCCAGGTCTATGATGCAGTGATACAGAAAGAACGCAATGGCGACTATCTGGGAAAGACCGTGCAGGTCATCCCTCATATTACGGATGAGATCAAAAAGAGGATAACTCTTGCCGCGAACAGCTGCGACATAGCGATTGTTGAGATTGGCGGTACAGTGGGCGATATAGAAAGCCTGCCGTTCCTCGAGGCAATCCGACAGTTCGGTTTTGATCACGGAAGGGATAATGTACTTTATATCCATCTTACGCTTGTACCCTATATAGCAAGTGCCGGTGAATTGAAGACTAAGCCCACGCAGCATTCTGTTCAGAAGTTGAGGGAGATAGGTATTCAGCCTCAGATCCTGCTGTGCCGGTGCGAAAAGAGGCTGTCCAATGATCTGAAAGAGAAGATTTCCCTTTTCTGTAATGTTGAGAAAGATGCTGTTATCAGCGCAGTTGATGTGAAAAGCATCTATGAAGTCCCGATGGAATTTCATAAGGAAGGCCTTGACGACAAAATAGTCACATATCTGAACATGTGGACGAGAGAGCCTCAGATGAAAGTATGGGAGGACCTTGTCACCCGCATTCAAACACGGAATAAAGAAGTGAACATTGCGATTGTCGGTAAATACGTGAAGCTGACCGAGAGCTATAAAAGCCTTAACGAAGCGCTTGAGCATGCAGGTATTGCAAATGACGTAAAGGTCAACCGTATATATGTGGAATCGGACAAACTGTGCGATGATTCTGAGCTTGCTTCGCATTTCAAGGATATTGACGGCATCCTCATTCCGGGTGGATTTGGCGAACGTGGAACCGAAGGCAAAATCATAGCCGCCGGTTATGCCCGTAAGAACGGCATCCCGTTTTTCGGGATATGTCTGGGTATGCAGCTTGCAGTAGCTGAATTTTCAAGGAATGTATGCGGTCTTGAGCTGGCAAATTCAACGGAGTTCAATCCTGATACGCCAAACCCGGTAATCGAGTTCATGCCTGAACAGAAAGGAATTACAAGAAAAGGCGGCACAATGAGGCTGGGGGCGTATGAATGTGTGATAGTGCCCGGTACGAAGGCATATGAAGCATATAAGGAAAAGCGGATTTTCGAACGTCATCGCCATCGCTATGAATTCAACCCGGCCTTTGAGGAAAAGATCGCTTCGTGCGGACTTATGATAAGCGGCCGCAACCCGGCCTCAGGTCTCGTGGAGATGATCGAGCTTCCCGGGCATCTATGGTTTCTGGGCTGTCAGTTCCACCCTGAATTCAAGAGCAAGCCGCTTGCCGCACACCCGCTTTTCAGAGACTTTATCGCGGCAAGTGTTGTATACAGGAAAAACAGATAATTGAAAAAGATGACTACGATAAACATCAGGGATATTAAAATCGGTGGGGGCGAGCTGCTTCTGATAGCCGGTCCGTGCATTATCGAGTCCGTCTCGCATGCCAGGATGATGGCCGGCTCGCTGAAAGAAATTACGGCTGCTGTCGGGATACCTTTCATATTCAAGGCGTCATTCGACAAAGCCAACCGTTCATCGATAAACGCCTTTCGAGGCCCGGGTCTTAACGAAGGATTGAAAATTCTTTCAGGTATAAAAGGAGAATTCGATATTCCCGTGACCTCGGATATACATGAATCCTCACAGGCTGATCCAGCAGCAGGCATACTGGACATCCTTCAGATACCTGCTTTTTTATGCCGCCAGACCGACCTGCTGATTGCGGCTGGAAAGACTGGTAAGCCTGTTAATGTGAAAAAAGGACAGTTTCTGGCACCCTGGGACATGTCCAATGTGGCTAAGAAAATTGAAAGCAGTGGCAACAGTAAAATCATTCTTACCGAGCGTGGTGCGTCATTCGGATACAATAACCTTGTCTGCGACCTGCGTTCACTGGGCTTTATGCGCTCACTCGGTTACCCTGTTGTTCTTGATGTAACCCACAGCCTTCAATTGCCTGGCGGCAAAGGCGATTCAACAGGCGGGAACCGTGAATTCATAGCGCCGCTTGCAAGGGCTGGTGTTGCATTCGGCGTTGATGCCTTGTTCATGGAGGTCCACGACAATCCTGATATGGCACTCAG
The DNA here is from genome assembly GCA_964513375.1 of uncultured Bacteriovoracaceae bacterium. GTDB lineage: Bacteria > Desulfobacterota > Desulfomonilia > UBA1062 > UBA1062 > DATCTV01. Next base: position 40,489 of record CAZEMO010000004.1, on the reverse strand, counting down.
CGATGGCGCCAACTCTTTCAGGCTTGATGAGCTTGAAGTACTTTTAAGGCAGATAAAAGAAATTGAAAGGATTGTTAAATGAACAGAATTAAAGTCCTTGTCCTTGATGTCGACGGTGTCCTTACCGATGGCAGTATTTACTTAAACGACCAGGGATATGAGACGAAGGCCTTCAACTGCAGGGACGGGCATGGCATGAAACTCCTGCAGCGGGCAGGAATTCAGATTGCAATAATAACCGGTCGCATCTCGAAAGCTCTCGAATACAGGACTGAAGAGCTTGAAATCAGGCATGTTTACCAGAATGCCAAGGATAAGAGGGACGCTATCCTGAAGCTTTCCTTGGAGATGGGTATTGACACAAGAGAAATGGCATATATGGGAGACGATGTAGTCGATATGCCAGCAATGGCCCTTTGTGCGATGTCGTTTGCCCCGAGTGATGCAGTGGATATTGTTAAGGAAAAAGCGGATTATGTTACAAAACTTCCCGGCGGAAAAGGTGCTGTACGCGAAGCGATAGAAGTCATCCTGAAGAAAGAAGGGCTATATGACGAGGTGATGAAACGTTATGAGGTATAAAGTGTCTGGAGGGATTGCGCTGATAGTGGTTGTAATCATTGTTGCGGCCGTACTCCTGTTCAGCAATGCAGACGAAAAGAGCAAGGTATCCGAAAAGCCGATGGAAGCCGACAGGGTGGCACGGAACATAACGCTTTACGAACTGAATACCGATAGCGATAAAACAACAGTCCTGCATGCGAAAAAAGCCTTTCTCAAAGAGGATCAAGTTCTGGATCTCTTTGATATTACCCTCAACCAGGAGGACAAGTTCAGAATGACGGGACCTGAAGCCAGATACAATATGGAGAAGTCGAGACTTAATGTAAAAGGAGATATACTGCTTACTGCAGAGGATGGAAGCCGCGCTTTTTTTAAAGATCTGACCTGGGAAAAATCGACAAACCTGATTAATACGAAAAACCCTGTCAGACTTGAGAAAGAGGGCGGATGGCTAATAGGACAGAGAATGGAAATGACAGACGATTTTTCAAGAATAAGCTTTTCAGGTGGTGTGCATGGACAGATTAATCGTAATTTTGACATTGGCAGTTAGTTTGAGCCTTCCTTCTGCAGTCCTGTCTGCGGAAGCCCAGAAAGCTCCGGCGTCTAAAGCGGCAAAACCAAAAGTTACTTCACAGGTTGCAGCTGTTAAGGATAAAGCAACTCAGGCCGATATGTTTGACATAGAGGCAGACAAGCTTGATGTATATAAGGCTAAAGGAGAGGCTTTTTTCCAGGGCAATGTCGTGGCTACAAAGCCGGATATGACCATAAAGAGTAAGACTATGAGGATATATTACAATAATGCCACAAAACAATTGAGGCAGATGGTTGCCGACGGCAATGTCTCGATAAAGATGAAAGACCCTGAGAAGGGCCCGGACAGGAACGCCACATGCAATCAGGCAATATACCAGTACGAGGAGAAGAAGATCGTTCTCATAGGTAATGTGGTCATAATAAGGGGAGATGACAGACTGTCTGGTCAGAAAGTCACCTTGTACATAGAAGGCGACAGACAGGAAGTCGAAGGCGGTACGCAAAGAGTTAAAATTACAGGAAGCATGAACAAAGACAGCGGTTCAGGGGCCGCCGTTCCATGGTAAAAGCGATATTAAGGGCCGAAGACCTTCAGAAGAGCTTCGGCAAAGCGCATATAATAAAAGGGCTTGGCATCAAATGCTCAACCGGCGAGATCATCGGTCTGCTCGGACCCAACGGCGCAGGGAAGACCACGACATTCTATATGGTGGTCGGTCTTATCAGACCCGATAAGGGCAGAGTTTTTCTTGGAGAAGAAGACATAACAACCGTCGACCTGTCGGGCAGGGCCAGAAAAGGCATAGGTTATCTTCCACAGGAGGCATCCATATTCCGGGGGCTCAGCGTTGAGCAGAACATCTCTGTTCCGCTTGAGGCAAGGGGATTGAAAAGACAGGATCTCCTTGTTGAACTGGATGATATAATCTCGATGTTCGGACTTGACAGGGTAAGGAAACAGAAAGGACTGTCGCTGTCAGGAGGAGAGCGGAGGCGTGTAGAGATTGCACGCTCGATGGCATTGAAGCCGAGATTCCTGCTGCTTGACGAGCCTTTTGCCGGCATCGATCCGATAACGGTCAAGGATATTCAGGATATGATCGTGACGCTCAAAAACAAAGGCATCGGCATTATTATTACAGACCATAATGTAAGGGAGACGCTTAAAATATGTGACCGTGCATACATAATTCACCAGGGGATAGTCATAGAGGAAGGTCTGCCCGATGATGTTATTAAGAATGAACAGGTCAAAAAGTTCTATGTTGGTGATGATTTCTCTTTAAGCTAGAGAAGGAATAAATGGCACTGGAAATAAGACAACATCTTAAACTGGCTCAGCAGCTCATAATGACGCCTCAGCTTCAGCAGGCGATAAAGCTGCTACAGTTTTCACGGCTCGAACTTCAGGAGTTCATTACTCAGGAACTCGAGTCCAATCCGATGCTTGATATAGAACAGGTACCGAAAGAGAGAATTGAAAAACCCGAAGAAGCCGATTTTTTCAAACGTAAATGGGATGCATACCTCGAAACATACGGACAGGATAACGTACCGTATACCGAGGATGATGACAGACCTTCGTTTGAGGCAACCACGAGCAGGCAGGACGGCCTGACCGAATATCTGATGTGGCAGCTGAGAATGAATGATATATGCGAGGAATATTGCAATATAGGTGTATTCATTATCGGAAATCTCGACAATAACGGATATCTGGCGGCTGATATATCACAGATATGCGAAGCTACTGGTGCGACACCGGAAAAGACCGAAGAGGTATTGAAAATAATACAGCAGTTTGACCCGCCCGGAATTGGTGCGCGCAACCTCAAGGAATGCCTTTTAATACAGGCTAAAGCCCTCGGCCTCGAAGGTTCACTTGTAGAGCAGATAATCGAATCCCATCTGGATGCGCTTCAGACCAAAAACTATGCCAGAATAGCGCAGGAACTGAGTGTAAACGTCAACGATGTTGCAAACGCGGCCATGATAATAACCAACATGGAACCCCGTCCGGCAAGGGATTATTCTGATGAACCGCCCCAATATGTGGTTCCCGATGTATATGTCGTAAAGGTCGATGATGGTTATGCCGTCGTGCTTAACGAAGAAGACATACCCCTACTTGAGATCAACAGACAGTACTATAATATGATGGCTTCTAATGAAACGAACAAGGCGGCGAAGGAATACCTCTCGGAGAGCATGAAGTCGGCGCAATGGCTTATCAAGAGCATTCAGCAGAGGCAGAATACATTATGCAAGGTGACCGAGAGCATCATGGGCTTTCAGAAGGATTTTCTGGATAAGGGTATTAACTATTTAAAGCCTCTCATTTTAAGGGATGTCGCCGATGATGTGGGAATGCATGAATCCACTATATCGCGAGTTACATCAAATAAGTATGTACATACGCCGCAGGGTACGTTTGAACTCAAGTATTTTTTTGGAAGCGGCATATCAATGTCAGACGGGAGCTTTGTGGCATCACAGAGCATCAAGAACGATATCGAGAATATCATCAAAAACGAAAACACAAAGCATCCTCTGTCCGATCAGGTCATAGCAAAAATGCTCAAAGGAAAGGGGGTGGAGATTGCAAGGCGCACAGTCGCCAAATACCGGGAGATTTTAGGGATACTGCCTTCAAACAGAAGGAAAAAATACTACTAAACCTTAGGAGGGTATATGCACATTGATATCACCTTCAAGAACATTGATCCGTCGGATGCTCTTAAAGATTATGCGAAGAAAAGACTGGCGAAAATCGGAAAATTCATAGACCGTCCAGCAGAGGCACATGTGATTCTGTCAGTTGAAAAGATCAGACATAAGGCTGAAGTTACCCTCAATGCCGACGGGGTGATAATTAATGCAGTAGAGATAACAGAAGATATGTACTCGGCCATTGACATAGTGATGGAAAAGGTTGAGAGACAGATCAAGAAGCACAAAGAAAAGCTTCAGGTTAGAAAACCTGCGGCAAAGAACATGGAAGAGGAAATTAAAGCAGAGCCCAGAAAAAAGCTCAAAATAGTAAAGGAAAAAGACTATTTCGTGAAACCAATGAGTGTTGAGGAAGCAGTCATGCAGCTTGATGTTGTCGAGCAGGATTTTATAATCTTCCACAATACTGATTCAAAACAGATCAACCTCGTTTACAGGAGAAAAGACGGTTCACTTGGTGTCGTTGAACCGCAGATCTAAGATTTGCCGCAGCCTGTCTGAATGAAGGCAGGCTGCGTTATTTAATTAACGGAAATCAAAGGCCGGCATAAACAGGATCATCCATCATACCTTGCCATCCGCCGCTTTCCTGCCTGGAACGATCATTTTTTGCCGGCGGAATCTTCGGAACACAGTCTGTTAGTCTTTTTCAGGTATTCCTGAAGTGCAATCTGCCAAGGTGGCATTGTCCTTCCCGTCGTCTGTGTGAATTTTTTTGTCGAGAGGGTGCTGTTTGTCGGGCGCTTTGCAGGACGGGGAAACTTATCTGTTGTTACGGGATTGACAGTTGCCTTAATCAAACTTAACTCAATGGCTTTTTTTGCAAGCTCAAACCATGAGGTCTTCCCCCTGTTGCATACATGAAATATGCCTCTGGCGTCATTTTCAATGAGAAGCCTTATCGCCTTTGACAGGTCTTTTGAATAGGTTGGAGAGCCGAACTGGTCATTCACGACATCAACACTGCCGCGCTCTTTCGCGAGCTTTAATATGGTATCAACAAAATTAGGCCCGTTTGCACCGAACAGCCATTGGGTTCTGAGGATGCAGAAATTCGACATGTTTTTCATGATAGCCTGTTCACCTTTGAGTTTTCCTCTGCCGTATGCATTTATCGGGTTAACAGGATCATCCTCGGTGTATGGTTCCTGCTTCATTCCTTCAAAGACGTAATCGGTGCTGATGTGAAAAAGCTTTATGCCCAGAGAAGCGCATTCAGAGGCTAGATAACCGGGCGCGGTCCCGTTCAGAAGAGTGGAGGTTTCTTCATCGCTTTCGCATGCATCGACCTTTGTGTAGGCGGCGCAGTTGACAACCCATGCCGGAGACTTTTCTTCAAGGATTTCCTTTATCGATTTAGGACTGGTGATATCCATTATGGTTGTATCAGGCAATATATCCGACTGAATAACATCATATCCGGCGGAGCTCAGTTCAATGCACAAGTCACCGCCAAGCATACCTCTGGCGCCTGTCACGAGTATTTTCATCTGTTGCCGTACATCCTGTCATAGTAGTTAAGATAATCCCCTGTGCGTATCTTTTCCCACCAAGGCTTGTTGGCAAGATACCAGTCAATGGTCGAAGACAGACCTTCCTCGAATGTCATCAACGGCCGCCAGCCTAGCTCCTTTTCTATCTTTGAGAAGTCCATTGCATATCTGAAATCATGACCTGGTCTGTCCTTAACATATTTTATAAGGGTTTCGGGTTTGTTCATGCGGGAAAGGATCAGTTTTACAATCTCAATATTCATCTTTTCCGCATCTCCTCCCATGTTGTATGCCTGGCCGGTTTTTCCCTTAAGGGCAACGGTAACGATTCCCCTGGCGTGGTCAGTAACATGTATCCAGTCGCGTATGTTTTTGCCGTCACCATAAACAGGAAGTTCCTTGTCTTCGAGCGCATTGGCTATCATGATGGGGATGAGCTTTTCAGGGAACTGATAAGGTCCGTAATTATTCGAACAGCGGGTGACCACTGCATCGAGCCCGAAAGTCTTTATATATGCCCTTACAAGAAGGTCTGATGACGCCTTTGATGCCGAATAAGGGCTGTTCGGTTTCAGAGGAAGGTCTTCGGTGAAAGCGCCTGTCGCTCCCAGCGAGCCGTAGACTTCATCGGTCGATACCTGCAGAAAACGGCTGACCTTATGCTTTTGCGCCGCGTCCAGAAGGACCTGGGTACCCATGACATTTGTACGTATGAAAACACCCGCCGCCTCTATACTCCTGTCAACGTGCGACTCGGCAGCAAGGTTGAGAACAAGATCGAACTTGTTTTCCTCGAAGACCTCACTCACTTTTGAGCCGTCGGAGATGTCCCCCCTGATGAATCTGTACCTGCCGGGATAGCGCATCTCCAGATCCGATGTGTTTTCCAGGTTACCTGCATATGTGAGAAGGTCATAATTGACGATTGAGAAGTCAGGCACTTCTGAGAGTATGTAGCGAATCAAATTTGTTCCGATAAAACCGCAGCCGCCAGTAATCAGAACCTTAGCCATTTTATCTCTCCTAATATTCCACGCTGAGAAGGTAAAGCCCCTGAGGTGGTGCGGTAGGGCCGGCCTCTGAGCGTGTTTTTGACTCAATTATTCTTTTAATTTCCAGGGGATCGATCTTTTCTTTACCGACCTCAAGTAACGTCCCGACAATATTTCTTACCATATGCTTCAGAAAACCGTTACCTTTTATTGCATAATATAACATATGGCCTCTTACGGATATTGCCGATTGCATTACTGTTCTTATTGTAGATTTAACCGGGGTGCCAACACCCATGAATGACTCAAAGTCATGCTCTCCCAGAAATAAATCTGCCGCATTTGCCATAGCGTCAATATTAAGAGACTCTTTTATATGAAGGACATATCTTGAAAACATGGGATTTCTGACGGGGGTCATATTGATTGCATACATATAAGTTTTTGACCTAGCAGAATACCTGGGGTGAAAATCCGATCCGACATCCTGGACATCTATAACTGCAATGTCATGAGGCAAAAGGGAATTGACTGCCCTTGACAGGGCATCTGCCGGTATCGATGAATCCGAGAAGAATGAAGCCACCTGTCCAAAGGCATGGACGCCGGCATCTGTCCTGCCTGCCGCATGAATCCTTATTTTTTTCTTTAGTATGGTTTCGAGGGCGCTCTCGACTGTTTCCTGTATGGTGCGAAGTCCGGGTTGAACCTGCCAGCCGTAGAAGTCCGAACCGTCATAAGATAAAACAAGCCTGATATTCCTTGCCAAAACCATCATGCTTTCTTATCAATATACTTATAGTGATTCAAGAACTAAGGAGGATTGATATAATGGATTTCGACAGAAGGGCTTTTAAGCGCATTATGTTGGCTGTCGACTTGAAAATCATAATTGGTTCTGATTTTATTCCCGGCACTACAAGGGATGTTACAAAAAAGGGACTTTGCATCAAGATACCGACCTCAACACTGAAAGGAGGAATGCTTGAGAGGCTGGAAGACAGGGTTGTCATATATCTGGGTGACATGATTCTCTATGGTCTTGTCAGATGGTATGATGTGGAAAATGGTTTTTTTAAAATAGGTATCGAACTGGAAAGGGGTTCCCGCGGAAAGTGGTGGGATGCGGTCGGGCCGATTGCTGAAAAACAAACATCTTCATCCTGAATTATAACTGTCCAGTTAAAGGAATTCCTTATTGACAGCACATCCTTTTATTTTGTATGAGGTCTCGAAACGCCGAAGTGGTGGAATTGGCAGACACGCTATCTTGAGGGGGTAGTGGGCTACGCTCGTCCGGGTTCAAGTCCCGGCTTCGGCACCATCTTTCATATTTAAAACAAGGGAGCGACATTATGGCCAGGGTATGCGAAGTATGCGGTAAGGGTTCACAGACAGGAAACAATGTGAGCCATGCCAACAACAAAACGAAAAAAGTATGGTTGCCAAACCTTCAGAAGGTTAGAGTTGAAACAGAGAAAGGCGTAAGAAGCGTCAAGGTTTGCACTCAGTGCATCAAGTCAGGAAAAATAAAAAAGCACGCAGCTTAAATCTGGATATATCATAATAAAAAAAGGCTTCTGGTCCATCAGGACAGAGGCCTTTCAATTTTTTCCACCCCGCTAAGCTTTTTAATCTTAGTGAACAGAGTATCAAGTTCGGCTAGATTCTTAATCATAATTCTGAAGATGCAAACGCTGCTTCCATTGGCAAGAGAAGTTGCTTTGAGCTTTGATATATTTATATTCTGACCACCCAGGATAGTGGTAATCGAATTGAGCATACCGGGTCTGTCATCGCAGATCACAGAAAAGTCTATTTCATGAGTCTCATTGGTATCGCTTTCCCACTCGACCGGGACAAGCCTGCCGGGGTCTTCCGAAGCTACATAAGAGCAGTTCCTTCTGTGAACCGTTATTCCGCGGCCCCTTGTGATAAAGCCTACAATATCATCACCCGGGATCGGCTTACAGCACCTGGCATACCTGACGAGGAGATCCTCCACTCCTCTGACGATTATGCCTGATCCCTCCGGTTTTTTCTTCTTGGGCTGCTGTATTTTCGGGTGTTCAAACTGCTCTTTAGGCGCATCTGGCTCGATTTTATGTATTATCTGAATAACACTCAGTCTTCCAAAACCGATTGCAGCAAATAAATCGTCTTCATTCTTATATGAGAAATCACGGGCGAGGTCGCTGTAATCTATATCCTTTCGAATGTGCAGACTTTTAAGTTTCTTTTCAAGGATTTCTCTTCCGAGTGCGATGCTCTGTTCTGTTTCCTGAGTCCTCAGCCATGCCCGAATTTTTGTAATCGCGCGCGATGTAACTGCTATTCTCAGCCAGTCTTTGCTCGGGTGCTGCTTGGATGATCTGAGGATTTCGATAACATCCCCGCTTTTGAGTTTATATTTGAGCGGCACGATCTGCCCGTTCACCTTTGCGCCGGTGCACTGGTTCCCAAGCTCGGTATGTATGGAATAGGCGAAATCAAGAGGGGTTGAACCCGAAGGAAATCTGTGAACGTCACCCTTCGGGGTAAATACGTAGACCTCTTCGGGATAGAGGTCTACCTTTACACTTTCAAGGAATTCCCTCGGGTCGTGAAGCTCCTTCTGCCATTCAAGCAGGCGCCTCAGCCATGTGAATTTTTTCCCGTCCTGGTCTGTTAGGCCTGTACGCTCCTTGTACTGCCAGTGTGCGGCGATACCCTCGTTTGCAATCCGGTCCATTTCATAGGTTCTTATCTGGAATTCGATCCTTTCGCCTACAGGGCCGAATACAGTCGTATGCAACGACTGGTACATATTGGTCTTGGGCATAGCAATAAAATCTTTTATCCTGGACTGTATGGGTTTCCAGAGGGAATGAATAATTCCCAGGACTTCATAGCACTCGGCGACCGTGTCAACAATGATTCTGATTCCGAGGATATCATATACGCCTTCGAACGGTATGCCCTGTTTCTTAAGTTTCTGATAGACGCTGTAAAGGTGTTTTATCCTGCCGTTGACCTCGGCTTTCAGACCCTGCTCTTCGATCTTGGTTTTTACCCTGCCCATTATATCGCCGAGATAACTTTCCTTTTCCTTTGCCACCGTTGTGAGTTTTGATTTGACTGTGTTGTAACCTATCGGATCGAGATATTTGATGCTCAGTTCCTCGAGCTCAATCTGCATCCAGTGAATTCCAAGACGGTTGGCGAGCGGGGCATAAATATCAAGGGTTTCCTTTGCTATCCTCTGCTGGGCCTGAGCGTTGTGGGAATCGAGCGTTCTCATATTATGAAGTCTGTCAGCAAGTTTTATCAGAAGGATCCTCAAATCCTTGCTTACCGCCAGAAGCATTTTTCTGAAGTTTTCGGCCTGGTGCTCCTCGAGAGAATGGAAATGAATCTTGCTTATCTTTGTGAGCCCGTCGACGATAATGGCTACTTCGTCGTCGAACATATGTTTGATGTCATCTACTGTTGTAAGGCTGTCTTCAATCGTATCATGCAGAAGCGCTGCGGCAACAGCTACAGCCCCTAGATGGAGCTTTGCCGTCAGCAATGCAACTTCAAGAGGATGATTAAGATATGGTTCTCCGCTAAGCCTCATCTGTCCTTGATGGACACGGGCCGAAAAGACGTAGGCCTTTTCAACCAAGCGTAGGTCGGCATCGGGCTCGCTGGCAGAGACAGCGTCAAGAATATCGTTAATTCTTACCGTCAATAATTTTTCCTTTTTCTCTCAGCATCTCAGCCAGTGTTTTAAGGGCGTCGGCGGGGCTGACTTTTGTCACATTGCCTGTAGCCCTTTCCCTTATCTCTATGAGGCCTTCCGCAAGACCTTTTGAGCCTATTGTAACCCTGTATGGAACACCTATCAGATCGGCATCCTTGAACTTGAATCCCGGCCTTAAATCCCTGTCGTCAATGAGCACATCTAGACCTGTTTCCGTTAGTGCCGAATATAAATTTTGGGCTGTTGCCACAACCTGTGGATTTCTCAGATCAAGAGGAAGCACTATTACCGAAAATGGTGCAATAGGCAGAGGGAATATTATGCCGTCATCGTCATGGTTCTGTTCTATTGCGGCAGCGACAACCCTGCTTACCCCAATGCCGTAGCATCCCATGATCATTGGTTTGAGATCGCCCTTTTCGTCAAGAAAATCGGCATGCATTGTCTTTGAATACTTGGTTCCCAGTTTGAATACATGGCCGACTTCTATTCCGCGGATGGCCTCCAGCGTACCGCTGCATCTCGGGCATGGATCACCGGGCAGTGCATTCCTGATGTCATCCGATTTTTCTATTTTTGCGTCACGGGAAAGCCATACATTCTTCAGGTGATGATTGTGCTCATTGGCCCCTGTTACATATGGTCCGTCATTAAGAGAGATATCCGCTATTATCCTTATTTTAAGCCCGACAGGCCCAGCAAATCCCCTGGGGGCGCCGGTTGCCCGGGCAATCATTTCCTCATCGGCCAGTTCAAGATTCTCGACTCCGAGGGAGCGTTTGAGCTTTGCCTCGTTTACCTCGTGATCGCCTCTTACAAGTGCGGCGGCAATGCCTTTATCAGTATTGTAAATCATGGTTTTGATCAGCGAAGTCTTCTCTATGCCCAGAAATTCGCAGACTTCCTCGACCGTCCTGATATCGGGTGTATGAACCTTCTCGGGAGAATTTCCCGCTGATTCGGCTTTCGGTGTCTTTTCCGGTCTTCTGATCTCAGCCTTTTCCACATTTGCCGCATAGCTGCATTCAGTGCAGCTCAGGATGATGTCTTCGCCTGTATCGGCAAGCACCATGAACTCGTGTGAAAAGTTGCCGCCGATGGGTCCGGAATCGGCCTCGACCGCCTTGAATTTAAGCCCGCAGCGCTCAAATATCCTTTCATATGCCTTGTATTGGGATTCATAGCTTTTTTCAGCACTCTCGTCATCCTTGTCAAAGGAATATGCGTCCTTCATCATGAATTCACGGGCGCGCATGACTCCGAAACGCGGGCGTATCTCATCCCTGAACTTGGCCTGTATCTGGTATAGCGTCACAGGCAGATCCTTGTAGGAGTTAAGCTCGGACCTTACCATGTCCGTAATTACTTCCTCATGCGTTGGTCCGAGGCAGAATTCGGCGCTTTTTCTGTCCTTGAATCTTAAGAGTTCCTTGCCGTAGATATCCCAGCGCCCGCTTTCCTGCCAGATTTCACAGGGTTGCACTCCAGGCATGAGGACCTCCTGGGCACCGGCTGCGTTCATCTCTTCGCGTATTATTTTCTCCACCTTTTTGAGTGCCAGCAGGCCATACGGCAGCCAGGAATAAATACCGCTTGAAAGCTTCTTTATCATACCGGCCCTGAGCATAAGCCTGTGGCTGGCAACTTCGGCGTCTCTGGGGTCTTCCTTCATCGTCTTTAAAAACATGCCTGAAAACTTCATTCCTTAAACTCCTTTTCGATTTCGTCGGTAATTATTTTTATTATTTCACTGCTCTTTATTCTTTTGACCGGCTTGCCACGCATGAACAGCATGGCGCCCTTTTTATCACATGCGACCCCGATATCCGCATCTCTGGCCTCTCCCGGTCCGTTTACGATGCAGCCCATGACCGCAACGCTCATGTGGCGCTTAATTCCCGAAAGGCTGTCTTCAAGGGATGCTGCAATCTGTCCGACATCCGCATTGGCCCTCGCGCATGTGGGGCAGGAGATAACCCGGATGCCCTCTTTTTTAAGTCCGAGGCATTCGAGAAGAACTTTGCCTGCCACGATTTCTTTTACAGGATCAGCAGACAATGAAACGCGGATCGTATCACCGATGCCCTCTTCAAGCAGTATTCCGATTCCGGCTGCGCTCCTTATGGCCCCTGAAAACATGGTTCCCGCCTCGGTCACCCCGAGATGCAGAGGCCTGTCTGAAATACGGGAAAAGAGCCTATAGGCTGAAAGCGTTTCAAGAACATCGGAAGATTTGAGGGACACCTTTATTGCGTCAAGCCCGAAATCTTCAAGTATCATGACCTGCTCACGGGCTGTTTCGACAAGTGCCCCCACCCTGTCTTTTCCGAACCGGTTCAGTACAGACCTTTTGACCGATCCCATATTAACGCCGACCCGTATCGGGATATTGTAGTCTATTGCAGTTCTGGCAATCTTTTTAACCTTATCTCTTGAGCCTATATTCCCCGGGTTTATTCTTATGCAGTCGGCACCGGCGGTGATGGCGCCCACTGCAAGCCGGTAGTCGAAATGGATATCTGCAATAACAGGAATACCGGCATGTTTTTTTATTTCGGCAAATGCAGCCAGAGATTCTTCATCAGGGATGCTGATTCTGGCAATGTCGCACCCTGCCTTCTCAAGCGCCGCTATCTGTGCGCATGTGGCTTTGATATCGGTTGTAAGGGTATTGGTCATGGATTGGACGGTTACAGGGGCACCGCCTCCGACCTGTACCCCTCCAACAAAGATTCTTCGGGTTTTTTCACGGGGTAGTGTCATTTAAACCAGAATAACACAGACTCAACTTATCACTCAAGTTTATTGCTTTCTTTTTCGATAAGAATACCCATGTTGAAAGTGACACCAGAGAATATAGACAGGATAATTGATGAGATCGAGATTCCGACATTGCCATCGATAGCATCTGCCATAATGGAAAGGACTCTCGACGACTGGGCGAATGCGAAGAACCTTACAGGCATGGTTGAAAAAGATACCGCGCTTGCGGCTAAAGTCCTGAAGGTCGCCAACTCGCCTTTTTATCACCGCATCAAGGAGATATCGACAATCAGAAGCGCCGTCGTCCTTCTGGGTATGAATGTGCTGAGAAGCATTGTTCTGAGCATCTCAGTCATAAATCTTTTTAACAGCAACAAGAAAAATGTCATTGACCTCTACAGATTCTGGCAGCACAGCATATCATGTGCCGTCTGCTCCAGGATGATTGCGGCGAAAACGCTTCCTGCCTGCGAGGAGGATGCCTTTGCTGCCGGTCTTCTGCATGACATTGGAAAAATAGTGCTGGACCAGAACATATGCCTGAACGGCGAATATCAGGAGATTATCGAACGTGTAAATTCGGGTACGACCGATGTAATAAAGTGCGAAAACACCCTTATCGGAATGAATCATGCAGAAATCGGCAAAAAGCTCATCGAGAAGTGGAATCTGCCGAAAGTGTTGTGCGAAGCGGTTGGGGCACATCACAAACAGCCTGAAGTGGACATGCTAGACGCCAGAGATGAAATGCTGTGTGCAATCGTAAATATTGCAGATAAAATCACCAACCATCTTGGGCTGGGTATAAGCACGCGCTCCTCCGACTTTATCGACCCGGCTGTTCTGGCAAAGGCAGGCCTCGGAAACAAGGAACTCCAGGAGATATCTCTTGAACTGAAAGACAGTGTCACGGCGATCAGTGACGAACTCGGGATTCCGAAGATTGAACCAAAGACATATTTCGAGATACTGCAGGCAGCCAATACGCAGCTTGGCAGGATGAGCCTGGATCTCGAGCAGAAGAAACTTGCTCTCGAAAGGAGGACGGTCGAACTGACCGGGCTTAACCGGATGTCCAGCCAGCTGCAATCCTCCATGAAGCTCTCGGAGATTACCGAGATACTGACATCGAATGCGATTACTATTATGGGGTCTTCAAATGTCAGATGCCTTGTAAGGCTTTCAGGCATGAGGATATTATTTACCGAAAGCGTTATAGAAAAGGGCAATATCTCTACGCGCTCTGGAATCACGAATGCGACAAAGGACATTCTAGTGAGGACCCAGGGCATATACCCGAAACAGAACGGTATAATATATGTGCCTGTCAAGGTGGAAGGCATCATTGTCGGGGTGATTGAATCCACACCTACTGAAGTGCAGCATGAAGATGTAACTGAAAGGACTCTACTTTTAAGGACCATTGCAGAGGTCGGCGGCCATGCAATCGAAAGGGCGACCCTTGTAGCCAAAAATCTGAAGGCCGAAAGACTGGCGGCAGTCTCAAAGACGGCAATAGCTGCCAACCATGAAATAAACAGCCCCCTTACGACAATCCTTTTGAAGCTGGACATGCTTTTAAGGGACAAGTCAATCAAGACGGAAACTTATGTTACAATCAAAGGTATCAAGGAGGAGGCCTCCAAGATAAAAGATCTGGTCAAAAGGATGCTTGAAATATCGGATGTTGTTGAAACCGACTATCTGAAACATGAAAACAAAACCGAAAAAATGCTGGATATGAAAACATCTGCAAAAAAATCGGAGCATGCTGCGGATAAGAAATCTGAGCAGAAAAAACCTGACAGTGAGACCCCGGGTTTCGAGGATTATCTGGAGTGATGGATATAAGCTGGATACTTCTTGCGGGGGCGATATTCTTCGAGGTTGCCGGGACGACCTTTCTGAAACTTTCAAACGGCTTTTCAAAGGTTTTGCCAGTTGTTCTAATGATCGTGTTTTATATCGCAAGCATGTATCTGCTGTCTCTCGTGCTTAAAAAAATTGAGGTGGGGATAGCTTATGCCATCTGGTCCGGTGTGGGAACAGCAACGATAACGCTCATAGGCATAGCGTTTTTCAGCGAAAGCATGAACATTCTCAAGATAGGCGGCATACTTCTTGTGATTGCCGGAGTAACAATTCTTAACCTTGCCGGAAGCCCTCATTAAAAAACAGCATTACCAGAAAACAGCCTGACCAGGCTCACCTATAAGGCGCCTGGTTGCTTTTATGTAGAAGGTTTTTTTAGCCTCTAAAACCTTCGTCTGATATATAATCTATCGACTGGAATGGATTTTACTTGAGTGATTTTTTCAAAAATTTATTTACTCTGATTCAACAAAAAAAGTGATCAAAAAACCTGAGTCGGCAAGGAAGAAGATTGGCACTACAAAGAGCAAGCCGACGATCTTTCGCCGGCTTGCGGGAATAATGTTAACTTAAAAATTTGTTCAGTTTCAGTTTGCGAAATCAATCCATATCGGAGCGGTCACGGCTATCTGAATGCCGCCGTCAGATGTCTCAATGGTATTCAGTTCATAAATCTTTACAAAATAATATGCATCACCGGTAAGTTGAACTGTCGGCTGCCAAAGATATTCTGCTGCATCCTCACTGAAGGTTTTTGTTGCCAGGATCACGCCCTTATTTGTTATGAGTTCCATCTTGAGTATCGGCTCGTCATCCGTAACCGAGACGGTAAAGGTAATGTCCGGATCGCCGGTCGCCATCTGTGTTCCCATCCAGGCAGATCCGGCTTTGAATACAACGCTCATATTCGGGTCATCGGTTGAATACACTCTTCGCTTGCGGATTGAATCAAATAAAGATGCCCTTGAAAGCCCGGGAGCAATAATCGCTGTGCGGTGACAGTTTGTGCTCATGCTGTGGTTGTCCTGGTTGTTTGCTGGTGCCACATGCCATCCTTTATCGAGCGCTTTTATATATTGAAGGATGTATTTCGTATCGTTGTTGCCTGTTCCGCTGTTGCCGGTCTCAAGGAGGCACATATACTTGTCGTCCTTAGGTATGTACCTGAAGTTGTTGTAGTCCATAATCTGTTCGCCGGGATGATTGTACTGACCTATCCCGTTGTTCAGACGCAGCCACATATAGAAAAGATCGACTGCCATGATTGCAATGGTGTTTGTCTGTTTTGCGGTGTCAAAAACATTTATGTGACCTTGAAGGGGATTGCCCCATTCAAAACCCCTGATGGCGCAGAACACGCCATCGGCATTGTAATTGTCGGCAACACTGCCGATTTTTTTCCACATGAACGGCAGGACCTGCTCGCTGTGATCGGTGAGTGCGTAGAAGTCATATTTTACCACGTCGCGCGCCCACTTGAAATTGTCCTCCGGTGAGCCCTTGCCGTCCGAGAAATTGCTGTGTGCATGCAGGCTTCCGAAATAGATGTTCAAACCGCCCAGGAGTGCATTCTGATCGGCCATTGCGCTTGTCGCCATGATTGCCACGAAAAACAAAGATAAAACTGTTTCAGAAACTAACCCAAGCCTTTTATTCATGATATGTTCTCCTCATATATAAAATTTATTATCAGACTATGATTGATTGCAGTTAGCATCTATCGGCTTTTTTGTCCAGTCCGTAAAGCTTGTTATATCCTGCGGTTCAATCTCTCAGTCCAATCCCTTCAGGAATTCTATGGTCTTAAGAGGCCTGTGTGAAACTTTTTCGCATAGTTCAAAGAGGAACAGACTTATTTCATTTTTTGCCCTGTCGCTTAAATGAAGCCTCGAGAGCAGTCCCGCTTCGAGCATGCATGAATGTTCCATGAATTTTACAGCCTCTCCCGACATGCCGGTCATAGACAAGGGTTCACCATTTTTAAGTGTTTCCCTGACATCAAATCCGTATCCCATGGATTTGAGAATTCCCGTCAATGCCGAGGCCCAGAAGCAGAACCATTTTTTTCCGGGTCTGAAATATGAGAGAGAACTCCTCAGCGCCTCGAACAATTGGGGGTGAGGATCAAGGGGTGCGAGATTTACTGCCGGTATCTCAAGCAATATGGACGCATGCGCAAACAGGTTTAAATCTTCCCTTGCCCACAGATTGGCGTTTACAAGTTTTGCTTCTTCGAGCCTTAACAATTCCGAGCCCTGTTTAATAAAAAGCTCCGCTTCAATTTCACAAAAGGGTTCAAGAGTGCCGGGGAAGCGTTTTGTGCTCCTCCTCGCCCCTTTAGCGATTGCATTAATCAGACCCATACCCGGAGACAGCATTATGATGATCCTGTCTGATTCGGAATAATCTCTTGTATTAAGTATTATCGCCCTGGTTTTAATTCTTGGCATGAGCAGGCTGTTTTATGTTTTTCCCGGGTGCTTATTATCTGATACTTAAACTCGAACCTGTTTCATGACTGGACAGATATGCGGTTCTGGCATCCGGATCAATCAAACTCGAAGATACTTCCCAGTAGCGTACTGCACAGACAGCACCGGTTATGATTACCGCAATCAGCAAAACGGCTGCCGCTATATACAGGTATGCTCTTTTCCTGGCTTTAGCCGGGGAATCTATTCTCATGGGGGGGGCGATTTTAGTCTTTTCGATCTTTAACAGCGATTCATCCATAAGCCTGAAAAGTTCGGGTTCATTCATCCCGAACTCTTTAGAGATCACCTGAAGGAAGCCTCTTAAAAAAGCCCTTGGCGGCAATATCTCGATATTGTCCTCTTCGAGCCAGACAAGTGTCTGACAGGATATCTTGGTGCGTCGCTCGATATCTTTAAGGCTTATGCCGAGCCTTTCCCTCTCAGCCCTGAAAAACTGTCCTAATGTAAGCCTTTCAATCACCATAACGGCCTCCAGCGATTCGGAACGCTATCATGCAATTATGCAGGATTCAAGCTTCAACAGGATTCAATGATAAAGGCTCCTTAAAATTTTTACAACCTCCGGTATCGAATCGGTTACTGTAAATATCGACATGTCTTCAGACCGGATCATCTTATTCTCGACCATTGTCTTGTTCAGCCAGTCGATCATGCCCGACCAGTATTCCGAACCGAAAAGCACGACCGGGAAAGGCCTTATCTTGTCAGTCTGAATAAGCGTCAAGGCCTCAAAAAGCTCATCCAGGGTCCCGAAGCCTCCCGGGAAAATGACATAGCCGATAGCATATTTTATGAACATGACCTTTCTTACGAAAAAATATCTGAATGTCAGCTGGACATTCGTGTACGGGTTAGGCTTCTGTTCAAAAGGAAGTTCAATATTTACTCCGACCGATATCCCTCCGGCCTCAAGAGCGCCTCGGTTGGCGGCCTCCATTATGCCCGGACCGCCGCCGGTTATGATTGCAAAACCCTGTCCAGCCAGTTCGGAAGCGAGATCTTTTGCGAGAATGTAATACTTGTCTTCGGGTTTTGACCTGGCGGAACCGAAGAAAGTTACTGCCGAGGGGAGCTTTGACAGCGTCTCTATACCGTCGACGAATTCGGACATTATTCTGAACACCCTCCATGATTCATCAGGGTTCATGGAATCAATCACATATCTGTCGTTGTCTTTCATCGTTAATCGCACTCCTCTGTCTGTTTATTTACTGTTCGTCTTTTATTAATATTTTCTTGACTTTCAAACGGATGGATATTAATACTAGTATTATGATAGTAATAATAGAATTAGGAAAGAGATAAGTGATGAAACTGTCAACCAGGACAAGGTACGGGGTGAGATTGATGCTCGATCTTGCACAGAAACACGGCAGCGGGCCGGTGCTTCTCAAGGACATTGCCAGAGAAGAGGACCTGTCCGAGAAATACTTGAGCCTTATCGTGCTGCCGCTTAAGGCATCCGGGCTTATTAAAGCGCTCAGAGGTGCAAGCGGAGGTTATACCCTTTCACGCGAACCATCGGAGATAACGCTTAAGGAAGTTGTAGAAAGTCTGGAGGGGAAGATATTTCTCGTGGATTGCGTCACCGACCCTAAATCATGCATGCGTTCGGGTGTATGCGCTACAAGAGATATATGGCAGATTGTTGCGGATAAAATGACGGAGGTGCTTGAATCAATGACACTGGCGGACCTTGTCAGAACAAGCCGGGAAAAATCCGGCACAAGCAGCGATTACAATATCTGAGAGGAAATAAATGGAAAGAATATATCTGGATAATGCGGCGACGACTCAGGTTGCACAAGAGGTGGCAGATGCCATGACGCCATGTCTGAGTGAAATCTACGGAAATCCGTCGAGCCTTCATTCATTCGGGCTTGATGCAAGGGATCTGATGGAGGCTTCCAGGCACAGGATCGCTTCTTTTATAAATGCCCGCGATGATGAAATTGTGTTTACGGGCTCGGGTACCGAAAGCGACAATACCGTTATAAAGGGGGTTTACGATGCGCTTAAGGGAAAGGGCGACCATATAATAACGACTGCTATTGAGCATCATGCCATACATGAGCCTCTTGGTTTTCTGGAAAAGCAGGGTATCAAGGTCACATATCTGCCTAATGATGATACGGGCCTTGTCAATCCAGACGATCTGAAAAAGGCGATCACAGATAAAACTATTCTTGTAAGCGTCATGCACGCAAACAATGAAATAGGGACAATAGAACCGATTAAAACCCTTGGTGCGGTATGCCGGGAAAGAGGGGTTGTTTTCCACACCGATGCTGTACAGACGTTGGGTCGCCTTCCGATCGACGTTAACGATATGAACATCGATTTGCTGAGCGCTTCAGCTCACAAGATTTACGGCCCCAAAGGTGTTGGATTGCTCTATATAAGAAAAGGCATAAAACTCACACCTCTTCTTCACGGCGGAGACCAGGAGAGGAGAAGGCGCGCATCGACCCAGAATGTGTCCGGTATAGTCGGCTTCGGCAGGGCGGTTGAGCTTGTAGAAAAAGAGATGTTTACAGAATCGGCAAGGCAGACGGCTCTCAGGGACAGGCTCATTACAGAGTTGCTTGCCGCCGTCCCTGAAAGTAAGCTTAACGGACATCCTGTTTTCAGGCTTCCCAATAACGTGAACATATCGTTTGCCTATGTGGAAGGTGAGGCGATGCTGCTCAATCTGGATATGGAAGGTATTGCCGCATCCACCGGCAGCGCCTGCACATCATCCAGCCTTGAGCCGTCGCATGTCCTGACTGCATGCGGTCTAACTCACGAACTGGCACACGGTTCGCTCAGATTCTCCCTGGGACGGGGCACGAAAGAAGAGGAGATCGATCATGTAATAAAGGTTCTTCCGCCGGTAATTGCAAAGTTGAGGGCGATGTCGCCCCTTTATAAGAAAGGAGTCAAGTAATGGATAGCACATGCAGGATTTACAACGAAAAGGTTATGGATCATTTCAAAAATCCGAGAAATGTCGGCGAAGTTGAGAATGCTGATGCAACCGGTTCGGCCGGTAATCCCCAGTGTGGTGACATCATGGAGCTTTCTCTGAAAGTTGATAACGATGTGATAACCGACGTAAAGTTCAAGACCTTCGGCTGCGGTGCGGCGATTGCAACCAGTTCGATGGTTACCGAACTCGTCAAGGGTAAGACCATTGACGAGGCGCTAACGGTTTCCAACAAGGCGGTTGCCGAGGCGCTGGGAGGATTGCCGCCTATAAAGATGCACTGCTCAGTTCTGGCAGAAGAGGCGCTACAGGCTGCAATAGATGATTACAGGAAAAAGCATCCCAAGGCATAAAGTAAATGGATATTGCCCAGAAAATAAACAAGCTCAAACGCACGAAGAATGCTGTGATCCTTGCGCACAATTACCAGCCGACAGAGGTGCAGGATATTGCCGACTTTGTTGGAGACTCGCTCGGATTGAGCATTCAGGCTGCAGGCACCGATGCAAAGTTGATCGTATTCTGCGGTGTCTGGTTCATGGCCGAGACTGCAAAGATTCTCTCTCCGGCCAGAACAGTTCTCATCCCTGATAGGGATGCGGGCTGTCCCATGGCGGACATGATCACTGCCGATGATGTCAGGAAGCTTAAAAAGGAGCATCCGGATGCAAAAGTCCTCTGCTATGTAAACACCACCGCAGCGGTTAAGGCCGAGTGCGACCTTTCATGCACATCAGCTAATGCGCTGTCTATGGTAAACGGGGCGCTTGGAAACGATGATGAGGTTATATTCGTTCCCGACATGCACCTTGCCGATTATGTGGCAGGTCAGACAGGAAGAGAGTTCATAATATGGAAAGGGTATTGCCCGTCGCATGTTAAAATTCTGCCGGAAAATATAATAAGGCTGAAAGAAGAATATAAAGACGCCCTTGTCCTGGCCCACCCTGAATGTCCGCGGGCTGTCCGCGAACTTGCCGATAAAGTGCTTTCGACAGAGGCCATATGTGCTTATGCAACAGGCTCTCACAAAAAAGTCTTCATCATTGCGAGTGAAGTTGGCATACTGCATAAGCTTAAAAAGGAAAATCCGGACAAGGTCTTTATACCGGCAAGCGAAAGAGCGATATGTCCCAACATGAAAAAAATAACCCTTGAAAAGGTATTATGGTCGCTTGAGGAAATGACGTACGAGGTAAAGATAGAGCAGGAAACAATGTTCAAGGCGAGGCAGTGTCTGAGAAGGATGCTGGAATACAGGGCGTAGATTATGGAAAGTTTTGAAATAATTCAGATTGAAAAAGGCAGGCTTGTTTCTTCCAGTAAAACTGTATGCTCTGAAGTCCCCTTTACAATAGAGGTGAACAACACGGAGATTGCAACCGTGCTTGCGAGCCCTTCGTATCTGGATGAGCTGGCCGTCGGGTTTTTATTCACCTCAGGTCTTATTCAGGGCAGCGACGATGTAAAATCCATATCAGTCGATATGGAGAGATTCAGGACATCTGTTACAATTGAAGGAGTCCCGGACGATTTTGTTTTCAAGCGCATATATACGTCAGGCTGCGGCAAAGGCGTGATTTTTCATAACCCGATGGATGTGCTCGGCAAGGCGCCTCTTGAAAACGGTTTTACAATACCTGTTTCAATGCTGCTGGAGCGTATGAAGGAGTTTGCTAAAAACCCGCTGGCCCATGGTGAAACCGGGGGAGTTCATGGGGCGGCAATGGCAACGGAGAAGGAAATACTTATAGTGAGGGAGGATATTGGACGGCACAACGCAATCGACAAGGTCATAGGTGCAGCGCTGGCCGCCGGAATATGTATGTCCGATAAGGTCCTGCTGACTACCGGAAGGGTATCCTCGGAGATATTTTCCAAGGTGCTCAGGGCCAGATTCCCCGTTATCGCCGCACTCGGCAGCGCGACCAATCAGGCGGTCAAGCTTGCCAGGGTGACCAACATAACGCTTGTAAGCAAGCTCATGGGTTTGCGAGGTGACATATTGAGCGGGGAACATAGGATAATCGACAGCTGAAACGGACATTGTCCCCACTTGTTAATAAGGAGATTACAATGAGTAAAATAGATAATAAAATTAAAATTGAAACCCTGCTGCTACACGGAGGCCAGGAGCCAGATTCGGCGACTGGCTCGCGCGCCGTACCGATTTATCAGACGACATCTTATCAGTTCAAAGACACCGAACATGCGGCTAACCTTTTCGGACTCAAAGAGTCCGGTAATATCTATACAAGACTAATGAATCCTACAACCGATGTCCTTGAGAAGCGTATTGCACTTATAGACGGCGGCGTCGGTGCCCTGGCCGTTGCAAGCGGCCAGTCAGCCATTACGCTCGCACTTTTAAACATGGCGCAGTCAGGAGATGAAATCGTGTCTGCTGACAACCTTTACGGAGGTACATACAACCTTTTTCATAACACATTCCCGAGGTTCGGAATAAAGGTCAGATTCTTCAAGTCGAATGACCTCGATGCACTAAAGGCAGCCATAACTGAGCGGACAAAGGCGATATACGCCGAATCAATCGGAAACCCCAAACTCGATGTTGCCGACCTTGATGGCATAGCCGCCGTTGCACACGGCCATGGCATACCTTTTGTACTGGACAACACGGTGAGTCCTTATATTCTCAGGCCCTTCGATTTCGGGGTGGATATAACCGTATATTCAGCGACGAAATTCATCGGCGGCCACGGGACATCACTGGGTGGCATCATTGTGGATTCCGGAAAATTTGATTTCGGAAACGGCAAGTTTCCTCTGATTGCAGGCCCCGACGAAAGCTATCACGGTCTTGATTTCCAGAAGGCCCTGGGCGCCCGGGCATATATCACAAAGGCTCGTGTGGTTCTCCTTCGCGACCTGGGGCCGGCGATAAGCCCGTTCAACGCTTTTCTGCTTTTGCAGGGTCTTGAGACGCTTCATCTGAGGATGGAAAGGCATTGTGCGAATGCGCTTGCAGTTGCTGAATTCCTCGAAGGACATCCCGGAGTAAAATGGGTCAATTATCCAGGTCTTCCTTCAAGCCCTGAAAAGCAAAGGGCGGGGAAATATCTGGGCAGGGGCGCAGGGGCTATTATCGGCTTCGGTATAAAAGGAGGTGTCAAGGCAGGCAGGCGCTTCATAGAATCGCTCGAGCTTACCAGCCACCTTGCAAACATAGGCGATGCAAAGACACTGGCAATTCATCCGGCTACGACTACGCATCAGCAGCTTTCTGAGAAAGAGCAGCTTGCGACAGGTGTGACGCCTGATTTCATAAGGTTATCTATCGGCATTGAAAATATCGATGATATAATCACGGATTTGGACCAGGCCCTTGCAAAGGTATAGAAGAATCCAGGAAGTTCCCTCCCCCTTAAGGGAGGGGGGACTTTGAAAAGGAGACGATATGATTTACGATGACATAACAAAGACAATAGGAAACACTCCTCTTGTTCGCATAAACAGGATGGCTGAAGGTCTTGGTGCACAGGTGCTAGTGAAAATCGAGTCATTCAACCCGCTCTCCAGCGTCAAGGACAGGCTTGCCGTCGCCATGATCGAAGATGCAGAGAAAAAAGGGCTGATAAAAAAAGAGACAGTAATCATTGAACCTACAAGCGGCAATACCGGCATCGGACTTGCCTTCGTATGTGCTGCACGTGGTTACCGGCTTATACTTACCATGCCGGAAACCATGAGCATCGAAAGGAGGCAGCTGGTTGCGATACTCGGGGCGGAAATCATACTGACGGAAGGGGCAAAGGGGATGACGGGCGCAGTGCAGAAGGCGGAAGAGCTTGCAACTGAAATTCCGGACAGCTTCATACCGCAGCAGTTCAAAAATCCTGCAAATCCTGAAATACACAGGCGAACTACTGCCGTCGAAATATTGTCCGACACGAACGGCCAAGTTGACTATTTTGTTGCAGGTATCGGCACTGGCGGAACAATTACCGGCGTGGGCGAGGTTCTCAAAGATAAACTGCCCGGGGTAAAAATTATAGGGGTCGAGCCCAAGGATTCTCCGGTTCTTTCAAGCGGCAAATCGGGGGCCCATAAGATTCAGGGTATAGGCGCAGGCTTTGTGCCTGATGTTCTCAACCGAAAAATACTTGACGAAATTATAACTGTTGCCAATGATGATGCGGGAACGGCAGCGAGGGAGCTTGCAAAGAAGGAAGGCATACTTGCAGGCATATCAAGCGGTGCGGCCTTATGGGCCAGCCTTCAGGTTGCTGCGAGAGCTGAAGCAAAAGGAAAGACCATTGTCACTCTTCTTCCTGACACAGGTGAGCGCTATCTCTCGACCTGGCTGTTCCAGAACCAGCTTTAGCCAAAATTTATTCAAGGAGAATTGAAAATGCCAAAATGTAATGCATCTGATGTGTGGGGATCGGTTGAGAGCATAAGGAAACTATCTCCGGTTATTCATAACATAACCAACTATGTGGTCATGAATACCACTGCCAACGCGCTCCTTGCCATCGGCGCCTCACCAGTGATGGCCCATGCGACGGAGGAAATGGACGAGATGGTTGGTATCGCTTCAGCCCTTGTCGTCAACATTGGCACATTAAGCAGGGAATGGATAAAGGCCATGTTCAAGGCGGCTGAAAGGGCTACTCTCAGGAACATACCCGTCATACTGGACCCTGTCGGTGCAGGCGCAACAGCTTTCAGAACGGAAACAGCCCAGGAATTCATCAAGGCATTCAGGCCTTCTATCATCAGGGGCAACGCTTCCGAGATCATGTCGGTCTATGAGAGTTCGGGCAGCACAAAAGGCGTGGACAGCGCCAAAGCTTCTCATGATGCTGTTTCGGCTGGTATGAGCATCAATGAAGATTATGGTTCGGTTGTCTGCATAAGCGGTGAGACCGATTACGTCATAGATTCAGGCCGGACAGTGAAAATAAGAAACGGTCATCAGATGATGACGAAGGTAACCGGCCTGGGCTGTACGGCGACGGCGCTCTGCGGGGCCTTTGCCGCTGTAAGTGAAAACCGTGCACAGGCTGCGGCGCATGCCATGGCGGTGATGGGCATAGCAGGCGAAATCGCTGTGGAGCGTGCAGCAGGGCCGGGAACATTGCAGGTCTTTTTTTATGACGCCCTTTATAATCTGACGATCGATGGCATAGAACAGCGCCTGAAGGTCGAATACTGACATGCAGGGCCTGTATCTTGTCACCGACCGGGAATTGTGCGGGAAAAGGTCCCTTGAAGAAGTTGTGCTTCTGGCAGTCAGGGGTGGTGTTTCGTGTGTACAGATCAGGGAAAAAAAGCTGCCTCTCAATCAGTTCATCGAACAGGCAAAAAAGATAAAAGAGCTTATAAAGCCATTCAATGTTCCTCTGATCATCAATGACAGCGTGGATGTGGCGCTGGCCGTGGGTGCCGACGGCGTTCATGTCGGACAGTCCGATATGCCCTTTATCGAAGTCAGGAGGCTTCTCGGGCCTGAGGCTATAATCGGCCTGTCCGTCGAGACATGGGAGGATGTTGAGAAGTCCCAGGAGCTTGACGCCGATTATCTGGGTGTTAGCCCTGTCTTTGATACGCCAACCAAGACTGATACTAAATGGGCCTGGGGGCTTGCCGGGCTTACTCGGATCAGGGCCTTTTCCCGGCATAAGCTTGTGGCCATCGGGGGCATAAATATGAAAAATGCCGCTGATGTGATAAGGGCCGGTGCCGATTCCATTGCAGTGGTATCAGCTATCTGCGCCGCCCCTGACCCTTATGAAGCGGCAATGGCGTTAAATGCTAGAATTGATTCCGGCAGGGTTTAGAAGGGGCTCAGAAACAGCCCCGGTTTCATATCCTTAGAAGTCCCTGAAGGCTCACACTATATATTCTTTAGTGCATTCCCGATTTGTATTATGAATTCCATGTCGGTTCCGCAGCAGCCGCCTATGAAGTTGGCGCCTGCCTCGAGGAGAGCGGGGACATGGCAGGCGAAATCAGTTGCGGATGTGCTGTATACTGTCTGCCCGTTTATAACTTCGGGTGAGCCTGCATTGGGTTTCATCCACAGAGGTAATGAGGTGGCCGAGCGCATGCGTTTGCAGATCGGGATAAAACCCTCTATGCCCTGCCCGCAGTTTGCGCCTATTACGTCAACACCTATGCCTGTTAAAGTTTCAACCGCCTGTTCGGGGGTGTTCCCTATCATAGTGCGGTCCTTGTTTTTCCCGGCATCAAATACCAGGCAGGCGATGACGGGCAGTCCCGTCTTTTTGGCTGCCGCTGCCGCTATTCTGGCTTCATTCAGGTCCATCATGGTCTCCACTACTATGGCGTCCGCATCTGCCTCGGCAATAGCTTGCGCCTGTTCCTCAAAGGCCTCGGTCAGCCCTTCCTCCGTAACATCTTTGGTTATGAGGAGCTTGCCGCTGGGACCTATTGATGCAAATACGAATGCCCTTCCTGCTGCAGCCTTCTTAGAGATTTCCACACCTTTTTTATTTATTTCAGCCGCCTTGTCCGCAATGCCGAACTTTCCCAGCACGAAGCGGTTAGCGCCGAACGTATTTGTAAGGATGACTCGGCTGCCTGCATCGACATACCCGCGTGCGATCTCCAAGACTTTATCGGGATCGGTAAGATTCCATGAATCCGGGGCGACACCCGCTTTCAAGCCTCGCTTCATCATCTGCGAACCCCATGATCCGTCCGTCAGGACCGGTCCGTCTTTTATCAGTCCGGCGATAAATTCATTCATGACAACCTCCAGTCGTATCAATTCTTATGGAAATCATCTGAGAATAAAGCCGTGTTCGAACATTAAGTCAATCTTTATTAAGGAAAACTAAACGAGCATGGTCAGGATTTCCTTTCTCTGTTGGAGGGCTTGGTATCAGAGAGACTGAAAAAAATTATAGTTAAAAGTCGCACTTTACCGATAAGGTTTACAAACGACAGAGGAGAGGAAAGGTCTGTTAATTTAAAGGAGGCGGATAATCATGAAAAATTACGGGATAAAACTGCTGCTGTTGGCAATATGCTGCGCGTTTGTCTTTATTGCCGGTTCAAAAGTATTTGTATCATCGGCATATCAGGACGGCTCTTTAATCGGTGAAAAGATCATTCTGTGCGGAAGCAGCTCGGATGAAGATAAAGAGGCTGTAATCGACGATGACGATACGGGTTCCAGCAATGACGAGGATAAGGAAGCGGTAATCGATGACGACGACAAAGATGCCAGCAAGGAGATCGACAAGGATGCAGTTATAGATGACGACGACAAGGACGCAAGCAGGAAAGTCGATAAGAATGCCATTCTGGATGATGACTCGGGCGACTGAGATTAATTTGATTATAGGTTAGAAATATATAAGGCCGCACTTTATAATAAGTGCGGCCTTATATTTAAAAGGCATATCTGCTATTTTGAAAGGAGCACCTTTCCAAGTGTCATAATTTCGGCTTCCTTTGTCCCTTCGTACAACTCAAGTATCTTCGCATCACGGTACCATTTCTGAACCTTGTACTCCTCGATGTAGCCGTAGCCGCCGTGGAGTTCCACTGCCGCATTTGCACAAAATACCGCGGTCTGGCCCGCAAAGAATTTCGCCATGGCCGAGACGTGATAGTCGGGTTTATTGCTGTCCAAAGATACCGCGCCCTTGTATGTCATGTTCCTGAGCGCCTCTATCCTGATCCACATTTCGGCCAGCTTCTGCATGCTGATCTGGAAGGAGCCCAGTGGTTTGCCGAATACGGTCCTTTCCTTGCAGTATTTTACTGACTCATCAAGGCATGCCTGAGAGATTCCCGTGCCCTGCGCGGCGACGAAGATGCGTGTGGTGTCGAAGAAATGCATGAGCTGGTAGAAGCCTGCGCCTCTCTTGCCTATGAGATTTTCCTTTGGAACGCGGACACCGTCCAGCGCAATTTCTGCAGTGTCACTGGCGCGGATTCCAAGTTTGCCCTTTATCTTAGTAGCTATTATTCCCGGTGCATTTGCCGGCACTACGAACTGGCTGAAGCTCTTATGCATCTTTTCATCCGGGTCTGTAATCGCCTGGACGACCATGAAGTCGCAGACTGTTCCGTTCGTTATGAACATCTTGTTTCCGGTTATGAGGTAGTCGTCGCCGTCAGCGACTGCCCTGGTCTTATATCCTGCAACATCGGTTCCTGCGTTAGGTTCGGTATATGCCCCTGCGCATACGTAATCACCCGCGCATACCGGCGGCAGATATTTCAGCTTTTGCTCTTCCGTTCCGTAATAAAGAAGGTTTTCGCATCCGAAGGTTGCTGCGATGACGTTGAGCCCTATGCCCATATCGACCCTGGAGAGCTGTTCGGTTATGATGGTGTTTCCGAGGAAGCCGACCCCGGCCCCGCCGTATGCCTCGGGTATCCAGCTGCCTATCAGGCCGTTTTCACCTGCTTTTTTCCTGATGTCAGGCGTGTACTTCTCCAGCTTGTCGGCCTCTTCCGATGCCGGTCCGATCTCGTTGACAGCGAACTTGTAGGCCATGTCCGACAGCATCCGCATTTCTTCCGATAGTTCAAAATCCATCTTTCCCTCCCATGTTTGTCTTGGTTTTATTAAGACTGATAATTTTAATGGATAAGAAGTTCAATATCAATGACGAGCAGGTATAAAACTGAAAAAAATTTATTGGGAAGGGGCATATCGCAATATGCCCCCCTGATGTCTTTACATGTCCTTGATCAGGAACTTGTGATAGCTGGCAAGCCAGTATGCGACAAGATAGTCGACACCCGGATTGACATGCTTCGGATTGTTGCTGCCGCAGGCAGTGATGACAAACGGATTTCGCTGCCACAGGAAATCCGAAGGGCACTGCAACTGTACAGGGAAGGCATCCTCTGCCTGAACGTATATCATCTTCCAGATGCTGTCGATGTTGAGCGCATCGAAGAGGTTGTGCAGCTTTACAGACTGAGGGTCTATCGTATATGTCGACGGATCGCGTGCGGGGAGGTAGTATTCGCCGTTAGGTGCATCCCTGAAATCCGTGAGGTCTTCGACGAGCTGAGCGTAGTATTCATCTGATGTATCTTTTTCCCATCCGCCCTGGCTCATGTATATCCCGTTGAACCATGCATTGTGGGAAAGTCTTGTGAACGTGTGGACCGATTTGTTGAATTCGCTTACGAGCCAGCTATAGTCATCTTCGCTGAAATAGACCTTGCCGAGCCTTAGGAGGTTGTACCAGTTCGTGTGTCCCAGGTTGTTGCCGTAATATTCAAGATACCGGTTGAAATAGTTGATGTCTGATACGAACAGGGTCGCGCGGTTGGCATTGAGCAGCATGGTCTTAAGCTGCTTGAGCATGCGTGCGTCTCCGGTCATGTGGTAGCCTATCAGGAGGAAGTTCATCTTCATGGTGGCTATCACCTGAGGAGCGGTTTTGCTGGGCTTGCCGTCCTGAGCCGTTATATTCCAGCTGTTGTCCATAAGAGCTGTTACCACCTCATTTACGTCATCGCGTATTTTCGACCTTACCGTATCGTCGTCTATCAGGTCATATGCCAGAGCCATCCCGAAAAACCAGCCCGTGTACTGGTCGCGGCTCGTATTACCTTCCCAGAAGTCTCCTGCATAAGGGCCGGTTACGACACGGTGGCAGCTGTCGCTTGCGTCACAGGCTGCATCGCCCCTGTATGCAAGGGACGCCTGCGGTGCGCGGTAACGGGCGATAAAGCCCTCCTTTCCTGTTACATGAAGGAAGCCGTCAAGCGTATCAACCATGCGGATTGCGTTTTCTTTTGCGACGGTGTCCCCTGTCACATGGTAGCGCATGGCCTGGCTGCCGAGATAAGTCCCTGTCCATATGCAGCTGTCGCCGTAGCCGCCAACTCCGCTCATAATGGTTCGTGCGTCATCGGCGAAATGGGTTTCTACCGTACCGCCGTAATATGGCTGATGCCATTGTAGATGCCAGGCGTCATACTGGGCTGCCTTGTCGCGAAGAAGGCCAGCCGGCTGACTTTCATCATAGTCCCTGATCTCAACTGCACTCTGGGGCCATGTCGCAACATAAGAGTCATCCTTGCATCCCGAAAAAAAGATAATCAGACCGATTGCCGCTGACAGAAGAACTTTACGCATAAGTGCATCTCCTCATAAGATAGATTTTAAAATATTGCTGCAGCCCTTACATAGGCGAATGGCCTGACAAATTCTTTGCCAGGCCACGTTGCCTCCCTCATAATGTTGCATCACCAGATGACTTATATGAATACAATTCATGCATGTACTGTGCCATAGGGGATCATTTTTAACCTGCTGTTAATTCAATGAATTTTATTGAGGCCAGTATGAAAAAATTTACGGATGGAAATTAATTTCACTTCGGTATGGATATTTTCTGCCATGTGTCCGGCGGCTGCAAAAAGAAAAAATCATATCGAAATCTTTTTAAATATCTATTCGAAATGCCCGCCTATTTGTCTTCAAACTCGATATCAACTTTTTCGGCGGCATCAACATCTCTCTGATAGTAAAAGGAGCCGATCAGAAAAAAGACGGCACCCAATGCCGTAAAGATGGGCAGAAAGGAAAGCGCAGTCATAAGACCGAAACGATCCGAGAGGACGCCTATGAATATTGGTCCCAGAGAACTTCCCAGCAGGTGCTGAATGACGACATTGAGGCTCAAAGAGGTAGCCCTGAGGCCTGGATGGACAACGTCCTGTGTGACGGCGATGGATGCAGGCACAAAGGCGGCTATGGTTATGCCACCGATCAGAAAGGCGATGTATTGATTGGGGCCTTGAAAAAGGACCAGCGCAATAAAGAAAATAATAGCTGTAAGAAATGATGAGCAGGCCGGGAAAAGCATCCTTGCATTGAGCCTCTTTTTTCGCCACAGGTCGGACAGGTAGCCTCCAAGCGGTGCGCCCAGGATGGCAAGAAACATGATGGCCCCAGCCTTAGTGCCTGATTTTGTCATGGATAGGCCCTCGGTTCTGCTGAAATAAGTCGGGAGCCAGCTCATCAGGGCCGTAGTAACGAAGACATTGGCGGCGAATGCCAGATTATTGAAAATAAGCGATCTGGGACGTGTGAACTGGTGCACATAGTCTTTTCTGCTCATTTTGATTTTCAAGGTTTTGTCGTTTGAAGACTTGATCAAGTCAACTGTTTTGTAATCTTTTACGAAAAAGAAAAGCAGTGCGATGATCATACCCGGGATTGCAACGATGCCGAAGGCATGCCGCCAGCCATAGCGGTCGGCTATCAGCCCCCCAAGAGCTATGCCGAGTGCACTTCCCAGCGGAATCGATGCATTCCACAGTCCAAGGATTTTTGCCCTTTTCTCTTCCGGGAAAAGAGCTGAGAGCATTGCCGTTCCGCCGGGCGCATAGCCTGCTTCACCTATGCCGATTGCCGTTCTCGAGGCTAAAAGCTGAGGAAAACTGCGAGCGAAGGCGCATGCCGCAGTGGCTGTGCTCCAGAGCAGGGCCATTATGGCAATGCTTTTCTTCCTGCTCCATCGGTCGATCAGAACGGAAACCGGCAGAGAAAATATCAGAATCGACCAGTAAACCGACGATATCAGAAGTCCGCACTGGGTATCTGACAGATTCCATTCCGCTTTAATGAACGGGAACAGCGAGGAAACGATCAGTCTGTCGATGTAATCGAACATATACAGCAAAAACAGGAGAACGAAGATTAGATAAGCCTGTCCTCTGGAGATCAGTTCCGCGGGTTTTCTGCCTGTGTCCATGTAAGTCTCCTTTTTTGAAAAAGGGTTAGGGGCTCAGCGTTCGTTTTTAGTGTATTGTCCGTATTTTCTGGCAGCTTCGAACATTGCTATGCAGTTTTCAGGATTAACCCCGGGGTGAAGCGAATTGGAGTCCGAGATGATCAAGCCTCCGCCTGCGGCGGCATCGTTAATAGCCTGTTTTACGGCCGCCTCAACCTGGGCAGGTGTCCCGCTGGGCAGAAGTTCGATACAGTCAATGTTCCCGATAAGGCACAGCCTGTCTCCGCAGTAATCTTTAACCTTCTTCAAATCCATGCCTGCCTGCGGCTCCAGCGGATTAAGGCCGTCATATCCGGTTTCAAGCATGGTGTCCAGAAGCGGCCAGAGGTTGCCGTCGCTGTGACGCATAACCTTCAAACCCGATGCATGTGCTTTATCTACCAGTTCTCTGTTGTAGGATTCGACAAATTTTCGAAATTGATCAGGGGCTATCAGCGGAAAGTTTTTATCGGCGATGTCATCCTCAACGATCAGGACATCCAAACCTGCACCGATAAGCATATCAAGCATTTCGAGATTATAGTCTGTCACCATCCTGGCAATAGCGTGAACGAATTCAGGATTGTCAAACATCTGTATCATCAGGTTTTCCATGCCGGTCAGACGCCAGCTTTTGACAAAGGCGCCGCGCATCATCCAGAAAAGGGCCTTTTTGCCTTTGAACCTGTCCCGGGCAAGTTCGTGCATCAGCAGATGCCCTTTATTCGGGCTGGGTTGCCGGTAGTTTTTAAGCTCCTCGGGCGATTTGATCGGATGGACCGAAGCAACGGGCAGGCCGTAAGGACTTCTTATATAAACGACGCCCCAGTCATCCTGAACATGCTTTTCATCGAGAATCTTTTCATGACCTATCTCGAAGGCGGTGAAGCCGTCGATGTCAAATGCTTCATGAATGAGGAAAAGGGTGTCCAGCAGTTTGAAGGTTTCCTCGGGGCTCATTTCATAAATGGTCTTGGTTTCAGGCAGGTCCTCTCTCAAATGCCTGCCGATGCCTATGATAGGGGCTTCGTTGATGGCATGGATATAAAGTGGAACACAATCCGGCTCACGGATGGACATGGCGGTAAGGATACGTTCTTTTCCTGTCATCTTGATCTCCTGTTCACAGGCGTCTATCAAATCAGCCTCAAAGCGTTTTCGGCAGCCTCTGTCGCATCTTGTGCAAATCCGTCCGCTCCGATTTCATCGGCAAAAGCCTGTGTAACTGGCCCCCCTCCGACCATTATCTTAACCTTAGCCCTCAATCCCGCTGTTTTAATCGCATCGATAGTTTCTTTCATGAATGGAAGAGTGGTCGAGAGCAGGGCTGACATCCCGAGGATGTTTGCATCGCTGTTCCTTACGGATTGAACGAATGTATCAGTTTGAACATCAACGCCCAGATCGATCACCTCAAATCCTTTACCCTGAAGCATCATGGATACCAGATTCTTTCCAATGTCGTGATGATCTCCCTGAACAGTGCCTATGATAAATTTTCCGGCAGGTCTTGCGCCTGTTTTAACCAGAAGGGGCTTCAGAATATCCATGCCAGCGTGCATGGCCCGTGCGGCAATAAGGACATGAGGTATGAAGATTTCTCCGTTTTTAAATTTTTCCCCCACTATATCCATGCCGGCGAACAACCCTTTTTTGAGTATGAGTTCAGGGTCCATTCCTTCCTGAAGGGCCTTAGCCGTGAGATGTTGAACCAGATTGCTGGTTCCCTCTGAAAGGGCTTTAACAAGTTCCGCAATTATCGGCATGCTCTTTTCCTCCAATACGGGCAATGGTCATGTGAAGGTTTGATGCGGTGAAGATTCTATATCGGTAAAGAACGCAGCAGGGCTTGTCAATCATAATCTCCGAGCCGAAACATGGTATACAAGTTGAGGTTATAAAAGACGGCTTTCAGGTTGCTAAGGAAATCTTATTTCATAATAATGTCTGGCTCCCCGAGCGATACGCTCAGCAAAACTTTATCTCCCATTCTTTCGTCTTTAGAATGAATCCCGTGAACAAAAATAACCCGAAAACGGATTACTTGTTTGAGAGAAATCAAATAGTATTATCGTAAATACTATCGCCAGGCTTGACTTATTTCAGATTTTAGCCGATATTAATAATAGCAAGTAAGACCTCATTCGTGGGCTTCCGTAAGGTTGCTCAACATAGCGGATGGGGCTTTGTTGTTTTTTCAAGGTTTGAATATCGGATTCTCCTCAACGATCTTCTCTCTTATTATCTGATAGTATTCTTCATCCTGATGCTCATATTTTCTGAATATCGCCCAGCTTATGAAATCAACTGCTTGTAATCCATGCTCTTGGGAAGGTGTCTTGATCGTTACATTCACTTTAATGCCATGGTTCTGAGCTATTTCGGATTCAAGATATTGTTTGAAATTCATGTTCAAGAATTTGTTCGTCTCTTTTCTTGTCCAAATAGATGGTCATAACTTTGATATCTTTTTCAGATAGCATCTTAAGCAATCTTTTTCTTGTTTCCGGGCTGTTATGACTAGCATGAAGAACACCAACTTTTTTGTGCTTCTTTGAAAGCAAGACATGTGTTTTCTTGACACATTTTTCTACAGTTCTTTTATTGTCAGAAAATAAAAAGGTGATTAGAAAATATTGTGAAGTAGCTTTCTTTGTAAAATCGAAACCAAGGTCGCCCGATTCATCCATGAGCAAATAACAAACCATAAGCAGAATCATCCTTATATAGGGGTAAAGTTATACATTCATAACAGGATTATGTGTTGATGTCTTGATGGAATAACTTGGTGAAACAATGTAAAAGCACAAAAAGGATGAAAGAAAATCACTCTTATACAGAAATCATGAGGGATTACAAAGATCTACTTGAGAAATACCGGGTTCTTCTTACCCAAAATGAATTTCTGAAAAAAGAGAATGCATTATTGAAAGCCAGACTTGGTATTAAGGAACCGGAAAATGACGCCAAACATATTGATCCCAGTCCTCATGAAAAAATCAGATTGTTTATGTCGCTCTTTGGGGGGCGCAATGATGTTTATGCCAAAAGATGGGAAAACAGAAAGGGCGGATCGGGATATGCTCCTGTCTGTTTGAACGAATGGAAACAAGGCCTTTGTACTAAACCAGCAATAAAATGTTCCGAATGTCACAACAAATCTTATGCTGTCTTGAATGATAAAGTGATTGATGACCACCTCAGAGGAAATATTGTCATCGGAATTTATCCCATGCTCAAAGATGAAACCTGCAACTTTCTGGCCATAGATTTTGATGATGAAGGATGGCAAAAAGATATTTCCACACTCAGGAATCTCTGCGGAGAGTTCGATATCCCTATAGCTTTTGAACGTTCCCGTTCAGGCAATGGCTCGCATGCCTGGTTCTTCTTCTCCGATTCTATATCCGCAGGTTTAGCGCGGAAATTTGGCACGGCTTTGTTAACCTATGCCATGGGTATGCGTCATGAAATCACATTCAAATCTTATGACAGATTCTTTCCCAATCAGGATACCATGCCGAAAGGCGGACTGGGAAACCTGATTGCGCTTCCACTGCAAAAGAAAGCGCGTGAAGCAGGCAACAGCGTTTTCATAAATGAAAATTTTCACCCCTTTTCCGATCAGTGGGAATTCCTGGCCAATATCAAAAGACTGCCTGCCTCAGATATTGAAATGCTGATTACAAAACTTTGCCGAGGCAATGAGTTGGGCGATTTGAAAAAGGACGATGAAGACGAGGCAAAACCATGGGAGCCCAATCTGATTAAGTTGTCAAAAAATGATTTCCCCAAAAGCGTCGAACTTGTTCGTGCAAACATGCTCTTTGTCAAGAAATCAGGTTTTTCCCAGAAGGCGTTAAACGCTCTTAAAAGGCTTGCTGCCTTTAAGAATCCGGAATTTTTCAGAGCCCAAGCCATGCGAATGCCAACCTACAATAAACCGAGAATCATCTCATGCTCTGATAAATCTCCTGAATATCTGTGCCTGCCGAGAGGGTGTGAATCTGATGTCATAAACCTGTTGGCAGAAGGTGGCGTCAAAGTGAGTATATATGATCAAACGAACCCCGGAAAATGTATTGATGTCGCTTTCAGAGGAGAACTGCGGGAGGAACAGAACATTTCATTAATCGAGATGCTGAAGCATGATGATGGCGTTCTCAGCGCAACAACAGCATTTGGGAAAACGGTCATTGCTGCAAAGCTCATAGCAGAACGGAAGACAAACACATTAATATTGGTGCACAGGCAGCAGCTTCTTTCTCAGTGGGCATCAAGGTTGTCCGAATTCTTGAACATAAATGAAGAACTTCCGGCGCCTGAGATAAAACGGGGGCGAAAAAAAGACAGAGGTCTTATCGGCCAGATAGGAGCGGGAAAGGATAATCCTAGCGGCATTGTTGATATAGCGATCATGCAATCTCTTAACAACAGCGGCGAAGTAAAAGATTTGGTGAGGAATTATGGCATGGTGATAGTGGACGAATGCCATCACGTCCCGGCATTTTCCTTCGAGCAGATACTCAAGAGCATCAATTCCAAGTATGTGTATGGATTGACGGCGACCCCTACGAGGCAGGACGGACATCATCCGATTATTTTCATGCATTGCGGTCCGGTCAGATATAGGGTTGATGCTAAATCGCAGGCGGAACAAAGGCCTTTTGAACATCACATAATTCCCAGGTTCACCAGTTTCAGAATACCCTATGAAGATGATGAAAAAGGGCTTTCAATCCAGGAACTGTATGCAAGGATCGTTAGTGATGAATTCAGAAACCAGCTTATTGTCGATGACGTGGTCAAAAACCATGAAGAAGGAAGGCATTCGCTTGTTCTGACTGAAAGAACATCTCATGTAGAATTGCTCGACGGCATGCTGAAAGAAAAGATACCCGATGTAATGATGCTAACGGGCGGACGTAGAATTAAGGAAAAGAGAGAAATCCTTGCAAGAATAGCAAGTACGCCAGTTGAAAGTATATTGACGCTGATTGCCACCGGCAAATACATTGGCGAGGGTTTTGACGAGCCTCGTCTGGACACTTTATTCCTGGCCATGCCTATTTCGTGGAAAGGTACCTTGCAGCAGTATGCTGGAAGACTGCACCGCTTGCATGAAAACAAAAAGGAAGTCAGGGTTTACGATTATGTCGATGTTCATGTGAAAATGTTTGAGAAAATGTATGGCAAAAGGCTTACAGGATATGCATCCATAGGATACAGCGCAAAATCGGAATGTCTTGATAATGAACCTGAGAACATCATTTTCGATAAAAGCAACTTCCTTCCGGTATTCATAAATGACCTGTTTAACGCATCAAGGGAAATCATTATTACAAGCCCGTTTATAACAAAGAGGCGAACAGTTCATATGCTTCAATACCTGAACAAAGCGCTTGAGAAAAAGGTAAAAATAGTTGTTGTGACAAGACCAGCCTTAGATTTTAAAGACAAGAATATATCCACCTTGGAAGAAGCATTTGATTTACTAATAAAAGCTGGAATCCAGCTGATGTTCAAATCCAACATTCACCAGAAATTTTCTGTAATTGACCAGAAAATCGTCTGGTATGGAAGCATCAATCTCTTGAGCTTTGGATGTGCGGAAGAAAGCATTATGCGGCTTAATAGCCCCAACATTGCCTATGAACTCATGAAAAGCGTGATAGAATAACACATCTTATTAATTCTGTTATACAAGCAAGAGATTTGCTTTAATCTATGGCTGAAAGAGTTTTGTGAGAGTATCAGATGCTGTTTTATAAGCTATTGATTATATGGCTTAAAATAACTGGCTCCCCAGGTAGGATTCGAACCTACAACCCTGCGGTTAACAGCCGCATGCTCTGCCATTGAGCTACTGAGGAACGTCGGATATATCTATGCATTCTCCTTAATCTTGTCAAGACCTATTGTTTCTGTATCTTCACGCAGTTTATCCTGTTCCAGGAGAGGGGAAATCGCCCTTCTTATCCTTAAAACGTCATTACGCAAATAATTGATCTGAGAGGCAAGAAAGCCGAAAGAAAGTATCTGCATGCCGCCTAATATGAAGATAGCCATGAACATGAGAAGAGGCCTTCCAGGACTTAATGTTTGGTTCAGATAAAGGGCAAGGATATATACGCCTATCCCCAGTCCGATAAGAGCAAGTATAATCCCTATGATGCCGAAGAGCAGAACAGGTCTTTCGAATGCCGTGAAGATAAGGTGCGTAACCGCTGTCGATCTGAATTTGAATTTCGATTTTCCTTTTTTCCTTGCCTTCAGAACGGCCGGGATCTCTTTTATCCTGAAACCCATAGCGATAGCCTTGGAAAGAATTTCAAGATGTATTTCCTTGTCGTCGGATTCAAGGTCAAGGCTCTCTATAACTTCCCTCCTGTAACACCTGACCACGCATGTAACTGTATGAATGTCTTCTGATATGGAAAGCCTGAGTATTTTGTTTCCGAGCTTGCTTATGAAAAGTCTGTCCTTAGGCACTCCGAGGGTTGCGCCACCAGGCATATAGGCGCTGGCCAGAACTATGTCAACATCTTGATCCTCGTTAAGAGTCTGTACCATTTTAAGGATGTATTCGGGTTCATAGGAAAGGTCTGCATCTATTGATGCTATCAGTTCCCCCCTCGAGGCTTTGAATCCATACCTTAAAGCTTTGCCCCTTCCTCCATTTTTCTCGTACGAAACGACCCTCACCCTTGGATTTCTATAAGCGATTTGATTGAGCTCTTGAAGTGTCGAGTCTGTGCTGCCGTCATTTACCGGCAGAATTTCAAAGGATTTACCCAGGCTTTCCAGTGTGGATTCGATCCTGTCAATAGTTGAGCGGACATTTGCTTCTTCGTTGAACATCGGTATAATGACGCTTAAAAAAGGTTTGACAGCAAGTTCTTTCATGAGAATTGATTTAATATAAACAATGAAAAATTGCCACAAAAGAAAACCCGCCTTTCCGGCGGGTTTTCTTATGATTTTCGTCCCTGTACAACCCTGTTCTCTGAACCATACCCATTCTTTCAAAAATTCAATCAATAGCGAAGTAACAACCTACCTCTTTTTTAAGCCCCCTTTGCCTTTAAAAAGACCTGCACAGAGACTGATTATCTATAAAACAATAACAGCATAATATCAACATCTTATATGGTATTTTTAAAGGGACCGCAAAATAGCATCAAGCATCAGCGTATAAAACCGCAGTTTGGAAAAGTGCAGACGTCACATTCAAGACAATACGCTCCATATCCCATACGGGACAGGTCTTCACGCGTAACAGTCAGGCCGGCCAGCACTCTTGGAAGCAGCAGGTCAAAGCCCGTTATTTTATGATAAAGGGCACAGGCTGGTACACCAATGACCCTCACCCCGCCTATATGCGCAAGAAGTGTCATGGCACCTGGAATGACCGGCGCACCATATAGCATATCCTGCGCACCTGCATCTTCCAGCCCGAGACGTGTTACATCATCCGGGTCAACGGAAAGTCCGGCTGTGGTGGTGATCAGCTCTGCGCCTTGCTGGATGAGTTTTGCTATTCCCGAGGCGATTGCATCCCGGTCATCAGGGACGATAATCTGGTCAATGATCGTGCAGCCATACTGCTCAACCTTGGCACGGATAATAGGACCGAAAGCGTCCTTGATAAGGCCGTTAAAGACTTCGGTGCCTGTTATAAGTATGCCGACCCTGGCCGGTTTGATAGGAAAGACCTTAAATAGCGGGCCGCCGGAAAGTGCAGCCAAAGCTTCAGCCAGGTTATCCTTGTGCAGATATAATGGAATAGCACGTTCACCGGCAAGTTTCTCGCCTTTTTTCACAGGATAATATCCGCGGCGGCTTGCGCAGATTACCCCGGTAACGCTGTTGAATGAGTTCAACCTGTCCTCGTCTGCTACGAAGAGTCCGTCAAACGCAGCTGTGAAATTGATTTTACCCTCCCTGGGCGGTGTGTTGAATTCAATTCCCGGTCCGGCCATAGCCTCGGCAAAACTTAGCGCTGCCTCATCCTCGTGAACCCATTCTGCATCAGTGTGATCCTCATCGTACAGATGCATGCGGCCCATTTTCTGGAGCCTGCAAACGTCGCCAGCAGTTATTTCCTGGCCGCGTACAAATGCAGGCCCCTTTTCCTGTCCGGGTATGATCCTGGTCATGTCGTGTACGGCGAGTTTGCCCACGCCCTGTTCCACAGGCACAACTTTCAATATAGGCCGGGCCATTTTCATCTGCTTTTCGTAAGGGTCCTTCCCCTGACACGCAAGACAGATACTTCCGTCCCTGGCCGGGTAGGCCTCCCTGCAAGTCTGGCAGATGGCTATTGAGCCTTTACTGCGTTTCTTAAGGCTGTTTTCACTTATCTTTATCTGCTTAAGGGTTAATATTTCATGACCGGCTTCTACAATCTGTTTCCTTATAAGATTCCCATCCTGTTCTCTCTTTGGTTTCAGCTTTAGATACCATTGTTTCAATTCGGGCCAGTTCTCTATTTTATCTGCATCCAGATGCACACGAACGCCTATGCCGGAATACTTGTCATACAGGCTTGCTGCATAACGTCCGAAAGGGAGAATTTTAAGCCATCCATTGCCGATGGTACAT
>CAZEMO010000003.1:0-275173 GCA_964513375.1 uncultured Bacteriovoracaceae bacterium | reverse complement strand
GAATGCCATGTCGAGGAAAGGGGCAGGGGAACAATGAAGGAGACATCAACCAGACTTGTCAAAACCATATTCGACAATTCCAATGCCCATTATTCAAATCTAGTACTTGGTGAAGTTATAGGCTTTCCTGGCAAATGGTCCAGCTATCCGCCGCATCACCACCCGCAGCCCGAGATATATTTTTTCAAGTTCCTTCCTGAAAACGGGTTTGGATTTTCCGAGCTCGGCGAAGATGCTTACAAAACGAAACATAACGATGCGATTCTGATAACAGAAGGCCTGACCCATTCCCAGGCGGCGTCACCGGGGCATGCGATATATTATTTGTGGGTGATAAGGCATCTTAAAGAAAACCGTTATGTATCGCCTGTTTTTGTCGATGAATATAAATGGCTGATGAATGAAAATGCAGTTATCTGGCCGGATAAAAAGTCATAGTGTAAGGAGTTCGATATGAGTGCATCTGAAATGACTGTCGCACAGGCTCTAGTGAAATTCCTCAACGCTCAGTATATAAGCTTCGATGGCCATGAAGAAAAGTTTGTCAGAGGAATAATGAATATTTTCGGCCATGGAAATGTTCTGGGACTAGGGCAGGCGCTTGAAGAGGATTCCGGGGATCTGCTGATAATTCAGGGAAAGAACGAGCAGGCCATGACGCATGCGGCAGTGGCGTTCGCCAAGCAGAAGATGAGGAGGCAGATATTCGCCTGCACTTCCTCAGTCGGACCCGGTGCCGCAAACATGCTTACAGCTGCAGCTACGGCATCGGCAAACAGGATACCCGTTCTCATTCTGCCCGGCGACACATTCGCCACACGCCAGCCTGATCCAGTTCTTCAGCAGGTGGAGAATTTCATGGATGTATCAATAAGCACGAATGATGCATTTAAAGCTGTATCGCGGTACTGGGACAGGATAAACCGGCCTGAGCAGCTCATGACAGCCATGATAAACGCGATGAGGGTGCTGACCGATCCTGAAAACACTGGAGCCGTAACAATAGCTCTGCCTCAGGATGTGCAGGCCGAGATCTATGACTATCCTGACTACTTCTTTAAAAAGCGCGTTCACAAAATTGAAAGGAGAGTACCTTCGCCTGATGCGGTAAAGGCAGCCGCCAGCCTTATATCGAACAAGAAAAAGCCGCTTCTGTTATTCGGCGGCGGTGCAAAATATTCGGATGCATCAATTGCTTTTTTAAAGCTTGCTGAAGAATTCGGCATACCCTGGGGCGAGACTCAGGCAGGGAAGGGGATGCTCATGTCCTCCCATCCGCTCAATCTCGGCGGTATCGGGGTTACAGGCACCCTCGCGGCGAACAGGATTGCTAAAGAAGCTGATCTGATTATAGGGGTGGGTACGAGATATACGGATTTCACGACAGCCTCTAAATCTCTTTTTGAAAACAGCGAAGTCGATTTCCTGAACATAAATGTCTGCAGCTTCGATGCATACAAGCTGGATGCCGTCAAGGTCCAGGCCGATGCAAAAATTGCTCTGGAGCTGATTTATAAAGAGCTTAAAAGTCTGAAATACATTTGTGGATATAAAGATGAAATTACACTCGCAAAGAATGACTGGCAGCAGGAACTTGAAAGAATCAGAGGCATCAGGTACGCAAAAGGCCTCAAGCCGGAGGTCTGCGGCCAGATGGATAAAGTCCTCGGTGAATTCAGAGAATGCACGGGCTCAACACTCACCCAGACCAGGGCGATAGGCATAATAAATGAAATGCTGGGCAGGGATGATGTAATAGTAGGCGCTTCGGGGAGCCTTCCAGGCGATCTGCAGAGGATGTGGGACGTCAAGGGCGAGAACACCTACCATATGGAATACGGATATTCA
Source organism: uncultured Bacteriovoracaceae bacterium (assembly GCA_964513375.1). Classification (GTDB taxonomy): domain Bacteria; phylum Desulfobacterota; class Desulfomonilia; order UBA1062; family UBA1062; genus DATCTV01. The sequence goes on along the minus strand of CAZEMO010000003.1, from coordinate 273,325 downwards.
TGCATGGGATACGAGATAAACGGCGGACTTGGCGTCAAGATAGCGGAAGGAGAGAAAAAAGAAATATACGTATTCGCAGGCGACGGGTCATACCTGATGCTGCATTCCGAACTGCTGACCTCCATCCAGGAAGGTAGGAAAATCAACGTGCTTCTTTTCGACAATGCCGGTTTCGGCTGCATCAACAATCTTCAGATGGGGCACGGAATGGACAGCTTCTATACCGAATTCAGAAAGCGTGATCAGAAATCCGGAAAGGCCTCAGGAGAACTCATTAAGGTTGATTATGCAAAAAATGCCGCCAGCTATGGATGCATTACATTTAAGGCCCTTAATGAAGATGATTTGATCAAGGCGTTGAGGGCTGCGAAAAAATCAAAGGTATCGACTCTCATAGACATAAAAGTTATGCCCAAGACCATGACGAAAGGTTATGAAAGCTGGTGGAATGTTGGTCTTGCACAGACTGCCCGAAAAAAGGAGATAATTGACAAAGGCCTGGACCTGAAGGAGACCCGCAGAATGATACGAAAATACTAGGAGTCTGAGATGAAGATATACAAGATAGCGACTATCCCGGGAGACGGAATCGGAATAGAAGTTATGGATGAAGGTATCAAGGTCCTGAAAAGCCTTGAGAAGCGCTTCGATATTAAATTCAAAACCGAGAACTACGATTGGGGCTGCGAGTATTATCTCAAACAGGGCCGCATGATGGACGAGGACGGACTCGACAGGCTCAGGAATTACGATGCCATCCTGCTCGGGGCGGTCGGTTTTCCGGGAGTTCCTGACCATATTTCCCTGAGAGACCTGCTTCTGAGGATAAGACAGGGATTCAACCAGTACATTAATTACAGACCCGTGAAGCTTCTTGATGCAGGATTCTGCCCTGTTAAGAACAAGACACCGAAAGACATCGACATTGTATTCATAAGGGAAAACAGGGAAGGTGAATATGCCGGGGCCGGGGCCATCCTCAATCATGGCAAGGAAGACGAGATGGCCTTGCAGACAGGTGTCTTTACAAGAAAAAACACAGAGAAAGTCATGCGCTACGCATTCGAAGTGGCGAAGAAAAGAAGGAAGCAGGGCAAACTCACAAGCATAACGAAATCTAATGCGCTCAACTACAGCATGGTGTTCTGGGACAGGGTATTTGCCGATGTGGCGAAAGACTATCCGAAGATCATGACGAATTCCTTCCACGTGGATGCGGCGGCCATGTTCATGGTCCAGAAGCCGGAAATGTTCGACGTGGTTGTGGCCTCGAACCTCTTCGGAGACATTCTGACCGACCTTGGGGCAGCTCTTCAGGGGGGTCTGGGATTCGCAGCCGGAGCGAACATAAACCCTGAAGGCGAATATCCTTCAATGTTCGAACCCGTCCATGGTTCGGCGCCTGACATTGCAGGCAGGGGGCTTGCCAATCCCATAGCAATGGTGTGGACCATCGAACTCATGCTGGAGCATCTTGGCGAGCATAAGGCCGCCGGATGTGTGCTCGATGCGATAAGCAAACTCATAAAGAACAAGGAGAGTCTGACCGCGGACATGGGAGGACGCGCAAAGACTTCAGAAGTTGGAGACTCGATTTGCCGCATTATCAAGGAGGGATGAAGTGATAAGCAAAAGGAATGTGAAGCTTGGCATTGCGCCTATCGCATGGACCAACGACGACATGCCTGATCTGGGAGCGGGAAACACCTTCGAGCAGTGCATCTCTGAAATGGCGCTGGCAGGATATTCAGGCACCGAGATAGGTAACAAATACCCGAAGGACGCATCTGTTCTGAAGAAATACCTGGATCTGCGCGGGCTGTCTGTATGCAATGCATGGTTCAGCACTTACTTCACATCCAGACCCGAAGATGAAACAATAAAAGCCTTCATAAAACACAGAGATTTTCTACATGCCCTGGGGGCAAAGGTCATAGGCGCATCTGAACAGGGGGGTAGCATACAGGGCAGGCTGGACATGCCCATACTCGGGAGCAAGCCCGTATACACCGACAGAGAGTGGACGCAGGTGACTGTAGGTCTGGAAAGGCTGGCCGTTCTGGCAAAGGAAAAGGGCATGTTGCTCAGCTATCACCATCACATGGGGACTGGCGTTCAGGACATGGACGAGATAGACGAGCTTATGTCCAGAACGAAAAACGTCTGGCTGCTCTATGATACGGGTCATGCCGTCTTTGCCGGTATAGATCACGAAAAGCTCCTGGAAAAGTATATTTCAAGGACGATACACGTGCATCTGAAAGATGTCAGAAAAGCAGTGCTGGCGCGTGTGGAGCCTGAGAAGATGAGTTTTCTGGCCGCCGTGAGGGAAGGGGTCTTTACCGTTCCCGGGGATGGCATGATCGATTTCGGGCCTGTCTTTAAGATACTCGAGGAAAACGGATATAAAGGATGGTTTGTCGTCGAGGCGGAACAGGATCCCTCGAAAGCGAATCCTTTCGAATATGCGCTGAAAGCGAGAAGATTTATAAAAGAAAAGGCTGGTATATAGATATCGATTCAAGGGGAGGGATGAAATGAAAAAGATTTCTGTCGGGATAATCGGCGCGGGAAGGATAGGAAAAGTCCACACGCAGACCATAATCAACCACATCCCCGATGTCACGGTGAAGTATGTCGTCGATGTATTCGAAGGTTCAAGGGAATGGGTGGACAGGCTGGGAAATGTTGTTTTCACAACTGACCCGGGCCGGATAATGAACGATAAGGATATCGACGCCGTCCTTATATGCACCTCTACCGATACCCATGTGAAATACATCATGGAGGCTGCAAGGGCGAAAAAGCATATATTCTGCGAAAAGCCGGTTGACCACGATATCGCGAGGATACTGGAGGCGAAAAAGGCGGTCGAAGAAAACAATGTGAAGTTCATGATTGGCTTCAACCGCCGGTTCGACCATAATTTCATGGCCGTGAAGAGGTATATCGATTCCGGTGCAGCAGGCAGAGTATATTTCATAAACATAACCTCGCGCGACCCGGATGCCCCGCCCATCAGCTATGTAAAGGTCTCGGGCGGCATGTTCATGGATATGACGATACACGATTTCGATATGGCGCGTTTTCTGGCGGGATCGGAAGTCAGGGAGGTCTATGCGAAAGGGGCCGTGTTTGTTGACCCTGCAATCGGAGAGGCGGGCGATATCGACAGCGCGGTCATAATCCTCACATTCGAAAACGGTGTGATAGCTACTATTAACAATTGCAGAAAAGCCTCTTACGGATATGACCAGAGAGTGGAAGTTCTGGGTTCGAAGGCGGGCATTGAGATATCGAACGACACCCCTTCCACGGTCGTTCTGAGCAACGAGACGGGCGTAGTTTCGGAGAAGCCCCTTCATTTCTTCATGGACAGGTATATAGAGGCCTATGCCAACGAGATAAAACAATTCATCGATGCCATAGCCAATGACAGCCAAACGCCTACAGGAATGATCGACGGGCTCAAATCGGTGGAGATAGCCAAGGCGGCGAAGAAGTCTGTCGATACAGGCCTGCCGGTTAAAATGTAAAAAAAGGTGTGTTGGGATTGGTGATCGATTCTGGCTTTTACTCACCACTCCCCACTCACCACTGACAACTGATTATTACAGGAGGTATATATGATAAGAGTGGGAGTTGCTGGATACGGTGTAATTGGCCAGAGACTGGCCGATGGGGTAGCATTACAAAAAGATATGGAGCTTGCTGGTGTTGTTGATGCGGCGATAAGCCTGTCGGTAATGGCCCTTAAGGAAAGGGGCATGCCGTACAAGCTCTATGCGGTAAATAAGGATGCATATGATCTCTTCAGGTCGAACGGCATCCCCTGTGAGGGGCTCATGGAGGACCTGCTGGACAAGGTCGACATAATGCTCGATGCCGCCCCCGGCGGAATAGGCGCAAAGAACAAGGAACTGTATAAGAAGCACAACGTAAAAGCCGTTTTCCAGGGCGGGGAGAAGGATGAGGTGGCGGATGTATTCTTCCATGGCTATGCAAACTATGAAAAAGGACTCGATCAGAATTATCTGAAGCTCACTTCCTGCAACACGACAGGCCTTATCCGGGCTGTAGACTGCCTGGACCGCATATGGGGAATAGAAAAGGTCGCTATAACCATTGTAAGGAGGGTGGCGGACCCCGGCGACTATCACAGAGGACTGACAAACGCGCTGCAGGTCGACAAGGCCCCGAGCCATCAGGCGCTCGATCTCATGACCATAATGCCGCATATAAATGCGACCGGTATACTTGTCCATACGCCCGTGACCCACGGCCATTTCATAACTGTCGTTGCGACTCCCAAGAAGAGGCTCGATGCCGAAGGGGTTATTAAGGCTTTCAGCGAACACGACAGGATAAGGGTGGTCAGCCTCAAGGAAGGCTTCCTGGGTAATGCGTCCATTTTCAGGTATGCGCGCGATCTGGGAAGGCCTAGGGGCGACCTGTACGAAATATGCGTATGGAAAGATACCGTGGTGATGTCAGGCGATGACGTCATGTTCGGCATACATATACCACAGGAGTCCGTGACCATTCCGGAGACGATTGATGCAGTCAGGGCGGCACTGGGTATACAGAAAGAAAGGCTGGAAGCAGTCGGGGCGACGAATAAATATCTGGGACTGCCAAGCTGGAAATAAGGGTACAGGGCATGATAACTTCGCATGCTCCGATTTCTATTCACGCGCTGTCGTTGTCGGCTGCGTCGGAATGCTCCTCAACATACGCAAGAGAGTATGTCTGCGTCGCTTCCTCCTGGCCTCCTAGAAATAGGGATCATGAACTTCATGCTTCGCTCCTCAAGCCGAAGGCGAAGAGACATCATCTTGAATATAAATTGGAGATTATTACACATACTAATTGAACTGTGAGTTTCAAAACAATTCTAAAATTTCCCCCTTTCGTAAAGGGGGAAGACGCCGGAGGCGACAGGGGGATTTTGGATAATCTTTTTGGACGGTATCTTTTAAAGAGGTGAATAACATGTCTGAACTTAAAATTACGTCAATGCGTGAGATGAATGTAAAAGGGAAAACCGTACTTTTAAGGCTTGATATTAATTCGCCGATCGATCCTGTAACAAAGAGAATCGTCAACCGGAACAGGTTCAAGGAAAGCCTTCCGACGCTCAGATTTCTGATTGGAAACAAGGCTAAGATTGCGATCATTGCCCATCAGGGTGACACACTCGACTATCAGAACCTGATACCGATGAGTGAGCATGCCGCAATTTTAAGTGAACTGCTCGGTAAAGAGGTTAAATATATCGACGATGTCTGCGGTCCGGCCGCTCAATATCTGGTTAAAAGGCTGAAGAGGGGTGAATTGGCTCTGCTTGGGAATCTGAGGTATTTGAGCGAAGAGATATCCACTTTCGAAAATGCCGTAAAGCTGGAACCCTCTGAGATGCTGGATACGTTCTTAATAAGAAGCCTTGCCCCCCTTGTCGATGTTTATATAAATGATGCGTTTTCAGCCGCTCACAGGAATGCGCCATCGATGGCTGCTTTTCAGGAAATCAAACCGTCCGCTGCAGGCGATCTCATGTTCAGGGAGGTTGAGGCACTGACAAGGGTCATGAAATCACCCGCGAAGCCTTCCGTATTCATACTGGGTGGCGCAAAGATATCGGATGCATTTGGCATGATGAAGCAGGTTCTTGCTAACGGCACTGCGGACACGATTCTCACATGTGGAATAACCGGCGAAATATTCCTTATGGCTTGTGGAAGATCGATAGGCAACACCAAGGAAAAGTACCTCAAGGACAGGGGTCTCCTTGAGTTCATAGAACCAGCCAGGGAATATCTGAGGGACTATCATTCGAGAATTGAATTGCCTTCGGATCTCGCATTTGAGAAAGACGGATACAGAAAGGAAATAGATGTAAAGGATCTTCTACATGAAGGGATGTTCATGGATATAGGCTCTTCGACGATTGGCAGATATGCGCAGATCATTGCGAATGCAAACACGCTGTTCGCCAACGGTCCGGCAGGCGCTTATGAAAATCCGCTGTTTGAAAAAGGCACAAAGATGATTCTAAAGGCGATCGCCGATTCTAAAGGCTATTCCGTCATCGGCGGCGGGGATACGGTTGCTGCTGCGGAGAAACTGATTGATATAAAGAATATAAGCTATGTCTGCACTGCAGGCGGCGCCATGGTCAGATTTCTCTCCGGCAAAAAGCTGCCGCTCATAAAGGCGATGGAGAAGGCGTTTGAAAGAATGAATAAGGCTTATATATAACTCGAAATTCGATCTGACATATCATCCAGGAGGGACATTTTAACAGGTATTTGAAAAAATCCTATGGGGAACAATTACCTGTTTTTTATTTTGCCCTAAATTGCTGTCGCAATAAAACATATACCATTGTTGTCATCTGAAGCAGGCAATGTGGTTGCATTTATCTCGTTGGAATAAGCTGAGTACCCAAAAGCGTTATATGCCCTTACTTTATAGTAATAAATCGTATCATCCCCGAGGCAATTATCATTGTATGAGGTCATATTGGCGCCGATTGATGCAATCTCGCTGTATGTTCCGCTGAGGCCGGTTTTTCTTTCAATTGTGAAACCTGTCTCATCGGAAGAGTTATCCGTCCATCTCAGGATTATCGCTCTGCAGGATGACGCTGAACCGGTAAGATCGCTCGGCGGCATCGGGTCTATGGGTAATGCGAGAAGCGCAGCGGTGCCGATGGAGGCCTTTGTGAAATTCGTAAAATAGATCATGTTGAGGCGCTCGAGTGTGTCATTTACTGTATGGTAGTAAGGATTGAAATCATCGTAGTCGTCTTCAATAGCCAGTATTGCCGCATACCCTTTGTCCCAGAAAGAGGAATGATCGGACGCCCATTCTCCGTCCGATGTTATTACTGGAGAGAGAACGGACGTGAGGCTATAGGTCTCGACCACATCAGAAAAAGTATTCGCGATGGCCATGTCCGCGTCATAACCGGGACTGCTGGATGTGCGGGTGTGAAGCCGCAGAACCGGGTCGCTGCCGACGGTATCCCAGGAAATCATGTCCATGTTGTATACTGCCACGATATTCTCGCCTGCCGAGTAAGCCATGTCGGCGTAAGGTTCGCTGCCGAGCAAACGCTGTTCTTCGCCGGTAAAAAATACAAACCTGAGCGTCCGCTCGAAGTCACATGAACTCATGGTATATGCCGCCATAAGAAGTGCCGCGCTGCCCGAGGCATTGTCATCGGCTCCAGGGGCCAGACCTGAACTTGGCATATCATCGAGATGGGCAGTGATCAGGACAATCTCCGACGGCCTGGTTTTCCCTGTCTTGGCACCGATAATGTTCCGGTTGGAATAGGTATTTTTCGACCAATTCTGGTAGGACGCAGCGTAACCCAGGGTTTCCATACACTCATAAACATACTCGGTCGCTTTCTGTATCGGATCGCCTGAGGCCGTATGTCGTGTCGTAATAATAAAGGGGCTTCCTCCGATGATAACCGTGTTTACTCCTGAAAGATTGCCGGTTTCCTGATACAATAAGCTCTCCTGCACCTGATCGATCATTATAGCCACACGAGGATCATAAGCGGCTTCAGGCGCCAGACCTGGAAAGACCTGCAATTCTCCTGAAATATCCGGTTTTACCGTTATATTAGGAGGAGAGCGGAGAATTATGGGATTCGCCGGAAGAGCCTTGATATCGAAGCCTGCGTCGGACAACTTTTCTGCGGCCTCGGGGCTACCTTTGACGAGAAGTTGCCGTCCGTCATCGTGTAGTATTGTCAATATTCCGGCGGCTGTCTGACGCGCACCTTTCCGACGTTCGAGCGCCAGATAATATGCGCCGGGTGTAGCCGGGGCATCGATAACATGGTAAGAAAGACCTGTGTCAGTGATTTGTTTGACGGATGCAATCACAAGGATATAGTCATTGCCGGCTGCATCGCGGAGACTGGCATAGACAGGCAACTCGATTGATTGTATCCGGCCTTTCACTTCAACACGGGCCAGTATATCCGAGCTTGATGCCCCTTTGGCTTGTCCGTACGCCGGAAATTGCGGCGCGCCTAAAGCGAGAACAGCAAAAACAAGAAATATCGCGACCCTGTTTTTCGACCAAAAACTCTTCATTTCGCCTCCAGACTGTCTGCTCCAGGGAACTGTCTTATAGAGTCTGTCATGAAAGACTTTTTCATGACTCAGAGATGCCTCTGATATGACTTTTACCACGAGGAATGAACAATTCCCATTGGATTTAGAATTATGGAAAAAGAAATTTCAAATGCTATAGATTCAAACTGAAAGAGGAAACACGACATAATGTAACTTAGATAAAAATGATGGTTATTCGGATGATTTTATCAGGATGATTCCGCAACAATAATATATGAATTTATAACAAAGCTCTGAGATAAAAGATTATATCTTGTCAGTCGAGCCATAAAGTGAATCTATCACAGTCATATTTTTGACCGCATCATCTGCATTCCAGCGTGGAGGCCTGTTGTTTACGACGGCATCCATGAAATCTTCGAGTTCAAGGGTGTAGCAGTCTGCGCCAGGTGTTGTTATGATTTCATCACCGCTGCTTGTGCGGAGAATGAAGCTGCCCTCTCTTTCACCGGGGAACCATGGGCGCTCGATGATTATTGCGCCTTCGGTTCCTGCAATCTCAGCATGATGACGTTCGAAGCTGGCTATGCCGGTCTCAAAATGTGCGAGTATGCCTTCCGGGAATTCGAGTATGCCTGTCATGGTTTCATCGACTTTTTCGCCTGTTGCAAATGCTCGGGCCCTTAACGGTTCACATCCAGTAATGAGACGAGAGAGGTTGACGCAGTAGCAGCCGACGTCCATCAGGGCTCCTCCGCCAAGGACATGGTTTGCGCAAATGGATTCGGGATCATCCAGCATGAATGTAAACCGGCTGAAGATGGTTGAGAGCTTTCCGATTTTTCCCTGAGAAATAGCAACAAGCACTTTTTCATAAAGAGGGTGGAACCTGTACATGAATGCCTCCGCCACAGGTATTCCTGATTTGGAAGATGCCTCGGCAACTATAAGGGCCTGTTCTGCATTAAGGGCAAAAGGCTTTTCGCAAAGTACGGGAATGCGATTTTCAATCGCCTTCAGACACCACTCGGCATGCATGCTGTTTGGAAGAGGTAAATAAAGGGCGTCGATCCCGCCCATTTCAAGAAGCTCGATATATGAGCCGCAGGCATTTTCAATCCCATACTGCCGCTGCCATTCCTCGGCCTTTCTGATATCACGGCTTGCAATGGCATGAACGACGCCGTTTTTTGTAAGCTTCATGGCGTCGATTATTGCCCTGCTTATATTGGCGCAACCAAGAATTCCCCATTTGAATTTATCAGGCATAATTCACCGCCACGATTTTAATGGCTTTTACTGTAACGTCTATGGATAGCATTTTTATAACTTTCCTTCACCATAGGCATTTGTATATTCACGGAAGAGATGCATGATTATTTTTGTGTTCTCGCCTGCAAGTCCGTTTTCTATCTGTATATCGTTCACTTTTACGACAGGAACAATTTCTCTGTTTGAAGAAGATATAAATGCCTCTTCTGCCCCGTTGAGTTCAGATTTGAAGACATCTCTTGTCTCCACCTTGTAATGCTTTCGGGCAAGCTTCAGGATAACGCTTCTCGTAATTCCCGGCAGGATATCCTGCTCAGGGGTTATCAGGATTCCTTCCTTGAAAAAATAAAAGTTCGATGTAGTGCCTTCCAGTATCCGGTTTTGCCTGTCAACATATATCGCTTCGACTGCTCCTGACTTTTTTGCCTGCTGCTGGGCTAATATGGCAGAAATGTAATTTGTGCTCTTGGCCCCGGGGATAATTCTTTCCGATTCAACTGTTATTATTTTTACGCCATTTGTATACCATAGGTCAGGCAATATCCGTTTAGGGGTCACCATAACCATCAGTATTCCGGTACCTTCCGGAGTAAAGCCGTCAGAGCTTATCCCGCCAGTGTATACGATTCTGACATTTGACTCTTTGTGATGAGGATTCTTCCTGACGGTTTCTTCAACAATTTTACAAATCTGTATTTTCGTATGTTTGAGTTTAAGGCCTATACATCTGGCAGAATTCATCAGCCTTTCGACATGCTCTTCAAGATGGAATGGCCTTCTGTTGTAGGTGACAAGAAAGTCGAAAACACCGAATCCCCTTAACACGATGATATCTTTTGCAGAGAGGCAGGCCTTCTCGTCATCTATGAATTTTCCGTCAATATAGTAAATGTCCATTCCGGTTTCTTTATAATTCTTTTGTCAGCTTTTGATTCTAATGAGACATGAATTAGTTTGAACAAGTTTCTGTGTCAATGAAATAGGGAGTTTTATGAAAAAATGAAATTGATTAACAATTTCTGAAACAAAAAAGCGGCAGGATCTGCCGCTTTTTTTGTCAATATAGGATTAATTCTAGTATTCTTTTGTAAGGTTATCCAATTCTGCAAGAGAGAATACTGGTCCATCCTTACAGACGTATTTGTTTCCTACGTTGCAGCGGCCGCATTTGCCGATTCCGCATTTCATCCGCATTTCAAGAGATGTTAGGATGTTTTCCTTCGAGAAGTTCAGATCAAAGAAAACGGGCAGCGTGAACCTGATCATGATAGGAGGCCCGCATATGACTGCAACTGCGTTCTCATTGCTGGGTGCCACTTCCTTGCACACGGCTGGGACAAATCCTTCGCGGCCTTTCCATGTGGAGTCGGCCTTGTCAACGGTAACATTTAGATTTATATCAGACCTTTTCCCCCATGCCTCAAGTTCGTCCTTGTAAAGAAGAAGACCGGGAGTCCTTGCGCCGTAAATGCAAGTGATGTTGCCGAAGTCCTTGCGGTTTTTTTCGTCCAGCATGTAGATGATTAGGGAACGAAGAGTTGTGAATGCGAAACCGCCGCCGACCACGACAATATTTTTGCCTTTGAGGAATTCAAGCGGCCATGAATTGCCGAGCGGACCCCTGATACCCATGAGAGCACCTTCTTCCATCTCGTGCAGTGCTGACGTTACAACGCCGGCCCTCTGAACAGTGAATTCGACATAGCCTTTCTGTGTAGGTGAACTTGCAATGCCGATAGGAGATTCGCCCTTGCCGTAAATTGAAAGTTCGCCGAACTGACCCGGGATATATGCAAACTTCTGCTCGTCCTCGGGATTCACAAATACAAACCTGAAAGACTTGATATCTTTCGTGTCGACTTCGGTAATTATCTTATCAACCCTCACCGGGAAGGGAACATAAGGATTATTCATTGCTCACCCCTGACTCTGTTTTGAAATGTCTTCGACGATCTTGCGGATGTCCATGTTGACAGGACAGAACATTACGCATCTGCCGCAGCCGACGCACGCAATCGCATCGAAGTTGTCTACATAATAACGGAATTTGTGCATAACCCTCTGGCGCCAGCGCTCTTTCTGCGAAGGCCTCGGATTATGACCCGATGTTTCTTTTGTAAACAGCCAGAACATGCAGGAATCCCAATTTCTGAGCCTTTTACCGTCTGTGCCTTTTGTCTCGTCCTGTATGTCGAAGCAATGGCATGTGGGGCAGAGGTAGGTGCATGTGCCGCAGGCCAGGCACTTCTGATGAAGCGTATTCCAGAACTCATGTTCGAAATTGGCATCCAGCCATGCTTTGATATCTTTGGCAGGAATCTTTGATTTGACCTGTTCAGCAGCGGCTGCTGCAACCTCTTCTTTCTTTTTATCAGCCTTTTTATCAGCCTTTTTTCCGCCAAAATATCCGGCAAGTTTTCCGCCCTTTTCCGTGAGGAATTCTACCAGGCAGTTATCGCCGATGTCCGTTACCATTACATCTACACCTTCGGTGGATGTCGGGCTGCCGCCGACTGATGTGCAGAAACAGCTGGTGTAAGGAACCTTTGAACAGGCGATTGCAACAACCGTGGTATTATTCCTTTTCTCGATATAATATGGATCCTTATACTTTTCCTGGTCAAAAAGAAAATCCAGAAGCCAGAAGCTTCTTGCATCGCACGGCTTGACGCCAAAAAGCACTGTGGGGGATGCGTCAACGGTTTCACCTGAAAATTCGACACCCGCTTTTGTCTTTGTGTATTTAAGCATGCACTCGCTTCTTGGAAACATGTAGTTTTTTGGTGCGTTCTTGGTGTTGCCCGCAACAAGTTTTATTTTATCGCCTTTTTTAAGCGGTGCGAACAGGATATTGTCCTCATCGGCAACCGGTGCAATCACTGTCATGGTTTCAGCAATCTTTTCAGCAATTGCAGCCAACTCGTCTTTCGCTATAAGCTTTTTTTCCATGGCCATCTCTCTTTCCTTAAATAAGTCCGAGTCCCTTTAGGAGCGGCGTTCCGTCAACAGTATGCATCTTTGCCCATGTTTCTGGTCCTGCAATTCCCATTGCCAGGGCTAGCAGTTCGGTGAAATAGAAAACAGGCAGCTTGAGGTTTGCGCTTGCCCTCATATCAAGGTTTGCCATGCATATCGGGCATGCAACGACCACGCAATTGGCTCCTGCTTCCCTGGCCATGGTCATGAGTTTGTCAACCATGTTGTTGACGACCTTGGTCATGCTGATTGTAAGGCTTCCACCGCAGCAGTCGGTCTTGTATGACCATTGTTTGACATCTGCGCCCACTGTTTCCATGATCTTGTCAAGAAGGACGGGATTCTCATGGTTGTCAAAATTGCAGATTTCTTTCGGCCTCAGAAGCAGGCAGCCGTAATAAGATACAGGCCTTAATCCCTTAAGCGGCTTGATAACCTTTTTTGCAAGCTCTTCAAGGCCGATGTCATTTATAATGATGTCTATCGGGTTGCGGATGGCAATGTTGCCTTCATACTTGCCGCCTATTATCTTTTCAATCTCGCCTTTCAGCTTGTTGTCTTCTTTGAGATGGTGCTGAGTGCTTTTGAGCCGATTGAAACAGGCGGCGCATGGGACCATCACATCCATGCCGTTTTTCTCAGCCGCAACAAGATCCCGCGCAGGCAGCGCTACCGAAAGCTTGAAGTTCGTGCTGTGTGCGGCGGTCGCACCGCAGCATGACCAGTCCTTGATTTCATTAAGTTCAATACCAAGGGCGGCGCTCACGGCCGTAACGGATTCTCCGTATTCTCTGGCCGTACCATGCAGTGAACATCCTGGATAATAAGAAAGTTTCAAGATGCGCCTCCTTTATTTTGTTTCCCTGAATATTTTTCTCACCGCAGCCATATCCTTAGTCCGTGGTGATATTGGGTGGATCTTGCCTTTCATGAACATTCCCATACCGGTTATTACGTCAGAGAAAAGATCCCCTGACCAGAGTTTGTATTCAGCCATCATCATGCCTTCATTAATCCGGCCGTTTACCCAGATATTATGCAGGAATGACTTATGCAGCTTGAGAATGTTCTTTTCCTTTGCGGCATAACCCTGATCTAGAGCCATTTCTCTAAGGGCATCCATCATTCGTGCGATGTCGACCTCATTAGGGCATCGTGTTATGCAAGTTTCGCATGATGCACACATCCAAATGGTAGAAGAATTCAGGACTTCATCCTTCATGCCGTTCTGTATCATCTTGATAATCCTGTTAGGATTATACTCCATGATGTTTGCCATCGGGCAGCCAGCAGTACATTTACGGCAGTGATAACATCGCTGCAAAGGCACACCGTTTATCTTTTCATTAACTTCGGCTAGAAAGCTGTTCATATTTTCATCCACCTTTTATGGGTGATAGATAAAATCTTCTTTGTCATTTTCGCGGTATGTGCTCAAGGGCGGCACATCCTCAGTCTTTGCTCCTGCCCTGGTTTCGAAGAGCTCCAGGACATCCTTGTCAAGCTTCTTTAGATATGCTCTTAAGTCAACTCCCATCGGGCATGCATTGACGCAGCTTCCGCAGTCCACGCAGCGGCCGACCATGTGGAAGATACGAAGCATCTGGAAAAGCTGGGTATCCGATGCGTCAGCGGAAAGGCCTGTAAATTGAGGCTGAGACTGCTCGACAAAACAGATCTTGCAGTAGCAGCTGGGACAGGCCTGGCGGCAGGCATAGCAGCGTATACACTTCGACATCTCTTTGACAAAATATGCGAATCTTTCGTCTGTGCTCAGTTTTTCGATGGCTTCGATCTTTTCATATTCTCTGTCAGGCTGCATTGCAGGTGCAGGGTCACCGGCCATAACATCTGAAATGACCGGATTGTTGAAGCGGCAGGTGATGCAGTTGTCAGCGAGGACATCGCTCAGTGCAATCTTTTTTTCTCCGGATGCCGTCTTAACTGTTACCTGGCCGGAAGCCACCGTCCCCTCGACGATTTCTTCATTATCCACAAGAATGGCAAGTTTCTTCCTGTCAATATAGCCTGTGCATGGAACGCCAATTATGACTATCTCGTCTCTGTCATACTGCTTTTCCTGAAGATGAAGTATTATGGAACGGCTTGTACAGCCTTTTGCTATTATCCCGACCGTCTTCTTTTTTCTTTCTTCGGGATTTCTTATCTTTCTCTGGGCTTCCTTATGCGCTGAGAGGATATCGGTGACGAACTTCGCGAGATTCTGATAGCAACCCTCATCCCATACCAGCTTTTCCGCATCTTCAGGTTTTGTAATGAACACCGGCGCTGAGGTAAGCGGCAGTGTCCCCTTCTCGTAGCCTATAACAATATCAACCTTGCCGTCTGCGAGGAGCTTTCTGGCTTCTTCTCTTACTTTTGCATTTATTTTTTCGTCCATATCAATGCTCCCGATCAGTAGCTTTTAACGAGCTTGGAGGCAGGCCCAAGTTCCTTCACCCTGGCGGTTACGCCCTTGATAACGTTGGCGAAACGTTCTCCCTCCGATGCCGACACCCATGTGAACATTGTTCTGTCAGGCTCTATTCCGATATAACCCAGGAATCTCTTCAGTATCGCGAACTTGCGGCGTGCATGATAGTTGCCTGTGATGTAGTGGCATTCACCCGGATGACACCCGGATACCAGTACACCATCGGCCCCTTCCTGCAACGCACGCATAATGTAGAACGGGTTGATCCTGCCTGTGCAGGGCACCCTGATTATTCTGACATTGGGCGGATACTGAATCCTGCTGATACCTGCGAGATCGGCTCCCGCATAGGTACACCAGTTGCATACTATAGCAACTATTTTCGGTTCCCAGCCTTGTTTATCTTCAGCCATAAGAGTTCTCCAATCTTTCCTTGTCTTAATCCAGTAAAGAGAATGCCTGAATCTGTGTTATAACCTGCTCGTTAGAGAAACCGTTCAGGTCTATCGCATTCATGCGGCATGAGGCAGTGCATACGCCGCATCCCTTGCAAAGCACAGTGTTTACTTCAGCGCAGCCTTCGACAAAATTAACAGCCACCGCTCCAAACGGGCAGTTGGCCTCGCAAAGTCCGCATGCGGCGCAGCGCTCTTTGTTGACAAACGCCGTTTTGCCTTCGGCTTCGATCAGATCTTTTGTAAGGATCGTGCATGCCCTGCTTACCGCGGCATTAGCCTGAACGACCGTATCTTCACTCAGTTTTGGCGCGTGCGCCATACCGCACATGAACACGCCGTCCGTTGCAAAATCGACCGGCCGCAGTTTGACGTGCGCTTCGAGGAAGAACCCATCCTGATTGGTCGGAACCTTGAGCATTTTTCCTATTTCCTCGTTCTCCGGGTTCGGCGCGGTGCCGACGCTTAATGCAAGGATGTCGGTCTTGAGTGTGACTGTCTGATTAAGTATCGGATCAAGCACTTTGATTGAGAGGCTGTTTCCGTTGTCGGTCACTTCAGGTTTGCGGTCTTCGTCATAGCGGATGAATCTGACGTCAAGCTCCCTGGCCTTTTTGTAGAAGTCTTCCTTGAGCCCGAAAGTGCGGACATCTCGATACAGAATGGTTACATCTTTAGAGGGATCAAGCTCCTTGATCTTAAGGGCATTCTTCATGGCCTCGCTGCAGCAGTAGCGGCTGCAGTACGGTCTTTCCTTTGTCCTGGACCCCACGCACTGAATCATCGTAATGCTTTTCGCGTTCTTTACCATCGGGTCGTTCTCGACGATCAGGTCTTCGAGTTTGCGCTGTGTAATGACCTTGTCGCTCTTCCTGTTCAGGTACTCGTCGGTTTCGAGCTCGTATCCGCCTGTTGCGACAATAACTACTCCATGCTCGAATTTGGTCTCTTCACCCGTTGCATTTACAGTAGTTTTGTAGTTCCCGATAAAGCCTTCGATCTTCTTGATTTCGGCTGAGCTAAATACAGTTATCTTATCGCTTGCCTTAACCCTTTCAATCAGGCCGGCAAGGTGTTTCTTTGTATTGAGCCCTTCTAGAGTGTAGTGAAGCTTTGCATAGTTTCCGCCGAGCTCTGATTCCTTCTCTACGATATATGAGGAGAAACCCTGATCCGCCAGTGATAGTGCGGCAGTTATTCCAGCGAGACCGCCTCCTATTATCAGTGCTGCATGATTGACGTTCAGCTGGCCCGGTTTGAGGGGTTTCAGATATTCGGCCTTTGCTATCGACATCCGGATCAGGTCTTTCGCCTTTTCAGTCGCGGCAGCGGGTTCGTGCATATGCACCCAAGAATCCTGGTCTCTGATGTTGGCCATTTCAAACAGATAGCGGTTAAGACCTGCCTTTTCGCAGTTCTCCTGGAAGAGCCCTTCATGGGTTCTCGGTGAGCATGATCCGACAACTACCCTTGTAAGATTCTGTTCCTTTATTATTTCTCCCATTCTGACTGCTGTATCCTGAGAGCAGGTAAACAGATTGTCTGTGGCGAATACAACATTCGGCAGTGATTTGGCGTATTCAACAACTTCCGGAACATTTACGACTCCGCCGATATTGATTCCGCAATGGCATACGAATACGCCTGTTCTCGGTCCGATTCCCTTGATGTCTTTTTCAAGCGGAAGTTCCTGCTCGGTGATAAGCGTTCCACGCCTTTCTGCAAGAAGCCCTGATGCGCATGCAGCCGCACCGCTTGCCTCCATGACTGTTTCCGGGATGTCCTTGGGGCCGCCGAATGCGCCGCATACGAATACGCCGTCCCTGCTTGTAAGTACTGGATTCTCAAGTTGCGTCCTGCAGAATCCGTGTTCTTCGAGCTCGACGCCAAGTGCTTTAGCTAGTTTCTCCGCATCCTTGGGTGGAGTAAGTCCTACGGACAGGACAACCATGTCGAATTCTTCTTCAACGATTGTACCATCTTCAAGGACATACTTCATGAGCAGGTTCTTTGACTGCTGGAGTTCCTTTATCGTCGACGGCATCGAACGGACATAGCGGATGCCGTATTCATCCTTGGCCCGGTTGACAAAGCGGTCGAAGTCTTTTCCATGAGCCCGGATGTCCATGAAGAATATTGTCGGTTCCAGGTTCTTGGCATGTTCTTTTCCGATGATGGCCTCTTTTGTCGCATACATACAGCATACTGAGGAACACCATGAGTTGCCGCATGCAGTATCTCGCGAACCCACGCACTGTATGAAAGCTACCTTTCCCGGTTCTTTGCCGTCGGAAAGCCTCTGGACATGGCCGAAATACGGGCCTGACGCCGAAAGGATTCTTTCAAATTGAATACTTGTAACGACATTCGGATAAATACCATAGCCGTATTCCGGTTTTAAAGTAGCGTCAAATGTCTCGAAACCGGGTGCTGCTATGACAGCTCCTACTTCCACGAACTCTTCGGCTGCTTTTTCATCATGAACTATCGCTTTAGCAATACATGCGTTAACGCACTGATAGCATTCGCAGCAGATTCCGCAGCTCAGGCATCTTTCTGCTTCGTATTTCGCGGCCTCTTCGCTCATCCCCTTTATGACTTCTTCCCAGTTTGTGGCCCTGGTCTTGGGGTCCAGATGCTCCATCTTCACGCGCTTTTTCTTTGCAACTTTTGAAGGATCACCCGGATCTGCAAGGCCCTCTTTCCAGTCAGTCCTGCGCCCGGCCTTGAGGTCTTCGCCCTTTAAAAAGCGGTCGATGGAAATTGCCGCTTCCTTGCCTGCATTGACTGCCTTTACGACTGTCTGCGGGCCGGTAACGACATCGCCGCCGGAAAAGACCTTATCTATATTTGTCTGGAATGTGACTTCGTCTGCATCGATATTGTTCCATTTGTTGATGGATACGCCGGATTCTTTTGTTATGAAGCCAAGGTCTGCCGCCTGGCCTATGGCCGGGACGATTGCATCGCACTCGACTATGAATTCCGAACCCTTTATCGGGACAGGGCGGCGGCGTCCGCTCTTGTCGGGTTCGCCGAGTTCCATTCTCTGGCATTCGATGCCTGTGACTTTGCCGTTTTCTCCAACTACACGAACAGGCGCCACCAGGAATTCCATGCGGATTCCTTCTTCAAGCGCCTCTTCGATTTCCTCGGGAGCGGCAGGCATTTCAGCCCTTGTCCTTCTGTAAAGTATGAAGACATCTTTTGAACCCATTCTCTTCGATACGCGAACGGCGTCCATTGCAACGTTTCCGCCTCCAACAACGGCAACCTTGTCGCCGAGGAAGACTTTTTCGCCAAGATTAATGCGTCTCAGATAGTCAACTCCGTGCATGACTCCCTGCATGTCCTCGCCCGGGATGTCGAGCTTGCTGGAAAGCATTGTCCCGCATCCTACGAAGACGGCATCATAGTCTTTCATGAGGTCGTCAAACTTTACATCTTTTCCGACCGCTGTGTTGCACCTGATATCAACTCCGAGGTCTTTAATAATCTGTATTTCTGCGTTTATTATGTCGCGGGGAAGCCTGTATTCCGGAATGCCCAGGGTCATCCAGCCGCCTGCAATCGGTGCAGCTTCGAACACAACAACTTCATAACCTTCTATAGCAAGGTAATATGAAGCGGTAAGCCCCGAAGGACCTGCGCCGATAACCGCAATTTTCTTGCCATTCTTTTCTTTGCATTCAGGCATGAACTTTGTTTCATCGAACAGGTCCATGTCAGCTACGAAACGTTTGAGATGCATAATATCGAGAGGTTCATCGACATCGCCCCTTTTACAGGCCTCTTCGCATGGGTGATTGCAGACGCGTCCGCATACGGCAGGGAAGGGGTGCTCCTGTTTGATAAGCTTGAGCGCTTCCTTGTATTTTCCTTTAGCTATAAGGGCTATATATCCCTGTACGCTAATATGTGTAGGGCATGTCGCCTTGCAGGGGGATGTGCCTCTCTTGTCGATTGCAAACCCGCTTGGGATTGCCTGCGGAAAGTGACGGTATATCGCCTTCCTGTCGTTCAGATTTTCGTTGAAGTCTGATGGAACCGAGACAGGACAGACGTTTGCACAGTCACCACAGCCTGTACATTTTGACAAGTCGACATAACGCGGGGCTTTTGTGAGTTTAACCTTGAAGTTTCCCGGGTTGCCCTCTACGGATTCAACTGTCCTTCTTGTCAGTATCTCAACATTCGGATGACGGCCGACTTCAACTAGTTTGGGAGAGAGGATGCACGCCGAGCAGTCATTTGTCGGGAAGGTTTTGTCAAGCTGAGCCATGACGCCGCCGATAGAGATCCCGTTGTCGACGAGATACACTTTCATGCCTGAATTAGCCAGATCAAGGGATGCCTGAATGCCTGCAATACCGGATCCGACTACCATTACCGCGCCTATTTTTTCACTCTTATTGGTCACCTGTATCACCCTCTTAGTCTGTAGTCTTTATTGCGAATTGAATGAAGATTCATTTTTATATCAGAAAAAATAGAACACGAAAAATTTAACCGTGTCAAGGTATCTTTAGGGCAGGATACATCATTTTCTATGTCATACAAACTTATGGTAATATGGATATCGCCGGCAACGCAAATGATTTTTAAGACATTTTAAAATGACAGGCTGATTAAAGATAAATATAATTGAATTTACTAATTGCGATGCCGGTGGTGAACATGAATATCGAAGCGGTTTTGAATGGGTTCAAAGGAATATCTGTTGCTGTTATCGGTGATTTCTGCATCGATGCATACCTCGTCCTGCACGGTGATGCAGGAGAAATTTCCCTTGAGACCGGGCTAAGGACAAGATCAGTAAAAGAGATGAGGTTTGAACTGGGGGGCGCTGCCAATGTAGCCAAAAACCTTTCCGTTCTGGGCGTTGGGAATGTATCCGCATTCGGAATAATTGGAGATGATGTCTATGGCAGGGAAATGTGCAGGCAGTTTGATTCTATGGGGATTAACCGTTCGGGCCTGCTTGTGCAGAAAGCGGGCTGGTCAACCAATACCTATACGAAACCTTACAGCGAATTCTGTGAGGAGCCCAGGGTTGACATTGGCAATTTCAATACCCCGGACAGGGACATTTCAGAGGATATTCTGTCAGAGTTCGAATCGGCATTAAAGAATACGGATGCTGTGATTATAAACCAGCAATTGCTTTCAGGCATTAGCACCAGATGGTTCAGAAAGCGCATTGCCAGTATAATCGAAAAGCATCCGAAGACCATATTCATTGTTGACAGCAGGGCTTACAGCGACGAGTTCTATGGGGCAATGCGAAAAATCAATCTGAGCGAGGCCGCAAATGTGCTGGGTTCAAATCTGAAAGAGCCGGTGGATGATGATGCCGTTATAAAAATATCGGATGAGTTGTACGAAAGGTGGAAGCAGACCGTATTCATTACGATGGGAGAGAACGGCATCGCTGTTAAAAACGAAGAGTGCTTTGAACTGATTAAGGGAATAAGCACCTCAGGTGCAATTGACACCGTTGGTGCTGGTGATGCCATTATTGCAGGAATTGCAGCCTGCCTTGGGTCGGGTATGGGACACCATGATGCCGCGCGATTCGGTAATTTCTGTGCTGCTGTTACAATAACCCAGCGTTTTACGACTGGCTCGCCTTTTCCGGATCAGGTGCGAAAAGTCGGGAACGATCCTGACTATATCTATAATCTGATACTGGCTGATGATCCGAGAAGAGCGAAGAAATTCGAAAACTCGGAAATAGAGATTATCTCGGAGAAAAAGAGCGATTTCCCTGTACATGCGGTATTTGACCATGACGGTACAATATCAACACTCAGGGAAGGCTGGGAAGCATATATGCGTTCCACCATGATAGAATCTGTTTCCGGCGGGCAGCTGGAGAGCCTTCCCGTAAGTCTGTATAATTCGATATGTCTTGAGGTCGAGAAGCTGATCGATTCGACAACCGGCATGAGAACAATCGAGCAGATGAGGAGCCTGCTGAAACTGATAAATCAGTTCGGAATAGTCGGGAAAAATGACATGCTGACTGAATCCGGATATAAAAAGCTTTATCTTCAAAGGCTCAAATCTCATATATCAGGCCGGCTTGAAGGTGTATCAAAAGGGATATTCAATCCGGATGATTTTACAGTAAAAGGAGCAACAGGTTTTCTAAGGGAGCTGAGTAAAAGAGGAGTTATATTATATCTGGCATCCGGGACAGACGAGGCTGATGTCAGGAACGAGGCAAATCTGCTCGGATATGCAGACCTCTTCAATGGCGGAATTTACGGGGCTGAAGATTCGGATGAGGAAGATCCCAAAAAAAAAGTGTTAAAGTCTATCCTTAATAATATCCAGAGAGAGAGCAAGTCAGGCGTTGTTGTGTTTGGAGACGGGCCGGTGGAGATCAGGGAAGCAAGGAAGAGGGATCTGATGGCTGTCGGGGTTGCAAGCGATGAGGTCAGGCGTTTCGGATTCAACTATAAGAAAAGATCCAGGTTAATTCGAGCGGGTGCAGATGTTATAATACCTGATTTTTCTGATATCAGACTGGTTTTTTCAGCCCTCAGGTTCGGTGTATAGATATGGATTTTAAAAACCTGTTCAATAGGAATGATCTGAAATTCTATCCTTTAGATATTAGGGTCAACAGGGTTGAAATTGAAACTGAAAAGATAAACTCCCGAAGTGAAGTCCCGATGCTTTCTAGAAAGACCCTTGAAGCAACAGAACGTGTTGCCTGCGCCATCAGGGACGCCAGAATTTCAGACCGTCCGGTAATTCTTGCTTTCGGTGCGCATGCAATAAAGAATGGCCTCGGGCCGCTCCTTGCTGAATTTGCTGAAAAAGGCTGGTTTACGCATCTGGCAACGAACGGTGCGGGCGTGATCCATGACTGGGAATTTTCGTATCTCGGCATGAGCAGCGAGAATGTCAGGGAAAATGCCGATAAAGGCATGTTCGGCATGTGGGAAGAGACTGGAAAGTTCATAAACCTTGCCATTATCTCAGGCGCGTACAGAGGACTCGGTTATGGTGAAGCCGTAGGGGCAATGATTGCGGACAATGGCATCGTTATCCCTGATGAAGATGAGCTTCTCAAGGCGATGACTTCTGACGATATGGAAAAAGCAGCTTCAGCAGCGGATTTTATTGATACTATCAGAAGGTCGGGACTTAAATCCGGGCATATGAAGATTGATCACCCATGCAGAAAATACAGCCTTCAATACAGAACATTTATTGCAGGTGTTCCTTTCACTGCTCATCCTATGTTCGGGCATGATATAATTTATACGCACCCGATGAATAAGGGTGCTGCGATAGGAAGGACAGCGGAAAGGGATTTTCTAATGTTTGCAGGGAGCGTCAGCCGGATTGAGAATGGCGTCTATCTTTCTGTCGGCTCCGCGGTGATGTCCCCCATGATATTCGAAAAGTCATTTTCCATGGCGCAGAATATCTCGATTCAAAATGGCAGTCACATTCAGGGGCACAAAATATTTGTTGTAGATTTAACTGAGAGTTCCTGGGACTGGAGGGTAGGGGAACCTCCTGAAGACAATCCTGCATACTATATGCGCTACCTTAAATCTTTCAGCAGAATGGGCGGGGCCACGGAATATATAAGTGCCGACAACCGGGCATTTTTTCTGAATCTGTGGGAACTGCTCGAAGGCCGTAAATGAGGAGATGTTCATGAATCAAGGGAATATAGTTCAAAAGCTCCAAACATATAAGGAAGAATGGAACAATCACATCAATAATGAACTTCTCCCTTTCTGGTTCGAAAGGTCAATGGATAAGGAACGGGGCGGGTTCATAACCCAGTTTGACAGCAACGGCAATGATGCGGGTACGGATGAAAAATCTCTGATTGCGCAGGCGAGAATGACCTATGCAATGAGTGCTGCTGCCAGGGCAGGCTATCAGATCGAACGGACCCTTGAGTTTGCGCATCATGGAGCAAAATATCTTATAAGCAGTATGTGGGACAATTCATACGGTGGTTTCTTCTGGATGACCGACCGTAATGGAAAGGTTACTGAAGACAAGAAAATCGTATACGGCCAGAGCTTCGCCATATATGCGCTTTCCGAATATTATCTCGCCACAAATGACAAGCTCGCGCTCGAATTTGCAAAAAAAGCATTCGAACTCCTTCTGTCAAATGCTGCTGATATAAGATACGGCGGATTTTTCGAAATGTTCAGCAAAGACTGGGTCCTTGCCGGCCCTGGGTCCGCAGGCGGCGACAGGAAAACGCTCGATGTCCATATGCATCTCATGGAGGCATTCACCATGCTTTATAAAGCCGTAAACCTTGATTCGGTAAGAAGAAGGCTTGAAGAGATCATATTGCTTCTAACTCAAGTGATTTATTCACCCAGAACAGGGGCTGGAAAACCGCAGTTTGCAAAAGACTGGAAACCAACAAAGCAGATCAAGTTCGATATAATATGGGGGTGGGACCGGTTTGAGGGTGAGGGTGTGAAAGCTAATGCCGATGACAATTTTTCATACGGCCATGACATGGAGTTTCTCTGGCTTCTTCTTGAAGCATTAAGGGCACTGAATGCCGATGCCGGAAAGTATAAAAAGATATTGAAAGCGATTGCCGGCCATGTGTTGAGATATGGTATTGATCATGAATACGGGGGGGTTTATGTTGAAGGCCCGCTTGACGGACCTGCTCATGACCTGCAGAAAGAGTTCTGGCAGCAGGCTGAATCACTGATAGGACTTCTTGACTGTTATATGCTTTTTAAAGAAGAAAGCTTCCTCAAAGCTTATGATGCTGTCCACAGATTCGTGTTTGATAAAATGATTGCCCACGATGTCGGTGAATGGCTGCCGCTGCTCGAAAGAGAGGGAAAGCCCATATGGACTCATATGGGCACTTCATGGAAGATAAATTATCATACCTTGCGGTGCGCCATCATGTGCGTAAAAAGGATAGATGCACTGACAGGGATGTAAATTTTATTGAAGTGATATCGATGACAGATGTTCTCCAAGTATCCTTCTGCATGTGCTGGATGAACCGCAAAACAGGTTTTTGTTGGTAAGCATTCCGCGTATCGAAATTATATTGGCAAAATCATCGAGCATATTTTTCAGATGCGGAAAGTACAGGCCTTTTGAAAGAAGATCGTCGTGGAACATATCATAGTACATAAGCAGCATGTCCAGACAGTCTTCCTTTAATATCAGCAGACATTTCCCTGATGTATTAACAGCTGTTATGTCTGAAACCAGCCCTCCCTCATTCATGCCGTAGTTTTCGCACCACCAGTGCCACTGTAATCCATAATTTCTTAATATCTCGGGAATATTATAGGGGCTTGTACGTTTGACGGATTTTGATGTCTGGATGGATTTAATATACTTCAACTTTTTTATATCAGTCCTGGCTATAAGGTCCAGGGGGCTGCAAAGTTTTTGCCCATAAGCTTCCAGCACCATTTCGTAAAACATTATAAAATAGCTCATATTATCAGATTCGCATAATAATGCGATACGATAGTCCTGAGTGATGCCTAATATCCTGTAGAAACCCGAATCTCTGTTTAAACAGTACCTGAAACCCGACCGATAGTTTTTTTTGTATGCCATATCCGACGGATAGCAATTAATATGCCAAGTTTGAAGTAAGATATAAATCAGAAAAAACAAATATTTATAAAAGATATTGCAATGGAAAACCTATGGTAAGGAAATAAAATAGAATAGCAAAGTAGATTATGTTTCCACGTAGAATCAATATTGAATTTTTGAATTGCTTTATTTGAAATTAATGATAAATTATATTATTTAATAAGCATAGACAAAGTTTTATTAATTTGGAGGTGAACATTATGAGGAGATATTCAGGGCTTTCTTTGTTTATCGTGATAGTTTGCTTAATATTTACAGGGTGTCCCAAGCAGGACTATGTGCCTTGTTCGATTCAGATTGTCAGTCCTGTCAGGGGAAGCGTATTGTCTGCCGATGAGGGGCCAGTAACAATAACCGGCCGGGTAATTAAAGGAGACAGCGATCCTTTGACACTTAAGGTCAACAGCAAAAAAATCGTTTTCGATCAGACAACAGGTAATTTTACATGTTATTTCCAGCCCAGCACTTCATCGATATTCAATACAGTTGTGTTTTCGATCATGGACAAAAAGCTTGTGACCAACACCGAAAGGGTATCATTCCCCGTGGGACAGTCGATGAAGGTAGGAGATGCCGGAGCTGTTAATGATGCTTTGAGAGTACATATGGACCAGGATCTGCTGGATCTTGTAACAGCTCAGGTAGGTGACGTATTAAACTCGGTGACCAGACCCCTTATCTATGGGCCAGTAGAAGACAATGAGCTGCTTTCCATGCTGGGAATTGCGGAACCGCTGCTTGAGAATCCTATATTTGTAGATTTGTACCCATTTGGAGATCTTTATATCAATAAAGATGAACCAAACCCCAGATGGAATGGTCAGATAAACATAGGCAAAATAAGCATTATTCCTGACATTGTTGAAGGAAATAAAATAATGGGTTCGGTTGTGATATCTCCGACAGAGGGTGTGGACCCTGACAGAACCGCCGCGCTGTACATTCAAGGTTACCATTGGAATGTCGTACAGACCAATCACTTTGCGCTGAGCATAAAGGAATTGAGAGTGGAGGACGCCGAGATATCCCTTTACATGAACGAGGACGGCACGATCGGTGCGAAAATGGATCTGACCAAGGGAAATATTGTTATCGGACTCATAACCACCGATTACGGATATCTGACGATGCCGAACTACCTGCTGACTGCACTTATCAATGTTGTAATCAAACAGTATCTCATGGAAAGCCTTTCCATAAGTTTCGACCTGATGAACGTATCCGATCTGAATTTGAATCTGCTCGACATCGATATTGCAATATGGCCTATGAATTCCAGCATCTTGACTACATCCGATGACGATCTGAATCTGGATCTCGGGATATCGGCGGCTTATACCGGCCCGACGCCGGCTGTTCCCGGCCTTGATACTTTCCTTGCAACTCCGGGCGATATAATGCCGTCACTAGATAAGGTTGCGGACGAGAACATAATGATTGCGGTCAGCGATGACATGATGAATCAGACAATGGTAGCGCTGATACAGACAGGCCTGTTGAGCAATCTTAATCTGGATGACCTTATTTCTTCGCTTACACCTGAGCCTGCACAGATGAGCGTATCATTACTGACCCCTCCGGTCATGGATTTGTCAGGAAAAAAGACTTTGATATTAAATAAAAAGGTAACCAGTATGGGTTGTGTTCTTGTTAGAGACCTGCTTATCGAGGTCAGGCTGAAGGCCGGCAGCATGCCCCTTGTCCTAAGACTAAATATCGACGCAGATGCTTATCTTCAGCTTAAGATAAAAGAAACCGGGAACATAGGCGTAACAATTGATCCTTTAAGAACAAACTTTAATATAAAGATTCTGTATCTCAACGGTTTGAACACGTCTTTGGTGCCCGGATTCGGCAGGCTTATATTCAACGCAGTCCTTCCGCCGCTGCTGGATTCGATGCTTGACATAGCTCCGCCTGCTATTGATCTAATAGGAAAGAACATCAGCATTCAGGTCGTAGGCACCGAGGCGAAAGACAACTTCCTGGTAGGAAGGGCAAAAATTGTAGTAAACTGATAAAATCAGGCATAGACTTAACAGAAAACATAACCCGCCGGTGTCTTTATCCGACACCGGCGGGTTTTTTATAAGGGTTATCAATATATGCAATATTAACTGGATGATTACTTATCCTGATATCTCATCAGATATATCAAATCAGCATAATATATCGTTGCTCAGAAGGGAAAGCCATTCTCTGGCCGCCTGTTCAGAAGATATTGCCCTACCTTCGTTTTTATTCACATCCGTCCTGTAATTTTCAATAAGGCATATCTGTTCAAACATGATTTTTGATGTATCGATATCGCTGTCATCATAAAATCTAATGCCGACTTCATAAGATGAATCGGAATGATGGCACCATATGATAGAGGCAGAGGCTTTAAATAATGGATTTAAATAGGGGATTTGAACAACGATCTTCATTCCTGACTGGAATGGATAATGTGATTTAAATGAAAGTCCGCTCAAGCTGACATTTCTGAGTTGCCCAGTGTTATGGGCGTGCATCCCGTAGCCATAATACCTGATAGGTATTTCGGTGCTGCGTCTTGCATGCTGTCTCATAGGATTATCTCCCGAATGCCATTATACCAGTAAAATTATCATCGGCATTATAAAAATGAAAAACAATGTTTTTTTAAGTTAAGAAATGCGAATCCATTATGCCTGATTTCTTTGACCCTGACTTGCGTTGTTCATGACTTATCGCTTTTTCCAACATGCTTGAAAGCGATTCGACAGACTGCATTTCAAAAATGGCTGCGATGGACAAGTCTATTTTGAATTCATCCCTGATGCGCGATATTACCTTTGTTGAGCCAATCGAGCTGCCGCCGAGTTCAAAAAAGTTGTCATATCTTGTTAAATCAGGCTTACCAAGAACCTCGGAAAAGATTTCAAGTAATATGATCTCAATCGGAGACTGCGGTTCAAGATTCAAATCCATATTAATTACCGCAAACGATTCATTATCTGGAAAAATATCATCCTTAAGGAGACCTTTGATGAAATCATTTCTGATCTTGAACCTTTTTATCTTCCCGCTTGGTGTTAATGGCAATTCCGGAACTTTAACAATTGAGGACAGGGTGAATCCGAATGATTTATGCAACCGGCTGTTTAAATTTGAAAGCATTCTTGCGAGGTGCTGTCTTGATTCTCCAGACATAACAAAGAGTATCACCTTTTCGGTGTCTGTTTTAACATCCGATATTCCGCAAACAGCATATTGAAGGTATCTGAATCCTGGGATATTTCTGATATATTCTTCTATATCGTTTGAATATATATTTCTGCCGTTTATAAAAATTATGTCTTTATACCTGCCTGTGACAACGATCCTGCCGTCTCTGATAAATCCCATATCCCCTGTTCTCAACCATTCACCGCAAAAGAGATCGGCATTAATATACTTATCATTAAAGTAACCGGATGTGACATTCATTCCCTTGATCTGAATATGGCCGATTATGTTTTCATTAACGAGAGCATCATTGTCATCAGTTATCCTGATTGTCATGTAGGAGACAGGATACCCCAGGTCTGCAAGTTCGATTGAGAATTCATCATCTGCCGTATCGATGGCAAGGTTTTTATTTATTAAAATATTTCTGTCTATTTTATGAAAAAGGGGGACTGAATTGATAGGCGGCATAGATATCTGGAGGGATGCTTCAGCCATCCCATATGCCATTCTGATAGATTCTTTCTTGAGACCGAACTGTTTGAATTTATTTATGAACGAGCGTGTAACATATGACGATATCGGTTCTGAACCGTTGTAAAGGGCTTTTATAGAGGAAAGGTCGATGTTTTTAATGTCTTCATCTCTCACCTGGGAAGTCAGCCACTGCATGGCAAAATTCGGGCATGGCACATGTGTTGCCCTGTATCTGTCAATGAGCTTTAGGAACAGTGACGGGTTTTCTATAAAGGTTCTGGTCGAAAGGTTTATCTGATTCATTCCCGTAAGCATGGGTGAGATATGAAAACCGATCAGCCCCATGTCATGCGAATAAGGCATCCAGTTAACGAAACTCAGTTCATCAAATGCGATATCCATATCGGAAGAGACTCTGTTTCCCGACAGGATTTCCAGAGACTGAAAAAGTCCAGATAGCTTTGTATCCGATCTGAACAGTCTCAGATCGGATAAACGTGAAACGATCCTGGATACTATTCCCCTGCCGTGTATATTCAACAGGCGGTTTTTTAAAAGAAAAAGGGAATAGCCGAGTACCGGTCTCAGGTCATTCGGATCAGAGCTTAAAGTCATGATGGCGCCGGCGTCTATTGATGAAAGAAGATTGGCCTGAGAAAGAATAACACCTTTAGGGTCGCCCGTAGACCCTGAAGAATATTGTATCAATACCGGTTCGTCCGGGCCAGTTTTATAAAGGTCGCTGACAGGATGGCTTCTGAGAAGTTCGAAAATATTGAAAAGATCTACACCTCCAAGGTCTTTAAAAACCTCGTTTTCCTGGTCGGTAACAATACAGAAATCATCGATAACCCTTGAGACTCCCGTAAGCCTATCCATGCCTTCAGGTATTGGATATCCGTTTGGAAGAGGAAGTGGCACTGGGACATATCCGCCCAGTATTGAACCCCAGAAGGCTGAGAGAAACAGAGCCGGATCCCCCAGTTGCAGGATCACTTTATGGCCGGGTTTCAATCCTTTTCCCCTGAGCCCTGAGATGACACATTTCGAACTGTGCATCAGATCTGAATATGACTGTAGATGTTCATCTCCGTTTTCGTTGACGTGGATGATTCCATTGTCCGGACCCAGTATACAGGCTGCATGAATGATGTCTGACATTTTTGTTATCAAAGGAGGTAAAAGTGATTTTTTCTGAGGAACAGGGCCGAAAGATATCGCCTGCCGGGTGCACGTCTTCAAAAATTCTTCTATCTGTTGATTCCTGTTCCCGGGAAAAATACCATTTGAAATCATAAATCCTCCTTAACAATAAAATATCAAATATAATGTAATAAAAGAGTTCAGCTCGCTGTTATTATAACTCTAAATAAAACTGATTCAAAAGGGTATTTCTAGAAAATAGTTTTATGTTCTGGATGAATGTTTTAGTTGGATTGGCGAGAGAATTTTAAGGTAAATGAACAGCACGACAATCGAGATTGCGAACATACCTGAAATGATGAAGAAGACATCGTCAAGTCCGAGATGATCCATTATAAGTCCACTTACACTCGGTCCTGCAATAAATCCCAGCATGTTTATGATCGTAAAAAGCCCCATAGAAAGACCTAACCCGCTTTCTCTAGTTAGACTTATCAGGAGGGCGTATGATGAAGGCATTACTAGAGCAATTCCGATGCCTGAAACAACCCCCAGGACTGTAAATGAAAGGAAAGATGTACAACCGGGAAGTAAACCTATACCGACAGCAATCAAAGAAAGACCTGATATAATCATTAATGTTTTATCGACTTTATTTGCGATGTAACCAGCCGGGGCTAGAAATATGCCTGCTGTAAGTGCGAATACAGATGCCAGCAGACCTGTCTGAGGCTGAGTAAGATTATGTTGGTTTGCCAATACAGGCAGAAATGAAGTGAGCCCGCCTTCACCGAGAGAAAGAATAAAAGAGCATACCATCAATCCCTGTATTGGCCGGTATGAGAGGATACCGGTAATGACTTTGAATTTTATGCCGGATTTGGTTTCAGATACCTTCTTTGATATTTTCCCTGGCAGAAGGGTACAGAGGAGAAATGAAAAAAGCAGTATCCCCGACATAAGGATAAACGGAATGTTAAAGTTGGAATTTTTTGAAGCATAGCCTCCTATGGTCGGGCCTATCCCCATGCCGAAAAAAGTGACTGCATTGAATATGCCCATTGAGGAAGCCTCCTTGTCTTTTACAGAGAGGGAGCCTGCCCATGCAATGGAAGGCGTTATCACCATTGCACTCAAAAATCCCTGAATAAACCTCAGGAGAGCCAGATTCCATGGATTCTGCGTCAGAAGATAAAGAAGGCTGATGCCTGACTGAATCCCGAGACCGAGTGCAATAAGTATTTTATATCCATATCTATCCCCCAGTATCCCTGCAAATGGGCTTCCAATCATTAACGAGATAAAATAACAGGAAGTTATTATGCCGAGCATCGTTCCGCTTATGCCAATCGTTTTGATGTAAACAGGGAGAACCGGGGCCAGGATATTCATACCGATCATGGCGGAAAATGAACATACGCATAAAATTACAAATACACGGGTCATAAAAAATCCATATCTTATAAAGAATGTTTCTTGCCAACTATAAAATATTCGTTAATTTAAACATTGATTATACCATCGATTATTGATGAACCATGGGAGGAAAAACATGGGTGTTGAAATTTACATAGATTATCTGGGTGATCTTCACTGCACGGCAAAACACTCCCTTTCCGGACAAAGCATCATTACGGATGCGCCTCTTGATAACGGCGGCAAAGGGGAGGCATTTTCATCGACGGATCTGGTGGGAGCGGCACTTGGAACATGCATCATCACTGTTATGGACCTTGTTGCCAGGCGTTCAGGAATCAATCTTGCCGGCACAAAAGTGCATGTGGTCAAAGAAATGACATCAATTCCGATAAGAAGGATCGGCAAGCTCTCGGTTGCGGTTGCTTATCCCGAAGGTCTCAACCTGACGGAAGCCGACAAGACGAAGCTTGAAAAAACAGCCCACACATGTCCTGTTAAACAGAGCCTTCGTCAGGATGTTGAGGTGGAGATCAATTTCAGTTATCCATCCTGAATGATTTTACAAACCAGGCAAGCGTATGGATATAATAAGTCTGTTTGAAAAAAGCGACCTTTTTGCAGGAATGGAGGGCGAGCTTGAAACCCTCCGTGCCGCCGGGTCCGTAAAAAACATGTCACATGGCGAACTGCTTTTCACCGAAGGTGAACCCGGAAAATACTTCTATCTTCTTATTGATGGAGGAGTAAGGCTTTTCAAGACGTCTTCTTCGGGCCAGGAAGTAGACATTAGACTTATCAGACCCGGAGAAATATTTGCCGAACTGATACTCTTTGAAAGGGATACATATCCTGTTAGTGCAGTGGCCGTTATGCCGAGCACTGTATTCGCCGTTAACAGGGATGCCTTTAATGACCTGCTATCAAAAGAGGCGTTCAGAAAAAAGTTCATCATCAGTCTGATGCAAAAACAGCGCTATCTTGCCGAGCGCATCATGTACCTGATGTCGTATGATGTTGAAGAGAGGTTTTTCCGTTTTCTTCTTGATCGTTACGGATGTTTCAAGGAAATTCAGATCGATATACCGAAAAAAGACATTGCATCTGTTATCGGGACAATCCCGGAAACATTCTCAAGGCTTATCGCAAGGCTAAAAAATCACGGGGCAATAGAGTGGGAGGGGGACCGCCTGAAGGTCAACCCTGAATGGTGGGAAATATACAGGGATGAATGACCGGCACAAAGGATTACAGCTTCTCCCAGGTTGTACCGGCAGCCGAGTCCTTTAACTGTATCCCCTTATCCTTAAGCAAGTCCCTGATTTCATCTGCGCGTTTAAAGTCCCTGTTTTTCCGTGCGGTATTCCGCTCATTGATAAATGCTTCGATGTCGGTTTCAGTAAGACCTGCATCCCTCAGGCCTGAATGCCTCATCTTTTCAAGGAAGGCGGCAGGCTCTTCTTCGAGAATTCCGAGCACGTCATTAATCAGTCTTATTGCGCCTGCCATTGATTTCTTATCGCTCGTAGCGAGAGATGGAGTTTCGTCTAACGTTTTATTGACCGAGGTCGTGAGTTCATGAATGAAGGCAATTGCCCGTGCCGTGTTGAAGTCATCGCTCATGGCTTCATCAAATCCTGTCATGAAAGATTGAACCGCATCCGACAGCCTGGATTCCCCAGATGTTTCCGCTGAAAGCTGAACACGCTCAAGCATCTCATAAAATCGTATAAGGGTCTGTCTTGATGTCTCAAGCGCTTCTTCAGAATAATCGATAGGGGTTCTGTAGTGGCTGGAGACAAGCATGAGCCTCAATACTTCAGGGTGAGTAGTCTTTGTAATTTCCCTTATTGTAAGAAAATTTCCAAGCGACTTGCTCATCTTCTCACCGTTGATTGTAACGAAACCATTGTGTACCCAATATTTGACGAAGGTCTTTTCATACACTCCTTCGGACTGGGCTATTTCGTTTTCATGATGCGGGAACATAAGGTCCTTGCCGCCGCCGTGGATATCAAGCTGAGGCCCCAGATAATGCGTGCTCATGGCGGAGCATTCAATATGCCAGCCGGGTCTGCCCTGCGACCACGGGCTTTCCCAGAAGGGTTCCCCGGGTTTGCTCTTTTTCCACAGGGCGAAATCAAGAGGGTCTTCCTTGCTTTCGTCTATATCGATTCTTGCGCCGGCTATCATCTCTTCAAGCCTGCGGCCGCTCAGATAGCCATAAGGCCTGAATTTAGACACCCTGTAATAAACGCTGCCGTCCGATTCATATGCGAGACCTTTTTCAATCAAAGTTTTGACCATTTCGATAATCTGAGGCATATGCCCGGTGGCTTTGGGTTCTATGTCGGGCTTTCTAACCTTTAGAATATCCATGTCTTTTGAAAATTCATCAATATAACGTTCTGCCAGTTCCTGCGAAGAGACGCCTTCTTTGTTGGAACGAGCGATTATCTTGTCGTCTACATCCGTATAGTTTCGTACATAGGTCAGGTCGAAACCCTTGTGGCGCAGAAATCTTGATATTACATCAAATACGATCTGGCTTCTTGCATGTCCGATGTGGCACATGTCGTATACAGTCATACCGCAGACATACATGCCGACTTTATCGGGGCTGATCGGTTTGAATTCCTTTTTCTTCTTTTCCGGTGTCGAATATATTTCCAGAGCCATCTTTACTAATCCTTCCTTTCTTCCAGAAGTGCCACTGCCTGTGCTGCGATAGCATTCGAATTGCCGATATCTCCCAAGCCTTCATATGTCCTGAACTTGATAGAAACCTGAGCTTTGCTTATACCAGCTGCTTTAGATACCATGTCCGTCATCGCATCACGGTATCCTGAAAGCTTCGGCTTTTCGCAGATACAGTTGCAGTCAATGTTGGAGATTGTGTAGCGTTTTTTTGCATTTTCGGCAATCGTTTCAAGCATCCTGATTGAATATATGTCTTTCGTCTCCTGTGAACTGTCAGGGAACATGACGCCTATGTCGCCCATGGCAAGGGCGCCGAGTATTGCATCGCATATCGCATGTATGATTACATCACCATCTGAATGGCCCAGGAGGCCCTTCTCAAAAGGAATGGCAACTCCGCCCAGTACAAGCGGCCTGCCTTCGACAAGTCTGTGAATGTCAAATCCTGTTCCGATTCTGAAAGGCATAAATCGCCTCCGCCAATATCATGTCTTCGGGCAGCGTTATTTTAATATTGAAACGTTCGCCTTCCACTATCTTGACCGTTCCGCCTGATTCCTCAATTAACACGCTGTCGTCAGTCGGTATAAACTCTCTACCCATAGCCTTATTGTGTGCATCTAATATCTTTTGCATCCAGAATGCCTGGGGTGTCTGGACAGTAAAGAGATGTTCACGCGGGACAGTTTTCCTAATAAAGCCGTTTTCAGATATTTTAATTGTATCCGTGACAGGCAAAACCGGGATGCAGCCATCCGCTTCTTTTATCCCGTCGATCACTCTCTTTATAAGCTGCTCTGTAATGAATGGTCTGACACCGTCATGAATCAGAGCAATATCGCAATTTCCTGCAGCATTAAGACCATTCATCACTGAGATGTGTCTTGATTTTCCGCCTGATACGATTTTGATTTCATTCTTGAATCCCTTTAAAAGGGGCTGTACTTCATCAACATCTTCTTCAGGCACCACAACGATAATCCGGTCTATGTAAGGGATGTCAAATGCCTTTACAGTAATCTTAAGAACAAGCTCACCTTCGAGATTTATAAACTGCTTTTTTCCGCCGAATCTTTTGCCGCTGCCCCCTGCTACGACAATTGCACTACTGGTTTCCATTCTTTGAAGAGGCAAATATCATGCGGCCTGCAGGTGTCTGCAGGATAGAAGTTACGACTGCTTCAACTTCGGTGTTCAAAAGGCTTTCGCCCTGTTCGATAACAACCATTGTCCCGTCGTCGAGGTAGGCGACGCCCTGTCCTTTTTCCTTGCCCTGTTTTGTCACTGTAACAGTGAGCGTTTCCCCTGGAAGAACGATAGGTTTAATGGCATTCGCTAGAAGGTTGATGTTAAGGACATTTACACCCCTGATCTGTGCAACCTTATTAAGATTGAAATCATTTGTAAGTATGTCGGCATCCAGTTCTTTTGCAAGGGAGATAAGTTTCGAATCGACCTCTTTGACTTTGGAATATTCAATCTCGCTTATCTCTATCTTGATGTTAGGGATATTCTGGAGCTTGTTCAATACATCAAGCCCACGCCTTCCTCTGGCCCTCTTAAGACCGTCTGTGGAGTCCGCAATGTGCTGAAGTTCATTAAGAACGAACTGGGGTACTATTATTTTGCCCTCTATAAATCCTGTGGCGCAGATATCGGGTATCCTGCCATCGATTATTACACTGGTATCAAGTATCTTGGAGCGGGGTTCCCCGACATTCTTTTTTCTTGCAAACGCGGGTAGATTTCCAAGCTCTTTGCCCCAGCTTACCCCGATTGAATATCCAAGGTAACCGAAAATTACGTTTAAGATGAAGAATATATAAATTCCGCCTTCTACATTATCCAGGAAATTGTAACCGATAAGGCTTCCTATAATGAGACCGAGTATCGTGCAGAGGAGTCCTCCCACATAAGCCATCGGGTGTAGTGCATAACCACGCATCTCTGAGAATACTATAGAGGCAAAGGACAGGAGCCCGATTGCAGGCAATATGACAAGCCAGTACCATTCTTTCATGTTTTGCCGTGCATAAGTAAAGGTACCGTAAAAAATAATTACCGCAATAGCCAGTCTGACCACCCATTTCATATCAGTTCATCCTTTTTAAAATATCATTCTTTGCCGAGAGCATCAGTAATTTTTTTCTCTACCGCTGATTTATTGAGTTTCCTGGAGATGAAAATTTCGTTGACCAGCAGTGTTTTAGCTGTATCATACATCTTGCGTTCACCGAAAGAAAGTTCTTTGCCTTTTTTCAATATATTAAGATCTCTCAGTACTTCGGCAATTTCTGTTGCATTGCCGCTTTTAATTTTTTCCATATATTCCCTGTAGCGGCGGTTCCATGTCTGGTTATCGATATGAACGTCCTTTTGCTTTAAAATGCCGTAAACCTTATCAATCTCACTCTTACCGATTAAGGGCCTTATTCCCACGTTATTAATATTGTTTACCGGAACCATGACTGTCATCTGGGTATCGAGGACCTTCATTATCATGAATGAAAGTTTGGTGCCTGAAATATCTCTTTCTTCGATGGATTCGATTTCGGCTACACCATGAGCGGGATATACGACCACATCATCAACTTTGAACATGTCTGATTTTCCTTTCAATTCGGAAAATAATATCAAACGCCGGGAAATAAGTCAACATAACCACTGGCATACTCTTGACTTTGGCACCTTTGATATGAGAATCATGAATATATGAAATATCCCGATATCGACCCTGTTCTTGTTAACATCTGGGGCCCGTTGCAGATAAGATGGTACGGACTTATGTATGTAATAGGTTTCGTATTGGCCTTTCTGATTGTAAATTCAGCTTCAAAGAGGAGACAAAACGGCCTCTCAAGGCTTGAAATCGAGGATTTATTTGCCTATTCGATTGCCGGCCTCATAATAGGTGCTCGCATAGGCTATTGTATTATCTATGATTTTTCTTATTATGCGTTTAGACCTCTGGAAATTCTCATGCCATGGAAAGGAGGGATGTCTTTTCATGGAGGTCTTATCGGCCTGCTTGCAGCCGGGTTTATATTTGCAAAAAGAAGGAGTAAAAACTTCCTGATGCTTGCTGATATGGGCGCTCTCGGTGCCCCTCCTGGCCTCTTTTTCGGAAGGATAGGCAACTTTATTAATGGAGAACTGTACGGACGTGTTACCGATGTCCCATGGGGAATGGTTTTTCCTGGAGGGGGTCCGCAGCCAAGGCATCCGTCACAGCTGTATGAAGCGTTCCTTGAGGGTTTTATCCTGTTTCTTATTGTATACGGGATCAGCTTCAAATCGAAAATAAACGGTGTGATTCTCTCTGCATTTCTTTTCTTTTATGGATTGTTCAGATTCATTCTGGAATTTTTCAGGCAGCCTGATGTCCAGAAAGGATTGATAATTGGTCCTATGACTATGGGGCAGGTACTTTGCTTTCTGATGATGGGACTGGGAATAGTTATCTTTTTTTATGCAAGGTCTAATAATGAGTCTCTGAATCCAGTATCTCAAAAGGCCCCCGACATTCCGCAGAATATGAAGCCTAAAAAGAAAAAGGCAAAACCCAGATAATATATGATTCAAGGCAGCAGGCTTATCTCAAACAAAAGGGCCTTTTTGAACTACAACCGCCACAAGCATAGAATAATGTATCAGAATGACACGCTTAGAGCAGACCTTGTATTAAAACTGATTCCTCTGCTTCTTCATTTAAATCATTCCGGATTGCCGGGATACCATGGAAACGAACACTGTCCCTGCGGTATAAAAATCATGGAAAGACCTTTAGAATCAAGAATAGATATCATTTCAATGTTACCTGAAAAAGTATCTCTTAAGTCAATTCAGGAGAGTATGCCGAGAATCCGTGAGATTGAAGGAATATTCACAATTGGCAGCCTGGGAAGTGCTGCTGAAACAGATGACAGCGACTGTGACATATGGGTTGTGGTTAATGCCAGTGAAATTGGTGATAAGCGAATGAAACTCCTTGGAAATAAACTTGAAATCATAAGCGGGTGGGCTTCAGGATTATACAATAAGGAGGTATATTTTTTCCTGCTGGATATTGATGATGTTAAGAATAATAATTTC
This sequence comes from uncultured Bacteriovoracaceae bacterium, assembly GCA_964513375.1. Classification (GTDB taxonomy): domain Bacteria; phylum Desulfobacterota; class Desulfomonilia; order UBA1062; family UBA1062; genus DATCTV01. The sequence goes on along the minus strand of CAZEMO010000003.1, from coordinate 235,433 downwards.
GGGGCAATATCTCATGAAGGGGCAGGATCATCCCTTAAAAGTCTCCTCAAAGAAGAGTTTTACAGGACAATGACTCTGATTGAAGGAAGAATTCCAGTCTGGTGGATAATACCTGCAGCGGAAAATAAAGATGCATATAATGAAACAGTAAACAATTTGTCGAATATCGAGGGGATAAATCCTGACGATTTTCTTGATCTAGGAGACCTTGATGTAATTCCAAGGGATGAACTGCTGGGTGCTGCTTTATGGCAAATGCACAAGGCCTTAAGCGATCCACTTAAAAGTGTTTTAAAAATGGCACAGGTCAGAATGCATCTCGAGACAAAAGGAGGTGCCGAATTATTCTGCAATAATCTTAAAAGAAAGGTCCATGAAGCAAGGCATAATGAAATAATTGATCCGTATATAGAGGCTTTTAGAAGCATTGAAAGACATTACTCTCAGGAAGGGAGTTCCCATACTGCTGATTTGATGAGGAAATGCATATACCTTAAATCATCACCCGGAATTAAACCACATCATCTGCTGTTGGCCGGAAACAGTCATAAACAGACATTAATTTCTGAACTTGTAAAAGAATGGGGATGGTCGCTGAAGACAGTAGAACATCTTAATGTTTTTCCCGGCTGGAACATTAAATCTTATAAACTTTTCGGCAATCATATACATGAATTTTTGAACAGGTCGGCTATGGCGCTTCTTAAAGATGCCACGTCTGCCGGTTCAAGTTCTGATATTTCTCAAGACATGGAAATAGAAGTATTAAGGCGCAGAATAGAATCCGTATATGTTAAAAAAGAGGATAAGGTTGAGAGTGAAAAGAGGATTCAGAAAAATGAAAAGCCATATGATGACCTTTATTTCGGTTTTTCGAAAGGGGTCTGGGAAGTATTCAATAACTCGAATTATAACGATAAATCAGGTGTGATATCATCGGCCGGGAGGATTGCATCCGTGATAGCATGGCTGGTTTTAAACAGGCGGTTTGACAGCACAACTTCATGCCACATGCTTCCGAATCCCACCAGTGTTTATCTGTCCGATGTGCAGACCCTGATGAGAGATCTTATTAAAATGATTCCGGATGCAGCCTCAATAGGGCTTGACAGGGATTCTCTAATGAAAAGCATGTCGGTCAGTTCCCTTATTCTTATTGGAAACCTTGAGCAGCCTTTATCTCCATCCATAAAAGAAATCGATGTCATAGCATTGAATACATGGAGTGAAATTTACTGTATGCACATGGATCGGGAAGAATTAAAATTATGGTTCAACAGAGTGTGTTCAAAAGATACAAAAATCAATCTCTGGCTGCCGGGAAGCGGTGATTCTAAAAGTCTGGCAAGGGAAATGATGTCAATTATAAGGACGAGGTGATATTTGGCCGCTAATAAGGTTAGAATAGGATTATGCCAGTTAAAGCAGGGCCTTGACATTACAGGCAATATTTTAAAATCAGCAGGTATGGTTGAACAGGCTGCCATTGGTGGCGCCTCCATAGCAGTGCTCCCCGAGATGTTTCTATGTCCTTATGTGCCGTTTTATATAAAAAAAGCGGTTAATAGTGCTGAATATGCAATTGATTTGTTAAAGAAGAAGGCTAAGGAAAATCGAATATATATAGTCGCGGGAAGTGTGCCCTTCTCCATTGATGGGGCAAAGCCTGTTAACAGATCATTCGTAATTGATCCCGAAGGAGAGGAAATATATCTTCATGATAAAATACACCTCTTTGACTGTTATCCCCCGGGGGGTGCCAAGGTCCTTGAATCGGCGACGGTAAAGCCCGGAAACGTTCTGGGTGCGTTTAAAACGCCATGGGGTATGTGTTCGGTTATTGTCTGTTATGACATAAGATTCACTCAATTGACGCAACTCCTTGCAAATATGGGGGTAAGAATTTTGTTTGTCCCAGCCGCATTTTCAATGACAACCGGGCCGGCGCACTGGGAGATGCTGGTAAGGATGCGTGCCATGGAGCTGCAAGGCTATGTTGCAGGAGTTCAGCCCGCAAGAAACAATGAATTCAAGTATATTCCTTATGGGCACTCGATTGTTGCAGGGCCATTCGGAGAAGTTGTTGCCGACTTGGGAGAGGGAGAGTCACTGAGTATAATAGAGATTGACCTGAATGAATGCGATAATCTGAAAAAAAGATTTCCTTTGCTTGAACACAGGAGATCTGATCTTTACAGGACGGTGTGGCTGAATGAAGATAGAAATTAAGGGATTAAAAAAGTCGTTTAAAGGTCAGACAATTCTCGACGGTATCGACCTTCTTATACCTGAAGGTAAAACTACTGTAATTATAGGACCGAGCGGCACCGGAAAAAGCGTCATGATAAAGCATATCCTGGGATTGATTAAGCCGGATGCCGGAGAGATCCAGATTGATGGCAAGGATGTCACGAAACTGAATGATATAGAACTGAATGAAATAAGGAAAAACTTTGGTGTGTGCTTTCAGGATGCTGCTTTGTTCGACTCCATGTCTGTGGGAGATAATGTCGGGTTTCCGTATAAAGTCCATACTAAAATGAAAAAGAATGAAGTAGACGAAATGGTTTCTGAGCTTCTGAAAGAGGTCGGACTCTCCGGCATTCAGGAGAAGCTTCCCTCACAGCTTTCGGGAGGGATGAGAAAAAGAGTAGGCCTTGCAAGAGCGATTGCCATGGACCCGAAGATACTGCTTTTTGACGAACCCACCACCGGGCTCGATCCTGTAATGAGCAATGCCATCAATATACTCATAAAAGAGGTTCAGAAAAAAACAAAGGCAACAAGCCTGGTGATAAGTCATGATATCCATGGTGCCCTTATGATGGCCGACTTTATGGCCATGCTTTATAAAGGCAGGATTGTTTTTTCAGGTCCGCCTGATGATTTCATAGATACGAAAGACCCTCTTATCCGCCAGTATATGGAAGGCGGAATCGATGGTCCTATTAATCCGATCCGATAGCTCAGGGCATTTCAAAAGATACGTCAGGGCTTTTTATTGTAAGGACAGGGCATGTTGACTTTTTTATGACCTTTTCTGCCGTGCTTCCGAACAAAACATGCCTGATGCCTGTGCGCCCGTGAGACCCTATAATGACCAAATCTATGCATTCATCTTTTGAAAACTGTATGATTTCATAAAATGGCACACCATGTATGATATAGGTATCACAGGTCGTGTCTTTGGGAATTATCGTATTAACGATATCTTCAAGCTTGCTGGTGGCATTCTGCTCGAATTCCGCATACAGCTGCGGCAGTATTGTCGGACTAAGATTGAATTCCGAGAAGTCTGTTATATCCTGCAGGACGTGCAGGATATAGAGTCTGGCGCCGAAGGTCTTGTTGAGTTCGATTGCATACTTCAATGCATGCATTGACGAAGAACTGAAATCGGTAGGAATTAATATTTTTTTTATCATGAAGTCTAAACTAATTATGAAGTCACATGAGTCAATACCTCCACCGGAAATTTTTTAAGAAATTGCAATACTCTCTTGTTATGGTTTATAGACCTTCCATGAAACCCATTTGTCATATTATAATTTTTGCAGTCTGTTTCATGACAGGATGCGCAACAGTAAATATAGAGCAAAAAAATATCTTTCCTTTCAGGGCTGAATTCAAAATCAAGAAAAATATCATCACTTCGGGGAACGACCTGAACGGGGCTATGCTGATCTCATCTCCCGAATCGGGGATATCTGAATTATACGGTCCAGGCGGGATTGCGGTTTACATCCTGAAGCTCGATGAAGGTAATGCAAGGCTGACCGATACATGGGGTCGTGAGCTTGGGATCTATAATGTGCCTGTAAAGGATATTGCGGGATTGCTTGCAGGAATCCCGCCTTCAGGCTTGCGGTATAAAAAGAAAAATGAAAATGGCGAAACACAACTGAAATATCTCTGGGGTGATGTCTTGCTTAACAGACAACTTCTTCCTGTCGAAGTTAACATTAAGGGCAGGCAAAAGATACATGCTGATTTTTCAAAAACTGTCGATGGTATTGACTTGATGATAGCATGGGGTTCTGATAATTTTATAATAAACATATCCATTATCGAAGGCGGGAGATGGCAAGATGCTGAGAGTGAAATGCAGAACGTGCGGTAGTGAGACTATCTGGAATGATTTTGATGGAGAAACAATAAAATGCAGCAGATGCGGTGATCCCATCAATGTCCAGCAGTCATTGAAGGACAATATTGAACGAAGAGAATTTGGTGAAGGTAAGAGAAAATACCGTTGTCCCAACTGCAGGAAATATATTGAAAAAAGGTATTTTACTAAATGTCCGTCATGCGGAAAATGGCTTATCGGCAAGTATTCTATGAGCGGCAAATGGTTTATATTTACAATCATCATTGTCGTATATCTTGCAGTGTCAATAATTTATCATAACTTTGGATTCAATGAGAACCCACGTTCAACCAAAAAGAATGTTGTGAAAGAATGGCTGTATCGCCAGGAAAAATAAAAGCACTCCAGGAAAGGCTTGATGCACTGGATATTTATGAAAAAGACATCATTGAAAAATTTGTCCGGTCTCAGGGTAAAGGGGGGCAGAAGGTTAACAAATCATCAACATGCGTTTATCTCAGGCACATCCCATCAGGTATCGAAGTAAAGTGCCAGGAGGACAGGTCGCAAACTCAGAACCGGTTTTTTGCAAGGCGTATTCTGGCTGATAAAATTGAAGAGTTGGTAACCGGGAAAAAACCTGAAAAAGTTCTAAGAATACGCAAACAGAAAAACAGGCGTGCCAGAAAGGCTAAAGCGAGGGACAGGCAGAATGATGAGTGTCCTTCCTGAGAATGTGAAATACAGGTTTAGAACCGAAGACTGTTCATGATATCAACCTTTCAATTTGCCGCATTTCAGTCCGTGGTCATCATTCCTTTTGTAGCAGGGGCGTTGATAAAAAACAGATTGAATGATCCCGTAAAGCTTACAAAGAGTCTTATCATGACAAACCTGGTTTTAATCGAACCTTTAATCGTCCTCTGGAGCATCTGGGGTCTTAAAATAAACATTGAGCTTATATGCCTTCCTTTGGCGGGGGTTTGCATGGTACTGTCCGGGCTTATTGCAGGCCGATTATCAAGTCGTGTTCTTAAGCTGGATAATAAATCAAGAACAACTTTTATAATCAGCTCTTCCATTGCGAACCATGGTTTTACAATGGGAGGTTTTATCTGCTACCTTTTCATGGGAGAAAAAGGGCTTGGGCTGTCATTCATATTCCTGTCATACTTCAAACCATACCTTATTCTTGTGATATTTCCTTATGCACAGTCAGCTTCACATGGAAAGTCATACAGCTTTAACACAATAAAGGAATTTATAAAAAGCCCCAGGAATATGCCGCTTTATGCCATGTTTCTGGCAATATTCCTGAGGCTTTCCGGCGTACCGAGGCCTGCGGTGTCTTTTCCTGTAGAGATGCTGCTGATGCTGTCAATTGGCGTATATTACTTCTCGCTGGGTCTGAGTTTCCTGTTGAGGGACATGCTTTTTTTTAGAAATGAAAGCCTTTCATTATGTATGATAAGGTTTCTGATTATTCCTGCGATGACAGTTTTTGTTCTGTTTTTTCTGAACCTTGATCCTGATATTGAAGCTGTCATACTTATTGAATCGTTCATGCCTGCGGCTGTGTATTCGGTGATGTCATCCGTTCTTTTTGGCCTTGATGAAAGAAGGGCATCTACGATGTTTGTTTTTAATACTGTGGCTTTTCTGTTATTTGTTTTTCCGTTGCTGCTTTTTTTTATGAATGATTTAACTAAACTGATAAGCTGATTGATTTCCGGAGAATATATGATTGAAGCGGTATTATTCGATGTCGGTGGTGTTCTGTTTGATGAAGGGTACAGTAAAGGTCTGCATGCAATTGCACAAAGGAACGGCATTGACCCGTTAAGGCTTGAAATAATTTCAGACAGATTGATACTTGAAACAGGATATCTTACTGGAAAGGCCGAAGAGAGTGTTTTCTGGGAAGAAATAAGGAATGAAACGGGGATCATAGAAACCGACGATGAATTGAGGGATGCCCTTATAGACAGATTTGTTCCCAGGGACTGGATGCTTGAGATTGTCGGAAAATTAAAGAGTCATGCCAGACTTGCGATATTGAGCGACCAGACAAACTGGCTTGATATAATGGAAGAAAGGCATCACTTTTTTTATCTTTTTGATGTTGTTCTCAACAGTTACCACACCGGGCGCAGCAAAGTCGACCAGTTGACGTTTGATTTCGCTGCATCCGTTATCGGTGTGAAGCAGGAAAAGATTCTTTTTATTGATGACCGGATTGGAAATATAAAAAGGGCTGAGGCCTCGGGTTGCAAGACAATTTTATATAGGGGCAGGGAGATTTTTTTAAAGGATTTGGGACAATATTTTCCGGATATAGGAAATTGAGCCGTCATCCTTCGGCATTAATTGATTTTTTTATTTATAAATGTTGGTCGAGTTCCTTGACTATTGCAAATCTCATGTAGTAAAAAACTACTCTCTGAAGGGGGATTGCAATGGGTATGACTTATAAAAAGGCGGGAGTGGACGTTGATAAGCAGAACACCTTTGTCGAAGAGATAAAGCCGATTATCAAATCCACATTCGGTCCTGAAGTTATGGGCGGAATCGGAGGATTTTCAGGCCTTTTCAGGTTCAATCAGGACAATTACAAGGACCCGATCCTGGTATCATCGACAGACGGTGTCGGTACAAAGCTGAAAATAGCATTCATGGCCGACAGACATGATACTGTCGGAATCGACCTCGTCGCCATGGTTGTGAACGATATAATCGTCGAAGGAGCTCAACCCCTTTTCCTGCTTGATTATTTTGCTACAGGAAAACTGAAACCTGAAAGGGACAAGCAGATTATAACGGGCATAGCAAACGGATGCAAAGACGCGGGATGCTCTCTTATTGGTGGGGAAACCGCCGAGATGCCGGGGCTTTATAAGGGTGACGAATATGATCTGGCTGCTTTCGGCGTGGGAGTTGTTGAGGCTGACAGGCATATCAACGGTTCACGCATAACTCGAAACGACATAATGATCGGCATAGATTCATCAGGGATTCACAGCAATGGTTTTTCGCTTGCTAGAAAAGTGCTGCTGGAAAATTCGGGATTGAAGATTGATTCCTATGTCCCTGAACTGGGCAAAGTTCTTGCTGATGAACTGCTGACGCCTACTAAAATTTATGTAAAAAGTATCCTTAACCTTTTCAGGGATTTCGACATCAAGGGGATTGTTCATATCACCGGCGGCGGATTTATAGATAACATTCCGCGGATACTTCCTGAAAGATCTTGCGCAATCGTTGAAAAGAAGCTCTGGGAGGTCCCGCCGGTATTCAGGTTCATACAGGAGCTCGGGAAGATTGAAGACAAAGAAATGTTCAGAACATTCAACATGGGCATCGGCATGATACTTTTCGTCGGCATGAACGAAGCAGAAGACGTATTGTTGAGACTCAAGGGGCTCAAGTTGAACGCACAGATTATCGGAGCCGTGGAGCAGCGTAAGGACGGCCCCGCTGTCTCCATTCTGGACTGATATAACCAGATGAAAATCGCAGTCCTTGTATCGGGGAGCGGAACGAATCTTCAATCGATCATCGATTTTTGTGAATCCGAGAAGATCGCTGAAATTGCAGTCGTAATAAGCAACAGGGCCGATGCATATGCGCTTAAAAGGGCTGAATCCAAAGGGATTCCGACCAGGATAGTTTCCCACAGGGATTTTCCTGACAGGACTGGATTCGACAGGGAACTGATAAGGATTCTGGATGAATTCGGAGTTGAACTCGTAGCTCTCGCAGGCTTCATGAGAATACTTACCGGAGAATTCTTAAGGGCGTTTCCGGGCAGAGTGATGAATATACACCCGGCATTGCTGCCTTCTTTCCCGGGACTCGAAGTCAGACAGGCTGCAATAGATTACGGCGTAAGATTTTCTGGCTGTACAGTTCATTTTGTCGACGAGGGTGTTGATACTGGGCCAATAATCATTCAGGCTGTGGTCCCTGTTTTCCCGGATGATACTGAAGAAGAGCTGAAAAGCCGGATATTAAAGCAGGAGCACAGGATATATCCTCATGCGATCAAACTTTTCGCTCAGGGCATGTTAAGAATAGAAGGCAGGAAGGTCTTTATCAAATGCCATAATAAGGATGAATCGCAGTGGATGACCAACCCGTCCCTGTAAACCTTGAATCCCCAATAATTGTCAGCGCATGTCTCCTCGGTTTCGAATGCAGATTCGATCTGAAAAAAAGCTCAGGCATAAAATTTAAGGTCCCGAAAGATGCAGTTCTGATACCGGTATGTCCAGAGCAGCTTGGCGGCCTTCCCACACCGAGATTAAAATCCATGTTTGATAGTGGTGATGGAGATTCGGTAATCAAAGGGTTTGCCAGGGTATTGAATGAACGTGGTGACGATGTTACGGATAATTTCATAAAAGGTGCAGATGCTGCAAAAAGAATATCTTGCATAACACGTGCATGTTCTGCTATACTTAAAGATAAGAGCCCTTCATGCGGCACACATGTTGTAATGATATCCGGTGAATTCAAAAAAGGGCTCGGCATTACGGCAAGCATTTTGAATGGAATGGGTTTATGCATTGTAAACGAGTATGGGAGGTCGATAAAAGATCAGGAGTAAGTCTTGTGGAGCTCCTTGTCGTAATTGTGCTTGTAGCCATAATGGCTGCTATTTCAATACCGTTCCTAGGCAGAGCGTTAGAAAAAAGAAATCTTGATAATGAAGCCGATTTTATTGCCGGCACACTTGTGATTTCAAGAATAAAGGCAATGGAGAAAGGCTTTCCATTCAGGCTCGATTTTGATGCATCTAATATGAATTTTATAAGTTTCGGCGATAAAAATTCTAACGGCTTGAAAGATGACGGGGAGGAAGCTCTCGGGCCATACAGGCTCAGGAACGGGGTTGTATTCGGTTCAGTGGCATCAGGTGGCCCGAATGACACCCAAGTGCCTGAAGACGGGATAAGTCTGGTTGATAACAGGCTGACTTTTAATACAATTGGCTCATCAAATGCAGGTACAATATATCTTAAAAATGCTCAGAGAACAGCAGCAATCAGGATAATGCCTGCAACAGGCGCTGTTGTGTGCTGGGTTTATGATGGGAACTGGAGGAGGAGATGAAAAAGGGGTTCAGTCTGATCGAGGTATTGGTAGCAATTGCGCTGGTATTTTTTATTACATGCGGGACAGTAAGATTTTTAATGGCTTCAAACAGATGCGGTATAGATTCAAATTATAGTACATTTGCATCAGTTGCTGCACATACAAAACTTGTTTCTTTGAAGAAAGTACCTGCTGCGGATCAGGACATTTCCATAGGATGGCATGAGGACAGGGATAATCCCATTAAACATGGCCATATGAATTACTACAGATTCTGGAGGGTCTCTCTAAACAAGGATGGCGGCAGGTCAATAAATGTTCATGTCACGTGGAGTAATACAGAAACACCCGGTAAAGTTTCATCCGAAGAAGGTCTCAAAGGCTGCGCCAGGGCTGCGGTTGAATTCAAGGGAATAAGGGACGTTCTAATGCCTTAGGCATAAGAATGTCTGCATCCGGACAAAGCTACATTACCTCGTTCTGTGTCTGAGCGACAGCCGCATCGATCTGGGCCTTCAAATCAGCCGGCAATCCGGGGATATCGACATTAAGAAATCCCCTGACGATTGTAGAAGTGGACTCCGACTCTGATAAGCCTCTCGACATCAGGTAGAATATTTCCTCCTGATTGATTTTGCCGACAGCCGCTTCATGCGACATTTCAACACCTTCGGCTTTGCCGTGAAGTTCGGGGACGGCAAATATATCGCCGCCGTTAAGAATCAGGCCATTGCACTCAAGGTGAGCTTTCACTCCAGGAACATCTCCCATAAGATGGCCGCGGTTTATTATTGTCCCGCCATTGCTTATTGAACGGGCAATGATTTCGGCCCGTGTCTCAGGGGCAGTAAGCAGGATTTTCCCACCGACATCTAGCTCGGTTCCGGGATGTCCGACCAGGAGGCTATAGAACCTTGCAACAGCACCACGTCCGATCAGCTTTGTCGTCGGATACATCTGAAGTGATTTGAGTGGTTTCATGCATATATAGTTGTTTATGAAAAGGCCACCTTCATCAACTATGCCGACCGAACGCGGTCTGACATTCATGCCTTCGGCCCAGTGATGGATCATGGTAAAGCTAAGGCTGGCGTTCTTTTTTACAAAGAATTCTGAAATGCCCACATGCAGTCCTTTGATTACATGGGCACCTGAAACGCAGCCGGTTATTACGTGAAGTTCGGAATCTTCTTCCGCAATTATCAGGTTATGGACATTCTGACTCAATGCATCCTGGTGGAGGTAAAGACATGCCTGGACAGGGAAGGTGACTTTGGCTCCAGGAAGTGTCCTTATAACATAGCCATTATGGAGGTCGGTATAGGCCAGCGCCGTATACTTGTCCTGGTCTGCAGAAACAAGCTTCCAGTAGTATTCCTTGATCCAGTCGAGTTTTAGAGCCTCTTTGATGGGGATAACCTCTAGCCCGTCCATCATGGACTGCGCATAGACAGCGGTTGTGTCTTTCTGTACATACGAACCCGAGCGGTCAGCCTCATTTGCATCGACACCGGCCTTCAGCATGATTTCCTTGTCTTCAGCAGGGAGTTCAGACAGCTTTTCTATCGGGAGATGGCACTCACCTTCCATGCAGTATTCATCGAGCGGTATATCGGGTCCGATAGCCGCTGTTTTATCTCTGGCCAGCTCAATTTTTTCATCTATCTCATGCATTTTATACACTCCTGATAACCAGCCTTGCTTATTGTCTGGAATATCTCCTGGGGATTGCCTCTGCATGCCATGACTCCGTTGAACAGTACCTGACCCCTGTCGGCTGGTACATAATTCAGGATATAGCCCGTATGAGTGATTATGAGTCCCATCTTGTTTCTGCCCCTGTGCGCATGTTTCTGAGAGAATTCGGTATGCGCCTGGAAGCTGCGTTGTAAAAGTGCGCCTATCGTATTTCCGATAAGCGCTATATTTTCAAGGTCTACGCCTGATTCCGGTTCGTCGAACAGCATAAGGTCAGGCTGCTGTGCCATCAACTGCAGCAGTTCAGAGCGCTTTATTTCTCCGCCGGAAAACCCTGCGTTGATGTCCCTGTCCAGAAAATCCGTAAAGTTAACCTTTGCCGCAAGATTATCGACATCGGTTTCTTTCCCCTGGCCGCATATTTCAACCATTTTTCTGGTCTTGAGGCCGTTAATTGTCGGAGGTCTCTGATATGACATGCCGATGCCGAGCTTTGCGCGTTCATGAACGGGCATGTATGTTATATCGGCATCTTTGAAAAATATTTTGCCTGAAGTGACCTTATATTGGGGATACCCCATGATTGTCATCAGAAGTGATGTCTTGCCTGATCCGTTAGGGCCGAAAAGGATATAGACCTCGCCGGGATGGATTTCCATATCCACCCCCTTGAGAATTTCCTTCTCGCCCAGAGACACATGCAGGTCTTCAATCTTCAGCATTTTTGTCTCCTTATTTTCTGCTGTTATATTCTTCCAAGTCTTTTTTCAGGAAATCGGCAGGATCCATAATATGTTTTATGTGTGCAAGGAAAGGTCCGAAATGCAAACCCATGCCCAGGCGATGATCGAATGTCCACTGGAGCAGGCCTTTGTTTGTTTCAGGGTCTATCTTGGCAAGACCGAACATGCTTGTGTGTTCCCCCTGACCCCATTTCATGTCTGTCGTAAGTATGGAGACCGAGGTCGGAGCCATTATCTGGGCACGTATCCACGGTATCTTTGTTAGCCAGAGAAGTAAATACAGCAATGGCATGGGAAGCCTGGCCATTTTCTTCAGAAACACATACTCCGGTACTTCATCTTCCGGTTTTGTCGATACATCATATATGCTTTTTGAAAGATCGACCGAATTGAGCTTGACGGCATCGCGGAAAGTATAAGCGCATGTCTGCATGCTGTTTCCGTCCAGTTCTCGTACTATCATGAGCGAGATATCTATCGATGAACTTTCCCAGCTGCCGCCCCAGGGCAGAAATGGCAGGTAACCACTCATGCGGCGATATGGCTTGTTGCCGTTTTCATCTGTGAAGTCAATGCTCAAGGCAATCGCCTTTATGAGGACCCCCGGAATCCGCAGTTTGTCTGCAGCCGGTTTGCCTTTGTTGAAATCCTTCATGAGTTTCATAATATTTGTAAAGTCGATTTCCTGAACGTATGACCTTCGGACATAGTGCTGCATGCCCATGTTCATATGAAGCAGAGTATCAATACGTGTGTTCTGAACCTTTTTTCCAAGAGCCATTGTTCCACCTCTCTTATATAATTTTATTGAAGTAGAATTATATAATTACCATAATACTCTTTATAAGCCAAAATGAGTTTTTTAATGCGGATATTTATTGTGCATAAATAAACTGAGCTTGAATCCTGGTTTAAATGATTTATGTCGCTATCCAGGCTCCGAAATAGGACAGGATGATGCCAATGACAAGACCCACTGTTCCAATCTGCACCCTTCTTTCGTTCTGCGAAAGCATGTCCAGTATGCTCATGAATTTGCTTTCGGCTGATGCCGGGTTCATCATCTGAACCGCCATCTTCATTGTTGAAATTATGGAATTAGCTGCCTTGTCCCGGATAACAAGAATTATGATACTGGCTATAATAAGTATATATGCGTTTACCATTATGAATGTGCCGAAGATAAAACCAGAAAGGCCCACTTTCGCCTGAACATGTCCTGCCGGGATTTCAAGATGTATCGGTATATCGGCTGAACCGTCATCACCTATATGTACATTATCTGAACAAGCCGCCAGACTCATGCTTACGAAAATGAAAAGCGTAAAAAAGATTGTTTTTGCCCTTCTCATGTCAGGCGGCCTCCCAGAATTTGTTGAAAAAGATATATGCGTGAAATATCTATAATGTCAACCGGCATTAGGCGTCTTTAACCGATTGACTTGCAGCTGCAATTGTAGCATCCAGATAGAATTATGATAGCGATTATCGATTATAAGGCCGGAAACCTCAGATCCGTTGAAAGGGCACTTAAGAATATCGGTGCTGACTGCATCATTACAGGTCATCCTCACGCCATACTGAATGCGGACAGGGTGATTTTCCCCGGTGTGGGGGCCGCAGGAAAGGCTATGGAGCAAATAAGGAATACCGGTCTGGACAGCATTTTACGTGAGGTCGTTTATCACGGCAATCCATTCCTCGGCATATGTCTCGGCACCCAGATAATTCTTGATGAGAGCGAAGAGGACGGTGGAACAAAGTGCCTTGGAATCATTCCGGGTAAAGTCAGGCGGTTTCCTGAAATGGATTTGAAAATACCACACATGGGATGGAACAATATATCTATCAGGAATGAACATCCTCTGTTTGAAGGCGTTGACAGGAATGCGCAATTTTATTTTGTGCACTCATATTTTCCCGATCCGGCTGAGAAATCCGACACGATAGCCGAGACAGGTTACGGGGTTGACTTTGTTTCCATAATGGCCAGGAAAAATGTATTTGCAACCCAGTTTCACCCTGAAAAAAGCGGAGATGCAGGGCTCAGGCTGCTGAGGAATTTCTGCCGCTGGAACGGAAAGTATTAGGCCTCATCCTTCCAGCCGTTTTCGCCTATCAGCTTTACAAACCTGCATCCGCCAAGGCTTTCGGTTTTTATGGCATTTTTCTTTCTGGCAATGCGCTTTAAATCCTGGAGGTACTGATCGCCTACAGGGATAACCAGCATGCCTTCCGGAGTAAGCTGCTCAATTAGTGCTTCAGGTGTGTACGGTGCCCCTGCTGTCACGATTATCCTGTCAAAAGGGGCTTCTTTGACATAACCCTTTGAGCCGTCGCCAACGATAATATGCACGTTGAATATACCCAGTTCATCAAGTGTTTTTCTTGCCCTCGATGCAAGAGGGGCAAGACGTTCGATTGAATACACGAAGTTTGCGAGCTTTGACAGGATTGCGGTCTGATAACCCGAGCCCGTGCCTATTTCCAGTACCTTGCTTTCAGGCTTGAGCATAAGGGCCTCGGTCATAATGGCCACCATATAGGGCTGGGAAATGGTCTGGCCGAAACCGATGCTCAAAGGATAATCGTCATAGGCCTTGTACTTGAGATAGTCTTCCACGAATTTATGCCTGGGAACATCGGTGAAGGCTTTTAATATCTTTTTATCCTGGATGCCCCGCGCCATTATCTGGTCGCGTACCATGGTCTGCCGTGCAAGGAGAGGGTCGTTCATTCATCAGTTCCTATTATTATGAAATAAATATTATAGAATAGATTATACATAGGCAGAGATGCGTTTACAAGGTTATGAAAATATTGCCTGAAAAACGACGGTATTAAACTATTGTTCATATGCTTGACCCTGAAAGGCGCCTATAGTAATTAACTGGTCATGGAATTCATCTGCCTTTCTAAAGTCTCCCGGTATCTTGATCCCATGAAACAGTTTGCTCCTGTAGATGCAACTTCCGAGATCAGGTATGATCCGCTCACAGGCCATTCTACAAGGATACTTAATTTCCCGGTCAGGCCGGTTGAGAAGCCCGACCTGGCCGAATTAATCGAAAAATCAAAGGAAATCTGCCCGTTCTGCCCGGAAATCGTGGAGCTCGTCACACCGAAGTTTCACCCTGATATCATAAGCAGCGAAAGGTTTATCAGGGGTGATGCGATCTGCTTTCCGAATGCGTTTCCGAACGATGAAAATGCAGCCGTCACGGTTATGACGAAAAAGCATTATGTGTCTCTCGGAGAGTTTGATGAGACTATACTCGCCGATTCCATAAACTGCTGCATCGACTATCTTGAAGAGATTGCATCAAGACAACCGTCTGCGGTCTATCAATCCATAAACTGGAACTATATGCCACTAGCAGGCGGGTCGATCGTACACCCCCATCTGCAGGTATCGGCTTCTTCAACACCGACAAATTATTACAGTTCAATGGAACAAGGTTTGTCAGAATATTCAGGAAATGATGGTGGACTGTTCTGGCATGCTCTTATCGAGAAGGAAAAGAAAGAGACCCGGAGATTTATTGCGGAAAGCAAAAATATATCGTGGGTGGTTGCTTTTGCCCCTCTAGGGATATTCGATGTAATCGGTGTCATAAAAAATTGTACAGGTGCGCCTGATTTAAGGGGAGGCATACTTTCCGAGATGCTATCAGGCATTATTAAAGTACTTGCCTATATAGATTCGCTTAACATGCATAGTCTGAACATGTCTGTTTATTTAAGGCTTGGTAGCGATATATTTACGCCGCATATAAGGATATGTCCGAGGGTCAGCATTCCTCCTTTTGGCACAAGTCAGATAAACTATATGCGCATGTTGCACAACGAACCGATGACAACAGTAAGGCCGGAGTCGGTTTGTGAGGCAATTAAAGCAGTCTGGTAAGCTTAAAACGATATCAGAACGGAGGTATAAAATGAGGAGGCTGAAGTTAATCATTATAGTGTGCCTTATCTTCTGCCCGGCGAAATCTTTTGGGGCAATGCCGGAATTCGTATGGGCCGGAGGCGGGCTTATGGTGTCAGACCAGTCTAGCCCGGGATATATGGCAGATACCATGATTTCATTCGGGTCATACAACTCCATTGTCTTTTTTGCCGATCCCATGCTTACACTCAGACATGAGAAGTTGGGAGTAAGCCTGGGAGGGGGTGGGCGCTTTGCAATGTTCTCCGGTGAGATCATCGGCGGCATTAACGGATATTTCGACTATAACAATGACCATAATCACAGGCGCTTCGGCTTAGGCGCAGAGGTCTTTTACAAATACGGTTCGGCCTATTTCAACGCCTATCTTCCCACATCCGGCTTGAACAGCGGCCAGGAGGCATTGCCGGGGTTTGACCTTAATGTCTGCATACCTGTTCCAAACTATGCATTCATAACAATATGGCCAGGCCTTTACTATTACAGCGGCAAACATGAAGACAGCCTAACCGGGGGAAGCATAAAGTTGCAGGTTCAGCCGATAAAACCTCTTCAGGCATATCTGGGTTTCAGAGGTGATGCGCCGGAATCGGGAAGAAAAACCAGCGAGGTCTTTACAGGAATAGATATTACCATACCGATAACCGGGTTCGATATTGACAAGATGTTCAAGTTCTATAACCCCAAATATCCGCTTAATATAAATTCGCAGATGGACTCAAGGGTCGTCAGAGAACGGTTCATTTCCTATGAAAACTATGATGGAGAGTAGGGCTGTTAGCGCTTGACTAAATGAAAGTTTGTCTCTAATAAAGTGATTCATTCGGAAAGTGGCTCAGCCTGGTAGAGCACAGCGTTCGGGACGCTGGGGTCCGGGGTTCAAATCCCCGCTTTCCGACCATGAAAAACATTTTAGACAGTGACTGTATGGAGCAGTATCTTAGTTCCTCAGTACGCCATCTCTTATTCAGATATCAGACTGCTGTCTCCGAAACAATTCCCGTTGCCCAGACGGTTCTGGGATGTATAGGTATTATATGCACGAGGAACGCCATCTCCTTCAACATCCATGAAATGTACCCTCAAGGTTTGATTAAAATCTCCGTTTTTATCTGGAGCCCAGGCCTCGAAATGGAGGTGCGGCATCCAGCTGTTGCCGCTGTTTCCCGAGAATGCGATAAATTGTCCTCTCTCAACATATTCATTCACCTGCACGCTGGGGTTCATGTCCTGATTCAGATGGACATACTTTGCCCTGGTGCCATCTATGTGCTCTATTGTTATATAATTGCTGGGGCACAGGGTTTTAGATGCGCAATTTATATCCCTATTGCTTAATACTACCTCCACTATTCTGCCGCAACGTGCGGCTAAAACCGGGGTGTTCATTGGCAAGACAAAATCAATTGCGAATTTTTTCAATTCATAGTGGCTTAGCAGACCTTGATTGCCTTGTGCAACCGTGCTCGAAAAACCTTCGGGATATGGAAGATAATATACCCTGTCGGTATCCAGATATAATAAACACCCGCTAATAAGAAATGCTACCAGACAAACAGAAACTGCTATGATACTGAACTGATACTTTCTCATACGGAAAAGCCTCCACAATCGATTGAATGCCCTTTTTGTAATTCAAATGAATTACTCTGTTCATATTTTAATATTTTTTACCTGCATAAATCAACGACTATGTATATTTATGGATTAGAATCTCGGTTGACAAAGTTTAAAAGGTCATGCAGGAATTTTATTGAAATCATGAAGGAGAATATAAGCAAAGTGGGCATCAATGAAGTGAAATTCATTCCTGTTATGCTGAAAAGGCCGGTTATTCCGGAAGATTATGGAAAGATAGATGTAGCTGACCTTGTTCTAGATAACGTCCAGATTCAGGACAGGGACATAGTAGTTGTGACATCTAAGATAGTAAGCATACTTGAGGGCCGCTGCGTCAGGCTGGATTCAGTTGTTCCTTCTGAGAGATCCAGAAAGATAGCTGCATACTACGGTAAAAATCCGGGTCTTATCGAACTCATAAACCGTGAAGGAAAGGTAAGCTTTGTCATGCCTGGCGGAAGGCTTTTGAAAATGAAAAAGTACAGAGATATACTGCTTTCTCTGGCCAAACCCGGTCTTTCGGAAGAGGATGCAAACAGAATAATGGAGTTTTCCTATTCGGTCAGATGGATGATAAGAAAGCATGGATACCTGGCTGACAATGCCGGCATCGACTGCCAGAATGTGCCTGAAGGATATGCCGTATTGCTTCCGGAAAACCCTAGAAAGACAGCAGATGACCTGAGAGAGAAAATAAGGAAAGCGACAGGCAAATATACGGCAGCGATTATAATTGACAGTCTTGGAGGGGGGGCTGTTCTGGGAAACTGGGATGTACCTCTTGCATACAGTGGAATAGATCCAGTCGAACGGAACTGGGGACAGGTCGATGTATTCGGGAGGGTAGGTACAGGTGGAGGTTCCAACTATGTTTATCCCCTTGCTTCAATGGCCGGTGATGTCATGGGAAACAGCAACGAGTGTACGCCGATAGTCATCATAAGAGGATTTAACTATCAGGATGAGAGGCCTCAGGATATCGGCAGAAATATCCTCACGTTTCCGTTCAGCTATCAGCTTGAAGGCCTGTTCTGGACTATTGTCGAAACGATCAAGTATTTTTATTTGACATTCAGGATATGAGCATCACCTTTATAATAAATAATAAATATAATTAATAAACAAATGTATATTGACATATAATTTCATGTTCTATATATGCTTAAAGTAATTTAATATTCTAATTGAATGTTATTTGAGGTCTATTAAACCAAAGGCTATTGTCTATAGCAATTTTACACCTTAGAAGAATCCTTGATTTGTCACATCTTAAGATAAAGGTTTTCGTTACGGGCTCGCTGTTAGCGGGTTTTGATGATGCCGAAGCACCCTCGGAATATTTTTGATGCAATCTAATGATGACACGAGGCAAAAGGTTTTAAATGGGGATTTACACCATTTACGGGCTTTGTTTTCAGATGATTAAGTTACATCTAAAACGCGGGAGGTTGCTATGTGCATGGGGACGATGAACAGGGATGGGCCTTTCCTCTGTGTAAACCAGTCAGAAACCAATCGTTTTATCAGCAGAAGATACAGGCTGCAGAATAAAACTGCAGACCTAATAAAATGCAGGAGGTAACAATGAAGAGAAATGCAATTTTATTAATAATGCTTTCTGTCATGGCCATATGGCTGAGTGGCTGTATAACTTCACACAGCCCCTCAGACTCATTAGTAACCATCAAGGTGGGCGATTCGCAGAAGTTTTCGGTCCAAGGCTTTGCGAACGGCCCGTATACATGGACCAAAAACGGCACGATTGTCGGAAATGCTTCCGCGTCCTTCACATATGATGCCGTCCTCGAAGATCTGGGGACATTTTCCATAAAGGTATCGACAAAAGATTCGTTCAACGTCACTAACGAGTTTGTCTGGACAGTGACTGTTGTCGACGACCTGCCGCCTGTCGCCAATGCAGGTCCTGACCAGAATCTCATTTACCCGAACCCGGTTCAGCTAGACGGCAGCGCAAGCCTTGATCCTGAAGGCCAGCCCCTGAACTATGTCTGGGAAATAGTAGGACGTCCGGAAGGGAGCTCAGCCGGTCTTGACGATCCCAATGCTGAGAATCCGATCTTCGTTCCCGACAAGCAGGGCGCATACACAATCGTCCTCATAGTCAACGATGGAAGACTGACCAGCACCCCTGACACAGTTATCATTAATTCATATGTAGGTTATGCACCGCCCATAGCAGATGCAGGCATTGACCAGAGTGTGCTCTTCGGCAGCGAGGTCACCCTCGACGGAAGCAACAGCTCCGACCCGGCTGAAGCAGAACTTACCTACAGCTGGAAGATCGACTCCGGCCCGGCAGAAAGTGCTGCTACGCTCGATGATCCCACAGCACAGAAGCCTAAATTCATCCCTGATAAGAAGGGCGTTTATGTCGTGAGCCTCATCGTCAACAATACCGTATACAACAGCGGCATAGACCTTGTCGTGATAGTCGTCTACAACAACCCGCCGATTGCCAATGCCGGTTCCGATACGACCATCGCCGACCTGGGAGGCTCGACAACGCTCAACGGCACTGAAAGCTCAGACCCTGACGGCACTGCGCTGGAATATACATGGACCATCATTTCAAGGCCGTACGGCAGCACAGCAGATCTCAGCAATCCATCAATTGCCACACCAAACTTCACACCTGACAAAAAGGGTTCGTATATCATGAAGCTTATCGTGAGTGACGGTGACCTTTTGAGCAACGAGGACACTGTCATTGTGACCTGTTCCAACCATGTGCCGACAGCCATCGCAGGCGACCCGATATACCTCAACCTGGGTGAGACAGCACAATTGAATGGCAGCGCCTCTGACCCGGACAGCGACCCGATGACCTATCTCTGGACAATAACTTCAAGTCCATCCGGCAGCACAGCGGCTCTTTCTGACGCAACCATTCTAAATCCGACATTCACACCTGATGTGCAGGGCTCCTACGTGTTCTCACTGGTTGCTACAGACAACACCGGTCTTGCCAGCGCGCCATCGACAGTGGTGATATCCACAAACAATCATCAGCCCGTTGCTGATGCAGGCGCCGACGTTATAATGGCGAGCAACACATCAGCGTTGCTCGACGGTAGCGGAACAGACCCGGACAGCGATCCTCTGACCTATAAATGGAGGGTCATCAGTGCGCCAATGGGCAGCGGTGGAGACAGTACTATATCTGACGTTAACATTGCAAAACCCACCTTCACGCCTGACATGAGGGGAGACTATGTACTCGGGCTCATCGTGAACGATGGACAGGTTGACAGTATTGAAAGCACGATGAAGGTGCATGTCATCAATAACCAGCCTGTTGCAGACCCCGGGGCCAACAAGAGCGCGCACTCGGCATATGGCACCCTGCTGGTAGTAGGTCTTGACGGGAGCGCCAGCCATGACATTGACGGCGACCCTCTCACATACAAATGGAGGATCATCTCAAAGCCTGCAGGAAGCACTGCTGCGCTTTCCAGTACCACTGCAGTAAACCCGACGATTACATCCAACATTCCAGGTGCATATGTGGTGGGCCTGACCGTTAATGACGGCGCCATAGAAAGCGCAGAGGTTACGGTTACGGTTACCTATACCAACGCCGCTCCGACGGCTAATGCCGGGGCAAATCAGAGTGACCACAGGGCATACGGAACGCCTCTGATATTCACCCTTGACGGCGGCGGCAGCACGGATGGCGACAGCGACCCGCTGGGTTACGCATGGACACTCAAATCGCGCCCGTCCGGAAGTACTGCAACAATTGTAAATCCGACAAGCCAGACCCCAACCATCACTACGGACAGGCCCGGGGCATATGTCATCGGACTTGTCGTCGGCGACGGCTTTGCCGCAAGTACTGAAAGCACGGTAACGGTCAACTACACAAACAGCGGGCCGACAGCCGATGCAGGAACCTATGCTAATGTCCTTTACGCAAACCGCAACGGAATAACACTCAACGGCGGAGCATCCTCCGATCCTGAAGGTGACCCGCTGAGCTATGCGTGGACACAGACAGGCGGTACAACGGTAACCCTTAACGGTGCCAACACTGCCACACCATGGTTCAACATGGCCGCTCCCGGAACCTACACCTTTAGCCTGACAGTAAGTGACGGTTGGATTACCAGCGGCGCCAGCACGACAACTGTTGTCAACAGCACAGCCACTGATACAATAACCACTTTTGAGGGCCCAGCACTGTTCGGCTGGACTCAATCGAGTGGCGACTATACAAGTTCTGTTGGAACTTCAAATGCCTTAAACCATACATCCGGAGGCTCGTACAGCTTCAGAACTGTATCCTATAATAGTGGTAGCAGCGGCAGAAGTGGATGGGGACAGATTTCCAAGAATTATCCCGGCCCGGTAACATCTGTAAGCATATGGACTGCATGGGCGAAGGATTCAGATGGCTATACCCCGAATGCAAAACTACTCGTAAACGGCATTGAACGTGCAACAGTAACCCTGTCCGGGTCTCAAAACACCTGGCAACAGTGGACTTACAACTTTGCGGATACTGTCACAAATATTGAATTCAGGGCAAACGTAGAGATGCGTTATTATTGGTTTAGCCGTAAAACCAACAGATTGTACTTTGATGACATCACTGTCAATTACTGGAACTAGCTGCAGTCTGGCTATCAGCTGGGAAGGTTTGCCGCCTTCCCAGCTTAGACACACCCGCGTTCGGGCTGGTTCGAATGGCCCCTTCGCAGGGCATTAAAATAAGATGGAGGTAATGAATGAAGAGAAACATTAAATTTTTACTGATAATGATGATACCCATGATAGTATTGTCGGGGTGCATCCTCTCAACCACCCCGCCTGAGGGAACCATCAACCTGAACTGGGGCCAGACGCAGGCATTCAAGGTTTCCGGCATGGGGACATATCAATGGTACGTGGATGGCGGCGCCATAAGTGGTGCGACCGCAGCAAGCTATACTTTCAACAGCTTCCTGTTCAGTCTGGGGACCCATGAGGTGAAGGTAACAAATTCGGTCGCGATCGGCAAGACACAGGCCGTCTGGACTGTAAACGTGAGCTCCACCGTGCTTGTCCCAGTAGCCTCAGGCTGCGCGGATATAATGAATGCAGGCCTCATATGCGATACAGAGCTTAACTGCAGCAACACTGTCCCCGAGGGTGAAGTCATCAGCCAGACGCCTGAAGCGGGAACAAGTGTTCCGCTGGGCAGCACAGTGCACCTTGTCATCTCATCCGGAGAGTGCACGAGTGAAATACCGGTCCCGGCAGCAACGAGCTGCACTGAACTCGAAGCTGCGGGCCTTGTCTGCAGCGTATCACACAGCTGCAGCGACACTGTCCCCACAGGTATGGTAATCAGTCAGGACCCGGCAGCCGGCACAATGGTGGCACCCGGCTCGACAGTCGGTCTTTTAATCTCCACGGGTCCCTGCACGGTAGAGATTGAAGTGCCCAACGCCACAAGCTGTGAGGATGTCGAGGCTGCAGGCTTTGTCTGCAGCCGCGAAAGGGAATGCAGCAACACTGTTCCTCTGGATGGCGTGATTGAACAGTCCCCGGCACCTTACACAATGGCATTGGCAGGCTCGACAGTTACACTGACTCTATCCACAGGACCATGTCCGCTTCTTGTACCCGATGCACTGACCTGTGCCGACCTTACAGCGGCAGGGCTTCTCTGCAACCTTGTAGAGACGTGCAGCAATGATAATCCAATACCAGGCACACGCCTCAGCATCAGCCCGCCGGTTGGCACACCGACAGAACTCGGAGCTGTTGTGACGCTCACCCTTTCAAGCGGTCCCTGCACGGTTGATGTACCGGCAGCAGCAAGCTGCGATGACATAACAGCGACAGGATGGCTGTCATGCAGCGTGAGCACTCAGTGCAGCGACACTGTGGCTGAAGGTTCTGTAATAAACCAGGACCCTGTTGCAGGCACGACAGTACCGGCGGGATCGACGGTCCAGCTTCTCATTTCAAGCGGGCCGTGTACGATACAGCTTCCCGCACCTGCCAATGTCCAGGCGACTGACGTAGTACTCACATCGGTCACAGACCCTGTACTCAACAGCAACCTTGACAACATGGTCACCATCACATGGGATGCAGTACCTTATGCTGAGACCTATAAGATATACCGCGCAGACACTCCGACAGGCACATATAACCTTATAGGTACTGTCATCGCCCCGGTGACGGCATTTGATGATGTACAGACCGAGACGCTCGCGCTGCCGGCATGGCCGGATACTCTTACTTCTGAAGCGCTTGATGCCTACGAGGCGGCAGCCAGGGCAGCAGTCAACGACTTCAAAGGCTTCAAATATTACAAGATCAGGGCATGCAGCGGTGATCCTCTGCATCCCAACAGCGAACTTAGCGCATATGACGAGGGGCGCATGGACTATACTCTCGAAGAGTTCTACACGATAGTCACAGGCGTGATCGAGGGCATCCCGATGGCAAGGATGATACTGTCTGCAGAGACTCTGCTTGTAGGAACAAACATGTACTTCTACGATAACTGCAGCCTTACCGGCCAGATGCATATCTCAATCACAGAGGACAGTCCGGCCAACATGAGCATCAGCATTGAAAACTTCATAGATTCGCTGGTCTTCGCAGGCGGAGCCGTCAACTGCAGCGAAAGCCTAGGCAGGCGTATGATAATAAACAGCCTGGTTTCATCCGAGGAGATCGATTTGAATATCAACGGAACACTGACCGGGTCCATGGACATCACTGGCAACTACGCCGGCAAGTTCACCGGCATGAGCATACCGGTCAGCGCAGGAGTGCTGCAGACCGGAACATGCACAGTCATATACAACGGCCAGACTGCAACCGGACATGCCTGCAGTTTCTTCGACTAAGGGGAGGTTATGATGAGAAAGCATATTCTATTAATTTTTATCGTAATGCTGGCAGCCATGCTGAGCGGGTGCATTGTAACCAAAACTCCCTCGGCTGATAATGTGACGATGTCATATGGCGAGACGCAGACCTTTAAGATCATGACGATCGGAAAGCATACATTCACCTGGTATCTTGACGGGGTCAAGATACCTTCATGCACAACCGACTCCTGTTCATACACGGCAGAACCCGGTACGCATCAACTCCTGGTGGAGACCATATCCTCACCTATCTGGAGCAGGGATACGGCAGTATGGCTGATTTCCTCCAACGGTCCACCCACTGCAAATGCCGGAGCGAACCAGAATGTGGGCGAGAACGTCACAGTAACGCTGAACGGTTCCAACTCTAATGACCCGGACAATGACATAGTCTCCTATTCCTGGGTGCAACTTGATGGTCCGACGGTTGAACTGTCTGACCCGGGTGCAGCGAAGCCGACATTCATATCTCCTACAGTTGGAACAGGCGGAGCAACGCTCACATTCCAGCTGACGGTGACAGATGCAACCTCGCTGTCATCCCTTGCTACAACAATTGTAAACGTCTCATGGGACAACTCTCCGCCTGATGCAAATGCCGGTGCTGACCAGCTGGCATTAGAGTCACAGGAAGTGACGCTCGACGGATCGGCCTCCACGGACCCGGATGACGGCATAGTCTCATATGAATGGGAGCAGATTGCAGGACCTCTGCCATTTGTTACACTCTCAGATCCGTCTGCAGTGTCCCCGACATTCACTACACCTTCATCGGTCGGTCAGGGCGGGGAAGCTTTGATATTCAAACTCACAGTAACGGACCTGGGCGGGCTCAGATCAACCGATACGGTAATCGTCAACGTCAGCTGGTCCAACCTGCCGCCTGTGGCAGATGCAGGACCCGACCAGGATAAAGATGAAGGCATAATTGTAACACTCGACGGATCGGCCTCCACAGACCCGGATGACGGAGTGGCCGGATTCACATGGGAACAGACCGGCGGACCTGCCGTGACGCTTTCCGATCCTCATGCCATTAATCCTTCATTCACGACACCTGATGTGGGCATGGCAGGCGATGTCCTGACATTCGAACTTACGGTCAGCGATTTCGGCGGGCTTCTGTCAACCGACAGCGTAACAATAAACGTCGGCTGGGTGAATGCAGCGCCGGTAGCCAATGCGGGTGCAGATCAAAAGGTGGAAAAAGATGAAGCGGTAACCCTTGATGCTACGGCATCGAGTGATGTCGACGACGGGATAGTTTCCTTCCTCTGGGAGCAGACCGGCGGACCTTCAGTAACGATCATCAATTCCGACTCATCGATTGCCTCATTCAATGCAGACGTTACGATAGGCTCTGTGCTCACATTCAGAGTTACCGTTACTGACGCAGGCTCACTTACTGCAACAGACACATGTACGGTTACAATAAGAGCGGTTCCGGTATATATCCATATTTCAGGCGGGTTCTATTACACTGCGGCAATCAAGGCAGACGGAACCCTGTGGACATGGGGACGCAACACATATGGCCAGCTCGGCGACGGTACGGTCACAGGCAAGTCAGTCCCTGTCCAGATCGGAACCGATACCGACTGGGCATCGGTTGCCGCAGGCAACAACCATACTGTGGCCATCAAGACCGACGGAACACTCTGGGCCTGGGGCTATAATGCAAGCGGCCAGCTCGGCGACGGCACGACATCGATCAGCCTGATTCCGAAGCAGATAGGCACGGCCAGTGACTGGATCATGATAGACGCCGGGGCAAATCATACCGTAGCCATGAAGGAAGACGCCTCGATCTGGGCGTGGGGCAGTAACAGCGACGGCCAGATCGGAGACGGTACCACGACAGGCAGACTGGTGCCGACCAATATCGGCGCCGGCAACAGCTGGACCATGGTTGAAGCAGGAGCTCAGCATACGGCTGCCATCGATGCCAGCGGGAAACTCTGGGCCTGGGGCGACAACTATAACGGCCAGATCGGAGACGGAACCACAAATGACAGAACTGTTCCCACCCTGATCGGGACTGACGAAGACTGGAAGCAGGTAAGCGCCGGCAACAACCACACGGTTGCCAGGAAGGCTTCAGGCACGCTCTGGACATGGGGCTCCAACAGCAATGGCCAGCTGGGCCTTGGGGATATATCTGACAGACTGGCGCCGGTACAGATAGGCTCTGCAGCAGACTGGGGCAGGGCTGACGCCGGCACGGCGCACACGGTTGCAGTGAAGACAGACGGGACGCTCTGGGCATGGGGATACAACAGCAACGGCCAGCTTGGCGACGGGACTGTGACAGACAGTCTGGTGCCGGTACAGGCAGGCACGGATACTGACTGGGTGGTGGCTGATGCCGGCTATTATCATTCCCTCGGTATCAGAGCGGTCAATTCTCTCTATTCATGGGGCAAGAACAACAACGGCCAGCTAGGTGACGGGACCCTGGTGGACAAACTGGTTCCGACGTTGGTCTGGTGATGTAACAGGGGATAAGGCCATGAAACTGTACCGTTCAAACATGGTTTCCAGGCTCCTTGAAAAGGCAAGGACTGCAACTTTCAGCGTTGCATGTCAAATAAAATGCAGGAGGTTACGATGAAGAGAAATGCAATTTTGCTGGCCATGCTATCATTCATGGCAATATGGTTGAGCGGCTGCATACTGTCCAGCAGCCCGGCAACAGACACGGTCATAAAACTCGCCACAGGGGAGTCGCAGACATTCTCGGTAACAGGAAAGAACAACGGACCCTACCAGTGGTACAAGAACGAAACCCCGATCCCTGGGGCTACAGGAACCTCCTACACCTATCAGGCGGTCTCGGCCGATTTGGGAGAATTTTCGATAATGGTAGTGACAACGGACAAGCTCTCAGGATCACTTCTGAGTGTGACGTGGACGGTTAAAGTAGTCGAAGACCTGCCTCCGGTGGCAAATGCAGGCCCCGATCAGGAGCTGGCCCTGAACGGCAGCACTGTCTATCTTAATGGCAGCAGCAGCTTTGACCCTGAAAGCAGAGCTCTCTCCTACATCTGGGAGATAGTAAGCCAGCCAGCGGGAAGCACATGCTCGCTCGATAATCCCGGGGACATGATGCCTACCTTTGTACCTGATGTTGAAGGCGTCTACACGATCCGTTTAATCGTCAATGACGGAAGGCTCAACAGCATAGGGGATGCGGTCAACATCAGCGTCTACAATAACTTCGCGCCACCGGTCGCTAACGCGGGAGTTGACCAGAATGTGCTCTACGGGGACAGCACTGTTCTTGACGGTACGGCCAGCATCGACTACAGCGGTCATGGCCTGACTTACCAGTGGACTATCGATTCAGGTCCGGCCGGCAGCGCTGCAACACTTGACGATGCTACCAAGTCTCAGCCGGTGTTTTCGCCTGACATTAAGGGCATGTACGTGCTGAGCCTGGCGGTGAACGATGGAAGGTATACCAGCAATATCGACTGGGTTGTAGTGACAGTGTACAACACCGCTCCGATAGCCAGGGCAGGCTCTGATCTCCTTGTCCCGAACCTGGACGGAACGGCATACATCGACGGCAGTGCAAGCTCAGACCCTGACGGGACATCGCTGACGTATTCATGGACGCTTACATCAAAGCCAACGGGAAGCTCCGCAGCACTGGCCGGTGCCGACACGGCGATGCCGACTCTTACATGCGACAAAAAGGGCGCGTATCTGATTGCCCTGACAGTAAGCGACGGAGATTTGAGCGGCTCGGATATGATTATGGTCACATGCAGCAACCAGGTGCCTGTCGCTGACGCGGGTCCTGACATGACTATCCCGTTCCTCAGCACGGCAACTCTCAACGGAAGCGGCTCGGATCCTGACGGCGACCCGATAACATTCGAGTGGGCGGTTGTCTCGGCTCCTGAGGGCAGCACTGCGGCACTGTCCAATCCGAACATCGCAAACCCGACCTTCACTCCTGATATTGAGGGTGATTATGTGCTGAGCCTTATAGTCACTGACAACGACGTGCCTCCGATATCGAGCGCGCCTGACTATATAACTATATACACGAGCAACCATCCGCCTGTTGCTAATGCAGGCTCTGACATCAACATCAACCTCACAGCTACGGCCAGCCTTTATGGCAGCGGTACGGACATGGACGGCGACCCGATAACAGGCTATGCATGGACCATCATCAACACACCGTTCGGCAGCACCGCTACGATTTCGGACCCGACCATCGCCGATCCGACCTTCACTCCTGACTTGAGAGGCGACTACACAATCGGGCTTTCGGTGTTCGACGGCACGGAGTGGAGCGCGGTCGATACGATGCAGGTCCATGTGTTCAACAACAGGCCTGTTGCAGTAGCGACAACATCAACACCGCAGCCGACGCACTGGGCGTCCCGCGCAGTGCAGCTGAGCGGCGCAGGAAGCTATGACCCGGACGGCGACCCCATACTCGGCTACAGGTGGGAGGTAATCAGCAAACCGGCAGGCAGCACGGCCACGTTCAACAACGACCTCATC
This sequence comes from uncultured Bacteriovoracaceae bacterium, assembly GCA_964513375.1. Taxonomy (GTDB): domain Bacteria; phylum Desulfobacterota; class Desulfomonilia; order UBA1062; family UBA1062; genus DATCTV01. The sequence continues at coordinate 206,828 of CAZEMO010000003.1, read as the reverse complement.
GTAAACCCGATCGTAACGCTCGATATATGGGGGACATATGAGATAGGCCTCTATGTAAACGATGGCATGATAGAAAGCACTGCCGGTACTGTGACGCTGACCTGTTCACAGGGCAATATGCCCGTCACGAACTGGGATGACAATGTAAAGCCCCCCTGGTTTGACGAATACAGCTCAGGCTCAATGGGCACCAGAGCAATAGCCACTGACCAGAAGTATTCGGGGAGCAGAAGCTACAAGATAGAGGGCTGCAACGGCACACTCGGCTTTGGCTGTTCGAGTGGCGCTTACAGGCTGGCCAAGCCTTTCACCAATACATTCATTCTCAGTGTCAGCATGTGGGCCAGAGGCAATTGCGGCAAAACAGTTGAGTGCACAATAGGAGGCCAGTATGTCACCCCTGATGTTGACCTGTACGTGGACGGCGAATATCTCCAGGATCTCGGCAATATTCCGGACGGATCCTGGGGATACAATGAGGTCGCCATTAACAGGCTCGTCAACAGCAGCGTGGGCATACACTGGAACAGCGGCGACAACAACGGCAACCTTGACTCATGGTGGGACGACATTGTCTTCACTATTTGGGACTGATTTGAGCCCGGTAACGCGGGGGTGGGAGGAAGGCCTCAGGCCTTCCTCGAACAGACATACCCGCTCAGGGGCCGGCCGCAATTGCCGCCTGAGCCGGGCATTAAAATAAGACGGAGGTAATGCATGAAGAGAAACATAAAATTTTTACTGATAATGATGATACCCCTCATGCTGCTGTCGGCGTGTATCTTTTCGACTACGCCGCCTGCAGGTACGGTCGACCTGACCTGGAGCCAGAACCAGACCTTCAAGGTCAACGGGATGGGGACATTCATGTGGTTTCTGGACGGCGCCCAGGTGGGAACCGGTTCCAGCTATACATTCAAGAGTTCTGCGCATGTGCTCGGAACTTATAATCTCAAAGTCACATCGACATTTAGCATGGGCGGCATAGGCGTCATAAACGGTGAGCGCGAATGGGTCATCAAAGTTACATCTGTTCCGGCTATCGTCCCGACGGCAACCAGCTGTTCTGACATCACAAATGTGGGCCTCATATGCAATACTGCAATGAGCTGCAGCCCGACGGTTGCGCAGGGCGATGTCATAACCCAGACGCCGGCACCTGGGGAGAGCGTTCCTGCGGGTTCGACTGTCCAACTGCTTATCTCGAGCGGCCCATGCGTCAATCATGAGGTGGAAGTACCGGCGGCAACAGGATGCGCATCCCTTGCAGCAGCAGGCTTCATATGCAGCACGACCACAAGCTGCAACAATGATATACCGGCAGGTGTGGTTCTGTTCCAGGATCCTCCGGCAGGGACGCTTGCGATGCAGGGCACTACGGTAAATCTGGTCCTGTCCTCAGGCCCCTGCACAGCAGAAGTCGAGGTTCCGAACGCTACAAACTGTGCCGATGTCGAAGCGGCAGGATTTGTCTGCAGCCGCATCAGGGAGTGCAGCATGACGGTTCCGCTTGACGGCGTTATCACCCAATCGCCTCCTCCGGGTTTCATGGCGATGCCAGGTTCAGTCGTTGCGCTTACACTTTCTTCAGGCATGTGCCAGGCGCAGGTCCCGAATGCAACAACCTGTGAAGAGATCGTAGCCGCGGGTCTTGTCTGCAATAAGGTGGAAATCTGCACCAATGACTACCCGGTCCCTGGAACGTTCCTGAGCCTTAGCCCCGCAGCCGGAACAGGCATATCTCCGGGTTCGACGGTAACACTGACTGTGTCCAACGGGCCGTGTACGGTCGAGGTTCCGAATGCAGCAACCTGCGACGACATAACGGCAACAGGCTGGCTCACATGCAACCTTGAATATGAATGCAGCGACTCGGTACCTGCAGGCACGAAACTTAGCCAGGACCCGGCGCCGGGAAGCATGGTAGAACCGGGGACAGCAGTAAGGCTGGTCTTTGCCAGCGGGCCCTGCCCGATAAAGCTGCCCACTCCGACTAATGTGAGCGCAACCGATGTCATACTGGTATCGCAGACAGACCCGATGCAGAATCATAACCTGGATAACAAGATAACGGTAACATGGGATGCTGTAGAGGGTGCAGAGTATTACAAGATTTACCGCTCCAACACAGCTATAGGCACATACACCTATGCAGGCAGAACAGCAGGCACTGAGACCACATTCGACGACATGCAGAGCAACCAGGAGACACCGACCTTGGTTCTGCCTCCTTTCCCGTCACTTCCAAGCGACGACCCGGCACAGGCGACAGCCAACCTCGATGCCTATGAGGCTGCTGCCAGACCAATCGTCGGCAGATTCAAGAGCTTCGTGTATTACAAAGTGGCTGCGGACACAACCGACCCGGCTTATGAAGAAAGCCTGTTGAGCGGCTATGACGAGGGGCGCATGGACTACACGATTGACGAGTTCTACAACGTTATGAAAAGCGTGACCCTTGGAATACCCATGTCAAGATTGTTCATAGCAGCAAATCCTATAGGACTGGGCACCAATGTGACATGGTACGACAACTGTGGCGACGGCTACCTGAACCTCAAGATATATCTGTCTGGTTTAAGCGGCAAGGTTGAGGCGAATATGGTCAACTTCATCGAGACCCTTGCATACAATGAGCTTATCGGGCAGCTGGACTGCAGCCCGACCAAGAGGAAGCTGGTTATCGGCAATGCCGATCTGGATGGATCTGTCGACCTCAGCATGAACGGCGAAATCACCGGTTATGTTTGGTTCACAGGCAATGTCGCCGGCAAGTTCAACAGCGTCAATGTTCCGGTTGCTGATATGGAGATCCTGCCCGGCACAACCACAGTCATCTACAACGGCCAGAGCATCCCCGGCTATGTATTCACTTTCTAGGAGGCTGCCATGAGAAAACATTTACTGCTGATTTTAGTGTTGACCGCAGCTATGCTGAGCGGGTGCATCATAATCAAGTCGCCATTCAACACCGATGTTACCATGGAGTATGGCGCCACAAAGAAGTTCACAGTGCATGCCCTGCCCAGCGATATGCAATTCACCTGGACCCTGGATGGCCACACCATCCCGGGTGTCACCGGGAATTCATATACATATACCGCACTTGCGGGAGTGCATGTTCTGGTCGCGAGAGGGCCGGAAAGTCCCATCGTCGACACGGTTTCATGGACCATCACAGCCCCCTATCCGCCGGTTGCACCTGTGGCTAATGCAGGCCCCGACCAGATAGTGGGGGAGGGCGTCATTGTAACTCTTGACGGGTCGAACTCGACAGACCATGACGGAGACATTGTCTCCTATGCATGGGTGCAGACGGACGGTCCGACAGTAACGCTGGATGACCCGAGTGCAATTCAGCCGACATTCTCGGCGCCTACCGGCCTAGGCGAAAGTGGAGCCGCACTGGTCTTCGAGCTGACAGTGACTGACGCCACCGCCCTTTCGGATACGGCCAGCGTTGTCGTGAACGTATCGGGCAACAACATACCACCCGCAGCAGAGGCAGGACCAGACCAGGTAGTGGCTGAGAATTCGCTGGCCTCACTCGACGGCTCCGCATCATTCGATACGGATGGCACAATTGTGACCTATTTCTGGAAGCAGACGGCAGGCCCGAGAGTCGTTCTCTCTGATCCCACAGCTGTTCAGCCGACATTCACGACACCCAATGTGGGCCCGGCAGGGGAATCGATCACCTTTAAACTTACAGTAACCGACGACGGCGGCCTCATGGGGACAGACACCGTAAACATAAACGTGAGCTGGAGCAACATACCGCCGGTGTCCAACGCGGGAGCTGACCAGACCATTGAAGAGGGAATTCTTGTGACGCTTGATGGCTCAGCCTCAACTGATCCCGATGACGAGATAGCTTCTTATTCCTGGGTTCAGACCGCAGGTCCGTCTGTAACTCTATCAGACCCGACTGCAATCAATCCCACATTCACAGCCCCTGACGTCAATATAGGCGGAGCGGTGCTTACATTCGAACTGACGGTCACAGACACGGGAGGTCTTATAAACACCGACTCTGTTGACATCAATGTCACATGGGTGAACGCGGTTCCGGCAGCCAACGCAGGGCCTGACCAGAGCGCGGCAAGACTCTCTGTCGTTTACCTGAACGGAACCGGTTCAACCGACCCGGATTCAGACGGGATAGCATCATACCACTGGGTCCAGACAGGCGGTACAGCGGTAACTCTGATCAACGCCAATTCTGCCATCGCATACTTCTTTGCTCCGTTCGATACCGGGCCGCTGACATTTGAGCTGACCGTGACCGACCCCGGCGCACTTTCCTCAAGCGATTCATGCACCATCACGGTCACTCCAACAGGCGACCTTATGAAGCTCTCGGGCGGGTTCAACTTCACGCTTGCAGTAAAGGCGGACGGCACGCTCTGGGCCTGGGGAGCCAATGCGTATGGCCAGCTGGGCGACGGCACCACAGTAAACAAACTCCTTCCGACACAGATAGGTTCGTCCAATGACTGGCTCACAGTCTCGGCAGGCAACTATCACAGCCTGGCTATCAAAACCGACGGCACGCTCTGGGCGTGGGGATTCAACGGAGACGGCCAGCTGGGACTTGGGGACACGGTAACCAGAGTCGCCCCGACTCAAGTGGGCACGGACACGAACTGGGCAGCCATTGATGCAGGATCCAACCATTCCGTTGGCATAAAGGCCGACGGCACACTGATGACCTGGGGTGACAACGCCTATGGTCAGCTCGGCAGCGGGTCGATGATGGACAGCAATGTCCCGTCATTCGTGGGCGACGGCCTGCCAGGCTGGCTGATGATAGACGCCGGCGGCAACCATACCGCGGCCATCGACGGCAGCGGTAAGCTCTGGACATGGGGCCGCAACGGCTACGGCCAGCTGGGCATCGGCAACCTTATCACCAAGTATGAGCCCATGCAGGTAGGAACCGAAACCACATGGGTGCTTGTAAGCGCAGGCGACGACCAGACTATTGCAAAGAAGGCTTCAGGAACGCTCTGGGGCTTCGGCAAGAACCTTCTCGGACAGCTCGGTGACGGGACCACTGTAAGCAAGGTATCTCCGGTGCAGATCACCAGTGCCACCAACTGGTATCAGTTCGATACCGGAACGGCGCATACCCTGGCATTAAAGAACGACAGCACCCTTTATGCATGGGGCTATAACAGCAACGGCCAGCTTGGCGACGGGACAACTGTTAATAAGACAGTCCCGACGGCGATTGACGGTTCGGGCTGGCTTTCGGTGGATATCGGGTATTTCGACAGCTTCGCGCTCAAGTCAGACTCTTCACTATGGAGCTGGGGCTACAACGTAATGGGCCAGCTTGGCGACGGGACCGTGGTTGACAAGAATATCCCGACTCAGATCATAGTCCTGGGCTGGTAGAAAGAGACAGGAAGAACATCAGAAACTGATCAGGCATTAAAAGAGAAGCAGCCGGGAGTGAAAAACTCCCGGCTGCTCTTTTATTTCGAAGAAGAATCTGAAGTCTTTTGTCATATCCTTATTATCCGTATTAGCATATCCTTCTTTCCTGCCATGAATTATGTAAAAGTATTATCGTTAAACTCTCTTATTGAACAGGAAATCAGGATGGTATAAGTATGCCGGTGGTCAATAAGAGAGATCATCAAGGAGCACATATGAAATATGAGCATCTTTTTTCAGAAGGCCTGATCGGTACCGTCAGAATAAAAAACCGTGTAGTTATGCCAGCACTTGAGGTTGGTATGGCTAATTTTGACGGAACTCCCTCGGAACAGCTGATAAACTATTTTGAAGAGCGTGCAAAGAACGGTCTGGGACTTATTATCACAGGAGTAACACGCGTAAACGAACGCCACGGAGCAGGTCTGCCGCGGCAGCTGGCGATGTCGGGTGACCGCCATATAGAGCCTTTCGCCCGTATGGCCGAGAGAATTCATAAACACGGAACAAAGATTTTCTGCCAGCTTCACCATCCGGGCAGGCAGAGCAATTCACTCATGATAGGGACCTGGCCGCTTATGGAGATGACAGGCCGGATCTGGCCCGGATACTGGAAATATTTCTTCAAGCTGGTTCCTGCTGCCGAGAGGTTTGCAAAAACAGGTCTGGTCCCGCCGGTGGTTGCGCCGTCGGCTGTCCCGTGTCAGTATTCCGGACAGAAAACAAGGGCGCTCATGCACTGGGAAATAAGACAGCTGGTAAAAGACTTTTCAAAGGCGGCCCGGCGGGTTCAACTCGCTGGCGGCGACGGGGTTGAACTGCATGCAGCCCACGGCTATCTGATACAGCAGTTTTTAAGCCCGCATACGAACCGGCGCACCGATGAATATGGCGGCTCTCTGGAAAACCGCATGCGCTTTATACTCGAAATCATCCGGGACATAAGAGGCCTGTGCGGCCCGGATTTTCCCATTGCCGTGCGCCTTGCCGTTGACGAATATTACCGCTGCATCGGGCATCCGGGGCAGGGGATCGAGCTCGAACTGGGTATAGAGATGGCGAAGCGGCTGGAAAGGGCAGGAGTCGACGCCATAGACGTATCTTCGGCCAATTATGAGACAATGAACTACTGGCTTGAACCCATCTCATATGATCCGGGCTGGCGGAAGAATCTTGCAAAAGCGGTCAAAGAGCAGGTCAATATTCCTGTCCTTGCGGTTAACCTCATACGCAGTCCCGAGCAGGCCGAGGCACAGCTGAGCGATGGTTATCAGGATTTCGTATGTCTGGGGCGGCCTCATCTGGCAGACCCGGCCTGGTCGAAGAAAGTAAGTGAAGGTCGCGAACAGGACATAAAACGCTGCATCTCCTGCCTGTGGTGCTTCGAGTCGTTTCTTGCAAACGCCGTTCACGGGGAGCCGCTTGAATGTGCCGTTAATCCGCGGCTGGGCCGCGAACGCGAAACCGCCGAACCTCTCAAAAACGGAAACGGAAGGGTAGTTGCAATAATAGGCGCAGGCCCGGCCGGACTTTCCGCTGCCGAGATACTCGGCTTAAGGGGATTCAAGCCGATTGTATTCGAGAAAAATGCATTTCCGGGCGGCCAGCTGCAGCTTGCAAACAAGCCGCCCAAGAAGGAGAAAATAAACTGGTGCTTCACTGACCTATATAATGCCGCAGTCAAGAATGGCGCAGAGTTCAGGTTCAATACAGAGGCTACTTTCGATATGATCAGGGAGCTCGACCCCTTTGCAATCATAATTGCGACCGGCGGAAACGCCGTCACCCCGCCTATCGATGGAGTTAAGCAGCCTCATGTCTGCACGGTCACCGAGGTGCTTGACGGCTCAGTTATGATTAAAAAGGAGAGGGTGGCCATAATCGGCTCGGGCATGACCGGACTCGAAACCGCAGAAAAGCTGGCCGAGGACGGCAACCATGTTCTCGTCGTTGAGATGATGGAAGATATCGGGCCTGGCGCCCATTCTCAACACCTTGACGACGTCATGCCGAGGTTGAGGGCATACCATGTGGACTTCATCACCGGGCACAAGCTTGTCAAGATTACCGCTGACGGAATAATCCTCGAGAACACTACAAACGGCCAGCGAATGGAAGAAAAGATCGACAATGTAGTTCTTTCAGTCGGAGTTCGCAGCAACGACAGGCTTGCCAAGGAGCTGAGGCCGCACTTCGTAAGGCTCTATACGATAGGCGACGCCCGCAAGATAGGCCGCATCGCCAATGCCGTGCGCGACGGCTTCGACGTCGCCTGGAATCTTACGTAAGGCATGGCCCCGGTCCCGTAAAAGGACTGTAAAAAAAACCTTAATCGCTCATCCAGCTCGTGACTTTCGGGAAGCGTCTTGTATGTGTTAACTTTCCGATGTCATTCAGCAGCATGTTGATGCCGAAGGGCGTTCCGTGAGAAGGGTAGATGGTTTTGACATTGTATATGTCATTCAGGCGTTTCCAGTCATCATAATATATCTGAAGGTCTTCTATATAAGTCTCGGTGTGAAATGTCCGCGTCCAGGGGAGGAAATTTACAGCCGCATCCCCTACAAAGGCGTTTCCGCCGGGAAAGACAAGCGAGATATGGTCCTCGCTGTGACCTTTTGTGCACATGACAACGCCGTTCTTTATGCCGGGGCTGTCAAGAGAAATTCCGTCATCCCCATCATCGATAAGGATGTCCGTTTCCCTGAATGTGAATTGAGGAAACTTGTGCGTCCAGTTTTTATCGAGCTTTTTCATCTTGAGCAGAAAGACGCACAAAAGATTGGGGCACCTTGCTGTTGTTTTCAGAATGTTCCGTCCCAGCGCAAGACCATACACCGACTTCTTATGGGCGATTATTTTGACTTCAGGGTTAAGGGATACGATAGCGCTTAACATACCTGCATGGTCATCATGATGGTGAGTAAGGAAAACATATTTTATGTCCTCAAGCTTGATGCCGTTTTCCTGAAGCACGCTGATATACTTCTGAAAGTCATTGATGTATCCCGTATCAACCTGGACATACCATGAATCGAACCTTATCAGGTGGCAGGCGACCATGCCGAAATCGAGCCTGATGACATCGTTTGATGTATCATTGAAACGGTCTTGAGCCATTTCAACCTCCAGTCATAACTAATTGAAATAAAAATATATTTTCTATTAAGAATCAGAAAATAATTGATATGTCAAGGAATACATTGAGCTGAATGTGAAGCGGTGTGAATTCTCTCAGTAACTGTATTTTATTTTTAAATAGATTTCATCATTTTCGGAATACTGTCCAAGGAGCGAGTCTTTTTCGCCGCCGAACACAAGTGCCGCCAGTGTAGCTTTCAGGTTGTCGGTAATATCGTATGAGATAGTAGGCTTTATGAGGAACTGGCTGTATTCGATGCCGTAGGAACAGTACAGGGCGGCCTCAAGCCTGCCGTTTAAGAGCATCTGTTTGATCGATAATGTCAGCATGGTATCAATGCCGTTCTTGTTGAAGAGAAGTTTCTCGTCGTAATTGAAGATGTATTCCTGGACGATCTGGCCGGTGATTGTGGTATCCCCCCTGATATAGTCGAATCCGAGTCCGTATCTGGCGGAGTTCTTCTTTTCGATTACAGGCGGGTCGAGCGTAAAGGTATGAGGGTTGAACGGGTCTTTCATGACCTCGCTTATTATCGATTGAAACATGTCCGGCGTGAAATAATCGCTTATCAGGCCTTCGATCTCCCTTATGTAGCGCCTGTCCCTGAAAAAGGCTGCATCGCCCCTTAACGTAAAATCACCTGCGGTTGTCGAGAAGTCGGCCCCATACATCTCTATCGTGAAAACCCTGGGCTCAAGCTCCACATCAAGAGAGAAGACGGGTGTCATCGTTTGAGGGGCAATCTGAACCGTCAGCTCGGTCGGCATGTCGAAGACCGGCATAGTATCATATCCCTTGAAATACATGGCTGATACATCCCATTTCCCGATGGTCTTTGAGAGCTTTGCGCCAATCTCCGAGTTTTCGAAAGTGCGAGCCGGCATGTCGATGTCAACATATGACGCATTTACCGGCACGGTGATACCGGCGGGCAGGAAAGGGCCGAACCCTGCGATGTCGATACTTTCAGGTGAGATGAGAACTGTGGGAAACCATCTCTCATAGGACATCGGAAGCCGGTAGGGGACCCAGCAGGGGATCCAGTCCACCTCGAGATTTACGATGTCTGAATAGATATTTACCTTTGCCGAAGGGGCGCCTATTTTTCTGGTATTCTCATCCTCAATAAACGGGTTTGTCATGGAGTCAGTATTCAGCATGTCGACAGGGCTCAGTTCGTCGAGCCTTCCCCATGCGAATTTCTGTATGCCCAGCCTGAAATCGGCCCTGGAGGTGAAAAAGTCGAGATACGCTTCATCAGCGCTTAAGAAAGGGTTCCTGTCCTGGTAAATGTTTGAGAAGTCGAGGAAGACCTTGTGGTCATGGGGATAAAGTACGGTGCCGTCATATTCGCCGCGCAGATTAATCTTGAGATCGCTCACATCCTTATAAGAGGATTTTGTCTGTATCCTGAAAAGGGCAGTCGGGTCTTCTCTCGGCGAATCATTATGAAGAGGGGCGACGCCGAATGCTTCGATGGAGCCGCCCATGGAATTATTGATGCTGCCGGTCTGAAATTCGAGACAGAAAAGAGGGCTGCTGATAAAGAAAATGAATAAGACAGAAAAGACAGTTCGCATCGATCTACTTTCCCCTCTGCATGTACCTCTGTGTGAAGATGCTGTCCGCAAGACCTGAATCATATGTGATGTTTCTCAGGTCCATAACCGTATAAGAAGATTCCTTAACCTTCTTCATCACTATGTGTGTAGGCGTGGGTATGTTCTTTATCACTTGAACGGCTCCTGAGATGCACTGTTTCAAGAGTTCGCCGTTTTTGTCATAGATGTCCGACCTGAGAGGCAGGTAATTGTCCTTCCTTATCCACGTAATGATTCTGCCGTAGGGGATAGGTTTGTTCGGGGTGCAGTCAAGCACATAGCAGGCAAAGCCTTCGGTCGTTTCCTCTTTAATCAGCTTATATTTGAAGTCGTCAACACTGTTGCCGCCCATGTCGTAATATGAAAAGTCTGAGCCCATGAAGCTGCCCCCCTTATCACCGGGCGCTATCTGACGGATCTTTTCAAGTGCGGGAAGATATAGCCATTGCATGTCATCTTTTCCTGATGGGTCCCAGACAAGAAAGGCGCTTCCCTTGACATCGGCGGGATAATCGAAAACAAGCAGGGTCTTTCTGTCTCCGTTTTTATATCTTTTTGCATAGGATATTATGCGCCGCTCCCTTTTGCCGCCGTTTCTGTCGAATATCTGCATTGCCATTTCGGACTTTACGTCCTGGGCCCTGTTAAGTGCGTCATCCGATTTCTTTGCAATATCATAGGCTGACAGTTGGGCCGGATATGCGTTGGTTGCAAGTGCTGATAAAAGGAAAAGCGTTAAAGCCGCATATGCCAATATCGTGAAATTCCTCATTATGATACCTCCGTCACAACTTTTTCAATATAATATAATAATTTATTATTAGAATATCGGAAAAGTGCCGATTAAATCTATAACTCTTTTAAAAAATAATTTTTTACAGGAGAGAGGCCTGTGGCGAAGGTAAATGACCGGCTTGCAGAAATACTAGTTGAAAAGAGAGTGCTGCTACTCATCCTTGTACTCATTGCTACAGCGGCATCTGCGTATTTTCTAAAAAATCTGGGCATCGAGAATTCACTCGATGTATGGTTTCTGAAAAACGACAAGGTCCTTGTCGATTACAACGAATTCAAACGCATATACGGCAATGATGAGGTGATACTCGCCTGGGTCAAACCTGAGAACGGGATTTATGACAGCGCGTTTGTATCAAAAATGTACGACGCCTCAAATGAACTTGGCAAACACAAGCTTGTAAAAAGGATACTCTCCATAACAAAGGCCCCGTATCTTGACAGCAGGGGCGATATGCTTATTGTCGAGGATATTGTTGATAAAAAACCCGGTGCCTCTTTTGATGTTGAAAACTTCAGAAAAAGGCTGAACTCCAATCCTCAGATGATAAAAATGCTGCTCAACAGGGATTCCACTGCAACGATAATTGTTATCGAGCCTGTCATAACAGACGAAATGGATGCGAAAAGGCCCGAACTGATAGAATATGTTAAAAAGAACCTTGAAAGTGTTAATTACAAGCTCCTGGGTACGGGCGTCATTTACAATGAGCTTAACCGTCTGACCATGAACGACACGACGCTTTTTACGGGCCTGACCTATATCATACTGCTGGCTTCGATACTTATCTTCTACAGAAAGAAATCGATAATGGTTGCAACGACCGCAACCATAGTTATCATATCCGTGCTTATACTGGGTGTCCTCGGGCTGTTCAGGCAGAAGCTGAACATGGTCTCTGCAATACTGCCTTCTCTGGTGCTTATCATGTGCCTTGAAGACATCATATTCATATACTCCCATTACTATGATACGCCGCCTGCAGAGCGCGACATAAAGAAAACGATCGGCCACGTGCTCGTGCCGTGCTTCTTCACATCGTTCACCACTGCCATAGGTTTTTTCTCCTTCTGCACAAGCCCCATGAAAATACTTAAATATTTCGGAATATTCGCAGCGTTAGCAGTCGTGCTGGAATATATCGTTTCGATGATCGTGGGGACATTTGTCCTGGCCTTCATAGAAAACAGGCGCAAAAAAAAGGGTACTACGGATGCTCCCGGAAAGGAATTCTACGAGACGTTCTTCAGGCCCTGGCTCACAAGGATAGATGCATTCGTCCAGAAAAATAACAAGGCTATTGCCGTATTCTTTTTTCTGGTGCTCCTCGCCGGCATATTCGGAATAACACAACTCAAAGTGGACACTTTCACGATCGGCATGCTCAAGGAATCGAACAGCATCAGGAAGGACTCTGTTTTTTTTGAAAAGGATTACGGTTTTTATGTCCCGCTGGAGGTGAGGCTCATACCGAAAGGGGGCACGATAAAGGACCCCGAATTTTTGAAAGGCCTGAGCCTTCTGCAGGACAGGATAGAAAAGGACCCTTCCTACAACAAGTCGACATCCATCGCCGATGTGATTAAGCAGCTGAACCGGGTACTTACCGACAACAGAGAGTCTTCGTACAGAATACCCGATACCAGGAATGCAATAGCGCAGGAGCTGCTGCTCTATGAAATGGACGGTAATAATGACCTCTGGTACTTCGTCGACAGCGGCTACACCGAGGCAAGGCTCACTGTACGCATACCCATGACCAGCAGCCGGTCTTTCAGGGCGATAATAGACAATATGGAAAAAATGGTGAACGAGACATTCGGGGGTAACGTGAGCGTGGCGTTCGGCGGCTATATTCCGCTTTACATCAAGCTTATCGAATACATTGCCAGGACTCAGGTCGAAAGCTTCATACTCGCTTTCATACTCATATTCGCCAGCACCACTCTGCTTCTCAGGTCATGGTATTACCTCCTTATTATTGTCATCCCCAATATCATACCCATCATCTTCACATTAGGCTTCATGGGCTTTACCGGCATCAACCTCGATGTGGCGACTGTTACTATCGCTGCGATCACGATAGGACTATCGGTCGATAACACCATACATTACCTCTATTATTTCAAGATGTTGAGAAAAGACGGCAAAAATGTACGGGATGCGGTGAGGGAGACCCTGCTGTTCAAAGGGGCCCCGATGTTCATCTCAAATATTATACTGGTATTAGGATACCTTATAATGATATTCGGCCATGTCACATCGGTAGTGTATTTCGGCCTGCTCACCAGCCTTACGCTGATTGTCGCCATGCTCTGCGATATAATTCTGCTGCCGTCGCTGCTGATAATCATGTCGAGGGAAAAGACCGCTGGTGATGGTTCGACGAACATGACTGCGGATTTATAAATGAAATACTTTTATATGCGGGGTTTATTAAGATGGGAAGGATGAAGATTAAAGGACGCAAGTATTATCATGAGGGAAGGGAGCCCAAGGTTCTCGTTCTTATCAATGAGAATGTCTGCACGGGGTATGTGACGGATTTCTGGGACAACGGACTGTGCATAAGCGTTGATTCTCAGCTGGGGATATGCCCTGGCGATATTGTGCCGAGGCTTTATTTCGATGCGGTCGGCATGCGAGAGGTTATTGAGGGTATGACGGTCATGCACTGCAACTTTGATGAAACAACCGGCAAGACCCATCTGGCGGTTTGCACATCGGGAGCAAAGGTCGAAAATCAGTTCAGAGAAGCTTTCCACAGATTATGGGACAGGCCGGCAAAAAATATTGCGCAGATATTCGGAGAAGAGACAATACCAAAATTTCTGGGAAGCGAACACTTCTCCGAGACGTCAGTCAAAACCCGACTGGGATGGGCAAGCAAGATATCCGGTTCTCAGCTGGATTCGATTTCAAAGACTATAATGAAGGCGGAATCGCTCGCCGGGAACATCGAGAATTATATTGGCGCGGTACAGATTCCTGTGGGAATTGCAGGTCCCATACTTATAAACGGGGTTTATGCAAACGGCTTTATCCCGGTGCCCATAGCTACAACTGAAGGCGCGCTGGTGAGCTCAATATCCAGAGGGGCCAGGGTGTGCAACCTTGCCGGAGGCATAGAAACCCATGTGATAGAGCAGAAAATGCAGAGGGTCCCGGTGTTCTTCTGCAAAGATATGCAGGGAGCGCTCAACCTCCAGCGATGGGTTGAGGGGCACGAAAAAAAGATTATTGCAAAGGCCGAGGGCGTCTCTTCCATTGCCAGGATCAAATATATCATCCCGGAAGTCTATGGCGAGGCCATGCATCTTAATTTCACATTTACCACAGGCGATGCTGCAGGCCAGAATATGACCACGTCCTGCACATGGGTTGCATGTGAATGGATTGTCGAGCAGATTCTGGACAACGCCTCAATAGGATTCATGTCATACAACATCGACGGAAACATGTCCGCTGATAAGAAGGTCAGCTTCAATAGTTTTATAAAGGGAAGGGGCATCAGCGTGCAGGCCTCATGTTTTATTCCGGGCAGGCTCCTTAAAGAAAAGCTCCGGGCAAACTATAAAGACTATGCACGCCATTATCATGAGGGGGAGTTCTCCGCACAGAGGGTGGGAATAGTCGGCATGAACATCAACTTCGCCAATCCCATAGCAGGCATTTTCACGGCTACCGGTCAGGACATTGCATGCGTCCATGAATCCTCGGTAGGTATATTCAAGGTCAGGGAGCAGGACAAAGGCATACTCTTCACCGCATACCTTCCGTCTCTCGTGATAGGCACTGTCGGAGGAGGCACAAAGCTGCCCACTCAGAGGGAATGCCTTGAACTCATGAACTGCGCAGGCCCGGGAAAATCATTCAGACTTGCGGAAATAATTGCAGCAGCTTGCCTTTCGCTAGATATATCTACCGGTTCGGCAATGACTTCGAACGAGTTTGCCAGCGCGCATGACAGATTCGGAAGGAACAGGCCGACAAAATATCTCTCAAAGGCTGATATTACGGTTGATTTCTTCAACTCTATGATGTTCGATAAGAGCTCAAAGGTTGTTTCCTTTGAAGAAGGAAAAATATCATCCGATTCCAGCATGATAACAAAAACCGTCAAATCAAGGTCAAAGAAATTTCAGGGGCTTTTTAAATATGACCTCAAGATAGAAACAAAGTCGGGGATGAAAGACCTGCCGGCAGTTCTAAAACTCAAGACAACAGATACCGAAATAATTGACATAGGTATAGGCCTTGCCAGACTTTCGGGCGAGGACAGGCTGCCGGGGCTGTTCGAGTCCCAGGTGGGTGTTTTCGGGTTCGGCGGCAGCCATGAAAGGGAGATAGCTTTCTACAGCCTGGCCCGAAAGGACATACTTTCATACTGCCCTGAAATATACGGCTCTTGTAAAGACATATCAAGAAATGCCTATGCCGTGCTCATGGAAGACCTTTCATCGGCATCTCATCTGGATACGGTCAACAGGCCGTCACTGTGGGATTCAAAAAGCATAGAAGCCGTTATCTATGATCTTGCCGGGATGCATGCGGTTTATATGGACCGTTATGATGAAATTCCAGAAGAGATCAATGTGAATAACTATACAGAAAAGAATCTAGTTCAGGCAACCGAGTTTCTCTCAGAGTTGACCTCGTACAATGCGAGGAGATTTCCGGAACTTCTCACAAAACCCATTGAAAGAATTTCTCAGAAATTTCTTGGAAATATTCCGGCGATATTGAAAGAAATGCAGTCTTTTCCCATGACTCTTACGCATAATGACTTCAATGTCAGGAACATCTGCCTTAGAAATCCAGGCAGTAAAGGTCCAAGGCTCGTTTTATACGACTGGGAAGTCCCTTGCTGGCAGAACCCTCAGCTCGATCTCGTGGAGTTTCTTGTTTACTGCCTGCCTGGCAATGCCACCAGAGGCAGCTTCACCCGGTACTTCTCGAGGTACATGAAAAACATGGAGGAGTT
The DNA here is from genome assembly GCA_964513375.1 of uncultured Bacteriovoracaceae bacterium. Taxonomy (GTDB): domain Bacteria; phylum Desulfobacterota; class Desulfomonilia; order UBA1062; family UBA1062; genus DATCTV01. The sequence goes on along the minus strand of CAZEMO010000003.1, from coordinate 190,863 downwards.
GTCGGGGAGAACATTCAGAAAACAAGTCTATGAAAAGGTGCTCTATCTGAATGCGATAAAGCTCGCCGTGATAAGGTTCAATCTGTATCTGCTCGCTCACAATGTCCTTAAGTTCCCCTATATGGACAGGGTGTACGGGAACCTGAGAACGCTTATAACAGCGGGTTCGGAGTTGTTCGATATATGAGGGAACAATAAACCTTGGAGAAGACTGACATGCCCAGACTGGTTCTTATTCAGCCGCAATGGCAAAATACCGAGATCGACAGGAATATAAAGACTCTTTATCCACTGGGACTGGGATATCTGGCCGCCTATGTTCCTGAACACTGGGATGTTGTGATCATCGACGAACAGATTGAAAAGATTGATTTCGGCATGAAGGCCGATCTCGTAGGCATTACTACAACGACTCTGACAGCGAACAGGGCCTATGAAATCGCCGCCGAATTCAGGAAAAAGGGCGTCAAGGTCATTGCCGGCGGGGTGCATGCTTCAATGTGCGTTGACGAGGCGTTGCGCTTCTGCGATGCGGTATGTGTCGGAGACGGAGAGCATGTAATAGGAACAATCATAGAGGATTTCGAAAAGGGTTCGCTTCAGAAGGTTTATACAGGCGAATTAAAACCGCTCGCAGGATTAAGGCGGCCACGCCACGGCTTGTTCAAAAAAGGGTATTCATTCATCCCGGTTTCAACCAGCCGTGGCTGTCCTTTTTCCTGCAATTTCTGTGTCATAAACAGGTTTTATCAGGGGAAATACAGGACACGCGACGTTGATGACGTGATGGAAGAGCTTTTGAGCCTTCCGAAGGGCTATGACATCGTATTTTTTACCGACGGGAATGTGTACGGTTATTCAAAGACTGATATTGGAAGGTTCAAGGAACTCTGCCGAAGGATAACATCCGCCAGAAAGGAAGGCAGACTGCCTTTCAAATATTTCACATGCTATGTCTCTGTTAACGCCCTTGCCGATGACGAGGCGCTCGAACTTGCATCCGAGGCAGGGTGCGCCATGGTCTTCGTTGGTTTCGAGTCGATAAACCCTGAATCGCTCAAAGAGATGAACAAGACACTTAATCTTAAATTCGGTGTCGATTCCTACACCGGTCTTGTTGCTAATGCCCAGAAGAGGAAGATTCTTGTCACAGGCGAAATGATCGTCGGCAATGATTCGGATACCCTTGAAGTTTTGAAAAAAACCGGGGATTTTCTGAGCACTATTAACTTTGATCTTTTAAGGCTTCAGATAATGCAGCCGATACCCGGCACGAAACTTTACCAGTCGCTTTATGAAGAGGGAAGACTTCTTCTGAAAGACTTTCCCGAGGACTGGAAGAAACTCGGCAGGGATTTCATCATGGGAGTTCATTACACTCCCAGGAATCTTACGGCTTATGAGCTCAAAAAGTGGGTCAGGGACACCGGTCTTGAATTCTATTCGCTCAGAAGGATTCTATCAAGGGCTATGAAGGCGTTCATTCACACAAAGAACCCGAAGATGGCTCTCGTGGTAATGGCGATGAATTACAAATCACGAAAATCATACGCCAACTATATATTGTAACAGGGTGTTCTCCATGCAGCTTGATATTGAAAAAATAGACAGGACCGAGAAAAAAAAGGTGAAGGAATTTCTCTGCCTGCCTCTTGAACTTTACGGGAATACTCCATTAACCAGAAACACGATCAGAAAAACTAAGGGTCTTCTTGAAGCCCGGTATGACTACAATCTCTACCTTGCCAGAAAAGGCGGCGAGGTTGTGGGGAGAATGGCGACTTATATCCACCCCGGGATTAAAGATTCCGAAGGCATACCCTACGGACAGATCGGACTTTTTGAATCGGTTCAGGACTACGGCGTGTTTTCGGGGATGCTCGATTATGCAAAAGAGACCTTCAAAGGAATCAATGGTGTCCTTTTCCCGTTTTTTATATCCACATGGCACAACTACCGTTTCATGGCGGAACAGGATTTTTATTTCTTTTTCGAAACTCCGGACAAGAAATATTACCTGGATTTTGCACGCGAGTATGGTGTGAAGGAGACATACAGGTATGTAAGCTTTCTGAGCGAGGGTACAGGCCCCACGCTTGAAGACACTGTGCGCAAATATGACAGGGCCGTCAGGGAAGGTTTCACATTCAGGGACCTCGATAAAAGCAAATTTGAAGAAGAAATGAAGATTGTGTATTCCCTCAGCATAAAAAGCTTTGCGGATAATTATTTTTATACCGACATCTCCTATGATGAATTCAGGGACATGTATTTAAAATCGAAAAGGATAATCGACGGAAGGATGTTCACGATAGCGATGTACGGGAATGAGCCTGCGGGCTTTTCTTTTGCAGTGCCGGATTTTACTCCGTATTTCATCAGATACGATGTCACTTCACTTCTCAGCATGTTCATGTGGCTCTTTAAAAGGAAGGGACTCAAGGGGCTAATATACAAAACCGCAGCAGTCCTTCCCGAATACAGGAACAGGGGTCTGGTCTCTGCAATGATTTACCGGCAGGCTGTGATTGCCCGCGAAATGGGGTATGAAAACCTTATCGGGGCGCTCTCTTATGCGGAGAACTACTCTCCGAGGGTATTAAAAGGCGTGAACAGAAACAACTTCTACGAACTTTATGTATTATAAAACTATCACCATGGAGGATTAAAAAGTGGCGCAGGAAAAACCCGGCTTAAAGACTTATCTGCTTTACCTGAAAGAGAGGTTTCCCGTTGTTCCGGCCCTTATCATATCAGCGGTGATGTACTGCTCGGCATATTTTTTTTCCGGGGCGTTCAACCCGGCATATCCTGTAAAGGCCGCCCAAATAATTCTGGGTATAGCAGTCGTATTCCTTGTGACTTTTCACCTGAGAATATTCGATGAGCACAAGGATTTCGAAAAGGACGCAATCGCACATCCCGAGCGGATGCTGAGCAAAGGGATCATCACATTAAAAGACCTCAGGCGGATTGCATATGTCATCATCCCGATCGAGGCTGTGGTAAGCATTTACCTCGGGACGACTTCTTTCATCATCTGGGTTATAGTCCTTCTCTTCACACTGCTTATGCTCAAGGAGTTTTTCGTACCGGAATTTCTGAACCGGCATATGGGGATATACCTCGTAAGCCATCAGCTGCTGGTACCGCTTGTCATGATGCAGGGCTTTTTCCAGAGAAAGCCGCAAGCTTTAGAACCTGTTTCTTTCATAATTTTCTTTGCAGGCACCATGTGCGCATTCATGACATTCGAAATCGCCAGAAAAACCTGGAACCCGGAGAAGGAGCATGAACTTGCGGATTCTTACACCAAATTCTGGGGCATGACGCCTGCAGTAATAGTTAATCAGGCGCTTGCAGTCATTTCTTCAGCCTGCCTTCTTTATGCTTTTATCAACATCAATGCGGGAATTATCCCGGTAATCGTGCAGGCCGTTTTCTACGTACTGTTCCTTCTGGCTGACCTCATTTTCCTGGGTAAACCTACGGCAAAGAATTCGAAAATGGTCGAAGGTATGGGCGGGCTTTTTGCGATAGCGTTTTTCCTAAATGCCTCCATTACTTTTTATATTATCCTGAACAGGTGAGACGATGAAAAAAAGCATTTATGTCTTCAGCGCGAATGAGGCTTTGCCCGATGTAAGGCTGGTTGGCGGCAAGGCAAGAAATCTCGCTTTACTGAACAGCTCAGGGCTTTCTGTTCCGGGATGGCTGTCTGTTACAACAATCTTTTTTGAAAGGTTCATGAAGGACAGCATTAAAAAGATCGACACGCTGCTTAAAGGCTGTACAAAAAAGAATATAAATACCGTTACCGAAAAGATCTGCAACCTTATTAATAATGCCGAATTTTCTTCTGCTCAGAAAAAGGCAATTACCGACGGCCTGTCTCAGGCGTTTGGTAGTGTAAGGCCCGAATATTTTTCAGTCAGGTCTTCAGCCGTCGATGAAGATTCCAGCCGGTTTTCCTTCGCGGGTCAGCTTGAGAGCTATCTTTATGTAAGGCCGGATGAGAATCTGTTCGAGTCAATCCGTAAATGCTTTGCCTCGGCATATTCATTGAGGGTGATGACTTACCGCATGTCTCAGGGCCTACCCCTTATAGGCGTCAGGCCTGCGGTCATTATCCAGGAAATGATTTTTGGTGACATATCGGGCGTCATGTTTACAGGAAACCCGCTTAACAACGATACGGACCAGATTCTTATTAATTCCACATACGGTATAGGCGAAGGGATTGTTTCAGGTGAACTCGATGCTGATTCCTGGGTTGTTGACGAGGATGACAGCATCATCAGGGAACAGATTGAAAAAAAGACCGAAATGATTACATTCGATCATGACAGGGGCTTCGGAACCAAGAAGACAATGGTTCCCACCGCACTTGTTGAAACAGCTTCCCTTACGTCTTCACAGATAACCGTGCTTGCTTCTCTAGGCAGAAAGATAGAGAGTGTATTCGGAAACGTCCCTCAGGATATAGAGTGGTGCATGAAAGAGGGTGTTATATACATACTCCAGTCAAGGCCGGTCACGACATTGAGCCATATAGACAAGTCGAAGCCCAAAACCATTCTGGATAATTCCAATATCATAGAGAGCTTTCCCGGGGTGACGAGTCCGCTCACATTTTCATTTGCAAGCGCAAACTATGAAATGGTCTACCGCCAGTTCTTCAGGATGTTCGGCGTTCCACAGAGCCGGATCAACAGGTTTTCGGAGATATTCAGGACGCTCCTGTGCTACATCGACGGCAGGATATACTATAATCTCAACAGCTGGCACAAGGCTCTCAAACTGCTTCCCGGATACAGTATCAACAGCGAATATATGGATAAGATGATGGGGGTCAGGCATGCATCGCGGTTTTCTGAAGAGAGTTCGATAACAAAAGCACGCATGGTATTTATCGAGATTCCGATTCTTGTCTATTCGATAACGAGAGTTCTTTCGAACTTCAAAAGAATAGATAAAATATCACAGAAATTCATAGACGATTTCTATGCGGCGACAACGCCTTTTATGGATGAGAAATTCGAGAATTATAACAATCTCGATCTGCTCAAGCTTTATGACTTTTTTCAGGACAATGTGCTCGAGAATTGGAAGGCCCCTATCGTCAACGATTTCTACACCATGGTCTATTTCGGGACCCTGGGAAAGATGGTCGCAAAACTCGACATCCCGGATGCCAAAAGCGTGCAGAACGATCTTTTATGCGGCCAGGGTGAGATAGAAAGCACAAAACCTACCCGCGAGATCATAAGGATGTCGAACTGGATAAGGACTGTCCCTGAACTGGCGGAACTTTTCAGGGATAAAACAGAGGATGAGCTTATAAGGCTTATGCTAGAAAGTGACGGGAAGAAGTTCGAAGAAATAAAAGGCCGACTGAAAAAATACATATCCGAATACGGCTTCAGGTGCATGTTCGAACTCAAACTCGAAGAGCCTTCTCTCAAGGAAGACCCGAGATTTCTGTTCACCGCCCTTAAGAATTACATGAAGAAGGATGCTGTCGACCTCTATAAAATGGAGGCGAATGAAAAGCAGATCAAATCGGCCGCGGAAAAGAAGGTTTTCGCAAAGCTCTCCCCCATCAGGAAGAGACTTTTCTCATATGTCCTGAACACCGCGCGGAAGGCTATCAAAAACCGCGAAGAGCTGAGATTCATGCGCACAAAGATATTCGGCATATGCCGCAGCATGTTCAACCGCATGGGTGCAAATTTTTATGAACAGGGAATTTTAGAGAACAGGAAAGATATATATTTCCTGCATCTTGATGAAATCAGGCAGCTTATCGAAGGCAGGTCAACAATCGAAGGCATAGTGAGGGACGTCATATCGCTGAGAAAGCGCGAGTTCAGCACCCAGCAGTCGAAGGATTCGCCGGAGCGCATGTATTTCTTCGGCGAGATGCAGGACAGGTGTTTTGTCGAGATTTTAACTGAAAACGATATGGAGTTTGAGGAAGACGAAAGCGGAAGGAGTTTCAAGGGCGTTCCATGCTCGCCCGGAGAGGTTACCGCAAATGCGAAAATCGTGCTTTCTCCCAATGATGCGAACCTGAACGGGGAGATCATGGTCGCCAAACGCACTGACCCCGGCTGGGTCCCTCTTTTCCCGTCAGTAAGCGGCATAATAATAGAGAGGGGGAGCGTGCTTTCACATTCCGCCGTCGTTGCCAGGGAGATGGGAATTCCCACGATTGTAGGCTTGAGGGGCATTACAAAAAAAATAGAAAACGGCGAAAAAATTCATATGAACGGCACCACCGGCGTCGTTCAGCGCATATAAAGACAGGGGATTATATATGGCGGACATAAAACACAGGGCGAAATTTGATTTCATCCGTTATGCAAGCTGCTGGGAGGATGCCGACATCCTGCTTCAAGCGCTTGATATCAAATCCGGGCATAACTGCATTTCCATCGGCTCAGCGGGAGACAACTCACTTTCCATGCTGGTTTACGACCCGGCAAAGGTTGTCACAGTTGACTTCAACCCTGTTCAGAATGCCTGTATTGAACTCAGGCTCAAGGCGTTTGAAAAGCTCGGCTATGATGAGCTGCTTGCTTTCCTGGGGGTCGAGAAATCAAACGACAGGCTGTTGACATTCGACAGGATCAAAGGCGGATTGGGCGAATATGCGCTTGATTACTGGGAAAACAATCCTCAGCTGATAGAGAGAGGGATCATCCATACCGGAAAGTTCGAAAAATTCTTCCATATATTCAGGAGATTCATACTGCCCCTTATGCACGGTAAAAGGGCGGTAAGGGAGCTTCTTGAAAAGAAGAGCTCTTCCGAGCAGCAGTTCTACTATGAGAATGTATGGGATAACTTAACATGGAAGATTATGTTCAAGCTCTTTTTCAGTAAGCCAGTTGTGGGGAAAATCGGCCGGGACCCGGAATTCTTCAAGTATGTCGATGCAGATGTTGCAGGTTCTTTCAAGAAAAGGACGGATTTCAATTTTACCCATGTGCCCCTTTATGACAATCCGTATCTCAACTATATTTTTTCAGGCAATTTTCCCCGGCATGCGCTTCCGCATTATCTTAGAAGAGAAAATTTCGAGCTTATCAAGGGACGCCTTGACAGGATTGAAATATATCAGGGCGACATAAACAGCTGCATCGAAAGATACGGCTCGATCAGATTCAACGCCTATAACTTATCTGACATTTTTGAATACATGAGCATGAAAGAGCACGACGAGGAGCTCAAATATCTTGCCGGAGGCGCTGCGAAAGGTGCAAGGTTCGCGTTCTGGAACCTGCTTGTGGACAGGATGATACCTGATGATATCGGGATTACATATGAAAAGGATCTTTCCGAAAGGCTTACCGAAAAGGATAAGGCCCCGTTTTATAAAAGATTTGTCGTAGGGACCTATAGCGGATAAATATGAAGCCCTTTAAAGAAAATGTAATACAGACAATGCTTGATACGGTGAAAATCCACCCCGATAAGATTGCCATAATTGAAAAAAGAAGAGGCATCACATGCAGGTCGGGCTACAGAAAGTTCACATACTCGCAGATGATGACCGATATCAGGCTTGTAGCTTCAAGGCTCAGGAAAAAGGGGTTCAAAAAGGGCGACAGGATAGTTGTTTTTACCCCGATGAGCTATGAACTCTATGTCATAGTGCTGGCGATATTTTATATAGGTGCGGTCACTGTTTTCATGGATGCTTGGGCGAGCAGGGAAAGGCTGACACAGGCCTGCCTGACTGTAAAACCGAAGGGATTTATTGGATGCCTGAAAGCCCAGTTATTGATGATCGTGCCCGAAATCAGGAAAATACCGGTAAAAATTCTCGACCGGATGCTGTTCCTGCCGGCAGTACCTGGAAGCCTTAAAGATGACGGACCTGCTGAAATTAATGAAGATGACGAGGGGCTGGTCACGCTTACAACAGGCAGCACGGGTATGCCCAAGGGCGCCAACCGGACGCACGGTTTCCTCTCCGAGCAGTTTGATGTTCTGATCAGGCACCTGGGGATTGGTCAGAGTAATATAGACCTAACAGCGCTTCCTGTTTTTGTATTCTGCAATCTCGGGGCAGGTGCGACAAGCGTCTTGCCTGAATTCAATCCGGCGAAACCGACCGAGTTCGATCCTGAGGCAGTAATAAAGCAGATAAAAGAATGCAGCATCAACACATCGGTTGGTTCGCCCGCATTTTATGAAAAGCTGGCGGATTACCTTACTCAAAAAAACGAGCAGGTTTCAATTAAACGAATATACACGGGTGGCGCTCCTGTTTTCAAGACGCTTGCAAAGAAGTTCAGAAAGGCGTTTCCGGATACGGATATGGATATCGTATATGGCTGCACGGAAGCAGAACCGATCAGTTCGATAGAACTCGATGATTTCATCAAAACCGACAGCTCTCTCGGTGTTGCGGTGGGGCATCCGGACCCGGCGGTTGATGTGAAGGTTCTGAAATCTTTAAGCAGTGAAGTGATGATTGAAGAAGGTAAAAGGCTTCAGGATTACCTTGCCGCACCCGGGGAGGTCGGCGAGATTATTGTAACAGGCCCTCATGTGTTGAAATCATATATGGGTGATGTCGATGCATGGCGCGAAAACAAGATAACAGACGGTGAAAGGGTATGGCACAGGACGGGCGATGCAGGTATAATTGACTCCTCGGGCCGGATATGCCTGCACGGAAGGGTAAAAAATGCCATACATACAAATAAGGGAGACGTCTATTCACTGCCATATGAACAGATGATGATGGATATTGAAGGCGTATCTTTTGCCTCGATTATGGAAGTTGACGGCAGGCTGTTTGCTGCTGTTGAGCCCGAGCAGGGTCTGTCTGAATCTCAGGGGCAGAGCCTTCTTGAGAGAGCGGAAAAATTGCTGGCGGATTTAAACCCGTTCAGAATTTTTTTATTGAACAGAATTCCAAGGGACCCGAGGCACAATTCCAAGGTTGACTTTACTGAATTCAGAAAAAAATGTCTGGAATTTCAGCTGCGATAAGAGGTCAACTTACCGCAGCTGGCAGTTTTTACTTTGGGGATTTTAAAGTTTTGGCGCTCTTGCCGGTGCCCGCTTTTTTTGTCCTGGATGTTGTTTTTGCCGCTGCACCTTTGGTAGCCGGGGTCTTGCCATCGCTTTTCTTCTGAATAGAGTATCCGCCCCTGTTGCACATTACATCAAGAATGAAATCGTCGCCGTATTTGCCTGTCGCATCTACGAACATGCCTATCTGGTCTGCCAGAACTTCGCTGATGTTGGCCTTTGCGGGCAATACTTCTCTGAAATTATCAAACTGCTCTTCGGTAAGTGAAATTGTTATTCTTTTGCAAGCCATGACTTTCTCCTTTTGCATCTATAATATTTGTTACAGTAATATTATTCTGCATATTATGTCAAGGAATAATAGAAATCCAATATGGTGTATTCAGGGATACAGGATCAATAATTAATATGTTGAAATCCTGCCGGGTGAAATATGCTTATCACCCGGTATGATTTATGAGACTTTGCCGCCAGGTTCGGGATCTCCGTCGAAAGTGCATATCTTAAGGTCGCTGCCGGCAAGAATCATCCCCTCCGAGAGGCCGAACTTCATCTGCCTTGGTTTGAGGTTGGCCACAACGACAATCATTTTTCCTATAAGAACACCCGGGTCGGTGTAGGCAGGCTTGATTCCTGCAAATATCTGCCTGGGTTTGTTTTCTCCCATATCCACACTGAGGCGGATCATCTTGTCGGACCCTTCGACGAGACCTGCTTCAAGGATTTTTCCCGAGCGGAGGTCTACTCTGGCAAAATCGTCGATAGTGATGGTTTCCGAAGCAGTTTTAAGGGGTTTTGTCTTTTTTATTTCCTTCTGTTCCGCCTTGGCAGGGAAGGTTTTGTCGATTTTGGCCCATGTGTCTTTGAGGGTGACAGTCCTGTTGAACACAGGTTTTCCCGGAAATGAATCCTTAAGATCGACACAGAAATAACCAAGCCGTTCGAACTGGTAACGATCAGAAGGTTTCGAACCGGCAAGAGAAGGTTCTACGAATGAGCCTTCAAGCCTCTGCAGGGATTCGGGGTTGATGTAATCAAGGCTGTCCTTTCCTTCTTTTTCAGCCTCAGCTCCGGGATTGTCTACGGAATACAGCCTGTCATAAAGCCTGATTTCAGAGGGTATTCCGTGGATCGCCGAAACCCAGTGAAGTGTGCCTTTCACCTTGCGGCCGTCAGGAGCATTACCTCCCTTTGTTTCAGGGTCATACATGCAGATAAGTTCCTTAATATTTCCTGAAGCGTCTTTGACGACTCCTTTGCATGTAATGAAGTAAGCGCTTCTAAGCCTGACCTCGCGGCCCGGTGAAAGCCTGAAAAACTTGGGAGACGGGTTTTCCATGAAGTCGTCCTGTTCGATATAAATCTCACGGCAGAACGGGACCTTGCGCGAGCCCATCTCGGGTTTGTCAGGATGATAGGCTATATCGAATTCTTCCTTATGATTTTCGGGATAGTTTTCAATTATTACCTTAAGGGGATTAAGGACAGCCATCACCCTGGGCGAGCTTGAGTTAAGATCTTCTCGAATGCAGTGTTCAAGCAGCGCCATATCGACCGTGCTGTCTCTCTTTGCAACTCCGATGCGATCGCAGAAATCCCTGATGGCTGAAGGCGTCACGCCTCTTCTGCGAAGCCCTGATATCGTCGGCATCCTGGGGTCATCCCAGCCTGAAACTATCTTTTTCTGTACGAGTTCCAGCAGCTTCCTTTTGCTCATGACCGTATAGTTTAGATTCAGCCTTGCGAATTCGATCTGCCTTGAACGGAATATATCGAGCTTTTCCAGAAACCAGTCATAAAGCGGTCTGTGGTCTTCAAATTCAAGCGTGCATATCGAATATGTTATGCTCTCGATGGAGTCCGAAACAGGATGCGCATAGTCGTACATGGGGTAAATGCACCAGTCATCGCCTGTTCTGTGATGGGTCGAACGCAGTATCCGGTAGACCACCGGGTCCCTCATGTTGATATTGGGTGACGCCATGTCGATTTTTGCACGCAGAACCTTTGAGCCGTCGGGAAACTCACCTGCGCGCATGCGCCTGAACAGGTCGAGGTTCTCATCCATGCTACGGTCTCTGTAAGGGCTGTTCCTTCCGGGTTCGGTCAGCGTGCCCCTGTATTGCCTTATCTCCTCCGCGCTCAGCTCGCATACATAGGCATGGCCTTTAGTAATGAGTTCCTCAGCGAAATTATAAAGCTTCTCAAAATAGTCCGATGCGAAATAGCACCTGTCCTCCCAGTCGAATCCCAGCCATCTCACGTCCTCGTAAATGGAATCGATGTATTCCTGGTCTTCCTTGCTGGGATTGGTATCATCGAAACGAAGGTTGCATTTTGCGTCGGGAAACTCGTTTGCGATGCCGAAGTTGAGGCAAATGGATTTTGCATGGCCGATGTGCAGATAGCCGTTGGGCTCCGGAGGGAAACGTGTGTGAACCCTGCCTCCGTGCTTGCTGGAGGCGATGTCTTCTTTGATTATTGCCCTTATGAAATCGGTTCCCTGAGGCTGGATGGCAGACTCCTCAGGGTTTTTGCCGTCCTTGTCTCTTTGGCTGCTTTCGGTGTTCATGTCAAATGATCTCCGGATGAGTTTATTCGGCGTAATACGAGCCTTGAGGCTATATAACACAGGAGCAGCGTGCTGTTAAGTCCAATGACCTGAAGATACATATTTGTATCCGGCAGGGTCCGGCTGATTTATGGATGAGCCGTAGATATGCTCGGGTTTATCCCATTTTTCCCAACAGGATAACGCTGGACCTCGGCAGTACTTTGTAAAACCTGCCGGTTTCAGCCGGGGCGTTGTCCGGTTCGCAGAAGTCATCCGGAGAGTCAAGGAAGGTATCGACGATCCTGTGCCAGAGCATCGGGGTCTTAAGTCTTGGAAGCTCGAAATCGAGCGCCTCCCAGTATGAATTGAGGATTACATGCAGCTTTTCTCCGAACAGGGGGTGCGTCAGTGTGAATGCCAGAGAGTGTGAATTATGGCTAAAGTCGGGTTTGCCGATTTTTACGCCATGCCATGTTATATACGCCTTTGTGCTGCTGTATGTGCTGGAGAGGATATGCTCCTCCTGAAATATGCGGCAGGGCCTGATGAAATTGTTCAGCATGATAACAAATCTGATCAGTCCTGCATTTGATTTTACCAGGTCCCAGTCAAACCATGAGATTTCATTGTCCTGACAGTATGTATTGTTGTTGCCTCTCTGCGTGCGCCTTATTTCGTCACCCATCAGAATCATCGGTGTGCCCTGTGAGGTGCTGAGTATGGTAAGGAAGTTTTTTATCTGCCTCAATCTCAATCTTTCGATACCGGGATCGTCAGTGTTACCTTCAGTGCCGCAGTTCCAGCTGAAGTTGTCCGTCATGCCGTCGCTGTTGTCCTGCAGGTTGGCTTCATTGTGCTTGTCATTAAACGAGACGAGGTCGTTCATGGTAAAGCCGTCATGGCAGGTGATAAGATTGATGCTCCTGTAGGGCTCCCTGTCAGGCCTTGTGTATATGTCCGGGCTTGCTATGATGCGTGAAGATATTTTCTTGACAGTCCCTTCATCACCCTTGACAAACCTCCTGACGTCATCCCTGAACTGGCCGTTCCATTCTGCGAACCTGCTGCCTATGAATTTTCCAAGCTGGTACAATCCTATCGCATCCCAGGCCTCTGCGATGATCTTTGTTCCGGCAAGCACGGGTTCAGATTCGATTGACCAGAGAAGAGGCGGATTATCAAGCGGTTCCCCGTTCTCCCCGCGGCAGAGGACTGATGCCAGGTCAAACCTGAAGCCGTCGACATGCATCTCGGTCACCCAGTATTTGAGGCATTCAAGGATCATTGTCCTTACGATCGAGAAATTTGCATTGATGGAATTCCCGCATCCTGAATAATTCTCATATTTTGAATTATCCGCCTGAAGTATGTAGTATGCGTAATTATGCAGGCCTTTAAGCGAAAGGGTAGGGCCTTTTTCATCGGCCTCGGCCGTATGGTTGAAAACCACATCGAGTATGACCTCAATACCTGCTGAATGCAGAGCCTTGACCATGTCCCTGAATTCATTGACAGGGCCCAGCGGGCTTTTATCGAAGCTGTAAGAACTGTGCGGAGCGAAAAATGCCACAGGGCTGTACCCCCAGTAGTTTGAAAGGCCCGGTGGAGCCTCCTGGTCGTCAAACTGCTGAACCGGCATCAGTTCGACTGCGGTAATTCCAAGTTCCTTGAGGTAAGGGATCTTTTGAATGAGCCCGGCATATGTTCCCCTTTTATCCTGGGGGACTCCCGAATTTGGATTTTTTGTGAACCCTCCCACATGAAGTTCGTATATGATCGATTTAGAGTGGGGTTTCATCAGGGGTCTGTCACCGTTCCAGTCATAACCGGAGGTCTCTACTACAACAGATTTCATGCAGCAGCCGATATTGTTAAAATGAAGTTTTTTCGCAGCTTCCCTGTCGTAGCCGTCAGTGACGATGGCCTTTGAATAGGGGTCTATCAATACCTTGCTTCTGTCAAACCTGTGACCCACGGCAGGATTGTAGGGGCCATCCACGCGATAGCCGTAGAGCTGGCCCGGTTCAATGCCGGGAACAAGACAGTGCCAGTAGTAGAATGTCTTGTTCTTGTCCGGTTCAAATTCTATGACTAGCGGCTCTGTGTCAGCGGGATTGTCGAAAAGCAGCAGTTCGACGGACCGGCAGTTCTTTGTGAAAATGCAGAAATTTACGCCTGAAGGGGTAATTGTTGCACCAAGCGGATAGCTCTGGCCGGGCAGGGCATGGAATTCTTTCATGTCTTCACCATTTGTTCAATTTGCTTAAAGCTGTATGATTTAAAAATTGCATAAAACCGGCTCACGGCCGGTCTTCATACGCCTCAGGACCCGTTGTATCCAATCGTCGCCTTGCCGTTTTCGACAACAACCGGGACCCTTCTCGCTCCACCGGAATATTTAAGCAGCTCATTCATCTTTGACGGGTCTTTTCTTACATCGATGTATTCAGCCTTATCACCATAGGCCAGCCTGGCCTGATCGGTATAGGGTCAGCCTGATTTCCCGTAAATCAAGATTTTATTATCCATATATCCCCTCTCGGTTTTAATTCTAAAAAACAGTACGAAGGTTTCCTGATGCCAATATATTTTATCGGATATTTTAAACCATATTATTACATCAATCTAAAAGTTATGATAAAAATAAGAGATTATGGACAATCCTTTGGAATACATTAACAGCGAAATCGTTCCCGCATTTTCTATTAAGGGTAAACCTCTCGATCCTGAGCGTATAGGTGCTGGACACATAAACGATACATTCCTTATCAGGGTGAATGATGGTTCAAGGTACGATTATGTGCTTCAGAGAATTAACGGAAAAATCTTCAGGGATGTCCCCGGGCTCATGGAAAATATCGAAAGGGTTACATCGCACATCAGGGACAGGATCGTAAAGATACCGGGGTCGCAGCCAGACAGAGAATGCCTTACTCTGATACGGGCAATTGACGGGAAATCATATTATCTGGATGAAAGAGCAGATTACTGGAGGATGTATATATTCATAAAGAACTGCCACAGCTGTGATGTTGTAAGAACATCCGGACAGGCATTCGAGGGCGGCAGGGCCTTCGGGAGATTTCAGGCTTTTCTCGCCGACCTGCCGGGCGGGCCGCTTCATGAAACAATACCCCATTTTCATGATATCGAAAAAAGACTCAATGACTTTTTCAGCACTGTCGAAAACGATTCCCATAACAGGGCAATAAAAGCGAAGCATGAGATCGCCTTTGTTGAGAAAAGGGCTGATCAGATGATGAAGATTCATGATCTTATAATGACCGGGAAAATCCCTTTGCGCATTACCCATAACGATACCAAGTTCAATAATGTTCTTCTCGATGAGAATGACAGGGCGCTATGCATAATAGACCTTGATACCGTAATGAACGGGTGCGTGCATTATGACTTCGGTGATTCCATAAGAACGGTTGCGAACACCGGCGCCGAAGATGAGAATGACCTCAGCAGGGTGTCAATGGATATCCGGCTTTTTGAGGCTTTTGCAAAAGGCTTCCTATCAGAGTTGGCAGCGTGCCTGAACAGTGACGAGATCGATAACCTTGCATTCTCATCCGGTCTTATGACCTTTATCATCGGGCTCAGATTTTTGACTGATTATATAAACGGCGACAAATATTTCAGGATTCATTATCCCGGGCAGAATCTCTTTCGTACAAAGGCCCAGTTCAGGCTGATCGAAAGCATGGAAGAACAGTATGAACATATGCAGAAAAAAATTGACGATATCATCAGGGATTGCAGATGAAAGCAGAAAGAAAAGCATTGATATCTTCAACAATAAAATATGGCCCCTTTTTCAGATTGATCCCTTGCATGCAGCATATTTGACAATTCACCCTTGATATACCTGACTGGCTATTTATAATGATTATCATAAATACCCGATCATGTAAGTTTGAATACTTTCCCAGGGGGGAAGAATGGTGAATAAGACGAACGTTCCTGATGCTGAAGACTGGAAACGCACGCTGGACGCACTTCCTGACCTTATCTGCACTCTCGATACAGAGCACAAAGTTCGCTGGATGAACGCTGCGATGGCGAATAAGCTGGGAATAACTCAGGCGGAGGCGAAAGGTCTGACCTGTTACGAAACAGTGCATGGAACAAACTGTCCGCCGGATTTCTGCCCGCACCGTCAACTGCTCCTTGATAAGCAGGAACATGCAGTCGAAGTTCACGAGGACAGGCTCGGAGGCTATTTTCTGGTGACCTGTACGCCGCTTACGGACAAAGATGGGCGGTTGGTCGGGAGCGTCCATGTGGCCCGCGACATAACAGAGAGCAAGCGTGCGGAGGAGCAAACACAGACCAAGGCCCAGGAACAGGAGTGGCTGCTTCGAAGTATGATGAACGCTTTTGTGATTTTTCATTCTGTCTTTGACCAGGACGGTCGGTTTATAAGTTATCGCTTCGAGTACATCAACGATGCCTATGAGAGAATCACGGGCGTGAAGCGCGAGGAAGTGTGCGGCAAGACAGTACATGAAGTCTGGCCGGAAACTGAGGCGTCCTGGATTGAACAATACGGCGCTGTAGCAGTATCGGGAATTCCTAGATCTTTTGACATGTACCATAAGCCAACAGCCAAGCTTTATCATTGCAATGTGTATCGCCCCTGGGAAACGGCAGAACGTTTCTGCGTTATTTTTGATGACATCACCGAACGCAAGCAGGCAGAGGACGCGCTGAGGAGGAACGAGAAGGATCTGAGAGAATCACAACGGATTGCACATGTCGGCAGTTGGCGTCTGGACGTGGCAACCAATGAGGTCGTATGGACGGAAGAACTCTACAACATGTATGGATTTGATCCGTCGCTTCCTCCTCCACCATATACCGAGCATATGAAACTGTTTACCCCTGAAAGCTGGGAAAGGCTGTCCACGGCCCTGGCCCGTACCAGGGATACAGGAATTCCTTACACACTCGAACTGGAAACCGTAAGAAAAGACGGTAGCAATGGATGGATGTGGGTACGGGGCGAGGTCGATGTTGACAGGGCAGGCAAAACGGTTGGCCTCTGGGGGGCGGCCCAGGACATCACAGAGCGCAAGCGGTCAGAAGAGGCCCTGAAGGCGAGTGAAGAAAAACTGAAGAGCATCTTTCGTGTTGCGCCAACAGGGATCGGGGTTGTTAACGATCGAATTCTGATTGAAGTCAATCCGAGAATTTGTGAAATGACCGGCTATAGTTCGGAAGAATTGCTTGGACAGAGTGCAAGGATTCTGTACCCGTCTCAAAATGAGTATGAATTAGTCGGCAAAGAAAAATATGCTCAAATCGCCAGATGCGGAACAGGTACTGTTGAAACTCTCTGGCAGCGAAAAGATGGTAAAATCATAGATATTCTCCTGAGCTCTACCCCGGTTGATTCCAATGATTTGTCAAAAGGGGTAACCTTTACAGCAATTGACATCACCGAACGCAAGCAAGCGGAGGCGGCACTGCGGACTAACGAAGCGCGTTATCGCCAGGCACAAGCCATCGGCCATGTCGGCAACTGGGAATACAACATTCAAACAACCCAGTTCTGGGGGTCCGACGAAGCCAAGCGCATCTATGGGTTTGATCCCGCAAAGTCCAATTTTACAACGAACGAAGTCGAAAAATGCATTCCGGAAAGAGAGAGAGTCCATCAGGCATTGGTTGATCTGATCGAGGCAGAGAAGCCATACGATCTGGAATTTGAAATCATCCCCAGAAATACTTCTGAATCAAGAATTATCACATCAATTGCTGAACTGGAACATGACGAGCACGGTAATCCGCTGAGAGTTGTTGGGGTCATTCAGGACATCACCGAGCGCAAAAGGATGGAAGAGGAAAAAGAGAAGCTCCAGGCTCAGCTCTCACAGTCCCAGAAAATGGAATCAGTAGGCCGTCTGGCGGGCGGCGTGGCGCACGATTTCAACAACATGCTTCAGGCAATCCTGGGCCATGCGGAGCTGGCTCTGCTCAAAGTCGGGCCGGACGAGACGCTCTATGCCGACCTGAAAGAGATTCAGAATGCCGCCGGGCGTTCCGCCGACCTCACCCGACAGCTCCTGGCATTTGCCCGCAAGCAGACCGTGGCACCCAGGGTGCTCGACCTCAACGAGACCGTGGAGGGCATGCTCAAGATGCTGAGGAGGCTCATCGGGGAGGACATCGACCTGGCCTGGATGCCGGGCAGTAATATCGGGCCGGTTTTCATAGACCCATCACAGATGGACCAGATCCTGGCCAATCTGTGCGTCAATGCCAGGGACGCTATTGAGGGTACGGGCAAGATCACCATCGAGACGGACAGCGTCTCGTTTGATGAAGCCTATTGCGCCGGCCACGCCGGTTTTATCCCCGGAGATTTTGTGATGCTGGCCGTGAGCGACGACGGCTGCGGCATGGATGCCCGGACGCTCAGTCATCTGTTCGAGCCTTTTTTTACCACCAAGGATATAGGCAAAGGCACCGGCCTGGGCCTGGCTACTGTCTACGGCGCAATCAGGCAGAACAACGGCTTTATTAACGTCTACAGCGAGCCGGGGCACGGAACTACCTTCAAAATCTACCTGCCGCTATATGCGGCCAAGGCGGCCCTCCGGCCTGAACAGGAAAGTGACCTGGCACCGGCGACAGGCGGCGAGACCATCCTGCTTGTGGAGGACGAGCCGGCAATTCTTAAGATGACGACACTGATGCTCGAAAGCATGGGCTACTCCGTTATCGTGGCTGCCACACCGGGGGAGGCCATCCGCCTGGCCCGGGAGCACACCGGCCGGATCGACCTGCTTATGACCGACGTGGTCATGCCTGAGATGAACGGCCGCGAACTGGCTGTGAACCTCATGTCCATCTACCCAGATATAGGGCGGCTGTTCATGTCGGGCTATACCGCCAACGTCATCGCCCACCAGGGCGTGCTGGACCAAGGTGTGCATTTCATCCAGAAGCCATTTTCAATAAAGGGTCTATCCGCAAAGATCCGCGAGGCGCTGAATCGGGAATAATCAACTATAAAGAAAAGGTTAAAAATACTTTCTTATTTCGGCTTCTGTCTCTTTGAGTTCTTCGGGCTTCAACTCCATTGTCATTGTAGAATCATAGCCTTTGTTTTTAAGCTCTGTGAAAATCTTCCCGTAATCGATCAGACCTTGTCCCAGCGGCAGGTGCAGATCGTCTTCAAGTCTTGTGCCTCCTCTGTTGTCATGCACGTGCACATGATCGATTCTGTCAAAGCAGTATCTGATGAAGTCAAAAGATGCATTCGTTTTTGAAAGCAGCTGTGCGTGGCCTATGTCCAGTGTCATCTTAAGCTCAGGTATTACATCGAAAAGAGGCATGAAGCTTTCATAACGCTCACTCAGGTTTTCAATGCAGACGGTTACGCCCAATGACGAGGCGTATTCGACAAGCTCTTTTAAGATGGGGACCTTGGCCTTTGCGATATCAGGGTCGATCCACCTTTTATCCATCCAGAAGTGAAGGGTGCATTTGGCGATGGATAGTTCAGGGCATACGTCGAGGATGCCTTTTATCTTAGGAAGAAATATTTCTTTCAGAACATCTGGCTTAACTGGATGGTCTTCATTGGGGAAATGGCCCATATAGCCGTTGCCGTACGTTTCTTTGATTGAAAGGAGCCTGCCTATGTCCGTCTTCAGGTCTTCGGGTGTTTTAACAGAGATTTCAGCAAAGGGATAGCCAAGTGCAGCCACCTTTTCAGCTGCGTCAGGATTATGCGCCCTGCCGCCTATTACCGGCATGCCTTACTTACCCGCCACATTGTCGGCCTCGAGGGCCCTGATAGCAGCCTTTGCCAGATCTCCGTCTTTTTTCCAGATCATGCAGGTATCGATCAGAAACCTCCTGTCAAGGTTGACGCTTGCCTTCTTCAGGGCATCCGGGCTTCCGGCCTTGTTGGTCCACCAGCCCTGTACTGCTGCAGACGCCATTGAGAGCAGCAGAGAATTGAGATGGGCGCATCCGTTCGGGCCGCCGAACTTTTTCCTTACAATTACTGTAAATCCCGGGGCTATTTTCATGCCTACAAGACCGTCAAGGGAATCATGAACCTTCAGGCAGTCATGTCTTGGAACATGACTGAGTTCGACCTCGACTTTTTCAATGTTCATGCCGTGATCATCCCTGACGAGGAGCCTTATTGTCATGTCATGGATGACGCCGACCGGCATGGTTTCGCCTTTGGTCATTGAATAGGTTTCAGTCAGCCTGTCGTCCCTGAGCCTTCCTTCAACAACCATTGCATTATCATCGATGCGACAGGTTTTTATTGTAATGGAGCGTGAATGAATCGGTTCTTTTATCAATGATTTAAGGTTTTCCATAACTATTGATAGACATATCCGTCATTATGGTCAAGAAATTGTTGAAGCAAGAAAAGAATTGAACTATCAATAAAAAACCATCTGGAGGGTATAGGAATGAGCGGTTTTCTTGGCTTTCTTATCTGCTGCATAGCGGCGGTTATGATGTTCGACAAAGGAAGCATCCTGTTAACAATAGTAGCGCTGTTTTTCGCTTTCATATCGTTTTTTACCTGGGGTCTTAAGCTGAGGTTGACCAAGGGACAGGATGTAAGACAGCTCAGGCGCATAAGGGCGCGCATGATTCTGGAAAAAAAGTCTCCCGAGGAGATTCAAATGGCGCTCAGGGATAAAATATCGGCTGTGGAAAAAAAGACTGCTTTCGTTCCCAAATGGGTTTCCACACTGTATTTTGTTTCTGTAGCAGGCGGCATCATACTGCTTATTTATGCGGGGATCGATTTGTTGAGTTAGACATGATCATGTATGCAGACTGAAATTAAAATCGGCATAGTGGGATGCGGTTTCGCCGGGCTGTTTACAGTTTTCGGCCTCAGGAAAAATCTGAAAGATAAAGTAGATATAACGATATTCGACAGGAACAATTACCTTTTATATACGCCCATGATGCATGAAGTTGCGACCGGTTCGCTTAACGCGAGGCATATAGTCGTTCCGGTAAGGGAAATACTCGATCCTGCAAAGGTGGGCATAAGGTGTGAAGAGGTCCTGTCTGTCGATTTGAAGAACAGGTCCGTCAGCACCGCATCGGGAAAACATCTGTTTGATTATATCGTTATGGCGCCGGGCAGCGTATCCAATTTTTACGCTATACCAGGGGTTGAAGAGAGATGCATAACGTTTAAGAACATAACGGATGTCGTGAGACTGCGAAATGAAATCATCACCGTGATGGAAAAGGCAACGCTCTCAAAAGACCCTGAAGAAAAAGCCCGGCTTCTTTCAATCAGTGTTGCAGGTGCGGGCTGCACCGGCTGTGAAGTAGTTGCAGAGATTGCACAGTTTATTTCCATAATCTTAAAACGCGGCTACCCCGAAATTGCGCCCTCGGACGTAACGATAAATCTCATCGAGGCGTCAGACAAGGTTCTGCCTTCATTTCCTGAATATCTTTCAGGTGTTGCCCTGGGAAGATTGAGGGAAATCGGTATTAAAGTCAGGCTCAATTCGCCGATTACTGGTGTTGACGATAAATGCATTATGCTCAAAGACGGCACATGTATTCCGACAGGCATACTTGTCTGGGCTGCAGGTATCAAAGCGCCGGACCTTTCCATATCCGGCGATGTCAAGAAAGACGCATCCGGCAGGATAATAGTTGACGGGAGCCTTCAGGTACCCGGAAATCCCGGTATTTATGTAACTGGCGACTTCGCCCGTACGGAAGAGGGCGGAAGGCCTCTGGCTTCAACTGCCTCGGTTGCGGTCCAGCAGGCGGCCTATGTTGCAGGAGATATAAAGGCCAGGATTGAGGAAAGAAGATCGAAGCCCTTCAAGTTCAATTACCGTGGTGACATGGCGTCACTTGGTTTCATGTCGGGAGTAAGCGAGGTTTACGGGGTGAAAATTAAGGGTTTTCCAGCCTGGATGCTCTGGAAGGCTTTCAAGCTTGCGATGCTTCCGAGATACAAGAACCGTTTCCAGATTATGGCGGACTGGATCATCACCTGGCTTTTCAAACGTGATACATCCCGGTTCATAGAGCCGCCGTGCCGGTAGGGGGGGATTCATGAAGGATATTTTATTCGGCGGGATAGAGGCGGGCGGCACAAAGTTCTGCTGTGCAGTCGGTGATGAAGAAGGCCATATTATCGATGAGACTGTTATACCTACGGCGCATCCTGATGTCACATTGCCCAAAGTGATTGAATATTTCAGAGTCATTCATGAAAAAACACCTCTCTTGGCTATCGGCATTGCTTCATTCGGTCCGGTTGACCTGAACGCTGAATCTGAATTTTACGGATATACCACAACACCACCCAAGCCCGGATGGCAGATGTACGATTTTGCAGGGGTCTTTAAAAAGTCGTTCAACATTCCAGTCGGGTTTGACACGGATGTGAATGGTGCAGCTCTGGGCGAATTCCGATGGGGTGCCGCAAGAGGGCTGGATACATTCATTTACATAACTGTCGGAACAGGAATAGGGGGCGGTGGCATGGCTGCCGGAAACATTTTGCATGGCCTGGTCCATCCTGAAATGGGTCATATCTTCATACCTCATGACCGTTCGAGGGATCCGTTTTGCGGAATATGCCCTTATCACGGGGATTGTCTTGAGGGTTTGGCATCAGGACCTTCCATTCAAAAGAGGTGGGGAGTTGAAAGGGCATCGGACCTTCCGCCAGGACACCCGGGTTGGATTCTCGAGGCTGATTATCTGGCTCATGCATTTGCATGCTATTCTTTAATGATCTCTCCTCAGCGGATTATTGCAGGGGGCGGCGTAATGAAGACTCGAGGCCTGATTGAAATGATCCGTTCCCGTGTAGAAAAGCTTCTGAATGGGTACATCAAGCATAGCAGAATCATTGAAAATATAGATGAATACATTGTCACGCCGGGGCTTGGCGACAGGTCGGGTGTATGCGGGGCGCTTGCCCTTGCGGAACAGGCTTATATAAAAAGCAGATAAAATGCCGGTTGATTACAGATGGGGCTTCAAATAAGTCCCGAGAGCCGTATAGTGGAAGAGCCTTTCATAATCGATGATTCCAGCCAGTGCCCTTGAGTGGATACGGATGCCTTTTTCTTCAAGAACTGCAATGGGATTGAGCCCGCCTATGACCACAGAACCAATGCGGCCTCCACTGACAGGAATATCAAGCAGCGGTTGGCTGGGCCTGCCTATCAGAGTGAATCCGCCGAGGCCTGTTTTCTTGAGTTTGCTGTCAACCTCATAAACCTTTTCCAGACAGTCTGAAGGGAACTCTCTGAAGCCTGCACCGATCCGGCCTTTCCCGGTCGATATTGCCCCTGAGTTGTCAGTCATTCCACTCTTGATGAATATCTCTATAGGATCAAGGCTCGTGCCGTCATACATTATGATTTCAGTAAATCTGGACGGTTTGAAATCCCTGACTTCGAGCAGACCGCCAAACCTTGAGATCATGGGAATCCCCGCCTTAAGCAGTACTCCATTCAGTGTTATCGAACAAACCGTGCCCAGACCGATCATGCCCTCTGGGACAGTAGTCGTTCCGATGCTTTCTCCGGCCCCGAAAAGTGTTATCATTTCACCCATGGCAAAGCCGTTTTCATATACCTGATAGATTGATTCGAGATTATCTTTAACATGCTCAGGTTTGACGATTGATATATTTGCTATGACGGTTCCGGATTGCTCTTTGAGGTCAAAGCTCATTCTATATGTTATCTGGTCAATTTTTGCGGAGAGAAAGCCTACTCTTTCAATGATCCTGGAAGACTCGATTTCCCTTAGGCCTGCTTCAGAGATGATTCGACCCTTTCTTCCTATTTTTGATGTCATCCCTTCATCATCGAGATCTTTCAGATACATCCTTATTGCACGTTCGCTCATGGACTGGCCGGCATATCTGAGTTCATCCATGATATGGGCGCTTCCAAGTGGTTTCCCTGCATCCCTTAGAACATTAAGAATAAACATTTTCTTTCTTGTCTTTCTTTCATCCATAAACCCTTTTTCCTGTAATTTAACTCCTGTGTCAAGGTGGTGGATATGTAATTTTGCCGGTTGAGAATGATATTATAGCCATTTAATCAAATAAATTGCCTGATGATATTTGGGCAAAATTGCCAGCAATAAGAATATAATATATTTATAACGGCAAATTTGCCGTAATAAAATAGCTTGTAGAAAGGCCATATAAGCCTCTAACTATATTGACTTGTTATATTTATAGTGATAAAAACTATTTAGAGAAACAAAATAAACGGCAATGAATTGCCGTATAAATAAATTACTCAACACCCTACATGGAGGCAGTATGATTAGCGAGTTGTTTGAAAAGGTAAAGGCAAAGAATCCGGGAGAATTGGAGTTTCATCAGGCAGTATGGGAGGTTTTCGAATCACTTGAAAAATTCATCGACAAAAATACCAGATACAGGAAAGCCAAGGTTCTGGAAAGAATTGTTGAACCAGAACGGGTAATAATATTCCGCGTGCCGTGGGTTGATGACAAAGGAGAAATTCAGGTGAATCGGGGTTTCCGTATCCAGATGAACAGTGCGATCGGTCCATACAAGGGAGGGCTACGCTTCCATCCGAGCGTTAACCTTGGCATACTTAAATTCCTGGCATTTGAGCAGGTTTTCAAGAATTCTCTTACCACCCTTCCCATGGGGGGAGGGAAAGGCGGTTCGGATTTTGATCCTAAAGGCAAGAGCGATGCTGAAGTAATGCGTTTCTGCCAGAGTTTTATGTCCGAACTGTTCCGCCACATCGGGCAGTTTACAGATGTACCGGCCGGCGACATAGGGGTTGGCGGCAGGGAGATAGGTTTTCTGTTCGGCCAGTATAAAAGATTGGCAAATGAAGTGACCGGGGTTCTCACCGGCAAAGGTCTTGCATGGGGTGGAAGTCTTATCAGGCCTGAAGCTACAGGCTATGGCGCTACATATTTTGCTCAGGAAATGCTAGCAACGAGAAAGGAAAATTTTGACGGTAAAATCGTTGCAGTTTCCGGCTCGGGCAATGTTGCGCAGTATACGGTAGAGAAGTGCAATCAGCTTGGAGCAAAGGTCATTACTCTGTCTGATTCTGATGGTTCAATAGTTGACGAAGCCGGTATTGATGCAGAAAAGCTTGCATTCGTAATGGAGCTGAAAAACATTACGCGTGGAAGGATAAAAGAATATGTAAAGAAATATCCAAAAGCCAAGTATTATGAAGGAAAGCGTCCGTGGTTTGTAAAGTGCGACGTGGCTTTCCCTTCGGCTACTCAGAATGAAGTCAGTAGAAAAGATGCCGAAACACTGGTTAAGAACGGCTGTGTTTGTGTATCTGAAGGAGCGAACATGCCGACCGAACCGGGAGGAATAGAGGTTTTTCTGAAGGCAAAGATTCTTTACGGTCCAGGAAAGGCGGCAAATGCTGGAGGTGTTGCAACATCAGGCCTTGAAATGAGCCAGAACAGCATGAGGCTTTCATGGTCAAGGGATGAAGTAGATGCAAACCTTAAGACAATAATGCAGAACATTCATGATACCTGTGTGAAATATGGTAAAGATGGAAAGTTCATAAACTATGTTAACGGTGCGAATATTGGCGGATTCGTAAAAGTCGCGGATGCCATGATCGACCAGGGCATATAGTAGAACTGCTATAAGGAATAAAAAAAATGCTCCATGGCCTGTTAAAGGCCATGGAGCATTTTTTATTTGTCATAATCCAAATTGAATACCCTCAAAGATATAAACTTTAATAACAATAAAATAATCAAACATACATAATAAAAAAAGATATAATCAATATGATACAATGAATCATATTAATATTAGTATGAATAGAAATAAATAGCTTGACAAGCTTCAAATGAATAAAGTATGACTGGAAAATAGTTTTTAAAAAAATTAAATTATTTAAAAGGAGGTTTTAAGAATGAAAAAGGTAGTTGTTTCAATGCTGGTTGTTTTAACAATTCTTATGTCCTTTTCCCTGCACGCAGCGGCTGGGAAAAAACCCGGGGTAAGCAATGATGTTCTTGAAGGAAAGCTTAACATCAATACTGCAACCTCGATTGAATTTCAGATGCTTCCGGGCATAGGGCAGAAAAAGGCTGATGCAATTGTTGCTTATCGCACAGCACACGGGCCATTCAAAACTGTAAACGATCTTGACAAAATCAAGGGCATAGGCAAGGCAAAACTCAATACAATAAGGCCTTTCTGCATGCTCGAGGGTAAGTCAACGTTAAAAGTGGTCAAGTAACAGCCGGGAATTAAAAAGTGAATAGCAGATATTCGGCTGCTATTCACTTTTGTTCTTATCAGATATTTTTTTCAATTCTCCGAAAAGTTTCTTCTGCTCAACACTCAATTGTGAAGGAAGCACAATCTTAATCTGTGCAAACAGATCTCCTTTGTGGGAAAGCCCCCGCCCCTTAAATCTTAACCTCTGGCCGGATGATATCCCGGCAGGGATTTTCAGCTTCACTTTGCCTTCAAGCGTTTCTATCTCCAGTGTTTCACCCAGAGCTGCATCCCAGGGCATAACAGGCACGTCCATGATAAGGTTTTCTCCCTCGATCTTGAATCTGTTATCCGGTTGGATACGAAGTATCAGGTATAAATCTCCGGAACCACCGGGGCCAGGGTTTCCCTGGCCTGAGAGTCTTATTTTCATGCCTTCATGTGAACCTTTGGGAACCTTGAAATTAAGCCTTTTAGTACCATTAGGTCCCTGGAGAGCAATTTCTTTTGTTACTCCTTTGTGTGCTTCCTCAAGTGTGATTGCTATTTCGCTTTCTATGTCGCTTCCAACTGGTGCCTGTCTCCTGTATGAATGTTGTTCCTGACCGCCTCCCATTCCACCAAAACCACCGAACAGAGTTTCAAAGAAATCTGAGAAACCTCCTCCTGACATATGTGGAGACCCGCCAAAATCAAATCTGAACGATCTGCCCTGACCTCTCTGTCCCCCAAAATTAAAGAATTCTTCAAAACCCGGAGGAGGAGAAAAATCCTGTCCCTGCTGCCAGTTGCTGCCGAGGGCATCATATCTCGACCTTTTTTCGGGATCACTCAAGACTTCATGCGCTTCGTTTATTTCCTTGAATCTCTGTTCAGCAGTGGGATCATCTTTGCAGGTATCAGGATGGCACTTCCTTGCGAGCTTTCTATAGGACTTCTTTATTTCATCCGGTGTCGCATTTCTTTCAACACCTAGAATCTTGTAATAATCTTTATATTCCACGTTCCAGTCTCCTTCGGCAGCATAAATGATCTTTAATAATGAATTAGTTTCTAATGAAGTAGAAATCAATAACCATGTGTAACATTAATGAATAATTTTTTTATGAGAATTACTCTTAAAGGGTAGATATAAGTGATTAAAGCCTGGTTTCTATCGGGCTAAGTATAATTTCAGGCAGCTTCATTATTCTATCTGTAAGCAAGCCCGCCTGTTTTATTGCAGAAACTGAATGATCCAGGTATTCGACAACAGTTTTCCTGCACCTGTTAAGAATGTCATTGCCAAGGCCGGGCATAATAATGTTGCGCCATTTTTCAGGGTCTTCGGTAGTAGAAAGATCAGAAATCAAATCAGGCCTGTCATTAAAAAGATAAATAAGGGGGAGAGTTGATTTGCGTTCGAAGATATCATTGCAGGCATCCTTGTCATCGTCTTTAAGCGGATAGACATTTATCACATCGTCAACAATCTGAAATGCCATGCCTATGCTCTTTCCAAAATCAGCAAGAGCTTCGATTCTGTCTGGATCCAGATCAGCTATGATGCCGGGCGTTATTGTGCAAAGTTCAAACAGCGATGCTGTTTTCAGGTATATGATATCAAGGTATGTGTCGATGTTCTTATGAAATGACGCGGCATATTCTATTTCTTTCAGTTCCCCTTCAGACATTTTTTTTATTGTTCTGACAATTGACTGAGCAAGTCTGATATTTCCAAGGGAAAAAATTATGTCCATCGCCGTGGCTGAAAGAAAATCGCCTGCAAGAAGGGCGGGTTTATCCCCATATACCTGGTTTGCGGTAGGCTTGAACCGTCTTATTTCGGTCCCGTCAACGACGTCGTCATGAAGAAGGCTTGCGGTATGAAGAATCTCAACGGAATATGCCATGGGCATTATTTTTTCAGGATCAACCCCTACCGCCTCTCCCATCATGAGAACAAGCTTGGGTCTTAAACGCTTTCCGCCCGATCCCAGAATATAACCGGCAATTTCACCTGTAAGCCTGCTTGAGCTTAATGTGATATTTAATAATCCTTTTTCAAACTCTTCGTTCATTCGGTGAAGCTATACCAGAGCGGGCAGGTCATAGCAATTTAAAATGTATCTCAGGACTGCTCTCTTTTATAAACGGACAGATCCAGTTCTGCCGTACACACGCGGTTTGTTATGATCTGTTTGAGGGGAAGATCGGTTTTGCCAAAAACCTTAAGCATTTGTATGTTATCCTCCCATATGTAAGCGATCATTTTTTTGAAGCCAAGGTCATGAGCTGTCCCCAGAATATACTTTAACAAAAATGTCCCTATACCGATATTCTGCCAGTTCGGGTGGACCATGGCGGCAAACTCGCATACATCATTCATATCCTCTTTTGTTTCACGTGCGATGTGAGCCACGGCAATTATTCCTTCTTCTTTCAGACTTGAAAGGGTTACCACAAGAGCCATGGAATTGATGTAATCCGAACTTACAAGGGGCTGTGCCTGCTGGTGATGCAATGCGGAAACATTTCTAAGGAATCTGTAAAATTTGTCATGTCTGCTCATTGCGTAGAAAAGATCCTGTATGCTTCTTTCATCGGTAACCTTGATCGGGCGGACCAAAAGTCTTTCTCCTCGCATGAAGAGTTCCTTTTCATATTTTTCGGGATATAAAGTATTGTCAGGCGGTAAAAACTGGTCCTTATAAACATAGTTCAGGCGTTTAGCTTCCTGAAGGAGCCATGACCTGAATTTCGGATGTGCGATTGTTATAAGCGCCAGTGACCTTTCTCTGATGGATTTGCCAAAGAGGTCGGCATGTCCGAATTCAGTAACAACATAGTGTATATCAGCCTGGGTGGTGATAATTCCAATTTTATTGTCTGAAAACTCGGGAACAATCCTGGAAAGCTTTCCGTCACGTGATGTGGATCTTAATGCAATAATCCCTTTCCCTCCTTCGGTAAGCATGGCTGTCCTGTTGAAAGTTGCATGTCCAAGGGCGCCGAAGTATCCGAAATTATCGCTCATACCAACACATGACTGTCCGGTAAGGTCTATTTCAACAGCTCCGTTGATTGCAACCATCTTCTTGTGCGAAAGAATATTCTGTGTGTCTGTGGTGTAGCTGAGGCTTTTCATTTCAACACTGGGATTGTCATTCACGAAATCAAAGACTTTAGAAGTTCCAATACATAAGCTGGCAACTGTTTTGCCGTTATCGATATCTTTTTTAATGTTGGTGATAACACCCCTGTTCATGAGTTCGCATATTTCATCTGTTATTATTTCAGAATGTACGCCCAGGTCCTTTTTATTCTTGAGCGCCAGCAGTGCTGAATTCGGTATACGGCCGAATCCGACCTGTATGGTTGAACCGTCATCAATCAGTCTGGCTATGTTTTCGCCAACTTTGATGGTTTCTGAATCCTGGTCGTCCTGAGGTATTTCCAGCAGAGGTTCATCCTTTTCGATTATATAGTCGACCTTGCTTATATGAACAAAACCGTCACCGAAACTCCTGGGCATGCTTGAATTTACCTGAGCAATAACAATATCCGCTTTTTCAATTATAATCTTTGCCAGATCTACTGTTATTCCAAGGCTCATGAAACCATGTTCGTCAGGAAGTCCCAGCTGAATGATAGCGGTATTTATCCTTATATAGCCCTGTGAGAACAGTTTGATGAGTCCGATTGAAGAAAGGGGCATATGATCTGCGCTTCCTTCTTCAAATGCGGAGCTTACATTCGAAGAAATAAAAAATGATTTGATCCTGAAACGTGAGCCGTATTCGCCGCCAAAATCTGTATATGCCCTTAATGGAATGGATGTATATATCTCGACGTCGCTTAGCTCCTTGTTTTCGAGGATTAATTCCTTGACAAGATACTGAGGTTCACTGCAGCCGGTTTCAATATATACTCTTGAACCTGGACGGATTATGTCTTTTATCTGCTTCGAAGTGACCTTTTTTCTTTCATACTCATCCTTCCACAAAACAGCCTCCTTAATAACACGAATTATACAACAATTACACCCCTTATATCATGAAGTTACAGGCAGAGTGTATCTGTTCAGGGTTTCCTCAATGATGTCCCTGACCTTCTGGAGAAGGAGATCTTTGTCATTGTCGGAGTATGCGCTTGTATCAATGGGATCACCGATTATCACTTTAAGTATTCCAGGTCTTATTCTTATGGCCTTTTTCGGCATCAAGCGGTAACTGTCAATTATTGTAATTGGAATGATCGGCAGTTTAGCCTTCAGGGCAAGGACTACGCCTCCCTTTTTAAATGACTGAAGGGCGCCGTCTGCGCTGCGGGTTCCTTCGGCGAAAAAGAATGCGCTGATGCCGTCCTTCAAATCCTTTATGGCCTTGTTTATTGTTTCAATGGCTTTTGCATGATTTGACCTGTCAATGAAAATCATTCGAGAAAGTTTAGCAGCCCAGCCGAATATCGGAATTTTTGCAAGAGAACTCTTGCCTATGAATCTGAGAGTTTGCGGGATGGCCAGAGCTACTGCAGGGGGATCAAGGTTGCTGGTATGATTTGAAATGAAAACATAAGATGTTTCCCGGGCAAATTTTTCAAGTCCGACAACCTGTATTTTCACCCTGTTCGTCTTCATGAGAAGCCAGGACCAGACATATCCGAATTTGAAAGGGAGTTTCCCGGTTTTACTCATCAATGAAATAAATATTAATGGAATGCCCAGTATAAGCGTATAGATTATAGTGGTGACTGATGTCCATAATGCCATAATCCCGTCTGTTATTTTGCCGAATAATTTGTTCATGACTGGTATATTATGATTAAGATGGATATTTTTTCAATATTAAAAAAACGTAAGATTGACACTATCAGGTAATGATTATATCAGGGCATAATAAATTTCTGGAGGATGTCTCATGCTCGATGAGGTGAATATGGCCGGAGCTGTACGGGACACTAATATTCATTCAAAAACGCCATTACTATGGCTGGTCGGAAAGGGGACGGATTTGCTGAAAAGCTCACCCGCAGAAAATAATGACCGCTGTTTCAATACTGGAAAAATCAAATGGATGAGAGAACAGACCGCATAATAGATGCAAATATAAACCGCGTGACCGAAGGGCTGCGTGTAGTGGAAGATATCTTTCGCTATTGCATTGTCTCGAGCGATCTTCAGCAGGCGCTCAAGGATATGCGCCACAATCTTATTGCAGTGGTTGACAGGACATGCATTATTGCATCAAGGGCTTCTCTTGATGATGTCGGTTATTCCTCGAAAGGTTCAAATGAATATAAAAGATCTGAACTCGGTGATATTGTTTCGGCTAACATTAAAAGGGCTGAGGAAGGATTAAGAGTTCTTGAGGAAATGTATAAGCTGAGAAAAAGAGAAATTTCACATATTATGAAAAAGCTCAGATATGAATTGTATGAAATCGAAAAAAAGGCATATGCAAGAACTGGCAGGAAAAGGCTGGAAAAAGGCCTGTATCTTGTTATGAGCAATCCGGCAAAGGGCTATGAGAATATTGCAGAAATGGCAGTAAAGGCATCATTGCCCGCAATACAGTTAAGGCATAAATACGGGTCAGACAGAGAATTGATGAACATTGCATTCAGATTAAGAGAAATTACGAGCGGGTCCAGTACGCTGTTTTTAATAAATGGCCGGATGGATATCGCAAGATTGTGTGAAGCGGATGGTGTCCATCTCGGGCAGGATGATATAGAACCTGAGAGGGCAAGAGATTTCCTGGGGGATAGTTATACTATAGGGATTTCAACACACAAAATTTCACAGGTCGAAGAGGCCGGCAACAAACCGCTTGATTACATCTGCTTCGGTCCTGTCTGGAAAACGGATTATAAAAATAAGCAGGAAACTGTCACCGGTGTTGACAAATTGAGAAAAGCAGTTAAGAAATCACGACACCCGGTTGTTGCCACAGGTGGCATAAACAGAAATAACATAATAGAGCTCGCAGGAATAGGGCATAACAATATTGCTGTTATCAGAGCAGTTCAGGATGCAATGGATCCTTATAAAGAGATGTCTTTCCTGAACAAATTTGGAGAAAACATATGACATTGCTGGAAAAGGCAAGAAAAGGGATAGTAACGGATGAAATGGTTGCAGTTGCAAGATACGAAGGGCTTAGTTCCGAATATATAAGGGAAGGCCTTGCAGAAGGTACTATAGTAATTCCCAAAAACGCCACAAGAACCCTGGAATATATAAGGGGAATCGGCAAAGGGCTCAGGACTAAAGTAAATGCCAATATCGGTTCTTCTCCATATCATATGGATGACAAGGAAGAACTTGGAAAACTCAAAGCGGCAGTTGCTTACGGCGCTGATTCCGTTATGGACCTTTCACTGGGATGCCGCCTTAACGCGATCAGAAAGAAGATAATAAAAGCATCGCCTGTAATGATTGGTACTGTGCCTATCTATCAGACGGCTTATGAGCTGTCCCGAAAGAAAAAGGACATCACGGATATGAGCATCAAGGATTTTCTCAGGACGGTTGAAGCCCAGGCGAAAGAGGGTGTTGATTTCATGACTATACACTCAGGTGTCAACCTGAATGCGCTGAACGCGCTTCAACGGCAGAGCAGGATACTTGATGTCGTAAGCAGAGGCGGCGCTTTCATGGTTTCCTGGATGAGAAAGAATTCAAAGGAATCTCCCCTGTATGAATACTATGACGATATACTGGATATTCTGGCGGAATATGATGTCACGGTATCTCTCGGAGACGGTATGAGGCCGGGTTCGATTGCTGATGCAACTGACCGCGCCCAGATAACCGAACTTGTGACACTGGGCGAACTTGCACAGCGTGCCAGGGAAAAAGGCGTGCAGGCTATGATTGAAGGTCCGGGCCATGTGCCCCTTCATATGGTTGAAGAGAATATAAGGCTTCAGAAATCATTGTGCAAAGGGGCGCCATTTTATGTTCTCGGACCGCTGGTGACAGATTGTGCAAGCGGCTATGACCATATAGCCGGGGCCATCGGAGGCGCACTAGCAGCATATATGGGGGCGGACTTCTTATGCTATGTAACTCCTGCCGAGCACCTGAAGCTGCCTACCGTCGAACATGTAGTCGATGGTGTGATAGCGTCCAGGATTGCAGCCCATGCAGCAGATCTTGCAAAAGGTATGACATATGCCTGGGAGAGGGATCTTGCCATGTCGAAGGCAAGAAAGGAGCTTGACTGGGAAACTCAGATCGAGCTCTCATTCAACCCTGAAAATGCAAAAAAACTGAGGGAATCAAGTGAAATAGGAAGCTCCGATGTATGTACAATGTGCGGAGAATTCTGTGCTATCAAGAGAATCAGAGAATCGGGTTTATAGGCGGGAGCGTGTATGAAACAGCCCATATTCCTTATCGTTACAGGTTTGAGCGGTTCGGGAAAGTCCAGCGCTATGAAGACAATAGAGGACGAGGGTTTTTTCTGTATGGACAATATTCCTGTGGACATGCTTTCAAAGCTTGTAGAGATGTATGACTTCGCATCCTTGAATTTATCCAGAGTATGTTTCGGTGTCGATATCAGGGGAGGGGCTGATGCATTCGGTCAAATGGCTCCACAGGCAATCCTGGCAATGAAACAGACAATGCCCATTACAAAGCTCATTTTCATAGAAAGCAAGACAGGCTCACTGCTGAACAGGTTCAAAGAGACAAGGAGACGGCATCCTCTCAGCGATAACTATCCTAATCTGCTTGAGGCCATTGAAGCCGAAAGGGAGATAATGACTCCCATAAAAGACATGGCGGATTTTGTGATCGATTCGACAAACCTTAATATCCACGAGTTTGCAGTACGCATAAAAGAGATAATGAAAAGGGTCATTGCATCGAAAGGCATGTATGTTGAAATCAGGTCATTCGGATTCAAAAAGGGCATTCCCCTTGATGCCGACATTGTCCTTGATGTCAGGTATCTGCCGAATCCTCATTTTGTAGAGTGCCTGATGAAAAAAACCGGACTTGATCCTGATGTTAAGGAATGGCTCAACTCACACAAGATTTACACAGATTTTATAAAAAAAACCAAGGGATTCATATCGTTCATATTGCCATTATGCAGAAAAGAGGGAAGATCATATCTGAATATTGCAATCGGTTGCACAGGAGGCAGGCACCGGTCTGTAGCAATAGCCGAGGAAATAGGACAACTTGTTGAAAAAGCAAAATTTAATTGCAAAGTTGTTCATCGAGAACTTTCACAAGGAGGACTTTAATGGTCGGCATTCTTGTTGTTGCACACGGTAATCTTGCATCTTCGTTAATTGAAACTGCAGAGCTTATAGTAGGCCATGTAGAAGGTGTGAAGGCATGTTCGTTCTGTCAGGGAAGCGATGTGGAAAAGCTCAGAAAAATGCTTAAGACTTCTATCAAGGAAGTTAATACAGGCGATGGTGTTATAATCCTGACCGACATGTTCGGAGGAACGCCGTCCAATATAAGTCTGTCATTCCTTGAAGAACAAGTTGAGGTCATAACCGGTGTAAATCTTCCCATGTTGATAGGGGCAATAACAAAACGGGAGAACAGGTCAATAAAAGAAATGGCGCAATTGTTAAAAGAAAGCGGAAAGAGCAATATATATATTGCATCTGAAATACTGGCGCCCACCGCAAAAAAATAATGAATATAGTTCTGATAAGGGTCGATGACAGACTGATTCATGGCCAGATACTCGAATCATGGATTCCTTATCTGAAGGCGCAATGTGTTGTGGTAGCAAATGATATGCTCTCAGAAGACCAGTTCCAGATGGCTATACTCTCAATGGCAGTGCCCGAAAGAATTAAACTCAGAATGGTTGGTGTCGAAAGCGTAAAGGATCTTTCAGAAGACCCTGAACTTCTGAATAAAACGACACTGATAATCGTATCCTCTGTGTTAGATGCATACAGGATTGTACAAAAAGGAATTCCCGCAAGAATAAATCTCGGCAACATGCGTTCATCCGGTTGTGATAAGCAGCTGATGCATTCGTTCTGGGTGAACAAAGAGGATATCCTTATGCTCAAAGAAATGATAGCACAGGGAATATCAATTAATCTTCAGTCTGTACCGAGAGAAAAAGAGATTGACATTAATCATATACTCGATACTCTAGAAGAATGATAACATCCATCACAGCATCAGTATTTATCGGTGCACTGCTCTGGATGGATAGAGAGTATGCGCTTCAGATTCAAATAAGCAGGCCTGTTGTTATTTCTGCAATTCTCGGCTTAATCCTGGGTAATATCCAATTGGCCCTTATAATAGGAGTTTCATTGGAAATTATAGGGCTTTATGCACCGCCGGTCGGCGGTTATCTCCCATATGACGAGAATTTCTGTACGGTTGTTGCCCTCCCCGTGGCATATGTAGCCTCACAGACAATGGAGAATCTCCCAGCAGCAGGATTTGCGCTCGTATTGTGTGTGCCGTCTCTTATTATCGGAAGGGAAATGGATGCATATATCATGAAAACGAATGAAGATATCCCAGACATGCTTGGAGATGACTGGCTTAAGAAAATCGATTTGGTGATGATCAAATCTCTGGCGGAAGCATATATCAAGATACTTGTGATTACTGCTGTTTGCGTTTCGGTATTTTCATCAATTGCATGGTTTATAATTCCGGTGATGCCTCAGATAGCCATGAAGGTTTTTTCATATATGCCTGCGGTTTCAGTAATGATTGGCCTTGCCGGTCTTGTAACAGGCAAAAGAATGCATTCGCGGTATTCCTGGGCGGGTGCTTTTATCCTGGGGGTCTCGGCAGCAGTATTATGGAAATGTGCTTCATAAGAAAATAAGTAGTTTATCAATATGGAGGGTTCCTTGAAGGAGTTAACATCCACTGTCATCAGCAATAGACAGATTGCAGCAAATACTTATCTTTTAACCCTTGAATGCAAGATGGACCCGTACAGTCCGGGCCAGTTTGTGATGGTTAAAGCACCATCGCCGGGGGCATTTCTAAGAAGGCCTCTCGGGATAATGGAACTTAAAGACGGGGTGCTTGCGCTGCTTTATAAGACAAGAGGTGAAGGTACGATTGCGCTTTCCATGCTCAGGGAGGGTGAAACAATTTCCGTCATGGGTCCTCTCGGAAATGGATTCAGCATTGAGGATAAAGGCCAGGTGGTTTATGTAGCCGGTGGAATAGGTCTTCCTCCACTCCTGTCTCTTTATAACAAACTTAAGAAAGGAAAATTTCTGATTGGTGCGAAGACTGAAGAAGATATCCCTTTCGATTATATACCAGCCAGGGCTGAAATCGCCACAGAAGACGGTTCTGTCGGATACAAAGGACTTGTTACGGGGCTGCTGTCGGGCATGAGCCTGAAAAAGCCATGCATAGTGTATGCCTGCGGCCCTATGGCAATGTTGAAAGAAGTGGCCGACATGACAAAGCATTTGGAAGTCTCCTGCCAGGTTTCCCTGGAAGAAAGAATGGCATGCGGTTTCGGAGTGTGCGCCGGTTGCGTCGTTAAAACAGTTTCGGGAAATAAAAGTGTATGTGCGCTTGGCCCTGTTTTCAAAGCAGAGGAAATCATATGGTAAAGCAATCTCAATTGACAGTCGATCTCGGGCGCGGACTGGTGCTCAAGAACCCTGTTATGAATGCATCCGGCACTTTTGCATATGGAGAAGAATTTTCAAAGATACTGGATTTGAATATTATGGGCGGCATCATAACCAAAGGTCTGTCCATTGACCCGAAAGAAGGAAATCCGACACCACGCGTAGCCGAAGCTGCGAGTGGTATGGTCAATTCAATAGGCTTGGAGAATGTGGGTGTCGAGAAGTTCCTTAAAGAAAAGCTTCCATTTTTGAAGGGGTTTAATACCCCTGTAATTGTAAACTTTTTTGGAAACTCTGAGGAAGAATATGTTTTGATGGCTGAAAAACTCGATGTCGATGGTATTTCAGCCCTTGAGATGAATGTCAGCTGTCCGAATGTCAAAAAAGGGGGTATACAGTTCGGCAGAGACCCCGATGTCCTTGGAGAACTCGTCAGCTCAGTTCGTAAAAAAACTGAAAAATCTTTGATTGTAAAACTATCTCCCATGTCCAGTGATATCTGCAGGATGGCAGCTTCAGCACAGGAGGCCGGGGCGGATGCTCTCACATGCATAAACACAGTACCTGCAATGGTGATCGATGAGGAAACAAGAAGGCCTGTCCTTGGCAATGTTACGGGTGGGTTGTCAGGCCCGGCCATAAAGCCTGTAGCCTTGAAAACAGTGTGGGATGTATCGAGGCATGTAGCAATACCTGTTATAGGGGCAGGGGGTATAGCATCATACAAGGACGCCATACAGTTTTTCCTGGCAGGGGCATCAGCTGTTCAGGTCGGGACACAACTTCTTGTAGAACCGTTCTGCCTGCCGGGTATAATTGAAGGCATATCAGGATACTTTTTCGATCACGGTATTAAGGGGATAAAAGATATATGCGGAAAGCTGGAAATCTGATAGATTCAACCATCTAAGCAAACAATTTCCAGAATCAGTAGAAATGTTTTCATTATTATGAGGAATTATTAAAGCTGGATTATAATGAGGCTATTAATTTCAACGACTTGGAATTTTGCATGTTTTTTGCATTTAAAGAACAAAATTGCTCAATTCACAGAGCATCTTTTTTCAAAGGAGAGGTTATGAAGAGTCCGGTTAAAAGCAAGCTGTGTATCATGATTATTTTTATAATTCTTGCTGGCGGTTTATCGGTTGGCTGTAAAAAATGGACGAACCCGACAGGCCTTGCAGACAATATAAGCCCTGAAGGTCAGGATGCAATAAATCCCCAGATGGCCATCAATTCAGCCGGAAACGGCCTGGTTGTATGGGAACAATCCGATGGAGTCAATTCCCAGATTTACAAGGCAGAGTTTGTAAACGGCCTATGGGCAAAAACCAAACTGACGGATAATATCAGCCCTGAAGGAAGAAACGCTTATTATCCAAGGGTCGCAATCAATGATAACGGAGATGCCATTATAGTATGGGTCCAGCATGATGGTACAAATTACAGAATTTATAAGAGTGAGAGGAAAAACTGGGTGTGGACTCATCCTCTTGATTTTGATGATTCAATAAGCCCTGCAGGGACTGATGCCAATTATCCCAGGGTTGTAATGAACACTTCAGGAGATGCCGTAATTGTATGGCAGCAGTCTGACGGATCAGTTTACCAGATATTCAAGAGCGAACGTACGAATGGGTTTTGGATGCATCCGGGAGCCGTTATGGTCAACATCAGTCCTGACGGGCAGGACGCATATTATCCAGTAGTTGCAATGGATGAGATAGGGGATGCAATAGTTGCATGGGAGCAGTTTGACGGGGCTAAATGGCAGATATTCAAGAGTGAGCGGAGAGATGGCATCTGGGCGAATCCTTTAAGTCTCGGGGATAATATAAGCCCCAACTCGGAGGATGCATATTATCCGCAGGCGGCAATGAATGATTCTGGACAGGCTATCATTACATGGGAGCAGAATGACGGTTACAGATATCAGATATTTATGAGCTTCTTCTCAGACGAAGCATGGGATCATCCAACCGGACTTTCAGACAATATAAGTCCTGATGCAGGTAATGCATACTATCCTCAGGTTGCAATGAACGATAGCGGAAGTGCCGTGATTACGTGGGAACAGGAACTTGATAACGGAATAGTGAGGATATACAAAAGTGAATTGAGAAGCAAAGTATGGGCTCATCCCTCAAATATATCAGACAGCATAAGCGTTGCAGATACATCTGCATGGCTTCCTCAGGTGGCGATAGACAATAAAGGAAATTCTATTATCGTCTGGTATCAGCGTGATTCGCAGAATGAGGCCGCAGGGAAATACCAGATATTCAAGAGCGAATTTCGTGCGATTTCAGGCCTGCCGGCTCAGCTTCTGAATTGGTCACTGCCTCAGTCCCTGACTGATAATATAAGCCAGGACAATCAGGATGCCATTGTTCCCCAGGTAGTTATGAGCAGCAGCGGCAATGCGGCTATTTCCTGGCAGCAGTCCGACGGTGCAAATGAGCAGATATTCAAGAGCGAATACTATAACGTACAGACGATATTAGGTTTGTAAGATACAGATTGAAAACATTTAAAAAAGGGCCGGTTTCCACCGGCCCTTTTTTATTTGGCTGTAAGAAAGCTCTGGCATTGACAATTAGAGGATTCATGCGATACAGACGATGAATATTCTAGGAGGTAGTAATGGATTACAAGGATACGCTTTGTCTGCCGCAAACTGCATTTCCCATGAAGGCGAGCCTTACAAAAAAAGAGCCTGAGCTTCTTCATCGTTGGGAAGAAACAGAACTCTATCATAAGATTATTGAAAAATCCAAAGGCAGGAGAAAGTTCATACTTCATGACGGACCTCCATATGCCAATGGCCATATACACCTTGGGACCGCACTCAACAAAATCTTAAAGGATATAATCGTCAAGTCCTTTTTCATGATGGGATACGATACCTTTTACAAGCCCGGATGGGATTGCCACGGCCTTCCGATAGAGCATCAGGTCGAAATAAACATGGGAGAGAAGAAAGTCGAGCTCAGCAAGCTTGATATCAGGAAAGAATGCAGGAAATATGCGGAAAAGTTCATAGGCATACAGAGAGATGAATTCAAAAGGCTTGGGGTTCTCGGCCTTTGGGAAGACCCGTATCTTACGATGAAAAATGAATACGAATCGTCTATTGCCCATGAGCTTGGAAGGTTCATTTCTGCAGGATCGCTTTATAAGGCTAGAAAGCCTGTTTACTGGTGCGCAAAGTGTAAAACAGCGCTCGCTGAAGCCGAGGTTGAATATCATGATCAGGTAACGCCCGCCATATTTGTCAGGTTTAAAATGACAACGGATGTCTCCGGAATTATACCGGAACTTAAAGGGGAGAATATCTATGTCGTAATATGGACCACAACCCCATGGACGATACCGGCTAACCTGGCCATAGCCCTGCATCCTGACATGGAATATTCGGCTGTCAAGACAGACAGGTTTGATGTCCTGATTATGGCTTCAGAACTGGTTGAAAGTGTCATGAAAGCATCAGGAGTAAACGAATATAAGACCCTTGCAGTATTCAAGGGTGAGGCGCTTGAAGGCATGAAGGCCTGTCATCCTATTTATGAGCGTGATTCGTTGATTATCAATGCACCATTTGTAACCCTTGATACCGGTTCGGGATGTGTTCATATCGCACCTGGCCACGGCGAAGAAGACTATGAGATAGGGAAACAGTACGGACTTGAAGTTTATGCACCGGTCGATAATGACGGCAGGTTTACAAAAGATGTTGAAGGTTTCGCAGGCCAGTTCGTCTTCGATGCAAATCCGAATGTTAACAGGGTGCTGTCTGAGAAGGGCACTTTGCTTAATGAAGATAAATATTCCCACTCCTACCCTTATTGCTGGCGCTGCAAGAGCCCTATCATTTTTCGCTCTACATGGCAGTGGTTTATCTCAATGGAACATGACGGCCTCCGCGAAAAAGCATTAAAGGCAATCGATAAAGTGCGCTGGATACCTGGATGGGGCCGTGACAGGATATACAACATGATTTTGAACAGACCTGACTGGTGCATCTCACGTCAGAGAGATTGGGGTATTCCAATTCCGGTCTTTTATTGCAAATCATGCAACGAGGTCCTGATTTCAGGCGAAGCGGCTGAAAATGTTGCGAATATATTCGCTGAAAAAAGTTCTGACGCCTGGTTTGCTTTAAAAGCGGAAGAGCTTTTGCCCAAAGGGACCAAATGCCCGAACTGTTCATCCGAAGAGTTTGAAAAAGAGCAGGACATTGTCGATGTATGGTTTGATTCAGGCGTAAGCTATGCGGCGGTATGTGAAAAGGACGAAAGGATAGGCTCGCCGGTTGATATGTATCTGGAGGGTTCTGACCAGCACAGGGGGTGGTTCCATTCGACCCTGCTGTGCTCTGTAGGAACAAGAGGAGATGCCCCTTACCGATCTGTGCTCACGCATGGATTCGTTGTGGACGGCGAAGGCCGCAAGATGTCCAAATCGCTTGGCAACACCATAGCCCCGCAGGAAATAATAGACAAATACGGCGCAGAGGTTTTAAGGCTGTGGGTCAGCGCCCAGGACTATACAAACGACATACGCATTTCAAATGAAATAGTTGACCGGCTCGTCGAGACATACCGCAAGATAAGGAATACGGTCAGGTTCATATTAGGCAACCTTTCTGATTTTAACCCGGGAAAAGACACTGTAGCGTATTCCGATATGCTCGAACTGGACCGCTACGCCCTTCATCTGCTGCAGGATCTTATTGAAAAGGTCAGGAAGGCTTATGATGATTTCGAGCCCTATGCCATCTACCAGCAGATTTATAATTTCTGCGTCGTGGATATGAGCGCCTTTTACCTCGATATCTTGAAGGACCGGCTGTATGTCTACAAGAAAGACAGTATAGAAAGACGTTCTGCACAGACAGCGCTCTTCAATATTCTTTCCAGCCTCACGAAGCTTGTTGCGCCGATTTTATCATTCACGGCTGAAGAGATATGGGATTACATGCCCGCTTTTGAAGGCAAGGAAGCAAGTGTGCACCTTTCGGCTATGCCTGTTGTTGAAAAAGCCAATAAGGATGATGCCCTGGCAGGGAAATGGGAGAAAATTATAGCCCTCAAGCAGGAAGTATCTAAGACTATGGAACAAGCCAGACGCGATAAGATTATCGGACATCCGCTTGATGCGGTTGTGAAGATTGCTGCCGATGGCGAAACTTTTACTTTCGTTGAATCGGTCAAAGGTTTCCTGAAGGATATATTTATCGTATCCGAAGTAGAAGTAGCAAAGGGTGATGGCCCCTTTATTGAAAGCGAAAGCTTCAAGCAGCTTGGTATTTCGGTTTCAAAATCTACAGGTATAAAGTGTCCCAGGTGCTGGAACTACAGCAAAGATGTAGGTGCTAATCAAAATCACCCGGAGGTATGTGCAAGATGCGCTTCCCAGCTGACATGAAATCATATTTGAAGTGGGGGCTTCTGATGATGTTCCCCCTCTATCTGATAGATCAAGTAACGAAATGGATAATACTGACAAGAATGCAGATAGGGGACAGCATAACCGTAATTCCCAACTATTTCGAGATCATACATGTAAGGAACACGGGGGTTGCATTCGGTCTTTTGCAGGACATACCCGATTCATACAGGCT
Organism: uncultured Bacteriovoracaceae bacterium; assembly: GCA_964513375.1. Taxonomy (GTDB): domain Bacteria; phylum Desulfobacterota; class Desulfomonilia; order UBA1062; family UBA1062; genus DATCTV01. The sequence continues at coordinate 148,791 of CAZEMO010000003.1, read as the reverse complement.
TGTTTTCTTCCTTACGGTGACAGTAGTTGCCATAGTAGCCATATTTATTATTTTCAAGCAGTCCAACGATGACTCTCTGATATTGAAGGCTATACTCTGCCTTATACTTGCAGGGGCAATCGGAAACCTGACGGACAGGATTGTTCATAATGAGGTGGTGGACTTCATCAACGTCCATATATTAACATACCGATGGCCTACATTCAATGTCGCCGACATGTATATCTCAGTCGGCATGGTAGGTCTTCTGATCTACACCTTTTTTGTACCTGAAAAAAAAGACAAAAAGGCAGAATAACAGTATAAATGATATCCGATCCGAAACAGAATTTAAGGTTAATGAAAGGATGCCGGTCTTACGGCCTCTTCCCTAATCCGGATAGTTTATCTTATAGTTTGAAATTATTATTCCGCGGGTCCTGTCAATCAGCTTCTGTATGGTTTCATGAGAAAATCCTGTTGTTTCAACAGGCTTACCGACTACTACTTCAATGGGGCCTGGACTGAAAACGAGGCTTTTCTTGGGCAGCGTTCTGCGGCTGCCGTTCACGGTAACCGGAAGTATGGGAAGGCCTCTTTCAACTGCTATCATGAAGCCGCCTTTCTTGAATGCCTGAATGCTTCCGTCATTGCTCCTGGTTCCTTCGGCGAAGAACATCACGCTTGCCCCTTCAGGAAGTCTGCTTACACCTTCGTTGATGCTGTTTATGGCGTCTTTGGTATTTGACCGGTCGATAAAGATATTTCTCGATTTATAGAGGGCATAACCAAATAGGGGGGCTTTCTTCAGTTCTTTTTTGATGATCCATCTGAACTGTATGCCGAGAGTGGTCACCAGCGCGAGTATGTCAAACTCGGACTGATGGTTTGATATTATTATATATGACTGTCCTTTTCTGATATTTTCCTTTCCGATAATATGAGGACGGACATTTGTAATAATAAGGAGGGTATAAGCCCAGAGTTTTGAAAGTGTGAACGCAAGGTTGCCTGTTCTGCTGAACAAGGCTGCTGATGTAATGGGTATAAAAAGCACCAGAGTGGCAATTACAGCCCATAATGAAAGCCATATGATTTTTAATGTATTAACCAAAGGATTGCGCATATAATTCCTCCCTGTTAATAAATTAATTGTCTGTCTGAGCCTCTGATATCATGATTATTTTCTTAATAATTTCATCCTGTTCCTTACTGTTCAATCCTGAAGGCGGGACATGCTTCAGAAAAGACCAGATCTTTTCTCCAAAATTTGCTACCTCAAGCAGTCTTCCTGAAATATTTGAAGCAGTTGACTCAATGACCCTCATGGCATCTGGCAGCATTTTGAGATTCCTAACCGGTGGATATGCAGAAAGGCCTGTTATCATTGAATTGTCGCCGCCTTTAAATATCGTTCTGACATCATTCTTGTACAATACAACAGGTTTTCCGGCGGCAAATGCGATGCCTGCCTCTGCGACTGCCCCTTCATCGGGCACTCTCCCGTTCATATTCATTACAAGGCAGTCGCACCTTTTGACAATCTGATAGACATCCAGGGCGAATATGGCCTTGTCCATATTCCTCCTGCTGCCGAGTATATCCACATTTAAAGGGGTGTTTATAAAACCTGTTACAAAGCGCTCGATGCCATCCCTCTGGGGCAGAAAAGTTTTGAATCCCGCATCCTCAAGTACTTTCGCTATTGCAGCCATACCTGCGGTTTCTTCAGGGCAGAATAGTGGGCCTGAGCAATAGACATATTTCATAATAAATCACTTTCCTTTCTTAAGGTTGTTGTACAGCATTTTTGCCATTCTTTGATTGCATCTGTTCTCGGCCATTATCGCAGATCCCTTGTCAGCGTTTTTGGCAATGATATTCTCGAGTATCCTCATGGCCTCATTCTTTTTGCCTTTATATGATAAGAGCAACGCTTTCGAATACTGTATCTGAATGAAGTCTGGGTACATTATTGCAGCCACATCCAGTGTTGCAAGCACATTTTCAACTGTAACTCCCGCCGCATTCATGCCTTTTTCCGTGACCCATCCGCCGTTTGTTATCATTGGCGACATTGTCAGGCCGAACCCGAAATAATGATACTGGGGATTTTCACGCCACAAAAAAAGGACAAGCTCGAAAAAAGTAGAGAAATGACTTGCTTTTGTAAAAATGCTCGAAGTTTGTACAGATCTCCCAAGGCATGCGTTGTGCCAGTATTTGGCAGGCACGCTGTTAGGGGTTAATTTCACTGCTTTCTCACCGTATATGATGCCTTTTTTGTAATACGGCAGAGCCTTTGAATCGTGTTCCCCGAAGCTGTCCCAGTATTCACCCACGCTGTAGCTTGTTCTGCATGCCCAAAGCTGGAGAAGGCAATTGCCAGGATTTGCATTTGCCCATCCTTCTGAAATTTTCTGTGCCTGAACAGCCTTTTCGATGTCATAACGATTTGCCCAGAGTTTGGCAAATGCATCCCAGCCCGGCTGGTTCGAAGCCGCATCAACTGTTTCGATGTAAGGCTGAGGGGAAATTTCTTTTATCCAGTTTTCATATTTCGATGCTATAGTTGCATATGAGTCCATGTTTGAGGCTGCATCGAAAAGCAGTCTTACAGCTAAAACATTGTCCTTGTCCAATTCCCTGGCTTTTACGGCATAATTCAAAGCATTACTGAAAGATTCCGTTTTCGTTTTACCGGATGAACGTTTCCCTTTAAGACAATAGACCCTTGAGAGCCATAGATTGAGACTGACATTGCCGGAGTCTGTTTTCTCGAGTCCCTTGAGTGTGGAGATCAACTGATCGATGTTCTTCCCATCCCAGTGTTTATCCCATTGTAATTTAAATGTCTGCCATACCGGATTGTTTGAAGGAAAAGGCGGATCCATATCACAGGAAGCGGAAAAGGCGGTTGCCGGGAAAGATAAAATAATAATGAATAGAATCGCAGTTAATGCAGAACTGGTTTTTTGGGAAAGCTTCGTCATTTAAAAAGTCCTCCTGATTAAAATATTGAAGATTGCTGCGGTGCAAGTAAATGAACTAACACTCCCTTTCATATTTTCCGGGTATTGCAGCATAAATGCAGCATGCAAATACGATTGCACAACCCAAAAACATTCTGAGTGTAAGCGGTTCCTTAAAAAATATTACCCCAAGAAAAACGTTTAGTACAGGATTAAGTATGCTGATTAGCGAACCTTCCGTTGCCCCCACAAACCTATATGCATGTGTCATCTGGAGCTGGGCAATGGCTGCTAAAACACCGATAAGAATCAGCACACCCCATGCTTCTAATGGAAATGAATACCCCTCTCTTGACGATGGAACTATGGCGAACATGAGGCCGAACAAGCATTGAGAAAACAAAATTGCCCTTGATGAATCAGTTTCATGCAGTTTTTTGATTGAGAGGATTGCCCAGCCGGACAGAAGACCGGCAAAAAGGGCCAATAAATCCTTTGCAGAAATTGAAACAAGACCATCAGGCGGGATGATTATCAGATACAATCCTATAAAACCAGTAATAATAGCAATCCAAAGGCCCTTTGAAACCGGTTTTTTAAAAACAAGGGGTGAGAGCATGGCAGCCCATATCGGATAGGTGAAGGTCAGGACGGTAGCCTTTGCCATGCCGATTTTGTTTATTGAATAGAAGAAGATACAGACGGCTATACCACCGAAAATTCCACGGGAAGCAAGCCATGAGTATTTGACAAATTTTAAAGGGTACTTCTTAGATAGAGACAGCCCGAGAATGATAAGTATGCAGACTGCGAATCTCATCTCGGAAGTCTTCCATCCGCTCAGGGAATATTGGCTGTTTGCGAATCTGACAAGTACGGCCATGAAACTGAACAGTATAGAAGATGATACCATCCATAATGCCCCGATTGATTCCGGGGATAAGTGTTTTCTCATATAAGCCCAACCTTAATAAAAACTATTCGATAGAGAACATATATACATTAGCAAAAACTATATTTATAATAAAGAACTCTTGATTTAACATGGAGCATGCTGTATAGACTGAACGTTGATTCATTCTTCAATCATAAATTTCGGCTTTATAGAAATGTTAATAAATCACTAACGCAGGAGGTAGTATGGTTAGGAGAATCAAAAAGGCTGGAGTTATCGGCTCAGGCATCATGGGTGGTGGAATAGCCGCTCTGCTGGCCGGTGCTGGCGTAGATGTCGTACTTCTTGACATCGTACCGTTCGACCTGAAGGATGAGGAAAAGAACGATCCCAAGGCCAGAAACAGGTTTGTTTTAGCAGGCATGGAAGCTCTGCAGAAGGCAAAACCGCCGTTGCTGTTCCAGAAAGAAGACCTGGCACGCATTAAAACCGGCAACCTTACTGATGACTTTGACAAGCTTGCAGACTGTGACTGGATCGTAGAGGTCGTTGTTGAAAACCTCAAGATCAAACAGGAGCTCTTCAAGAGGCTGGAAACAATCAGGAAACCCGACACGATTATTTCATCAAACACTTCCGGAATTCCTCTTAAAGACATGTCAGAGGGATTAAGCAAGGGTTTCAAAGAGCATTTCCTCGGGACGCACTTCTTCAATCCTGTCCGCTGGATGCATCTGCTTGAGATCATCCCGGGTGCTGAAACAAAGAAGGAGATACTCGATTTTGTTGCCGATTTCGGAGAGAACAGACTCGGCAAGGGCATTGTCTGGGCGAAGGACACACCAAACTTCATCGGAAACCGCATAGGTATCCATGGAATAAGCCTTACAATCAATCAGATGCTCAAAGACGGGCTTTCAATCCCCGAAGTTGATGCACTTTTCGGACCGGCACTCGGCCGCCCGAAGACCGCTATTTTCGCAACGGCAGACCTTGTAGGTCTTGACACAATGACACACGTCACACAGGGAACTTATGACAAGTGTGTGAACGACGAAGAAAGAGATGTATTTATAATCCCGGATTTCATAAAGGCGATGCTGGACAAGAAACTTCTGGGAAATAAAACAAAAGCCGGTTTCTACAAGAAAGACAAAACACCAGAAGGCAAAAGGGTTAAACTGGTTATCGATGCCAAGACAGGTGAGTACGTAGAAGCAGGAAAACCGACATTCCCATGTCTTGATGCGGCAAAAGCAGCCAAGACCCTCTCCGATAAACTGCAGGCAGTTGTTTACGGAGACGATAAGGGCGCTCAGTTTGCATGGAAGGTTGTTGCTGGTGCATTCATTTATTCCGCAAACAGGATCCCGGAAATTTCTGATACAGTTGTCGAAATCGACAACGCAATGAAATGGGGATACAACTGGGAACTCGGTCCATTCGAGTCCTGGGATGCAATCGGAGTAGAGAAATCAATAGCGAAGATGAAGGCAGACGGAATGAAAATTCCGGCTAACGTCGAGAAGATGCTAGCATCAGGCGCCAAATCATTCTACAAGCTGGAAAAAGGCAAGAAGATGTTCTTTGACTTTGATTCAGGCGCATACAAAGCAGTCAAGGTCAATCCTTCAGCTATCAGTCTTGCAGCATTGAGGGCTGAGAACAAGGTCGTAAAGACATCTGCTTCAGCGTCATTGATAGACATCGGAGACGGCGTATTCTGTCTCGAGTTCCATTCGAAGATGAACGCGATCAACAAGGTGATGGTCGATTTCATGGCTGAAGCCGGAAACTATGTAAATGAAAACGGCGTAGGTATGGTAATCGGAAATCAGGCAGGCGGAATGCCCGGCGCATTTTCGGCTGGCGGAGACCTTGCATATATGCTGGGAGCAGCAAAAGAAGGCAAATTCGACGAGATAGACAATTTCATTAAAAATGTCCATTCAGGAATCATGGGCTTGCGTTATGCCCCGTTCCCGGTAGTTGCAGCACCTTACGGTATTTCAATCGGCGGCGGATGCGAAGTATGCCTTGCATCAGACAGGATAGTCGCACATATGGACCTGATAATCGGTCTTGTTGAGATCGGTGCAGGCCTTGTTCCAGGCGGATGCGGAATGATAAACCTCTGGAGAAAGACAATAACATCCAAACCTGAAATTTCAAAGGTTACAGATCTTGCCGGTTTCTTCCTCGAGGCGTTCATGTGCGTGGCAATGGCAAAGACGACCATGTCAGCCAAAGAAGCAAGGGCGAGGGGTTTCCTCACAGCTGAAGACCGCATTGTCATGAATCGCGACAACCTCATCGGCGAAGCCAAGAAAGAAGTCCTCAGGATGGTTGAGGATGGCTATGCACCACCGCTCAAGAAGAAAATACCGGTATTCGGAAAAGAAGCGCAGGGCATGATAGAGGCTGAAATGCTGAATCTCAGACTCGGCTGGAAGATCACTCCGCATATGGAATTGATATCCAAGAAGATAGGGTTCTGCATGTCGGGCGGAGATGTACCATCAGGAACACTGGTCAGCGAAGAGTATCTACAGAAGCTTGAAAGGGAAGCATTCGTTGAACTGTGGAAAACCGAGAACACGCAGAAAATGGCCGAGAACATCATGACCACCGGCAAACCGCTGTTCTTGTAGGCTAAATTGTAGGACAGGAGGATTAACAATGAGAGAAGCTTATATAGTTCAGGCAGTTAGGACACCCGGTTGCAGAAGGGCTCGCGGAGCTTTCAATCAGACCAGACCGGAAGATCTTCTTAAAACCGCATTAAACGGCCTTATGGAAAGGGCTGGTGTCGACAAGAAGGAAGTGGAAGACATTCTTGTCGGTTGCGCATTCCCGGAAGCGGAACAGGGTCTTAATATAGGCAGGATAATTGCACAGATGTGCGGATTCCCGGATGACACATGCGGTGCAACTATTAACAGGTTCTGCTCGTCAGGCCTTGAGGCAATAGCACTTCAGACTTCACGAATTCTTTCGGGATGGTGCGAAGTCGCAATCGGTGCAGGGCTTGAGTCCATGTCGATAGTTCCCATGGGCGGGAACCTTCCCAGGCCTCATCCGGAATGGGCCAGGGAAAACCCGAATGTCTATATATCTATGGGCATGACGGCTGAAAACGTTGCCCAGAGATACGACATAACCAGAGAAATGCAGGATACATTTGCTGTCTCATCAAACAAGAAAGCTGCTGCAGCACAGGAAAAGGGACTCTTTACAGAAATAATTCCCACACCTGCTGTGAAGTATGTTGAAAAGGGCGGAGACTGGGTAAAGACAGTCACGATGCAGACATTTGATGACGGCGTCCGTGCTGATACGACAATGGAAGGTCTTGCCAAGCTGAAGCCGGCATTTTCCAATGCAAACCCATGGGTAAAGAACTGCGGTACCGTAACAGCAGGCAACTCTTCACAGACGACCGACGGCGCAGCGGCAACACTTGTAATGAGCGGCGAAGCAGTAAAGAGGCTTGGCGTAAAGCCTATCGCAAAGATTAAAGCATATGCTGTTGCCGGTTGCAGGGCAGACGAGATGGGCGTTGGCCCGAGATATGCCATTCCCAAGGTTCTTAAGATTGCAGGGATGACGATAGATGACATGAAGAAAGACGGCATATTTGAGCTGAACGAGGCATTTGCATCCCAGGCGCTCTACTGTGCCCGCGAACTGGGAATCAGTGACGAAGAACTCTGGTCGCATGAAAGCGACAAGAGAATAATCAACGTTAACGGCGGCGCAATAGCACTCGGCCATCCGCTGGGCTGCACAGGCGCAAAACTGGCTGCCACCCTTGTTGCCAATATGCAGAGACTCGGAAAGAAATATGGAATCGAGTCAATGTGCATCGGTGGCGGAATGGGTGCTGCCGCGATATTCGAGCTTTGCTAGATTGATTCAAATAAACAATAAGAAAGGCTGCCTTCTGGCGGCCTTTTTTATTTCAATATGATTTCTTAAATTATGCCGGAAAAGGAAACTGAATGTGATTTTATTTCTTTGTTATAAGAGAGCTTGTTTGTTACAGGGTAAAGGATGAACAGAGGTATCTGGTATGCTGTTTCGGCATTTATCATATGGGGATTCATCCCGGTATATATAAAGCAGCTGAGTGATGTCCCTGCGCCGCAGCTCTTGAGCCACAGGATCATATGGTCTTTCCTATGCCTGCTCATCGTAATCCTGGCTGCATCACGATTTGAAGGATTTGTAAAATCATTAAGAAACACCGTTGTTCTCAAGATATATTTTCTGGCAGCAATGCTGATTGGTGTAAACTGGTTTACCTATGTATGGGCCGTAGGTGCTGGATTTATAGTCGAGGCGAGCCTCGGGTATTTTATAAATCCGCTGATAAGCGTTCTACTCGGGGTGTTCTTTCTCAAGGAAAGGCTTCGCATCTGGCAGTGGGTCCCCATACTCATAGCAGGCGCGGGTGTGGCGTTCCTCACCTTCGCCTATGGCAAGATACCGTGGATAGCCCTTGTACTTGCCTTCTCGTTCGGATTTTATGGAATGGTAAAGAAGAAGGGAGAACTCAATTCGCTTGACGGGCTTACGCTCGAGACTGGAATCCTTCTGCTGCCGGCGCTTGTCTACATTACCTTCATGGAATTAAACGGCAGGGGAGTAGTTTTTCATGCAGGAATTTCCACGATCATGCTGCTTATGGGCGCAGGTGTCATCACTGTAGTGCCGCTCCTCATGTTTGCCTCAGCGGTAAAGAAGATTCCTCTTACGACGATAGGAATACTTCAGTATATCGCACCGACTCTGCAGTTTCTCGTAGGGGTAGTTATCTATAAAGAACCCTTCAATCTTTCCAAGCTTATCGGATTTGGGGTAATATGGTTTGCGCTCATTATCTTCGGCATTGAAAGCTGGATTCATCATCAGGCGCAGCCGGTTGTAACCGATATTGAATAGAAGTCTCTTATGTTTGTCGTCCCTTCGGGCAAAGAGACACGCATATGCCACAGAGGCTGATATGTTCGTTCAGATTGTTTAATGACAGTTCTCTGCACTTTTTCATGCACTTGAAGGGATTATAGAATTTATCCCTGTCGGTGTGTATATTCCATAATTCTCCGGTTGCGGCCTGCGCAGGACAGTTGACAACGCAGACCTCGCAATCCCCACACAAACTTTCTTCAAGCGGCGCATTCGGCTCAGTGATTCTCTCTTTCAAAAGAATGCTTGCCAGCCTTACCCTCGGGCCATATTCCTTTGTGACAAGCAGGTCGGTTTTTCCTATCCAGCCGATTCCAGCCCTGGTGGCAGCCATCTTGTGAGAAAATGCCATTCTTAAGGTCTTATAATAATTATCGGTGAGAATATCATCTGTAACGGTTGGATTTATCGGGATGTTGTCAAACCCGTCTCCGGTAAGCTTTGCTGATATCTTCTGGACTGCTTCGGTCAATTCCCGGTTAACTTCATTATAATGATCGAAATAAGCTCTGTTCGGGCCTTTATCTATGGAATCGATGATTTCACTGTCAAGATGTCGGGCAAGAGATATTGCATAATTGTATCCGGAGTATTTTTCATTAATGAGGCCGGTCATGTCTGCAAAACCGGCAAGATATTTACTGCTATCGGTAATCACCTGATTGATTAAATTGTTTATCATACGAACCCCCCTTGCCAGTAGTTCTTTGAGTGTAATATCAGCCAGCGATTTTAGTTTAAGGTCAGCCTCATCGCCTACAAAGGAATGGGTTACCTGATTTGGGACTGCAACTGTGAATAGACCGGCAGCCTTGGCTGCTTTTATGCCGTTCGGAGAATCTTCTATGGCAATAGCTTCACTGGGTTTGCAGCCGAGAACCTCAATTGCCTTGAGATAAGGGTCGGGAAAAGGTTTGTGTCTTTCAGTATCCTCCCTGCATATGATTGCGTCAAACCTGCCCAGAAGTCTTTTTCTTCCAAGGTGTTCCTCGATCCAGTTATGGTCCGCACTTGAGGCAATTCCGAGCTTAAGGCCGATACTTTTTGCAGCAAGGATTATCTTTTCAATGCCCGGAAGCAAAGGCAATCCCTTATTCAATTCAGACTCCCTTGTCACGTAGGTAAGGGCCATTTCCATGCGGTCAAGCGGTAGGCCGGTAAGTTCCATCAGGTCTTCATAAGGATCGAAGCTGCTTTCCGGTATGCCTACGCATTCAGCCCATTTTTCCAGAGTCAGTTCGTGTCCGTGGGTGGAATAGATCTCACGCCATATGTTGAACGAAGTGCTTTCGGTGTCCATGATGGTCCCGTCAAAATCAAATATGATTGCCTTGATCATTGTTATATCAGTAGCTATCTTGCATTGCAGTGTTTCCTGATCGAGAAATTCGACTTTCTGTTCAACGGGCCGGCCCTTCGTCTATGTTCCCAACTTTTCTGGCTCTGAGAGGCTTGTCCAGGTTGATGCCTTCTGCTATGCCGGTTTCGACGAGCAGGTTCCAGCCGGATGCTATCTGCAGGAACTCGTCATAGGGATCAAGCCCGGGAATGATTATTGTGGGGAAGGGGGTCTCCTTGTGGTCGATAGCGATGATCTTCATGCCCACGCCCTTTACCAGCACGTCGCTGAATTTCTGAATCTCCTCTGCGAATGGTTCGATAAGAACCAGGACCTCGCGGGGATTCATGACCTCTTCTATGCCGTGCACTGCATAGGTGCCTTCAAGGAAATCCGCCTTTTTGCGCGTTATTTCATTTGTTTTGAGCGTAAGTTCCTCGGCCACTCCGTTGTTGCGGCCGGCAAAATATATCTGAGGTGCGTCTGAGAGGGTTTTTATAATTCCGGGATCGATCTTCATCGTTAGCACCTGTTCGAAAGCATCGGCAAGTGAAGGCAGGGACTCATTCATGCCCGTAGGAGAAAGATTCTCTACAATAGAAAGCATGAACAGCGCCTGTTCGATAATCGATTTTGTTGCAGCGACTGCATTTTCTTCGCCGCATGTGAGCAGAAAACCCTTCTTTGATAACTCCATTATAGGGGTCTTGTCGTGCGCAGTAATGCCAAAGATGTTATCGCACCCTTCAGCATTCAATTTTCTCAGAAGTGAAACAACTTCCTTTGTCTTGCCGGAATTGCTGGCTGCAACGATCACATGGTCTTTGAGGTTATATTCCATGGACTGCCTGCCGCCGTCAGTAATCATGTTGAATGCAAGTCCCCTTCTGTTTGCCTGATAGATGGCATTCTTTGCCGGGAATATACGCGATGAGCCCTCGCCAGTAAATAAAAGCCTGTGCTTGTGAATCACGGAATAAGCGACAGGTCTTGAAATCTTGGGATCAAAACTCTTGATTATGGACGGCGCTTCCATCATTTCATTAACTAGAGAAAACTTTGTGTATCCGGAATCATTGAGATTCATGTCTTTATCAGTCCTTTTTCCTGATATTTAAAAATCAGTCATCGGTTTAAATTTATTATCGCCCTATTGTCAAGGCTTCAAGCTATTCACAGCATGCGCAGCCTTTCTGGTGGCAGGAATGCGACTCGTCATCAACGGCGTTTTCCTGCCTGATATGAAACACGGGTTTTGAGAGTTCATGAAAAATTCTGTCCATCATGCCGATAAATTTGACAGGCTCACCCAGATAGTCATCGAACATGTAGTTGAAGAAGTCTATACGGTAGGGGGGTCTCGAATAGTCACGCGGTTCGCAGACAGGCGCAAAATATTCCCTGCCGCAGTATGATTCGAAATTAAAAGGCTTTCCGATGAGGCCAGAGGCCTTGCCGAGATTGTCGATGACTTTCCTGAATTTCTCTATAAGCTCAACCTGCGAAGGGTAGTGAAAGGCGGCAGCAAGCTTCTTTAAGAGCTCTTCACGCGTCATGTCGATGTAATACTTGGTTCCCTTATACCAGGGATTGAAGCGGAAGGAGATGAGAACGGTAAGTTCGTATGCCGGGATCTCCACCATCTGGATTTTCTTTCCGAACTCCTTCTCGTAGCTGTCTATACAAGCAGCTGTCAGGACATGGGTAAGATCATGCTCAGGCATGCCGCCCTGGAATGCATATGTCCAGATTATGTCCGGGTCGTGTTTCTTTATCTTGGCGTAAATGTCGCGGCCCTGTTTTCTCCAGAAAGAAATGCCTTCTTCGAATTGCGCCTCGCTCTTGATCGAGTCCACAAAGAGCCTGTAATTGTCCACTTCGGAATAAAGCCCGTTGGTGACGTCCTCATCCCTGAAACCCAGTTCGCGCGAAACGTTCCATCCTTCGGCGACACGTTTTTTTCCATACTCTTCGGGTGTGACGTTCTCCTTGAAATAAAGGCCGTCCGAATTCGTCAGCCACATGAGTGCAGCACCCGGCTGCAGCCTCTGTATTATCCCTGCGCATACGATTTCATCGTCGTGGTGGGAAAACATGAACAGATGCTTCTTCGATTTGTCCAGAAGCGATTCCTTGCTGGGAACTTTCCTGAAATCCATATAAAAATTACCTCCTGCTTATTACTCTTTTTATAACTAGACAGATACGACAGATCGCATCCCCCCATGATTTAGAAATCATACTTTGCATCTTATGAAATTTATTTAATTCTTTTCAGACTTATATTCTGCAATCAAGCGTTTTGCCTCGTTAATCTGTTCTTTTGGCAAAAGCTTATCAAGCTCACTAACTTTACCTTTTGCTTGTTCATCGCCCTGTTCAGCAGATAAAGAAAACCATTTATATGCCTGTACAATGTCAAGTTTTGTTCCATGTCCCTGCTCAAACAATATAGCAAGATTATGTTGGGCATACATATATCCACGTTCAGATGAGAGCTTATAAAGTTCAAAAGCTTTTGTATAATCCTGAGTAACACCTAGTCCCTTATCATACATATAACCCAAATCATTTTGGGCTTCTGCATTATTTTGATTAGCTGACTTCTCAAGCCATGTAACTGCTTCTTTAAAGTTTTCATCTAGAAGATATATCTTTCCAAGTCTTTGCTGCGCTTTATCATCACCTTGTTCTGCGGCTTTTTTATACCATTTGACAGCTTCATCTTTATTTTTTTCTGTGACCTTTCCAAAATAATAACTTGTTCCAAGGTTTCTTTGCGCTTCAGAATATCCCCTTTCTGCTGATAGCTTTAAACACTTAGCCGCTTCATTATTATTAATCTGAACTCCCTTTCCATTCTTATACATTTGATATAAATAATAGGGTGATTCCGGATTACCCTGTTCTGATGCCTTTAAAAGCCATCTCATGCTTTCAGAGTAATTTTGTGATGCACCTTCTCCCTCATAATACATAATCCCGACCATGGCCTGAGCATCAGGTTGTCCTTCTTTTGCAGCTTTTAAAAACCATTTTAAAGCCTGCACATCATTTTTCTGAACACAAGAGCCATTCCAGTACATCATTCCAATATAAAACATAATTTGAACAGATCCGTTATCAGTTAATTTTTGATACCATTTCAAAGCCTCATTACAGTCTTTTCTAACTCCCAAACCTTTCTCATGCATATTGCCGATTGCATATAAAGCTTTGGCATCATTGTATTCAGCTGCTTTCCTGTACCACTCTATTGCTTTTGCGTAGTCTTTTCCCGTTCCCCTTCCTTGTTCATACATCAAACCTACATTGAAAAAAGCTTCTTGGATACCTGACTGAGCAGCCTTGACATACCATTCAAACGAATTTTTATAATCTCTTACAGACTCATCGCCATTAGAATATATATAACCTAATACCATCTGGGCTTTGCCGTATCCTTGTGTTGCAGCTTTTGCGTACCAATTAACAGCTTCTTGATCATTTTTAGAAACGCCTTTTCCTTCTTCATATAGTTTGCCAATTCTATACTGAGCATCTTCATATCCCTGATCTGCTGCTTTTTTAAACCATTCCATAGCTTTTACATAATCCTTTGTGACTATTTCACCATCACAGTAAAATTGGCCGAGAAATGTTTGTGCTTCTTTGATATTTTGTTTAGCGGCTTTAGTAATCAAATCAATACATTTATTGTTATCGGCTTTAATAACGCTACCTCCGGAACAGTAAATGACTCCAATAAAGAATTCCGCATAAGCATGGTCTTGGTCAGCAGCTTTTGTCAGCCATTTGACACCCTCCATCTCGTCCTTGTTTGTGCTCCATCCATGCAAATATCGCATGCCAAGCAAAAACTGCGCATTGGCATCACTAGTATCTGCTTTCTTGATAAGCTGATAAAAATCTTCTTTCGAGATTTGAGGCAACTGTTGCAATGACTCTGCATTCGCAGAAATTGAAAGGAAAAGTATCAAAGTAATGATTACGATAATTTTTCTAAACATTAAAAAGTATCTCCACTTTTTATGAGATACCATGATGTCATGATCAGGCATGTTCTTATTAAAGTATGAACAACCTGTTATGATGGTAACAAACACAAATACAAATAATAATGACGTCCTTTCCATTTGCCCTCCCTTATTTAACTTACGCAAAGATCATATTAATTTGATCCAAAAGAAGTTTTCTTACATTTTTTTCCGTATCAAGCCTGAATCTTCCAGGTAGCTTGTAAATGTAAGCCACGACATCGACCTCGTAGCCTCCAAAGGAGATTTCCTCAGCAGTCGGAAGGTAGCCGGTCATACCGTCGGTATATCCCGTGAAAAGGGTTATCGGTGCGGTTGATGCCTTCTTCGTCTCAATGCCTGTTTCCGTAAATGTCTCCATCGCTACCGAGGCAATTGCAATATCGCCTATGCGAATCACGCCGGTTCGTATTGGGGTGAAATAGCCCTTATCATCACGGTTCAATATAGTCTTCCAGGGATAGCGGACATCAAGAAACGGGTCTATCATAAATTCGGGTATCACCGCACCTTCCATGAGCATGGCAGCCCCTTTTTTAAGCATGGGCCTGTAAATCCTTTTAACACTCAAACTTTCCATGCCTGCGGGAACATCCAAATAGGCATTGGTCTCGCCCGTAACACCTGACAAGGGTAGAGAGTTTATTTTAGTCAGCCTTCCTTCAGCCTCAATAACAGATTCAGCGACTATACCGCCAAGCCGCTCTACATCAGGTCTGTTGTCGTCCGACCACTCTACATCGGGGTTTATGTTGGCGCATGCCCCCTGAATGAACATGCAGAGGCCGCCCAGCTCCTTTTCAACCCGAGCCCTCATCGCTCCCGGCCAGTCAGCGGAGATCACGTTGCTTTCTTCGCCCAGCACGCAGGCATGGCAGGCGTAATTGACAATCGTGACAACAGGTTTCGCGCCGCTTGAAACCCTTAAGATATCAACACTCCTGTCAACAGTGCCTTCCTTATTCCAGCCTATGACGGTTGTGCCGTCAGGAAGCCTTTCCCTTCTGTTGATGCCGATAGAGCATTCTGTCCGGGCATGGTTTATTTCGGCATCCATAAGGTTTGCCTCAGCGCGAGTTGCAGACGCAATAATGCTTTTCACCAGCCAGTCACAGTAAAAATAGTTGGTCATTATGCCTTTTGTCGAGAGCGGTTCCTCTGCCGAAAGCATTAGCCTGTAAAGGTAATATTTCATCCTGTCTTTGATTGCGGGTTTATATGGCGGCCAGGCAATGGGTCCCGAATGAGTATGTGAGCAGAAAAGCCTTATGCTATTTGCAGCAGTTCCGAGTCTTGCAGTTATACCTCTCTTTATGGCGTCAACCGTCTCCCGGTTGAGTGCGAGCAGATCGAGTGAAATAAGGACCAACTTTTCATTTCCATCATCGAGGATGAGTGCTGTTGACGTAAGGTCGGAATGTACTTCTTCCGCACCGCCCTTTCTTCCTGAATATCCGATCAGATAAATACCGCGGGGAGGCGTTATGATTATTCTGTCAACACCTGCTTTCAAAAAGGACATTGTTTCATCCATCTTTCTTCAGTTCCGGATTCATATTAGTGAAGAAAAGTTCTGTAAAATTTATTAAAAATGCTCTTAATTTATCACTGTCATCAATAATCTATCGCTTCGGGGAAGCAGTGAAGCATGTACTGTGCATGAAGAACCTTGAACCCTTCGCCGGACTCGAAGCCTTTGCCTTGTGCCAGGCTTTTGCATCTCATCTCGTCATACATCTTGAGCATGCCCAGCGATTCTTCAGTGAACTGGCTTCTGTGCTCGGCAATAGCCGTAAATTTCCGCTCTCTGTATTTGCCTACATCAATGACGACATTCGGCCTTGCAGTGAATGAAAAGGCGATTCCTGCGATGTCATAGGGTTCAAATTTCTTGTCAATATCAGGCTCGGTGACGATAAACGGGAAGTTGTAAAGCAGCAGCGCCTCGCTTGCGGCATGCCCCGTCTTGATATGGTCCATATGCGCTTCATAAATAAGCCAGGGGTCGACTGTGAAAATAAAATCGGGCCTCAGCATGCGGATATATTTGATGATCTGGTTCCTGGCGTCATATTGGGACCAGTTGCCCGCATCGGTGTAATTGAGCCAGTAATAGTCTTTTACGCCAATAATTTTGCCGGCTGCCATCTGCTCTTCCTTGCGCTGGTCCTGTCTGCGAACAAGGTCATCTGCGCCTGCATCCTTGAATCCTGCCGAGTCGTCGGTAACCGTCAGATAAATTATCTCAATACCCAGGTCTGAAAGCATGGAAAGGGTTGCCCCTGCACTTATGTCCATATCATCGGGGTGCGGCTGGATGCAGAGTATTCTTTTTGCCTCACGCATGTCAGGTACAGGAAGAATATCTTTTATATTCACTTTATGCTCCTGGATTTTAATTTGACTGTTTATCTGATAATCAACTTCAAATCCGAAATGTCAACACTCTAATAACAAAAATCCCCTTCCGGGAGCGGAAGGGGATTTTTTTATTTACTCACCCCAGCGTGAGGGGTCAAGCACTATGCTGCAGTCACAGAGCTTTGCTCCGGTCGAGTTTTTTAACGGAGAGTAGCAGTACTCCAGGAGGTATGCGAGCTCGTCCGCTCCCACGACACGGGTATCGGTTGTCGGGCTGTTCCCCGGTATGTAGGATACAATGCCGTTCGGAACTGTCGGCGACCAGAGGTTCCAGTTGGGCCATGTTATATAATGATCCACAGCCTTGCTGTACTCGTTTGCGATCAGTCTTGCTTCAGATGACTTCAGAGGAAGCCCGTTTGATGCGGCAACCAGAAGGTGGGTTGCGAGATCAGGCTCCCAGTCAGGGCATGGTTCTTTTGTCGGTTTGCCTTTTCCGGCCATCATGGCATCCATCCTGTCCGACATTCCCTGGATCAGTTCCAGTGCTATGTAGTCCTTATTATTTGTAAGCGCATTCGAAATAGCGGCCTGATGGAAATATACTACGATCGCCATGTTGTAATAATGGATTTGACCGGCGACCATATCGTAAAGGTTTATTGTTCCGCTTCCGCAGTCGTTGCAGAGCGGATCCTGATAGCCCAGAATGGCGGATGTCATCTTGGCGTTGCATTCAGCGTTAGGCACCAGCATTTCGAAATTCACGAAACTCATCAGGTCTTTTACCAGCCAGGAAGTTTCCTCTTCAAACATTATTTTAGTGTTCCCTTCCTTGTCCTTCGCTCTGATGTAATAGCCGGAATCAACTATGTCTTTGGCGAACGCCTGCAGGTAGGCAACCGCCCTTGTTGCAGCGTTTCTTATGTTTGCATCAGGGGCCTCTTTTGCAAGCCGCATTATCATCGGGACCATTCTGTAGATATGCGGGACATCGTCCTTGCTCCTCATATTCCTTATATAGATATCGCCGTAATACGGATTGATGTGGTTAGGTATGGTGTGTGCATTCCAGTCATATTTCTCGCCGTGCGTCTTGACCGGGTCATAATCAACCTTAACCTTTCTGCCGAGTACTGTGTATTCATGGTTTTGCGTGAATATGCAGCGGGGCATGATGGTTCTTTCAGGGTCATTGTCGCTGTATTCTTCGCCCTTGAAGAATGCTTCGATACCCCTGCAATAGCTTTCGGCGATCTTTCCCATGAGAGGATCGCTGCTTGCCAGGTACCCTGCAATCACATTGTTGAGCATCTTACCCGAACGGATCCAGAGGTTATCCGATCCTCCGCCGTGGTGGAATGTGACGGTGTCTCCGTTCTTCTCGGCTGAAAAATCCTGCAGGTGCGCCTTATACCATGGCATGCCGTAAGGGTTGGACTCGTCCATCCCGTTGCTTGTAAGATACATCCATTCAAAATAGTGAGTGTCTTTCCATAGGCCTGTGATCTTTTTCGTAAAGGCCTTTATCTCTGCATCTGTAAGAGGTGTGCCTTCATCTACCCTCGTGAATGAGAATGGCAGTGCATTCGGGTAATCAGGTATGCTCGCTGTTAATTCATAAGAAGGTGGTGTGGCGGGGTTTAATACAACATTGATTCCGGCGCTGGCGGAAGGGTTCTTGGTTTTTACCAGGCGGAAGCCAATAAAACGGCATCTGTAGCCTGGAGTGAATCCTTCACGGTATGCCGAACGCAGCCTGGAGGAACCGTCGAAACGGATGCTGCCGCCGCGTACAACCTTGAAATGTCCGGTATCCGGGCCAGTGGGATTGATTATATCGCCTGCATAGTCTCCGTAATTATCCCAGCACCACTCCTCGATGTTCCCGCTCATGTCATAAAGGCCCCATTTATTTGGTGATTTGAGGCCGACGTTATGTGTGAAACTTGAGCTGTTAGCACAGTACCAGGCGATTTTATCAAGTATGGGGTCGCCTTCGCATCCTGGAACAGAAATCTCGCCGTTGTAAACAGGTGAGGTCGACCCGGCACGTGCCGCATATTCCCATTCGGCCTCTGTCGGAAGTCGGTATCCCTCTGCCTGGTAAACGCTGGCAATGCCGTTCAGACTGACATCAGCGGATTTAATTCCCCCGTGAGTCTTGCATTCCATACAGTCGGTAACCGCTGTGCCATCATCGCATACGGCGTTATTTAATATGTAGGCAGGGGCAAGCCCCTTTTTAATGGACTTTGCGTTTGCATATGCAAGGGCATCATACCAGCTGACGTTTTCAACGGGCTTTCCCGGATTTGGCAGGGTTTTTGAGAAATAGCTCGGATCAAATCCCATGAGGCTTTTGAAATCGCTCCAGGTGACCTCTGTCGAAGCGACTTCGATATCATATGTCAGGGTCACTTCATGCTGAACTTCATTTGCCCTGTGACCGAACTCGTTTTCCGGGCTGCCCATGACAAAAGTGCCTGCCGGAACTGGCTTAAGTTTGCAGCCTGAAAAAGTAATCAAAATCGCCAGAAACGAAAAGATGATGAACTTGCTGCCGATTAATAATGAATGTTTCATATCCCCTTACCTCACATTGAAATAATTATTATTGTTAAACCTCAACTACATATAATATAAATCATAAATCAGCAAGAGCAAGAAGGTAATATACATTTGGTTCGGGAGGCTTTTCATGAGAAGGGTTCTGGTGACCGGTGCAACAGGATTTATAGGCAGCCATATCGTCAATACCTGTCTTACAAGAGGGGATGCCGTAGCCGCTTTGGTCATGCAGGGTGACACCGAGGGAGTGGTGCTTAAGAGCAGAGGTGTCGAGGTCTGCTATGGAGACATGAGGAAATACAAGTCACTGGAAAAAGCTTGTGTTGGTAGGGATGTTATTTTCCACTGTGCTGCAGTTGCAACGGATTGGGCTCCAAAAAAGATGTTCATGGAGGTGACTGTAGGCGGTATGGAGAATATCTGTAAAGCATCACTGAATGCGGGCGTTAAAAGGTTCATTGATATAAGCACAAGCGATGTATTCGGACTTCGTGAAGACATTACAATAGATGAAACCCTGCCGCTGCGTTTCTGGAAAGAACCATATCCCGATTCAAAAATCATGGCGGAAAAAATCGCCTGGAAATATCACAAGGAACACGGTCTGTCTGTAAGTATGGTCTACCCGTTATGGGTATATGGCCCGGGAGATAAGACGTTTGTGCCTCTGCTCGCAGACGCCATCATAAAAAAAGATATGATATTCTGGCAGAAGGGGGCGATTATCTGGCCCACTTACATAGATAATCTCATGGATCTGCTGATGATTGTTTCAGAAGACGACAGGGCTATCGGCAACGGCTATCTTGTGCATGACGGCGTATCGGTTACCCTTGAACAGTTCTGTGCAGGCATTGCAAAAGCCGTTAACGCTATCGAGATTAAGACATATATACCTTATACTGCTGCTTACTTGGCTGCATTAGTGATGGAGGTTGTGTGGAGACTCTTTAAAATAGAGTCGCGTCCTCTGCTGACCACTTATACAGTTAAAAATCTTCACTCAAGGATGGTATTCTCAATCAAAAAGGCCAGGGAGGAGCTTGACTGGAAACCCAGGATACCATACAGCATGGGCTTTGAAGAAACGATGCGATGGCTTAACACGCTGGATTTGAATGATTTAAAGCAAAAATAGATTTAAGCTTTCCCGTTTCATTGATACAACATGTCGTCATTTTCCCGGCAACAGGCAAGACCTGTCTACATGAAGCTTGAAACAGTTGCTATTTCAGCTTCATAAAAATGGTAAAACCGAAGACAACACACCAGATATTTATAAAAGCATTAAGAATCATATCCATCGTTGATGTGAGATAAACCCCGTTCTGAATATTGAAGCTGAAGTCGAGCAAGCCCAGGAAAACCAGTCCTCCCGAACATGCAAGAGAGATCATTCTGCCGGTATTGCTGCCTTTTAAAAGCAGAACTCCTCCGGCAAGCATGAAAACAGCCATGGTTATATCGGGCAAAGGAAAAGAATGCTCATATGCAAAATAGCACTCAGGCGCATTCGCAGGCGCAAGACCGATTGTGAAGAAACAAATCCAGAAAAGGATTAGACCGACAGCAGTGAGAATCTCGAAATACGCCAGAATTCTGAACTTGACGGTTTCCATTATAATCTCCTCTACAATATTTATGATAATCTTGAATATGATGATGTATTTTATTAATTCTAGTTATTTGATTAAACCTGTCAATCTTAAATATACTTACATGCCGGATGAAAAAAGCAAATGAGGTGATTATGCTCAAAGACAATACTATTGAACCACTTTTTAACGATCAGTTTGCTGGCGAGCCGAGCAAAAGGGCTCTGTCATATATACAGTCGAAGAGGGAAGAAGGCAGGCCCATAATCGGTACCTACTGCGGTTTTGCGCCTCTGGAACTTTTCAGGGCAATGGGTGCGGTCCCCGCAGTTCTGTGCGCTTTTTCAAATAAGACGATTGATGTTTCCGAGTCTGTATTGCCTTCAAATCTGTGCCCTCTCATCAAATCCAGCTATGGGTTCATAATATCGGATTCATGCCCGTTTTTCGCTTTATCCGAAGCGGTTGTCGCTGAAACCACCTGTGACGGCAAAAAAAAGATGTTTGAACTTATCGCGGATAAAAAACCAATGTATGTGATGGACCTTCCGCAAATGCCCGACAGTATGACAGCAAGGAAAAACTGGGCTCAGATAATAAGAAACCTTCAGTCGTTCTTTGAAGAGACCTTTTCGGTTAAAATCGATGATTCAGCTATCGAGAACGAGATCAGGGATTCAAACATGAAGAACAAGCTGCTTGAACAGATTTTCAGCTATGCTGCAATGAAACCTTCATATCTGAAATGGGCCGAGATATATGACCTTACATATCTTGCCCAGCCTGCAACATATGAAGATATGAAACCCATCCTTGAAGATTGTCTAAAGAAACTTCAGATAAGGAAAGAGCAGTGTCTCTCGATTGGAAGTGCCGATTTGCCTCGTGTTCTCATAACGGGGTGTCCTGTCGGCGGTGATGCCATGAAGGTCTATCGTGCCGTAGAAGAGTCCGGTGGCGTCATTGTCGCCATCGATAATTGTACGGGGTTTAAGCCCTTTATGGGAACAATTGCCGAAGACACTGACGACCCTGTGATGGCACTGTCAGAACGGTATATGGATCTCCACTGCTCATGCATGTCACCCAATGATAGAAGGCTAAACAAGCTTGATGAACTGATTGAAAAATACAGGCCAGACATGGTGATTGACGTAATCCTCCATGCATGCCATGCGTACAACATCGAATCATTCAGGGTGAGGGAGCACGTAAAGACAAGACACAGCCTGCCGTTCCTGAAGATTGAGACAGATTATTCGGAAAGCGATATTAAACAGATAAAAACAAGGGTGCAGGCACTTATGGAAATTACGGAGTGATCATACAGGTGGAAACTGTTTATTTCGACAACGCTGCTACTTCGTGGCCAAAGCCGGAATCAATGATAGAGGCCATGACGGATTTCAGCGTCGGAATCGGGGCCAGTCCTGGCCGGTCTGGCCACAAAAAGTCCATTGATTCAGGAAGGGTCATATTCGAGGCAAGGGATAGAATAGCCAGTATCTTAGGGGCTGATGATCCTCTGCGTATTGTACTCACTAAAAATGCCACAGAAGCTCTCAATATAGCAATAAAAGGACTGCTGAAACCTGGAGACCACTGCGTAACTTCAAGCATGGAGCATAACTCAGTCATGCGGCCCTTAAGGTCATTGGAATTGTCAGGCGTCAGGCTTGATATCGTAGGCTGTTCCGAAACAGGCATGCTTGACCCGGATGGTATAAGGCGTGCAATAAAGCCGGATACCAGGGCGATATACCTGACTCATGCCTCAAATGTTACAGGCGCAGTCATGCCTGTTACCGAAGTCGGGCGTATTGCACGGGATCACGGAATAATATTCTGTGCGGATGCTGCACAGACAGCAGGCGCATTACCGATTGATGTCAAAGGCATGGGTGTCGATATTCTTGCTTTTACAGGGCACAAATCTTTGTTCGGGCCGCAGGGTACTGGGGGACTTTATATAAGAAAGGGACTGGAACAAGCTATTTCTCCAATAATGTCCGGGGGCACGGGCAGCAAATCTGAATTTGAGCAGCAGCCTGATTTCATGCCTGATAAATATGAATCGGGAACGCCGAACGCAATCGGGATTGCAGGCCTCAATGCCGGCATCCGGTTCATAGAAAAAACTGGAGTCGATATAATCAGGGATAAGGAGGTGTCGCTCATCTCTCAATTCATTGAAGGGTTGAAAAAGATAAAAGGTGCAATTGTTTACGGGCCGCAGCTGGTTTCGGACAGGATTGCTGTTGTTTCATTCAACCTTTCAGGCATAAGCCCGTCGGAAGCTTCCCTTATCCTGGATGAAAAATATAATATAATGTGCAGGCCCGGCCTCCACTGTGCGCCACAAGCTCATAGAACAATCGGGACATTCCCGGCGGGCACCTTGCGGTTCAGTTTCGCGTATTTCAATACGGAAGAAGAGATAGATTACAGCCTGAAGGCTCTATATGAAATCAGCCGAAGTTCATGAAAGGAGTTTGAAATATGAAGAAAACCGTTGATGCACGCGGTTTGAACTGCCCGCAGCCGGTTATCCTTGCAAAAAAAGCCCTTGAAGAAAACGAGAGCATCGTTGTCATCGTCGATAATAAAACTGCAATGGAAAACGTCAGAAGGCTGGGAGCAAAGCTAGGCTGTTCAGTGGAAATCGAGAACTCCGGGGAAAGCGAATTCAATATACATATGACAGGGGTGAATATCGAAACGGCTGCTATTGCGGATGTTCCAGTCTCATGCAGCGCTTCATCGGGCGAACTGGTCGCCGTGATCTCTTCTGAAACAATGGGGAGGGGAGATGACGAACTTGGAAAGGTTCTCATGAAGGCGTTCATTCATACCCTAATTCAAGCGGATGAGCTTCCTTCAAAACTGCTGTTTTACAATGCGGGTGTCAAATTGGCGGCAGTTGATTCGGAAGTATTGGAAGACCTTGAAAACCTTACCGATGCCGGAGTGGAGATTCTTCTGTGCGGCACATGCGTCAATTTCTTTAACCTGTCCGGCAAAACCGGAGCGGGAAAGATTACAAACATGTTCGAGATTCTTTCAGTCATGTCATCAGCAACCAGACTGATCAAACCATGAGTCCTGTCAGAGAATATGTCGCTTTGCTTTTTGAATCGGTCAGCCATGCGATGATGGCTGAAAAAATATTAAAAGCAGAGGGCGTATCGCACAAGCTTATTCCTGTTCCAAGACACATAAGTTCAAACTGCGGTGTATGTCTGCGGATTGAACAGGTGGATGAGGAAAAAATCAGAAAACTCCTTGAGTCAAAGGTCGAAATATCAGGCAGGGGAGATCTTTAATTTAATGGCAAATTCCATTACGTTGACTTGTGTTTGCAGTGTATGCTATAAATAAAAAAAAGTTTTTATGTTTTGATTCAATAAAAAATCAGTTGAGGAGGAACTTTATGAAACGATCTCTTTGTTTTTTGTATGTTATAATTATTGCTACTTTCCTGAGCGGCTGTGTCTTGTCTAAATCGCCGGATACAAATGATATTGACATGACGCTGGGCGAGATCATGACTTTCAGCATGAAAGTGTTTCCGTCAAATGCCGTCTACACCTGGACCATGGATGATGTTGACCTTCCAAATTCTGAATGGTCCTATATTTATACTGCTGAAGCCGGGGAACACACACTGACTGTCAAAGCCAAACATGGTCTGGGCATGGATACACATACATGGAATATAAAGGTTAACAGCCCGCCTATCGCCATTGCCGCAATCAACAGCAGCATTGTTCAGTTCGGCGGCAAGGTGATCATGGATGGCACAGCGAGTTATGACCCTGATGGCTCCGACCTGACCTATGCCTGGAGTATAACGCAGAAACCTACTGGCAGCACAGCTGCACTTTCCGGTGAAACTGCCGTAAGTCCGACATTCATACCGGACAAAGAAGGCAGCTATGTGTTCAATCTCGTAGTATCCGACGGAGACCTTTTCAGCAAGGCAAGCAAGGTCACTCTCGATACATTTAACGGAAGCTTCGAATCATGCATATCAGCGCCATGGGTTATAACTGTTGCAGACAATGTGGACTATTCATTCCCGAGCGATTATGTACATGGCGGTTTCCTGTCTTTTAAACCTGATGCCCAAACAGGCCATGATAACGACAACAAGCTTGTCCTGAGCTTCCCATTCCCGCAGCCAACCTATGTCTATTCAATAAGCGCCTGGATGTACAGAAAGGGTAGCAGTTCTTCTGCAGTCCACAGCAGGCTCTATGTTGATGGGACTCTTATGCTCAATGGAATTCCTGCCCCCCGCGATCCGCATGGGATTGACGGCAAGTATCACATCCTGGATCCGAAAGATCCCAATACCTGGGTTCAGCGCACATGGGCAGTCAACACAGTGGTTTCGACAATCAACTTTGTATATGACGATCTGTTTATCATAGATAATATCTACCTTGACGATATCGTCATCAACACCTGGGGAGAATAGGAGAAAATATATAATCCGGGGGATCGTTCATTGATCCCCCTGTTTCTCTTGATGGTTCAGATAAGGGCTAATTAACTGTAAGTTCTACTGATGTTTGACTTTTAATCATTAAAAGGCCAGAATCGTTTCAAATGATACCTGTATTTTTTAAAATTGGATCAATACCTGTGACTTCATACGGAGTTATGCTCGCTCTGGGATTCATGTGCGCCTATTTTCTTCTTGGATATGAATTCAAGAGAAGGGGAATTCCGGAAGAATTCGCCTCTACTGAAATACTGCTCGGGCTAATTGGAGCATTCATCGGGGCAAGGCTTTTCCACATAATGGATCATCCGAACAGTTTATCCGGGTTGAATCTCATATCAGCCATAAGAAACATGGGGAGTTCATGGTATGGGGGCTTAATCTTCGCATCTGCATTTATCCTCTATGCAGGATATAGAAAAAAAATATCATTGACGACCCTTATGGATGCTTCGGCTCCGGCAATCGCTATTGGATATGGCTTCGGCAGGATAGGTTGTTTTCTTTCAGGTGACGGGTGCTACGGCGAGCCATGCAGCCGGCTGGGTCTCAACTGGCCTGCCCCTTTATGTATGTCATTTCCGAACGGATCTACTCCAACGGCCGATGTGGTGCTTAACACACCCATAATAGAGGCTTTCGGGGCGCTGATAACATTTATTATACTGATGATATTAAGGAACAGGCTTAAGAAACCCGCAGCCCTGTTCGGCGTTTTTCTTACCATTCACGGGATAATGAGATTTGCAATCGAAATTGTCCGCATTAACCCGAACGTCGGTTTTAATATGTCTCAGGCACAATGGATATCTTTCTTCATAATTGCTGCCGGCTTATATCTGATAACCGGAAAGACCCTGCCTGAACCCGTTATTGCTCAGGAAAAACCTGCTGAAAAAAACAGAAGAAAACCGAAGAAAAGAAAAGCCGGGTGAATCCAAAAATCCAGTCTATAGAATTATAATTTCTTGAACAGAACTCCGGATGGAAACGTCCGGAGTCCTATCAGGCTGTCTTGTTCTGTTTGTAGACATTATGCCGGGTCTTGTCCACTCCGTCTCTGTACATCCTGAATATCCCGAGAGAGATTCCGAGAACAAGCATGCCAAGCATGAAGGCAGGTTCGGTGTCGAAGTTTACATCAATCCATCGTCCGACATACATGAACACGAAAGAGGAGATGACTATTATGAAACCCCAGGCGCTGATCCTCAGGACATCATTCATTTCTTTTCTGGCTTTGTCGTCTTTGAACATCTTTTTCATAGCCGTCTCCTTTTCCGTTTGTCCGGGGCGGGATTTGAATCCCGTCCCGATATAGCTTTATCAGCTTACAAGGGTTTTTACAGATTCGATCACCGGAGCAGTGAACAGGGCAACCAGCACTGCATAAAGTGCAAAGGATCCGATAGCTTCGCTGAGATACATCTTCTGGTACCTGTACTTCAGAGATACAATGGTCAGTCCGCCCATGATGAGACATCCGAGGTTGAAGTAGGGGAAACTGCCGCTGCCGGTTATTGCGTTTGCCGCAAAGGCAAAAGACGCCGTGATTAATACTACGAATACCGATACGATCAATGTCTGTAATGTTCTTTTCATTTTTTAACCCTCCCTGAATTTTCGCTTCAATACTCAATTCTATAGGAAGAAGCGTGCCAGTTTTTGATGACAGATAAAAAAAGATTATAACCATTTGAAATTGCAGATATTTATGCTAATTTTTCACTGGTTATCCAACGTTCATATTGAAAGCAGCGATGATCCAAATTTTAAAAAAAATTAAAATGATTAAATGAAACGTTTAATTAAGGCATGAAATCCGGCAGGAATATTTATCATCACCTGCACTTTGATTTGTAGAAGAGTAAAACTTGAGGTATTATTCTTCTAAGAAAGAATCTGATTGAATGAATTGGAGGGAATTCATGGAAATTCTTAAAAATCCGGTGCTCATATGGTTCATTGTGGGGGCGATTCTCTGCCTTGTAGAGATGGCGCTTCCGGGACTGGTCCTTTTTTTCTTCGGACTGGGCGCGATGCTCACGGCGCTTCTCATCTGGATTATCCCGATGCCTCTTTCTTTTCAGCTGCTTGCATTTCTTGTTTTTTCACTGGCATTGCTTTTCATGCTGAGAAAGAAATTCAGCAGTGTTTTTGTAGGCAGGAATAGGACACCTGGCACTTCCGATGAATACCTCGAGGGTTATGTGGGCATGAATGCGGTAGTCATTCAGGATATCAAACCCGGCATTGCAGGCAAGGTGGATTTCAGGGGCAGTTCATGGCTCGCTGTTTCGGACCAGGCCATACCCGAGGGTGATAGTGTTGAGATAACAGGCAGGGAAAATATTACGCTGAAGGTTAAACCGCTTAAAAAATAGATAAGGGAGGTATTATGTCAGTTCTAACCGTCATACTTGCAATAATTATTGTTCTAGTAGTCATTATTCTCGGCTGGGGGATTCGCATTGTCCCGCAGAAGACAGCCTATGTGGTCGAGAGGCTGGGAAAATATTTTGCTACATGGGATGCTGGCCTTCATGTGCTTATCCCGTTCATAGACAAGGTCGCCTATAAGCATTCTCTGAAAGAAGCGGCAATCGATGTGCCGTCTCAGTCATGCATAACCAGGGACAACATTGCAATCGAAGTGGACGGGGTGCTTTACCTGCAGATAGTGTCCGCAGAAAAGGCCAGCTATGGAATAGCAAACCTTCTGTTCGCAGCCATACAGCTTGCACAGACGACAATGCGCTCACAGATAGGCCAGATAGAACTGGACAGAACCTTCGAAGAACGTGAAAAAATAAACGCTGCCGTAGTGGATGCGCTGGACAAGGCATCAGAGCCCTGGGGTGTAAAGGTCATACGATACGAGATCAAGAATATCCAGCCTCCGCAGAGCATCAAGGATGCAATGGAAAAGCAGATGAGGGCCGAACGTGAGAAGAGGGCTGTCATAGCAGAGTCTGAAGGCGCTATGCAGGCGAAGATAAATGTGGCCGAAGGCGACAAGAGGGAGTTCATACTTAAGTCGGAAGGCGAAAAACAGAAGCGCATAAACGAGGCCGAGGGAAGGGCTGCCGAAATCAGGCTTGTAGCAGAGGCTACAGCAACAGGGATAAGGGAAATAGCCAAATCCATCGGAGAATCGAACGGGCTGCAGGCGGTCAATCTCCGCGTGGCCGAACAGTTTGTGAATGCATTCGGAAATCTTGCCAAGACCAACAACTCGATGATTATTCCGGCAAACCTTTCAGACATGGCCGGGCTCATTGCAACAGCAATGACGGTCATAAAACCGGATATCCAGCAGAAATAAGTTCAAGCTGCGGGCTGCCTTATGGCAGTCCGCATTTCAAGCACTCAGGTGGCTTATAAGTATTTTAACTCCTATTCCTATGAGAATAAGCCCGCCCAGGATTTCGATTTTATTCTCGAAAAGATGACCAGCTGCCTTCCCGAGCAGAACCCCGCCCAGGCTCATTGCGAATGTAACTGATCCGATAATAACGGCAGGCTTCATTATATCGACATTGAGCAGCGATATGCTCAAACCCACTGCCAGTGCGTCAATGCTTGTCGCTATGGCCAGAGTCAGCAGGAGCAGGATATCGTCGGGGTTCATGGCCCGCTCATCCTTATTGAGCGAGAAAGATTCATAGATCATTTTTACGCCTATTGCCGAGAGGAGCCCGAATGCTATCCAGTGGTCGAAGCTCTCGATGTATTTCCTGATGCTCAGACCCGCAAGATAACCCAGGACAGGCATCAATGCCTGGAATATCCCGAAAAAAAGGGCAATCCTGAGAGCGTATCTGATTTTAAGTACCTTCATGGTGAGTCCGCTTGTTACGGAAACAGCAAAGGCGTCCATGGAAAGTCCGAGGGCAAGAATTATAATGGTAAGGATGCTCATGCAATCCTTTTAAAACGATTTGATTGAATGACGCAAGGCCGGTAATTATTGCCAATCGAGAAAACACATTCTCAATTCTTGATAATAACATGCCGGCTTGATACACTCCGGCAAGAAAACAGGTTTAAGGAGGTTCAAATGATAGTCGTACTGGTTTTTGTTCATGTGAAAAAAGGTTCGGAAGAGATATTCAGGGAGGCATCCATTGAGAATGCGAAGAACAGCCTCAATGAACCCGGCTTTATGAGATTCGATATAATGCAGCAGGAAGATGATCCATCGAAGTTCGTTTTCCGCGAGATATATAAGGATATGAACGTATCCGCAAGGCACAAGGAGAGCGCCCATTACCTGAAATGGCGGAGTATTGTGGACGGGCTCATGGAAGAGACGCGCTACAGCATAAAATATACAAATGTATTTCCTGATGACTTTTAGATTGAAGATATATATCTGGAAAATCCATGGTTATATTGAGTGACTTGATAAAATGTATATGATAAAAAATTCAAGAGGTATTCGTGAAAGTAGTTGGTATTCTTAACCAGTCCAAAATCACATTCAGCTTCGAGTTCTTTCCTCCAAAGACTGAACCCGGATGGGAAAAGCTTTTTAACACCATATCGGAATTGAAGGACCTCAAGCCTTCATGGGTAAGCGTAACCTACGGTGCAGGCGGTTCGACACGCGAGAACACTCACGACCTTGTTATCAGGATCAAAAACGAGATTGGTCTCACCGTGGTTTCCCACCTGACATGCGTCAATGCCGCAAGGGATGAGATAAAAAGGATACTGGACAGATATCAGGAGGCAGGGGTCGAGAACATACTGGCACTTAAGGGTGACCCTCCAGCAGGCCAGATATGGGATACGCCGGCGAACGGATTCAGGTATGCCTCTGAACTCATCACATATATAAAGAAGAACTATCCGGACATGTGCATAGGTGTCGCCGGTTACCCGGAAGGCCACCCGGCAACTCCGAACAGGCTCCTGGAGATGGATTATCTGAAGGCCAAGGTCGACGCCGGTGCAGACTACATAATCACGCAGCTCTTTTTCGACAACCGTGACTTCTATGATTTCAGAGAGCGCTGTGAGCTGATCGGGATTAAAGTGCCTGTAATTGCCGGAATAATGCCCGTTCTGGGCAGGAACAGCATGGTGAAGATATCCGAAAAGACCGATGGGGCAAGGATTCCGGCCCGACTCCAGAAGGCCGTTCTCCGCGCCGAGAACGACCGGTTTGCGGAAAAGGTAGGCATCCACTGGGCGACCGAGCAGGTCAGGGACCTGATTGACAACGGGGTCAGGGGCGTGCATTTCTATACGCTTAACGCGGCGTGCGCCACACTCAAGATATATGAACAGCTGGGTGTCAGCTGCTCTACAAGCTTTTCAGACTGATAAAATAATTTCGGAGGGGATCATGATAAATACGAGAATTGAAGACGGCATCATCATAGCTGCATTCGAAAACGGCAAGGGGAATACGATAACGCTTGATACGGTCAAGGCGATCGGTGAAATAGTTAATAAGGCCGACACGGACGATTCGATTAAGGGAATTGTCCTTACTGGCACGGGCAAGGTGATGTCTTCCGGTTTTGATCTGCCCATGTTCCTGTCGCTAAAAAACCTCGACGAGGTTATTGCTTTCTTCGATATCGAAGAGCCGATCCTTCTGGATCTTTTCAGATGCAGAAAGCCGGTCATTGCAGCAATCAACGGCCATGCCGTTGCCGCAGGGATGATATTTTCAATGGCCTGCGATTACCGTGTGATGGCAGATAACCCCAAGATCAAATTCGGCATGAGCGAGATCAAGATAGGCCTGCCTCTGTCGGTAGTCCAGACCGGAGTCGTAAGATTCGGCCTCAACAGCGACAAGAACTTTCGCGATGTGATGTACTTCGGTGAAATGCTTACGCCCGAACAGGCCAAAGCAATCGGTGCGGTCGACGAGTTGGTACCGGCGGAGCTGCTTATTGCAAGGGCCAAGGAGCTCATTTCAAAGTTTATCGACAATCCTGGCAGGGCGTTCATCAAATTGAAGGAAGGGCTCAAGAAGCCGGTCGCCGATGCAATCCAGGCAAGGCTCGACAATAAAGAATGGCAGCAGAGCCTCAACTGCTTCTTTGACCCTCAGGTGCGCTCGGCTCTCGAATTCGTAATGAAGATGATGGGATAAGAAGGAGGATGATAATCATGGAGCTTGACAAGGCAATAGAGGAAAGAAGAAGCGTAAGGAAATATACGGACTACGTGGTCACGGATGATGATCTCAAACAGGTGCTTGAAGCGGCACGGCTTTCCCAGTCATGGGCTAACACCCAGGTCTGGGAGTTCGTTATCATCAGGGATAAAGAGCGGATTCAGCAGGCAGTAGGAACATTCTCGGAGAAAAATCCGGCAACGAAAGGAGCGCTGAACGCATCTGCACTGATCGTCGCATGCGCGAAAACCGGTGTGTCCGGAGGTTATGGCGGCAAGGACCTGACCAAGCACAAGGAATGGTTCATGTTCGACCTTGGCCTGGCTGTACAGAACCTGTGCCTGAAGGCTCACGAGATAGGGCTGGGTACTGTTGTCGTAGGCCTCATGGATCATGACGCCTGCAAAAAAATAGTCGGCCTTCCTGACGGCTACGAAGTAGTTGCAGTGCTGCCGGTCGGAAAGCCGGAGGCATTGCGAAATTCGCCGGGCAGGAAAGAGCTTTCGGCAATGACGCATCTGGAAAGGTTCGGCGAAAAATTTTAAATCATATTAAAGACAGCTGTTTTATTATCTGAAATTTATATGAGGTTCATGTGAGAAAGAGTTTTGCTGTCATAATGCTGTTCTGTGCAGTCTGTTTCCCCGCGTTTGCTGATGCATCTGCCGGGGAAACGCCTGCTGATAATTTCGTCATGTTCAAGCTGGGTTACATGAATCCTTCCATAACGATATACAATCCGAGAGGAGACAACATCGAACTTAACCCCGGTGCTTATTATGAGCTCTCCTATGCAAGGAGGTTCGGTGCATTCGGGGTGAGGGGAGCCCTGGGGTATGCGCACAACTACTGCGACAAGTCCATGGAATATGACAACGGATTCCGGGAAAACTATAAGGCCGACCTTTACTCGGTAAATGCGCCCGTTACGTTCATGTACATTTACAGTTCGAAAATTATTGATTTCTACGCTGGCGCAGGGCCTGGTCTGTACTTGAGGAAAATGAAGATCGATTATTCCAGCCGCTCTTACGATGAATCAGTCAATTCGACTTCGTTTAATATAGGTGCTCAGGGTATTGTCGGGATCGATTTCAGGGTGTTCAAAAATCTGGCTGTCGGGGCGGATGTTGAATACAATTTATTTCGAGTCAAGTTTAATGACGATTATTCCGATAATGATACTGCAGGAGAGTTTAATCCCTCTTTCAGCATCAGCTGTACATTCTAATTTTCACCATAAGGACAGGACTATGCCGCATGATGAAGGACTGGCGCAGAGAATCAGAGAAATTCTTGTTGATCACCGTGGCATCACCGAAAAGAAGATGTTCGGAGGCATTGCGTTCATGCTTAACGGAAACATGCTTTGCGGTATAATAGGAGAGGATTTCATAGCCAGGCTGGGGACATCCGATTATGAAGTTTATCTTGCAAAAGCCCACACCAGAAAATTCGATATGACAGGCAAGCCCATGAAAGGCTTTGTCGTTGTAGGCCCCAAAGGATATGAGGACGACAGCGACCTTTCATTCTGGGTAAAGACCTGCATCAGCTTCGTGAGCTCCATGCCCCAGAAATAGTTTTACAGATGTTCAGAAAAATCGATAAAAATTCCATCGACCTTATTGAACCTTTGTGGTTTCTGCTCAACGAAATGCACAAAAAATTTGACGTTGAAACGGGACAGCCTGTCAGGACAACCGTGTGGCCCGAGCGCAGGCGGCAGCTTCTTGACAAATCGGGATTCAAGACCGGCATCGAGCTTTTTTACGAAAACGGCGAACTCGCAGGATACTGCTACTCCACGATTGCTGAGGACGGCACAGGAGAAATAGAGTCTCTCTTCATTCATGAGAAGCTCAGGTGCAAAGGTTACGGGAAGCTCTTTGTCGAATCGGCTCTTTCGTTTTTCGAAAGAAGCGAGGTCACAGATATAAAAATATGGGTCCATCCGGCAAATGTGCGCGCCGCTTCTTTCTACCGGCGATTCGGCTTCGAGGGAGGCCCTTATATGAGAAGGCTGCCTCCCTGTTCTCTGTGAAATTTGAGGTCCTGGCTTACTTGTCCAGCCCCACCCATTCCGAAGGCGGGCCGATCAGAACGAAGGGTGCCGGGTTTATGGCTCCTCCGCCCAGCGCCATATATCCGCCGCATATATAAAGTTTGTCGTTTACCCTGCGTGCCTCGTCGTGCATTGATTTGACCGTGCCGGTATTGAAGTCATGATAGACGAGATGTATTGAGTTTCTGCCGTCTTTGCCCAGCGTTGTCGGTCCGACATGAGTTCTGAATTTCCTGAGTCTGAGTACTTTCGAGCTTCCCGAAGACTTGTCCGAGAAGATGTTATAGCCATAGCCTGATGTGGGAGTTTCCGGCAGGAAGGCTTTCCCTTCCCAGTGGGTTTTCATCGTGACGCCGCCGGTCGGGAATACGTGATGGGTGAACAGTTCGCTCGCCATTCCCTGTACGCCGCCGGGTAGAACTTTAGCCGTGAATTCACCCTTCAGTGTTGCAAAGTCTGGCACATCGGCCGCATAGAAAAGCTGCATGCAGTCCGCCCTGGATAGCCTGGCGACATCTTCGGCAGTGGCCTTTGCCGGATCTTTTCCGAGGATATCCTTCATGGTCCTGCCGTCAGGGTATTTGCTCCCTGCCTGAAGTATGTTTATAACCGTGAGCGCAACATTTACCCCGACAGTCGAAACGGCGACAAATAACGCCTTTTTTAAAATACCCATGCAATGCCTCCTTGTTTGAATTACCGGACTGGAAAATTACCGATATGGAAATATTAATACTAACATGAAGCGTTGGCAATAGGTAAAGTAAAATGTGTTCAGGCCGAAGGAATAATCCTGAAAAAAATCAATTATCAGCAGTCAGTCAATTCGATATTTTTTTATATGTCTGCTTTTCATCTGTGCAGCTGAACTCCCAGCCTGAAGCCTGGTGTATTATCGACATCCGAGTTTAGGATTGTCCCGTCGTCATTTCCGATTATGTATTTCCTGCTGAGGGTAAAGCCTGCATCCAGGAACGCTGATACATTTCGCGTTATGTCGTATTCTGCGCCGGCACCTGTACGCCAGCCCTTGAATTCGAAAGTATATTCTTCATCATCATTGTTGATGGTTCTGGGATCCCTGATATTCCATTCACCCCCTGCAGGCTCAATTCCGAGGGAGAAACGCAAACGCTCATTGAACGAATAGGATATACCCGGTTTGGGAAACATCAGGCGTATGGTCCATGCATTATCCGGCGTCCATGTCAGGCCTGCCGCAGGGAAGAAGGTGTCTTTTCCGAATATTCTGCTGTATGCCACGCCCATGCTTATCTGAAGTTGTTCACTGTATGTGTAATTGGCCAGCAGAAGAAAGGCTGACTTGAAATCCCTGTAGTCAACTCTTTTGAGGTCGCTGTGGATTCCTGGTGCGACAAGGGCCATTATCATCCACTGCTCATTGATCGGGACCATGAAATTAAAGGGTATGGAAAGGTCGAATGTATTTATATTGTCCAGTTCCACACCCGAAAAATCGAAATAGTGCCAGTTGACGTTTGCGCCGCTCATTATACGAAAATCTTTGGACATGTATATTGGGAAGATGAAACCTGTCTGAAGTTCGTGAAGACTCACCATAGGGTTCTCACCCGGGGTAGTGTAACCGCTGTCTTCGATATCCGCAGGGGCTTCGAATGTGTACTGGGACCAGAAATCAGGCTTGGAAATGCGCTTTATGAGAGGCTCATCTGCATATGAGTCTGATGCCGAAAATAAAAGCGGCAAGATCATCAACAGAAGCAGTATGGTTTTTCTGTTCATCTATGCAAGTATACCAGCAATTTCGTGAGCGTTGTTAAGATAAATGATAAATTGCTGATAAGCTTATAAGCAAAGAAAAAACAAGCCGATTAGCTGATAAGCAGAATCTAAGGTTTTAAGCTTTTGCTTAACAGCTAAACAGCTTACTAGCTAACAGCTATTTAAGCTTAACAGCTATTCTTTCGCATCAATCATGCCCTTCACGGAATCACCGGCAGTACGAGTTTAGAGGGGTGATCGGCATCGTGATAGATAACCTGCGAAGCCATCACCATGGCGGAAGTTGTGCCGTTGTCATCACCGGTGTTGAGATTTCTTCCGTATTCCGGAAAATTGGATGATGTGAGCTGCAGCCTTATCCTGTGGCCCTTCTTAAGGAGAAGGCTGGTAGAGCCGATGAGCATCTCGAACCTGTACACCTTTCCGTTCTCCAGAAGCGCGGGTTTTTCGAAGGAGTCGCGGTACTTCGCCCTGATCACTGCGGCCTGGATGTTGACGGATTTTCCGTCCGGATGGACATTGGTCAGTTTTGCGGCAAAGTCGGTATCTTTTGCAGAAGAAGAGGCGTAAAAGATCAGCTTCACGGGTCCTGTGATATTCATATCAGCCTCGAGCGGCGCACTAGTATAAATCAGCACATCCCTGCGCGACTCGACCGTTTTCTGGTCACAGGGGCCTGCCTTGAGACTGCCGTAAATCGAAGTGCCGCCGATCGATGGGACCGGATTGGCCGGGTCGTAGTCGTAATTGTCAGAATTCTCGCTGCCGGGCATGGCCTTCGAGAGCTTCCCTACACCCTCCAGGCCGTTTGCATTGCCGTCGCTGTGAAGGAAATAATCTTCGTATTTGACATTTTTGGGCGGCCACTCTTTTTCTGTTTTCCATGTGTTTGACCCCATGGTGAATATCCTTACCGGCCCCTTTGACAGGATACCGTTGTCCTTACCCTTCAACCAGTAGTCGAACCAGTCGATAACGAGTTTGTACTGTTTTATAAATGATGCTTCCTTGCCGAAATCTGCGTCTGAGAACTTCGATTTCATGGTGTGGGTCCAGGGGCCGACCATGAGGACGCTTTGTTTCGCTTCAGCGCTTCCACTTTCGTTTCTCATGCGGTTGAAATCATTCAGAGCCAGGTCCAGATAATAGTCGTACCAGCCTTCGATGATCATGGCCGGAACCGTGATCTGCTGCACCTTGTTGTCCACACGTATTCTGTCCCAGTAGGGCCCCGGGACAGGATGGTTTATCCAGTCGTTGTAGGCCGGGATATTCTCACCGAGCGAATCATCCGCCTTGATGAGCGGGAGCGTGGAGACAGCCTTGTTCCAGTCGATGCCTTCAACACTCCTTCCCCTGCGCGGGGCGTTTTCATAAAACCAGGCAAGTACATCAGTGATCCTGAAGATGCTGTAGTATATCCAGCGCGGGTAGACATCCTGGCTGGTGTTTATGGGAACCATGGCCTTGAGATATTTGCTTGAATTGGGTGAAAGCAGCCACTGCGTTGACCCCCAGTAGGATGCGCCGATGGTCCCGACCTTGCCGGTACTCCATTCCTGTGTGCCTGCCCACTCGACAGTATCATAACCGTCGGCGGCCTCGTATATGTAGGGATAAAAATCTCCCCCGGAATCGAAGCGGCCCCTTACATCCTGAACCAGGAAGGCGTATCCCTGAGATGTGAATATTTTTGCTATGGTATCGTATCCATGCTCCTTATTCTGCCTGCCGTACATTGTCCTGATGAGCACTACCGGGTATTTGCCTGCCTTATCCGGCATATAAAGGTCGGTTGCCAGCTTCACTCCGTCTCTCATGGAGATCATGACGCCTTCGGTGACCTTGATCTTGTACTGGGGCTGGGGAAGCCCCATGTACCAGGCGACAATGTTCATTTTGTTGCACCCAGTGAAAATGAGGCATGAGACTGTGAGTGCTGCAGCGACAATCAGAAGACCGGGAGATTTTTCAGATATCTTCATTGGCATTCACCACCTTTGATTTTGAAAAAATATTAAGGCTCATCTCCCGGTTATGTCAATGATTAGCTGTTGAGCAGGAAAAGAAGATTAGATGTTAAGAAGTTGAGATAATAAGTAGAATCAAAAGCTTCTGGGATTTTTGCTTTACAGCTATCCTGCGCCGCAGTGATGAGATGGGGAGCGACGCAGAGATGCTGATAATCATAGTTAATTTTGTTCTTCATTAAAGATGATGTCTCTTCGCCTTCGCTGCGCTCCTCAAGCCGAAGGTGCAGAGATAATGGAAGCGCTTCAGAAAGTATTATATTCAGGACGTTATAACAAATTTTCGCTTCACGAAAATTGACGCATCGAAGATGCGCCCGAAGGGTGAGGGCCGTCAATAGCCCGAATCAAAGGTATGCAAAGTTACAGTATATAGTTAATTTTGTTCTTCATTAAAGATGATACCGAGAAGGCCAGGAGGAAGCGACGCAGACATACTTTGACGTATGGCGAGGAGTATTCCGACGCAGCCGACAAAGGGAGCGCTTGAATGAAGAACAAAATCAGAACTTGCCGTGTCTCCCCTCTCCCGTTTTATAGCGTTCGACTCCGTCCAACAGCTCGCCCGAATTTATCGAATCC
Organism: uncultured Bacteriovoracaceae bacterium; assembly: GCA_964513375.1. Taxonomy (GTDB): domain Bacteria; phylum Desulfobacterota; class Desulfomonilia; order UBA1062; family UBA1062; genus DATCTV01. Next base: position 110,987 of record CAZEMO010000003.1, on the reverse strand, counting down.
ATCCCGCGTCTGAACTCGTTCTTCATTGCCTCTTCATAGGGCAGGTCGAAAGATTCAAACATTGATAACCTGTCATTCTTCATGCAGGTCTGCGGGTGCTTCGCAATCTCTTCGGCAAGCTCTATGGCTGCTTCCAGCGACTTGCCTTCAGGCACCACCCTGTTCGCGAGTCCAAATGCAAGCGCCTCATCCGCACCCACGGCCCTGCCCGTAAGCAGCATGTCAAGCGCACGTCCCTGGCCTATTATGCGTGCAAGCCTCACTGTCCCGCCGTCTATGAGAGGCACGCCCCACCTGCGGCAGAATACGCCGAACACCGCGCTTTTCTCGGCGACGCGCATATCGCACCAGGCTGCAAGCTCCAGCCCGCCCGCAACCGCATAGCCTGCAATAGCAGCTATAACAGGCTTGCTCAATCTCAAACGCGTAGGGCCGAGTGGGGCCGAGCCTTCGGGCTCCAGCCTGTTGAACACACCGGAAGAAAGGGCCTTCAGGTCAGCGCCTGCGCTGAAGTGGCCGTGCTCTCCGTAGAGGATTGCCACCCTCAAATCAGCGTCGTTTTCAAAAGCAACGAAAGCATCATAAAGGAGTTCTGCGGTTTCCCGGTCGATGGCGTTGCGCTCTTTGAGGCGGTCAATGGTTACAACAAATACATTACCCAGCTTTTCGGTTTTAACTTTCATTTGCTGACCTCCTGCGAATCTCTAACTTATGCTGATCGAACTTATGATACAGTAAGCCAATTCTTTTTTATTCAAGAAAAGGGTTTTTAACGGCAACGCCATTATAATTCTGTCCATTGTTGAGGTCTTCTGTCATGAGGATATCTGCTTTCATGGATTGGGCGGCTGCCACTATCATAGAATCCCAGAAAGAGAGTTTATACCTGTCTTCGATATTAAATGCTATTTTAACAAGCCATGGATCAGTTATCCTGACCTGCCACGCCATATAATCGTTAACAATCATCCTTGCAGTATGATGTTTGATGGGAGTTTTGATTTTTCTTGTTATTTTGACGTAAAATTCCTGAAGCACCTGCATGCTTAACACACCGGTTTTATTTAACCAGAGTTCTTTTATGATATTTTTTGCAATGGTATGCCTGGTTCCTGCATCGTTGTCGTGCGCATAAATTAAAATGTTTGTGTCAACAAATATCCTACCTGGCATGCAGTTTTTCCCTTGAGACTACATTACCGCCACCCAGGTGATAACCTGTGTCAAGGTGATTCAGTGCATCTTTCATTGCCTTTTCATAGGCTTCATCCTCAATGATAATCCTTGCGAGTTCGGTGCTTAATAAACGGCTTATTGATGAGTTTCTTTTTGCCGCCAGAACACGGGCCTTTGTGGCCATGTCCTTTTCAATCGATATGGTTATATTCTGTTTCATGTAATGATATCTCCTTTTAAATACACTTTATATTACGTGTAGCACTGCAATTGAAGTGCAGTCAATCTTTCTTATATTACATGTTCCGCTTCCTATTCGGGACATAATAGCTGTTGAGATAATAAGTTGTTAAGGAAAAACTTAAAGCCTTTGATTTTACTAGTCATCTAAGGAACTCATCAGCTAATCAATAAGGGACACGCTGATTGTAAAATAACGATCTTTTTGCACGATGACTGAAAAAACTGAAATCTTAAAGCATGCAGAGATAATCAAGGATAGACACAGCAGACACTAACCATCACAGCATCTGAGGTGCTAACTTAAATTATAATTTAAAAAATATTACCCTGCGAAAAGACTCCTGACGGTCTTTTCTTGACAGTTCTAAATTATTGTATGAGTATTTGCTGTTGATACTGTTATTATGATTGCTTAAGTGGGGGGGGTATTCAAAGATGCATCGAGGAACTTCAAATCTTATATGGCTGGCAATAATTGTTCTGTTTTTAACTGCCGGTTGTTCAAACAATAACTCGGGAGACAACAGCGCCTCATCTGAAGAATCGCCTAAATTATATCTTGTCGGAGATGCAGGCCCGGACAGAAAAATCGATATGTCTGAAAAAATCACATTTGCTACACCCGCATGCGACGCACAGTACGTTGAATGGGATTTCGGCGACAATACCTGTGCAAGCGGTTTTCAGGCCGGTCATGTTTACAAGGCCCCGGGTAAATATACCGTTCAAGTCACAATCACGGGAATTGACGGACAAACAGCCGGGGACACGTGCATTGTAACTGTATACCCAAGAGATACTGATGGCGATCTGCTGCAGGATGCGATCGACGGCGATCCGAAGAACGGCGGCATCAATTCGCCGAGGGAAAGCGAAGTTTTCTTCATTAAAAGTTTTGATGGAGAGGAACTCGAATGCCGGCTTTATCTCCCCAAGGGCGAGCCACCATACCCTGTAATCATGATAGGCCACGGATGGAATTCGGATCTTGATGAAATGGCCGGCCGTGCAAAAAACTTCAGGGATACGGGGTACGCTACCTTTGTCTGGTCGGCGCGGGGATGGGGCAAATCAACCGGCATCGTCAGACTCGATTCGACCCAGTATGAAATCAAGGATACCATAAGGCTTATAAACTGGCTTGCAGAGCAGAAGTTCGTCATTGAGGAAAGCAGGCCGGAGTGGTTTTTCGACAACGGCAAAATCATAAATTATGATTTCAACCAGGATGACATAGAGGAGAAGGACGATATACCCGGGGATGAGACAAGGGATTTCGTTCTTGGCATGAACGGATGCTCATATGGCGGGGCGCTTCAGGTGCTGACAGCATCATATGACCACAGGATAGACTGCATCACGCCTGAAAGGACATGGAACAATCTGCTTGATGCGCTGTGCCCTGGCGAATCGCTCAAGATACTATGGGCAAGCGGCTTTTATCTGCAGGGTATGGCTAGGGCGCTTAAAGGGACAGGCGTCGATCCTATGCTTACCGACTTCATATTTACTCTGCTGCTGGAAAACGAATTCAAGCCCGGCATGAAGGATGAGCTGATGATGAGGTCGCCCTCAACGAGAACGCAGTATGTGCTTGCACCAGCGCTTTTCATACAGGGCGAGGATGACACTGTCTTCGACCTTAACCAGGCGATAGCCAATCTCGAGCAGATTCAGGCAAACGGGATCGAGGCAAAGATGCACTGGTATGCGGGCGGCCACGGCTATCTGCCCGAGAACCCGCCCTATAACGAAGAGATCGTGCTCAAATGGATGGACAGATATCTGAGTGGCATCGACGTCGATACCGGACCTGAACTTTCATACGATATCGTGGGTCCGGATGGAGACGCGGCAAGATATTACGGAAGCTGGCCGCTTGTTGAAAAAGGCGGCGAGATGAAGCTGATGCTTCATTCGACAGGTGGAAAGAACTACCTGAAATGCGCAAAAAATGGAGGCGGTAAGGTAGAATATGACGCCTCGTCACTTGATTATGACAGTGAAGCACTCTGCAGCCAGTTCAGGAACATCCCGCTTGCAAAGACAAGCCTTTCTGAAATTCAGGCAATCCAGGGCTCGCTGCCTGAACCGCCGGAACCGTTTGATTCGACCGAAACATCGGTCACATTTGAAAGCGAACCGTTCAAAGATGATGCTGAAATAACAGGCATACCCCTCGTTGAGCTGTACCTCTCTTCGAATTCTACGGACATAACCTGTTTCATAAAGCTCTATGATGTCCCACCGGGAAGTTCGATAAATTCGGATGACAGCCTGGGCGCAGAAAAGATCAATGCCGATGCCAGGGTTCTTAACAACGGCGTTACGCCGCTCAGGGTCTATACCGAAAAGGCGATGGCTGTAAAAAGCAATGTCCAGCTCCATCAGACAGATTTAAGGGCCATGGCCTGCTTTATAAAAAAGGGGCACAGGATAAGGCTTACTGTTTCGACTTCCGATTATTTTTTCCTTCAGTCAAGGAAACCCGGAACCGCCTTTTTATGGCATGACCGGGAGAATCAGTCATGTCTCTGGCTTCCGGTGGTTGTTAGAACTTGGCGTTAGAAAGCTTTGAATAATTTGAAGGGGGTTGTTACATATTGCAACAACGTTTTCTGATATGGAAAATATAGTGGAAATAAAGAAAGGGTTCTTTGCGAACCCGTCGTCAGTAAGAAAGGCCAGGTCGGCCATGTTCGAGACCAGCGAGATTACTGTTACTGAACTGGGCTTCTATGGAATGTCACTCAATGCGGGCAACAGGCTTAGCAGTTTTATCTGCGACAGCCTGCCATGATCAGCATTTGCTTCGGCCTGATCTCAAGGTGTTGAGATTATTGTCAGTCGTTTTTTATGATCAGTATTAGTACGTAATCTGAAACTGAAACAGGCAGCCTGTCGGAGAATATTTCCGGTCTGTCTCTTCAGGGATAAGGGTATGACGTTTTGAAAAATTATATCTATATATTTATAAAAGATATTATAAACAGATAATATCAAGTAGTGTTGATAAGTTATTTGAGATGTTTATAAAGTCGAATTGATGCATAAGTACCATAAGCCGTAGAAGAACATAAACCAGCCAGGACAGCTGATTCTAAAAATGATATTTATCAGGAGGAAAAGCTAATGCTTGAACCAGGAACTATGTTGAAAAGACTTTATGATAGATTTGAGTCTTCAGCTAAAAATCATCTGATTGCCGATTTGAGGGTGGGCTTGACTTATATAGCCCTGAAAATGGATGACGGGAAAGCAGGGATCGCCGCCTTATTGCCAGACAAAACGCCTGGCAGTTGCACTGTTCTAAAAGAAGCCGGAACATATGCGGGCTCTTCAGCATCACTCGCTCTTAACTACCTGATTGAAGGCAGGAGTGTTCTGCATCGAGCCATTGGTCTCGCTGCTGTTAACGCACTTTCAGTGCCACACAATGACGATGCCGAAGATCGCGAGGCGACAACCTATTTCAATTTGAAACCAGGTGAAAAAGTAGCGATGGTAGGGCTTTTCGCGCCACTTATCCCAGGTATCCGCAACACGGGCGCATCTCTTACAATCATCGAGAAGAATCCCGAGCGTATGGAATCGGTTACTGAGGAGAATAGAATTCAGGCGCTTAAAGAGTGTGACGTAGCAATCATTACTGCCACGACGCTTCTCAACGGCACATTTGAAGAGACGGCAAATTTACTGGAAAAACCACGTTTGGTTGCACTTATGGGTCCATCAACACCGCTTGTTCCGGAGTCTTTCCAAAACACACCGATCACGCATCTGGGAGGTGCGGTAGTTGCCGATCCTTTGCGGGTTTTGCAGATCGTTTCCGAAGGCGGAGGAACACCGGCCCTCAGGCCTTATCTGCGTTTTACAAATCTGATTTTGAACTGAAAAGGGTCTCCCCTGCCATGCTCCACAATTTGTCAACAATTGACAGTTAAGAATATACGTCCAGATTCGGTTATCTACTGCTCGACATATATGAGTTTTCGGGTATCAAAACCAATCCGGGATGCCTCATTGATGAACCGCTCTTTTGTTTCATTGCTGATACCAGGCGTCCGGGAAAGCAGCCAGAGGTAATCCCTGTCAGGCCCGCTGACAAAAGAATACTGATAATGATCCTTGTCGAGACCGAATATCACATAAGAACCGTAAAAGGGCCCGAAGAAGGAAACCTTTAAGAACCCTGTTTTATTGTCTTTGACAAAGAAGGCTTTGCCGACGGCTTCTTTCCATTTTCCGGACTTTTCATCATAGCCGCGGTTTATCACACGTATGCTGCCATCACTGTTCAAGGAATATTCTGCCGTCACCCTTGTGAGGCCACGCTCGAAACTGTGGTCGAGCCTTGCAATTTCATACCATTTGCCGAGATATCGGTCAGCTTCAAAACCTTTTACAGGTTCTATCCCCTGAGGAATCTTCACACATCCCGAAAATACAAGCACAGAAATCAGCAAGAATAATTTTTTCATCATTGCCTCCTGTGATGGATTATCTAATGCATATTCTTATCGCACAATAAAAAAGGACGGCAAAGAAGTTCTTTTCAGTGCCGTCCTCTTAGTTTTTAAACTAGCTGCTTAAGGGATTTCGACTATGCGGAACCCCCAACTATTGGTACCGGTGTACTGATGTGAGTAAGTACGACGCGCCAAATGCAAATCACTCGCGGAGAAAGCAAAGGAGTTATCACGAAGAACCCTATCGATACCGGCATCAGGCTCCCAGGCGCTGCCGTCAGACGGAGCCCCGGTATAATCTTCATGCCATGAATCCAGACACCATTCAGAGACGTTGCCGTGCATGTCGTAGAGCCCCCACGCGTTTGGAAGTTTTGTGCCGACGTAATGCGTCTGATTGCCTGAATTCAAAATGTACCAGGCATAATTGCCAAGCAGTGAATCATCATCTCCGAAGCTGAAAAGGGTATCAGACCCGGCCCTGCAGGCATATTCCCACTGGGCTTCACTCGGCAATGTGAAGTTTCGTCCCGTGACGGCAGACAGGGCGGCGCAGAATTCGCGTGCATTATCCCAGCTTACCAGTTCAACCGGCCTGTTTTCGCTGTTAGGGTAACTCGGCCCCTGGTAATATGAGGGATTCTCACCCATTACCGCCTTATACTGTGCCTGGGTTACCTCGTATGCACCGATTCCGAATCCCTGCACGTTCACCTGATGGACAGGGGTGGCTGCATATTCGCCCTCTCTGCCCATCATGAAAGTACCGGCAGGAAGATAGATCATGGAATTAAGCAAGTCGGTGATAGGAGAACTGATCACAGAGACTGACACATCACAGGAATCTGTCGATTGAAGTCCTGTCGCATCAGTCACAGTAAGCTCAAATGTCAGTACTCTTCCTATTGGAACCGTAGCTGTGAACTGTGCAATGGCCGTTTCCGCATTAGTCAGAGTTACATATGGATAAGTCCCGCTTTTCTGCTGCCAGTGATAAGAAACAATGTCATTATTCGGGTCGGTTGAACCTGCGCCATAGAGAGTAACGGTCGAATTTACAGAAACACTCTGATCAGGACCGGCATTAGCGACAGGGCTCTGGTTTGGCTGCGGAACTGTGACAGAGCATGTATCAGTTGACTGTAGTCCGTCAGCATCTGTAACTGTCAGCATAAACAACAGTGTAGAATCAGATTCGACAGATGCTGTAAAGCTTGCAATGGCAGTGTCTGCATCGTTAAGGGTAACGGAAGGTCCGTATATCTGCTGCCACTGATAAGAAACAATATTATTATCAGGATCAAAAGAGCCGGAGCCATTCAAAACTACAGTTGCATTTGCAATAACTGATTGATCAGGGCCGGCATTGGCGATTGGATTATGGTTTAGCTGCTCAACTGTAACGGAACATGTATCGGTTGACTGAAGTCCATCGGCATCTATAATGATCAGCCTGAAGGTCAAAGTGGACCCTATTGCAACAGATGCTGTAAAATTTGCAATGGCAGTATATGCATTGTTCAGCTCTACTGAAGGACCGTCTATCTGCTGCCACTGATAAGAAACAATGTTGTTATCCTGGTCAAAAGAGCCGGAGCCATTTAAGGTTACATTGGTATTAACTGATACTGTTTGATCAGGGCCCGCACTGGCAACCGGCGCAGTGTTAAAGGTAGTGATATCCCAGGACTGGGTATCAGTGCCTAAACTGTGCTTTGCCCGGACAGTAAGAAAGTGTTGCCCGGCTTGTGCTGTGTAAATAAAAGAATTCCCTGTGTTAGGCAAAGCCGCTCCATCCAGAGTCCAGGTATATACTGCTTTAGACGGAAAGATTTTCACGCTGAATACTTGGTGATCGCCGAGATTCATGGAAACTGAATCAGTGGAAGGCGACTTGGAAAGTATGCATCCGCTCAGAATCAAAGCTAAACTGATAAAAGGTATTAAATAATAAGATTTCTTCATGATGTCCCCCTCATATTTTTGTTATAAGAAACGATAAAATAACTCTACAATTTTAGCTGAATACTCAAATAAGTCAATCATTTAAAAAAATAGTAGATGAGAAGTAAAAAACTGCTGAAACATTTGACAAAAGCCATCAAGTAATGCAGGGATTTAAAATTGTTATACAAAATCCAATTAGCAAGAGAGGGTATGTATATGACAGGAAAAGAAAGAATGCTGACGGCTTTGGACCGCAGAGAACCTGACCGGGTTCCGGTTTGGGAGATGGCTTTTAATGAAGAATCGATTATCAAGATCGGGAGATTCTTCACTGATGACCTGCCGCCTATGAAATTCGCAAGCCAGATGACCATGGAGGAAAAAATCAAGCTTCTCAATACACTGTTTACGTTTGCCAAGGCTCTGGAGCTGGATGGTCTTACTTCGATCACGCTGCCTGTTACGGAGAAAATAGACGAGACGCACTACAGGGATGGCTGGGGCCGTGTTCTGTATGTAGCCGGAGAAGGTGAGGCGACCTCCGTGGGGGGGCCAATATCCGGACCTGATGACCTCAAAAATCTCAAGATATATCATCCCCAGGACATGGATTTTCTCATGCTTATGGCGTCAACCGGCGGCATGGGCGGCGATACTGCACAGGTGTTTGTACAGCCTGGACCTTTCAGGGAAAGCTGGTCGCTTCTGGGCAGTATGGAAAAGCTTTTGTTCTACTACATAAAAAAGCCTTCTTTCGTTCTGGATCTCGGACGAATCGTAACTGACTACATACTTGAGGTGGTCGATAAAGCCGCGGCGCTCGGGGCGAACGTTTTCGCACTGGATGGCGATCTTGCATTCAACCAGACCACGCTTATGTCTCCCGCTCAATACAGGCAATTCATCTTTCCGTTCCATAAGGAGATAGTGGCTCGCGCCCATGAACGGGGGCTAAAAATCATCAAGCATTCGGACGGGAATATGGGGCCCATTCTTGACGATATAGCAGAGGCTGGTTTTGACGGTTTCCACCCCAATCAGCCCCAGTGCATGGACATAGGAGAGGTTAAGGCCGGATATAAAGACCGCCTTTGTCTTCTGGGGAATATCGATTGCACATATCTCCTGCCATTCGGAACAGAGGAAGAAGTGGAGCAGACCGTCAAGGAAACAATAGCCAAAGCTGCACCCGGCGGAGGCTACATCATTAGCTCATCCAACTCCATACATCCGGGATGCAAACCGGAAAATTATCTGGCTATGGTGAGGGCGGCGCATAAATACGGGACATATCCCATTAAGGTTTGAAACATTAAAGGAGAAAGGCAATGATAAAAACGCTGGAAGATATCAAAAATGCTGTTCAGTCAGGGGATGATGAAAGAATAACTTCTCTTTTGGAAGAGGCAATTAATAATGGGATGACACCGCGGGAAATTCTGGAACAGGCAATGATGCCGGCCATGGAGGAGATAGGTGAGCGTTTCGCCCAGGGAGAGGCCTTTATTCCTGAGTTGATTGTTGCGGCTCATGCAATGGAAGAGGGGTTGGTTTGTCTGAAAGCACGTTTTAAGGGTGAGATTAAAGATCGGGGTAAGGTGGTGCTGGGAACGGTGGAGGGAGATATTCATTCCATCGGCAAGAACCTTGTCCGGATGTGCATTGAAGGGGCAGGCTATGAGGTTGTTGATCTGGGAGAAGGCATTAAAACAGAGAGATTCGTTGAGGCCTATAAAAACATGAAACCGGATATACTTGGGCTGTCAGCACTTTTGAGCTCAACCATGCTCAATATGAAGAAGACGATAGATGCCATAAGGGCAATTGATCCGGCAGCACGAATTATCGTGGGCGGTACTCCGGTGACTCAGGAATTTGCAGATAAAATCGGTGCCAGCGGTTATGCGCCGGATGCTTTTACCGCAGTCCAATGTGTGCAGAGTCTTCTGGAGTAAAAGGAAAACGTTTCATACCGCAGTGATAGAAAACTCAACGGATGCCCAGTTTCTTCATCCTTGCGTTCAATGTCGTTCTTTTGATTCCAAGGATTGCGGAAGCGCCGTTCTTCCCGGAGATTCTTCCCCCTGCCATCTCAATCACTTGTTTTATGTAGCGTCTTTGAAGTTCATCGAGGGTAGGGGTGCCGGAGAAGATGTCCTTATGTTCCTGATTATGCAATACCGGAAGGGCGAGTTCGATGGAATTTTTGTCCGACAGCAGGATGCTGCGTTCGATCACGTTTCTCAATTCTCTGACATTGCCGGGCCATGGATAATTCAATAGAGCCTCTTGCTGTTCCCGCGAAAGCTCGACGTAAGGTTTGTTGAATTCTTTTGTGAAGTGCCTGATGAAAGCTTCAGAAATAAGTACGATATCGATTTTCCGCTCTCGAAGCGGCGGTACGCGGATATGAAAGGTGTTGATCCTGTAGAACAGGTCTCTGCGGAAACCCCCTTTCTCGACCTCGGCCTCAAGGTCTTTGTTTGTAGCGGTGACAAGTCTGAAATCGGACTTTATGCTTCTTCCACCACCCAGGCGGTTGAAGGTCCCATCCTGGAGAACTCGAAGGAGTTTGATCTGTACTGAAAGAGGGATCTCACCGAGCTCGTCTATGAAAAGCGTCCCTGTGTGGGCCAGTTCTATTCTTCCTATGTGACGTGAATCTGCCCCTGTGAAAGCACCCTTTTCATTCCCGAACAGCTCACTTTCTATGAGTGTTTCCGGTATGCCGGCGATGTTGACTGTAATAAAGGGGCCTCCCGCACGCATGCTCCTATTATGTATGCGCCTGGCGATAAGTTCTTTTCCTGTGCCTGTTTCTCCGGTTACAAGAATCGAGGCGTCAGTTGCGGCTGCCTTGTCCAACTCTGAGAGCATTCCGGTCATTACGCTGCTTTTTGCGATGATTTCATCATCTTTGTTGTCTGAGGGATGTATGTCTTCACATGGTAATGATTTTGTTATGTTCCTTGCAGTTTCAAGCCTCATTATCTTTGCAAAGGCATCGCCCGCTATATCCATGAGCAGGCCGGGTACAGTACCTGACGTGTCTGTCATTGCGTCTGCGATGAAAAGGGATTCAAAATACATGACGCCATCGAAATCCGGCCCTGCATTTACCGGTATGCATAATACAGTGCGCTCAATGCCGTTATAGTCAGTCAGTGTTTTATATACGGGCATCTTGACTTTTCTTGCTGAGAATATCAGTGAAAGTGCGCTGTGGAACGGGGGTGCATTGACCTCGTCTTTAGATATGGATTGAGAAGCCTTCAATGTCGGTGCTTTTCCCTGTTCTCTGGTGAAGAGAAACAGAGCAGAGCGCTCGGCTTTTAGAAATCCGGTTATAGCCTCGAGCACTTTGTCGAAAAGGCTGTCGGAATCATATGAGGGTATGATGTCGCCAATCATTTTTACAAGTCTCGCCGTTATGTCATCGCGAGCGACGGTCGTAGGCCTGGATTTTATTTCGCCGGTAAGCAGGTTTTTTATATCATCGGTAAGGTATATGTCCCCGAGGCCTGAAAAGCTCTCCCATGCCTTTATCGCATATTCCGATGCCTTTTCCTTCTTTTTTCTGCGGATATAGTATCTTGCAAACTCGGCGTATGTCTTGGCCAGTTCCACCGGATCTCCGGATGAGACGAGATTCCTCTCGCTTTCCGAGAGATATCTCGCAATCAGAGGACTTGCAGGAGAAGCCGATGAAACATTCTGAGCCATAATCCTGAAGGCCGCCCCTTTCAGATGAACATTGGGGCCCTTCAGGATTCGGAGTCTCTCCTGTTCATAGGAGATGTTCATTATTGCCGGATATTTCCTTCTGTCAAATTCGGCAAGCATCTCGAAGAATGCGGGCACCGGATATTGTCTTATGTGGATATCTTCTGAAAGAAGATTTATGAGTATGTCATGCGCTTCCTTTATGCGCCCTGACCTGAATGCCTCCATGGCAAAGCCTGCCTCAGTGATCCACCTGCCGAATGCATTCGGGTTTTTCCATTCATAAAATCTGGACGCCTTGAGATGTTCGAGGGCTTCATCCTTCTTTCCGCACAACAGAAGAATATATCCGAGGAGCGCCCTTGCATGGAAAGTCTGTTCGAATTTGGAAGCGTTGAAAGTCCGGCGCCATCCCGCATCTAGGATGCCTATAGCCTTGTGAAACTGCCCGGTGCAGGCGCAGCTGAATGCATAGAACAGAAGCAGTATATTATCTGGTGCCCCGTAAAGTGAATTGGAAGATGTATGGATTGCCTTGCCAAGATGCTCGGCCGCATCTTCATACTTGCCCTGAAGATAATAATAAAGACCTACGAACTGCCCTGCCTGATCCCTCATATCGTCATCCATGAACCCGTCGAGCTCTTCGACGGCCTTATGCAGGGCATCAAGGGTTTCAGAGAGCTTGTTGCTCATGAAGTAGTAGCGCCCCAGATGCAGGTCTATTATTACCGAAGACCTCCTGTCGCCCATGCCGAGGGCTATCTTTCTGGCGACCCTGAGAAGAGTGATGATTTCCGGATGGGCCTGAGAGAGGCGTATGTAGAGACCCGAAAGTCCCATCACTGCAGATACGAAAAGCGAATTTCTGTGTTTCGAGGACTTCTCCTTTTTGAGTATTTCTATGGCAGCCAGTTCGCATTCAAGACTATTTTCCACGCTGTCTTCCAAGAGGTATTTCGATGCGGAGTCATGGTATGCAAACGCCGCCTCATACATTCTGCCCGCACCCTCAAGAATCGCCGCCATTGACCTTGTTGGAAGCAGGTCTGCAGCCTGAATGCTTTCTATCGATCCGAGAAGAGAATGGAAGAAGTTGTTGTCAGCGACTATCCTGATGCCGGACTCTATCCATGAAGGGAGATCAGCCGTAAGAGAGTATACGTCCTTCTGTGTCTCTTCAAGATATCCTGAATGTATTCCATCATTGATCAGTGCAATCAGAGAGGCAGGTCGTATTTGAACTATTGCAGCGACAGTATCTATATGTACCTGTGTTCGAACCGCATTCAGGAAAGCGAGCATCTTTAATTGCTCAGGCGACAGTTTATACCCGTCTTTTTTTATGTTCTCTTTTCCCATACCGCGATAACGGATATCATCATTTACAACGTACTGCAATGTTAAATGGCAATATATGGACATTATAATGACCCAATAACGTCAATAAAAAATAAATATAAAAAATAAATGTAATATAATTATATAAAAACAATAAGATAAAAAGATATCACTGCTGGCATGAGACTTGCTCCATATATGGGCAAATACGAATAATGGAGGTATACCATGAAAGAAAGTTGTCCGAAGCTTCATCCTTTTTGTTTCCCTGATATGGAAGAGGCGTTTGCCAGATCAGCCGTCAAGGAGATCGCCCCGGATATCTGGCAGATCGAAGGTTTTGCAGGCTTTTCTTTTTTTCTCGCACCGCCGTCCAGCAATGTCTACATATTGAGAGATAGGGACACAGTATTCATGCTGGACTCTGGCATGCAGCCTTTCTACAGGCAGAGGATACTCGAAGTGCTCAGAAAATATTCGGCCGCAGGCTGCGGTAATCTTGTACTCATGGACACTCAGGGGCACTGGGACCATGCGCTGAACAACGATCTGGTACTTGATGCCGGTTTCAAGACCGTGCGGTTCCTCCTGCCCGAACCGGAGGTCCCGGTAATAGATAGCGCATATCACTGGCTCGGCGACTTCAGAAAACTCGAGGCATTCTTCAATCCGTACGAGTCCTGGAAGGATATTCTTCAGGAGATAGAAATATACGCCAGAAATTTCAAAGAATATGAAGAGCCCCAATATGCGCTGGTATGGAAATACCTGTCGGAGCTTAGGCCAGATTCAAGCTACGAGGATTACAGGATGGCCCTGAAACTGCTCATAGACCGCGTCTTGATTGGAAACAAGAGAAACCTTGCCGAAAGGGCTGAAATTTTACCGCTTTCGAGCCGCGAGAGAAGGTCATTCGGCGATACCGAATTCATGGGTTGGCAGGTCGGTCGCTTCTTTGTCATTCATGACGGATCTCACAGTCCCGGGCACATATGCCTTTATGATCCGCAGAACCGCCTTTTATTGAGCGGGGACGTCACGGTCGAGATAAATCCACCATTCTTCGACAGCTCATTTGAAAAATGCATAACCGCAGTGAGAGGATTAAGGCGCATGGCAGAACAGGGTTTTGTTTCGCTCGCTTCAGATGCGCACAGGAGCAAAGCCTTTTTCAAGGATGCATTGAGCATGCTGAATATTGAGGTGTTCAATCCCGTTCAGCTGGAGGATTGCGCCAGAGGAGAGGATGAGTGCATAACATTCTTCTCAACGTTCGAGAAATACTATTCGGGATTGAGGAGGGATGTGCTCGAAACTCATGCAAGGCTCGGAGAAGCTACAGTAAAACAGATCGTCGAGGAACTCTTTAAACTCGATACGGCGGAGGCAAAGTTCAAGAAGAGCCTTCCTTTCCCGTCAAGACCTAATGTGCTTGTAACCAGGATTCTGGACGAGAACGGCTATCGTAAACGGGTCTCGGGTGATAAAATATTATTTTCACCGAAAGAGCCGTGGCATTTTGCCTGATGCGGAGGAATATCCATGAAAAACCTTAAATTGATAAAAGAAGCGGATATTGAAAAGATCAGAGATATTGCAAAGGAATATGAGATAACCTGTACAGGATGCGCCCAGAGCACGGTTGCAGCCCTTCTTGAGGTCCTTGATATTGACAGCGAAGATCTATTCAAGGCGGCCAGCGGCCTGGCGGACGGCATAGGACTAAGCAGCGACGGGAGCTGCGGCGCGCTTGCCGGAGGGGCCATGGTAATAGGGCTTATCTTCGGCCGGGGATACTTGGAATTCAAGGACCCGCTGGCTGCAATCAAGTCTTACGACCTTGCGAAAGAGCTTCACGAACACTTCATATCTGAATACGGGACATGCCGCTGTGCGGATATTCAAAAAAAGCTGATGGGCAGGAGCTTCAACCTGAGAATTCCTGATGACGCCAACATGGCGATGAAACAGGATATGTCGGGCCACTGTTCGAATGTCGTAGGCAGGGCTGCAGCCATGGCGCTCAGAATCATTGCATCGGGCTCTTCAAATAATCCAAAATCTCAGGTATCATGCGGCGGAGGTAAGCCTGTCGGATGCTGCGGAGGCGGGACTGCAAAATAGGATGATAGAAGGAGCGGTGTACCATGAGGTATCTCATCATAGGAGGAGTGGCCGGAGGGGCCTCAACTGCTGCCAGACTCAGGCGGCTCGACGAAAATGCAGAAATTATTATCTTTGAGAGGGATGATTATGTCTCCTATGCGAACTGCGGACTGCCGTATTATGTAGGCGGCGTGATACCGGCCAGAGAGAGCCTTTTCGTTCAAAGCGCCGAAGGGCTAAGGGCAAGATATAACCTGGATGTACGCGTAAAGAATGAGGTGACCTTTATCGATAGGACCTCCAAAACCGTTTATGCTAGATATCTTAAAACCGGGAGAGAATATACTGAAAGATACGACAAAATAGTGCTGTCACCCGGTGCATATCCTTTCCGCCCTGACATCAGCGGCTTCGACGACGATGCGGTTTTTACGATCCGCTCAGTCGGAGACACCGATAGGATAAAGGCATTCATAGAAGAAAGAAAGCCGAAGAATGCCGTTGTCATAGGCGCGGGTTTCATAGGTCTAGAAGCGGCGGAAAATCTTATGCAGCTTGGAATCAAAGTAAGCGTGGTCGAGATGCTCGATCATGTATTGCCCCCGTTTGATTATGACATGGCATCTCTCGCTAAAGTGCACATGAT
This sequence comes from uncultured Bacteriovoracaceae bacterium, assembly GCA_964513375.1. GTDB lineage: Bacteria > Desulfobacterota > Desulfomonilia > UBA1062 > UBA1062 > DATCTV01. The sequence goes on along the minus strand of CAZEMO010000003.1, from coordinate 95,336 downwards.
TCAGAAGGGTGTAAATCTCATATTGAGCGAAACTGTCGTTTCTGTGAGACGAGATGAAAACGGCCTGTCAGTGCAACTCAAAGGCGGGAGGAACCTGAAGGCGGACATGATAATCCTTTCAATAGGAGTAAGGCCGGACTCTTCCCTTGCAAAAGAGGCTGGTCTCGAGATGGGTCCTGGCGGAGGAATAATTGTGGATGAATACATGCGCACATCCGACGCTCACATATATGCGCTCGGAGACGCGGTCGAGATGATCCATCCGATTCTGGGCAAACCCATAGCCATTCCTCTGGCAGGGCCGGCAAACAAAGAGGCAAGGATAGTTGCGGATAATATTGCGCTTGGAGATATCAGCAGATATGATGGATCGATCGGAACCGCCATAGTCAAGGTTTTCGGCCTGAACTGCGCATGCGCAGGTGTGACGGAGCGCCTGCTCAAGGCTTCTAACATCGAATACATTTCTTCAATAACGCATGGTTTTTCTCATGCCGGTTACTATCCCGGGGCCTTCATGCTTTCTATCAAACTGCTGTTTTCACCTGATGGCGGTACAATATACGGCGCACAGGTCACAGGTGAAGAAGGAGTGGACAAGAGGATAGACCTAATTGCGTCCGCAATAAAGAATAAGGGGACAATATATGATCTCTCGGTTATCGAACATGCGTATGCCCCTCCGTTTTCATCCGCGAAAGATCCGGTGAATGTTGCGGGAATGGTTGCCGAGAATATTCTGAGCGGCAAGGTGAAAATCATTCATTGGAACGAAATTCCTGAAGGCGCAGATGACGTAATACTGCTTGATGTCAGAACGCCAATAGAGTTTGCAGCGGATTTTCTTGATGATGCGGTGAACATACCTCTGGATGAGTTAAGGGGGCGTCTTGACGAATTACCGAAGGATAAAAGGATAATTATATACTGCGGGATCGGCCTGAGGGCTTATGTAGCATGCAGGATTCTCATGCAGAAGGGATACCAAAAAGTCTACAATTTAAACGGGGGATACAGGACATACAGCGCAGCAAGCATTTGACAGGCAAGGCACAAGTGCCAGCTATTTCAATCGATTGATGGATTCTGACCGTCACCCTTGGCTCTTCATCCGTTAATCCGTTTGACTGTCTTATCTGCTATAAGGTCATTGAGCTCCTTCATCAGCACCTTCTCATGCGCATCGAAAACGCCGTCTGCATGAACAAGCTCAATAATTTCCTCATATTCAGAGTTTTTTATCACGTGATCATCGATAGCTTTTTTTATGATTTCTTCAAGTTTCCGTCCACTTTTTGTAAGCATGTTAATTCTCCTCAAGAGATTTCGATTTCTTATTCATAGGGTTTAATAATTTTTTTTCAAGCTCCACAACTAAAAGTATTATAATTGATGCGGCGATAATTCTCAGCCATGAAACAAGGCTGACAGGGCTGCTTTGAAATGCCCGGTTCATAAACGGGAGATATGTGAAAAGAAGCTGTAGCGCGAGCATTAAAAACACTCCTGCAAAGAGCCAGCTATTCGAGAAAAATCCTGTTGAGAAAGCAGGCTTGCTAAGCGAACGGCAGCTGAAAAGATAAAAAAGTTCAACCATGACGAAAACATTTACTGCTACCGTTCTAGCCGTGCTTATGTCCGAACCCGACTTGAGCTCCCACTCGAACAAACCGAACGCAACCGCGAGCAGCATGAACCCAACCGTGACAATCCTTCTGATGAGCATTCTGGTCAATATGGGTTTTCCAGGGTCGCGAGGTTTTCGTATCATAATCCCTTCTTCCTTGGGCTCGAACACAAGCATTAGACCGAGAAGCACTGCGGTAGTCATATTAATCCAGAGTATCTGGACCGGGAGTATCGGAAGCACCACTCCGGCAAATATTGCAGCAAGAATGACTAGCCCTTCACCCAGGTTCGTTGGCAGCGTCCAGACTATGAACTTGGTTATATTGTCGAATGTGCCGCGGCCTTCCTCCACTGCCGCCTCAATCGTTGCGAAATTATCATCGGTCAGAACCATATCGGCCGACTCTTTTGCCACGTCCGTTCCTGTGATTCCCATTGCAACGCCGATATCTGCCCTTTTAAGGGCGGGTGCGTCATTTACGCCGTCTCCTGTCATAGCGACAATATTGCCGTTTGCCTGGATGGCGCTGACAAGCTTAAGCTTTTGTTCCGGGGCTATTCTAGCAAAGACAGACACCTTCCTGGTGATTTCTGGAAGCTCCCCGTCGTCGAGCTTTGAAATATCCTTGCCTGTAAGAACGTTTTCGGGATTTGCAAGTCCAATTTTCTGAGCAATAGCGGATGCGGTAAGGGCATGGTCGCCTGTTATCATTTTAACCTGAATTCCAGCGTTGTGGCAGTTTCTGACTGCCTCGGCCGATTCAGCTCTGGGCGGGTCTATCATACCCTGGAGGCCTATAAAGGTCATTCCTGATTTTACTTCGTCATGGCCCAGGTTCGCAAAATCTTTACACTCTTTTTTTGACGCGAACGCAAGTATTCTAAGACCTTTCGAGGCCATGGCAGATACAGAGTCATGAATTTTATCGTGATCTATCTCCGTCAACCCGCCATCCGGGCCCGATGCATACGAACACCGTTCAAGGACTGCTTCGAGGGAGCCTTTCATATAGATGATGCAGGCGTCTTCCTCCGGATTATGGTTCAGTGTTGCCATATACTGGTGCTGGGATTCGAAGGGAAGAGTGTCTATCCTTGTCCATCCGGAGGCTGTTTCGGTATGGTCGAGGCCCGCTTTGGCTGCCGATGTTATAAGTGCTCCTTCGGTCGGGTCTCCCTGGACTGTATGCCTGCCTTCTTTGACAATTATTCTGCTGTCGTTGCAAAGAATGCCGCATCTAAGGCATTCTGCAAGTCCTGTAGTCAGAGGCGTTACTATTTCCCCGTTGATTCGACTGATCTCTCCGACAGGCGAGTATCCTGAACCTGAAAGCAGAAATGATTCGTAACCCGCCATGATATCCTGAACAGTCATCTGGTTCTCGGTAAGGGTTCCTGTCTTGTCTGAGCAGATGACGGTTGTGCTCCCCAGCGTTTCGACCGCGGGCAGATTTCTTATAATAGCGCCTCTTTTAGCCATGCGGGAGACGCCAATGGCAAGAGTTATTGTCAATGCCGCGGGCAGCCCTTCCGGAATCGCTCCTACAGCCAGTGCCACTGCTGCCATGAACATGTCGACAGAATTCTGGCCTCTCAGAATTCCTGCGAAAAATGTAAGGGCTGCAAGCACCAGAATCACATAAAGAAGGATTTTACTGAAATGAGATATTTTTCTCAAAAGAGGGGTCTCCAGCTCCTCGGTTCTTTCTATAAGGCGGGATATGCGGCCAACTTCAGTGTTGTCTCCCGTTGCAGTAACAACACCTGTTGCCGTACCATAGGTTACAAGAGAGGACCCGAACGCCATATTTTTCCTGTCGGCCAGTTCTGTATCATCATCAAGTATCTTAACTGACTTTTCAACCGAAACCGATTCTCCTGTAAGTGCAGATTCGTCAGTCTGAAGATCCTTGGCTGTGATTATACGCATGTCAGCAGGGGCCTTGTCGCCCGACTGGAGGAATACTATGTCACCCGGCACAATCATTTCTGAAGGAATCCTTGTCTTTTCACCGGATCTGAGAACAGTTGCCTCGGTAGTCATTGTTTTTGCCAGGGCCTCAATGGCCTTCACTGCCTTCGATTCCTGGAAAAAGCCTATTACGGCATTTACGATGACCACCCCGAAAATGACTCCGGAATCAACGAATTCCTTCAGGAAAAAAGTTATTGCGGCCGCCGCAAGCAGTATATAAACAAGGGGCTGGTTGAATTGAAGCAGAAACCTTAAGAGAGGGCCCTTTGTCTTTTTGGCGGTTATTACATTAAGACCGTAAGTTTCAGTTCTTTTTGCTGCTTCAACCGGAGCAAGACCGGTTTCAGGATTGCTTGCCAGCACATCGAGAACTTCCCGAGGGGATAATGCATGCCATTTTTTTAAAGTGTTGTTTTCCATAGTTCTCCATTTCCCAAAGAAATATTAGACTATTCTAACAAAGATAAAATATTTTTATCAATATAATTCGGTTGTGATGTCGATTGTGATGGATAATTAATGTTCGAATTGAGCGTGTTGAATACAGGCCAGTGTATGCATCTTCCAATCAGGAAGAGAAGATATGTCAAAGAGGCCATGAGGGGTCCAATACCTCATCTAGACAATAAAAGCCTATGAAATTAAAAGTGTTTAAAAATACACACTAAGTTTTCATAAATGAAGGAGATGGATTCTAGGGTAAATTTAATTAATTTCGGGATTTAAAAAAACACATCCCGTTGTTCTGGCTTGGGTTGCAGCTATTTGCCGTTTGTGACCCTTATTTTTCTGTTGGACACGTTTACTTCAACTATGTTGACATTATTACCCCCGGAATTGCCGTCACCGATTGAACCTGTTTCATAAACCCTGACGCCATCCAGAGTGTCAAATGCCCATACATGGCCGTGGCCCACAAAGATGGCGAGGATATTCTCCCTGTTATCCTTAACGACGTCATAAAACTCATCATTTTTTTCAATGAGAAATGAGGGTAGGGCAAAGTATATAATGAACTGATTATCCGTTATGGGCGGATGGTGAACGAAGATAATTGCCGGCTCGGGGTTGGAGAGCTCCTCCCTGAGCCAAACAATCTGCACAGTATCAAGACTGCCTGTGCAGCCTGCTTCCGCTGTGCATCCGGAGCAGATATCAGCATATGCGTCACCGCGGTTGGAGTTTGCAAAAATCATGCGGACCCCTTTATTCACAATGGAGTAATAAGGCTCCGTTCCCAGAACCTTTTTCCATACGGCCTCTATCGCACCGGGATTATCCGAAGAGATCCCCTCGTGAAGGAAAGGATCATAGCTTTTCTGATAGTCGTGGTTGCCGAGCGTGCTGTAAACCGGTATCGAAAGCGTGTCTATCATACTCTTGTAGCGCTCCGCCGTCGTATCCATGCCGATGCCGTAATCGTCGGGGTTTTCCGAGAACAGACAGCCGACCATATCGCCGGTTACAGCCACAAAATCGGCTGTACTGAAATCAGCATTGATGCGATTGATGATGTGATCAAGATTGTCAAGATTGCGCTGGGCGTTATAGTCAGTACTGTCAGGATTACCTGGCAATCGAACATGCGTGTCAGAGATTACCAGAAACTTGAAGTCGGCGTTTATATCGTCTGGCGGAGCGTCTGACTTGCCGCCGCCGCATGAAATGCAAAGACCAAGAGTCATAATCATAAGTGCCATTGGAATCAATCTGAAAAGAATTGAATCCGGGCAAATCAAACGGCAAATCAAGCTTTTTCTCTGTCTCATACATTATTCCCCAAAGTCTTCGTCTAATTTGAATTAAGACAATATGAACGGCTTATCACCGCATGCTTCATATCAAAGCGCTGCAATCAATATTGCATGATATGTTGCGCTTTTCCATCCATATGATTGATTTCTTATGCACTTTCTGGTGACATCCGTTCAAGCTTGATACAAACTTTAAGGCCTTTCATATATCATGTCAAAAGATATTAATTTTCCAGTCAAGATTATCTATAAGCCAGGGCAGGTTATACTTATCCATTCAAAATCAATTGTAAGCTGATGAAGCCTTACCCCCCTTCGCCTGTCGTGATTCTGACCGACCGGCGGAAGAGGGGTAATAAAAAAGCGTGGGTTAAAGCTTAATAATCGGGAATCGCTTATAATATAGAGATATCACCTGTTTGGTGTTGCCAGGTATCTGCCAGGTTCTCCGGACTACCTTTCCTGGAGTGTTGCCTGTCAGTGAACCGTTCTCGACGACGATCTGGCCGTTCACAATTACGTACTCAATACCTACCGGCGGGAGATCAAGCTGGCCTGCCTCCGGCTTGGCCCTGTCGATGACTGTATCCGGATTGAAGATGGTAATGTCAGCATCGCAACCCTCCTGAAGGCGGCCTTTCTTTTCGAGGCCAAGCCACAGAGCCGGGGCGATGGTGGCCTTGAAAAGGGCCTGCTTCATGGATATTGCGCCCATTTCACGCGACCAGTGACCCAGCAGGCGCGAGAAGCAGGCATAGGCTCGGGGCTGCACATCGACCTCTCCTGTATGGCTGTTTCGCGAAACGCTTCCATCGTTACCCATGAAAACGAATGGACGCTTGAGCGCAACCATTGTGCTTGACGGATCAACGATATTGCACCAGATCGCGACGCTGGAGGAATCTGAGTCGGGCTCAGCATGCGCACGGCCCTCCTTGAATGCAGTAGCCAGATATTCAGCCTGTTGTACCGATGCAAGCCTGTCGTATGCCGAAGCATAGAGCACATCGTCAACATAGACGTCCTCGGCAAACCAGAACTGTTCAGGTTTTACCCCTGCCATTGTGAACAGCAGGTTCACAGGTATCATGCCGTAACGAGTGAGGGCGAAGAAGTCGTTTTTGAATGTGTCATAGCCTATGACATCAGATGCCATCGGCAGACCCTGCAGCAGTATGGCCCTCTGAATAGTGTCAAGTGCCCAGGTGATCGATCCGTTATATGCCATATCGGTCAGATGGGAAACTATGTAGGGGATGTTTGCCTCTTTGCATGTGTCTATCGCCTCATGCAGACTGTCTGCATACAGGACAAGATTTACCTTTTGAGTCAGGTAGAACAGAGGAGTGAACGGATCCCCCTTGTATGGGAAGAGTACATTTACAAGGTCGAAGGTGATCTCCCGGATGTGGCTGGCAGCCATGCCGCCCTCCGCTTTGCTTGCCTTTGCCAGTTCGATCATGGCCTCTTTGGTTCCACCCGGGTCGTAAAAGGTACCGTAGGAAACGCCAAAGGACCCTGCCTCAAGATCGCTCTTCAATATCTCCACCATCTGTTCTATCTGCTCCGGAGTCTCAGGCACGTTGAATTCTATCCCGACGTCTCTGCGTAGAGTATTATGTCCGCTCAGGGTTGCGTAATTGTTGTACAGGCTTTGCCCTTCAGCCCAGTCAAGCCATTCAGACATTTCCGTATCGGTCCCGTTCGGGGAATATCCGCAGTTGCCGCCAAGCCAGAAGGTGATTCCGTCCTGGACATAGGCCTTGCCTGATTCAGCGAACTGGGTGGCTCCACCCTCATGAGTGTGAGTGTTTATGAATCCCGGTGAGACAACGAGGCCAGATGCGTCAAGGCTTTCGCATTCTCCCTCATTGCACTGGAGAAAAACGTCCTCGCCAGGTGCTACCTTGACGATCACACCGTTCTTGACGCCAATCGAAGCGATCTCGTCCCTGCCCGTTGCGGGATCTATGACACGTCCGTTCTGGATAACAAGGTCATATACCGCAGGGGATTTGCCAGCTGTCAATGCTTCGAGTGTCATGCCTTCGCCTGTCTCTTCATTGACTCCGCTGCTGCATGCGAATATAATCATGGTTGTAAGTGTCAGCAGAGGCGCGATTAAAAAAACCGATCTTCTTATAAGATACAGCATAGTGCACCTCCTATAGTGGGTTTGAATTTAAGGTATAAGAGGAATGTAACATTTTGAAATATTTGTGTCTATTGCAATCTTTGCCATGTATCCGCAATTTAATTTATCAATTGCCTTTATGCTGAAAACTCACTTATGCCTGTGTGATGTCTACCTGTTAATGGATAACTTGGCAGGTTGAGCCGGGTGTTCAATCATTCAGCCCCTGACACGTTAATAATCACCTCGTCTGGTTTTACGGCAATGCTGTCCGTTACCTCTATCTCGGCGGTATAGTCCTGTTCCAGTTTTGTAAGATGATTGCGGTATTTATTGAGCAGAGACAGGGCCACATCCCTTGGAAGCGTCACCTTTATCTTTTGCTGTTTGTTCCGGTCAAGGAAGAGGTGGATTTCCCTGAGCGCCATAAGCGCCGAAGACTCTTCAGAGCGGATGATTCCGTGGCCGCCGCAGGAAGGGCAAATGACGTGGCTCTTCTCAAGAATGGGTGGCGAAAGCCTTTCCCTGGACATTTCCAGTATTCCAAACTGGGAAATGCGGCCGAGCCTCGAGTGCGCGCGGTCATCCTTGAGCGAATCTTTGAGTGTTTTCTCGACCTTTTTTATGCTCTCCTTGGATCTCATATCGATAAAGTCGATGACGACAAGTCCTCCCAGGTCTCTCATGATAAGCTGCCTTGCAATCTCACCCGCAGCTTCGAGATTTGCGTTGAGAGCTGTCTCTTCCATGTCCTTGCCGTTGCTGGCCTGGCCTGAATTCACATCAATGGACACGAGCGCCTCGGTCGGGTCGATTACGATATGTCCTCCGCTTTTGAGTTTGACCTTGCGGTTGTAAACGCCTCTAAGCTGCTTCTCAAGTTCGTATTTCGTGAACAGGGGCCTGGAGTCCCGGTAAAGCTTCAATATGTTCTTGTAGCGCGGCATAACACTTTTCATGAAGGATACGGCCTTCTTGTACGTCGCTTCATCGTCGATAAGGACTTCCTTCATGTCTGTGCTGAAATAATCGCGGATGGACCTTATGACGACATCATCTTCCGAATAGATGAGGGCAGGTGCTGTCGCGCTGGAGTAATCGTCCTCGATTTTTTTCCAGAGTTTGAGGGTGTAATTAAGGTCACGCTGCAGCTCGGTTCTGGAACGGTCCATGCCGGCTGTCCTGACTATTAGCCCTGAATCTTTGGGCGGATTGAGTTGACTGACGATGTCCTTGAGGCGTTTTCTCTGCTCGTCGTCTTCGATCTTGCGGGAGATTCCGGACGAGTCCTGACCCGGCAGCAGCACCATGTATCTTCCGGCAAGCGAGATGTTCATAGTAACGAGTGCGCCCTTTGCAGACTTTTCATCGCGCACCACCTGTACCGGAATATCCATGCCGTTCTTGATCTGGCTGGGAAGGCTTTTCCCAGGGTCGGAATCAGGGATGAATGCAATGTTCATATCATGCATTGGGAGAAATCCGTTTTTGCCACGGCCGATCTCAACAAAAACCGCATTGAGTCCTTTCTCGATGCGGGATATCTTTCCCCTGTAGATATTGCCTTTGATCTGCTCCTTCATCGAGCTTTCGATGAAGATTTCCCTTAATGTTCCGTCTTCAACCACGGCCACCCTTATTTCTTCAGGGTGGGCAGCATTTATCAGCATTTTTTTCATATTATTTCCTGCAATATATTATCGGTCATTCCTCTTCCTTGCCTTAATATTTCTATTTCACCGTTCTCAAGGCTTATTACTGTGGACGGTTCATCCGGCAGTATCCCGCTGTCGATGATAAGGTCAACCACATGCCCGAGGCTGTCTTCAATCTCAATGGGGTCCACATGGCGTCCAACGGTTCCAATCGGGATGCTGGTTGTGACTATCGGTTCGCCGAGCTCAGGAATGAGCATTTCGCAGAACCAGTGGTCTGGTATCCTTATGCCGATTGTCTTCCTGTTTGACTGCATGATTTTCGGCACCAGCCTGGTTGAAGGCATGATGATGGTATACGGACCGGGAAGAAGCTTTCTTATCAGCCTGAAGGCGTTGTTGTCGACATGGGCGTACATGCTGATATCCTTCAAATCCGAGAGCATGATACTCCTTGGCTTGTCAGGGCCTTTTTTCACATCGTTGATCTTGTCGATCCCTTTCTTGTTCGACAGCCTGCAACCGATTCCATAGACGGTGTCGGTAGGATAAACGATTATCCCGCCTTCTTTGAGAACCTCTACCGCGCGTTTGACCGCCCTTGGTTTGGGTATATATGGCTCAATCTCGATACGCATAAAATCAGTCCCTGATACAAAGCCCTTTCATGTCTATGTTGGAAAGCGAAGCAAAGATGGAATATCTCAGGTTGGGTATGTCCTTTTCCATTTCCTTTATATAGTCCTTTACCATGTGTCTTTTGCCGTCTCTTCTCATGATACATTCATTTATTACAGGCGCAACCTCCAGGAATGAAGAATACGAAGAGATAATTTCTTCCGGGCAATATGCCAGTGGTCTTATGATCCTGTTTTTACCATCATCCGAAATCCTGGAAGGGCTCATGGCGCCTATCTGTCCCGTGAAAAAGCACCTTAGCACAAATGTTTCCACTATGTCATCCATGTGATGCCCCAGCGCAATGGATGTCGCGCCGGTCTTCGCTGCATGCGTGTAGAGGACACCGCGCCTCAGCCTCGAGCATAGTGCGCAGGGGCTTTTTCCCGGGTCGGATGATCCTGCGAGTATTTTTGATATGCCGCTTTCGATAATATCAATTTTCAATCCCAGTTCTGATTCGGACCAGGATGAAACGGCATCGAAGCCTTTTTCAAAACCTGTGCTTACATGAACTGGCCAAAGATCGAAATCAACGGGTGCTGCCTTTTTCAGCTGATTAAGAATTTTCAGGAGCACGATTGAATCCTTGCCGCCCGAGACCGCTACGATAACCTTATCGCCGTTTTTAATCATGGAATAATCGCTTATCGCACTGCCCGCGTGCTTTCTTATTGCCTTCTCGAAATATTCAATTCCGCGCTCTTTCATGATGAGAGCCTTACGCAAATAAGCCTTTCCATGCTGGAAATAGAGTTTTCAGGAGAATAGAATCTCTCAGCGCCGTAATTCCCTCTGTTCCAGGTCATCTGCCGCTTGGCATAGTGGCGGGTGTCGCGCTTGACAAGTGATATCGCCTCATCGAGCGGCAGGCTGTATAGCAGATGCGCCACAAGGTGCTTGTAGCCGAGCGCCTGCATCGATTTAAGGCCAGGGGAATATCCCGCTTCAAGGAGCCTCTTGGTTTCATCGACAAGCCCCATGCTTATCATTTCATCAACGCGCCGGTTTATTCTCTCATAAAGAACATCGCGTTCCATTGATATGCAAAAGACCCTGGCGCTTATTATTGGCTCTTTGAAGCCGTGACCCTCGTGCATCGCGGACGGCTTTTCGCCGGTGAGCAGTATCATTTCCATATAGCGGATTATACGCGAGGCATCTGTCGGGCTGATCTTTTTTGCAATGTCCGGGTCATGGCGGTTAAGAATCTCCCAGGCTTTTTCAGGGCCGTTCATCTGTATAAAGTCTCTCAAATTTCCCCTGATATCTTCAGAGCGGATAGGGCCTTCACTTAGCCCGTATATGAGCGCCTTTATATATAAGCCTGTTCCTCCGGCAACTATCGGGATTCGTCCGCGCGATCCAATTTCAGCGGCTATCCTGAGCGCATCCTTTCTGAAGGCGCCTGCATTATATTCCTCGTCCGGGTTCATGGTGTCTATAAGGTGGTGTGGCAGGAGTCTCTGCTCTTCAGGCGTCGGCTTGGCCGTGGCTATGTCCATGCCGCGGTAAATCTGCATCGAATCGGCTGATATTATCTCGATCGGATATTTTTCAGCCAGCTTCAGAATTATTCCGGTCTTTCCCGAAGCTGTAGGGCCGGTCAGTATGATAAGAGGATTTGTATTGTCCACAGGACTTTTCTTACAACAATAAGCGTAAATAGCATAGTGAGTTTGGAATATGGCTTTTAAATCGTGTTCAAGCCTGCTAGAGACTTTTTTTATCAAGGCCGAGGCGTGAGGCGCAAAGAAAATATGAAGAAAACATTCAAGACAAAACGCGGCGAGGAAAACCAGACGATATTGAAGGTGGCAGCACCCGCTGATCTGATAACGTTTCTTGAAGCAAGCCTGCCCAACAAAACCCGCAGGACTCTCCTCTCAATGCTCACGCACAGTCAGATAAGCGTTGACCACAAGATTACCACTCAATATAACCATCCCTTGAATGCCGGCCAGCAGGTGATCGTAAACTGGAACAAGGTGCTGCAGGGCTCCAGGCATAAGGGACTCAAAAATGTTTTTGAAGACGCCAGCATAGTCGTCGTTGAAAAACCCGATGGTCTCCTTTCCATTGCCACGGATAAGGAAAAGGACAGGACCGCCTACAGGATTCTGAGCGATCAGGCCAAAAAGATTCATCCCAAAAACCTCATATTCATCGTGCACCGCCTTGACCGTGAAGTCTCGGGTCTTATGGTTTTCGCCAAGAAAAAGGATATACAGGAGAGGCTTCAGGAGGCATGGGACAAGGACGTAATAGAAAGGAAATACGTCGCGGTTGTCGAAGGCGTCGTTAAAAATGACCAGGGCACGATCACCTCATGGCTCAAGGAAAACAAGGCCCGAATTATGTATTCGAGCGACATCCCTGATGACGGGCAGAAGGCCGTCACGCATTACCGGGTGCTGAAAAGGGCCAGGAACTTTTCACTTATCGAGGTAAGCCTTGAAACCGGCCGGAAGAACCAGATCCGCGTGCACATGAAGGATATTGGCCACAGTATAGTGGGCGACGTCAAATACGGAGCACACAGTAAGAACCTTAACCGTCTGGGGCTGCATGCCATGCTGCTTGCATTCAGGCACCCGGTAACAGGTGAGAAACTGCGGTTTGAAACCCCCATCCCCAATAATTTTTTGAGCCTTTTTAAATAATGAAAGTTTCTGCCAGAAGCTCAAGAGAAAAGAAAACCCTGAAAATCATGATCGAGATGTACTGCCATGCAAATCACGGGAAAGCAGCCGGTTTGTGCGAAGATTGCACACTGCTCTATGATTATGCATCGGACAGGATCGAGAAGTGCCCGTTTCATGAACAAAAGCCCGTATGCGGCAAATGCCCGGTGCATTGCTATAAGCCTGACATGAGAAAGAGAATTCGCGCGGTCATGCGTTATTCGGGCCCGAAAATGCTGCTTACGCACCCTGTTCATGGAATATTGCACATCATCGACAGTTTCAGATATAAAGCGGATAAGGGCAGAGAAAAATAATAATCATGAACTCCCAGTAATCACCCATCAGTATGAAGTATTAATTGTAATGTTCTTAAATCCTCATGATGATATACTGGTTAAATTAATGAAAAAATTAAGCGGAGGATATGTAATGACTGCACAAAGAGTCCATTCCTTTACAGATGACGTACTGGCCGATCACGACGCAACCGGCATTGCAGCCCTTATAAGAGAGCGCAAAATCAGCGCGGAAGAAGCCGCTGTCGCAGCAATTGCCCGTGCACGCAAGGTAAACGGCGAACTGGATGTCGTCGAGTTCGAGGCCTATGAGCGCGCACTTGCTGAATCTCGTGCACCTAAAGCGGGAATTTTTGCAGGTGTTCCCACCTTCATAAAGGACAATGTCGATGTTACGGGTATGCCGACCCGACATGGTTCCAGGGCTACTTCAGCAAAACCTGCCCGCAAGAACGACCCGTTTGCAGCACAGTTCATGCAGCTGGGTTTTACCGTGCTTGGTAAAAGCAGGCTGCCCGAATTCGGCTTTAATGCCACTACCGAATGCAGCGATCGTGGTCCTGCACACAATCCGTGGAATACCGCATATTCCACGGGCGGCTCTTCAGGTGGATCGGCTGCCCTGGTTGCATCGGGTGTCGTGCCAGTCGCCCATGGCAATGACGGTGGAGGTTCCATCCGCATCCCCTCATCGTGCAACGGCCTGATCGGCATGAAGCCGTCACGAGGACGATTTATCTTCAGCGCAATGGCAGCAACACTTCCTGTCAAAATTGTAGGGGATGGGTTGCTGACCCGCTCGGTAAGAGATACCGCACGGTTTTATCACGGTATGGAGCAGATATGGCGAAACAAGAAACTTGCGCCTGTTGGCGAAGTTACGGGGCCGGGCAAAAAGCGGCTGCACATAGGCCTTGTCATGGATTCTATCACCGGCATCCCCACCTGTCCTGAAACCCGCAAAGTAATCAACGATACGGCAACTCTACTGGAAAGGCTCGGGCATCGAGTGGAGCCTATGCCGGTTCCTGTAACACAGGAATTTATAGAAGACTTTACACTGTACTGGGGGTTCCTGGCTTTCTCGGTCAGCGCCTTCGGGCGGCTTGTAGTATCGCCTGATTTTGACGCATCAAAGCTGGAGCCTTTCAGCCGCGGTTTGGTTAACTATTTCCGTAAGCGCCTGATTAAGACGCCGGGCATGCTGTACCGTCTGAGCCGGGGTGCGGCCGAATATGGCGCTGCACTTGACGGTTATGATGCCGTTTTATCCCCTGTGCTTGCGCATTCCGTGGCTGAACTCGGATATCTGCATCCTGATATCGAGTTCGATGAACTCTTCAGGCGGCTGATCGGCTATGTGTCGTTTACCCCTGTCAATAACGCCACAGGTTCGCCCGCCATCACGCTGCCCATGGGTGCAAGCGCCAACGGCGTGCCCGTGGGTGTACAGTTCATGGCGGCAACCGGGCACGAGCGCACCCTGCTTGAAATCGCATATGAAATTGAGGAGGCTCATCCCTGGAGAAGAATTACCGGCTGATTGAATTCGCGTCGGGTTCGACCGGAGTGGAAGAATGATTAAAGCTGCACCCGGAAGATATTTTATAAAACTGATTTGCTTCTTATGCCTTGTTCCGGTGCTGACTGTTTCATGCAACATTAGCAGGCCGGAAATAATATCGCCTGCAGACAAAGCCGTTGTTTACGGGAAAACGTTAAAAGTTATTGTAAAAACCCCGTCAGAACCAGATTTCAAAATCATTCTTGATGATATTGAATATACCCCCTTATGGCAAAAAGAGGCCTGGCCGGGAAGATGGATAACTGAACTTGGCATTCAGGGGAAAAGCGTTCACAGGCTCGTTTTAAAAAGAGGCTCGAAAGCGCTTGCTGAGATTACGTTCGACAACATCCTTTCGGTTCAGGAAATTTCAGCAAAAGTAATCAACCGGTATGTTTCAGACAATACGCCCGAAAGCCTTAAATGGGACTGGGCGCCTGCGGTTTTCTTATATGCCCTGATGAAATACGCACCGTATTCATCGGATGAAACAGGTTGTGTCGATTATGTGAGGGCTTATCATAGAAGCTGGCTTGAAAAAGGCCTGCCAAAAATAAACTGGGCAGATGAATGTCCGCCGGCCATTTCGGCCCTTATGCTTGACGAGTCTTACGGCGATGATTTTGCCATGCCCGCTGTACTTAAAGCAGCCGCCTATATTAAAGAAACGCCCGGAAATGAGCTTGGCAGCCTTGACCATCTCGGTTCAAGCGCATTTTCCATAATCTATCCCGATTCGATCTGGGTGGATTCGCTTATGATGTGGGCGCTTTTTTCCGTTCAATATGGCGTTTATTCAAATGACAGCAGGCTTGAAGATTTCGGCCTTGAGCAGCCTTTTATTTTTTCAGACAAACTGTTCGATCCTGAAACCGGATTGTTCCATCATGCCTGGAACATAAAAACTGGTTCCCTTATCCCGGAAGAGAATGCGTTCTGGCTCAGGGGAAACGCCTGGGTGATGGTTTCCATTCTGGAGATTATTTGTACAATCGATGAAAACCATGAAAAACAATTTGAGCTGTGCAGCATGTTTAGAGAACTTGCAAAAAGCGCCCTGACCTTCAGACAGCCTTCCGGCTACTGGGACACTGTAATGGCTGAACCCGGATTCGCCTATGAAGAAAGCTCCGGCTCGGCGCTGATCGCATACGCTTATGCAAAAGGCCATAGACTCGGGCTTCTTGATGTATCTTATCTGGCCTCAGCGCAGGATACATTCTCATCGATTACGGCCAGACTGAAAAAA
The DNA here is from genome assembly GCA_964513375.1 of uncultured Bacteriovoracaceae bacterium. GTDB lineage: Bacteria > Desulfobacterota > Desulfomonilia > UBA1062 > UBA1062 > DATCTV01. The sequence continues at coordinate 79,715 of CAZEMO010000003.1, read as the reverse complement.
AGCGGTGAGGGTTATCTGGTCACAGATGTGTCTTCAGGAACCATCCCTTCAACAAAACTCGGATATAAACTGGTCCCGACGTCGGACAATATCCCTTACGGCGTCGGTGCATATCTGATGCTTGCATCAGAAATGATACTTTCAGGATATTAGATAAAAAGAGAGGATTATCCCATAAAGTAAAGCAGCAGAGGTATTGTCACAAGGCTTATCAGATATGTTGCAATGACCAGGGCGGCGGCAAGCGGCCCGTCGCACCCGTACCTGTCGGCGAGAACTGCTGCTATTGCTCCCGAGGGCATGGCCGATTCGATAAGAATGATCTGCCGGGTGAGAACGGGTAGTCCGGCCGCATGAGGCAGCAGCAGAGCAAGAGCAGGCTCAATAAGCATCTTCACCAGGACGACCAGAGCAAGGAGAGGAATGAACTTCTTCAGCTTTATGGGCTTGAGCATAAGCCCGATTGCGATCCAGACCAGCAGGTCGACGGAATGTTTGATGACATCGAAAAAGCCAGTGAAAATTTCGTTGAATGCATGAGAACCGGGAACCCTGTAATGAGATGTCAGAATGGATGCGATGATCCCGAGAATAAATGCAATGAAAACAGGCGTCGAAAGAAAGTCTTTAAGCGTTGCAAGTTTGGAATGTCCGGCATCCTCTTCTTTCCGGCCGAAATAATCCGCAATGAGGACGCCGATCGTGAAAAAGGGAAGGGCGACACCGATGGTCGCCATTGTGATCCCCTGGCCGAGGGTTTCGCTCCCCTGGCCGAATATATTGACAAGAAGGGGAACTGCAAAGGTCGACGTGCTCCCGAATGTGCCGACAATCATCAGAGTGCCTGTGGTCCTGGCCGGCAGTTTGAGAATCAGGCAAATTGCGTAAACGATAAATATGCAGATGATGAGGGAAGCAAGGATGATAAACGCCGGGAATATCCACTCGGACCTGAATGAGATCGTAGCCATCCCTGTAAAGATAACCGCCGGCAGGGCAAGCTCGGTCACGAGGCGGTCGAACACAACCTGGTGGTTGTCATTGAATACTCCCCGCAATTTTAGGAGACGGATGATAACTACTATCAGCAGAAATGTTATCACCATTTCAAGGAGCGGAAGCGATATCCTCATGGTTGCAGCCCTCCGGAGACATCTTTTAGCTGTCCTTTCCGGTTTTGTTTATTCGGCTTTCTTAAGTTCGTCAGATTCATGTTTTTCACCAGTTCTGATCAAGTCAATAAATATATGACAAACGGAATGGTTAAAAGACTGACCAGATATGTCGCGATGACTATCGTCGAAGCGAGCGGTCCGTCACAACCGTAGCGATCCGCTATGACCGCAGCAATCGCACCCGAAGGCATGGCCGCTTCGATAACGAGGATTTCAACGGGGAGAGCTGTAAGCCCAGCAGCACCAGCACCGCCCTTTACGAGGAGTGGCTGGATAAAAAGTTTCAATAGAACGATTATGATCAAGAGGGGAAGGATGGCCCTGACCTTGATCGGCTTAAGCATGAGCCCTATGGAGATGGCCACGAGAATTTCCAGACCGTTGTTGAAATAGCCGAAGAAATTTGTCCAGAACTGCGTTTTCATGAATGCCGATGCCGCAGGTATCTGCGAAACGATGATTCCGAGGATGCATGCAATGAAGATGTTGGACGAGAAAAAGTCCCTGATGACCGGCATTACGTCCGGTTTTTTCATATCAGCCCTGCCGCCGAAATATGCAGCTATGATTACGCCGACGGTAAAGAACGGTATGCAGACCCCGAATTCGCCTATCATAAGGCCGAGCGCCATTGCCTCGCTGTTGCCTGCAAAGGTCTGCTTGATCAAAGGGTATGCGAGTGTCGAAGTGCTCCCGAACCCCGCAAGCATGACCATTGAGCCGGTCACGCGGTATGATAGGCACATTGCGCGGCATATGACATAGGCGAGAAAGCAGCAGATTATTATCGAAGCCAGCATGATGCCTGCCGAAAGGATCTGACTTATTTGAATGCTGCTTACGGAAAGCGTTGAAAAAATGATGACCGGAAGGGCGAGCTCGGTTACAAGCCTGTTAAATACCGGCTGGTGGCTGTTGTTGAAAACCCCCTTGCGTTTGAGCATCTGGATAAAGACGACAAGGATGAAGAAAATGGTTATGGATTTCAACAGGGGGTAAATGTGCTCCATTATTCGTCCTTCAGTCTCGGGTATCTATTGCTCTCATCGGCAGTCAGGCGGTATTGGTTTAGTATTCCTTTGCATTCAAGCTCTACCATTGTCGGCTGCGTCGGAATGCTTCTCAAAAATGGGATCATGGGCATCCTGTTTCGCTCCTCAAGCCAAAGGCGCTGAGACATACGTCAAAGTATGCCTGCGTCGCTTCCTTCCTTGCCTCCTTGAAAATGGGATCACAAGCTTCATGTTTCGCTCCTCAAGGCGAGCGGAGCGAAGACGATGAGACATCATCTTGAATGGATACGGAATTGATACGAGCTGGTAAAATCATAATCTCAATCATACTTCAGTTTTTTAAAAAGCTGATAAGCTATTAAGCTATTGAGCTGATAAGTAAAATCAGATCATCCTAAGGCCCGTCATTTTAACTCTGTCTCTATTACATATCCGATCAATTAAGCAGACCTTTCATGTCTGCTACATAGACTCGGCGGGTACCGCCCGTAAACGCATTAAATATAACGTAACGCCATGAACGGTCCCATGCCGGATGGGGATCGACACGCAGCACGCTATCGTTAAATGGCTGATGAACGTTTATCCGTACGAGCGTTTCCTCATGCCCCGTAATGATATCCACCCATCTAAGCGGGACCGTTCCGTCACCGAATGCAATATCTTCCCACTCATATGAATCTGTAAGCAGATGCCTGCCGTCAGGGTGTACGCTCGGGTGTCCGGATCCGGGCGTATTCTCAAGCATCTTGCAAAGCCCGCTTCCATCCGCATTAACCTGCACGAAACGCATGCCTTTCAGGTCGATGTTGAGGTTCATCGATATCATTCTGCCATCAGGAAACCATGTAGCGTGATGACCTCCCTTTTCCCATTGTTCCGGTCCAACGGCACAGTGCAGCTGTTTTCCATCAAGGCTCATTGTCACCCAGGCATACCTGACAGATAAGAAATCGGCACTGAACATATCCCACTGTGGACTGTCAGATGCTGGGAACCATCTAAGGCTAAGCATCAGACTCTCACTCTGAGGATTGAATTTGCTGTGAAATCCATAAATTTCAAAAGCGCATGGGTCATCAATTAAGACAGGAGGGTCAGCCTTGGAAAGCAGATAATCGATGGAAGCGATTAATCGCCTTCTTCCCGTTGATGTGTCGGTGATATAAAATCCATCGTCTTTTGAAGGACCGATATTCAGCCTTACTGCACTATCCGGGACGCATACACCATATCCCGGCTGCGTTTTGCGCATGGTAGTCATGTTGGCCGAAATCAGCCACCTGCCGTCAGGCGATGAATGGTATACGGTTCCTTCCATCCGTTGACGCTTCCCGGTGAGAGGATCCAGCTTCCATGCAAAAGGCTGCCATGTACTGATATCCACGTCATTGAAGAACAGCTCATGGTCGGAGGCTCCCCAGTTTATGTTGGCACCCATTTGCGGTTCCCAGCCGCATGTTTCTGCGACTTTCCGATTCTTTCCCGTCGACAGGTCGATAATGCGGACATTTCCGGGTTCTCCGGGCGATGGTTGACGATGTTGAAAGGGCAGCTGGAATACGGCCAGATACCTTCCCGACGGACTGACAGGAGAAGTGTCGAAAAAACGGTGAATACATCCCGCATGATCAGGGGTGACACACCAGACAGGAATCCTTGGATCAAATTCCACATATCTGGGAAAACTCTTATGAATCATATGTATACTCCTTTAACAAACCTATAAAGGTTACTCAAGCAATTGGATTTCAGTTTTCTCTACAATGATGCACTAAGCCAAATGAGTATTAATCGCAAGGCGGTAGAACAATAAAGAATGTGATGAGATGTCAGTGGTGAGTGGTGAGAAAGTAAAGAGTAAGTTATAAAAGAAACAGCGTCCCCATAGTCCCTCCTTAATAAGTTGATTGGTTATCAGCGTTCCTGGCAGGCCCTGGTATGCCCTCGTATTTTTAATAATATAACTGAATGTTGTAACCTATAGGGTTGCATGGTACAGAAGATATATGATTAAATCATTCAATCATAAAGGATTACAGAAATTCTTTATTGAAGGCAACAAGAGGGGAATCATCCCCGGGCACGCGGCAAAGCTCGAGCGTATTCTTGACAGGCTTGATGCTTCGACATGTCCTAAGGATATGAACCTCCCCGGTTACAAACTGCATGAATTAAAAGGCGACATGCAGGGTTTATGGTCAGTATGGGTGAACGGTAACTGGCGTGTTACGTTCGGATTTGAAGGAAACAATGCTGTCCTGGTTGATTATCAGGACTACCACTAAGGAGTCAAAGTTATGATTACAAAGAGAAGACCTACTCATCCCGGACTCGTGTTTAACGAAGATGTCTTAAAACCCCTTGGAATTACCATAACCGAGGCATCAAAACATCTAGGTGTGAGTAGAAAAACTTTGAGTGAGCTGGTTAACGGGCGTGTAGCGCTGAGTCCTGATATGGCTATCAGAATCGGAAAGGCAACGGATACTACCCCGGAAAGCTGGCTGCAAATGCAAGGAAAACTTGACCTTTGGATAGCCGGCCAGAGAGAATACAAGATTAATGCATTAAAGGCGGCATAGGCATGAGGCGGGGACAGAAATGTCAAGGTTAAAGGCCTGACACCATTCGGTCTACAAATCCATGACAACACATTCAGACAGTAAAATCTGGCAGGATGTTTATCATGGATCAGCAGCGGACGGCACCGTGGTTTATATTAAAATTACGGCTTATAAGGACGATAGACCGCCGGTTATTCAATTCAAAAGAAAATGAGGTGAAAACATGAAATGCCCAGAATGCGGATATAAGGAAATGGTTTCAAAAAGAGTTGATGAGACGCTTACCTATAAAGGAAAATCGCTGACACTTCACGATATGAAAGGTGATTTCTGTTCCAAATGCAAAGAAGACATATGGGACAGTGAAAGTTATCGCCGCTATACCGAGGCACAAGCGGCCCTTGTACGCTCCGGCCAGACAGAAGTAAGCTCTGATATCAAGCGCATCAGAAGCAAACTCAATCTGACACAACAGGAACTTGCAGAGGCCTTCGGAGTCGGTAAAATGGCGTTTTCCCGTTATGAGCGCGGCATTATCAAACCGCCTGCGCCTGTAATCAAACTTTTAAAGCTCATTGAGAAACACCCCGCGCTTTTAAAAGAGATGGCGTCAATCAACAAACCAAATGAACTTGGAAGATAAAAAATATTCTGGACATCAAGGGGACGGGTACAACATGGGATTAATCATAAATAAGTTATTAAAGAAACAGCGTCCCCAAGTATTCCTGATTCATAGATAAGGAGGATTAATCTATATGGATTTTTTAAATAAACTTTCCTCATACAATATATTCAATTATTTGCTTCCGGGTATTATTTTTGCTGCCCTGGCTTCCAAAATTACACATTATTCATTTATCCAGAATGACATTTTGGTAGGTGTATTTTTGTATTACTTCATCGGGATGGTAGTTAGCCGATTCGGCTCTTTGGTTCTTGAACCACTTCTTAATTTTTTATCTATTGTAAAGTATGCTAATTATAACGACTTTGTTTGTGCTTCAAAAAAAGATGATAAAATTGAACTGCTTTCAGAAGTCAATAACACATATCGGACCTTTTGTTCTTTATTCATTCTTCTTTTGTTATTAAAACTATATGAAATAATTGAATATTCATTCGGTTTTATGGAAAAATGGAGCGTATACATTCTTTGGGGGCTTATATTGATTATTTTTTTGCTGTCATACAGGAAGCAAACTAACTATATAACAAAACGCATTGAAGCAAATAGATGAATATGAATACGTTTCACCCCTTGAAAAGATCCTCTCCTGAACTTATATTAAAAAAACTTATACTTTTCTTCTGAAAATATTTTTTATCAAAGATAAGTCATAAGCTTTATATAAAACTATAAAATTAAAAGGGGAGGGTGTCAAACAATGGGAGTTATCTTTCATTTTTTAAATGCTGGGAGTGGTGATTGTACTATTGTGCATTTTCCTAAAAGAACCCGTGATGGTAAGAATATTGATGAGCGAATTATGCTTGTCGATCTTTGTACACATAATGATGACCCAGATTATGAAGATGTGATTGACTACTACAAAACCTATTTTAAGGATGGAGATGGCAGCATAAAACCCATTTTCCGTTTTGTTTGTTCACACCCACATCATGATCATATATGTGGGTTGAAGGAACTTTTAGACGATAATAACATTAAAATTTGGAACTTATGGGATTTGGAACATTCATTTGAACCAACAGATTTTTCCGGTCACCCTACACATGCTGATGACTGGAAAGCATATAAAAAATTAGGTAGCACGTCTTCTCCAGTAACAGTCATACGCGCAACTAGAGAAACAAAACCAAGTCAGTTCTGGGATGAAGACGGAGATAGGATCACGATATTATCCCCATCCAAAGATTTAATCAAATACGCCCATTATAAAGATGATGGAACGAAAAGAGATGCGGATGCAGTAGAAATAGATGAGATGTCTTATGCACTATCTATAAGAATAAACAATCGTTCAGTTGTACTTGCTGGGGATGGTCGCGAATCGCCTGCCTGGAATGATATTTATGAAAATTGCAAAGAAGTGTTAAAAGCGTGCTGTGTATTGAAAGCAGGACATCACGGACATGAATGCAGTTTTCACAAAGATGCAATAAAGCTCATGAGTCCCGAAATCATCATTTTTTCAAACAGCGAGGATGAGGACAGCAAAAATGGTGCAGAAAAAAAATACAGACAAGTATGTTCTTCTTCCTCAATATATAAAACATGGGAAGGGACAATCATAGTTGATGTGCCATTTGACAGCAGTGAGCCAATACAGGTTGATCAAATCTAATTTCTTCAACCAAAGACTAGGCAGGAGGATACAGTGAGTAAATTTGATGAGATGTGCAATGCGTACGCAGAATCTAGGAGGAACTATTTTTCATACCGTGATAGATGTTGGTCCCATATGGCCACAGTAGTTAATGGATTCATTGAATATTGTGGCATTCCACCTAACCAGATTCTTTTCCTTCCATGCGATAAAGAACCCGATGAAAATTCTCGATATACAATGCCTGGAGCCATGCACCTTGACGAGGACACATATTGGCATCTTGGACTGCAGATAACTTTATATGAGAAACCAAATATATTTCCTCATCAGCCTATTTTCTTCAAGATATGTGTAAAAGACAAGGATGGTGATTTGTTTGTGAAGCTGGATCAAGAAAAGGAACCCCAGAAGATTAATCTATCCAGCAGGGATGACCTCAATGTTTTTTTTGATAAGTTAGTCAGTTTAATTATTCGTTATTTTAAGGAGGGGTTACAGGAGTTTCTGGAAAAAGAGACCATCATTAAGAAACTTGGATTCATATAAAGGCTGTATGTCAAGGGTACGTTCATGAATAATTAACTATCTTTCCCAGATTTCTAAGTCATCTGGTGTAAATGATGTGAATTAAAATAAATATTATTCGCAGGGCGGCAGAACAAAGAAGGTCAAGGAGTGACGAAGGCGAGGAGCGAGACATACTTTTAGCGTATGTTGCAGCGACGAGCCGAGGAAATGACGCAGAGATTCGCAGTTATCACGCCCTGCGCCATCTAAGGCTTGCGCCCCATCCACTTCTCAATTTCAAAAAAGGGAATGCGTTTAAATATCGGCCTCCCATGCGGGCATGTAGTCGGCGTACCTGCTTCGTCAAGCTGGCGCAGGAGGGCCGCTATCTCCGGTTGCGTAAGCGTTTTCCCGGCACGCACGCTTGAATGGCAGGCAATTCGGGAGATGATTTCATTCCTTCGTTCATCGGTTTGCTTCGGCAAAGGCTCATGGACTATCTCATGGATGATGTCTTTTATGTCCGAATCCTTGAGCAGTGCCGGGACAGTCCTTACCGCAATTTCAGTCTCTCCGAAGGGCTCGGCCTCTATCCCGATTGCTTCAAGTTGTTCCATGATCTCTTCAAAGGCTGCAAACTCGGGTGCGGTAAGCTCAACGATAACAGGGTGGAGCAGGGTCTGGCTGCCGGAGATATCCGATCTGCTGAGCCTGTCAAAGACTATGCGTTCATGTGATGCATGCTGGTCGAGTATGTAGAATGCCTCGTCATCGTTCAGCAGTATATAGGTCGATTTGAGCACGCCGATTACCACCTTGTCAGAATAAAACCCGCGCCGCTCGTCATAGTCCTTGATAAAGGATGACTGTTCAGCCGGATTTTCATATGCGGGCCTTCTGATAATGTAAGGCTCATCAGGTTCATGCACGGCGTCATAACGGTTGTGCCCTGTTGAGGAAAGGGCTTCACGGATCACGGAGACGACAAGACCGTAAACACGAGACGGTTCTCTGAACCTGACTTCAGCCTTTGTCGGGTGCACATTCACATCGACGTCTGCAGGATCGATGTCGATAAAGAGAACGATAACAGGATAGCGCCCGCGCATGAGCATGCCGGAAAAGCCTTCCAGAACGGCGCTCGTCACGACTGCATCCTTGACAGAGCGCCCGTTTGCAAAGGCATAGATTGAAGAGCGGGTAGGCCGGTTTACCCCGGGGGCAGCCAGCATGCCGTGCACGTGAATGCCGGGCGCCTTTCTTGAAAACTCTTTCATGCTCTCACGGAAGTCTGCGCCTGCTATTATGCCTGCCCTCTCGGCAGCTGACATGGATGATGTCAGGCTGAATATTTTACGTTCCCCCGATGTGACTGAAAAAGCTATGTCCGGGTGTGCAAGGGCGTACCTCGATATGACGTTCAGCATGTTCTTCTGCTCGGTTGCCGGTGTTTTAAGAAACTTTTTTCTTGCAGGCATGTTGAAGAAGAGATCCCTTACCTCGACAACTGTCCCCTCCGGCATGCCCTTTTTGCCTCGTGCGGTTATAACGCCTGCCTCCATTTCGATATAGCTGCCAGATGAAGACCGTTCCTGTCTGGACGCAATCATCATTTTGCTGACAGAGGCAATGCTCGGAACCGCCTCGCCGCGGAAGCCCAGAGTCTTTATATTGAACAGGTCGTCTGCCGTTTCGATCTTACTTGTGGCGTGCCTTAATATCGCGGTTTCAAGGTCAGTCTCATCCATGCCCGAGCCGTTGTCTGCAATGCGGATAAGCTCTATGCCTGCCCCTGTAAACTCAATTGATATTGATGTCGCACCTGCATCTATCGAGTTTTCGAGAAGCTCCTTTACGACCGAAGCCGGCCGCTCGATTACCTCTCCGGCTGCAATCATGCCGATAAGCTCTTTGGGAAGAAGTTTAACTTTCACTTTTATATATCAATCACCATCTTGTCGACTTCTGCAAAAGACTTCGCCTCGCCTTCGTAACCCTTTCTGCCCATGAGATCGAACGTGATGACCTTGCCGAGCTCGACGCCGGGCTGGTCATAGGGGTTGACATCAAGGAGGTAGCAGAAGAACGAGGTTGCGGTCATGAAGAACATGAACATGGCGCCTATTGTCTCCTCGTTTATCGCATCGAGCGTGATGCGCGTGGCCATTCGCTGATTCTCGATGAGCGCCCCCCAGGTGCCTTTTGCCTCGGACTGTATGAGCCTGTTCACGGTTTTGCCGCAGAGATAGCCCATCTCGGCTGTATCGCCAAAGACGTCGGGGATGGTGATTTCCTTGCGGTACTTCTTCACATCAATAATATTTACGACCTTGTCGAACGGGCCTTCCATGTAGAGCTGGCACTGGGAGTGCTGGTCGGTTGCGCCGAGCGCTTTTATGGGCGTCTGGCCTGCGAATACGGTCTTACCTTTTAGTGATGTCTTCTTGCCGTTACTCTCGGCCCAGAGCTGGCAGTACCAGTCGGAGAGGTCGAAAAGCGCATTGGAATAGGGCATGAGTACCGACATGTTCGCGCCCTTTACGGATGCGAGAAAATGTATGGCCGCATAGAGATAGGCCGGGTTTGAAAAGACATCAGGGGTGACGGTCTTATCCCGCATTTTACCTGCGCCTTTCATGAACTCATCGATATCTATGCCAAGGAGCGCTGAGGGCAGCAGACCTACGGGTGTGAGAGTGCTGAACCTGCCGCCCACTTCCGGCGGGATAGGCAGGTTTGTGATGCCTTCGCTTTTCGCGATCTTTCTTAATATGCCCCCTTTGGGATCTGTGATGATGGCGAGATGATCTTTATATTTTTCTCCGAGCTGCTTCTTAAGTTTGTCATAGACGAACATGAACTGTGATGCGGTCTCCGCCGTACCGCCTGACTTGCTGACTACGATAAAAAGCGTCTCCTCAAGTTTGATATGTTCGAGTGTGACGGACATGAGTTCGGGATCGACATTGTCCCAGAAAAATATCCTGGGGTTGCTATCCAGATTATAATAGGGCGGCTTTATGGAAGAGAACATTGCCTTGGGACCCAGCGATGACCCGCCGATTCCCAGATGGACGATATTCCTGAATTTGCCTTTTAACTTTTTCGCCAGCGTTTTGACAGCTTCTATCATCTTTTTATCATCAGGCAGGTCCTGGAATTTTATTCGGCCTTCGGCCCTGTTGGCGAGCATTGTTTCATGGGCTTTTTTGCACAGAGGCAAAATTGCCTCGATATCTTTGAGAGATACTCCGCGGTTTCCTATGAGTCTGTCGCTTGTTCCTGAAAAATCAAACCTGATCATAATTACCTCCTGGCGGGGTTAATTGATGTTTGCTGAAATCTGCCGGTTCCTTAGTAAACGTTATACAGAATAGGGCTTATCAATCAATGATTATTCAAATGATAAAAAGATTACCTCAAGTATATGAGCAGTCTTTCCGATAAACTATATGATTTGTTTCATAATTTTTCATGTCTATAAAGCTGCTTTAAAAGGATAAATTAGATGAAAAGTACTGTTAAAGACAATACACTGAGTTTCATTTTTTTAGAACGGCTTGATACAATGGCGGCCATGTCACTGCAAAAAGAAATTACTGATACGATTGCCGCGAATGACGATTCAATGCAGGTCGTTTTCGATTTCAGCGGTGTTGATTACATCGCTTCCGGATTCATAAGGATTTGCATTATCGTGATTCGAATGAAGGGTAAAAAATTCAGTATTGTGAATGTCAAGCCGGAAGTCAGGAAGGTTTTGCTGCTTACCGGTCTTGACAGGCTGATCGACATAGAGTGAAGCGGGTGGATCTATGAAAATTCATGAAGTGAAAAATTGTTTCGCAATGCCTGTAACCAGTCCGTCATTTGCACCGGGGCCCTACCAGTTCCGCAACCGTGAGTTCCTCATCATTGAATATGAAACCGATATGGATGCTGTCAGGGCTGTCGTACCGGAACCGCTTGAACCATTAAGGGCCGCAGTCAAGTATGAGTTTATCAAGATGCCTGATTCGGACGGATTCGGGTCTTATCAGGAATCCGGACAGGTCATCCCGGTAAAATACAAAGAAGAAGCCGGGAATTATGTACATTCAATGTATCTTGACGACCTCTCGCCGATAGTCGGCGGCAGGGAAATATGGGGTTTTCCGAAGAAATATGCCCAACCGGATATGCACGTTGATAATACAAGCAAGGACTGTTACATCGGGGTTCTGAAATACGGCGAGCTTGAGGTAGCGCGTGCCACCATGGCCTACAAATGGCAGCAGCTTGGTAATGAACCTCTTCGAGATGCCATGCTGGCGCCGAACTTCCTTGTCAAAGTAATACCCGACGTTGATTGCACCATGAAAATCTGCCAGCTGGTGAAATACCACCTTGTGAATGTCAACGTCAGGGAGGCTTGGACAGGACCTGCTTCACTTCAGCTGTTTCAGCATAGCATGGCTCCTGTCGCTGATCTGCCTGTTAAACGAATCGTCAGTGCAGTGCATTTCATAAGTGACATGACCATCGACCTGGGCGAAGTGGTTTATGACTATCTTGAGAAATAGGTTTATTTTGAGCGACTGAAGAACTTACGGTCTTCGTCCTCCCGGTTCCAGATAAATGCCTGGCTAAACATGATTCCTGAGCATCAGCTCCAGGGGGTGCGGATTCAGGTATATCTGATGCATCAAGTATAACGGCTTGTATTTCCGCACATAATGATTCAACAGAGTTACAGGAACCAGCAGCGGGACCAGCCTTTCGTGATATCTGCCGATGGCTTCCATTAGCTCGGATTTCTCATCCGAACTCAGATCTTTCTTGAAGTAGCCCATTATATGCATAAGCACATTCGTGTTTTTCTTTACGGTTGCTATCTTCTTGAGTGAAGGGCCAAGAAAAGAAAAATACTTATCAAAAAGTTCGTCCGGAGAATGATCTTTGCCTCCGGCGATTAGTGCGCCGAGCTGCTTGAGAGTCCCGGGGCAGTGCGCCATGAGAAGATATTTATGGCTTGCATGAAAATCCATGAGCCTGCTGAGGGTCTTCCCTGCCGAGAGGAGCTCGTACCATCGCTGCATTACAAATACCCTTTCAATGAAATTCTCCCTCAAAGAATCATCATGCAGCCGTCCATCGTCCTCCACTGGAATTGAAGGGAAGAGATTCAGAAAACCCTGTGCGAATATCCCCACACCCTCATTCCTGACCCCTTTCTGTGTATAGACCTTGATGCCTCGAAGCCCTGAACTGGGCGATTTGGATTTGAATATAAAGCCGCACAGTGGCAGCCCGGCAAGTTCTTTAAGACGACCTTCCAACCAGGAAGTCATCGTGCCGGTCATGTCCATTCCGGTTTTCCGGGTCATGAGACGGATATCACTTTCTATGGAAACGAGACGAACCGCTTCTCTGGGAACACCCATTCCGCACTCAACTTCAGGACACACCGGGACGAATTCGACATATCTGCCAAGAACATCTTTGAGATAATGGTCCAGCTTATGCCCGCCATCATAACGGACTTTTTCGCCGAGAAGGCATGAGCTTATACCGACCAGAGGCTTGTTCATAATAATCTCCTTATCAATACATGCCTGAAGCCTGATATGCTCCTATCTGCCGCGTGGCATGGCAAGGATCTCGAGCACTTCCAGGTCCAGGAAACGCCTCGACGGGCGTGACTTTATGAGCATGACGGTATCCGATCCGCGACCGGTTCCTGCTGATGCAAGCACCTCGGTGCCTTCCGGGATAAGCCCTGCATCGCATGCCTCCATCACGATCTCGATGCAGACCTTGGCCCCTTCACCGAAGCGGCGCAGGCATCCGGCTATCAATGCGCCGGTCGAACTGCCTCCGAACTTTTCCATGATGGACTTTTCCAGGGAAGAGGTGAGAATGGTCCCGGTATAGACGGGCACGCCATTGTCCTTAAGCATCTGCCTTATTTGAGGGCTGAACTCGTCGTGGTTTTCCTCTTTGAAGTTGGCGCAGTGCGTTACGATGACGAGACCGGTATCCATGCCCTTGAGCGAATTGAAAAACGTTTCAGCGTTGCAGCCTGAAGTCGATGCAACCACGACATGCTTTGAAAGTCCCTGCAAGAGGGCGTTTTTTAATATCCCGACGCAGTCCCGTGTATTATGCTCTCCGGGTTTCTCGAATAGGGCGATTTGTTTTAAGATCATAAGCCGCTCCTTTTCTCCTCTTTATTTGAGGTGCATATGATAAAATAAAACTGGCGTCGTCGTCGAGTGTTTGTTCATTATCAGCCCTTTTGTCTTATGGGAAAGGTCCGGCAATAGAAGCTATGAAAAGGCCTCTGAGGTCTGCGTATATTAGCTGAAGAAAGTAAACCGGATACTTTTTTGCCTATTGCCGGGGAGACAATCTCATAGAATTTGTAAATAAACTCGCCTGCAACCAGAAGTCCTACCGTTCCTGCAATATAAAACGATATAATGCATATTCCGTCCAGAATTGTCTGTTCCATAATTCACCTCCGTAACATGATACTTTTACGGCAGTACGGCAGATGTGATAATCCCGCATCGACATATGTGTGTCGTAAATTCCTGCTGGTATAAAAAACCATGACAGCGGCCTTTTATTAAGGCCGGAAATGTAATCAGGATATAAGGCCCTCGTATCCTTTCCAGATTATTTCAACGCCGATAGCAAGCAGTATGAAGGCGGAGAGTTTTGTCACCACCTGGATGCCCTGTTTGCCCAACCTGCTGAAGAAATATCCGGAGTACCTGTAAAAAATAAATACTACGAGTGATACGGCGGCAATGCCAGTGGCAACTCCGGCAAAGCTTATCCATGTCTTTAATTTCAGAAGGGAGCCTGTCGGAATGAGAGAAAGCGTCACTGCAATCGTGCCGGGCCCTGCAGTTATGGGCATGGTCATGGGAAAAAAGACCTTGGAAGAGCTTTCAGTCTTGAACCCGCCGTTTCTCTGGGCGCTCTCTCCGGATCCGCTGTTGAGCATCTGCCAGGCCATGTTGAAGAGCAGCAGTCCACCTGCAATCCTGATAACGTGTATGGATATGTCGAGAAGCTTCAATATCCACCCGCCTACAAAAAGGACAGTCAGCAGCAGTATAAGCGTATACCAGCTTATCTTGCCTGCAAGCCGGTTCCTCTCGACTGTTGTAATGTCAGATGTCATATCGAGAAAAATCGGGGTCATGGCAGGAGGGTTGACTATTGGAAAGAGTGCAAGAAAAGAAAAGGCGGCAATATTGATAAACTCGCGCTCCATAAAATTCTCCTCAATAATGTTTTATTTTCATACTGATTTATGAAGAAGCATTTTGTATATTTCATTCTTAGGCCTTTTGTATAAATCATGGAGTATTCTGGCCGCATCGCGCTTTGAAAGCCCTTCTTCAAGAAGAGATTTTGCTTTGAGCTTTATATCGGGCATGTCTTCCTGATTGTCCAGGCCTCCCCTTACTATTACTGTTATCTCGCCTTTGGGCTCGTTTACCTTGAAGCGTGCCAGCACTTCTTCAATTCCGCCTGCGACATATTCTTCATGAATCTTGGTCAGCTCGCGTGCAACGCATACCTGGGCATCGTCCAGATATTCCCTGATGCGTTCAAGGGTGGCAAGAAGTCTTCTGGGTGATTCATAGAAGACAGTAGTTTCATTTGAGCTTTTTATTTTTGCCAGCTCCGAGAGCGACTCCGACTGCTTTCTCGGGAAGAAACCGATGAACCGGAATTTATGCTCAAATCCATAGGCACTGAGGGCTGTTATAAAGGCGCATGCACCGGGCAGGGCGACAATATTGATGCCGCTGTTTCTTGCCTCAATAACAAGCCTTGTGCCGGGGTCGCTTATTAGAGGCGTCCCCCCGTCACTTACAAGTGCAATATTCTCTCCTTTTTCAAGCTTCTCGATCAGATGAAAGAGTTTTCTCTTTTCACTGAATTTCTCATATGACACAAGAGGCTTTTTTATCCCGTAATGGGTCAGGAGCTTGAGCGTGTGCCGGGTGTCTTCACATGCGATAAGATCGACTTCTGATAATATTTCAAGGGCCCTTAAAGTAATGTCCTTCAGGTTGCCGATAGGTGTCGGTATTATGAAGAGTGTGCCTTTTTCTGTCGCTTTCTGCTTCCCGTTCATATCCTACCGCTCATCAAAGAATTTATTTGCTTTCTTCCCTTTCCCGGGACGGGATAATGATGTATATGTCATCTGTTTTAAACAAAGTGAAGGGTAAAAATGGATTCTCTTAGAAGAAACGAAAACTTGCGTTCCAGAGAGATTGAGGCAACCCCTGAATACATGCGCAAGCTTTTCATAATGCCCAATTCTCCGGACAGATTCATAGAGTTCGGAGACCACCTGCTCGACATGATACATGATTTTTTCAAGGAAAAGGGGGGCATACACTCATCCATATCGATGGAGGAACTCGGCAGGATCTTCAGCAATACGGAAATGCCTAAAACTCCCATGCTGGTAAAAGACCTTCTTGCAGAGATAAAAAAGAATGTAATCAAACATTCGGTAAAGGTAGCCAATCCGTATTATATCGGCCACATGACATCGGCAATACCTTATTTCATGATCCTTCTTGAAATGATCGCCGTCAGCCTCAATCAGAACCAGGTAAAGATCGAAAGCGCAAAGGCCTCGTCCTTTGTTGAAAGGGAATTTCTGTGCTGGATGCACAGGCTGGTCTTTCGCAGATCCAGCGGTTTTTATGAAAAAAACATCCAGAACCATAAAATTGCCCTGGGCAATGTCACCTCTGACGGGACTATCGCCAACCTTACCGGTTTCATGCTCGCATGTGCAAAGGCATTTCCTCCCGACGGGCACAAATTCGGCGGAATAAGAAAAGAAGGCCTTGTTCGCTCACTCGCATATTATGGATACAGGCAGGCGGTAATCCTGGTATCCAAACGCGGACATTATTCAATATGCAAGTCCGGGGCTCTGCTCGGGATAGGAGAAAAAGGGGTCATCTTTTCCCCGGTTCATCCATGCACGAACAATATCGACATCGATAAGCTGTGGCAGACTGTTGAAAGGATACTGAAAGAAGACAAGGCCTTCGGAAGGCCGACTAAGATACTCTCGATCGTGGGAATTGCAGGTACTACGGAAACGGGAAACATTGACAATCTGGAGGCGCTTGCGGATATAGCGCGTGAACTCGGTTCCCATTACCATGTCGATGCGGCATGGGGCGGAGGCGCCCTTCTTATGGAAGGAGGTAAAGAGATGCTTAAGGGTATAGAGAAGGCGGATTCAGTAAGCCTCGATGCTCATAAGCTGCTTTATGCCCCAAACTCCATGGGAGTCTGCCTTTTCAGGAATGAAGAAGACTCCGCATATCTCTATCATACTGCCAACTACATCATCAGAGAGGGGTCGGTCGATCAGGGCAGGTTCACGCTTGAAGGTTCCCGCCCCTTTGCAAGCCTCAAGCCCTGGGCAGCGCTTAAAATCATAGGCAGGAGAGGCTATGAGCTAGTATTCGAACATGCCAGACTGCTGCAGAAAACATTTGTCAACATGCTCGAGGAAGAGCCCCTTTTCGAGCAGATGAACAAACCTGAGCTCTTCATAATAAATTATCGTTTTGTCCCCAGAGAACTCAAAAAGATGCTTGATAAATGCATGAAAAAGCCAAAAGAGCATGCTACAAGCATAACCATGATCAACAATGTCCTTAATGAACTCAATACAGAACTTCACAAAAAGATAAGAGACAACGACAACTCCTTTGTTTCAAGAACCCGTATAGAATCTACAAGATATGCACCGCGAAGGATCGTGGTCCTGAGGGCAATCACAATAAATCCCAACACGGATACCGATATGATAAGGCAGATCCTCGACGAGCATAAACGGCTCGGCCAGGAAATATGGGAATCGAAGCATATCCTCAAGAATACCTTCAGGATCTACAAGAAGCTTAACGAGACAGTGAACTGAGCCGGTTGTTCGGCGCAGCTTGAGCGTCTGTCTTTACACGGCATCAGCCAGGGTGTAAGAATTCCGTCATGGAAAACAACGTCAGGATTACTCAGATATGGCGGCATGAAGGCGGTACAAGGATGGAAATACCGCTTTTTACGGCAGGGGTAAGCGCAGGTTTCCCGTCCCCGGCCGATGATTTTGTTGACCGTTCACTTGACCTTAACGAGTTTCTGATAAAGCACCCTGCTGCGACCTATTTCGTCAAAGTGGAAGGGACATCCATGATAGGCTCGGGCATACACCCCGGCGACATACTTATAGTCGACAGAGCAATCGAACCTTCCGATTCAAGCATCGTGATAGCAGTGCTTAACGGGGAATTTCTTGTAAAACGATTCAGAAGGGACTCGAACGGATGCCGCCTTCTGCCTGAAAATCCATCGTACAAGGCAATAGAACTGAAGGAAGGCATGCATCTCGAAGTCTGGGGAGTTGTGACATACGTAATTCATAAGGCATGAAAAGAATTTACGCCCTTGTCGACTGCAACAATTTCTATGTCTCCTGCGAGCGTGTATTCAATCCGAAGCTCAAAGGAGTTCCCGTCGTCGTGCTAAGCAATAACGACGGCTGCATAGTTGCAAGGTCGGAGGAGGCAAAGGCGGTCGGCATAAAGATGGGAGAGCCCCTGTTCAAATGCAGGGTGCTTGCCGAACGCCATAATGTAGTCGCACTGTCATCGAACTATCCGCTTTACGCAGACCTGTCGCACAGGGTCATGAGCATCCTCGAGGAAATGAGCCCGGGCATAGAGATATACTCCATAGATGAGGCATTCCTGGACCTGACCGAAGCCCCTGACCCTGCAGGGTATGCAAGGATCATCAGAAAGAAGGTGAAAAAATGGACTGGCATACCGGTGTCCATAGGAATAGGTACTACCAAAACCCTCGCGAAAGCCGCCTCAAAAAAGGCGAAAAAGAGCACGGGCGTGTTCGATATAAGAGGCAGGGAAGATGAAGTCCTCGGGGAAATGGAAGCGGGTGATGTGTGGGGGATAGGCTACAGCCATTCGCTTGTGCTGAAAAAGCACCGCATCAGAACAGCGCTTGAACTCAAAAATGCAAATGATGAATGGGTGAGAAAGGTGCTCTCTATATCCGGATTGAGAACGGTATACGAATTGAGGGGCACTTCCTGCATCGCTCCCGGGACCGAACCTGCTGCAAGAAAGACCATAACATGTTCGCGGCTGTTCGGTGAGAGGCTCTACCGTATCGAGGAAATCAGGGAAGCCTTGTCATCTTATGTCAGCCGCGCCGCCGAAAAGCTAAGGGCAATGGGTATGGCGGCGTCCGGCATCAGCGTATACCTTCTTGAAAATGAATTTGTTGACGGCAGATTCACTTCGCGTGGTGCATCGCTTGAACTCCGGGAACCGTCGTCATACACGCCTGAACTCATAATGTACGCTGTCAGGCTTCTTGAAAGAATTTACCGCGAGGGGCCAGCTTACAGGAAAACAGGGATTATTTTCACAGGTCTAGTACCGAGGGGCAGTGTTCAGACAAGCCTGTTCGGTTCCATCGACAACCCGAGAAGACTTCAATTAATGAAGACGGTGGACAGAATAAACGCCGAATGGGGGTCTGAAACCATAAATCAGGCATCTTCAGGGACTGGCAGAGGCTGGCGCATGCGCCAGGAAAAAAGGTCCGGGCGTTTCACGACTTCATGGCTTGAACTCCCTGTGGTCAAGACATCTGACTGAGTCTTATATTTAGCTTATTCTTGTATGAACCGATAAGAAGTGTATAATAAAAACAAGTGGGGGTTTTATTATGTTTGCAATGGCAGTGAGGGATAATGTTTTTTTCCCGCACAGTACCTTTTCTCTTAAAGTAAGTCCTGAGATGGCTGAACTTCTGAAGATAAATGGGGAATTGTCAGTTTTTTTCAAAACCCCGATGTCTTCAGGTGATATAGGTCTGAGATGTCTGGTCAGAGAAGCGCATGGCGATATGGTACTTGTAGATGGCGTGTGCAGGGTCAGATCTCTGGAACGCATGGACGGGGAAATAGGTGATATACAGGTTACGGATGTCCCTGACTGGTATGAAAAAAATCTTTTGAACGAAGGGCTGATCCAGGGGGTCAGAGCCCTGGTCAAGCTTGTTTTTCCTAACTCCTTAAATCTCATGAAAGAAAAGAATCCGGGCATTTTTGCAGATATGGTTGCTGCAAACATCGACCTACCGATTCAGGAAAAGATGAGATTTATCTATACGCCCGACAGCATGACAAGAATAAAGCTTGTATTTGGCTATCTTAACCGCATCAGTCCGAAAACACAGCGGACTAATAATACAAAGGCGAGCAGCCCCATGGCAGAAGAGACGAAAGAGCTTGAAGAAAGGATTGAAAGAACCCCATTGCCGGATGAAGCAAGGACAGCCCTTAACAAGGAAATGGGCAGGCTTAAATATATGCACCAGTATTCGCCTGAGTACACGGTCAGCAGGAGTTATATCGAATTCATTCTTGACATGCCTTGGGAGATAAGGACGAAAGATTTCATCGATATCGATAAGGCAAAGGCGGTACTTGACCGGGATCACTTCAACCTCAAGGATGCAAAGGAAAGAATACTGGAGTTCCTGGCTGTCAAAAAGCTAAAGGCGGATTCAAAAGGTTCGATCATATGTTTTGTGGGGCCTCCGGGGGTAGGGAAGACATCCCTTGGAAAAAGCATTGCAGAGGCGATGGGCAGAAAATATATCAGAATGTCGCTTGGCGGTATCCGGGACGAAGCGGAGATAAGGGGCCACAGAAGGACATATATAGGAGCTATGCCGGGCAGGATTATCAAGGAAATCCAGCGCGCAGGAACGATGAATCCCGTATTCATATTCGACGAGATTGACAAGCTCGGAAAAGATTTCAGGGGGGATCCTGCGTCAGCCATGCTGGAGGTTCTCGATCCTGAACAAAACTTTTCATTTAAAGACAATTACATGGAAATTCCATTTGACCTTTCGCAGGTCATGTTCATAGCAACGGCAAATACTACTGAAACAATACCTGCAACACTGCTTGACAGAATGGAGATAATCGACATTCCCGGTTATTCCGATGATGAAAAGCTGAATATTGCAAAACTGCATCTTATCGGCAAAAAAGCTGTCGAGTCCGGCCTTGAAAATGAGCCGGTCATTATTGATGATGACGCCACGATGATGATCATCAACTCTTATACTGTTGAGTCTGGTGTTCGTGACCTGGAAAGAAAGATTGAAAGCCTTTTCAGAAAAATTGCCAAGAAAAAGGCGTCTGATCAGGATATTCCCGGCCGCATAACCTGTGAAATCGTCCGCGAATATCTGGGCCCTGTAACAAGATACAAAGAGCAGGCAATGAACAGCGACTGCATAGGCATTTCTACCGGTCTTGCATGGACGCCGGCAGGCGGTGAGATTCTGCTTATCGAAGTATCGTCGATGCCGGGTTCAGGCAAAATCGAGCTCACCGGGAATATGGGCCAGGTCATGCAGGAATCTGCGAGAATTGCAATCGGATACCTCAAAAGCAGGTTTGCCGACCTTGTAGTTGAACCTGTTGATTTCTCAAAGATCGACATACACATCCATGTCCCGGCAGGTGCGATATCAAAAGACGGGCCTTCGGCAGGTCTTGCAATTCTCTGTGCGCTCCTGTCCTATTTTCAGGCAAGACCTGTCAGGTATGATACGGCCATAACAGGAGAAGTGACCTTGTCAGGACGTGTACTTCCTGTAGGCGGTATAAAAGAAAAGGTCCTTGCCGCAGAAAGGGCGGGCATAAGCAGGGTGATACTTCCTTCAAAAAATGAGGCGGACATAATGAAACTGACTGCTGATGCAACCCTTAACCTGGAAATTATATACGTTAACAGCTTCAGTGATGCCGCGCCGCTTTTTTTCAGGGAAATATTAAGTTCAATACCTGTTTCAGCATAACAAATTTTATTTCATGGGGGATGGTGCTATGGAAAAGGCCGTAATACTCGCACGTGGCCTTGGCACCAGGATGAGGAATCGGGATAATAATATAGGGGTTACTCCTGAGCAGAATCATGTCGCCGATACCGGGATAAAGGCAATGATCCCGATTGGCAGACCGTTTCTTGACTATGTCATAAACGCCCTTGCAGATGCAGGTTTTTCAAAAATTTGTCTGGTTATCGGGCCGGGTGCGGAGTTTGATCCCATCAGGGTTTATTACAACTGCATGAAGACAGAAAGGGTGACTATAAGTTTTGCCGAGCAGAAAAAGCCTCAGGGCACTGCCGATGCAGTTCTAGCCGCAGCCGGTTTTGCAGGAGATGACGCATTTGCCGTAATCAATTCGGATAATTATTACCAGGCCGAAGCTCTCAGACTGATTAGAGAAATCAATTCATGCGCCACTATTGCATTTGACGGCAAGGCTCTTTCCGGGCTTGGTAATATCCCTGCTGAACGGATATCAGAATATGCCCTTCTGGAGCCGGATGACGAATTTTATTTAAAAAGGATTATAGAGAAGCCTTCAGATGAATTAATTCGAAAGAACGCCGGCAGGATGCATATAAGCATGAACTGCTGGAGATTCTCCAGATCGATATTTGATGCCTGTCGCTCTATAAAGGCCTCTGTCAGAGGTGAGTTCGAGATTGCATCCGCAGTAGAATATGCCATGAACAATCTTAACGAGAAATTCAGGATGATACCTGTAAGACTGGGTGTCCTGGATATGACGGGTCGTTCCGATATTAAGTCCGTCGATACCTTTTTGAGGCATAAGGAGGTCAGACTTTGAGCCTGGTCACATGCCTTTCACAATTCTCAAAATATGATGACTTCTATGACCGGCTGGTTGAAAAGGGCTTAAGCAAAAGGGCCTCTGTTTCAAAGGCCAACATGCTTGCAATATGCTGCTCGAAGCTGATTGAACGGGGGGCAGATAAGGATGCCGAATCGGTAATGCTTTTTATTCCAGGGCGCATCGAGCTTTTCGGAAAACATACCGATTACGCCGGTGGCCGGAGTCTTCTTGCCGCTCTTGAAAGGGGTATCTGCTTTGTGGCGGTGGGAAGGAATGACAACAAAATAAATATTTTCGATATGTCCAGTGTCAAGAAAACTTCATTCAACCTGAATGAGGGATTAATACCCGAGGCAGGACACTGGACAAGCTACCCTGTCACAGCTGCCAGGAGAATTGCCCGTAATTTCGGCCCTGATTTAAAGGGCGCAGATATAGCCTTTGCCAGCGATCTGCCTTCCGAATCAGGAATGAGCAGTTCGAGTGCGCTGATAGCGGGCTTTTCCCTTAGCTTCGCTTATGTCAACAAACTTTATTCAAGGCCCGAATTTGCATTAAATATACCTGATAACAAATCAATGGCAGGGTATCTCGGGGCAATTGAAAAAGGTCATGATTTCGGAAGTCTGCCCGGGGATATCGGAACCGGAACATTAAAAGGCGGTGAGGACTATACTGCGCTCATGTGCTGCACAAAAAACAGATTCAGCCAGTATTCTTTCTGCCCTGTAAATCTTGAAAGGGAAATCCCGCTTCCTGAAGGATATGTAATGGGTATTGCAACAAGCGGGGTAAAAGCTGGAATGTCAGATAATATTCTGGAAAAACACAATATGATTTACATGCTCACATCGGTTCTGGTCGATATCTGGAACAAGCATCACTCCACATTGTTTAAAAACCTCAACGAAGTGCTTCTGGATTCAGGTGTGGATTATATAAAAAAGACATTTCCAACAATAATAAAAAAAACGGTGAAAAAGGGAGGCCTCGATCCCGGATACCTTATAAAGCGTCTCGAGCATTTCATAAGGGAAAGTCTGGAAATAGTCCCGGCTGCCGGAGATTCACTGATTGAATGCAACATAGAGGAATTCGGCAGGCTGGCTGATGAATCACAGAACCTCGGTGTAACGCATCTCGGCAATCAGACGCCTCAGACCATATTTCTGAATAAGGTGGCAAGAAAGCTGGGAGCGCCTGCATCATCAGCCTTCAATGCAGGTCCCGGAGGTTCGGTATGGGCGCTTGTCCCGGTGGATGCCGCGATAGATGGTTTTTTCTTTGAATGGGCAAATGAGTATAGAACGGCCTTTCCTGAAAGCATGAAGGATGCCGAATTCTTTTCGAGCTGGCTAGGCCCGGCCTCATTCAGGATAGAAACCGCATAACCGGTAAATCCAGCATCGTGCATAAGTGAAATGCCGGGTGACAAGGTTATCGGGCGCTGTCAGCCGTCCTTGTCTTTATCTCTGATAAAGAGGATATCATAAAGCTTCATAATGCCGAACCATAACCACAGGAACGGCTCGAAATTCGTACCGAAATGCACCCCCATTTGTTTCATGTCATGGGATACCTTATTCATCCTGTTCCTGAAATGCTCATAGTTGCGGTTCTGTTTAAGTGTCCAGCATATCTCGGCATGGGCGAGCATTCTGGGAAAAGCCCTTTTTGTGAGTCTCTCCGGTGTTATCCATTCCCCCCAGAGATTGGCCTCGATTCCCAGGATATGATTTACAAGTATTTCGGAGAGATTCCCGGGAATAGGTTCAAATGAATACACCTTTTCAACCGATGTGACGAGATGTGGATAATCATGGTAGCAGTGCGTTGTAGGCGACACGATTGCGTCATGTCCCATTTCTGCTGCAACCAAAGCGAATTTGTGGTTTCTCCATGCCTGGATGACTGCTCCGTCCGGCATGAAATGAGTCGCTTCGTCCCATGCTATCATCTTCCTGTCATGTTTTAAGAGGATATCATTTACGCGCGCGATAAAATATGAATGCAGGCCTGCTTTATCCTTTATCAGGTTTCTGTCCATAAGTGAGGTGCATGCATCATGGTTGAGCCAGTCGCCGGCAACCACTTCATCGGAGCCTATATGAATATAAGGGAATGGGAAAAGGCCTGCTACTTCGCCGATAAGTCTGTCAATGAAATCATATACAGCATTATTCGATACGCAAAGTGCCGATGCAAAAATGCCTGGCCGCTGCCTCAGCTCGACAGGCTCTCCTGTACATGACAGTTCGGGATAGGCTGAAAGCATTGCCGATGTATGGCCTGGCATGTCGATTTCCGGCAGGATCATGACATTGCGATCTTCTGCATAAGCTATGATCTCGCGGATCTCGGCCTGGGTATAGTATCCGCCTTTTCCGCCTGATTGATGCAGCCTCGGGAACACTAAACTCTCCATACGCCACCCCTGGTCATCGACAAGGTGCCAGTGGAGGATATTTATCTTCAGTTCTGAAATATAGTCGATGTATTGCTTGACCGTTCCGACAGGCAGGAAATTGCGGGCGGGATCGATCAGTGTCCCCCTCCATGTAAAACGTGGGCTGTCCTCTATACAGACCTTCGGGAGAATGACTGAATTTCCGTTTCGAGTGATAAGCTGCAAGAGCGTCATGAATGCATTATGAAGCCCCTGATGTGCATTGACGCTTATCCTTACAGTATCCTTGATTGAGAGCCTGTATGCTTCTTCCTGTTGTATTCCGTGTTCGATAATGATCGAACAGTTTTCTGAATTCACACCTGCACCGGAAACTATTCCGGAATCAAAGCCGAAGCGCTCTTTTAATTTATCTTTGAAAACATACGTCTTTCTTTTCCATGCATCACCTGCTTCTTCAGGTAATGATATTATGATCGTGTTTTGAAGGCTCAGGAATCCATCATCAGGGATTACTTTTTCAGGCCATGGTATGAGATTGTAAATATTGCTCAAGTTTTCCTCCTGTCACATTGAATAAAACTGCTCACCTGAAATAGTATCCGCAACTTTGATCGCTGAAGAGAAACTGATGTCACCGGAACAGCCGTCGCCCCTGACGGTGTCGCCAACGAAATAAAGTCCCTTGACATTCTCGCACACAATCCTTGGTCTGTTAGGTTTGGACTGTCCGGGAGTAAGCACGTTGCCGTTCATCACATTTGCAATGATCTTTCTTTCCTTGATGACGTTAGGAAGAAAACCCGGGAAAAAATGGGAGATTGTGGCCTTCATTTTTCTTTCGGTTTTTTCAGCAACCGCAGGGTCGCCGTCGTATTTCCACGGCAACATGATTCCCCAGGTGGAAAGATATTTATCCCCTGGCGTGAATGAATCATCCGAATTCGACTGGAATTTTGCCCATATTGGAATATCAACGCCAAGTATGCTCCCCTTGATGCTGCTTACAGGCCCCTGTGTTATGAAGTCAATTGAAAGGCCCGAGCTGTTTTCCAGCTTCTTTGCATATGAAACAAGCTTACTGGAAAGAAGCCTGTTGTCGACAATGTCCAGAAGGAGAGGCAGTCTTGCGGCGAAAACAACCCTGTTCGCGTTATAGATTCCGTTTTTTGTTGTCACACCTTTGATATGTCCGTTTTCGACAATTATGGAGGTAACGTTTTCTTCGAGCCTTATTTCGCCTCTTTTATCTATATGTTTTGTAAGCTTTCTGAAAAGCTGCCCTGAACCGCCCACAGGTTCGCCAACGCCTATTCCTGCAGCAAGAGCCCTTTGAAGAAAATCAATAACCTCTCCGGCACTGACCTTTGTCGAATCAGGGCACATGATGGTCATACCGAAGAACGATAGAAAATCTTCAGCCTCTTTATCGTTAAACCATGTACGATAGAATTCAAGGAGCGTCTTATCATACCAGTCATGGGGATGAGCCTTCTTCAATTTTATCAGAAAAAGAAGCAGTGTGAATCTTGCCTTCAGGCTCAGCATCGGGGTTGAGAGAAATCCCAGCGGACCCTGCGGCCTTTCCCAGAGTTTTCCTTTGAATATCAGTTTTGAATCCCTGGATTCAGGAGTAAATTCGATTTCTTCACCCAGTTTTTTGAATACCTGATTTGCAATACCTTTATGTGCAAGCCTGTGTGAATGGGCACCGTACTCCCAGGTATAACCTTCATTGTCCCTGAAAGATGCGGCCCTGCCACCTTTAAATGCGGAGCCCTCGAGAACGAGCACTTTCTTGCCGTAATTGCCAAGCATCGCCGCCGTACTCATGCCTCCATAACCGGCTCCTATAACAATAACATCATACATGATTATTTCCTCCTGAATTACAATTTAAATAATATTTTTATTATACTCTGTAATCGAGGGATATTGAATATAAAAAGTTGAGGAATTTGTTCGAGTTTATAAATGAAAAGGCCGTGACATCAGCATATCAATGTACACGGCCCGTCTTAAAAAAAGAATCAGATTATTTCTATCGCTGTTGCCATTCCTACTCCGCCGCCACCACAGATGGTAGCGAGTCCGAGGCTTTTGCCGCGATTTTTCATCCCGTATAAAAGCGATACTATTATACGACATCCTGTTGAACCCACAGGATGGCCGAGCCCGATGCCTGAGCCGTTGAGGTTTGCACGGTCTCTTTTGAATCCGAGGTCCCTTTCGCAGCCGATATACTGAGATGCAAAGGCTTCGTTAAGTTCTATCAGCTCAAAGCTGTCGATGGTAAGCTTGGGATCATTCTTTAAAAGGTTCTTTACTGCGGGAGTCGGACTTAATCCCATTACCGATGGATGGCAGCCGCCGCGGCCGACCGAGCGGATTTTTGCGAGGGGCTTCAACCCAAGCTCTTTTGCTTTTTCCGCACTCATGATGACCATTGCCGATGCGCCGTCGTTTATGCCAGACGAATTGCCGGCAGTTACCTTGCCGATTTTGGGAATGAATGCAGGTGGAAGGTCGGCAAGATCCTGCATGGTGAGTCCCGGTCTGAAGTGTTCATCCTTGTCGAATATCACGGGCGGCTTGCCCTTCTTTTTGCTGGGTATCTCTACAGGCACGATTTCTTCTGCAAATGAGCCATCTTTTGTCGCCCTCTCTGCGCAGTTGTGGCTTTTTAACGCCACTTCATCCATTTCTTCACGGGTTATGCCGTACATCGCCGCAATGAATTCCGCTGTCTGGCCCATGATGTAGGGCTTTCCCTTGAACATATCGAAAAGCGGCGTGTTTTTTGCCGGGCTGTCATCTGAAAGCGGCTGTACATATGAACCGCAGTGAAGGCCCCTTATAACACAGTCGACAAGTGTCTTGTCTTGAAGCCTGCAGCCCCAGCGGGCTTCAAGCGATGCGTAAGGGACACCGGACATGTGCTCCATTCCGCCGACAAGAACAGTGTCAGCCATTCCGGCCTGTATCATGGCCATACCGCTTGCCGTGGCTTCCATTCCCGAGGGGCATACCCTGTTGATCGTAACTGCCGGAACAGTAACCGGGATACCGGCAAGAAGCGCTGCTGTTCTTGTTACATTGAGAGTGTTCACATGTTCCATGCAGCATCCGAAACGCACATCATCGATGATTGAGGGATCAATACCAGCCCTTTTAACGGCTTCCTTCATTGCAACTGCACCGAGATTAGCCAATATTACATCTTTTAACGTCCCGCCGAATGTTCCGATTGCGGTCCTGCATGCCGAAACGATAACCACATCCTTCATGAAATCTCCTTTCTTCCCATTAGTGTTTTATAAGCAGAGGATAGCGTATGCCCCCTCATGTTTTAAAATGAATTATCGTTCATTTCAAACTTATAACTTACATGATTTTACGGGTAAATCAACATCTGAGTCAAAACAGGAATGCCGAACCCCGTCGGGTCATCAATATAGCTTAGGTAAGGGAAGGGTGGAGCGTTCTCTTATCTACCGTGTAACCCTAACTTGTCTGTGTATACATCTTCTCTATGTCGTTGCTGAACTTTTCATAAACAACACGTCGCTTTACCTTCATTGTAGGCGTTAATTCGCCTGTCGCAATGTCAAACGGGTTTGCGAGAACCCTGAAAGTCCTTATCTGCTCAAATCTAGCAAGCCTTGCATTAACGAAATCGATTTCTTTCTGAATAAGAGATTCGATTTCAGGCAGGCTTACAAGTTCCTGAATGGAATTGTAAGGGATGTTTCTTCCCTTCGCGAATTTTTCAAGTGCATGGTAATCGGGAATTATGAGCGCGGAAATGAACTTTCTGTTATCGCCCACAAGGCAGGCCTGATCGATATATGGCCTTGCTATGAGAGACACCTCGATAGGGTGGGGTGCTATATTCTTTCCGCCTGTAGTTACGAAGAGTTCCTTTTTCCTGTCCGTAATCTCGAGGAATCCCTCAGAGTCAAACCTGCCGATATCGCCCGTCTTGAACCATCCGTCATCCGTAAATGCTGCCGCTGTTTCTTCAGGCATGCGCCAGTATCCTTTGAATATCTGCGGCCCTTTCACCAGCAGTTCGCCGTCTTCTGCAACCTTTTCAATGGTGTCGATCACCGGACGGCCGACAGTGCCCGGTTTCACGCGCATTTTATGGACAAGTGAATAATAGACAAGCGCCAGCTTGAGTGCCAGTGCAGGGTGTGAATAGGGTGATACTCCCCTGGACTGGGAGACAACCATCAGCTCTGTCATGATATCAATAAGACTTTTCCTGATCCATATGCGAATAGGTGTAACAGGCGCTTCATCAATGAACGCAGGCTCGTTGAAGTTTATCACAGGACTTGTTTCTGTAAGCCCGTAGCCTTCGTTCAGCTGAATTCCAAGTGAGCGGAAAAATGTGCATACTTCTTTTGAAAGCTTACCGCCTCCAGAAAGGGCCATTACTAAACGGTCAAGGCCCATGAGTTCACGGATTCTGTTGAAAACAAGATTGTTTGCCTGAGCAAAGGCTACAAGCTGGAAGAGATTCATTTTTTTACCTGTGGCCATGCTGTCGCAGTAGAGTTTCCCGATTCTCATCGCCAGGTCGAAGAGCATACGGTATGGCTTTTTCTGTTTTGCGACTGCCGACCTGACCCTTTCAAATGACTTTTCAAAAAACATTGGTATCGAGGTAATGATATTGGGTCTTATTTCGAGGAGGTCATCCTGAAGCGTTTTATAATCTCTGGCAAAGGCCAGAGTGCCGCCGAGATACAGCCCTGACACATGATAGTCGCTTGTTCTGGCGTATGAATGGCACAGCGGCAGGTGTATCAGTGAAACGAGGTGAAGTTCGAGCTCTTTCTGCCGCTGCATCATCTCAGAGTTCGTGCATTGAAGAATATTCGCCATCCAGTTGCTCTGTGAAATGACGACACCTTTGGAAAGTCCGGTCGTGCCTGATGTGTATATGATAGATGCAGTATCTTCAGGTATTACACGCTGTATGCATTCTTCGATTTCAGAGGCGCTTATTTTTTCGCCGAGCTTGAATGTCTCATCAAGAGAATATGAATTATCAGGTTTTTCGCCACTGGAAGGTGTGATGACGACAAGAGGAAATCTTTCAAGTCCTACGCAGGCTGTGTTGATTTTAAGGGCTTTATCGATTGTTGATACAATGGCAAGTTTTGGTTCACAGTTTCCGATCATGTGCACAAGCTCATCCATTGAAACAGTCGGGTAGAACGGTACGCCTATTGCACCACATGCCTGGATCGCCTGGTCCGCGATTATCCAGCGAGGCCTGCTTTCCGAAAAGATCACAGCCCTGTCTCCCTTGCCGAGCCCCAAAGCCCTGAGCCCCCTTGCAAGCGAAATGACTTCATTTCTGGCTTGTTCCCATGTAATGGATGTATAGGTTTCCGAAGGGTTGCCAAAGGCATCGAACTTCCCCATAAGAAAAACATGCCTGCTGCCATAATGCAGCGCCTGGGAATGAAACAGCCCGCAAAGAGTATCCTTTCTGTAAGACAATGTTCGCCTCCTTATTGAATCATTAATATCTCAAATAAAAGCCCGGTTAATATTCGGGACTTCATTTATCTTTCTTCAGTTTATTATAAAGAAGTCTTGAAAATCTCTGATGGCAACGGTTTTCAGCCATTGCATACTTGTTGTGGTCAGGATCCATGGCAAGAATATCCTCAAGGATTTTCATGGCCTCTTTCTTTTTGCCCTTGTATGCAAGCACGTCGGCTTTTGCATAAGGTATATAGAGATAGTCAGGATAAAGTATTCCGGCCAGATCAAGAGATATCATCTCATTTGCGAGTGATACGCCTGCTATGCCCATACCTTTCTCGGCGAGCCAACCCGCATTCGTGATCATGGTGCCCAGTGTCAGATTCGGGCCGAAATAATAATAAAGCGAGTTTTCATATGAGCAGAACAGCAGAAGCCCTACAAAGGTTTTTAAGTATTTTGCCTGTGTCAGAATATTTGCAAACTGAAGAGACCTGGCGAGATTCAGCTGGTACCAGTATGTAGCAGGCACGCTGTGGGGAAGCAGCTTTTTTGCCTTTTCACCGTACTGGATACCCTTTTTATAATAAGGCATCGCCCTGGAATCATGCATGTCCATGGATGACCAGTATTCTCCGAGATAATAGTTGCCCCTGCATGCCCAGACCTGGACCATTCCGTCCCCCGGATTTTGAGCGGCCATTTCATCAAGCATCTTTACGGCGGAGACGGCCTTTTCAGTATCGTATCGCTGCTGCCACAACTCATAGAATTTATCCCAGCCGGGCTGATTGGGCATAAGAGGCAGGGCCTCTCCGGAAGGAAGCGGGGCAACTGATTTAATCCATTGCCCGTGTTTCGACATTATTTCGTTATAACTGTAAATATTGGGAACCGCGTCGATCAGAAGCTTGAATGCGGTTATGTTGTCCTTGTCGATCGCATGGGCCTTGACGCAATACGTTTCAGAGAGTTTGTAATCCGAGCTTTTATTGTGGCGCTTTGCCTTTATGCCATATGCCTTTGAAAGCCAGAGATTGACCTCTAGATTGTTCGGCTTCTTCTGCTCTATACCCTTTAAGCAGGCAATTATCTGATCTATGTTTTTTCCGTCCCAGTGTTTGTCCCAGAGCGTCCTGAATGTCACCCAGCCCGGGTCGTTATTAGGGATCTGTATGTCCATATCCCAGACGCCTGCATGGGAAACAGACGAAAAAAAGAAAAGCATTACAATAAATAAAGCGGCAGCTTTCATCCTTAATGACAGGTACAGAAAATTCATAAATAATTCCTCCTTGATATTTAAAAGACCTAATACTTGGCCTGATGATATATCAATGAAGATCGCTTTTTTACAAATAATAAGTTATTGAAGATTTTCGTCAAGCATGTAATCGTAAAAATATACAATTTAATTAAGAGTTTACAGGTTATATTTGTAAACTAAATTTACATTGATTGTAATATTCACAATCAAATTGGGGGTAAACAATGAGCGTTCTTGAAGGAATCAGGGTTATAGAACTTGCACAGTTCATATCAGGTTCGCGATGCACTCAGATTCTTGCAGACATGGGGGCCGAAGTTATCCATGTCGAACCGCCTGAAGGGCAGACTCTCAGGATAATATTCAGCCTTGTACCCGGTGCGGAAAGGGGTTTCTCGGTATTCAACAGGAACAAGTACGGGCTGGCGATTGATTTCAGAAAGCCCGAAGGCAGTGATGTTATAAGGCGGCTTGTCAAAGAGACGGATGTATTCGTACATAACCATGTTCCAGGTTCACTTGAAAAATACGGGCTTGGGTACGATGATCTCAGAAAGGTAAAAGAAGACATTATTCATATATCCATCTCCGGGTTCGGAGAGACTGGTGTGAATCCGGAGAGGGTCGCTTTTGATATAATAACGCAGGCCACATCGGGTCATTTCTGGAACGATCAGAAAAGTCTCAGAACCCCTACGAACTACTGGGCCGATCTTACAGCCGGAGCCTATGCAGCCAACGCGGTCCTGCTGGCTTTGATCCACCGTATGAAGACCGGCAAAGGCCAGCACATCGATATGTCGATGCAGGACGTTCTTTATTTCTCGAATTACAGGGCCATGCTGGACAGGGCTATCGGGCCTTCCATGGAAGATGCAAACAGGACGCTCGGCAGGATGCCAAAGGATGTCCTCAATTCGGATGACCGCATGCCGTTTTATGGCTTTTTCAGGACCTCGGACGGCAAGGTTGCAATTGTGGCTATAACATCGAGGCAATGGAAAGACCTTTCTGAAATCATCGGCAGGCCAGAGCTTGAAAAGGATCCTAAATTTTGCAACCTTATTTCACAGATACATAATCACAATGAGGCGGTTGCCATAATCGAGGAATGGACTGCCCTGAATACATCGGCAGAGGTGGTTGCCATCCTTGAAAAGAAGAAAATCCCATGCGGTACGGCATATACAAGCGAGCAGGTGAACAGGGATGAAAACCTGAAAATGCGAGAAATGCTGGCCAGCATATTCCACCCGCAATTCGGTGAGGTCGATATCCCAGGAATACCTTATAAATTTTCCGCTACTGAAGGTTCGATAAGAATGCCGGGTCCCGGACTTGGTGAGCACAACCTCTTGATATTAAAAGACTGGCTCGGCTTTTCCGATCAGGAACTGGAGGAGCTCAGAAAAAAGAAAATAATAAATTGATACCTCAGTTGTCGAGGACATAAAGAAAGCCAACTTCTATTTTGATGCTGTTTTCGCGGGGTGGGAACGGGCTTGAATCAAGCACTGCCTTTGTTGAGACCGAATCGAGAATTTTATAGCCCGAGCTTTTTTTCACCCTTAGTGAAGAGACCCTGCCGGAACTGTCTACAATAAAAGTAATTAAGACATATCCATGTATGCCTGCTTCTGCAGCTTCCTGGGGATATTTGTAGTTGATAAAAATTTTCCCCTTAACTTTTCCGTAATAGCTGAGGTTGGCCTTATTGCTGGGATCATCAACCGGCAGCTCGTTGATCTTGTCAGGCTTTTCTTCATGGTAGTCGGCTTTTTCAGGTTTTTCCTGAAGAGGATTTTCTTTCTCATAGCTTATATCAAATTCCGGCCTGGTTTCGGTTTGAGTTTCTGTCGACTCTGAGGCTCCAGGAGAACCGACAAGGGAAACTTTGATTACCTGGGGGGGGTCGAATTCACTGTATTTTGCCATGAGATGCAATGGAATAAGGACAGCTGCATGTATTATTATGGATACTGCAAGGCATGTATAGAACCTGTTCATAAGTATTCAATTTACCGGTACGGTGTAACAGAGTCAAGAAATGATACGAACAGACTGACCGATCGGAACTCCTGCTATCTGCCGATAATCAGCCTGTGAGGGTCGATCTCGTCGCGGAGTATTCTCAGCTCCTGTGCGGTAGGTGCTTTTGTGACAAAGACTTTAGGAGCCTTGAGCAGTTCGAATCCGCAGTTGTTCTGGATATCGTCGAATGTATAGCCGGGATTGACCGATATAACCCTCATGCGTTTGCTCTCGGGTTCGAAGTCCATAACGGCCATATTGGTTATAACCCTGTAGGGCCCGGTGCCAGGAGGCAACCCTTTTTCAGTACGAGAGTTCCCTCCCTGAAGCCACCCGGGGGTCGTCATAAAATCGAGCTTTTCTACGAAACGCTTTTTTTCCTGCACCGACATGATAATCGTGCGCCAGCATAGGGAGGCGAAGTCATTTGCGCCACCGCTTCCCGGCAGCCTTATGGATGGTTTTTTATAATCACGGCCGAGCATGGTTGAATTGATATTCCCGTACATGTCTATCTGTGCGCCGCCCAGTATGGAATAATCTACAAGACCGCGGCTGCATGCCTGCATTATTTCCATTATGCCGCCTGCCATCACTGCCCTGCCATATGTCCTTGAGTCTCCGACCGAAACGGGCATCTCAAGCATTTCCGGATCGACCCCTCCTGATTCGAACATAATCACAAGGTGAGGTGCCAGGGTCTTCTGTGCGAGCATCGCCGCTGCGCAGGGCGCCCCTGTTCCGATGCCTGCCGTATACCCGTTGCCCAGTTCCCGGGCTGCGACACATATCATCAGTTCCATGATATTATAGTCCCGCATGGGCTTCCTCCTTATGGAGCATCAGTTCTCTGGCCCTTAATTCATTTAGCTTAACCATGCCCCCATTCATTTGTATATACGCTGCATGGTCCGGGCACTCATATATATTGCGCCTTAGAAATGCCTTGAACTGAGCGTCATCATGCTGAAGGGAAAGCCATTCCTTCAGATGTTCTTCATCCGAGAAATACTCATAGGGCATGCTTCCCGGATATGCCCCGTAAGGCACTTCGCATACGGCGTCTACAAGATAATAGGGGATGACGGTGTGCATCGGTGACCGTCTGATTTCGTCATTAGGGATGATGCGCTCAGCGGTAATAATGAGTTTTTTTGCTGCCCGTGCGAGATCATCATCGGAAAAGAGGCTTCCCCTGATACGGCAGTTGCCGTAGATATCCGCCTCATGAACATGTATCACGGCCACATCCGGGTACAATGCGGGCTGCATCACAAGCTGTTTGCCGGTAAAGGGGCATTTCATGATTTTTGCTGCCGAATATTTGAATGTATCGGTACCGATCATGTTTCTCGCAGTTATAAAAGGCATGCCCATGGCGGCAGCCTTCAGGCGGGCGGCCATGCCGAAGTTCGTCCATTCGCATATTCTGACGCGGCCGCTTTCAAGGTATCTGCGTGCGCAGAGGCTCATGCCTCGAGCCTCCATACCAACAGCGCAAGCCATGTCGACCCGGTCAAAAACTTCACCTGCCGCCAGCACCTGGAAATCATGAGTGGAGGCGTTTCCGGCAAATCCCAGGTTTTTGAGCCCCTGCCGGACGATTTCGTTGCAGGCAGCCAGAGGTGTCCTGTTGGAACCGAAGCCCCCTATCGCAAGATATTCTCCGTTTTGAATGAACTTCTCTACCGCATCCTTCAAACTTATCTGCTTGTTTGTTTTTTTTCGTGATTTACCGCGGAAATATTCACGCGCTTTATCAGGGTCGGGATCAGTGAAAAGTTCTCCTGTTCCTTGCTCTAATATGTCCATTCTCACCCTCTCCCTGCTCAGATTTTCCTTTTTGCAAAAATCTCATCATGGATTCCCATCATTTCATCGAGGAATATCCTTTCATCCATGAGACGCATATCGGGTGCAATATGCGGGAGGAATTCCATCTCGCCAAGCACGTCACGCTCAAGGTCGAGCCCAGGGGCAATTTCAGTCAGCGTTACGCCTTCATCCCTGAGTTCGAATACGGCGCGCTCCGTTATATAGAGCACCTTTTGCCCGGTTTCGCGTGCATATTCGCCGCTGAATGTGATCTGCTCGACATGCTCGACAAATTTCTTTCCGCGTCCCTGTTTGACGACCTTCATTCTGCCGTTACGCACTTCGACTTCAGAGCCGACTGTAAGAGTCCCGATGAACATGACTTCCCTTGCATTCTGCGTGATGTTGATAAATCCGCCGCAGCCGGCCATCCTTGTGCCGAACCTGCTGACATTGAGGTTGCCGTGCCTGTCTGTCTGTGCCATCCCCAGAAACGCCATGTCGAGACCGTTTCCGTCATAGAAATCGAACATGTACGGCTGGTCGATTATCGCCTGTGCGTTTGAAGATGCTCCGAAACTCAGTCCCATGGCAGGCACCCCTCCGATCGGCCCGGACTCCACCGTAAGTGTGAAGAGGTTGTGTATGCCCTCTTCGGCGGCCACGGCAGCTATGCCGTCAGCCATCCCTATGCCGAGATTTACTATTGCCCCGGGTGAGAGTTCCATTGCAGCCCTGCGGCTTATGATTTTGCGTGTCGTAAACGCCATGGATTCCATATTTTCCATTGGGGAGTAAATTTCGCCCGTATAGGCGGGGTTGTACACTTCGAGAAAGGTCTGCCAGTGGTTCTCCGGTTTTGCGACAACAACCGCATCGACAAATATTCCCGGTACCCTGACATCCATGGGCCTGAACCTGCCGTTTTCGGATATCCTCTCCACCTGGGCGATTACTATCCCGCCTGAATTTCTGGCGGCCTGAGCCATTGAAAGCATTTCGAGCGAAGTGCTCTCTTTCTCCATGCGGATGTTTCCCTGTTTGTCTGCGGTCGTGCCGCGGATAAGCGCCACGTTTATCGGAAATGCCTTGTAGAAAAGGCGTTCCTGTCCGTTGATATTGATCAGTTCGACAAGGTCTTCGGTGGTTCTGGCGTTTACTTTTCCGCCCTCAATCCTTGGATCGACAAATGTCTTAAGACCGGTGTGCGTTATGAATCCAAGGCGTTTGCCTGCTATTTCACGGAAGAGGCATGAGATTGCGCCCTGGGGGAAATTATATGCCTCGACCTTGTTTTCAAGCGCCAGCCTGCCGAGCTTTGGGGCCAGGTTCCAGTAGCCCTCGATCACCCGTTTGATCAGGCCTTCATGCGCAAGATGGTTGAGCCCTTTGTCTTTGCCGTCTCCCTGACCTGCAGCGCCTACTATGGTAAGATTTTTAGGACGGCCTTTTTCAAGGAATATGCGTTCAATGCCCGACGTGAGTTCTTCAGGGTGCGCATTGCCGACAAAACCGCCTACGGCAACCGTATCGCCGTCTTTGATCAGGCCGATGGCCTGTTCTACACTCATGATTTTGCCCGACATGTCAGCCTCCATAGACAAGCTTTATAAGCTCGAATATCTTGTCATCCCGCCACTTGACAAAATCCTTGAAGCTGCGGCCTTTCATCTCGTCCTGAATGCCTTCGATAAGCTTTTCCTTCATCGGTTCGGTTATATAGTTCCAGGTGGTGAGCTCTTCCCATATAGCCTTGAATGTCGTGTTGCCGATGCCGTCGATGAAGTGTCCGACGCCGCCGTCTTCCCCGCCGCCCAGGTGATAGATCATATGAGAGCCCATAAGCGCCCATCTGAGTCCGGGGCCTGCATAAAGCGCCTTGTCCACATCTTCCACGCTGGCGACGCCGTTTTCCACAAGGTCGATGGCTTCGCGCCACAAGGCCACGGCAAGTCTGTTCCCGATGAATCCCGGCACCTCTTTTTTAACAAGGACAGGGACCTTGCCCAGATGCTCCATGAATCTGATGCTGGTGTTTACCGTTTCCTCGGACGTATCCCTGCCGGGAACGATTTCGATAAGAGGAATAAGGTGAGGAGGGTTCCATGGATGGGTAATGACGCACCTGTCCTTGTGCTTCACCGACTGCTGAATCTCGCTCATACACAGGCCCGAGGAACTGCTTCCGATTATTGTCGAAGCCGGTGCAAAGCGGTCCATCTCCTCGAATATGGGCTTTTTGATTTCATAGGTTTCGCCGGAGCATTCCTCTATGAAGTGGGCATCGCTTACCGCGTCTTTTATTTCTGAAACAAATCTTACGCGCTCAATGGCCAGGTTTCGTTCCTGCAGGGTCAATACACCTTTATCAACAAAGAAATCGAGGTTGGAGCAGACCTGGCGATATCCCTTTTCCCTTGTTTCAGGCCTTCTCGAATAGGCGGTAACCTGGTATCCTTTCTGGGCAAACAGCGATACCCAGGCGGAGCCGATCACTCCTGTGCCTATTACCGCAACCCTTTCAATTCCATCCATGCCATATACCTCTTAAGCAGATAAAGTATTACTGAATGAACAGGTTATTTTTCCAGCCTGACCTATCAGGCTGCTTTCGCCAGATTCTCGGCTTCTCTGGTATGAGCGCCCCAGGGATTGACATCGGGGTTTTCCTTGCAGACGGGGCAGAGATATTTCGCACTCAGATCTTCGGCACCCGTTCCCCAGATTTCAAGTAAGCTGCAGTCTTTGCATATCGGTTTACCGCAATGATCACATGTGGTTGTTGCCGGCTCTTTACCGCATGCTGTACAGGTGTTCTTTTTAACAAGTTTCTTCATCTGTGATCCTCCTTTATGGTTGGTTATCACCAAGCCAGATGCATGCCAAAAGTCTGAGGGATTAGAATAAAAAATATAACTCTTTGATATTGCGTAATATCTGATATTTTAATAATCCGGCAAAAAAGGAGTTTATGGTATTGCTGCCGTATATCTGCACCCGAGTTTATGGTGTGTTCATTCTCGAAGTCTAAGTTACGATATATATGCTTTTTTAAGAATTCAATGAGATTACCGATAATATTATCAGGATACGAAAGATGTGAGGTGAATGATGAATAAACCCGGGTCCTGCAATAGTAAAGGGAATATGCTTTCTTCAATAAAAATGAAAATATTCCTTTTCTGTATTGCAGTTATTCTCTCTCCAGGCTGTTCAAGCAATAGTGACAATTCAGGGGAACCTACTCAGTCATCACTTGTAAGGGATACAGTCTATGGCCAGGTCAGGGGTGCAGCTGACAGATACGGCACACTTTCATGGCTTGGAATTAAATATGCCAGAGCGCCTGAGGGTGAGCTTCGCTGGAAGGCTCCGCGGGATCCTGATTCATGGGAAGGAGTACGGAATGCTGACTCGTTCTGCGATGCATGCGTACAGTACGGCACAGCGCTGAACTGGATTGACTATGATTTTTTCGGCAAGCCGCAGGGGTGCGAGGACTGCCTTTGTCTCAACATCTGGAGGCCTGACACGCTCGAGGAGGATCTGCCTGTCTTCGTCTATATCCATGGAGGGGCAAATCTTATCGGTTCGTCCAGCCTTGATGTATATAACGGGGCGCATCTGAGTTCAAAGACTGGCATGATAGTAGTCACGATCAACTACAGGCTGGGCCTTATGGGCTGGTTTTATCACCCGGTTCTCAATACAGGAGACAGCCTCGATGATTCAGGAAATTATGGAACACTCGACATCATCAAGTCGCTTGAATGGGTGAGGGACAGTATAGAATTCTTCGGCGGCAATCCCTCCAACGTCACAATCGCGGGACAGTCGGCCGGGGCGATGAATGTCCTGTCTCTTATGGTATCTCCAGTGGCAGAAGGACTTTTCCACAAGGCGGTTCTTCACAGCGGTTTCATTATTTCATCTTCAAAGGCATCCGCACAAATTTGGACCCTTAATGTAATAAGGCGGCTGCTCATCCAGGAAGGACGCGCCAGCGACAATGATGAAGCGGATGCAATCATTGCAGAGGAAGGCACCGCCCTAGGTGAATATCTCAGGAATCTGCCTGCAGAGAAAATATATGACACGGCCGTTGCTACAAAAACCGGAGGCACTTCGGACAACCAGGGCAACATAAGCGATGCTATGTTCGGAAATTTTGAAGACGGGACAGTGATCGATGAAAGAATCCGGCTCAAGATCAGAGACGGCAATTACAGTCATGTGCCGGTGATAATAGGCTGCAACTCTGCCGAAGTTAAAGTGTTTCTGATGATGTTTCTGGTAGACTCAGAAGATCTGTACAACCTGATAAGAGATTACGACCCTGATGTATCCACCCAGGATGTTGATGATATCATCGGTGCAGGTGCAGCTGAAATATACAATGAGGCTGTTACGACGGGCCAGACCGTATTTCAGAATTACGGGGTCGACTATACTGCTGGCCTGATGTCCTCATACGGGGATTCAGTCTATGCGTACGATTTCGTCTGGGAAAATGGAACAGGTCCTTTCAATTTTCTGCTGGGGGGGTCCCATGCAGAGGATGTACCTTTTATGTTCGGAAATTTCCTTCCTCATGGTGAAAGTCTGATCGGGCTGATGTGGGATGATGATAATGAGCCTGAGAGAAACCTCATATCAAATGAAATGATGGCCTACTGGGGAAGTTTTGCCTGGTATGGCGACCCGAACGTAAGTTCCGGCCAACCGCAATGGGATCAATACGGCGATGGAAAACATCTGGTGATAGGCCAGGGCTCTCCTCACATGGCTGATAATGTTGAAACTGCCGCTGAAATCGAATGCCCGGCCTGCGTAATCGACAGCGTCCTCGATAGCATGCCTGTGGGAGGGTATTAGTCTGATAATTCATTTCCTGTTTGCGATAGTACGGGAGGCAGCTGATATTCAGCTGCTGTAAGACTGAATCCGGCAGGAGATCCTGCCGGAAACGTCTCTGTTCCTTATTTAATCAGCCCCTTAAATCTGGCATACTTGACCATGCAGCTGAATGCATAGATGGCACGCTCCGGCGTGGGATACGACGGGACGCCGAGTTTCATGAAGCCTTCATGCACATGTCTGGCTTCTTTTTCAGTGCCACCATAATAGGTTGCAAAAACAGGCTTATGAGGATGCGCCCTGATGATGTCTCCAAAGGCTTCCTCGATATCATATATGGTTTCAGGCATGAGCACGAATATTATCATGATGGCGTCGATGTCCTTCTGGTCAAGGAGGCATGAAGCTATATGGCTCATGGTCTTTTTTGATCCGTGCTGCTCGGTTGCAGACCAGATGTCTACGGGGTTCCTGACAGGTGCCCATGACGGCATAACCTCATCAAGCCTTTTGAGCGTTTCAGGTCTCAGTTCCGGCAGTTCTATTCCATGTTCGTCGCAGGCATCCGTTGTCACAACGCAGCCCATCCCGGTGATAGACAGAACACCCATTCTGTTACCTCTGGGGAGGGGAAGGGCTTCAAAGGCTGCCAGTGTGTCGAAGAAGCTTTCGGAATCGGGGGTACGGATGAGTCCTGTCCTTCTGCATACGGCGTTGAATACCTCGTCAGAACCAGCAAGAGAACCCGTGTGTGATGCGATGGCCTGAGCTCCGGCTTCCGTCTTTCCCGATTTGACAACGACCACAGGCTTTTTCGAACTGGCCTTTTTCGAAGCCCTGATGAACCTCTCTCCGTCGCTCACCCCTTCCAGATACATGCCAAGCGTGGTCGTCTTTTCATCGGTTGCCATATATTCGATCAGGTCGGATTCGTTTATGTCACCCTTGTTCCCGATGCACGCTATCTTGGAGATTCCAAATGGTTTCATGTCCGCTATCCATCTGCCCCAACCGGATGAAAACACCCCTGACTGGCCTATGAGGGAAACCCCTCCCGGCATGATGGGCTCGAGCCCGACAATGGATGTTGCCAGACCTGAAGCAGGATTGATCGTCCCGATGCTGTTCGGACCCATCAGCCTTATCCCGGCCTTTTTTGTCTGTTCGACGATTTCCTCCTGTTCGAGCGCGCCAGCATGGCCAATATCGGAATATCCGCCTGTGCTCAGGATGACAGCCTTGACCCCTTTAGCCTCGCAGTCTGAAATGGCATCCTTAACGGCTGTTTTGGGAATCACAATCATTGCAAGGTCCACAGGGCCGGGGATATCCCTGACCGATTTGTAGGCCTTGAGGCCAAGTATTTCATTGACCGAGGGATTTACCGGTATCAGTTCGCCCCTGAAAGCAGCCTTTATAATATTTCTCAGTATTATGTTGCCGCCTTTTCCATGGCTGCGG
The DNA here is from genome assembly GCA_964513375.1 of uncultured Bacteriovoracaceae bacterium. GTDB lineage: Bacteria > Desulfobacterota > Desulfomonilia > UBA1062 > UBA1062 > DATCTV01. Next base: position 38,025 of record CAZEMO010000003.1, on the reverse strand, counting down.
GATGCGCCTATCAGGGCCACTTTCCCGGGATTGAAGAACGGGTCCACACTCCGGCTGTCTGAAATCTTCTTCTTTTTTCCGTCAGGAGAGCCATTGAATCTTATGAGCGCGTCAACTGCCACGGCCCTCTCTGTTGTTGCAATCAGCGGATTGATATCTATCTCGCAAATATCTTCTCGTTCCATCATGAGATTTGAGATGCCTATAAGGCAACTGGCGATCTTCTCGATGTCTGCGCCTTCCTGGCCCCTGAAGCCCTTGAAAAGGGATGCCCCCCTGAGGCTTTCCAGCATTTTGAGAGCAGTCTTTCTGTCCACCGGGGCAAGCTCAATGGATGTATCCCTGAATACTTCGGTGAATATTCCACCGAACCCGGCCAGAATGACAGGCCCGTAAACAGGGTCGCGTCTGGCCCCGATAATGAGTTCGATTCCTTTCCTGGCCATCTTCTGGATCAGGAGGTTTCTGCCCGGGAACCTTTCAGTGAGATCCTGGGCAGCTTTTTTCATTTCGCCTGCACCGGCTATATTCAGGATAACACCTCCCATCTCTGTCTTGTGAAGGATTTCAGCCGAACACACCTTCAGCGCGACAGGATAGCCTGTCTTCTGTGCCGCAGCATATGCCGATGCCGCATTATGGCAGAGGGCCTCTTCTATTACATCTATGCCGTACTGTTTCAGCAGATTTTTGCCCTCGAATTCATCGATTGTCATTACATCGTTTCCCTTCATGGATTCCCACCCTTTTGAATAAAATATATTAGAATTCTTGTAGAAAGTCAGAAAAGACTGACAGAAACCATTTGAATCACCTTCAGGATTTATGTGTCAATAAAAACATTTTTCAGACAGGAGATTTAAGTTGCCTGGTCTTCGTTAGATAGTCTAAATATTATTGAAAACGGTGCTGGTTATTAATTATGATGAATGAAAAAGAAAATAAAATGAGAATTATCCTTGTCGGAGGTGGAAAACTTGCCGGCCTTCTGTACTCTGTTTTTAAAGACCGTTACGACTTTATAGGCTATGTCGATGATGTTTTCCCGTGCGCCTATGTGGAGTCGACCTATGGACTGAAAAATCTTGGCACCAGTGATAATCTGCCGCAGCTTGCTGAATCCGGTGCTCTGGCAGTGGTTGCCATCATGGACGTTGTGGCACGCAAGAAGTACGGAGATCTCCTTAAAAAAGCCGGATTCACTCTTGCCAACCTGACAGCGGAGTCTGCAATTATATCACCTGATGCAAGCCTGGGCCGGGGTTGTATTGTCCGGCATAATGCAGTGATATCGGCCCAGGCGAAGCTCGGTGATAATACAGTAGTCTCAGATGGAGTTTATGTAGGACATGATTCTATAATAGGTGAAAATTGTTATATCGCCCCGGGGGTTAATATCAACGGAAGCGTTACCATTGATAAGAACACCTTTGTGGGAACCGGGGCAGTAGTACTGCCTAATGTTAAAGTAGGTGCCGAATGCATTATAGGTGCCTCATCATGTGTACACAAGGATGTGCCATACGGCACAACCGTCTCGGGAGTGCCAGCAAAACCGATGACCTCACGCCGGCGTGTACCGGAAGTAAGCGTTATCATGGCTGCCTATAACCATGAGAAGTACGTGGCTCACAGTATAAAAAGCGTCCTGGCTCAGACATACAAGGATTTCGAGTTGATTATTATCGATGACGGATCAAAGGATGGCACGGCCAAGGAGATCGCAAGATTTGACGATCCGCGGATAAAGGCCACGTTCTCTACTCATAATGCCGGGATGATATTTACGAAAAACAAAGGCATAGATCTGGCAGAAGGGAGATACATTGCCATTATTAATTCTGATGACGCCTACATGCCGGATAAGCTTCAGAAACAGGTTGATTTTTTGAACAGTCACCCGGGACATGGCGCGGTCTTTACCGATGCACAGATAATTGATGATGACGGATTGCCCTTTACTGATAAGAACCATTTCTATTCCAGCATTTTCACTCAGCCAAATCGAAGCCGCTATGAGTGGCTGCGGCGTTTTTTCTATGAGGGCAACTGTATTTGTTTGCCCAGTGTTATGATCCGCCGTGAATGTTACGATGTCGTTGGACGTCCCGATTCAAGGTTGCAGCAGCTGCCAGATCTTGATTTCTGGATAAGACTCTGTTTCAAATACGATATACACATCATGGGGGAGAAACTCACACAATTCAGGGTCCGTAACAATGAAGCCAATGCCAGCGGTAATCGAAAGGAATCAAGACAGCGTTCTGCATGGGAATATCGCAAAATTCTGTTCCACTATCTTAACATTCATGATGAAAATGAACTTCTGAGGATATTTCCGGAAGCAGCTGAATTCACAGGCCCGTACAGTCTGACGAATGACCTGATTCCATTTGTTCTCGCCCGGATGGCCCTTAAAAGAAACACCCGCTTAATGAATACTTTTGCCCTGGATATTCTCTACGATCTTCTGAGGGATTCCGGACGCGCCGAGCGCATATATGCCCGTTTCGGTTTCAGATACAAAGATTTCATTAAACTGACCGGGACCAGAGATACGCTTATGGACACTTCATCAATAGTACCAATGATATTTAAGGCATTATTGCCAAACCTTTTACGTCGTACTCTGGGCAGTGCGGGAAAGTCATTGAAAGAGCGGTTGAATATCCATAATTAAAAAGGAGATCGCCATCATGCATGCCATCTATCCTATGGAACCCTATCCGAAGGTTATAATTAATGCTGCTATTACCGGTATGATACCAACAAAGAGTGACACTCCACATCTGCCCATAACAGAGGATGAGATAGTACGGGATGCTGTAGCATGTCATATGGCAGGGGCTGCGATTGTCCACCTGCATATCCGTGATGAACAGGGTAATCCCTGTTATAAAGCGGAAAAATATGGACGCATTATCCGCAGAATCCGAGAAAAGTGTAATGTCATTATCTGTGTTTCCACAAGCGGACGGTTCTTCAAAGATTTTGAACACAGGTCTGAAGTCCTTTTCCTCAAAGGAATAGAAAAGCCTGAAATGGCAAGCATCACAACGGGCTCTCTCAATTTTCCCAGTCATGCAAGCGTAAACCCTCCGGATATTATATTCAGGCTTGCTGAAACAATGCTTGATCATGAGATTAAGCCCGAAATAGAGATTTTCGACAGCGGCATGCTCAATTTTGCCAAACACCTCAATAAAAAGCTTGGACTGCCACAACCTCTTTATTTTAATTTGATATTCGGCTCACTGGGAGGCATACCGGCCCGTATTGAGGATATCGCATATCTGATAAACTGTCTTCCCGAAGCATCTCTGTGGTCAGCGGCCGGCATCGGTATTTTTCAACTGCCGGTAAATCTCACAGCACTTGCGGCAGGTGGAGGAGTCAGAGTTGGTCTGGAGGATAATATCTATTTTGACTATGAGAGAAAAGAACTTGCCACAAACGTTCAGTTGATTGAGCGTATTGCAGATATGGCGAAGGCTATAAGGAGGGAACTGGCGGACGCCGATGAAGCCCGGCGCATGCTGTGCATCCCCCCGGCTGATAATTCATTTCGCCATACGCAGGAATTCTTCCAATAATTTAATTATTGCCCTTATAATACATCCCGGATTACTTATCCCGGCGGTCGGATTCTCCCTCCCGTTCCTCAGTACGGATCAATACCCATCGGAAGAATGAGATGACTTTGCGGACATCAGTCCCTTACGAAAGGTGTGGTAGTCAATATTGTTCTGGCGTCTTTGTATGGCGGCTGTTTAGAAAGCTTCCTGATGTTCTTGAGTGTTGTGACTCCAAGATTTTTTAATAGCAGATTGACCACACTTCCTGGCAGATTGCCACCCGGGTCTGTCAGCAGCTGATAGGTAAGGAGTGTTTTCCCACCTGCTTGTTCTTTAAGTGTCCATGTGACATCTCCGAAAGGCAATTCAACCATGCCTGATTTCGGAGGTTTGAAATCCGCTTTTATCGCTATCCCCCTGACAATTATTCTTCCTGTTGCGCCATCCACCATGAATGATATCCTTCCGAGGCCATAACGGTCGGATAACGGCCAGGGCAGTCCCTGCTGAAAATATGTGCTGAAGCTGTCAGTTGTGTTCGGGTAGCCAGGCAGCTCTATCTTTCTTGCGTCATCGCACAGGAACATGAACTTTTTCTGTGCGGGAATATCCCTTAGAATCGCTTCTACGACAGGCACAGACGTATCAATGATACCCTCTGCCCTGACTTCATCGACGCTGCTTCTTGAATTTGTCCTGACCCAGCCGGTTATACCGTCAGATTCCCTTATCTTTTTCCAGGGGCCGACCTTGGCCGAAGCCTCAAGGCAGGCAGCCATTAAAAGGATGATTAAGAAAATTCTGGTTAAGGTCTTCATCTGAAAAAGAGTTTTTTGATAATTTTTACACCTGCCATAAACGTTAAAATAGCGCCTGCATACATGGAAGGCCTGATAAGAGGGACAAGTCCTTTCGGCGGAGCAAATTCAACATTGAGTCCGACACGCCTGTTGAGCTTGTCCTGAATTATCAGTTCGGAACAGTGGTTGGCTGTCCAGATGGCCGCCTCCATCCCGCCCGAACTTACATGCGTTTTTGTATAATCACCTGTAAGGTAGAAGTTGGGGTAGGGCGTACGCTGATACGGCCGGTGTTTTTCCATGCCAGGGAACGGACGGTAAACACCCTGCCTTTCCCTTACGACCCTGTATTTCCTGACTTGTGCATCGCGTGCGGCAGGGAAAAGTCTTTTGATGTCTTCGATAGTCTTTTCATAAATCACCTCATCAGGCAGAAAGCGTACTGCATCAGCAGGAGCAATGACCATCTCGAACATGCTGCCCCCCTTGAATATATGGGGAAGGACATTTGAAAGATCGGCATAGGTGTTGAAAATACAGTCCGTAGAGAAAAACGTCACATCGACATCGGTAAGCTTTTTGTCGAACCACACCTGTATGGACAGCGACGGAGATTCTTCGAAATGGGTCAGTTCCTGGAAGTATTTGTATTTGAACGATTCCTTCGGGATGACCTTTCTGAGCGAATAGGGGCTTATGGCTGAAACGTAGATATCTGCCTTATACTCCTCTTTACCATTCACCGTTACGCTATTAATTTTGCCGTCTTCGCAGTTTATCGAGGTCACCATCTTCCCTGTTTCAAACCGGCCGCCCTTTGACTTGATATACTCAAGGCAGCTACCGACCCAGATTTCGCCGAGTCCTCCGTTTGCGAATCCGACCCGGGATGTTTCGGCCGATGCCGAAACCTTTTTGAACCAGTTGACCATCACCTTGGCCGATATGGCATATTCAGGGGTGAATGTGAGGCCGTATATCGCAGGCGACATCGGCTTGAATGCACCCCGCGGGCCTCTCCTGGAAACCCATTCAGTCCATGATTGATTGTCCAGTTCGTCAAGTTCCTTTTTCGAAGCACCTACGGCATATGCGAACGCTGGCATGCTGGCAAGCATTTTCCATTTGGGAATGCCTTTATAGCTTCTGATAAGATTCATGTATGCGATAGCGGTGTGAAGCGGAGCAGGGTAGTTTTCAAAATGCAGAACAGGCTGATTCCCGTCGTCCTGTGCGAAGAAGAAGTCTGTACCTTTCCAGATAATGTTTTTCTCTATCCCCATTTTTTTAAAAAAATTGATGAGGTTGACGTAATAGGGGAAAAACACATGAAGCGCATTATCGATCATGTCACCGTCATTATCCAGCCAGGAATTGGCCCGGCCGCCAAATATGGAATCAGACTCAATAATCTCGACATCAATTCCCGCATCAAGCAGGTTGATCGCAGTTGCCAGGCCCGACATTCCTCCGCCCATAATCAAAGCTTTCATAAATCCTCCGGTTTTAAACTGTGTTTTTCTTATCAAACTTAATTCAGATGATGCAATAATCTATTAAACATATATCCATCTCATTGACATTAATTTTTAAAACCTATACCTCATCAATTCATGAACAACGGAACAATCCAGTCACTTGAAAGAGGGCTCACCATATTAACGATCCTTGCAAAAACAGGTTCTCCTATGACGCTCAACGACATCGCCGCAAATTTCAAGATAGACCGTTCAAGCGTTTTCCGCCTGATAAAGACAATGGTAAAGGCGGGTTTCATCTATCAGGACAATGATACGAAACGCTATTCGCTCGGTTTCAAGGTGCTTGAGCTGGCTGGGTCATTCTCGGACAATCTGCGGCTTGAAGAATTCTTGAGGCCCATCATGAAGGATGTCTGCCGGTGCACGAACCAGAATACTCATCTTGCCATACTTGACAGGGGAGAGGTCGTTTTTATAGCAGTCGAGCAGCCAATGGATGCGATCACCATAAGCATATCCATAGGCACGCGAGAATCAGCGACCCAGACCGCACTCGGAAGGGCGATTCTTGCTTTTATGGAAAAGAAGACAATTGATGAATTCATCAAGAAGTCTCCTCTTGAAAAATATACGCCGAAGTCCATAACCTCAAAGACAGAGTTTTACAGCACCCTTTCCGGCATAAAGAATTCCAGACTGGCCGTTGATAACGAAGAATATAAACCCGGCGTCATCTGTTTTGCATCTCCAGTGCTTAATCACAGGGGACAGGTCGTGTGCTCAATCGGCATTTCAGGACTGGACAGGCTCATCATGCCCCATTACGATGAATACGGCGAGACGGTGAAAGAAGCTGCAATCAAGGCCTCTTCCCTGCTGGGACAGCCTGTTTAATCATTAATTATCCGGCAATTACCGGTTTTCTCGAATCTCTTCCTGTTCAGTAACTGCAAACCTTAACTTAACAAACACCCATGGCGCAGCAAAAGAACCCCATAGACCGATAATAAGGTATCTGATAAACCTGAACACTAAAGCAGGTTCGAGTCCCTTGAACGCTATTTTCAAACCTGCCCACAGCCCGATTATTACAACAATACCAAGGATATATCTGAGCGTCCTCTTTAATATAGTACCCCCGGAACTGAAACGGATGAATCTTCTTTCAAGTGCAAAACCGGCAGACATGCCCATTAATGTCGAAGCGGCAGTTATGCAGCCTTCATCGAACCCGGGGGAAACTGCAATCATTATTGCCGGGATAATTATGGATAAAGCAAGCTGAACAGACAGGCTTTTTTCTTTCATCCATTTTACTGCTACAGGTTCAAGCAGTATGAAAATTACAAGCAGGACAAAACCGATGACATATCCGCCGATAAGATCGGGCACGTCATGAACGCCCAGATAAAGTCTTGAAAGCGGTACCAGAATCATCATTATGACTGCAAATATCCAGAGCCATTTGTTTTTCATAGCCTTGGCAAAATAACCCCAGACAACAACCGAACCCTGCGTATGACCGCTTGGAAAGCCTCCGCTGTCAACATTCTGCAATGCTTTTACCCTGCTGTCATATTGATAGGGTCTTGGATCATTTGCAAGTAACTTGGCAAAGGAATTAACCCAGGCGGAAAAAAGGAAAAGTACCAGCAGCCTTGCGCCTGCCTTCCTGCTGATGCTCCAGTAAATTAAAGGCAGGAAGATTAGAAAGAACAGCTCTTCTCCGGTGAATGTTATAACCTTGAAAGGCACATCCAGCATAGGACTGAAATGCTGGAGCCATAAATTAATGTCCGTGCCGAAACTCAGCAATTCATTCATTATTTTATCCTCCCAACCCAGAACATAAACTATTTCTAACAGCACCTTTGAACACATGTAAAGCTGGATATTTTTCTTACACTCGTTTTGCTCTTCTAAATGGAAAATTGTTTAACTGAACTGTGCAATTGAGTATGGACAGAAAAAGCTCTTTATATTAATAATGATGCCCCCGGATTCCGTTGTTTATTTGACATTTCCGGACATAATTCAAATATCTTAGGAGGATACTATGGCAAAGAAAAACCCTGAACTTTTTCATGAGCAATACCGTAAGCTGCTTTCAAATCAGGCGGATTATGTCGATAAGTATGCAAAGAGCAAACCCGGTGAAATTGCAATCATTGAACACAATACAGGTGAAAAGATATCCTGGAAGCAATTCAATACATCCGTATCGGCATTTGCTGCAAAGCTGCTGTCGATTGGAATAAAAAAGGGCGATATCGTCGCCACCTCTCTTCCTTTGCTGAAAGAGCATGTCTATCTGATTTATGCATGCTACCGCATAGGTGCGATTGTGGCCCCGCTTGATCTGAGACTAAAGGCTAAAGAGATACAGTACTGCATGGATAAGATGAAACCCAAGGCATATTTTTTCCTTGGCAAGACACCTCTGGCTGACTTCAGACCGATGATTGCCGAAGTGATGAAGAATTCCCCCTATATCAGGCACTGGATTCAGTTCCAAAAGGAACAGGACATGATAATGGATGGTGCCGTAGGGATCACTGATTTTGTTAAGGATATAAAGAAAGTTTTCATAAAAAGCCTTATCTTCGGTACTGTCAAAAGGGCCAGGAAGCTTGTCGATAAAAGAGATGCCTGCCTTATTATTTTCACGACAGGCTCTACCGGTTCACCGAAACCGGCTCTTCTGTGCCATGAAAGCATATTGATTCAGAATATTGGGCTCGCCGTATCTTTCGAACTAGAAGAAGGTGATACCATGCTTATCAATCTTCCTCCTTCGCATGTGGGATGCATAACCGAGCAGCTTGCTACAACCATATTCGGCGGCGGTGTAAGCGTTATCCTTCATATATTCGATCCTCTCAAGAGCCTCGAGGCGATACAGGCTTACAAGATAAAGAACATCGGCCAGATACCGGCATTGTTCAATATGGAGTGGAGGCTGCCGGATTATGGCAAATATGACTTGTCGTCATTAAATTTCGCCATATACGGTGGCCAGGCTGTAACCCGCGAGTTTCTTGAAAAAATGTCAAAAATGGCCAGACGTATCGGAACCGGACTCGGCCTAACCGAGACAGCCGGCTTCTGTACATATACAGATGTCAATGCCGGGGTTGACGACCTTGTAAAGGGTATCGGATTCGATATGCCGCTATGCCCGATTTCAATTCGCGAGCCAATGCAGCCGGACGGTATGGCTGGTAAAGAGAAAAGTCCGGGAGAGGTCGGTGAGATATGCTTCTCAGGACCTCAAATTTTCCTTGGCTATCTGGGCGATGAAGAAAATACACGCAAAACAGTATCAAAAGACCGCGTCTGCTACACGGGAGACCTAGGCTATTACGATGCTGATGGTCTGCACTTTGCCGGCAGGTCCAAGCTTGTAATAAAGCCTAAGGGTTATCAGGTGTTCCCGGATGATATCGAGAGCCATATTTCAGGCAAATTAAAGGGAAGAATCGGTGCAATAGCAGTAATCGGCGTGGAGCATAACATTTTCAGCGAGGGAATTATGGTGTTTGCTGAAAACATCGACAATGCGAGTCCAATAACCCCGAACGATGTTGTAACGGCATGTGACGATATAGCTGCATATTCCAGGCCGTCTCATGTTGAGATCATCAAACAGGGTGAAATGCCTTTGAACAGGGTGGCGAAAACCGATTACATGGAGCTTAAGAAAAAATCGAAAGATATCGTGGAAAACCTGCGTTCGCAAGGAAAATGGGACGTATGAAGTCTTGAAAATAAGGGACGCCATTAAACTGCTGTCCCTTATTTTTACCATTTCAAGATACCATCAGAAAAACATGCTTGAATATGGAAAATGTTTGTTATATTAGAAACGCGCTCCTTGCTCCAGGCGGGGCTAAAAAATCCATAAGGAGGAACAGATGTTTTACGAGCTCATGAAAATCGTCAACCCTGAACTAAGGGAAGACGCGGTCGAAAAGGTCATCACAAGGTTCAAAAACAATGTTAAGAAAAATGATGGTGAAATAATCAGAATCGAGGACATGGGAATCAAAACCATGGCCTATAAGATTGAAAAGAACTCAAAAGGCCATTATTTTCTCAGTTACCTGGAAGGTCCCGGAAAAATGCTTTCCGAACTCGAGCGTACGTTAAGGATTGATGAAAATGTACTGCGTTTTATGATCATCAAGCTTGATGATCATGTGAAGAGGGAAGACCTTGAAAAGGCTGTTGTTGCGCCTGCTCCGGCTGCCGAAGCAGAAGAAAGCCAGGAGGCAGTTGATGAAAATGACAAGGCAACGGAAGAATCTGAACCATTAACATCCAGTTCGGAAGAGGAGGTATAGACATGGAAAGGCCAAGAAAACCCAAACAGTCGGGATCTCCAAACAAATCCAGGACATTCTTCAAGAAGAAGAGCTGCCGGTTCTGCGAAGATAAAAAACTTAAGATAGACTATAAGGACTGCCAGGTTCTTAAGGATTATATCACAGACAGGGGAAAGATACTGCCAAGAAGAATTACCGGTACATGCTCCCGTCATCAGAGAGACCTTGCTATTGAGATTAAAAGGGCACGCATGATAGCTCTGTTGCCGTTTACAGTTCACAATTAGGAATATGCCGCCGGCATTGACCGGAAACAAAATACCAGCACCCTGGCTTTCTGCCGGGGTGTTGCTAATATCTGGAACGTCTTTAATCTGCATGCCGGAATATACGATGGCCATAGTTCTTTTCTTGCCGGCACTATATTGCATATTTGCGAGCAGAATAGACGGAGTATTGAGATATGCAGTTGCTTTCAGCCCCATTTGTTTAGGCCTTATACCGGCATTTACAGAAGGGGCGGTCACATATGCTATTATTATATTATGCGGTTTGCTGATGTGGGAAATGATCAAAAGGAAAATGATCGGAATGTCGGTACTAATTCCCACAATTGCAGCATCGCTGATATTCATCTCGATGATTGCACTCTTAAGCTATAAAAGCGGTTCCACAATAAATCATACGGTCTCAGTCTGGGTAAAAGCAATGATGGATAATTTTATCAGAGAATACTCAACAGTGCTTAATCCGGCTGATATTGATGTTTTTAATGTCAACAGGCCTTCAATTGAAGAAATGATAGTAAGACTGTTCCCATCCATAACTGTCATAGGAACCGCAATGATAATGTGGTTCAATTTCGTGATCGCATCAAAAGTTGCCGCAAAAACCGACCTCAGCCAATGGAGTTGTCCCGGCTGGTTGATAACTGTATTCATTATCGCTTCTGTATGTTCTCTTCTGCCGAACAAAGTGGTGAATACAATCGGACTGAACATCCTTCTGATTGTTTGTATAGGATACTTCTTTCAGGGTTTTTCGGTCATTGTATTCATTTTTGAGTACATGAAAATATGGACAGGGTGGAGGATATTTTTTTACCTGTTGATAATAACACAGATGTATATAATGATTATGGCAATACTCTTGGGATTGTTTGACAACTGGTTCTATTTCAGAAAACGCATAAAAATTAAAGGAGATCAGGCATGAAAGTGATACTTTTGGAAACAATTGAAGAACTGGGTTCTGCAGGGCAGGAAGTAAAAGTAAAAGACGGTTATGCAAGAAATTTTCTTATTCCGGGAGGTAAAGCCATTCCTGCAACAAAAGGGGCTGCAAAAACCTTCAAGGATAAGATCGAAGCAGGGATAAAGGCTGAAGCAAAGACAAAAGACCACGCACAGAAAGCTGCAGATGAACTTTCTGCAGTAGTATTGAGCTTTAACGTTAAATCAGGCGATGACGGGAAACTGTTTGGTTCGATTACCACATCTCAGATTGCGGATGCATTAAAAGACAAAGGTTTTGGAATCGAAAAGAAAAAAATCCATCTTGTCGAACCGATCAAGCATACCGGTACGCATGATGTTTCAATAAAATTGTATCCCGGAGTTGCAGCAGCAATTAAAGTCGAAGTAAAAGCCGAGGTTTAATGCCTTGGAAGAAACAATAGCAGCTCTTCCTCACAATAAGGATGCAGAAGAATTCATCCTTGGCGCGGTTCTCCTTGAGAACTCTGCCATGGATGAAATTATTGATGTCCTTCCTCCTCAAGATTTCTATTCAGAAAGAAACAGGATGCTTTATGAAGAGATGCTTGTTCTGAGGGATAAGGGAATTCCAATTGACTATATTACACTAGCGGAATCTCTTGACAGGAAAGGAAAACTCGATAAGGCGGGAGGTGCGGCTTATATAGGCCAGCTTACCGACAGGGTTCCTACGACCTCGGATGTTGGATATTATGCCGGTATAGTAAAGGATAAGGCAACCATCAGGTCCCTTATAACTGGTGCAAATGAGATCATCAAGATCGCCAGGACGAATGCAGGGGAAGTAACGGATGCCGTCGAATCAGCAGAAAAGATTATCTTTGATATCAATAGGGAAATGAAGAATGAAGCAACAGGCCTTATAAGAACAAAAGAGCTTGTAAACAGTCTTTATGACAGAATAAAACTGATATCGGAAGGAAAAATCGAAGAAGGCGGTATAAAGACCGGTTTTACCGACCTGGATACGAAACTGATGGGAGGGCTTCATCCTTCGGATCTGATAATTATTGCTGGTCGTCCCGGCATGGGAAAGACATCTCTTGCAATGAATATTGCCGAACATGTGGCGGTTTATGAGAACAGGCCTGTGGCTTTGTTCTCTCTTGAAATGGGAAGGGATCAGCTTCTGATAAAGATTCTTTCATCAATTTCAGGCGTATATCAGACCAGATTACGAGACTCCCGCTATCTTAAAAGCGAAGAATGGCTTCAACTGACAACGGCTTCGGCCAAAATATTTGATGCGCCCATGTATATAGACGATACCGCCGGAATATCACCAATGGAAATAAGGGCAAAGCTGAGAAGGCTTGCCATAAAAGAAAAAGATCTGGCGCTTGTGGTAGTCGATTATCTCCAGCTTATGAAAATAAAGGGCAGGGTGGATTCAAGGGAGCAGGAGATTTCAGAGATATCAAGATCAATGAAAGCAATCGCCAAGGAGTTTAAAGTACCTGTGATAGCTTTAAGCCAGCTTAACAGAAATGTCGAAGCAAGGGGCGACAAGCGACCTATGATGTCCGAACTCAGGGAATCCGGTGCAATCGAGCAGGATGCAGATATCATATTACTCATATACAGAGACGAGGTCTATAATCCAGATACACAGAGCAAGGGTATTGCAGAGATTAATATTGCAAAACACAGAAACGGCCCTACAGGTGAATTTAAACTATACTGGACGCCGGAACTGACTAAGTTCAAAGATCTTGATGACAGGCACTGACAGACGAATCAGATCTTCCTGTACTATATCCTCCTGCGTTTTATTTTTAATGTTGTGCTGTCAATAATATCGTCAAAGAGCATGGCATGTTTGGTCTCTATGACATTGCGTATTCTCTGAAGAGACCTGGCTTCTATCTGTCTTACCCGTTCCCTGGTAACGCCGATTCTCAAAGCGATATCCTTGAGCGTTGCTGGCGGATCTGCAAAAAACCGCTCCTTTAGAATAAATATTTCTCTGTTAGATAATACCTGCGGTTCGGAGGAGATTATGTTCATTAGAAATGTCTGGCGTTCCTTGCAGACATATGCATGTTCCTGATCAGGACTTTCATCAAGCATATGGTCAAGAAGTTTGTCGTCTTCGTCAGGATCCCTCGACAGGCTGCAGTCGAGCGAAACAAGACCTTTGGCATGTGAAAGAATGCCTGTGTGAGTCTGATAGCTCTTGTAGATATAATTCTTTATGTATGCCTTTATCCACCATATTGCATAGCATATAAAACGCACACCTTTATCCGGATCGAACCTGGTAATTGCTTTCACCAGGCCCATATTGCCTTCCTGGATGATTTCGAGCGGACGATAACCAAGATGAAAATAAGACTGGCTGATTTTCATGACGAACCGCAGATTGGATGTTATAATCTTTTTACCGGCCTCTTCGTTGCCTTCTCTGTACTTTATGGCCAGTTCCTTTTCTTCCTCTCGCGAAAGTATCGGATAGTCTTTGATTCTCCTCGTGTAAATCTCCAAATCTGAAGAAGAACACCTGCCCCCCATAGACCCTCCTTCCCCAGTATCATTGTGACATGTTATATTGTATTACAACATTAGTACACAAAATACACACTGTCAAACAAATTAATAATTCAATTCAATAGTAATAAAATTAAACCGACAATTCATTCGGTTGCAAAGATATTAATTTATTATAAATATGCTATCTTTCACACTGTGGAATTAAAAATACTTTAAAGTATAGCGTCACAGCTTTTTTATATTTTCCTTTTCTGCTTGCTTATGTCTGACTGTTTTTTTGATTAACCGGAATTGAACAGGTTTATTTTCTGGTACTTTGCATAATTTTTTTATGAGCATACAAATACAGACCTATTATTATTACCAGTGCCAGAATAATCCAGATGAAATGCGATTTGACTATTTCCTGACCCTTGTGAACGATCTCAGCATATGACATGTCACCAGCTATGTGCGCGAGGTAATATCCTGTAAAAGCAAGTATTGCATTCCATATTCCGGCGCCTAAAAGCGTGAATGTGGCAAATCTTGTAAGCGGCATTCTTGAAAGGCCTGCGGGTATCGATATCAGTTGCCTTATGGCTGGGAGAAGCCTGCATACAAATGTAGTTATATCGCCATACTCTCTGAAAATCTCTTCAGATCTTTCAAGGAATTGAGGTTTTATGAAAAAATATTTACCATATCTGTAGAGAAAAGGGCGACCGACCAGCAGAGAAAAATAATAATTGAAGAGTGCCCCTGTCATAGCTCCGGCAGTACCGATAGTTAGTACAAGAATCATATCGATTGTCGGATTCTGGAAGGTTAACGTGCATCTGTATGCCAGAAATCCTGCAGGAATCATTACAACTTCGCTTGGGAAAGGAATAAATGAACTTTCTATTGTCATGAAAATAAAGATGATAAGGAAGCCCCATAAGTGTACATAAGCTTCGATATTCTGCATATGGTTAATTATGAATTCATTCATGCATGTCCTTTATCTGTCAAACCGGTTTGTGCTCAAAATTTGGATTCAAGCATTAATATTAAATTAATTCTTGTCTCCAAAAGCTTATTAACTGATGCTATACAGAAAGTCATACCTGTTCTGCAAGATATGAGTTTAACATGACAAAAAAGTAATGGGCGTATATCTGGACAGATTAAGAATTGAACAACTCACATACGGTGGGAAAGGCATAGCGCGCTCTTCCTCAGGCAAGGCAGTTTTTGTATCCGGAGTCGTACCGGGAGAAACTGTCAATGCATTGGTCATTAAAGAGCGGACTTCATATATTGAAGCTCAGGCAACTGAAATTCTCGAAAAATCATCGGAAAGAACTGAACCCCGTTGCCCTGCCTTCGGTGAGTGCGGGGGATGCGACTGGCAACATATAAAATATTCCGAACAGGTTAAATGGAAAGAAATGATCATGAAAAATCATCTCAGAAAGGCCTTTTCAAAGGAGCATACTGAATATTTGGCACCTGCAGCCTCAATGAGGGAATATGAATACCGGAGCCATATACGACTTCAATGCAATGAATCATCAATTGGGTATTTTAGAAGAAATACTAATAATATTATCGATATAAAAGATTGTCCGATTGCAGATGAAAAGATAAGAGAAATATTGCCTTTTCTGATAAAATATATATATAATGTAATATTAAGAAATAAAATATCAGCAGTTGAATTATTTGCCCTTGGAAACTTTATACAGATTATTGTTCATTCAGGGCAAAAGATAAGAAATAGAGCTAAAAACGAAATTTTGAGTATATGTGAAGAATTAAACATATCAGGTGCAGTAATTGTTGATTCGGCATCGGGCAGCATGGAAGTCATCGGGGATGGGTGCTTTATATACAGTGTGGAAACAAAAATGAGGAGATTCAGCATAACAGGGGGACTTGGTGGATTTGTCCAGGCGAATCTTCATGTAAATCAGATGATGGTAGAGCATGTAATCGATTCAGTAAAAGGTTCTGAGAATGTCCTTGACCTCTATTGCGGCTGTGGAAATTTCACTGTCCCTGTGGCTTCAGTCAGCAGAAAAGTAACCGGAATAGACCATGACAGAAGGCTTACAGATTTTGTTACAGAAAATGCAAATAATAACGGCTTGGAAAATGTAAATGTGATGACATCTGATCTAGGGAATAGACTGGTTTTGGAGGCTGCCGGCAAAACGGATTATGATACGGTAATATTGGATCCGCCAAGAACAGGCGCTGCCATTTCAGTCAGCAGTATCGAAAGAATAAATCCGGAAAAGATTGTTTATGTATCATGCAACACTTCAACACTTGCAAGGGATTTGGAACTTTTCAAGAAAAGCGGATACTACCTGAAATCACTCAGAATGTTCGATATGTTCCCGCAGACATATCACATTGAGGCAGTAGCTTGTTTGGAACATCGAGAAAATTAAAAATCAATATATTGGGAGGTATCATATGAGGAGTAGGGGAAAAATTTATTATTTACTGGCTGGACTTCTGGCATTCCTTTTTGCTTCAGGTTTCCTTGGCTTCTGTGTGGGGTCTAATTATAAACCCTGTACAATTCAATTCACCAGTCCGCCCAATGGAACTATTCTGGCTCCCGGCACTACCGAAGTCCTGATTAAGGGTGTCATAGTAAATGGAGACAGCAAACCGCTGAGCTTGACTAACAATGGTAAAACTGTTGCTTTCAACAAAACTACAGGGGAGTTTCAGTATATGCTCAAGCTTGACCAGGGCAGCATATACACGACAACAACTTTTCAGGTTACTGATAAAAAATTCATTTTGAATAAAGAAAGGATTTCTTATGCTCTCGGCTATTCTGCGGAACCTGGAGCAACAGGTGTTGTGGATAATGCAGTCAGAATAATGCTGACTGACGATCTGCTTGGCAAGGCGGTAGATGCTGCTGCAAGCTTCATGAATACATGGAAGAATGATCTTATTTATGGATGGGACAATGGGCTTTACGGTTCTCATAATCCCGAAAGCCCTTTTGCAGGAACTGCACCGTTATTGCCGCTTCAGACAAATGTATCAGACGGATGGAATGGCTATATCAGAATTGACCCTGCAATGGGCGGCGATGACAAAGGCTATATCAATGTAGGTAAGATCGCCATTGATTCCGACATCAAGGCAGACCGGACAATATCGACCCAAATGTCCATCACACCTGAAAGCTGGGTAAATCCGTATGGCGGAAGCGCAAAAGCACTTTTTGTACAGGGACACTATCGGACATATCCTTTAGGAATTGAAACAAGAATTCATTTTAATCTGAAAGCCGACAGCGTGAACATTTCAAATGCGAAATTGAAGCTGAGCGTCAACTCGAGCAATAAAATAGTGGCAACAATAGATTTGTCAGGCTCTTCTGTAAACCTTGGAAACCCTGAAATCGAATTCGGTTTCCTGTCAATACCGAGCTGGTTTGTCAATTTCGTGCTTAATATAGTCAAATCCGATATCCTTTCCAAACTTGTTGTTGATACCGAATTGGTTGACATCAACTCTCTTGCCGGAAACATCATGGGAATCAATATAAACGGCTGGCCGATGGATCAAACCAACCTGTATTCGGCAACGGAAAACGACATAACCCTGGATCTCGGTCTTGGTTCAACACTGGCCGACCCGTCAGCCGAGGTGCAGATACCGGGTCTCAATATGTTCTATTCCACCCCGTCGGATGAACTGCCTCTTCTGCAGGTTACAGATGATGAAAATCTTGTCATGGCGATTAATGATGACCTCATCAACAACATCATATTCAATGCACTGCAGGCGGGACTGCTGAAGGACCTGGATATTTCTGATGAGTTTAAAGATGCGGTCAGGAATATCATGCCCAGGGACAATATCAAATGCATGATAACAGTTACAACTCCTCCGATAGTCGACCTCTCGGGCAACTATTCAGACACTCTCGGAATAAGTGATGTGGGAAGGGTCATTGTCAGGAATGTAATTCTTGAGCTTTACAATGCATCAATCATTGCCCCTAAATATCCCTGCGTACTCAGGGCGAGTGCGGATCTTGACCTGGTGCTGAAACTTGTCACAGGATCGGACGGCAAGACTATCCAGGGTACAATTGATGTCGAGAATTCCAAGCCCGCAGGTCTTACATTCCTGTACACAAACTCAACTACATCGGCCATTCTTCCTACCATACAGGATAAGATAGGGAAGGAAATAACCGCTCAGCTCAAGGGTGCCATCGAAAAAATGCTTAACTTCTCCATACCTGCGATACCAGTTTACGGGCAGACCATCGAGCTTGAACTCAAAGGTACAGAACTGGTTCATAACAGCATTATTGTAAGGCTTAAGGTAGATACTGCCCAGTAACATTTTAATAAAACGGCAGGGGATAATTTAAACCCCTGCCGTTCTCTCCGGTTTTATCCCATGTTTAACAATATTCCAATTAGTTTGATGCACAGGTATTTTTCTTTTTCAATCTGGATATTTGTATCAGTGAAATGTATATTATCTATTAATGAAGATAGGCATCATATGCAAAGAAGATAACACTCAAGCGCTCTTGCAGGCTGCTAAGGTTGCGGAGTGGCTGGAAATCAAAAAAATCCCCTGCCTTTATGAAGACCATCTGGCTGCATGCATGGATAAACCCAAAACAGACAACGTATGGACAGGCGCTGATGTGATGGTTGCAATAGGGGGAGATGGCACAATCTTGAGAACGATGAGAATGTCTCTTCCGAGGGAAATCCCGATATTCGGCATTCACATGGGATATCTGGGCTTCCTTACCGAAGTCACTGAAGAAAGGGCTTTCGAGGCAATCGAGGCCGTCCTCAACAATGAATGCGTCAGGGATGAAAGGATAATGCTTGAAGCCCGCCTGATTAGGGGAAACAATGAAATCATCAGGCAGAATGTCATTAATGATGTCGTATTGAACAAGGGGGCACTTGCCAGAATTTTCGACCTCGAGGTCTGGGCGGATTTCACATTCATAACATGCTTCAGGGCTGACGGCCTTATCGTATCTACGCCGACCGGTTCTACTGCGTACAATCTGGCTGCAAACGGTCCCATAATTCATCCTAAGGTCGATTCCATCATACTAACGCCCATTTGTCCTCATGTCCTTTCAAACAGGAGCATTGTAATGCCTGTCGACCAGGAGGTCACGCTTGTAGTCAATCCAAAAAAAGAATCGGGAAGCGTTTACCTCACACTGGACGGCCAGAAGGGCATGCCTCTGATGATGGGTGATAAGGTGATAGTAAAGCGCGCGAAAGAAAAGGCCATATTCTTAAGGCTTCCTGACAGGGATTTTTTTCAGATTCTGAGAACAAAGCTTAAATGGCAGGAAAGATGATTGAACTCCTCAAGATTTCATCACTCGCAGTCTTTGATGGAGCTGAAATCGAATTTGGAGAAGGCCTCAACTGCATCACCGGGGAAACAGGTGCAGGAAAATCATTAATAATTAAGGCTCTTATGATCCTTATGGGCGCCAGGGCATCAGCAGACATAGTGAGGACAGGGAAGGAGAGGGTTGTAATTGAAGCGCTCATACATAACGGCGGCAATGAAACGATTCTGAAGAGGGAAATCCTTTCCACAGGCAGAAGCCGCTGCTTTATAAACGGGGAACTGTCCACTCTTGAAAAACTAAGCCAGGTTTCATCAGGGCTCATTCACATCTATGGCCAGCATGAGTATCAGGATCTGCTTTCACCGAGGGAACAGATGCGCATACTGGAGGATATTTTCTCACTTTCCAGACAGGACATATTCGAGGCTCATGAACAGGTTACCGCTTCAAATGACAGACTTGTCGAGACACAAAGACTTATAGAAAATGCCGCTGCCGAAAGGGCTGACCTTGAGAATACGGTACTTGAAATAGAGTCTGCGCAAATACATGATAACCTTGAATCCGAACTGAAAGCGGGTCTTGAGGTTGCGCTGTCGGCCCAGGAGCTTCAGGAATCTTCTCTCAGACTTAACGGAATGCTCTACTCGGACAGCCGGTCAGTCACTGACATCCTTTCTGATGTTAAAGCAATAATGTCAAAAATGACGGAACATGATAAACGTGTTTTGCCTGCATTGGAGAGTATTTCAGCCATTTCGAGCGAGATCGAAGATATTGCCAGAGAGATGCTGAGCCTTTCTCAAGGGTATGAATTCGATGAGTCCGGGATTGAGAAAATCGAGGCAAGGCTTCATATGCTGACCGATTTAAAAAGAAAATACCGTGCAGATGAAGCGGGCCTTGCAGCAATAAAAGAAAAAGCAAAAGAATCACTGGCGCTGATAGAAGACTCCTCCCATATGCTCGACGAAATAAGGCTGTCTCTGAAAGCCGGATTGGATACATACAAAAAAACTGTCGATGAATTTCTCTTAAAAAGACTTTCTGCAGCAGAAACCTTTTCAAAAGGCATAAACAAGGACCTTGAAGATCTGGGCATGCCAGGGACTGTTTTCGAGGTCAGTCAGATAACTGCTCAGGAGCTCAATGAACTGTTCATCAGGAACGATATACGATCTCTTTCTCCGGGTCAGCTTCTTGAAGGGGAATTCATGGTTTCCACAAATGTCGGCCTAGATATGATCCCCCTTGCACGGGCCGCATCAGGAGGGGAACTGAGCAGGATAATGCTGGCTATTAAGGCAAGACAGAGAACAGGCGCAGAAGGGTCCATGATATTCGATGAGATTGATGCCGGAATCGGCGGGCAGGCAGCTATAATGATTGCAGACAAGCTCAAAAGCCTCTCTGAAAAATCACAGGCGATAATCGTTACGCACCTGCATCAGGTCGCCTCTTCGGCTGATGCTCATCTCGTTGTGGAAAAGAACATAAAGAACGGCGAAACCTTCTCGTCGGTGAAAACAGTGAAAGGCGAGGCAAGGGTGGCCGAATTGGCTCGAATGATGGGCGGCGAGGCCCCGGGTGAAGCCCTTATCAGACATGCAAGGAAACTCGTTAAAAATTCCAGATAAGAATTATCAGACCCGGAAAACCTGTGACAATTCAACTTGCAGCAGGGGATATTTGCCGCTTTCTTTAAACTTTTATAACTTAAAACTTTTAATTTATTGTGCTATGGCGGGTTAATGATTATTAGAAAAGCCGTTGTTGCTGATGTCCCGGAAATCAGAAAGCTGATAGAACCCTTTGTCAAGGACAGGCTTTTACTGCCCAAATCGCTGCATTCGCTTTATTCATCGTTGAGGGATTTCTGGATACTGACCGATGATGCAGGCCGGTTCATCGGATGCTCGGCTGTACAGGTCAGCTGGGATGAGGTGGGAGAAATAAGGACGCTGGCTGTCAGAAAGGATATGCAGGGCAGGGGATACGGCATGGAGCTTGTGAGAAACTGCATAAACGAGGCAAAGGATCTCGGTCTGAAAAAGATATTCACATTGACTTACAAGGAAGGTTTTTTCAAAAAGGTGGGATTCAAAAATATAGACAAATCCCGGCTGCCGAACAAGATTTGGGCCGACTGCATACACTGCCCGCATTTTCCCGACTGCGATGAAACGGCCATGATGTATACGATCAGATAAGGTGAATGAGTTGATTACCGTACTTGACGATAAGATCGAAAAAGCGCTGTCCCTGCTGAAAAAAAAGGGAATAAAGAATTACGAAATATTTGCATCTTCAGGAGACATCATCAGGGCGGAAGCCGAAGACGGTGCAATGAAAAATCTCGAAAGGGCGGCGGAAGCAGGGGTGTCCATAAGGATACTGACTGACGGGTCCATTGGTTTTGCATACGGAAGGGACACCGACGAGAAGCTTATCGATTCGGCAATGATATCGGCAAAATACCAGTTTGCAGACGAGTGCAATACAATACCATCCGCTGAATCCAAATACATAAGCACAGAAATATTCGATAATGATATTGCTGGACTGACAGCAGAAGAATGCCTTGAAAAGGCGAAGATAATAGAGAGTTCAGCTCTTAAATATGATGACAGGGTGAAACAGGCAAGAAAAGCGACGTTTGCCAGAACATTATCATATGTCAGAATTGTCAATTCCGCAGGGATTGATGTTCAGGGAAGCGCCACTTACTGTTCCTCATCAGTCATGGTCATGGCAGGCAGCGGAGAGGAAATGCAGTCAGGATATGATTTTTCCATAAGTCATAACCTTAAAGACATCGAACTCGAAAAAACAGGCAGGACAGCCTCGAAAAATGCGGTATCAATGCTTGGCGCGAGGCATCTCGTGACATGCAGGATGCCGGTCCTCTTCGACAATACGACAACAGCCGATATTCTTGAAACGATTTCAGGCTCCTTTGTCGGGGAAAATGTCATTAAAGGAAAATCTCTTTTAAAGGACCGGCTCGGGGAATTATATTTTTCTCCATGCATAACCCTGCTGGATGATCCTCTCGAGAAGAATTCGATCAACAGTTTTGCTTTCGACGGAGAGGGAGTCGCTTCAAGAAAAAACATACTGATTGAAAAGGGAAGGGTGGCTTCATTCGTATATGACAGCTACTGGGGGAAAGTAGCAGGCAGGTCATCTACCGGCAATTCGATAAGGGGTTCATACAGGTCTTCCCCCGTCCTGAGCGTCAGACATCTCAAGCTTGAACCGGGCGGCGGCATGTTAGGCGAGCTTGCCGGCCTCAAGCAGGTATTGAAGGTTACCGATATAATGGGAATGCATACAGTCGATCCGATTTCCGGCGAATTCTCTGTCGGCGTTAACGGAATGCTCATTGAAAACGGTGAGGATGCTTATCCGGTGAGAGAAGCGGCGATTGCCGGAAATCTTTATTCCATGCTGGGGCATGTGGTTCATGTGGGTGATGATATGAGAAGCTTCGGCAGTGTACAGACCCCTTCGATACTCATTGAAGAGATGGACATAAGTTCTTAATAAAAATGCAGAACAGGTGATGATGAATGATTAACTGGCTCTTAAAAATATTCGGAAGCAGCAATGAAAGGGAAATAAAGCGGATAAAACCATTGCTCGATCAGATCAATTCCCTGGAAAAGAAATATTCTGAAATGGATGATGCGGGCCTCAAAGGGATGACCCTGATATTAAAGGAAAAGCTCGCGATGGGAGCAACCCTTGACGACATCCTTCCGGATGCCTTTGCAGTCGTGAGAGAGGCCTCAAAAAGAACGTTAAAGATGAGGCCATTCGATGTGCAGATACTGGGCGGCATCGTGCTTCATCAGGGAAAAATCGCAGAAATGAAAACAGGCGAGGGCAAGACGCTTGTTGCGACAATGCCCGTATACCTGAATGCCCTTGCAGGAAAGGGGACGCACGTCGTTACGGTCAACGATTACCTTGCAAAGAGAGACTCCGAGTGGATGGGTGCGATATACAAGTTCCTGGGAATGTCGGTCGGGGTGATCGTTCACGGCCTTGATGACATCCAGCGCCGCGAGGCCTATTTCTCGGACATCACTTATGGTACTAACAACGAATTCGGCTTTGATTTTCTGAGAGACAACATGAAATTCACGCTCGATGATTATGTGCAGCGCGATTTTTTCTATGCAATCGTCGATGAGGTGGATTCGATACTTATCGATGAGGCAAGGACGCCGCTTATAATCTCCGGACCGTCCGAAGAGTCGACAAGCATGTACTATGATGCGAATTCAGCCATAGTATCTCTGCTCAGGCGCGACAACCGTGACAGCCTTATCAACCTTGATGAAAAGGCCAGGACAGTAACGCTTACCGACGAGGGCGTAGAATATATACAGAAAATCATGAACAAGGAAAATCTGTATGAACCTGGCGAGTTCCAGACGGTTCACCACCTTAACCAGGCGCTCAGGGCGCATACCCTCTTCAAAAACGATGTCGACTATGTCGTCAAAGAAGGAGAGGTCATTATAGTTGATGAATTCACCGGCCGTCTCATGCCGGGAAGGCGTTATTCCGAAGGGCTCCATCAGGCGCTCGAGGCGAAGGAAGGCGTCAATGTCGCAAGCGAAAACCAGACGCTTGCCTCAGTTACATTCCAGAACTACTTCAGGATGTACGATAAGCTTGCGGGAATGACCGGTACGGCTGAAACCGAGGCATTGGAATTCAAGAACATATATAACCTGGATGTAAATGTAATCCCCACGAACATGCAGATGATAAGAATCGACCAGAACGATCTTATCTACAAAACAGAGAAGGAAAAGTATAATGCCGTCGTCAGGCAGATCGAGGAATGCCACAAAAAGGGGCAGCCTGTCCTGGTCGGTACCATATCAATCGAACATTCAGAGCATGTCGCAAAGTTTTTAAAACGCAAGAACCTGCCTCATAATGTGCTTAACGCCAAACACCATGAGAAAGAAGCCGAAATTATCGCACAGGCGGGCAGAAAAGGGGCCATAACAATAGCGACGAACATGGCCGGCCGCGGTACCGACATCCAGCTCGGAGGAAACCCGGTATATATGGCGAGACAAAAGGCTCTTCAGGCCGAGGACAGCAATTATGAAGAGATCCTTGGCAAGCTCAGGGAAGCCTGTGCAAAAGAGCATGATGAAGTAGTCAATGCAGGCGGGCTTTTTATCCTCGGCACTGAAAGGCATGAGAGCAGACGAATCGACAATCAGCTCAGAGGCCGGTCCGGGCGTCAGGGCGACCCTGGCGAGTCGAAATTCTATCTTTCTCTCGAAGACGACTTATTGAGGATATTCGGTTCCGAGCGCATTTCATCGATCATGGACAGGCTGGGCGTAAAGGAAGACGAACCGATCGTGCACCCGCTCATCAACAGGAGCATCGAAAGCGCCCAGAAAAAAGTCGAAGGCAGGAACTTCGAAATCAGAAAGCACCTCCTTGAATACGACGATGTCATGAACAAGCAGAGGGAAGTCGTATACACCGAGCGCAGAAAGATACTCTCAGAGGAGAATCTCAGGCCGTCCGTCGAAGGTATGATAGAAGAGACGGCAAGGTTTATCGTTGAAGAATACATCTCTAAAAAGGCCAGGATAAACGATTCGGACATGGATGGATTGAAAATCAGGCTGAAAAATACATTCGGCCTTGATCTTGCCTTTGACCCAGTAAGCAGTACGGACAGGGAAGACCTGCTTGACAATGTAGTGCGGGAACTCCTGGCTCTTTATGACGAGCGTGAAAAGATATTTACCCCTGAAATTATGCGTATGGTCGAACGTCAGGTTATGCTCATCACGCTTGATACGCTCTGGAAAGATCATTTGCTTTCAATGGATCATCTGAAAGAGGGTATCGGGCTCAGGGGATATGCACAGAAAAATCCTCTGAGGGAGTATCAGAGGGAAGGTTTTGATGCCTTCACGGATATGCTTTTGAGGGTAAAAGAATTGACCCTCGAAAGGCTCTACAAGATGCAGCTCCAGCGTGAGAGCGATGTAGAACGCATTGCACAGAAGGAACGCAAACAGAGAATGATGATGTCGCGCGGCCCGGAAATCAAGCCTGAAACAGTAAGAAGGCAGGGGAAGAAGGTCGGAAGAAACGAACCATGTCCATGCGGATCAGGAAAAAAATACAAGCAGTGTTGCGGGAGGAATGAGTGACAGCCGTACCGGTCGGATTCAGGTTTGCAGCAGTAAATGCAGGAGTCAAGAGCAGGGAGACTAAAAAGCTCGATATGGGGCTTATTTTCTGCGATTCGACTGCTACATCAGTGGGTGTCTTTACAACGAACAAGGTCAAGGCGGCGCCTGTTCAAATCTGTATTGAGAATATCAAAAAAGGCTCTATCAGGGCCATACTTGCAAACTCGGGAAACGCCAATGCATGTACAGGTTCCGAAGGGATTGAAGATGCAAGAACCCTTATGAATGCCTTAGCCGAAAGCCTTGAGATCAGTCCTGAAGAGATCCTGCCGATATCGACCGGAGTAATTGGGTTGAGACTTCCTGTCGACAGGATGATAGAAAAGGTAAGGTTGCTGTCGGAATCCCTTGGAGATGATCCTGAGCCTTTTGAAACAGCGATAATGACAACAGACACATTTCCAAAAATAGTATCGAAAAGAGCAGGTGATGCAACTGTCCTGGGCTTTGCCAAGGGTGCAGGAATGATTGCTCCCAATATGGCAACAATGCTTTCCGTAGTACTCACTGACGCAAAGATTAATATCGCGCAACTCAGGAATATTGTTAATGATTCGGCAGAAAATACCTTTAATGTGATTACGGTAGACGGTGACATGTCCACCAATGACACACTGATTGCAGTATCTTCCGGCAGAATAGAGGCTGCGCTGGATGAGGTGAAAGAAACCATAAGAGAGACAATAAGCGAACTGGCCATGATGGTGGTCAGGGATGGCGAAGGCGCGACCAAGCTTGTCAAAGTAACTGTCAACGGAGCGGTATCGAGAGACGATGCCAGAACAGCAGCAATGGCTGTCGCGAATTCCCTTCTTGTAAAAACAGCCTTATTCGGAGCCGACCCCAACTGGGGAAGGATTGCATGCGCACTCGGATACAGCGGAGCGGATGTCAATCCGGATAAGATATCAATAAAAATCAACGGACTCGATGTTGCTGAACAAGGAATCCAGTCCGAAACTTTCAACGAAGAGAAAGTGCACTGCTCGCTTAAAGAAAAAGAAATCATAATCGAGATCAACCTGAACATCGGAAAAGGCGCATTCACTGCCTGGACTACAGATATATCTTATGACTATGTAAAAATTAACGCGGAATACAGATCCTAAATTATTTTCTTAAATATTTTTTCCAATGAGGACACAATCAAATGTGTCCTCTCCCGGAACCTTTTAATCTCAAGAAATCAAAAGATAGATATAAAGAAAACATGAAACCGGCACCTATACAGCCGATAATATATGTTATGTTAAATATCAGATATATTGAGTCTCTCTGCTACTAAAGACTTCACTTCCCTTCTGATAGAACTATATGCAAATATTTTTCGTTCGAATAAATTTGTTTTTTTTTCGTTTCAAAGATTCAAACGTATTAAGCCCATTGATAAATTTCATCTGATACAAAACATGATCTGTACTGCTTTGTATAATTTTTTAAATCATGCTATCTTACCCTTCTCAATCAATGATAATTTGCAAAATATCTCATATATTCCCAATGCATGCAAAATCAGGATGATGAATCATACAGGCTTGCGCAAAATATTGGCGTAATGGCAAAATTAGAGCCTTGCATATATAACTAGTTGATATCATATTATTAAATTAGCTTCTCAGTGCCTGCTGCTGGATTTTTATCACCATAATTATTATCTGATAGACATTTTAATGATATTTGGTGTTAATCAAAAGATTGAATTTTGGTTGAGGGGGTTTAACTCTATGAAAAATTCCTGTCCATGCTCAAAAATCATTTATGTTTTAGTCTTAACAATCAGTTTTTGTTTATCCTCCTGTAAAGTCGAAAAAAAACCCGTCGAGCAGGATGCATATCTTATAGCCAAAGCTCAGGCATACACTGACTTTCTTATAAAATGGCATTCGACAGGTCTTGGTGGAGTCTCAGATATTGTCTTTACAGATGAATCACGCACTGAAATATTAAGGACAAGTGGCTCGGGCGACAGCACTGACTGGACAGCTACATACCTTGTCACGCAATCCGTCAGATACATCATAACGAAAGAGCCCCAGGCCCGTGAAGAAGTTCTGAGAATCGCCAACTACCTTCATATCGTAAAGGACATCACCGGTAACCCGGGCTATCTGGCCAGATATGCCGCACCTGACAGCCCGCCATGGAATGTTGAATATCCTGACGCGGACAACAAATATGCCGGAACTGGTAAATATGAAGGTTATTTCTGGCTGGGCCACAATGTGAGGGACAAGTATATAACCTGGTTCTGGGGGCTCACCTGGGCCTATGATGCGGTTGACGATGAGAATATGCGCGCGACAATAAAAGAGGATTTCCGAGAAGTTATACTTACTCTTGAAAAAAACAGATGGAAAATCATCGACCCCTTCGGAGATGTTTATTCTGCGGCCGATATCCTGCCTGATATACGTCTGGCCCTGCTCGTTCAGGCGGCTCATGTGATCGATGAACCGTATTTCTGGGACCTTCTTGATAAGGAATACAGAAAAGTTTGTCCTGGGCTCGCTTTCACATCCATCGCATATTTTAACAGGTATATGGAATACTATGCCTTTATAAACAACTATTCCTTTGCCGAGCCCCTGTTCAGATTGTGGCCTGACAGGTGCCGGTTTAACTACCTTTTAGGCATATGGAAAATGAATGTCAGAAAACATTCGAGCGATACTCACAACGCATTTTTCGACAGTGTATATTTCGGCATATGTTTAAGGAGCGGCATATACGATACAAAAGCGATGAACGCCCTTGCCGACGATGTATATCACGGGCTCACTGTAATGAACGATGCGCCAAATTACCGCAGGAAAGTCACCTGCAGAGACGATCTACCGCTTGACAGCTTCTCTCTCTGGGCAAGTTCTGTAATTGAAAAGAATGGATGGTTCGAGGATTTGACCGGCATCAGACTGGATATCGAGCCTCAGACGGCAATTGCCCATGAAGTTGACGACAGGTGCTGGGAGCCCATGCTCTGGGAAAGAAGCCCCTATCACCTAAAATGCAGCGGAGAGGAAGATCAGACCTACACAGGCCCTGGCGTCGACTATCTGATTGGATACTGGCTCGGAGTATATTACGGGCTTCTTCCCGGAGGCGGCCCTTATCCGAAAACAGAGTTCAGGAGTCAGCTTCAATCTTATTGAATGCTTTTTCCATGCTCTCGATAGCCTTTGAGATTTCGTTTTCACCGTGGGCAATGCTTATGAACATAGCTTCATAGGGTGAAGGCGCAAGATAAATGCCGTCATCGAGGAGTGCATGGAAAAAACGGGTATATGCCTTTGCATCGCTTGCCATGACATCTGCAAAGCCTTTTACATCCTTGTCATTGAAGAAGATTGAAGCCATTGAACCGATACGGTTGACCGAGACCGGCCTCCCCTTTCTCGATGCTTCATATTCGACAGCATCAAGCAGTCTGTTAAGGGATTTTTCCAGATCCGCATATGGATGCGTATCCCTTAAGACTTCAAGTGTTGCCAGTCCTGCAGCCATAGCCAGAGGGTTGCCTGAAAGGGTGCCTGCCTGATAGACAGGGCCGATCGGGGCAAGCATATCCATGATGTCCGCCCTTCCCCCGAATGCGCCGACAGGAAGCCCTCCGCCTATTATTTTGCCAAGACAGGTCAGGTCGGGCTTTATTCCGATTTCATCCTGGTAGCCGCCGAACCTGAACCTGAAACCGGTAATTACTTCATCGAAAATAAGCAGACTTCCCGACTTTGCCGTTTCATCTCTCAACGCCTCAAGAAATCCCTGTTTAGGCAATACGACACCCATATTTCCTGCAACAGGCTCGACAATTACTGCCGCCACCTCGCCGCCTCTGGCCGCCATGAATGCCCTGAAGGCTTCGATGTCGTTATAGTCTATTACTGCGGTTGTCGATGCGATGCCTTCAGGTATGCCTGCGGTGTCGGCAATTCCCAATGTCAATGCGCCCGAACCAGCCTTGACAAGAAGGCTGTCGACATGGCCGTGATAGCATCCCTCGAACTTGACGGTGATATTCCTGCCCGTAAATGCTCTTGCCAGGCGGATCGCACTCATTGTCGCCTCGGTCCCGGAATTCACGAAGCGCACCTTGTCAATAGACCGAAACGCACCGCATATCGTTTCGGCCATCCTGACTTCAAGTTCGGTGGGGGCGCCATAGCTCATGCCGGTAGATGCCTGTTTCTTAACCGCCTCAACTACCTTTTCATGGCAGTGCCCCAGTATCATCGGACCCCACGAAAGCACGAAATCAATATATTTTTTACCTTCGGCATCAGTGATACAGGCCCCTTTTGCCGAAGAAACGAACCTGGGCGTTCCGCCCACTTTTCTAAATGCGCGAACAGGGGAATCGACCCCGCCTGGTATTACTTTGTTTGCCTTATCGAAAAGTTCGCTGTTGGTCATTACAGCCTCCTTTTTACTGGTGTTTTAACGAACAGGATTTGTTTACATTATGAGCAGTTGCTTAGCCAAATAAAAATTATATTTTTAAATTACATTTTACTGCCGGCAGGTGGGTTTTTACCTTCATTCGACAACACTTTCTTAAGGGCGGAAGATAAAGTGCCGATGCGGTATGGTTTCTGGACAAAGCCTGAAAGACCCTTGCCCAGGAAACGGTGGACAACGTCCTGTTCATTGTATCCGCTGCTCATGATTACCGGAATTTCTGGGTCAATAATGCGCAGTTCTCGGAATGTCTGCTCTCCATCCATATGCGGCATTGTAAGGTCAAGAATGACACAGCGTATTTTATCTTTATGCATATTGAATATTTCCAGCGCCTCTTTTCCATCGGAAGCGAGCATGACATCAAAACCCAGACGTTCAAGCAGAAGCCTCCCGAGAGCCCTTATTGACTCTTCGTCATCCACCAGCAGAACAGTACCGCTGCTCTTCCAGAACATATCTTCTTCCTTTTGTTGAGGAAACATAGAATCGGGCAAGGCATCGACTGCAGGGAACATCACCTTGAAAGTCGAGCCTTTGCCAGGTTCGCTGTAAATCTTCATGGCGCCTTTATGGCCCCGGACTATGCCCTGCACTGCTGAGAGGCCGAGGCCCCTGCCTGTAAATTTTGTAGAGAAGAACGGGTCGAAAATCCTCGACAATGTATCCTTGCTCATTCCACAGCCGGTATCCGCCACTTCGAGGTATATGTAATAACCTTCTTTAAGCTGTCCTGACATCTGAGCCTTGCTAAGATATTCACTGTCGCATTCCATAAGGCCCGTCTCAATATAGATTGCACCACTGTTTTCGCCGATGGCTTCGGACGCGTTTATTATCAGGTTCATGACGATCTGCTGAATCTGTGATACATCGGCATGTATTGAAGGCAAGCCTCTTCCAAGCTTGAAGTTCAAAATCGCCATCTTCGATACGGAAACCTCCAGCATGCGGCTCATTTCCTCAACTATTTCAGACAGGTCAACCGCTTTTATTACGAACCTTCCCTTCCCTGAATATGCCAGCATCTGTCTGCAAAGATCGGCCGCCCTCAATGAGGCCTTGTTGATGGATTCCAGTCTGGGTCTTGCGGGAGACAATTCGGAAAGGTCCATCAAAGCAAGCTCCGCATTGCCCAGAATGGCTGTCAGAATATTGTTGAAGTCGTGTGCGATCCCGCCCGCAAGCACACCCAGACTCTCGAGCTTCTGGGTCTGCTGAAGACTTTCCTCGATCTTCCTGCGCTCCTCATCCTGCAGCCTCCTTTCAGTAATGTCATATATAACTCCTGTCCAGAGCACATCCCCGTTTTCCACAGGCCGCGGGATCGATTCGTAATGGACCCACTTGATTCCTTCATTTGTATTCATCCGCCCTTCCCATGAAAAAGTGATCAGGTTCGTATTTGATTCAATACGCTTTGCCATAAATCCGTCTTTATCCTCTGGATGTATCATCTCATTGATAATGCCGGGATTGATTTTGAATATCTCTTTTTCTATGCCTAGAATCTCATAGAACCTCTTGTTTACCATCTCGATGACATAATGTGGATTGCCGGAGCCGCTCCGTACCTCCTTTGGAAATACTCGCAGCCGGTATATCCCGGCAGGCTGAGTGTTTACCAGGTCAATGTACAGTTCGCGCTCGCGCTGAAGCAGTGCTTCCGAATTTTTGCGCTCTGTTATGTCACGATTGCTTGCCCGCCTGCCGATATTTATGGAGACTGAATTGAATATTGGTTTGCAGACATGATCGATCCACCTGACTGAGCCGTCTTTATGCATGATTCTGAATTCGGCCTGGCTCAATTCATCCGAGGCATGATAATCATTTATATGTGATACGAGCCTTTCCCGGTCTTCTTTATGGACTATATCGATCAGCAATTCAGGATTATTAACAAATTCTTCCGCAGTGTAACCAGTTAACTGTTCACAAGATGGGGATGAATAGACAAAGCGCCTGTCATTATCAATCCAGTAGTCCCAGTCATGCGTAAAATCTGCAAGCAGATGGAACTTCTCCTCTGATTCACGGAGCACGGCCTCTGACCGTCTGCGCGCTTCGATATCCCTTTCAAGTACTTTCGAATTGTACCTCCACCAGATACCGCTTATACCGAGCATGGATGCGATCAGTATCACAGCGATTGCCAGGCCTGTTGCAAAAAGCCTGTCGTACAGCGGTTTATAAATCTCAGTTTTATCCACTTTTGCAATTATCGTCCATGCGGTTCCAGGAATTGCACCTGAGGCCGCGATTACCGGAACTCCGCGGTAGTCTATGCCTTCAAAGGTCCCATTCCTTCCGCTCAGGGCAATTGCTGCAGGCAGGTTCGGATCATTAACTGGCTTTTCAAGCTTGAGGGCTGTCCCTTTTGCATGCCTGAGTTCGTTCAGATACAGTATCTTGTCTCCTTTTTTTTCCACAAGAAGCGTTTCGGCTGTTTTGCTGGGCGTCGGCCATTTCTGAATGAGAGGGTACAAAAAAATGTATGGGTCTATCTCGAAGATTATGAAGGCTATCGGTGAAGCATCACCGGCTGATAATCTCAAATCAGGCGGATAAACAGGCACTGTAAGATCAATTGCTATTACCCCTGACTTTTCCCGGTAAAGGTCGAACATCAATATCTTATCCGAGCTTAAGACCTTATCTTTGATGCTCGTAAAAGATTCATCTTCTGTAGCGGGTATTGACGGAACTGAAATGAGAAGTTTAAACTTGTCATCATACAGGGTAATTGCCTTGTAGCTGAAGCTTTTCTGCATGCCCGTCATCCAGTCAAGCATGTGATTCCGTGCCCTGGGCGAGTATGGATCTGAAAGATATGATTTTACGGTTTCGGCAATCAGGTTAGAGTTGTATACAAGATTTGCATCTCCCAGCCGTTCATTACGCCAGTTGATGATCTGCTGAACCTTGAGCTCGGCGATTGCGTTCAGATTATGATTTATCCTGTTCGTCTCGTCAGCCAGCTGTTTTTTCATATAAAGCCAGCCGGAAAGACTTATACCGAACAGCACCAGCACATATATTGCCAGGAGGATGTACTTGAATTTTGAGTATGCCTTATCAGTCAGGACGGTTGAATTACCCATTTATCACCTTTTTCAATACCGCCATCAGGGCATTCATATGGTATGGTTTCTGGATGAAGCCGGACAGATTCATTCCGGTAAAGCGGCCCTTCACCTCATCTTCATTGTAGCCACTGCTTATAACAATCGGGATGTCTGGTCTGAGTATGCGCAGTTCCCTGAATGTTTCCTCGCCGCCCATATTTGGCATTGTGAGGTCAAGCAGGACGCAGATTATCCGGTCTTTATTTTTGTGGAATATATCAACGGCTTCCCTGCCGTCTGCCGCGGAATACACGCTGAAGCCCATACGTTCAAGCATGATGCGGCCAAGAGACCTTATCGATTCTTCATCGTCAACAAGAAGGATAGTCCCGCTTCCTGTAAAGGCTTCTTCTTTCCTCTTTACCGCAGGTGCCTGTTCAACCTTATACGAGACTGCCGGCAGCAGCACCCTGAATATGGTGCCCTTGCCCGGCTCGCTGATGATTTTTATGCCGCCCTTGTGGCCGTGGATTATTCCATGCACAGCCGGCAGCCCCAGGCCCCTTCCTGTAAACTTAGTCGAGAAAAACGGGTCAAAGATTCTGGATAATGTCGGGCTGTCAATGCCGCAGCCTGTATCCGCGATTTCAAGACATACATAGCTGCCTTCTTTCAGGTCGTTTTCCAGTTGAGCCTCTTCAAGGTATTCTCTGTCGATTTCGGTAAACCCGGTCGAAATATTTATTACGCCGCTTTTTTCGCCGATAGCCTCGGATGCATTTATGACAAGGTTCATGATTATCTGCTGAATCTGTGACCTGTCCGCTTCAATCATGGGAAGACCATCTGCAAGGCTGTAATCAAGAAGGGCGTTCTTGCTTACAGAGACCTCAAGCATAGGCATCATTTCCCTGATAACTTCTGTAAGGTCTATGGTTTGAATCATGAAGCGGCCCTTGCCTGAATATGCAAGCATCTGTTTGCATATTTCAGAGGCCCTCAGCGATGCCTTGTTTATGGCCTCGAACCTAGAGCGCAACGGCGAA
Organism: uncultured Bacteriovoracaceae bacterium; assembly: GCA_964513375.1. Lineage (GTDB taxonomy): Bacteria > Desulfobacterota > Desulfomonilia > UBA1062 > UBA1062 > DATCTV01. Next base: position 3,910 of record CAZEMO010000003.1, on the reverse strand, counting down.
CCGTCAGGTACATTCATGAGCCCCAGTTCGGAATTGCCTAGGATAGCCATAAGTATGTTGTTGAAGTCATGTGCGATCCCTCCGGCAAGTACGCCTAGGCTTTCAAGCTTCTGAGCCTGATGAAGCTGCTTTTCGAGATTAAGCCTTTCTTCCTCGTTTTTCTTCCTCTCCGTAATGTCGCGGACAATTGCAATTACGACTTCTTTTCCGCCTATAAAGCTAAGCTTGAGGTTGACTTCCACCCAGAATATATTCCCGTATTTATCTTTTGCTCTCCACTCAAAGAGCTGCGGTCCCTTTGATTGAGATGCCCTGATTTTCTCAGCGGCATCATTCTTAGAGTAAGGCGTATGCCCTTCGCTGACTGATTCAATATCAAGCTTCAATGCCTCCTCACGGGTATAGGAATACATCTCGCACATTCTTTTGTTTACATCCAGAATCCTGCCGTCTTCGAGATCATGAATGAATATGGCATCGTTTGCCGTGTCGAATATTGTCCGGTAGTTTTCTTCAGATATTTTAATAGCCTCTTCATCATGTTTGCGTTTTGTAATATCTGTAGCGAATCCATACCAGTATACACTGCCGTCAGACAGTTTTTCAGGTTTTGACTCTCCCAGAATCCATCTGAGAGGTTTGTCCGGAACCTGAACACGAAATTCGCACAGCCAGGGGATCATGTGTTCGGCTGAATATTCAATTGAGCTGATCACTTTACTCATGTCATCAGGCAATATAACTTTTGCTATTGGAGAAAAATCGTTGCGCACGTCCCTTGCTGAACAGCCGAAGACATCCTCGATGGCATCAGTAGCGAATGGAACGCAATAGGTTCCGTCAGGCTTTTTTAAGAACTCGTAAATCATCCCCGGAACCTGGGAAGAAAGCTTTCTGAATCTTTCATTGCGCTCCTTAAGCTCGGCATCTGCCCATTTGCGTTCGGTAATGTCTATAAGATTTGTAATCAGATATAGCGGCTTGTCTTCTTTGTCGCGCAGCAGGACGGAAGAGAGTTCCACCCAGACTGTCTGTCCGTCCTTGTGGATATACCGTTTTTCCATATTGATGGCGGGAATTTCGCCTGAAAAAAGGCTGCTGACAGCCTTTTGATTTAATGCAATGTCATCGGGGTGTGTGATCTCTGCAAAATTGATATTTTGCAGTTCATCCCGTGTGTAGCCCAGAAGGTTGCAAAAAGCCTGATTGACCCTTAAAAAGCTTCCGTCAGGTCTTATCAGCGACTTGCCGACATTGGCATTTTCAAAAGATATCCTGAACAGTTCTTCACTTTCCAGAAGTTTTTCATGTGCCTTCTCTAATTCAGCAGTTCTTTTTGCAACCAGCTGTTCCATATTTTTGCTGTAGGTCTCAATCGAACCGGCCATTTCATTAAATGAACCGGCCAGCTCTTTTATCTCTCTTGTTCCACCTTTTAAGACGGCCCTCGCCTCTGTTTTCCCTTCTGCCAGCATCTTCGTTGCATTAACAAGCTTCCGTACGTGTCTGATTATTGAAATGTCTGTTGCGAACCAGACAAAAATAAACGCCACTGCCATTGACAGTCCAAGCCAGATCAAGCCCGTGATCATATTTTTTCGGGTATCTTCGTATATCTGGCTTAAAGAGAGGCCAACACCTACGAATAAACCATCGTCGCTTCCAGGGACGTTTGCAAACGTGAAAAGCCTCTTATTGCCGTCAGTACCTACTGCTTCGACATACTCCCCCGGCTTTTTACCGGTCTGTTTGAATTCCTTGAATCCCATGCTTGATTTGCCCTGAAGCCATTTCGTGTCTGGGTTTCTGGTTATGATTATGCCATTTCTGTCAATTAGATTGACCAGACAGCCTTTCGGCAGGACAATTTTATTAATCAGAAGGCTCAGTACCCTCTGGTCAAGCGCGACAAAAACCGAGGTCGCAGCTTTGCCGGCAGAGTTGTCCGAAATGATAGGATAGCCGAAAGTTATTCCTGGTTTTCCAGTTATCCTGCCTACCTGATAGTCTCCTACACTGAAACCCTTTGACTTCTGCAAACGTTTGAACCATTCACGGTCATAGACATATATTTTTTTGTCTGCAGGAACAGAAGATGAAATAACAAGACCTTCCGGATCGCATATGCCAATCATCAGATACTCCCGTGTCGCCATACTCAAATTTTGCATAAGTTCCGTTTCCATCTGTCTGTTCTGTTTTATCAGCTGACTCGTGTATGCGAGCGACAGGAGAAGTTGCCTGCATCCTTCTACAAGACGGGCGGCGCCGGAAGCGCTCAGTTCGGCAGTTTTCAATCCGTCATTTTTGATTTCAAGGATATTTTCATTCCTCTCGATTATTATTCGGGTAAACATCAGCAGGCTTACGGGCACCATGGCGAGAATAACGAGCACCATGAGGCGGAAACGCAAACCCGAAAGCCAGGATTTCATTTCTGTGACCCCTCCTTATCCCCAGACCAAACTCCTCATGGATACTTCAATTATGCAGTTTTATGTATCAAGCCATACTTTAAGATATTAATGTTTATATCTGTCAGGTCAATGCCTTCAAGCCAGAATGCAGTATTTAAGATAGGCACAGAGTTAAATCTCAGGATGGGTAAATCTCAGGCATGAAAGTAGCTGGATCAAAAATGCATACAGGACTTGGTTATGCATCTTGCATTTGATTCAAATCTTGGAGCCTCTATGCCTCGTATCTGTTTCTATACTCTGTGCCTGTTCTCTAAAAATACTGCATTGATGACTTCTTGAACTCGCGTTTGCTCCAGAATATTTTATAGTCTCTGATGCCGGTTTCATCTGAAATTTTGCCTACAAGGTCCAGCAGTTCCTTTTTTGTTTTCGCGTGAATCATAGTGAAGATACTATATGCGCCGAAATCAGGTCGTTCATAGCAGTGGGTTATAGCTTCATATCCGGAAAGCTCTTTACCGGTCTCTTCCACCCTTTCCTCTTCCACCGCCCATGTCACAATTGCATTTGCCAGGATGCCGGCCTTCTGATGTCTGAGAATCGCTTTGAAATCTCGGATGATGCCAGTTTCTTTAAACCTTTCAAGACGGCCTATAAGCTCTTCCTGAGAAATCCCGATCTCTCCGGCCCATACTGCAAAAGGCTCTTCACATACAGGCAGATCACCCTGGGCAAGCCTTAATATGTCCATATCAATCTTATTAAGAGTCTTCATGATATGCAATGAAGCCATAGAACGCAGAAGCTTTCAATAGCAATACTTGATTATTCAAAAGTCGTCAGCCCCGGGCGTTGAGAATTTATCCTTTGAGCTACCTTTCTTTCTTTTTTTGATCATCCTTTCTGTCAACCTGACAGGCGCTGCTCATTCAAGTCTGTACGCCGAACCTGGGCAGGATGAACATCTGCAGGATAACCCAGATGACTATTATGCCTATAAAAATAAGTGCTTCGCTCATAAATTCACGTTCCTTTCAATCATTGCGGAAAGCTGTTCTTTGGGCCTTGATCCAAGCATGGATTCCCTTATTTCACCTTTATTGAAGAAAATAAGCATGGGAATGCTTCTGACTGAATATTCACGAGCTGTAAGAGGATTTTCGTCAACATTTACTTTGACGATATTGACCTTTCCGCTGTAATCCTTTGCAAGGTCTTCCAGTACAGGGGCTATAGCCCTGCACGGTCCGCACCACGGCGCCCAGAAGTCAACCAGCGCAGGCGTTTCAGAGTTGATTACCATTGCATCGAAGTCGCTGTCCGTTGCGTGTTTTACAATGCTTTCTGCTTCCATTTCGTTTTCTCCTTTTTAGACAGTTTCATTTTGATATTATATGAATAAGCCTTACTTGCATTTTATGTAATTGATTTGAATCAACTAAAACAATCAATTTAAAGATTGTTACCGGTTAGCTCTTGACCTTATGTGC
>CAZEMO010000002.1:0-311906 GCA_964513375.1 uncultured Bacteriovoracaceae bacterium | reverse complement strand
GATTTTTTAATATTCAGTTTGAAGTTTTCAGCAAAGAAAATAAAGTTGATTGCCGGATATAAAAAAGGCGGGGTATTACCCCGCCTTTTTATGCTCTTTTCTATTAATAACTATTTCTGCTGCATTTCAGTGCTTGTTACAGCAGACAGCGCTGTAGGATTGAGGTTAAACTTAAAGTCGATCTTGAACTGGACAGTCCATGCATTTGTAAGATCAAACTGGTCAGCGCCGAGGTTGGGGCCATATATTGTGTACTGTTTAGCTTGAGAAGTAGGGTCAGTTGTATCAAGCCATTGGACCAGATAAGGCTTCGGGGTCAATGTATCCTGATAGAAATCACCTGCAAAGAAATATGACCCTATCAATGAGACATCAAGACCATTGAAAAGGTTATAGGTAAGCCAGCCTGTAAGCTCTGTGCCAAGATAAGGGGAAACATTGGTCTTATACTGCACGTCATCTCTCATGAATAAGAACGGGACGATTTCATGGCCGTTGCTGTCAGTATATTTAAACCATAAGGCATAATTTACCGGGAATGATGACCAGTATTCATCCTCGAAAAACTTTACATTGGAGCGCCATGCCACGACTGCCTGTCCCATGAATTCCCATTTGTCGGCAAAACGGTATTTTGCGCCAAGCCTTCCCAGTGTCATGTTGTTGAAGCATATATCGTTCTGGTCAAAGGCCTCTTTTGTTGCCAGATTGACAAGGGCGTTAAAATATTTGTCTTCAACTTCACCGAGAAGGATAACATTCAAATATGAAGGTGTCCTGTATCCTTTCGGGTTGTATTCATCCCAGAGGAAACCGTTTATCTCAGTCCAATGGGTGATGCCCGTTGTATATACCGCTGATGCAAAAGGTGTCACCTTACCTATGTCATAGGCCACATCGAAAAGGGCAATGCCCACTTTACCTTCGACTGGGCCCATGTCTTTTATGGGAAGATAGTGTTCGGAACCTGGTTCATAATAAGGGTAAGAATACCCTGGAGGAGCCAGTTGATTTCCATTGTCCATAAGGGCCTTAAGATCGTCACCTATCGGGCCTTTTGTTATTTCAGCCAAAGTGCCCATTCCGGTTCCCAGATAATGGAAATAGTGGAGATTCCCTTTGTTATAATTGAACTTCCACTGGGGTAGGCATATTCTCATGTTGGTGGCTGCCGATTTGGAGTAGCCCAGACGGAAATCAAGCCATTGCTCGGATTTTATTGTCTTGTCAGGCTTTTCATATATCGTGACAACCCTTATTTCATCCATGTCATCTCTATCAAGATAATCGCCATTTCTGGTGTTTGGGTCGTAATAAGGGACATCAGGGTCTTCATAATAGAATTTCTGTTCTGCCTTTTTGTTCCATGCAACTGCAAATGTCCAACCTGGAAGTGCTTCGTCGAACTGCGCCGCCCACACAATACCATTGCTGCCGTCATTAAAGCGGCCGGCTACAAATAGCCCTACAGGGGTAATCATCTGCACAAAAGCTTCAGTAAGCCGTATTGTCTGGTCAGCCTTTTTTGTTGACAGAAGCGTATAACCGGCACCTGAATCTACAGGTTCATACAAAACCTTTGTGTTGTTATCAGAATCAAATATCAGATAATCAATATCAATACGCGCCTGAAATGTAAGCTTGTCACTGAAAGCTATAGACGGAACAAGAAAAAGCTCGTTCTCAAGCCATGCCTCGATTTTATCCGTCTGGCCGTTTGTTGGGCCACCTTGATCTGGTGGAAGAGCCGCTATTTCATTTGTGGGCGGAGGAGAAATATTATATTTGGGCTTCAGGTTGCCGTCATAGCTGTTGATATCGCGTTCGCTAAAATATTTCCCGAACATCTGGTAATCGCCCTCAAGCCCTATTTTAACATCTTTCCAGTTCCACTGGGCTGCTTCATTAACGGCAAATGCGGCGCTTGAGATAACCATGAGAGTAAACAGGATAAGAAAAAGCTTATAAAGGAACCTCATGTAATCCTCCTCAAATTTTGTTTATCTATGCAATCAAAGCAGGGCCTTTTTGGCCCTGCTTTGATTTTATAACGATATGCCCTAAATGTTCAATGATTAAATTAATTTTAGTTCAAGGTAGCTGTGTTGATGAAGCATAGTCCTGCTTTACTTAAGTCAGTTTCTTCAGTGGCCATTTTCAGGAAGCAGCGGCCGGCTTCTGATACTGCCGAGGCGCCGTCATCTGTTAGTATCATTGCGAAACCATAGTCTTCCGTGTCGTCCTCGTTAATTTTTCCTACAATATCACCATCCTCACCACCAAGCTTAGCACCCATAAGGATGGACAGCTCAAGGTCGCCTTTGACTTCATTATCTGAAGGTAACATACCTTTGAGGGAATCAACAAGAAGTGAAGGGAAGTCTGAATGGTCGAACATCATAATGCCCATATCATCTTTCAGCACTACGCAGTGGGAATATTCAGGTACCAATGTAAGATAAATATCCAGATATGACCCAAAATCCTTCTTTGAATTATTCTCAATCTTAGCGCTGTGTGAACCTGCATCAAGCTTAAATGCCAGGTCTAGAGACATCATCCACAATGCCTTGCCGTTTTCCAGGTATTCAATCCTGATGTCATTGATTATTAACAGAGGATTTGCAGTTATAAAATCAAAGGCTATGCCGTTTTTGTTAAAGGATATTTTCATCTGCTGCAGAACTGCAGGTTTTGCATCCTTATATGAAGGAACAGCTGTCGGTATACTGAGTGCCGGAATAACCACATTCCCATTGAGTAGTTCACTTACGAACTGTGTCATGTTTTCTTGTGAAAGGCTTACCTCTATAGCTGAAGTATCATTATCATTAGTTAGTGGTATATCATCACTGCTTCCTGGATAAAGTGTAACACCGCCGGGGAATACGGTTTTATCATCATTTTCATCAAGTTTTTTCATGAAGAGACCTATGCTGAGCGCCGCCATGTCATCTGTAGTATTTTTTGGTATTCCGTTTATATCAAGGAAAAGGGGTTTTAATGAAAGATTAAGACCGCTCATATCAGCACCCAGATCTCCGGTAAGTCCGCCAAGCATATCATCGAGCATCATGGTGTTGATTCCCATATCAAGATTCAAAATACTTGCAGCCCTCAGTTTAAGTGTTGGTGCTACTTCATCCGTTTCATTTCCATCAAGTCCGTCAATAAGGTTAAAAGGAATTTTCAATATGCCGGAAGTCAGCTTCATTATATTTGAGTCAAAGGTTCCGGAATAAGGAATCAGGTCATCAACTGCAAGTCCGCTCAGTTCCATTCCCGCAGCGCTTTGCAGGATGTCTTTGCCGATAAGCACACCTAACCCATTTCTGATAAGCTGAGATGTCCTTGCGAATTCGACTGTCCTGAAAACATATTTTGCCTTTGAGGCCTGGCCGTTCGGATGCATAACCTGTATAAGGACCGGCATCAATCTGTCGGTATCTGATACAGGATAATTGCAAAGGTAAAGTTCAAGAGTTGCATCATACGTTGCTTTTATCTGGTTTCCGCCGCCATCGCTTACCTGGACTTGATTAACTGCGTATGAGCCGCCATCAACCCTGATACCGAACTTCACTTTTGATCCTGCTTCAAATGTTGCCCCGTCTTCAACGATCTGATAGCCTGCTCCTGTCTCGGAATCCGCAAGCAGAATGATGGTTGAGGCATCGGCATAGGTTGTTGCCGCTACTGCAACGCCTGGAGTATCGTTTGCCTCGCTCCTAGTTGTTACATCGGATTCACTGCCGCCTCCTGAGCAGCCAGTCATGATAAGCAGAATGAGTGCGATCATGATTGAAGGAATCAAGTTAGCCAGTTTATTCATTGCAATCCCCCTTATTATAGATGTTATTTTTCCTATTACTTTTCGAGCAATATATATGCCATCACCCGAAATGGTAATAAAAGTTGAAGCCCAGTTGAATAAAACCAAAAAATCAGCAAGTTATATTGATTTTTTCGGATTCCCTCAAAACTTGCATGACATTCAAACTATTTATTGCTTAATTTTAAGTGAAAAAAAATTCTTTGCAAGAGAAATATTTTACCGTGAGCTATATTGAAGTTGTATAAATATATATGACCCAGAAATTAATCCATAATTTGACCGGCCATGGTGCATATGATAATACTCACAGACGGAAGCGGCCGGGTCCTGGTGGGTCCCCCGGACTTCAAATCCGGTGTGCTGGCCGTCGAGGTTGGCTGGTGGGTTCGATTCCCATGCGCTTCCGCCATTAACATATTGATATTATTAACCATGACACCCTACAAATAGTGTCAACAAACTGTCAACTACTATTAAAAGGATAGATATTCCCCTTTGGGTATAGCCCCTGCTTTGCTGGGTAAAATATGTAGTTTGACAGATTTGAGATTTGCAAGAGGCTCAGTGGTGCATTTTATGAGGAAAACATTTTGCGGATTTTTACCAGTTCAAGATTTTCGATAGCCACAAATGATACCTTCAAAAAACCATTTTTTGATCAATATTGCTAAAGAGCAAGGGTAAGGATATATTGTAAACATGTTGAAATAATGATTCAGCATTATTATGCCGCATCCGTATAATATAGATACTTACAATCTTTTAGAGTGCAAGAAGGAGGGTGGTTTTAGCGTTTTGATAGTAATTAATCAGGATTTTTGTATAACTGATGGCATTGCGTCAACAAATCACAGCAACTGTATAATCATATGTTAAGTTCATAATCAAAATGGAAGTGTTAAATGAAAAAACCCATAAGTGATGAAACCCCGAAATGGAAAGCGCTTGAATATCTTGTGGCCATGATTCAGAAACAGCTATCCCCAGATGCTTTTGTCCAACATAATGTAAAGCTTAACGGTCTTGATAGTGAAACAAAAAGGCAAATTGATGTATTGGTCGAACAAAACATTGGCCAGTATAGGATAAGAATAGTTATTGATTGTAAAGATTACTCCAAGGCATTAGATGTTAAAGGCATCGAAGAATTTCATGGATTAGTTCAAGATGTAAGAGCTCACAAAGGTGCTTTAGTATGTCCTGCTGGCTTTACCAAAGCAGCATTGAAAAGAGCAAAAAAACTTCAGATTGACTTATATCGTCCTGTATCAACTGGAAAGCATAAGTGGCAGACAAAAGTAACTGCCCCTGTCCTATGTGACTTTAGGAGTAGCTTTATGAGCTTCGGTATAAGTTGTTCTGCTCCTAAACCTCTCAAAATCCCTGAAGATTTTTATAATCTCCCTGTTCAAGATAAAAGCGGTAATATTCTAGGAACATCGTTAAAAACTGTCCAATCACAATGGGATAGAGGTCTTATGCCAAGTGAACCCGGTGAGCATGACAAAATCTCTATTTTTGGTAACACAAAGGTTTTCATTGACAATGGGTATAATAACACTGTTGAGGTTGAGCTAACAGTCAGGCTGTTCGTAAAACAAAACCTGTATCTTGGGCATTTACCCATAGAAGAAATAAATGGACTAAAAGATGAGCATACAGGAAAAATAGTTACAAATGCGTTTACTATGGGCGGCCTTAATCCAGAGGAAGTAGAAAAAAACTGGAAGCAAGTTGAAGATATCAACGCATTAGATTTCGAACCACTTTTCCTTGTTATAGGTTATGATTGTTACGGGGTTGGAACTTAACCAACGTCTGCACACGGACTGCCAGGGCCGCGCTTCCGTGGTAACTTGTCAACTTACCTTGGCACTGGCAGCCGGTGAGTCGTGTCGTTTCTCGGAACCACACAACTCACCGTTATTAATAATAAGATAATAATTATGAGATTATTGGAATTGCCATATCATCCTTATTTAGAGAAAGGGCAAAACATCCTTGTAGAATTCAAACAGGCGTGTGCTTGGTTGGATTCATTAGGAATAAATTATAAAAGAAGTCGATTTGGTCGGTATCAAAAAGAAATATCAGAATTTGGAAAAGTAATTAAATCAAACATATCTAAAGAAGAGAAGATTTCCACTTTCTATTCTTTTCTAAGTTCATATGCAGAGGCAACTGAGTTAATTAGAGTAAAAAGCGCTTTTGAACGCATTGATAGCATCAATTATTTGTCACAATTAAAAAAAGCAACAGCTGGTCAGGCATTTAGAAATAGCGCTTATAAGGATTCTTCAAGAGACTTTTTCTTCGAGTTAACGCTTGCTGCAAGATTAATAAATGCAGGTTATTCGGTCACTGTAAATGAATTAGCGGACGCTGTAGCAGATATTAGTGGTGCCAAAGTATATTTTGAATGTAAAAGAATAACCTCTCAAAAGATGATTAAAAATCGTGTCAAATATGCCAGCACGCAATTAAAGCAAAGATTCCTTAATGATTTTTCGGTTAATATAAAGGGTATTGTATGCCTTAATGTTACGGAGTTGCTAAATCCTAATATCGATATGGTTGTTGGTCAAGATATTCATGAACTTAAAAAAGTTCATTCAGATATTCTGACAAATTTTGTTATGTCACATAATAGAGAGCTAAACATAAATGACAGAGAAAATATATTAGGTGTTATTTGTGAATTCAACATGTACGGATATATTAAGAACCCAAATCCGTTAACTGTAATAAATTGTCGAGGAATAAAATTCCTACAGTATGATGTTACACAAGAGGAAGAAAAATTTATACATGAGTTTTTGATAAAGATTTCAAATCAGAAACTATGGTATAATAATCTATAATAAGAAAGCTGCTCACCAACTGATTTTATTGTTATAACCGATGGAGGTATAATAAATAATGCAGAGCTTACACCCCCAAGTATTTGGCGCATTAATAGGAGCATCGGTAACATTTATTGTAGGTATTGTTGTATTAATATTTACTAATAAGGGACATAACAATAGACAGAAACTTCAGCACAAACATGAGCTCGAAGTCATAATGGCAAGGCTCCTAAGAGAAAAAATAGAAGATATATACTTGTCATTTTCAAGGTGGGAAACAAGTTTTGAGGCCATCTATGTTGGTTTAATTGGATATGTTAAGGGCGAACTATCTGAAAATGATGCTTATGCCTTGCTTCTTAAGAACCCGGGAGAGTCCGGTTATAAAGAAAAAGTTGAGATGCTCATATCTCTGTATTTTCCATGGTTAATTTCAAAGTATGAAAATATCATGATTGAACGAAGCAAAGTAGTTAAATATTTTCCACCCAATCAATCTTTAATTGGAGATTTTAAAGGCTTTTGTGGCACCCAACAATCCTTTGAAAAAAGAGCTATAGAATTTAAAAAAGCATTAAAAGAAGAAATAGATAAGTTAAAACAAGACAATCCAACCAATCGATATGCTCCGGCTGATTTATAAAGTTAGGCACATAATTGAATGAGGAAAGCATTGGATTTTAGATCATTACTCGAATTTAAGATTAATGAGCAGCTTCAATCACAACGTGTGGGTTATCTGTTGGGGGCTGGTTCGTCGAACATCAATGGAAACGGCTATCCTCTCTCATTCGAACTATGGGATAAAATTAAAGGCTTCATTTCCGATGCTCCCAAGCGCAATGACATACAGGCAAAGATTGATATGCCTGGCACAAGGGGTATCGAGCATGCTCTTGATCTGCTGGATGGTGGCGGGCCGGAAGAAGGCGAACATCGCCATCTCGTTGGAAAGGCAATTGCTGATTTTTTCTTACCCCTTTATCCGCCGCTGGATACTCATATTGAGTTCGTAAAGCGTCTTGCAGCAAAATCTGTTCCACACGTGAAGATATTCAGCCTGAATTACGATCCTCTTATCGAGAGAGCTGCAGAACGCGCAAGGGTTCGCCTCTATGATGGTTTCAATGGACACGAACATGCATACTTTGATTTTTCGATTTTTGAGGAGCGTGTTTTCAGGATCAGAGGAACGCACAAGGGTCGACAAACTGACGAGACAGCAAAGCCACTTCATCTGCTCAAATTGCATGGGTCAGTCGGATGGTATCACTGCGATTTTCTAGGAGTACGTCGTTGTGGCTTCGGAGGATCAATTCCCGAGAATACAAAACGTCTGATAATTCCACCACAACGACGCAAAGCGGACGATACTATGACTCAACCTTATCAATCATTGTGGTCTGCTTTTCGTGGTGCGCTGGGGCAGGATAATAATCCACTGAATCGCTTAGCCTGCATCGGCTACGGCTTTGCGGATGAACATGTCAACACACTTATCGAAAATGCGCTTGCGAGAACTGACTTCACAGTATTGATATTTACAAAATGTCTATCTGAAGAAGCGTGGAATCGTTGGAGTGTTAAGAATAATGTTACCATTGTGACTGAGACTCGCTGCGCCATTAAAGGTGAAGTCGGAGCGGGCCACCCGGACATGTGGAACTGTGAATACATTATGAAAAGGATATAAATCATGCCAAACGAATCAAATACAATCATTGGTTATCTAGTTGATGTGCAAGGCAATCAACTTGCTGCAACACTCATTGAGGACGAACAAGGCTATGTGCCAACCATTACTATCGGTGATGAAGACATTGCAGTCGGCCAGATTGGTTCGTATGTCGTTATTCGCCAGGGTTCCGTACAGATTATCGCAATGGTCACGCGGATGACCGAGCAGGAAAGCCTCGCCACTCCGACTATCGAAACGCCTGGCGAACCGGCCGCTCGCCTGCCTTTTGCAAAGAGACTCGCACGATTGACCCCCATTGGATCAATCAATTCAGAAGGATTCTTCGGACGTGGTGTTGGCCAGTACCCGACAACTGGCGCAGAGGTGCATGCCATTGGATCAGAAGAAATTGGGACAATTCTTGGAGAATTTAGAACGAAGGGATTTGAAGTAGGAGAACTGACTACCCATCCGTCGATCCGGGTCTCTCTGCATGCCTCCAATCTGTTCGGAAGGCATCTTGCTATTCTTGGACAAACCGGTTCTGGTAAGTCATGGACGGTAGCATCTCTTGTGCAGAAGGCCGTTGCTGAAATGCCCAAAGCGCACATTATCATTCTCGACCTACATGGGGAGTATTGCTGGAAGCGTGAGAACGGGAACCGACATTATGCCTTTACCGATTCAATTGTCCGGCACATCGACGCTCGTGAGCTAGAAATTCCGTATTGGCTTATGACGTTCGCTGAACTTTGCGACCTGCTGATCGAACACAGCGAGCGCGAAGCGACGAACCAAACAGCATTCTTCCGCGATTGCTTGCTTGAGGGAAGACAAGCAGAGAATGCTAATGCTATACCGACGATTGGTCTTGAACGTGTAACAGTAGACACTCCAATTTTCTTTTCACTGGAAGACCTGATAACAAAAGTGCGTGCAAAAAACTTAGAGCGTGTTGGCAACCGTCAAGGGCCAATGTTTGGCGACTTCGACCGCTTCCTCATGCGAATCGAGAGCAAGCTGAACGACACGCGATATGACTTTCTGTTAAAACCGAAAAGGCGGAACACGTCGGCGTCATTGTCAGCAATGCTTCGAGACTTTATTGGACTTGGCGATCCCAAAGTCCCTGTTTCGGTTATCGATTTGTCAAGAGTTCCATTCGATGTTCGTCCTACAGTTGCGGCGCAGATCGGACGATTGGCGTTTGAGTTCAACTACTGGAATCCGCAATACCGCGAGTTCCCAATTCTTCTTATGTGCGAGGAGGCCCATGCATATATTCCTCGTGCTAGCGAAAGCCAGTTTGCAGGATCAAGAAAATCAATGGAGCGCATTGCCAAGGAAGGCCGTAAGTACGGCGTGGGACTTGCTATCGTAAGCCAACGCCCACATGAGATCTCAGAAACAGTACTTGCACAGTGTGGCACATTTGTGTGCCTAAGGATCACAAATCCAGACGATCAGAGTTATGTTCGCAAGCTCGTTCCAGAGAGCGAAGGTGATCTTGTGAGTGTACTTGCCGGACTCGGGCGCGGCGAAGCTTTAGTGCTTGGTGAGGCAGTGCCTCTTCCAACCCGGCTTCAATTCGATAGACCAGAACCGCCGCCTAATAGCGACGATGTGGATTTTTACAACCAATGGAAAACTGGACCTGATGACTTGGATGTTGATGCGATTGTCGAACATTGGCGCAAACAGGAACGTTAAATATCATGATGGTTATTCGCCCGACAATGGCATACGAGCGAACGGTGATGCGTGTAGTTCTAAGTAATCAAAACACCAGAATTTATCAAATACACATTGACGGCATTAAGAGTAAATGAGGCTGTAATGCCACTCTAAAAATGTCTCTCTATTCGAAAGATATAGAATTTCTATGCCTTTTGGGACAGCAATGCGGCAAAGAATTCTGGGTTTATTATGAGCTTTTGAAATGAGTCGGAACGAAGAAAGAATCATAATGTTTAAAAATGTAATGGCACTTTGCAAATTATCCGATAAAAGTATGAAATGCTTATAAGGGTCATTGTTGATTAATATGATTACTGATTTTCATGCAAAGCTTTATGCAAATGAACTTCTAAGGCGCTGTCCTTCTGATAGCGTTGAGCATTTCACCGCCGCTTTAATGGACTCTCAAGTTGACTTGAATCCTCATCAAGTTGATGCAGCCCTTTTTGCTTTTCGTTCCCCTCTTTCAAAAGGGGCAATACTGGCGGATGAAGTCGGCCTTGGAAAAACAATTGAAGCAGGGATTGTTCTTTCTCAGAAATGGGCGGAACGCAAACGAAAGATTCTTATAATTCTTCCATCGAGTCTGAGAAAACAGTGGTATCAGGAGCTTCAGGATAAATTCTATTTACCTTCACAGATAATTGAAGCCAGAAGCTTTAACAGGGCAATCAAAGATGGGAAACGAAACCCATTTGATACATCTGAAATCGTTATATGTTCATATTTTTTTGCCCGAAACAAAGCTGAATTTGTAAAGTCTATCAAATGGGATCTGGTTGTAATAGATGAAGCTCACCGTCTGCGTAATATTTATAAAAGCGGAAACAAGATTGCTCGTGAATTAAAAGATGCTGTTGAGCATGCCCCTAAATTACTACTAACAGCCACACCACTTCAAAATTCCCTGCTTGAACTATATGGCCTTGTCAGTTTTATTGATGAGCATATCTTTGGAGATATAAAAAGTTTTCGCAATCAATTTGCCAGGCTAACTTCAGACGATAATTATGACGACCTCAAGCAGCGTTTAAGTCTTATCTGTAAAAGAACTTTGCGCCGACAGGTTCTTGAATATATCCGTTATACTGAAAGAAAGGCTTACACGCAGGAATTTATCCCGACAGAGGAAGAAGAAGTCCTCTATGAAATGGTCTCCGATTACCTTTGCCGTCCAAATCTGCAAGCTCTTCCTGCAAGCCAGCGAACTTTAATGACGCTTGTTCTTCGTAAGCTCCTGGCATCTTCAACATTTGCAATTGCCGGTGCTCTTGAGGCCCTTATAAGTAAACTTGAGCGGCGGCTAAAGGAAGATGAAAAACTCTCTCAGTCTGAACAGGACTTTGAAGAGGATTTTGAAACTTATGATGAATTAGCAGACGAGCTTGAAGTAAATGAAGATGATAAGCCTGAACCTTTAAGCCCAGAAGAACGCGAGATAATAAAAAGTGAAATAGATGATCTGAACAAGTTTTTTGAACTTGCAATGAAGATATCACAGAATGCTAAAGGCGAATCCCTTCTTCATGCCCTTGAAATAGGTTTTAAAATGACTGCAGAACTTGGCGGTGCAGAAAAAACAGTAATCTTCACTGAATCAAGACGTACACAAAATTATCTTGTTAAGCTGCTTTCGGAAAATGGTTATGCTGACGAGTTTGTCTTATTTAATGGCTCAAATTCAGATGCTCAATCCCGTGAAATATATTCTGAATGGAAAACCAGATTTGAAGGAACAGATAAAATTACCGGCTCCAGATCAGCAGATACAAGGGCCGCAATTGTTGATTATTTCAGAGATAAGGCAAAGATTATGATTGCCACTGAAGCTGCGGCAGAAGGCATCAACCTTCAGTTCTGTTCAATGGTGATTAATTATGACCTTCCCTGGAATCCCCAGAGAATCGAACAGCGCATAGGCAGATGCCACAGGTACGGCCAGAAACATGATGTCGTTGTTGTTAACTTCTTAAACAAAAACAATGCCGCCGATCAGCGGGTGTATCAATTGCTCTCAGAAAAGTTTCATCTGTTCAGTGGTGTTTTCGGCGCCAGTGATGAAGTTCTTGGCATCATTGAATCAGGTGTCGATTTTGAAAAGCGCATTGCCGAGATATACCAGACATGTCGCACCACCGAAGAGATTCAGTGCTCTTTTGATGACCTGCAAGCCGAACTTACCACTGAAATTAACGAAAATATGCGCTCCACCAGACAGAAACTCCTTGAAAATTTTGATGCGGAAGTTGCTGAAAAGCTGAATATTTATAAAGAAGAAACCACAGCCTCAATAAATCGTTATGAAGCCTTGCTATGGGATACAACTAAACATATCCTGGGCAATACGGCTTCCTTTAATGAAGAATCGCTTACATTCAAGCTTAGCAGCTCCCCTCAAAAGGAAATACCTGCAGGCGATTATACTCTTAAGAGAAATGATGAGTTCGGGCATCATTTCCGGATTGTTTCACCTTTAGCCGGGTGGATTTTAAATGAAGCGTCTGGAAAACATTTTACCGAATCTGAACTGGTCTTTGATTATACAAAAAGCGGAAGAAAAATATCGGTTCTTGATCCATTAATTGGTAAATCAGGAATTCTAACAGCCCACAGGTTGACAATCTCAGCCCTTGAAAGTGAAGATTACATACTGACAGCTGCAATTGATTCAGCCGGAAAAGAGCTTGATCCTGAAGAAGCAAGAAGGCTCTTTAATCTACCGGCACAGGTCAACGCTTGCGCAAAATTCCCCAATGAGACTGTTAAGAAGGCGTATAATAAACTCAAAAACAATGTTATTTCAGGTATATCAGAACGCAACGCAGTCTTTTTTGAAGAAGAGATGGACAAACTAAACCGCTGGGCGGAAGACAGGCGCAAAAGTCTTAAAACAACCTTGAAGGATTATGACGACAAAATAGCCGAACTGAAAAAACAGGCTAGAACCGCTCCCAATCTTCCAGAAAAGCTGGAATTTCAGAAGAAGATAAGAAACATCGATAAAAAAAGAGACGATGCCTGGCGTGAATATGATGAATCTTCAAAGAAAATTGAAATGCAGAAGGATGGTCTGATAGATAAAGTTGAAGCAAGGCTGAAACAGAAAATAGAAGAAGAAACTCTGTTCACGATTAAATGGAAACTGATTTAAGGAGAATGTCTTTATGAGCAAAGATGCAGCCATGCCTGAAAAGATGGATTTAAAATCAATGGATATAGGTAGTGATAACAGGGCAAAGCTTAAAGCACTTTTCCCATCTGTTTTTTCGGAAACCAAAAATTCAAAAGGCGAACCGGTTGAATCCATCGATTTTGAAAAGCTCAAGGCAGAGCTGGGCGCTTTTACTGATTTGTTTGAATCCAGAAAAGAAAGATATGGCATGGACTGGCCGGGCAAAAAAGACTGCATTAAAATAATTCAGCAACCTTCAATCGGAACACTTAAACCATGTGTGGAAGAATCCGTTAATTTCGACACGACTGAAAACCTGTTTATCGAAGGCGATAATCTTGAAGTTTTAAAGCTCTTGCAGAAGTCTTATTATGGCAAAGTAAAGATGATCTATATCGACCCGCCTTATAATACTGGCAAGGAATTTATATACCCTGACAAGTTTTCTGAAACCCTCGATACATATCTGGCATATGCGGGCCTTGTTGATGATGAAGGAAGGAAGTTTTCAACAAATACTGCAAATGAAGGCCGCTTCCATACAAAATGGCTTAACATGATGTACCCCAGGCTTTATCTGGCCAGAAACCTCTTAAAAGAAGATGGAGTTATATTTATCAGTATTGACGATAATGAAGTCAGCAATTTAAGGAAGCTTTGTGATGAGATTTTTGGGGAAGAGAATTTTATTGCTGAAATTATATGGAAGAAAAGAAGTACACCTCCAAATGATAAAATCATTGGCGCACAACATGAATATATACTTGTTTTTTGTAAGAACAACGGATTGTTATCATTAAACCTTAAATCAAGGAGTGAAGAACAAATATCACGATATAGGAATCCTGATAACCATCCCAAAGGCCCATGGGCATCTGGTGATTTGATGGCCAATATCAAAGGTGGGCGCTATGTTGCATCTTTATATTTTCCGATTGTAAATCCAAGAACAAAGCAAGAGCATTATCCTTCTTCAAATGGAAATTGGCGTTTTAATAAAGAGAGGATAGATGAATTGATTGCTAATAATGAAATCCATTTCGGTGAAGATGATCACGGAAGACCCAAGCTTAAACGTTTTTTATTAGAAGTAAAAGATGGGATTACATGGTCAACATTATGGGATTTTGTTCCATTTAATACAATTGGTTCTCAAGAAATGGCTGATATTTTCGGAAATATGGCAACATTTGAAAATCCCAAACCTTCAAAATTATTATTTAATATTTTAAGATTGGGATCTTGTGACTCGGATATAATCCTTGATTTCTTTGCTGGTTCCGCTTCTTCTGCACACGCCGTGCTTGATCTGAACAATCAGGACAATGGCAACCGAAAGTTTATCATGGTTCAACTCCCTGAACCATGTGCTGAAGACAGCGAGGCTTTTAAGGCTGGATATAAAAACATTGCCGACATCGGCAAGGAACGAATAAGCAGGGTTATAAAAAAGATTAAAGAAGAAAGGGCTGCAAAAGAAGAAGACTCTGCCGGTAAAGTTCCGGGAATGGATGAAAAGCTTCCTGAAATTGACCTTGGATTCAAGGTGTTCAAACTCGATAAATCAAATTTCAAGGTCTGGGATGGCAGTAATACTGAGGCTTCTGAAGAAAAGCTGTTGGAACAGCTTAAGGCGTTTGTTGACCATATTGATCCTGATGCTTCGCAGGAAGATATCTTTTTTGAACTCCTTCTAAAGGCTGGTTTCATGCTTAGCGAAAAGACAGCGAGGCTGGAACTTGCAGGAAAAACCGTTTTTTCAATTGCCGATGGAGCTCTTTTGATATGCATTGAAGATGAAATAACCAGAGAACTCATTGACGCCGTTGCAGCGACTGAGCCGATGCAGTTTATCTGTCTTGACCGCGGTTTTATGGGAAACGACCAGCTTAAGGCAAATGCCGTGCAGACATTTTCCGCCAGAAATCAGGGACGGGATAAAGCGCAGCAGATTGTTTTCAGAACGGTTTAAGGGGACGCAAGATGACAAATAATGCTTTGATTGTTTTTGAAGATTATAAAATACGCCGTAAATATAATGAAAAAACCGAAACATGGTATTTTTCAGTAGTGGATATTATTCAGGCGCTCATTCAGCAACCGGATTATCAGGCCGCGCGTAATTACTGGAAGGTTTTGAAGAACCGCCTGGTTAAAGAAGGAAGTGAGTCGGTTACAAAATGTAACCAACTGAAAATGACAGCTGCCGACGGCAAAAAATATCTTACCGATGTTGCGGACCCTGAAACCTTGCTCAGACTTATCCAGTCCGTTCCTAGCCCGAAGGCTGAACCTATAAAATTGTGGCTCGCTAAAGTGGGGTATGAACGTTTGCAGGATATGTCCGACCCTGCCCGGTCGCTCGACAGGGCTCGGGAATATTGGCAAAAACACGGCAGAAGCGAAAAGTGGATTCAGCAGCGGATGATGGGGCAGGAAACACGCAACAAGCTTACCGACTACTGGAAAGACCATGAAATAAGCAAGGAAGAGGAATATGCCATTCTCACCAATATTATCCATGAGGAATGGACGGGAGTAACCGTTAAAGAGCATAAAAAGATAAAGGGTTTAAAGACACAGAATTTAAGAGACCATATGAGCGAGGCCGAGCTCATCTTTACGGCTTTGGCCGAACTTTCAACAAGGCAGATTGCAGAAAGTGTTGATGCTACAGGAATGAAGGAGAACAAAGAGGCCGGCAAAAAAGGCGGCGGCATAGCAAAAAAAGCAAGGCTGGAACTGGAAAATAAAACAGGAAGAAAGGTTGTTACAGGAGAAAATTATCTTCCGCCTGCAGCTAAATTGATTCCAAAGAAAAGCTCTAAGGGGTGAGGATGAAACTTAAATTCGATTCTGCCCTCGAATATCAGCTTGAAGCGATAAGCAGCGTTGTCGATCTCTTTGAAGGGCTTCATCCTGCCCAAAGCGAATTTGAGATAAGCAGTGACCCTCAGAATTTTTTGCCGGGAATGGGAGAGCTGGGAGTGGGAAACTTCCTGAATCTTTCTGAAGATATTTTATTCAAGAATCTTCAGACTGTTCAGACGCGCAACAATATTCAAAAATCGCAGGCTCTGTTTGAGGCAGGCGGTGATTATTCCTTTCCGAATTTCTCAGTGGAAATGGAAACAGGCACTGGGAAAACATATATTTATCTTAGAACAGTATTTGAACTGAATAGGAAATACGGTTTTAAAAAATATATAATCGTTGTGCCTTCAATCGCTATAAGGGAAGGCGTGCTGTCATCCATAGATATAATGAGAGACCATTTCAAGGGATTATACGGCAAAGTCCCGTTTGATCATTTTGTTTACAGCTCAAGCGATTTAAGTAAGGTTAGGCAGTTTGCAGTAAGCAATGAAATTCAGATAATGATTATTAACATTCAAGCATTTCAGAAAGACGCCGGAGATGTAGAGGATTTATCAAAACTCACCGATGAACAACGCAAGAAGCTTAATATAATTCATCAGGAACAAGATAAAATGTCCGGCAGAAGGCCGATTGAATATGTGCAGGCAGTAAATCCTATCGTGATTATAGATGAACCGCAGAGTGTTGATAATACGCCGAAGGCTAAAAAGGCGATAAAGACATTAAATCCGTTATTGGCTCTGAGGTATTCGGCAACGCATATCAGTCAATATAACCTTCTTTATAAGCTTGATCCCATCAAGGCCTATGATATGCGGCTTGTTAAGCAGATTGAAGTTTCATCAATTGATTCAGACAATAATTTCAATGATACCCTCATTAGGATAGACAGCATCGGTTATGCCAAGAATGCCAAGGTTCCGCATGCAAAGGCAACTGTTTATGAGGATACGCCAAATGGCACAAAAGAAAAATCCATTACCCTTAAGCAAGGCACTAATATCAGCGCACAGACAAGCAGGACAGGATATGACGGATATATTGTAAGAAATGTCTGTGCTGAAAAAGGGCTTGAGCATGTTGAGTTCGCTAATGGCAAGGTGATTGAATTAAACAAAGAAGTTGGCGGCATGGGTGATGAAGTTTTAAAAGAACAGGTCAGGCAGGCTGTTGAAGAACATTTTAAAAAGGAAAAGAGATTTAAGAATAAAGATATAAAGGTTTTATCGCTCTTTTTCATTGATAAGGTTGCCAATTACCGTTCTTATGATGAGGAAGGTAACGTGCAGAAGGGCAAAATTGCCATGTGGTTTGAGGAAGCTTATGCAGATATTACCTCAAAAGATTTTTATAAAGACTTGCTGCCTTTCAAAGCCGAAGAGGTTCATGATGGTTATTTTTCTGTGGATAAAAAAGGCGGTAAGGTGGTCGCTTTAAAAGATACCAGCGGTTCAACTGCCAAAGACGAAGAAACATATAACCTTATCATGAAGGACAAAGAGCGATTACTTTCAAAGGATGAACCGCTCAGATTCATCTTTAGCCATTCTGCATTAAAAGAAGGCTGGGATAATCCTAATATCTTTCAGATTTGCTCTTTGCGGGAAATGGGCACTGAGAGGGAACGAAGGCAGACCTTGGGAAGAGGTTTGAGGCTACCGGTTAATCAGAATGGGGAAAGAATCTTTGATGAAAATATTAACAGGCTTACTGTGATAGCCAGTGAATCCTTTGAAGAATATGCAAAGGGTTTGCAGGAAGATATTGAACGGGACTGCCAGATAAAATTCGGACGCATCGAGAATGTTGCATTCTCAACGGTTGTTGATTCTAAAACAGATCAGGAACTTGGACAGGAAACATCAAAAGATATCTGGAAGGCCCTGCAGGAAAAAGGATACCTGAATGAAAACGGGGACATTACAGACAGTTTTGTCCCTGAAAAGCCTGGTTTCAAACTCGAACTTCCAGAAGAATTTGAACATATGCGCAGTTTTATTGTCGATGAAATGAAGCGGTATATATTTAAGAACAGAATAGTGAATGCAAGAGATCGCCGGAAGTTTCAATATAATAAGAGAATTGAACTTAATGAAGATTTTAAGATTCTGTGGAACAAGATCAATAAGAAAACCCGATACTCTGTTGAGTTTGAAACAAGTGAGCTTATTGGAAAAGCAGCAGAAAAAATAAAGAAGATGGAAGCAATACAGCCTTTGATATTCAAGATTGACAAGACAGAAGTTGAAATAAATGAGGCTGGGATTGAAGGCGGAAAAGTTCTGGATAGCAAAACTGGTTCATCTGTAAAGCCGAAGTTTTTACCTGATATTTTGGCATTTCTTCAAAGAGAAACCGAACTGACACGCGGAACGCTGGTTGAAATTTTAAAGCAGACAGGCCGTCTTAAAGAGTTTGCAGTAAATCCTCAGGCATTCATGACAGAAACAGCTAAGTTTATTAATCGCGCCTTAAATGAACTTGTTATTGACGGTATCAAATATGAACAAATGACCGGACAGGCTTATGAAATGCGCCTGTTTGAAGAGAAGGAAATCGAAGAATATCTATCAAGGCTCTATGAAGTACAAAGCAGTGACAACCGTACTCCTTATGATTTTGTGCCTTTTGATTCGGATGTAGAAAAGGACATTGCCGAAAAACTTGATACCAATGAAAGTGTTAAATTCTACTGCAAACTGCCGCGCTGGTTTGTTGTGCCAACACCGTTGGGTGATTATAACCCTGATTGGGCGGTTGTAACTCAAAATGATGAGAAATTATATCTGGTTCGTGAAACAAAGAGCTCACATGACCGAGACAAACGTAGAGAAACAGAAAATCGGAAGATTGACTGCGGCCAGGCACATTTTGACGCTTTAGGCGTTAATTTCAAAGTGGCTACCAATATTCATGAAGTTCTATCAGCGTGATTGAAAGCCTGGATTTGAATTTATAAAGGGGTTGATATGCCGAGATTAAAATTAAAAGACTTGAAAATCTTTTGCTTTATTCTGTCACCACCGGTTTAAAAGGGTTCCAATAACAACGTAGAATATAGGAGCCAAAAACATCGGTGAAAAGGGGGCCATTTGGTTCGTGTGGTTCCGAAGGGGTTGTAAATAAGATTCACCTGGTTCGTCTGGTTTTTTAGTCCGCCGCTTATGCAGGTTTTTATCCCGCCTTTTTAAAAGGAGATTAAGCCGCCCTTTCCGTGTGTCATAAAATCAATATTCCAGTGTCAGGGCAAATACAGTCCGCATCATAATATTAGAGCCTTAACCGGCTGGCCTATTTGGGGCATTCCGTATCCTGACCTCGGCTTTTTAAGCGTCCCGCCAGGGCAGGCTTGCGCCAGCTTTTTCCTGTCATGCCGCTTGCAGCGGTCAGGCCACTCCTACAGGGTTTCCTCTCGGTCGTTTTCTATTAGTCATCTGTTTTTTTACCTAACCCTTCAGTCGGTTGCGAAAGGGTTAGCTAAAAAAATTTGTTTAAAAGGAGGAAAAGAAAATGGCAAGCGTGTTTGAAATCATTACCGAGAAAATTCTGTCTCATCTGGACAATGGCGTTATACCCTGGCGTAAGCCCTGGAACGGGAAAGCAGGCATTCCCCGAAATCTGGTAACGGGCAAACCTTATAGAGGGATAAATCTCTTCCTATTAATGGCCGCGTGCTATAGCTCCCCTTATTGGCTTACATTCAAGCAGTTTCAGGACAAAGGCGGAAGCATAAAGAAGGGAGAGAAAAGCAGCCTGGTCATTTTCTGGAAGTTTCTGGAGATTGAAGAAGTGAACAAGGAAACGGGCAATCTCGATAAGAAAGAAATCCCGATACTCCGCTATTACAGAGTTTTCAATGTCCTTCAGACTGAAGGTATGGACTACTCGCAGCCGGTCGCCTCTACAAACAGCCTTGACCCTATAGCTCAGGCTGAAGCCCTAGTTGAAGCCTTCAAAGATAAGCCCGAAATAAAGCACGGTTTCACGAAGGCCTGTTATAGACCATCGGAAGATTTAATTAAGATGCCGCTTCTTAACAGCTTCATAAGTCAGGAAGAATATTATTCAACCCTTTTTCATGAATGTGTCCACAGCACCGGCAACCCCAAAAGACTAGACCGCCCGACCCTTACAGAAAGCCAGGGCTTCGGGTCCGAGTCATACGCCCAGGAAGAGCTTGTTGCAGAAATGGGAGCCGCATATTTGTGTGGAATCTCTGGAATTTCTCAATCCACCATTGAAAACTCCGCCTCTTATATAAAAGGATGGAGGGACACCATAGCGAAAGACCCCAAACTTGTAATCATGGCTGCAGCTCAGGCGCAGAAAGCCGTTACTTACATAACTGGAGAATCTATTTTAGAAGAAGAAAAGGAAGTAAACTAATATTTCCGGCGGGCGAAAGCCCGCTTTTAGTTTGCGGTCTTTCGCCATTTCAAAACCATTATTAAATTGCCCCAGTATTTAAAATTTCCAAACCCTATAAGTCCTTCTTCATCCGCAAAAGCTGTTTTAGAATCTTTTCAAGTTCCTCAGTGGCGGTTTTTAATTTTGCTTTTGTACTTGATATATCGTGCTTGTTTTTACGGTATGGGAATCCAATACCCCAGATTAGTAGCAAGAAAAGAAATGCTACAACATAAAGACTAGTTAGAACAAATGTAACCATACATGCCATCAGAAGAACACTTAGATACAAAATGCCCCATTTGCTGGCTTTCGCAGCCATAAGCTCATCTTCAGCTTTGCTTTGCTCTTTAATGGCATGATCTCGAAGCTCAGTCAGCTTTTTCGATCCAAATAATAAGCCACCTGATTCGTTCTGCTTTTTCAAATCATCTTGAACATCTTTGTAAAGCTCACCATCGACACTTTCTTCTGAATTATTTCCATTTTTTTGTTCTTCATTGTTTCCCTTGTTGCCAACCATTAGTCTACCTCCTTATTTTTATAGTCCAACAGCACCCATTATAAAATGGAATTTGTTTTTCATATCTTCATCAGTCGCTAAATCACTTATTTCAACATTTATACCTTGTTTTTCACGTTCGGTCTTTTCTTTGCGGTATCCTTCATAATACATCAACAATGCATCAGACTTTTGCTCTGAGGTTACATAAAGCCCCTCGTTCTCTATATAATCTTCCAACGCTTTCAGAATTGTACGGTGAGCCTTTTTATCTATAGTCTGAATACCAATTGATTCCCTTGAAAATTTTGGCCCTTCGCCGGTTAAGAGCCAAATAGGGTTTATGCTAAATTTCCGTACAACACCCTCAAGCACCATGCCCTTCAAGTCGCCTTGTTTGTTTTTGTAAGCTGAGACTGTATTCTTATTAACGCCTAATATTTGACCGAGTTCTTCATTGGATTTTCCTGTTCCAAGTAGCACTTCTGAAATTCTATCATGCAAATCACTCATAATTTCTCTCTCCGTAATATTTTCACAAAAAACCTATATAATAGTTGACATGCCTAAATTTTAGGCGCATAAAGCCTTTTAATTGATTTATAGCATCTATATTTAGTTGATGCAATTAAATATTGGTCATTTTAAAAAGGAGGCTTTGGGAAATGTCATTAAAAACAAAAGACGATTTAAAATCTGGCCTTAAAGTAATAAATGGCTTACCCCATATTTATAAGATCTTACTTCTGGCAATATTAACAACAGTTTTCCTGAATATTTCCCATGGCTATTGCCAGCCTAATATCTGGGCTGCTGAATCCACAATCCCCCCTAAAACAATAAAACCTCAAGGGGGTCAACATATGGTTTCAGTCAAAGGAGTCACAGCATCACAGGCACAAAAATACTATGAGAGGAGGGACGACTACTACTCAAAGGAAGGACATGGTGAGATTTACGGAAAAGGGGCTGAACTGCTCGATATAAGCGGAACAGCAGATGGCGAGTTATTTGAAAAATTATTATTGGGGCAATCTCCAAGCGGGGAGCAATTAATTCAATCAGCCCCTAACGGTGATCATAGAGCAGCACTCGATAAAACATGCTCTGCCCCGAAATCTGTTTCTCTGCTGGCAACGATAGACCACAGGCTTGAAGACGCCCACAAAAGAGCAGTCTATGAGGCTTTGAGTTATGCAGAAAAGAATATTGTTCAAGCAAGAGAAACCATCGGTGGTATAACGGATAAGGTCAACACCGGCAACCTTATTGCTGTCCAATTTCAGCATAATCTCTCCCGAGAGCTTGATCCGCAATTACATACCCATTGTGTAATTATGAACATGACTCAAAAGGAGGATGGTCAATGGCGTGCAATCTCTAATGAGCAGTTTTTCGAACGAAAAATAGAACTCGGCCAAGTGTACCGGAATGCGTTAGCAAAGATTATTACACAGGAATTGGGGTATTCAATTACCAGTGATAACAAGGGCCTCTTTGAGATTAAGGGCGTTGGTAAAGAGGTCATTGATGTATTCTCAGGTAGAACTCCTCAGATTGAAGCAAAGGTCGCCGAACTTAGAGAACTATACCCAAATGCAAATGATCAAAAACTGCGTGAATGGGCTACCCTAGACAGCCGTCAGTCAAAGAAAAACGTTGATATCGAGACCGTCAAACAGGATTGGTCTGACCGCCTGAAAAATCTTGGATACACGAAAGAGTCATTAAGAGAGGCAGCCCAAAAAGCTTCAGAAAATTCAAAATCAAATACTCTGAACGCCAATGAAGCGATCAAGAAAGCCGCTGAAATCCTGACTTCACAAGAGAGTGTATTCACTCAAGGACAACTATTAAAAGAAGCTGGCAAGCTATCAATAGGCAAGGAAGATTTCAACGATCTAGGAAAGGCCTTAGAACAGAGCATCAGTGATGCCAACATAATCAATCTTGGCAATCAAAATCTTACAACTATGGAGATGCTCAGGATAGAATCAACCATTGTTAATCAAGTAAGAGCAGGAATTGGCAATTCATCTCCAGTTTTTGATCAGAAAACACTTCAAGACTTGATCCAAGGGAAAGAGTCCGATTTCCTTTCTAATGGCGGCAATGGCTTCACGCTTAGTCAGAGATCGGCAATAGAACATATATTGTCTGCTTCAGATCGGGTTATTGCAATCCAGGGTGATGCCGGGACAGGCAAAACTTTTACACTTGGCATAGCCAATGATATTGCCGAAGGAAAAACAATTTTCAGGGGCTTGGCTTATACGGGCAAGGCTGTCTCAGAACTTGAATCAATTGGCATACCATCATCGACCTTGCATTCGTTTTTGGCCTCATCTGATAAGGCAGTAGCAATAATTCAGGGCAAAGAAACCTGGATAGTTGATGAAGCATCAATGGTCGGGTCTCGCCAGATGAATACGCTGCTTTCCAAAGCATATGAGACAGACTCAAAAGTGGTTCTGATCGGAGACACCAAACAACTCCAGGCTGTTAATGCAGGCAATATGTTTACGCAACTCCAGAACAGAGGGATCGTCAATGTTGCAGTAATGGATGATGTCATAAGGCAGGCAAACAACCCTGATTATCTGAATTTAATCAATGAGTTCTCATCTAGACGTATTGATGATGCTTTTACAAGGCTTCAAGCTGGCAAGCTCACTGAAATTAATGATCGGGATCAGAGATTAGAGGCAATAACAAAGGAGTACGTCAAAGGCGATTACACATCCAAGATTCTTGTTGTCAGCAGGAACACTGACCGTAACGAGATCATTAGTGTAGTCCGAAATGAGTTGAGATCGGAAGACCGACTTTCAAGCCAGGAATACTCCTTAACTGTCAGAGAATCAAAAGGCCTTAATCCTGTAGATAAGCATTTTTCCGGTTCATATCAGGTAGGCGATATCGTCTATGCTCAGAAAGCCGGTGTAATTGGCAGGGCAGGAACTGAGGCTAGAGTTTCATCAGTAGATCAGGATTCACATTCTTTAAATGTTGAGACTTCAGATGGTTCTTTACACAAAGTAAGTCTTATCAAAGACGGCGACAAAATCAGCGCTTACACTGAAAAATCTCAATCATTTTGCGAAGGTGATAAAGTCGTTTTCTTAAAGAATGATAAATTGCTGGGTGTCAGCAATGGATCAACTGGCATTATCTCACGCATTGATGAGCATGGAACTATTAAGGCCAAGCTTAGCGAAGAGAAGGAAATCAATTTTAACACAAAGAATTATCCCTACATAGACCTTGGGTATGCTGTAACCGATTATAAAAGTCAGGGTCAAACAGCCAGAGAAGTACTTGTTTACACAGACACCGCAAGATCAGGCAGTAACTACAACAGCTTTTATGTCGCTCTTAGCAGAGGGAAAGATGATCTGCATGTTTTTACCGATGATGCGGAAAATCTGAAAGAACAGGTTAAAGTTGAGCAGGAAAAATCTTCAACCCTTAACCACGATCTTGAGCAATTAAAAGATCATTCTACTGATTCCAAGGATATTTTAGTTCATTCAGATCAATCATCACATACCAAAGAATCAGCATCAGAAAACCTTAAACCGTCACGTCAAATGGAGATCGAGTAATCATGACACAATCGGAGAGGAAAATAATGATAGGCACTCGGTCAACTATCACACCCAACGCAACAGGTGGTTGCGCTGGGTGCAAGGCACAAACAACAACAATGTCGCCACAAAGCCAGTTGGAAGACTGTTTTAGAGAGCCTATCACTTTATCCTGTCACATCAATGAACAATGCATGATTTGTTTAAGTTTTCATGCTGTTTCAGGGCGCATGTCACATTTTGAATGCACTTATTCAGTAATAACCTCAAATAATGAATGTCATTTCACTTCCATAATAAGGACAGCTTGTCGCTGTCCTTATCTCTTAATTCAGCAATCACCAGGCTTTCAGTCTGTTGAAATAAAACCATTTAACGGAGGTCTTAAATGAAGCAAAAACGGGTTTGCTTAACTCTCTCAGAGAGTGACGGCAAGAGGCTGGGCGAAATCGCTGATGAACTGAAGCAGAACAAGACATCTACCATGAGGTTGTTAATCTTCTCATGGAAAGGGAGTCAATCTGAGGAATTGAAACAGCAAGTGACCAGGCTGACCAATCTGGTAATCCTGCTGACTTCTATTCTGTCGGGGTTCATTAAGGATTTCAGGGGCAATGACATCTTCTATCGGATCAAGAACGAGGCTGACAAGAATCTCAAGGCCTACAAAGAGTCCGGCAAACTTTCAATGTAAGGAGGAAAAAATGAACAAAGGAAAATCACATGAAGGTTATGAACTAACGGTTAATGAAGTGCAAATGTCACTGCGTATGCATTTCAGCATCTTCGTCATGCTGTTAGTAATGGCGACGGCATGTGTAGTTTATCTCAACTACACGTCTTACACGGAGATGTGGAAATATGTCTTAGCTGCTTTGTGGAAGGGTTTAAAGACAAACAACAACGAACTTTTCAACGCTGCATTGGGTTATGTTTTCCCGATTATCTGGCAAAGCAAAAAAATGATCTTAGCTACCGCTTTACTTATCCTGCCATGTCAAATCTTGGTTACTAAGATTTTCAAATGGAAGGCGATTAAAGAAAGGATGAATGAGTATGTTCGTGCAGCCAGAATGCTGCCAACATCATGGGTAGGCCGAAGATTATGGTTTAAGGATCGATTTATTCCTGTTGGCGATCTGATGATACTTGTACGTGACGAAACGGCCCACGTTTTCATTGTAGGAAAAACGAGAACCGGCAAGTCTCAGTTGATCAAAAAAATTCTTAAGAAGCTGAAGAAGCAAGGTCATAAAGTAATTGTTTATGAGAATAAAGGTGATCATCTTCCATACTATTATAAACCATTACAGGACATAATTTATTGTCCAGTTGATGAAAGGACAATAAAATGGACGATCTGGAACGATGTCAAAACAGTGATGGACATCGACCAGGTAATCTGCTGGAGCCTTATTCCAGATGGCGCTGAAAAAGAACCTTTTTGGCCTAACGCGGCAAGAATTGTTTTGAGAGCTGGTTTGTATCTTCTTCACAGACTGCACAAAGGCAAGGTTACAAATGCTCAAATTTGGGAATTTTTTACATCTGGAGCGAAGCACATTGCAGAGTGCATCAAAACAATTCCTGAAGGCCAGGCAGCTTATGAACTGATTAGCGATCCTGAATCAAAGCAGACCCAAGGAATTATTTCCACTCTGATCAACCACATTAGTTGCCTTGAATACATCAAGGATCAGGACGGTGATTTTTCGGTTCGGGATTATATACGAGAAGAAGGTCACGAGACACTATTCCTGCTGAATACTGCCCAAACTAAAGACATTCTCAAACCTCTTTTGTCTCTAATGCTCGAGATAATGACTCAAGAGCTTCTTTCAATGCCGGAAGACCTCAAAAGAAGACGTTATTTCTTGCTCGATGAATTTGGCACTTTGAACAAGCTTAATTCTATAATTGAGCTTCTTACACGGGGCGGCGGCATGGGGGCAAGCGTATTTATCGGGATACAGGATATTGGTCAGCTGGATCAGATTTATGGTGAAAAGCTTCGTCAATCGATCATTAACTCATGCGGGACGAAAGTGTTTCTCGCGGTCGACGAGACAGCCACAAAAGAGTACATTTCAGCTCTTATTGGCGATACTGAAGTTTCTGAAGCCAATAGCACAAGCTCGATGGGGATTAACTCATTCCGCGACGGGAAAAGCATTACTAGGAGCAACAAAATCAAACGGTTAGTTTTACCCTCTGAATTGGACAACCTAAAGAATCTGACAGCAATCCTTAAACTGCCTGCAATGCCGTACACCATGATTAGGATTCCCATTGTAGATGACAAGCCGATCCATGACCAAGTTGTTATAAGGAAGGACTTGTATCTTGAAAACCTTCAGCCGGTAGAATTCTCTTCAAACAAGGCCTCAACCGAACCATCTGAAGTATCACACGATATTTCGGATGATCACGAGATCAACCTGGATTAGGAGGCTCTGTATGAAAAATCCATTGTGGACAAGACCAATCGGCGACCTTATCGACAAGGTAATTATCTTCAAAACAGAGGAACGCAAGGTCCTTCATGACTGGTACAAGATTGCCGTTCCAGGTTGTGTTGTCAGCGGATTAATTGGGCAGATAATCGGCACTATTATCTCGTTTCTCCTGTTCGGAGAGATTTAATAAGCCCAAAGAGAAATTTAAGGATTAGAATATGTCCCGATTGCCAAAAAATAATCAATCAGGTAATAACAATCGGCAATCGGGAGTATTTTATATGTCAAATGCCGGAGTTGTCAGATATAATCCAAAATGCGAACGATATTTTGTCGATTTGTTCTGGCAGGGTAATAGATATAGGTTTTATAAATACCTTGGTACAATACCGTGTGAATCTGAATCTATCGCAAATCGTTTATTGAGCGATATTCGTTCAGAAATCGACAAGGGAATATTTAATCCTGTTCGTTATAAAAAAGGTAAGCCACTTCATCTGGCTGCTTATGCAGAGAAATGGCTGGAGGATATTAAAGCAACAATTGCAACCGCCACATATCATGATTATAAAAATAGTATAAATAATCACATAATACCTGCAATTGGCTCTGAATTTCTTCCCGATCTTAATTATCAGAAGATTAGAAACTTTCAGACATCAATAAAGCGCTCATCAAAAGGTAAATTCAATGTAATGGGTTGTTTGCGGAAAATGCTAAAAGATGCACAATTATCAGGATATATATCACAAGTTCCTCAATTTCCTGGCTTTAAAGGGAAAGAAGCCATTGTACAGCCAAGAATTAATTGGATTGAACAAGAAGACCAATGGAAAATACTTGAACATATTCCTCTTGAGGACAAACCAATATTTTTATTTCTAATGGTTACAGGATGCAGACCAAGTGAAGCACGAGCTTTTAGGTGGCAGGATATTAAAAAGGACAGTATAGTTATAGAAGTTACTTTTGGTAGGGAAAATGAATTAAAGGAAGTAAAAGGGAAAAAGTTACGTGTTCTACCAAAGACCGAAGCTTTAATACAACTCTTTGAAATGATTTCACGTAATTTAACAAATTTTGTGTTCTTAAATCCAAGAACAAAAAATACATATGGAAGAGATTTTGCTGATACATGGCGGAAAGCAAACCAAGCTGCAGGAGTAAAAACTATACAACTTTATTCCGCCACAAGACATAGTTATGGCTGCCATCTTCTGAATTCAGGTCTTGATAAAGCAATGGTGCAGAAACTTCTTGGGCATAGTGATCCTAAAATGACAGATAGATACGCAGAATGGTCACAATCGGCAATGAAATTGGCATTAGATAATGTTGTCCGTCTTCCTGGAACCGTCAACAAACTGTCAAACGTCAACAATGCCGTTAAAAATAAAAAGTAATAACAAGTGGTTATGGGTCATTCGCATGGGTTCGATTCCCATGCGCTTCCGCCATAACATCGAGAATGATTTTCATGTTTTGTACAGGATATAAATAGTGCATATTGCATAGTGTTTCCTTTTCAGCTTTTTATAAAAATACAAATTTAACGCTTGATGGGAGCGCTTAAATTATTCAAGAATGGAAACGGGAAATTCCGCTGAAACATAAAACCCTTAAAAGGAGAGAATGATCGTGGAATATTCAGAAGAAATCCAGCATATGTGCCAGGTGGCAAAAGGCCCGAGAAACGGCCCGGCTCCGATTCCTGAAGAAGGCAAATGGGTAATGGCGAAAGAAATAAAAGACATCTCGGGCCTTACTCATGGCGTGGGCTGGTGCGCACCCCAACAGGGGGCTTGCAAACTTACACTTAATGTCAAGGAAGGTATAATTCAGGAAGCCCTTGTCGAAACCATAGGTTGTACAGGCATGACACATTCGGCTGCAATGGCCGCTGAAATTCTGCCCGGCAAGACCATCCTTGAGTCCCTGAATACTGATCTTGTCTGCGATGCGATCAATACGGCAATGCGCGAACTCTTTCTTCAGATTGCATATGGCCGTACACAAACGGCGTTTTCAGAAGGGGGGCTTCCGATAGGGGCTTCTCTTGAAGATCTGGGTAAAGGCCTCTGCAGTGTTTGCGCGACTATGTTCGGCACTGTTGCCAAAGGTCCGCGCTATCTGGAAATGGCTGAGGGTTATGTGCTTGAACTTGCATTGGATGAGGACAGCGAGATCATCGGTTATAAATTCGTTCATATAGGCCGCATGATGGAGATGATAAGCAAGGGCATGGATGCAAACGAGGCGCTCAAAAAGGCCACAGGGACATATGGCCGATTTGCCGAAGCGGTCAAGGTAATCAATCCGCGGCACGAATAAGGGGGGGGGGAGAATATGGCACTCTTTGAAGGATACGAAAGAAGGATTGCACAGATAAACCCGGTGCTTGAGAAATATGGTATTGCTTCGATTGAAGAAGCGGAAAAAATATGCAAGGACAAAGGGCTCGACATATATAAGATAGTCAAAGATGTCCAGCCTATCTGCTTTGAAAACGCGTGCTGGGCGTATATTATGGGCGCGGCGATTGCCATAAAAAAATGCCAGAAAAAGGCTGACCAAATTGCTGAAACCCTTGGAGAAGGTCTACAGGCTTTTTGCATTCCGGGTTCTGTCGCCGATGACAGAAAAGTAGGTATCGGCCACGGCAACCTGGCAGCCATGCTTCTGCGCGAGGAGACGAAATGCTTTGCATTCCTTGCAGGTCATGAGTCTTTCGCAGCGGCAGAAGGTGCGATAGGTCTGGCGAAATCAGCAAACAAGGCACGTAAAGAACCGCTCAAAGTAATCCTTAACGGGCTCGGAAAAGATGCGGCCCATATCATTTCCCGTGTCAACGGGTTCACCCATGTTGTGACCAAGTTCGATTACCTCTCGGGTATGCTCACGATTGTCAGCGAAAAGGCGTATTCGACCGGCGAACGTGCAAAGGTGCGCTGCTATGGCGCCGACGATGTACGTGAAGGCGTGGCCATAAATCATTATGAAGGCGTGGATGTATCGATTACAGGAAATTCCACGAATCCGACCCGTTTTCAGCACCCGGTTGCAGGTACATACAAAAAGGAATGCAATGAGCAGGGAAAAAAATACTTCTCAGTTGCCTCGGGCGGCGGCACAGGCCGAACCCTGCATCCGGACAATATGGCAGCCGGACCAGCTTCTTACGGCATGACCGATACCATGGGCCGTATGCATTCGGATGCGCAGTTCGCAGGTTCTTCATCTGTTCCGGCCCATGTCGAGATGATGGGCTTCCTGGGAATGGGCAACAATCCGATGGTGGGTGCATCGGTGGCTGTGGCTGTGGCGGTTGAACAGGCAATGAGAAGCAGTGAATAAATTAAGCCTGATAACATAGGAAAGTCAGCTGATAAACTGTTGAGTTGTTAAGAAGAATATTTGCAACCCTTGACGCAACAGTCCTTAGAACTGAAGCCTCAAATCTGCGCCGGCGGCCCAGCCGCTGAAATAGTCCCCCCAGAAATAGGATGCCCCGACACCAATCCAGCGAGTTTTCCAGAGTATGCCCATCATATCAAGGACAAGACGTCCATTTACCGTATAAATAAAATTTTCATGGAAACCTTCGGAGGCATCGCCGAAAAGGCCGGTTGCCGCTATAAACCCGCCGGTATGGAGCTCTCTTTTTAAGAGTTTTACCCCCAGAGGCACATCCACGTTGAGCTTGTTTTCCCACGTTTGAGAGTTTCCGTTTATCTTCAGATCCGGTGAAGAACTTCTGAAGTCTTCCGTATGAAAGAAATTATAGCGCGAATAAAATTCGAATGAAGTACGTTTCAGATTAAATGTGTATTTTATATCCAGCGATGGAACAAATGTCCAGGTATCCATTTCCCAATCCATGAGCTTTCCAGAAAAAAAGGTTTTGAATTCATTGCCTAAGGAGTTGCTTGGCTTGAAATTGTTGTCGGTATGCCCGTAAATGAAACTCACAACCGGTGCCGTGCTTAAATGTTCAGTAAAATAAAATCTTGCTCCTGCTCCCAGCTCAGCGAAATAATTATCATAATAATTGGAATTGCCCTCAAGATATCCGGAATTATAACTGTAATTTGCCGTCATATAACCAAGATTACCCTTGAGTACGGGCGCCCATTTGATATTGTCCAGGCCTAAAGGTCTTGGAGGTGCCACTGTTCCGCAACCACCAAGTTTGGTAATGTTCAGGTCAATATCATCGTTTGTTTTGAACTTGTAGAATCCGCCAACCGC
The DNA here is from genome assembly GCA_964513375.1 of uncultured Bacteriovoracaceae bacterium. Lineage (GTDB taxonomy): Bacteria > Desulfobacterota > Desulfomonilia > UBA1062 > UBA1062 > DATCTV01. The sequence goes on along the minus strand of CAZEMO010000002.1, from coordinate 280,558 downwards.
TCCATTATCGCCGCCGAGAATGGTAACCGCTTCGATGCGCTGTTCGGTAACATGTTCAAGTTGGTCAATAATATCATCTGGCGGAACAGGCTGTGCATAAGCACAAATTGCAGAGGACAACAGGATCAGCAGGCAGAAAAAGTTCTGTATTATCCAAGTGAAGTTGGAATTGCATGCGATTCCCATCGGAATATTTTACAGATGTAGTTATCTCAGTGCAACTCTATCCTTTATTTGTTATGTGTTGTTGATCTCACAGGTGCTGACACCCTGGAATCAGCAGACTCTCTTGCCGGGGTTCCATACTGTATCCTGTAACGGCCTATTATGACATTCAATATTATCAATACTTACGCCGATTAACATATTGAATGAACGTGAATTTAGGTTCTTTCAGTGTTAAAACATATCCGGGGTGAAAAGAATGAGTGATGATAAGCAATTGAGAGAGACAAGATTCCTTTTCATATGGCTTTTCATATTCATTTTCTTAAACATGCTTATAGAACCCTTTATGCACGACAATCTGCCTGTCAGGATGCTTAATGACGTCGCATTGGTTATTGTTTTGGGGCTTGCGGTTTTTACTCTGAAAAAACGCTTCATCGGAACAATTCTTTTCACATTGACGGTTCTCAGTATCGCATCAACGTATCTGCTTCTGAGCAAAACAGCACTTATAATCACCTGTGTGACTTCCAGCTGTTTTCTCTTTATGGTCATTTATCAGATTGTCACTTATGTTTACTCACAGCAGAGAATAACGGCAGATGCAGTTATAGGAGGGTTTTGCGCTTATATGCTGATTGGAATCTTATTCGGCATTCTTTTTACGAATATCGAAACAATAAATCCGGGCTCTTTCGATTTCGGTCCTCATGCTGCAATCAGGGAATTCGGAAGAAACAATTCCCTCCTCAACTATTATAGCTTTTCGTCTCTGCTTACAATAGGGATGGGGGATATTACTCCCATGTCTCCGACTGCAAGGGCACTCACGATAATTGAAGGTCTTCTGGGCCAATTCTATATAGTATTTTTCATATCATCGCTTGTCGGAATGTTCATTTCACAAAGAAAGGCGCATAAAGAATGGCCTGACGATGAGGAGTGAATGTATTGAACAATCCGGCAGGAGCATCTGCAATGCAGCGGGCTTGTTTTTATCAGCATGGCTGATCGGTTTAAAGTTGCTTTATTTACATGCACAATGGTTTTTCAAGATGGTTAGCTTCCAGGAGTATGGTGTCTGAAAAAATATCACTGGTATTTCCGTCTGCCGCTACACGACCGTTATTTATCACTATAGTCCTTTCGCAGACATCAAGCACAAGATCGAGATCGTGGGTTGCTATTATTTTCGTATGATGAAAGGACTTGAGCCAGTTTATAAGCTGTCTTCTCGATTTCGGGTCAAGACCGCTGCTGGGTTCGTCAAGGAGCAGGATATCTGGTGTCATGGAAAGGACCGTGGCAATAGCCACCGCTTTTTTTTGCCCTCCCGAAAGCCTGTACGGTGGTCTGTTTTTCAAATGTACGGCATCAACCATAATAAGTGCCGTCTCTACCCGGTTTCCGATCTCTTCAGCGGGAATGCCCATATTAAGCGGGCCGAAAGCCACATCGTCATAAACGCTTGGCATGAAAAGCTGGTCATCTGGATCCTGGAAAATAGTACCGACTCTTTTGCGCACATCCTTGAGGGTTTTATCGGTAAGCGGAAAATCACCTATCCTGACGATACCCGATGAAGGAGTCAGGCAGCCGTTCAAAAGCAGCAGCATCGTTGACTTGCCTGCACCATTCGCCCCTACAATGCCAACGCTTTCTCCGTGTATTATTTTGAAATTTATGCCGTCAAGGGCCTTCGTGCCGTCCGGGTATGCATATCCAAGACTGACAGCTTCGACAATATGATGGCTCATGATGCTATCCTTATTATGAGATTGCCAAGGGCCTGCGGCAGGTTATAATTTCTGCACAGGAAGAAAAACAGACACCAGAGTGTTATGTATGAATAATCTGCCGGTTTCATTTTCATAGTTCTCATTATCCGTATCTCTCCGTCGAAACCACGTGAAACCATAGCGTTATGGATACGTTCCGCCCTGTTCATTGACCTTAATAAAAGTTGACCGATAAGGGAACCGATGATTTTTATGTCAGGGTATGTGCGGAATGATCTGAGGCTGTATGCGCGAAGCATTCTTAATGCCTCGCCGAACAGTACGAATATATACCGGTACATGAATAAAAGCTGTACTACGAAGGCCCTGGGGATCTTGAGTCTGATAAGGCCTGCACACATGGCCTCGAATCCGGTTGTCGCAACCAGTGTAAGAGCGGTTCCCACTGTCAGCACGAATTTTATCAATATCGATATGAATGAAATTGTACCGCCTGATATGTTCAGGCTTCCGATATTCATTACAATCTGGCGGTCAATAAAAGGGTTGGCGATCCCTATGGCGATGGCAAATGGTGATACGGCAAGGATTTTAAGGCCCATGTTTCTTAAAGGTATTCTTCCCAGAGACATGATGGCAACCGGATATATGATCAACGGCAGCAGAGCTGAAAGTTCATACTTCGGAAAAGAAACGGTAATAAGAATAAAAAAAAAGCTCACCAGAATCTTTGAACGCGGGTCAACCCTGTGAACAGGTGTGTCCTGCAATGATAGCAGGTTAAGGCTTCCGATTGAGTTCAATGCTTTTTCAATACCTGCCAAAAATATTCTCCGTGATACTTACACAGCCGACTTTAATCATCCGGGGGAAAGGAAGAGGGCCTTGTCCCCCGGATGATTGATATCATGCTGTCTGCATGATAATCTCAACAGAAAATGATATCAATTTTTATGTTTTTGCCTGATTGCCTGCTTTTCTGAGGACTGTGCCAATTAGAAAAGCTAATGCCAGTGTGAGGATTCCTCCAATAATCCCGGCAAAAGAAGTTCCTGCACTTATAGCAGGCCAGGATTCGGCTGTTTCTTCTTGCTCGGTTTCACTCTCAGAAACTGTCTCTTTGAAATTGTAGTCAGGAAGAATTGCGGTCTTTTCCTGAATTGATGCAAGCGTTTTATGAATGTTGTCTGCTGGTGCTGCCATCTCCTCCTTCCCGGCTGTTCGGAACATGGCCCATTCAAGTCCGTCAGGGTTACCTGATGCAAACCATGCAAGGACGCCGCCTGTCAATACTGCGGCGATACCAATGGCAATGACAATACCTTTTATCGGGGTTTCCACTTTAAGACCAGCTCTCTGGGTTATGATTTCGGGCCTTGCCTTCCAGACAAAAGAGACCACTGCGGCGGTAACGATGCCTTCGACTATTCCGATAGCAAGATGTATCGGCTGCATGAGAAGTACGAATGTTTTGAATGGAAGATCGCTGATTCCCGAAGCCAGAGTTTCAATGACTACGCTGAAGGCGCCGAGTTGAAGGCCTATTATTGCTGAAAGCAGCGAACCGGTGACAATCCTTCCCTGTGTAGGGTTGCTGCCTGCTATCTTTTTGTATATCAGTGGATAAGCTACGAAACATGTCCAGAAGCCAAGATTGAATATGTTGCAGCCGAGAGCGAGCAGTCCTCCATCACCGAATATGAGGGCCTGGACTGTCAGGATTGAGGCCATTACAATAAATCCGGCATAAGGACCCAAAAGAATCGATAGAACAAGCCCACCTCCAAGGTGTCCGCTTGAACCGGTTGCAGGAATTGTGAAGTTTATCATCTGGGCTGCAAAGACAAATGCCCCAAGAACACCCATAAAAGCGGTTCTGCTGTCAGAACCTTCTTTGGATATTTTTTTTGAAGAATAGGCTACAAGTCCTGCAGAAACTGCCCACATGGCACCGCCGACTGCCGGTGAAATAAGTGCATCCGCCATATGCATGGTTGGTACCTCCAAGATTAGAAGTGAAGGTAGCGTAGCACGATTATTAAAAAGGTAGCAAGATAAAATACGATTTTCTAAATAAATAACAACTGTGTGATTACTCGATTGCCTTACCCGTAGTCGTCATACTTAAATCACCATGACGAACACCTTTAACCGACCGGAGGGCATATGCAAGCGCCACGACTTCTTCGGCTTTCCCCTTTACCGCGATTATTTCAAGGCAGTTGTCATGATCAAGGTGGATATGCTGTGATGAAATTATCGTTTCCTGATAATCATGCTGTATATGTGCCAGTGTGTGGAGCAGGTCCCTTTTGTGGTGGTCGTATATGAATGTGATTGCGCCAGCCACATCCTGGCCCTCCTCCCATTCGTCCTTTACCAGTTCCTGGCGGATGAGATCCCGGATCGCCTCTGAGCGGTTGGTATAGCTCCTGTCCCTGATGAGTTTGTCGAATTTGTCAAGAAGCCCTTTTTCTACCGATACGCCGAATCTTACAAGCTCTGACATAGATCACCTTTTAATATTTATTCAAAATTCATCATAACGGGAAAATCGCCTATAATACTCATTTAAGTCTTAAGGTAACGATTTCCCTCGGCCTTGCCGAAAAACGGATGCTACCATCAGTATTCATTTTAATTGGTTCAATTGACGACTCATCAAGCATCACCCTTGCAGCTGTCTTGCATTTCAACAGGGGATTTAATGAAACCTCTGTCATTTTATCGGCAATGCTGTAGCCGCGCACTATTATACCTTTGCCGTCTTCGGCTGGCTTGATTGCGCTTATGATAAAGGATGGCGGTTCAACCTTAAGCATTGATGCCCTTGCCTGAAGGCTGGCTTTATGGATCGTTGTCTGGTGCCCTCTCATCGGGGAGTTGAATGCGTATGCAGGGTTTGCAGCATTTTTGAAGCCGCCCTTATGCGGTATTAGGGAATAGTAAAACGCATGACCTCCTATCATCTGCGCATCAGGTGTAGGGGTAAGCGGCGGGCCCGCATGGCCCCTGCGGTTTGCAAAGTCGTCCCTGGAAAGCCAGCCGACACAATTTAAAAGCGTGAGGGCTATTTCGGCGCCATCCTTCTTCCTGATTACTTCAACCTCCGGCAGTCCACGGTTTGCAAGCATCAGGCCGTTTTTGCCGTCGGTAATGTCGGTAAAAGCTTTCTGCGGGACTTCCGGTCTCGCGTCTTCCGGCCATGCGGGATTGGGAGCGGCACAGCCGAGCGGTCTTTCGATAACGTCGAAATGTCCATCATAAAATGCTGAACCCGCTTTAAAAGGTGTCGGGAAATGGACCCTCAATCTGTGATCGCATGATGGGTTGTCCACATAAGTTTCGATGTCGATCCGCTCAACATTATCCGAGATTGAAACACGCGTGATGATTTCAAGGGGGAGTGTTATTTCATCCCTTGATTTTCTGTCTTCAGTAAGCGTCTGCGGGATATTCAGAATCTTGTGGATCTCAAGAGTCCTGGCGCAGGGTGTTTCTGTGGCAAGTATCGAAAGGATATCGGCGTTATCCGAGGATATTAAGCAGTCATTCTCAGGCGGACAGTAGTTGTATTCATCGCCCTTATTGCCCCCGTCCGAGAAGCTGTTAAGGCCTGTAAAAACAATTCCCGTCCTTTTGTCGGTAATGGTAAGCGTACCATTCGTCGGATCAGCCTTTACAGCGAACATGCCGTTTTCGATTTCATTCGAGTTCGCGTATGAATAATTATGTAAGACGTCAGATTTTTTTACTCCGAAAACTGCATAGCCTATTCCGGGGACATCCCCGGCAAGGAATCTTATTGAAGCAGGTTTAACTATCCTGACCCGCAGATGATAGTCTTTTATTGAACCGTCATTAAGCCAGGCGTCGATCTTCTCATTCATCCGGGCTAGAGGGTCGGCAATAACTTCGGCCACATCACAGATGCCGATTTCAAGTTTGAGGCAGTCGCCGTCCTTTTCAGCATCTATATCATAGACCTTTATGATTTCCGGCAGCTTTCCCTGTCTTACCATCTCTATCATTCCCAGGATGCCGGCCTTGTCCATCTGCGAGTCGAGATAGTTTTCGGACTGCATTTCTTCGATGATCTCATAAGGAACGGTGTTTCCGTCAGCATCGACAATCTCGACGGAACCGGAGCCTGCAGGCATCAATATGTCTGCTGTGACCAATCCCGTTGCCGGCTGGCTGGCGGGGTTGTAGACAAGAATCGACGAGAAGAGTTTTAAAGAGTCCGCAATAGAAGAGGTGTTGATATTCATCCCCAGGGCGGTGAGCCCCTGCCTTACTACATTTTCGCCAATCTGCATGACCTGGTCAAAACGCGAGTGCATTTCTTCATGGACCTGATCGACCGAACAGCCGCAAATGGAATCGTGTGGGTGGCATTCGAGAAGGAGCTTCCAGGCCCTTTTCACAAACGGGTCGATATACTTTATCAGCCAGGAATCTTTTAGCGCTTCCAGTCCGGCGCCTTTTCCTTTTAAGAGACCGGACCATGCCGAGGCGGGTTCGGCCAGCTTTTCAAGAAGCGTCTCGCAGGCATGGTTATCCTGCTTGATCCACATCCTTACCGAGAGTACCCCCGGAAGCAGGTGATTTCTGGCGGGAGATCGCAGCTCGCCCTTTATGACAGGAAGTTTCAGGTTCTGCTTATCAATTTCGGAAAACACCCCGTTAAAATATTCCGTCAGCGTCGAGTGATAAATTTTGTGCTCTTTAAGGACCTTACTGGCCATTTTGAGATGGTCCGGCGTCGTCCTGTCGGGTTCGAGATGGTCGGTCCCCTGCATAAGAAGCACGTGTCCGGTCTTTATGTGAGGAAGCAGGGAATCAATGATCGCCTTGAGCTCATAAGGTGAATTCTCACCGGTCTTTGCCGGGTAAAAGCTCGCATTTCCATAATGGTCTCTCAGGTATGAAAGAACCACGCCCGTTCCGTCAGGCGACTCCCATAACAGTTCCACCGGCTCTTCTGACAGTCCCCTGGCAAGCGATGCGCCCCTGAACCCGAATCCGGCGAATATCTGGGGAAGCTGGGATATGTGGCCGAATGTGTCGGGTATATAACCTATAGGCATTACTGCGCCGAATTTTCTGCAGTCGGCCTTACCAATCATGAGGTTTCTTATTATAGCCTCGCCGCTTACCAGGAACTCATCGGGAAGGCATCGCCACGGGCCTATCAGAATGCGGCCTTTTTTAATTAAAGCCTTCAGTTCAGCTTCATTTTCAGGTCTGATATCAAGGTAGTCATCAAGGACCACTGTCTGGCCGTCGAGCATGAAATGTTTGTATTCCGGGTCGCTTTTTAGAATCTCCAGCAGCTTGTCCATCAGATGAACAAGTCTCATCCTGAACAATTGGAATGTCTGATACCATTCCCTGTCCCAGTGGGTGTGGGAGATGATGTGTATGGTTGCCATTTTTTTAACTCCTTTCTGTTTATAATTCCACGCGTTCATTCATCAATTCCTGAGCTTCAATGAGCGCCTGCTGCCTTATAGTTATCGGGAAGCGGTTGTGAAGCGGGCTGATTCTGGCACCAAGTTCTGCACATTTGTAGAAGAGCATAGATAAAGGTTTCATAAAGTTACTCAGCTGTGCCCCATGTCTGAGCTCACACAGTGTCTCTTCATCCCACCCGCCGGCCAGGGCGTAAAGGAAGCTGAACAGGAATAGACCCGGAACCGCGGCCACAAAGAAAAGTATCATGCTGGTGATCTGGTCGCATTTCCATATGTAAGTGCCTGTTACTCTTAGAATGCCGTATAATACTCCACCTGCAAGGACAGGAGCGCCTATCGACTGCCAGAAATAGAACTTCTGCCTGAAGCAGACTTTGTCGTTAACAAAATATGAAACGATATCCTTTGTCAGGAGCCCTACGAAGTAGGCTATGATGAGTCCGATAACCTGGAATTTGTCCAGAAGTACGAATACGAGAGTGACGCGTATGACCTGCTCCATAGTGCACAAAACTGTGATGAGCCAGGGTTTGTTTACCCCGCGCTGTATATTGTCTCCCACCCATGAAGGGTACTGTATCATGCCCCAGACCATAAGCGGGATTGAATAAAGAGCCGCTCTTTCGAACTGCGGGCCTGTAGCGCCTAATATGAACCTGTCGGATACGGCAAGCAGGAATGCGCCAAGAAAACCACTAAGCATGCCACCATATTTGTAAGCGAGCGTTGCATAATACTGACTCAGGAATTTTTTACCCCTTGAAAACGCTTCAGAAATAGCAGGCATCAGGTTATTATAAAGTGTTATCAACACGTTAAAAGCAAAGACGAAATTCTTTGCGAGCATCCAGTTTCCCCATATCTCCGTGTAGTTGATGAGCTTGGTCTGTGTGATGAGTATCTCTAGCGCCTGGGCGCCTGAAACGACCAGAGAGCCCATCATGTCGAATACGCCGAACTTGAGGCTTTTCTTTATAATCTCCCAGTCGAAATGCGCCAGGAAGAGCAGCTTCATGCTGTAGCCTACCCTGCGGTAGAGGATATATCCGATGGCAAATGTAAGAAGCTCCGTTCCATAAAGGGCAAATGCCATGCCCAGCGCACCGCCCAGAGCAGGCCCCACCATTGGATTTGAAAGCCCCCATTTGTATACGGGGTAGACGACAATGAGCTGTGCTACGATAGGGAAGACCACCGCGAATCCTATGTCAACTATCTGCGCGTAGTCGAACCGCTGGAATCCCGTCAGCGCATATCGCATGAGCTGGTAGATGCCGGGCATCTGAATGATTGCATGTGTTATGATTATCCAGGTGTAAATGGCATAGGTAGTCCTGGGCAGGAAAAAGCTAGAAAGCGCCACAAAGATTGTTACCTGGACGGCTCCTGTCAGCATCTGCCACCAGACGTACATCTGTCCGAACTGGATTCCTTTTCTGGGGTCTTTTATACGGTATTCGCTCAGATACTTCACGAAAGCCATGCTTGTGCCCATGTCGAAGAACATCCATGCAACCTCGAAAAACTGCAGCACCCTGAACCAGAGGCCAAGCCCCTGGGCAGAAGGCAGCAGGAATGAGGGCAGGATGAGGTTCTGATATATAATCAGCGGCACGAAAAGTATCAGGCCTATCGTAAGGGCGAACATGAATCCGCCCAGCGGCCTGTGGAAGCCGATGTTTTCCCAGTCGGTTCCCTGTTCGCGCACTTCATAATTATCCCGGTTGCCGACGATTGAATCAAGCGCCTCCGGGTGTTTTCTGCTATAGCGCCTGACGATTACAAACAGGCCGAAGAATGTCAGATTTATAAGTACAAGAAGGGTGACGATTGTTAAGCGCTCATTCTTGTGGGGGACTGGCGATGCCGGATAATCGGCAAATGACTGGGGTGTCTGCCCTGAAGCACTGGCTGCAAGATTATAAATGAAATAGTTGAAATAAGGCCATTCCTGGAAGTCTTTGTTTAAGAGTTCATCCCTGCCGTCTTTGTTCCTGGCCAGCACAAGGTGGGGTGTCAGAATATAGACCCGGCCGCTACCCAGCATGAACTTTCCGAGTATTGTCTCCTTGCTTTCATAACCATAGACGAGCGTATTCAGTTTTATGCCGCTGATTTCGGTGCGCTCCCTGACCTGGGGTGCGCTGTTCCACACGATATCGGTGACGACAGAACCGGTGGCGCCGGGAAGGTTGTCGATGCTTTCCTCTTTTTTGAGCTGCTTCATTCCTACAGGCGTTCCAAACAGTGTTTTCAACTGCTCCTGGCTTACCTGCGGGCCCATGATAAGGACAAGGCCTGCGCCTTTTTTAACATTTGTAGAAATTTTTTCAGGATCGGGAATAGAGTTGTTCAGAACAAATACATCAGCATCAGTTAAAGGCGTTATTTCAAAATCCTTGGCCAGACTGAGCGCTTGTTTAACACTTCCTTCTGGGCCTGCATAAAACACTTTCAGCCTGTTTCCGGCAAATGAGGTAAGAGGAAGCAGAAGTACTGCCAGAAAAACAAAAGCGCATATGAATAAGCTCTTTTCTCCTGATCTGTATATCGATCTGCCTGCAGTTTTCATAGCCGGTCCTTATCCCTTGAAACCGTTATCTTTGATGACCCGGCTGAACCAGTGTCCGCTTTCCTTTATAATCCGCTGCTGTGTCTGATAATCGACATAAACGAGGCCGAACCTCATCGTGTAGCCAAGAGCCCATTCGAAATTGTCCATGAGCGACCAGTGGAAGTATCCCTTGACCGGAATCCCATCAGATATGGCGCGGTGCACCTGAATTAAGTGATCCCTGACATAGCGGATGCGGCGCTCATCGCGCACGCGGCCGTCAAAGTCGACTCCGTCGGGTACCGGTATGCCGTTTTCGGTTATGATTATCTTTTCAGGTTTATAGTCTTTCCACACCCTCTTTATGATTTCATAAAATCCTTCGGGATATATCTCCCACATCATTGAATATTCGTTACCTTCGGGGAAAACCTGTGTTGCTTCGACAAGCGGGAAGTCAGGGTCATGCCTGAAAACAGCGCGGGAATAATAATTGATTCCAAGGAAATCGATGGGGCGGCTCATGATTTTCAGGTCATCGGGCTTCATTTCAGGGAAAAACGGCCCGAGAATCCGGACCATATCTTCAGGGTAGGAGCCCTTGAATATCGGATCGAGAAAAAGGCGGTTGAAGACGCCGTCCATGTTGAGGGCTGCTTTTGCATCTTCTTCGCTTTCTGAAAGCGGATGAACGGGGCTCAGGCTAAGAGTGATTCCTATTTCACTTTCTTTTGGAAGCGATTCGCGAAGTACCTTCAAGGCGAGCCCGTGTGACAGGATCAGGTGGTAGGCAGTGTGCATTGCGGCTTGGGGGTCCTGTCTGCCGGGGGCATGCTCTCCTGCGAAATAACCGCCTATGGCAACTACAAAAGGTTCGTTGTGCGTTATCCAGTTTCTGACTCTGTCGCCGAACCTGTCTGACAGCACTTTTGCATAATCGGCAAAATATAGAGCCGTGTCACGGTTGGCCCATCCGCCTTTGTCTTCCAGTTCCTGGGGTGTGTCCCAGTGAAAAAGAGTTGGGAAGGGGGTGATCCCCTTTTCAAGCAGCCTGTCAATTATCCTGTCATAAAAATCAAGACCCTTTGGGTTTACTGAGCCTTTTCCTTCAGGGAAGATCCTGGGCCATGAGAATGAAAAGCGATAAACCTGAAGACTGAGTTTCTTCATCAGGTCTATATCTTCAGACCAGCGGTGATAGTGGTCGACAGCTGTTTTTCCCGACGAACCGTCCTTGATTTTTCCGGGAATGCGGCAGAAGGTATCCCATACGCTTTCACCTTTGCCGTCTTCGTTCCATGCGCCTTCTATCTGATATGATGCAGTTGCTGAGCCCCACAAAAAATCTTCAGGGAATCTGTATTCTATCATTATAGCCTCCATAAAATGATATTGAATCACGCTAAGCTCGGGAAAATTAAATGTCAATCATCAAGCGTAAAGCGACTTCATTGACGCGGCTTGCAGGCTTATGATAGGTCTGCTGTTGTGGGACTGCCGATTAAAACCATATTAAATATACTGTTCCGTTCACTCTTTATACAGGGTGCATGGACATTCAAGAACATGCAGTATATAGGTTTTATCTTTTCTATTGCACCCGGGATAAAGGCTTTTAAAGCAGTAAATCCTAAGATTAAGGAAGAGCTTGACAGCAGATATTTCAATACACAACCCTATATGGCACCTGCTGTCGAGGGCATTTATCTGAACCTTGTTGAAAGTGGCAATTCGGGTGATGCGGCCAGGATTCTTCCTTCTGTTTCAAGCGCACTGGCGGCACTGGGTGACAGCTTTTTCTGGGCTGCCCTTAAGCCGGTTCTGTGCCTGTTGTGCCTTATTTCAGGGCTTGCCAGCTGGCTATGGGGTATACTCATCGTAATCCTTATCTACAATATTATTCATCTGGGGATAATGGGGTGGGGTTTCTGGGAAGGCTACAGAAACGGACCGCAGGGAGCTCTCTCCATAGGTAAGATAGTCTCTATTGAGAGATCAGATATAATTTCACTTTTGATACCTTTATTATGCGGGATTTGTCTTGTTGTTGCACCGGGCAGACTTGAGACTGAATATTTTATTGCAATACCGGTGTTTGTAGTAAGTATGCTGGCTTTTTATAAAAAGATTAATTTTTTATTAATTTTTTATGGGCTCTTTATTCTTATGCTGATAATGACGATTATAAGAATATAAATATATGAAACAGGAAAAGATTATCATACCGAATAAATTGGGAATGCACGCCAGATCTGCGGCAAGCTTTGCCAAGATGGCTGCTTCATTCAGATCGAAAATCGAGGTTGCGAAAGACCATGTCAAGGCAGATGGCAAGAGCATCATGGAGCTTCTTACCATATCTGCAGCTATGGGTACCGAGATTACAATCAGTGTTTCAGGCGAGGATGAGGATGCGGCTTTAACGTCACTTTCAAAGCTAGTGAAAGAAGGATTTGGAGAATTATTGTGAAACAGCATCATGTCCACATACTGCATGGAGTAGCCGCCTCAGCAGGTATTGCAATCGGCAATGCGGTCATAATAGACAGAAAAACGATAGAGCGTTACCCTAAAATTCGCATAACTGAAGGCCTTGTTGAAGACGAAATCCGGCGTTTTAACAATGCGATTGAGGCATCATACAAACAGATTGAGGAAGCAAAAAAGAAACTTGAATCTCATAGTGCGGTCAAGGATCATGCATTGATTCTGGAGACGCATCTCCTGATGCTGAGAGACCCTTCTCTCATCGAAAGAGTGAATAAATTTGTCAGGAAAAACCTTATTAACGCTGAATGGGCGCTGAAAATCGCACTTCAGGATATTGAAGAAAGCTTTTCCTCTATCGGTGATGATTATATCCGAAGCAGGGTCGCTGATACGAATTATGTCGGTGAACGTATCATGATGAATCTTATTGGCCGCGAGATCAAGGGATTCCACCTGGTGGATAAGAGCATAATCGTTTCGCATGACCTGTCGCCGGCGGATACGGCAATGCTGAGCAAAGACCATGTCCTCGGATTTGCAACAGACGTCGGCGGCCAGACATCTCATACAGCAATAATCGCCCATTCGCTTGAGATCCCTGCAGTTGTAGGCCTCGAAAAAGCATCGATGTCTATAAACCCCGGCGATAAGCTCATCCTTGACGGTATATCGGGTGTGGTCATCGTGAATCCTTCTGAAAACCAGATAGCTGATTACGAGCAGCGTGCAAAATCACATCTCACCCTTGAGCTGAAACTGAAAGAAAAAGCCAAGGAGCCCGCTGTCACACTTGATGGAACAAAAATCAGTGTGCTGGGGAATCTTGAATTTAGAGAAGAGGTGAAGACGGTCCTTGATCATGGGGCTGAAGGGATCGGTCTCTACCGGACTGAATTTCTGTATATAAACCGTGAAATCATACCTACTGAAGAAGAGCATTTCCAGGCATATAAGGCCGTTGTTGAAACGGTCTCCCCTTTCCAGACAGTAATCAGGACGCTGGATCTCGGCGGAGACAAGCTTAATTCGAATCTGGGTGATATTAAAAAAGAGACAAATCCTGCTATGGGACTAAGGGCAATAAGGCTTTGTCTGAAAGAGCCGGAGCTGTTCAAAACCCAGCTCAGAGGCATTTTAAGGGCAAGCAACTATGGGAATACATCGATTATGTTTCCGATGATCTCCGGTATAGAAGAACTCCACAGGGCGATGGAAATACTTGAAAAAATCAAGCATGATTTCAGAAGGAAGGGAATACCGTTTGACGAGGAGATTGAGGTAGGCATAATGGTAGAAGTCCCATCCGCGGCGATAATAGCCGACCTTCTGGCAAAGGAAGTTGACTTCTTTTCCATAGGCACCAATGATCTTATCCAGTATTCGATAGCAATCGACCGTGGAAACGAATATGTGAATTATCTTTATGACCCGCTTCACCCGGCTGTTTTGAGGCTCATCAAATACATTGTTGATTGTGCGCACAAGGAAGGCATCACGGTGTCCATGTGCGGTGAGATGGCCGGAAGGACGATCTATACGCCGATCCTTCTTGGAATGGGAATAGACCAGTTCTCAACCAATGCCTTTGCCATTTCCCATGTAAAAGAAATGATCAGGAAGATAGACCTTGCCAACTGTGCAGATGTTGTAAATCACCTGCTGGGAATGAAAACGGCAGAGGAGATACAGGCTTTCATCTTTGAGGAATATAAAAGACATTCAGATTTTGAAACCATTCTCGACTGAGTGTTTTATTGTGCATGGAGATTATAAATTACTTGATCTGAAGTATATTACAACACCCTGAATAAAGGAATATCCCAGTGAAACAGGAGATTAAAACCAGGATACTTTGCCATAATGCAAAGGCAAAGTTCTCTTATGATATCAGCGAAACTTATGAAACCGGCATTGTTCTGTCCGGCTCTGAAGTCAAGTCGTTGAGACAGGGTGGTGCAAGCATGAAGGACTGCTATGCCATTGTAAAAAACGGTGAGATGATCCTTCTGAACCTTCATGTCAATCCTTACCTGCAGGCTAACATATTTAATCACGACCCCAGGGCGCCAAGGAAACTGCTGCTTCATAAAAGGGAGATATTGAGGCTTTCGGGTAAAATAAAGGAAAAGGGGCTTACACTTGTCCCTTTATCGATATATTTGAAAGGAAGTCGCATAAAAGTCGAACTGGGTCTGGCAAAAGGCAGAACTTCCCCGGACAAAAAGAATGTGCTCAAGGAAAGAGATGTCAGGCGTGATATGCAGAGAGAGCTTAAAAATATCGGGAGATAAAAGAAAAGTGAATTCATTTGATGAGATTAAAAATATAAATGTTGAAAAAATTCTGTTGAAGGCTCTTTCGGGCGGAGGCGATTTTTCGGAACTATTTGCGGAAAAAAAGACTGGAACTACCATTTCTTCCGAAGCGAAAAGGATAGAGAAGTTCAATCTGAGCAGTGATTTCGGCATCGGCCTCAGGGTGGTGAAGAAGGACGTCAGTGCTTATGCCTTTACAAATGACATCAACAGTCTTCCCGAACTGGCATCAACAGTGGCCGAATCAATAAAAAGCGGAGGAAAGGGCGGTGTCGTATCCCTCGAAAAAAGGACAGCGCAAAAGGTTACTCAGGCAAAAATCCTTTCATCCTCGGTAGATCCGGAAAAGAAGATCGCTCTTGTAAAATCAGCCGAGGAATATGCATGGAAGCATGACAGAAGGGTTGTTCAGGCCAGAGTCATGTATTCCGATTCGAACAGGCAGGTCTTTATTGCAAACTCCAATGGATTTGCCTGTGAAGACAATACCGGTGCAATAATTTTCTTTGTCCAGTGCGTAGTTTCTGACGGCCATATTATGGAAACCGGTTATGAACCTATGGGAGGGGCACGCGGATTTGAGATTTTTGAGGAAATTCCTCCTGAAGAAATCGCTCGAAGAGCGGTAGGAAGAGCGATACAGACCCTTACTGCCAGGAGCGCTCCGGCCGGGCTGATGCCGGTTGTACTTTCAAGCGACGCCGGCGGCACAATGGTGCATGAGGCTATCGGGCATGGTCTGGAAGCAGATTTTGCGGGCCAGGGCCTTTCCGTCTATTCGGGAAAGCTTGGTGAACAGGTGGCATCCACTGCAATAACAGTAATAGACGACGGAACCCTTCCCGGAAGAAGAGGAAGTATAGGGTGTGACGACGAGGGGACGCTTTCCGAAAGAACAGTTCTAGTGAAAAATGGGATACTGAAATCATATATGACCGATCTTATCTCTGCTGCGAAATATAATCTCAGACCGTCGGGAAACGGACGGCGTGAATCGTTCAGGCACAGGCCGGTTCCGAGGATGACGAATACCATTATCGCTCCTGGAAATGAAACTCCTGATGACATTCTCAGAATGGCCGAAAAGGGGCTTTATGTAAAAAAAATGGGCGGAGGCCAGGTAAATCCTGTAACAGGAGATTTCGTGTTCGAGGTTTCCGAAGGCTACATGATTGAAAATGGTCATACATGCGAGGCCATAAGAGGTGCGACGCTTATAGGAAACGGCCCGAAGATACTCCTTTCGATAGAGCATGTCGGCAGCGACCTGGGCTGGGGAATAGGCACATGCGGCAAGGACGGACAGGGTGTTCCGGTCGGGGATGCCCAGCCTACGCTTCTGATACCAGAAATTACCGTGGGAGGTAAAATACATGAAGAATAGAAGAGTTTTACTGCCGGTTTTACTTATGCTGACAATAGCGATCCTGGGCGGTTGCGCATTTGTTACGATCGACCTCATGAGCCTTACGAGGATTCCCGGCATGCAGGAGAGGGTCCTTTACAAAGGAACCGAGAGCAAGGTCCTTGTTGTAGAGATTCTAGGCCTGATAACGACGACAGGAGTGAAGCAGATGTTCACTTCACAGGAAGGGACATATGAACGTCTTGACGGCATATTGAATACTGCAGACAAGGATCCCAGAATCAAGGCCGTTATCCTGAAGATTGACTCGCCCGGGGGTTCTGTCACGGCGTCCGACCTTGTGTACAGGCGGATAGTCGATTTCAAGACAAATAAGAAAATACCTGTAGTTGCCTGCATAACGAACATGGGTGCATCAGGGGCGTACATGATTGCACTTTCAGCGGACAGGATTGTGGCATTGCCGACGTCGATGGTTGGAAATGTGGGAGTATTCATTCCTTTCATAAGCTTTCAGGGTCTGATGGATATGCTGGGTGTGCGCGACGAGACGATAGCATCAGGCAAATACAAGGTTGCAGGCTCCCCTAAGAAGGATATGACCGAAGATGACAAGGCGATATACAAGGCCATAATAGATGAGATGTATGCCGATTTTATGGCTAAGGTGAAAAAGAACAGGCCCGCAATGACAGATGCCGACATTAAAATAATCGGCGACGGAAGGGTTATGGCGGCCAATACAGCCGTGAATTATCACGCAATTGATGAAGTCGGGTATTATGAGAATGCTGTCAAATCAGCAGAAAAGCTTGCCGGGATTACTAATCCTACAGTTGTTGTATACCGCAGAGTCGGGGAAAAACAGGGAGGATTCTATTCCTGGCCCTGACAGGGAAATAAGATTCAGACTGACAGGTATGGTGCATAACATATCTGTCAGCTTATTCTTTCTGAATTCAATTCAATAGAACCCGTTCAGCAGTTTCAGGTTTGCTTCCTTAAGTCTGTTGGCGAGACCGGCGATAATCTTATCGGCAATCTCGGGATTTTCGTGGATTATCTTTTCGAATCCGACATCTTTAACATTCATAATCTCAACTACACTTCTGCCGATGGATCTTATTGTAGCGCTTCTCGGTTCGTCCAGTATAATGCTGATTTCACCGAAGTATTCACCGACCTTGTTTATGACTGCAATCGATCTTCCTTTCTTTGATACCCCAAGCCCTCCTTCTGTCTGGATGAGCCTGAATACTTCCACACCGTATGTATCCTCTTCGATAATCACTTCGCCATCGGCATATTCACGCACATCCAGATTGATTACCTCGGTATAGGGGATATTGGCTTCTGCTATCGAAGTAGTCTGTTCAAGCTGCATATAGGCTGACTGTAGTATGGTAGAGACAAATGAAGGGTTGGTATATGCTATATCTTCTATATTATCGCACCGATAGGTTGCTATCCTCGAAGTCTTTCTGGCCCTGGCGGTGGTGCTGTAATTGATTCCCCTGAAAAAATTTTCAAGCCCGAATACATCATGGTCGGTAAGGATTCGTATGGTCTTGTCAAGCTGACTTATGCGAACTTCACCAGCAAGGACCACATAGAAATACTCGTTGGAATCACCTTCCCTGACGATGATTTCGCCTGGCTGATATTCTTTAACGGCCATGGCCTGGATAAAGTTGGATTCCGGCATAATTGGTGTTTTCGGCAATATATGAAAAAAACTTTACGTTTTCTATAATGGCCAATAATTTTTATGCTGGGCAATTATCCTTTCAAGCTCGCTGCAATCTTCAGGAATAATATGAGGCGCATTTTCGCCTTTTAAGACTTTTATAACTTCCGATATGGATTCTTTCTGGCCTTCCAGGCTGTATCCGCCCTCGAGCACATATATTACCGGGGCGTTTACAGCGAGAGCCGCATCCTGGATAATTCCAGCAAGCATCCCATACCCCTGGCTTGAAAGCTGCATGCCGCCTATAGGGTCGGCCATATGTGCGTCAAAACCGGCTGATACGAGTACAAGTCCGGGTTTGAAAGTTTTAAGGACAGGCGCCAGCACACAATTGTAAATTGAGGCGAACTCTCCGTCAGTTTTGCCGTAGCCCAGCGGGCAGTTGACTGTGAATCCTTCTCCTTTCCCGCGTCCTGTTTCCTTCAATCCTCCAGTTCCAGGATAATAAGGATACTGGTGGCTTGAGAAATAAATCACGGAATCCTCTTCATAAAAGCTGTCCTGTGTGCCGTTTCCGTGATGGACGTCAAAATCGATTATCAGAACCTTTTCTATCCCGAATTCAGCCTGTGCCTTTTGTGCGGCAATTGCGACATTGTTGAAAAGACAGAATCCCATAGCCCTGTCATGAAGGCTGTGATGACCCGGAGGTCTGACAAACGCAAAACCGCTGGTTATCTCTTTCTTCAGTGCCATATCAACAAGTTTGATAAGGCTTCCTGCCGCCTTAAGTGCTGTCTCAAAAGATTCTGAGGAATATGCAGTATCGGGATCGAGGTATCCGCTGCCCCGCTCACAGCTCCTTTTTACAAGCTCTATATAATCTCTCGTATGGTTGAGATGGATGTCTTCTAACGTGGCTTCAACCGGGCTTACAAGCTGGATTCCCTCTCCCGGCGGTGAAAAAAGCGAATGGATATAAGGGATGCGGTAAAGAGTTTCCGGATGACTTTCTCCGGTATCGTGGTTCATAAAAACAGGATCGGAAACAATCCCTATCATCATTACCTCCGGTTTTCTTGTCATGTGCCCGGTCTGATTAACACGGGATATTCAGCTGCTTTGAAATTAAGCCAAAAGGGTGATTGTGGCAAGAAATAAAAAAACAAAATGTGATTTGCTCGAAGATTCTTTAGAGATTCTGAAAGAATATATTCTAACATCATAAGTGAGCAGTATTATCTGCTGCTCACTTATGATGTCTGTATCCCTGAATGCACACCTATTTTTTCAGCAGTTTCTTCCTTTTTTCATCAGTATCGAGCCCGAGCTGTCCTCCGGGATTCATGATGTTGTTCGGGTCGAAGTGGTGTTTGAGTGTTCTGAGTACGGCCATCTGTTCGGGTCCCAGATGTTTGTCCATCCAGGGACCTATAAGCCTCCCCACTCCATGATGATGGCTCAGTGAGCCGCCGTGCTTTTGAATTGCATCGATGATGCCTGCATGGAACTCCCTGAACTCTTTTGGATCGTCCAGTTTCATTATGAATATGAAATACAGATTGGTGCCCTGGGGATAGAAATGAGATGCGTGAGTCATACACATGGTTTGCGGTCTCGACTTGATGTATTCGCGAACGCCCTTATGCAGATTGTGCAGGTTGTCCCAGGTGACGCCGGCTTCGAGTGTGTCGATCTGTATGCCGTAATCCCCCAGATCCTCTCTCATGTATGGTTCGGTATAACGTGTCTTTTCCCATTTTTTTACGGCATAGCCGCTGAGGTTTATTGCACCTTGCTTTTTGACTATTCCCGCTATCTTGGATTTCACCAGTTTTGTAAAGTCGGCATCGCCTTCACAGTTTCCAAGGCATAGACAGCGTTTCATGGGCATAAAGCCTTTTTTCTGCAGGAACTTGTCGACAAAACCCGGCATGCCGTAAAGTTTCAATCCCCTGTCAGTTTCTTCGGGGTCTGAAATGCGGTAAATCGCCGGTTTGCCGAACTCGGACTGCATTATTTCACGGCTGGCCTCGACGGCAGCATCCCATGAGGGGAACATATATCCGAAACGCTGACGGTTTTGAGGCCTATACCGGAATATCTTCATGGTACATTCCACAAGGATGCCGAATGTACCTTCGGAGCCTTTCATTATGTCGTTGATTTTAGGTCCGGTTGCAGTTGCAGGAAAGTCAAGAGTCTTGAAGTTTCCTGCGGGTGTAACATACTCCTGACTGAACACTATGTCGTATGCATCTCCATAATAAGTGGATGCCTGGCCCGAACCCAATGTAACGATCCATCCTCCGACCGTAGAATATTCGAATGACTGGGGAAAATGGCCGCACGTATATGCCAGCCTTGTCCCGAAAAGGGTGGGCGCATTGTTCAATGCATGCTCATAAGCAGGGCCGAACATGCCTGGCTGGACAAGGGCCGTCTGGTTCAGCTCGTTTATTCTAAGCAGTTTGTTCATATGTGTGCTTAGTACGAGCGTGACTCCGCCTTTTGCAGGTTTGCATCCGAAGTTTACAGATGAGCCTGCCGCAAAAACGGTTACAGGAATTTTTTCGCCGTTGCAGTATTCGACTATTTTTGCAACATCATGTTTATCCCTGGGATGAAGGACTACATCTGCGACCTCGCTGATGATGCCTTTCCTCAGTTCAAGCATTTCCTCTGTAGTTTTGCCGTATGAAAATCTGACACGTGAAAAATCGTCAAGCGATACATTTTCATTGCCTACGATTGCAGAAAGCTTTTCTATCTGCCCGGGCTTCAGTGCCGGCGGTCTGTTCAGACTCACCTTAGTATTGCCTTCGTCATTCTTCTTCTTGAAATCTGCATCAGTCAGTCCGAACTCTTCTTTCATCATTTCATACCAGTGGGAGCTCGGGTGCTTGAAATGGTTGGGATCACCGTATTTGAAAATCGACCTGTAAGAACCCTTTGCCGGAGCAGTTTCCGTCCATGAAGGGATGAAGTGTTTTTTTTCAAACATTATATTCTCCTTTTATAAGGTATTAAATTCTATTCGGCAGGTACCCTAAGCAAGTTTACCGTATCTTCAATTTCGTAATCGATGCGTTTTGAATCCCAGTGCAATTCGTGGCCCGCCGTAACAGCTACTTTTTGAAGTATATCGGTACCCGGATTTCCAAGTGTAGCTATGCCTGTTCTCCGAAGGACGATATCTGAAAGTTTTTGCGCCATTTCATTTCTCACGGCATGGGAAACCTGTGCGAGGATTTCTCCATCGTTGTCCAGTATCTCTGTCAGGTGCTTCTCCGACCTGGCGATTCCCATGACATCATAGCATTCAGTGCCATAGTTTCTGCCGAGATATTCCACGGTCTCACCCGTAAAGTCCCTGTTGTTTTTCTGCAGGTCATACATGAAGGCGTTCATGTCCTTGATCTCGCAGCCCCAGAGAAATTTCTTGTCTGTTATGACTGCACCGGCGGGAATTCCCAGTTTATGCATAATCATATTCATGCAGTTTTCAGCAAGATTGCGGCTGGTCGTATACTTGCCGCCTTCGACAGTAACCAGTCCGTCCAGCCCTTCTTTTTTGTTATCATAAATCTCGTATTTTCTGGAGCTGGAATATGTTTCCTCTGTCTGTTCCTCGACCAGCGGGCGTAATCCGCCAAAAGCATATTTGACATCTTCATATGAAAGACTGCCGTCTCCGAATGACATATTAACTTCATCGATAAGTTCAACGATGCTCTCTTTCGAAACCCTGTAATCATCAGGTGAACCCGAATAAGGCTTGTCCGTAGTGCCGATGAGGGTGTGGTCTCTCCACGGAATAAGGAAGAAGTGCCTTCCTTTTGGTGTAATTGTGCCGACAACATATTTTCCTGAAAGCATTTTCCTTTCTGTGATTATATGTATACCTTCCGAACGCCTGAGCGAACATGTTGCCCCCGGTTTCGCCAGGCCAAGTATGATATCGGCCCATGGTCCTCCGCAGTTTATTGTTACCTTGCTGCGTATTTCGTGGGAGGAGCCGTTGATGGCATCGGTAACCTTAACCCCTGTAACGCGGTTGTCTTCAACCAGAAATCCATTAACAAGGGTGTAGTTTGAAGCTTTAGCTCCGTAGGAAACCGCTGATTTTATAAAGGCGAGCGTAAGGCGTTCAGGAAAAATACTGGTGCAGTCATAGAATATCGAAGCCCCGGTCAGTCTGTCTTTTCTCACATTCGGTTCATTCACGAGTACTTTGTCTTTTGACATGCTGTGATGGTAGGGAACCTTTTTGCTCTTGTCCCAGGTAAAACCTTTATCGTAGGAAAGCATATCATACAAAAGCATACCCACTTTCATTACGCGTTTTCTGTTTGTTATGGGCAAAGCGCTGTGCGTCATCATGATTGGGGTGGGGTAAACAAAATTTGGTGCGATATTTTCAAGCACTCGCCTCTCTCGCAGAGATTCTCTTACAAGTCCCAGTTCGCCGTTTGCAAGGTATCTGAGTCCCCCGTGTATCAGCTTTGATGTGACCGAGGAGGTAGCCCAGGAAAAGTCTTTTTTCTCGACAAGCGCAACCTTAAGGCCTCTTGATGCCGCATCATAGGCAATTGATGCTCCCGTAATACCGCCTCCTATTACGATTACGTCAAAAATTTCGCCATTAAAATTCTCAATAAATCTTTTCATAACTTAGGCTCCTGAGTTTTATTAATGTATTCTCTTGTAGCATTCTCTGTAAATTGCAGGATTTCCTTCATGATGCTTCTGGCTTTTGATTCATCACCATTGCCTATTGCCTTTAACATTTCTTTGTGGAATTTATCGGACCTCTTAGAATTTTTTTCATTGTTAAAATAGAGATAGCTCAGGTCGCGATACGTCTGATTGAAGAAATTGAGCAGAATTATATACAGGATGTTCTTTGTGAATCTGGCTATCAACTGATGTAACAGAAGATCTTTTTCCTGAATAGTGATGGATGAATCGCGAATGACTTCTCCAAGCTCGGCAAGATCTTTCTCGGTGCGACGTTTGGCCGCAAGTCCTGCCATTTCTGTGCAAAAGGTGTTTCTGGCCTCCATTAGGCTGAAAAGTATATCCTTGTTAACGGACCCGTTGCTGTGAGCGAGGATACTCTTGATAAGGTCAAGATTTCCGTTAAGCGCATAATCCCGTACATAAACACCGTTGCCGTGGCGTATTTCAAGCAGTTCGTGTGATTCAAGCCTTCTTATGGCTTCACGCACCGTAGCGCGGTTTACTCCGAAGTTGAGGGCGAGTTCACGCTCGGACGGGAGCCTGGTTCCGGGCAGTATTTCGCCTCTTATTATCTTTCCTTCGATCACCCCGGCAAGCTCTTCATGGAGCCTAGTCCTGTTTAATGGTTCAGCAAATACTTCCGATGCAGACATTTATTCTCCTATCAGTGGTTGGGTGGTACAGTGGTCGAACCAATAAACCAAATATAAGAATATTTCAAGAAATTATTTTTCTTTTTCATTATAAAATTATATTAATATTCATGAGGGGGTCACATGAAACCATCATATAGAATGATCTGGTTTATGGCTCTTATAGTTTTTTTTATCATTCCAGGCTGCTCGAATGATAAAAAAGAAAGCGATTCCGATTCGGGGTATTCGCTGTTTCGTAATGATAATATTCCTCCCACGCCTGGAAAAAGAATTTCAGTAACGCAGAAGACACCCCAGAACATAATAATTTCCTGGGATGCATCCTCTGATTTTGAAACGCTGCAGAAGAACTTACAATACAAGCTTGTTTATTCAGCAAGAAACAATATCAGCACCGTTGAGAGCGCAGAGAAGAACGGCACGGTCATTATGGGATGGACTCCCGGGACCCTGTCAAGGCAAGTAAAAGGGTTGTCGGCATCGGGTAGTTATTATTTTACAGTACTGGTAAGAGATGAGGCCGGCAATATTGCCGTATATGTCCCACAGTCAATGTCCGCTCCGAATTCTAATATTCCAGCTGCAAATATAACGATGAGAGATGAATCTGCAAACAAACCAATGTTCCCGCCGCGTAAGCCGACTTCTCATGATGAAAATGCGCCTCAAGTCGATGCGGGCCTTACCGTAAGCGATATATCCTTTGACAGCGCCACTGTTTCATGGGAACCTGCATACGATAATGTTACTGCCCCTGAGAGACTCCAGTATAAAGTGATTTATTCAACAAGCCGGGACATTGACAATGTTAAAGATGCTGAAAACAATGGACAGATCGCTATGGAATGGACTGCAAACATAACCTCTCACAGAATAAGCGGCCTTGAATCAGCAGCAACCTATTATATCGTAACTTTTGTTAGGGATGAGGCCGGCAATACTGCACTTTATGAGCCTCACGAAGTTACAACAATATCTCAGACCGGCAATGGTTCAGAGGAGTAAAGAAAAAGCAGAGATATCAAAAGAGTAAAGCAAAACTGTCTCTGCCGTATCTCTGAAGAAATACATTCATAATACATCAGGAGGTCCGTATGTCTCTACCGAACAGGCATAACCCGTATTCCTTTGACGAATTTCTTTCATGGAGGAAATCCATAGACTACTATCTTGATGACATTTTCCTGCAGAAGGTTTTAAGGCATTTCTCAACAGGCGACTGGGATGAAGTGGACCGTGAACTCAGGAAGATGTCGGCAAGTGTATCTTTTGACTGGCGAGACCTCAGCGATGCCATAGCCGTTCCCGAGAAAAGACCTTATGTGGTGCATTATGACGGCCATAATCACAGGATTGACAGGATTGTAAGGCCGGCAGAGACGCTGAAACTTGAAAAGGAGATATTTTCCCAGGCGATATTTTCTGAAAAAACTAACCCCTGGGTGCGTCTTGCCAAGATGTTTCTCATCTACCAGAACGGAGAGGCTTGTGTAGCCTGTCCCATGGTATGTACCGAGGGTCTTGTGGCACTCCTCGATCGTTATGCAGATACGCCGGTACTTCAAAATATTCTCAGGCATTGTAAAGACGGGATAAATGGCGATTTCGGAATCGGTGCCCAGTATCTCTCGGAGATACAGGGCGGATCAGACGTCCCTTCCAATCTTCTTGAAGCGGTCAGAGATGGTGATGTCTGGCGTATATATGGCACTAAATTCTTCTGTTCGGCAACTCATGCCGATTATGCGGTTGTAACAGCAAAGCCTTCAGGCAGTGAAAATGTAGGTCTTTTCATAGTCCCTTCATGGCTTGACGGGGATAAGGAGAAAGAGAAAAGAAACGGTTTTACGATAGACAGGATCAAATGGAAGATGGGCACCAGCGAACTTACGACTGCGGAGATTACCTTTAATGGTGCAATCGCATATCAAGCCGGCCCTCTAGACAGGGGTCTTGCAAATGTCGTCGGCATTGTTCTTACTTATTCCAGGCTTACAGTGGGGCTGTCTGCGGCGGCAAGCATGACCCGTGCGGCGAGAGAGGCAAAAGGATATGCGGAAAAGAGATCAGCTTTCGGACTTAATATTAATATGTTCCCTATGCTGAAGGGCCAGCTTTTAAAGCTGGATCTCCATGCGAAAAGGACAACTGCAGGCGCGTTCAAGCTGTATCATGAATTCCTTGCAATCCCCGGGGGGCTGAAAGGCGGTATTGTTACAGACGAACCAGAAGGCACCAGAAAAAAGCGGTTTGCAATAAGAGAGCTTATAATGCTGCAAAAAATTGCAGCCTCATGGGATGCAACCGATGTGCTGAGGCTTGCAATGAGCGTCTTCGGCGGGCATGGGGTAATGGAAGATTTTTCATCTCTGCCAAGGCTTTTCAGGGATGCTGCCATAAACGAACTGTGGGAGGGGCCCCGCAATGTTCTCCTGACTCAAATTCACAGAGATTTATCGAGGGCTGCGGCATGGTATGCCCCTGAAGAGTTTGTGAAAGACATTCTGTACGGTGCTGATAAAACGGTTGTTGCAGCCCTGTCCGGAAGAATAAGGGAGCTATCTGGATGTAATCTCCTGGGTGATGATGATACTTCAATTGCAGCATGCGAAAAATGGGACGAATTCTGCCATGATCTGTTTCACGCCTATCAGGATATTGCGCTGAGAGAGGTCAATGGAGGTTGATGCAATTTTTCTGGTAAGTAAAAACAAGTTTGATATAATTGTTATGATGATTAAATATTAAGGAGCCTCAAATGAGGATACTGGTAATTGAAGATGAAAAAAAGGTGGCTGGATTTCTGAAAAATGGCCTTAAAGAGGAAGGTTATGCAGTAGATGATGCATTTGATGGACAGGCCGGCTTTGATATGGCCATTGAAAATGAATATGACATGATCATCCTGGATCTGATGCTCCCGGGTCTTGACGGAATTACTCTGTGCAAGAAACTCAGAGAACAGGGCAACAATACGCCCATATTGATGCTTACAGCCAGGGAGGCTGTTAAAGACAGGGTAATCGGGCTTGATGCAGGAGCCGATGACTACATGACAAAACCCTTTGCATTCGAAGAACTCCTGGCAAGAGTCAGGGTAATTCTCAGGAAAAGGCCTGTTACGCAGGAGTTGAAACTGGAAATTGGCGACCTTGTTCTTGATCTTATTACACATAAGGTAAAACGTGGTGGAGATGAGATCGAACTGACCACTAAGGAATATGCCCTGCTTGAATTTCTGATGAGGAATGCCGGCAATATTGTAACGCGAACCATGATAGCCGAACATGTATGGGATATAAATTTTGAAACCTTCACCAATGTTATCGACGTTTACATAAACTATCTGAGAAATAAGATAGACCGCGATCATGATGAAAAGCTCATACATACGGTGAGGGGAAGGGGATATGTTCTTAAAAAGTGACCTTATCCGATCTATTAGAATAAGGTTTATTGCATGGTATGCGCTTATCCTCACAGTAACATTTCTATTATTCAGTACTGTTCTGTATGTATATCTTCAGAAGAGTCTGGGCTCATACCTTGATTTTATACTCGAGTCAAAAGCCGAGGGTGTTGCCGCATCCATAAATACATACTGGGAAACAGAGAAGATGGTTGCTGAACATCGCATAGGAATAAGCAGAAAGACTTTAAGCAAGATAAATAATAAGAACTTTCTGAAGATTGCAAACAGATGGGTTGAAGAACGGTCTAATGATCCGGATCTTGTAAGTGTAATTATTCAGATTTATAAGCCGAACGGTGAGATAATCGCCTATTCAAAGAGTGCGCCTATTGTCAATCTACCCGGGGAGGCACTTGATGAATCAAAAAAAGGTCATGAATATTACGGAAATGAAAAGATAGAGGTTTCGGAAAAGACCTTCCAGGATTTCAGGTTTGTGACGATGCCGGTTAAGGAAGGGAAATCGGTAGCGTACATAGTACAGGTTGCGAGTCCCCTCATATTTACATATACGACACTTAACAGGGTCAAGCTGATTTTGTTCGTAACGCTTCCTCTTACTGTAATAATCGCCAGTATTCTTGCAGGCATGTTTCTGGCCAGCATCACGCTTAAGCCACTCAATAACATGATCGAGACTGTACGTCAGATTACCGGGGCCAATCTTGACACAAGGGTTGATATTCCTGAAAATATGCATGAAATCAGGGAGCTTGCAGAAACATTCAATGATATGCTTGAAAGGATTAATCGCTCATTTGCCGTTCAGAAGCAGTTTATGCAGGATGTGTCCCACGAATTGAAAACTCCCCTTACCGTCATAAGAGGTGAAATGGAGGTCGCACTCAAGAGAGAGCGCTCTATTAACGAATACAGAGATATACTTGAAAGCAGTCTTGATGAGATAAAAAAGATAAACCGGATACTGGAAAGTCTTCTAGCACTTGCGAGGTTCGATAGTGACGCGGTTTCATTGCATAAAGAGTCAACTGATATAACAGAGCTTATCAAGGAAATTCTGAATGATATTGAGATACTGGCATTACAAAAAAATATTGAGATTACGGTTATCACTGAAGCCTCTGACAATATAGTAAACATTGACAGGGAAAGGATGAGAAGGGTTTTTTATAATATTTTTGACAATGCCATCAAGTATTCCAGTGAAAAAGGAAAAATCGAGATTGATATTGGAAGGGTGGACGGAGAAGTATTTATTAATATCAGTGATTCAGGGCCGGGTATTTCTGAAGAAGATATTCCGTATATTTTCGACAGATTCTACCGTGCAGACAAGGCCAGATGCAGTGAAGGTTTCGGGCTTGGTTTAAGTATTGCGAAATCGATAGTTAAAGCTCACGGTGGCAATATCGAAGTCAGAAGCGTTTCAGGAGCGGGATCTACCTTTACAATTTATCTGCCAGCCGGATGACAGACCCAATTATAATATTTTAATATGTAACTAATCATCTTTTAATCGATACAATCATATAGGAAGAAAAAAATTCAGGAGGCAGTGTTTATGAAAAAAGTATTTGTAAGCTTTTTAGTCCTTGTAGCATTCACCTTCATGGTAACCGCAGCATTCGCAGCAGACGCAGCAACTCCGGCAGTACCATCAGAGAAGGCAGCCACATCAGTATCAGCCGACAAAGCAACTCCGGCAGCCGACAAGGCAGCTCCAGCAGACAAGAAAGCAGACAAAAAAGCAAAGAAAGCAAAGGCAAAGAAAGCAAAGAAGACCGACAAGAAAGCAGATGCAGCAGCACCAGCAGTACCGGCGACACCAGCTACACCGGCAGTTCCAGCCGCACCGGCAGCTCCAGCAAAGTAAGATAGGTATTAAGAATAAATGGTCTGAGAATGAAAGAGGCAATTGTACTACTGATCATTTTTGGACTGACTTCAACGATTTGTTTTGCAGATAAGGCGGCGGTAACTACAAAGACCTCCGCCTTTTCTTATAAAGGTGCCAAGGAATTTGTTGCAACAGGTTATGTGGAAACAGTCATTTCTGCTGATCCCAAACAAGGTGAAAGGTCAAAAATAATCATTGTAACCGATGACAGCAAAAGAATAATTTTCTTTGTAAAAAAAACCACCACGATCTATGATATTGATATGAAGGCCAAAACACTTTCAGCTATATTTGTTAAGACCAGGGTAACAATAAGGTTCAGATCTGACAAAGATGGATTTTATGAGGCCTTGTCTATCGTAGAATTAGGAAATTAGTTCAATTTTCTTTTTCCCCGGTCGGAGGAATTCCAATTCATGAAAAAATTGATGGTGATTATAACCTTGATCATATTGAGTCTGTTTATTACGCTACCGAGTTCAGCTTTTAACTGGGATAATCCTGATTTCGGTCAGGACGGAATGGCGGGATTGACTGATTCTCAGAAAAGTGAGTTGAAAGAAGGCAGGATTGTCTTTTCTGCAACCGATAAGGATAAAGATAGTTCAATTATAGAAGCAGTGATTATTTTTAACAAACCTCCGGAAGAGGTATGGGATATGATCTCAAAGACAGAGGAACAGATCAAATACCTTAAAGAGGTCAATGAAATAAAGCTCATTGATAAAAACGGCAGCACTGACACTATGTGGTTTCAGTTAAAAATCATGCTTTTCCCTATAAGGTATCAGATAAGTCATCATTATAAGAAAGAAAGTTTATATTTCTACTGGTCACTGGATCCGACCTATAAAAGTGATATCAGGGAACTTAAAGGTTTCTGGAAGTTTTATCCCTATGAGAATAATAAAACATTTGCACGGTATGGAAGCCTCGTCAGTTTAAAATATTTACCTCTATGGCTGCAGAATGCATTAAAGAAAAAAGGTGTCGAAAAAGCGCTCAATTCAGTCAAATGCTATGTTGATTCAGGCGGAACCTGCAAAAGAAAGGGATATTAAAAAAGGGCATATGCCGCCTGCCATTTTTAATATCCGTTCTCTTCAGATATTAGATTAACTGACGATCTGGTCTTGCTTCCTTATCATCATTCCGGAAAGCACTCCCTTGTTAATATCCCCATTTTCAACGACCACACGGCCGTTAATTACAACGAGATCGAGTCCGGTTGGATGATGCACCGGGTCTCTGAAGACAGCTTTTGTTTTGAAATTTCGTGCATCCATTACCAGCAGATCTGCGAAATACCCTTCATTTATCAATCCCCTGTTCTTTATGCCGAATTCCTTTGCCGGGAGACCAGTGCATTTGTAAACTGCAGTCTCAAGATCAAGCAGCCCTTTTTCGAATACATACCTGCCGATAAATTTCGGGTAGCATCCATAGAAAAGGTATGAAGGTTTACCGATGCCGAGCAGGATGGTATCGGTAGTTATCATTACGGACGGGTCGACAAGAGCAGGGAAGGTGTAGCTTTCCGTGAATATATCGTCAGGTTCGCTCATGGACTCGAACACCAGCACGTGGCCGTCTTCTTCCATGAGAAGGTCACACATGACGTCAAACGGGTCAACTCCTCGTTCTTCTCCTATTTCGGTGAACCTTCTGCCTTCAAGGTTTTTATTCTTCTCGCTGCCTACTGCCATAATCGTTACGGCATCCCATCCCATAAGCCGCATGAAGTTCATTGACCAGCTGTTCCTGCCTCTATGAGGCCATACAGGTTTTCCAACTTCGATGTCTTTTTTTATGATTGCACGAGTTTCCTTATCCGCGATTTTTCCAAGGATGTCGTTTTTGCCTCCGACCAGGGTCCACGGTGGAAAGAATGCAAGCAGGTGGGTGAACCCGGCTGTTGTAGGCATGATATCCAGTGTTACATTGCCGCCCTTTTTGCGTTCATTTTCGAACAAGCCGAGAATACGGTTCATTTCCATGTCCAGTACGGCTTTAGGGATAATCTTTGTGGCCAGGTCTGCATTTCTTGCAAGCCATTTGAGTCCTTTCAATGCCAGATTATGGAAGGGGCCGGCCCAGGGTACTGAAAATATATGTGCCGAATGGGTATGTATGCCGCATCTGCGTGAAATTTCACCTAGCTCTCCTACTGCCTGAGGCATTGTTGATGATGTATAAGACCTCAGATGGCTTGCATGGATGCCGCCATACCTGGCCAAAGGGGTTGAGAGTTCAACAAGCTCCTCGGTATCGGAATTCAGCCCCGGTGCATACTGCAGTCCGGATGAGAGCCCGAAACAGCCTGCTTCCATACTGTCTATGAGTTGATTCTTCATATGATCGATTTCGGATTTGGCAAGCAGGCGGTTGTTTATTCCGGAAGCGCTTATCCTGAGAATTCCGTGAGGAACCAGCAGTGCCATGTTTGTAAGAAGACCCCTCTTTTCAACAAATTCCATGAAGCTGCCGGCATCGTTCCATTTGATGTCATTGTCATAATCCATTTGCGTGAACACTTCGAGATATGCCTTGAGTCCTTGGGAATTGTCATTTGTAAGCGGAGCAAGTCCCATGCCGCAATGGCCGCCTACAAATGTAGTAATGCCCTGCTTAACCAGGGGTGAGAGGATATCCTCATAATCATTCTTAAAGAGAGCAAGATCGGCATGCGAATGAGTGTCAATGAACCCCGGGCAGACTGTCTTACCGTGGGCGTTTATTCTTCTTTCTGTTTCGCTCTTTTTTAGGTCTCCTATGGCCTCTATCACATGTCCTTTGATTCCTATGTCAGCTTTATAGGACGGCTTTCCTGAACCGTCGACGATATCAGCGTTTTCAATAATGATGTCAAACATTTCTGACCTCCTCAAATTTTCAGATTGGTACAAAAAGGTTGGATAAATATATTTCAGTTGCATATAAAAGGCAATGAATTAACATTTGAAACTATAATGAAATAAGGCTTGCAGGTATCAATGATTTATGTGGAGGCTGTGAGAGTATGAATAAGAAAGTTATCCTCATAGGTGCCGGTGACCGCGGTCAGGTTTATGCTTCGTATGTGATGAAGAATCGTGATAAACTCAGCCTTGTTGCCGTCGCGGACCCGAATATGACCAGGAGGAATAAGGTAGCAGAAGCACATGGTATAGAGCCTTCAAACCGGTTCGAATCGTGGCAGGAAATTCTGTCCCAGCCTCAAATGGCGGATGGTGCAATAATAGCCACACAGGATAATCTGCATGTAGGACCTGCAGTAAAGGCCCTTGAACTGGGATATGAGGTCCTGCTTGAAAAGCCTATGGCGATTACAGAAAAAGACTGTGAAGTCCTTGTCGAAACTTCAAGAAAGACAGGGCGCACATTGAATGTATGTCATGTACTCAGGTATACCGACTTTTTTTCCAGGATTAAGTCTATTATAGATGATGGTATAATTGGAAATGTCTATACGATATTTCATGCTGAAAATGTCTCATATTATCATATGGCCCACTCATATGTCCGTGGAAACTGGAGAAACATACCAAGTTCATCACCCATGATACTCGCCAAATGCTGCCATGATCTTGATCTGATCGCCTGGTTTGCAGGATCGAAACCAGAAAAAATTAGTTCAACAGGTTCATTAAGCCATTTCAGGCCGGAAAATGCGCCCATGGGAGTACCACAAAGATGCACCGACGGTTGCCCAGCCGGAAAGGAATGCATGTTTAACGCAGTTGACATCTATCTTGCAGGCAAACACATGAAGCTTGCCCTGGCAAAGGAAGGGCCATCGGCAATAGCCTTTGCTGCAAATGTCATGCTGAAATATCCTATTATTTCAAGTGTTATACCGGTGCTGAAACGGTATTCCATCTGGAAAGAGTGGCCCACAAGTACGATTACGGATGATCTTTCAAAAGACGGCATCATCAAAGCTCTCAAAAACGGACCTTATGGAAGGTGTGTATATTTCTGTGATAATGACCAGGTCGACCACCAGGAAACGACGATAAAATTCGATAAAGGCATTACAGCAGTTCTGAGAATGCACGGACATTCGGAAATCGAGGGAAGGACCATACGTATCGACGGCAGCAAAGGGACACTCAAAGGAAAATTTGGTGGAAAGACCGGACTTGATGTTCATATTCATGCAACCGGAAAAAAAATCGTTTACCCTTTGAAGGCGGATATCCTTGGACACTCCGAAGGTGATTATAGAATAATGGATAATTTTCTGCTGGTGCTTAATGGAGGAAAGGGCCAGACCGATGCGGCCGAGTCGCTTGTCAGTCACAGGATGGCTTTTGCCGCGTATGATTCGATGAAGAAAAACAAGGTTGTCGAGCTGTGAATATAATATACCGCCCATGCGCAAAAGAAGATATTAAAGGCATATCGGGAATACTTTTCAGGACCGGATTCATGGGGGAAGATCTGACGCCGACCGGACGGTTCAAGGATAGAAAACTTTTTGCACTGGTTAATATCGAGGGTTATGTGCGCTTTGAAACCAAAAACGGATTTGTCGCGCAGGACAGAGATACAGGGAGCATACTTGGATATATAATCGGCACGGCAAACACCCTCAGGTATGAGAAGAAAATTGTCTTAAGAATGTACTGGAGGATTTTTCTACGCCTTTTCCTGGTCACATGGTGGAGTTATCCTGAATCCTTCAAGACGGTTTTTTACTGGTTTTTCACTTATGAGACAAAACCGATTGAACACCTTTACAATGAATATCCGGCTCATCTGCATATAAATATTCTGCCGGGATATCAGCATATGGGCATAGGGAAAAATCTCCTGGACATATTCATGGCGAATATGTCTTCCAAGGGTGTTTCGGGAGTTCATCTCGGGACTTCCAACTACAATTTCAAGGCGATCCCCTTTTACAGGAAAAACGGATTTGAGGTTATATTTGAACGGAAAAATCTATTCTGGCCAGGAGTTGAGAATCAGGTTTCAATGATTTTCGGAAAAAGACTCAAAACCTGATATCTTCATTAATGAGGCTGAAATTTGTAAATTGTTGCATAAAGCTTTTGTTTGAATTATGGATAATCGATGGAAAAAGAAGAGTTTGAAAAATCTCTTGTGGAATTTGAAAAACTTGTCAGGAAAAAGCTTCCTGCAATGATAAACATGGCAATGGCTGCCAGGGGCAACCGTGAGATTCAGAGCAACTTCAATTTTTTCATAGAAACGCTTAAACGCGAAAGAAATTCTATCAACAGAGATATTGAAAGGGTTGCAAGACCTGCCCAGAGAATGAGGTTTTTCAATACCATTAACACAATGGAATCCCTATTGAGGGCAATGCAGGGTAGAAACACCATACAGGAAAGGCTTCGGCAGAAGCAGCATACAATACACGAGCATATAACTTACAATTCAGGGCGGGGAGCTGTTGACGGCGAACTGTTGAATGTCTTTCAAGATGGTTTATTGCTGAAAACCTCTGAAAGAATGGCCGTTGATAAAGAAATTGAATTAATACTTGACGACGGAAGGAATGTGCATGGCAAGGTGATATGGTCTATACCGGAAGGGGACGGCAGTGTTGAAACCGGTGTAAAAATCAATGATGTATCCAGCAAGCTGGATGATGAGTTGCACAAGCTTATTGATGAAAAGCTCGACACCTGACGAATCGGTTTTAAAATCATTCCTGCAGAAAGCAATTTTCTATGAAATTCAGAATCGAGACACTTGGATGCAAGGTAAATCAATATGAGAGCCAGCAGATAAGACAGGCCCTTTTAACCTCGGGTTACACTGAGGCATCAGACAATGAATATGCTGAGTTGACAATAGTGAATACCTGTACGGTGACTCACCGTTCGGATTCTGATGCCAGAAAACTTCTTAGAAAGGCGCTTGATTCGGAAAAAATTGTTGCTACAGGATGTCTTGCAGCAACAAGGCCTGAGGTAATCAATTCTATTTCAAACAGAATTATAGTTGCATCGAAGGATGATATTGAAAAAATCATAGATGCATCCTTGCCGGATACTATTTCGTGCTTTTCAGGCAGAGCCCGGGCCTTTATCAAGATACAGGATGGCTGCTCTAATTTCTGCACATTCTGTATTGTTCCCTTTGCCAGAGGTTGTCCCTCGAGCAGGCCGGGAAGTGAGATAGTTGATGAAGTGAACAATCTGTTCAAGAATGGGTGCAATGAAATTGTTCTGTGCGGAATAAATCTCGGACTATATGAAGGCGGTTTTTCTTCAATACTCAAGTTGCTCCTCAAGGAAACTGATATCCCAAGGATCCGCATAAGCTCCATTGAACCATGGACAGTAAAACAAGATATCATCGAGCTCTTTTCTGAACCGCGCATTTGCGCCCACCTGCACCTGCCTCTTCAGAGCGGGAGCAGAAAGATACTTGCTGAAATGGGAAGACCTTATGATCCTTCATTTTTCGATAGTCTTATCAGGGATATTCTCACGGTAAGGCCGGAGGCAGCCATTGGTACGGATATAATGGCCGGTTTTCCCGGAGAAAGTGTCAATGATTTCAATGAGGGTTTTAATTTCCTTGAAAGTCTGCCCATTACATACATGCATGTGTTTCCATATTCAAAACGGTCTGGAACCAAGGCAGCTGAATTCAGCGGTCAGATTGACGAAGCTGAGAAGAAGAGAAGGTCAAAGCTTTTAAGGATGCTCTCTGAAGAGAAGAGGACTGAATTCATTCTAGGCAATGTCGGTGATGTATGCAATGTACTTGTGACTGATTCTGTAAATGGGGCCTGCCGGGGTATTACCTCGAACTATATAACTGTCGTTTTTAATTCGGATTCTGCTGTCGGAGATATTGTCAGGATCAGGCTTCAAAAAATACAGGGCCGACAGGTGAAAGGCATACTTTATGGATAACCATGAGGCAACAGCGTTATTGAATGACATGGCAGATGCCCTGGAGTATCTTGACGAACCTTTCAGGGCAAAGGCATATAGAAAAGCCGCCGATACAGTATCAATGCTTAATGTGCCGATAAGGACATTGATTGCAGACGGGAGTATCAGAAGTATTTCCGGAATAGGCAAAGGAATAACTTCAACACTTACTTCATGGGAGCAGGGTGATTTCAGCGGCCTGTCGGACCTTACAACCAAACTTCCTGCTGGACTTCCAGAACTCCTTAAGGTCCCAGGGCTGGGCAAAAAAAGAATCAGGGAACTTCAGCTTAAAGGTATTGAAACGCTTGAAGACCTGAATAATGCACTTGATAAAGGCAGACTCACTACCTTCAAGGGCCTTACTGTCAGATTCGAGGCCAGGATTCGAAAGGCTATAGCCGATATAATCGAGGGCAGGGGGCGCATACTTTTAAACAGGGCATTTGACACGGCTATGTACATGAATAAGATTCTTCAATCGAATGGAATTGATGCCTCTCTGACTGGGGAACTCAGAAGGACGGAAGAGACAATAAGTTCAATTGATTTTCTTGTTTGTGATGATAAAGATGCCGAGCTCAAATTAAAGAATATATTCAGTGACCAGATTATTAAATCCGATGGAATCTTAACCATCAATATGAGAAGGGCTCCGAAGATAAAAATTTATCTGACTGACAAAAAAACCCATAGTGTTTCTCTCTTCATTACGACCGGATCAAGCAAACATGTTGAAAAAGTCAAAGCTCACGCCTCTTTTCATGGCTATGAAATATCTGAAGCGGGCATATTGAAAAACGGCGCACCCTATTTTCCGGAAACCGAGAGGAATCTGTATGAAATCTTAGGTCTTCAGTACATGCCGCCTGAAATAAGGGAAGGGCTGTATGAAACAGGTTTTGCTTCAGGCAGTGCAGTTCCTGTTTTGATTAATGAAAAAGATACTGTCGGAACTATTCATAATCATACGACATACAGTGACGGCAGGGCATCTCTGACGGAAATGGCGAAGATAGCTCAGGAAATGGGATATAAGTGGATAGGGATATCAGATCACAGCATTACTGCACACTATGCAGGGGGGATGAGCGAAAAGTCACTGCGCAGGCAGCATGCCGAGATTGATGCACTGAATGAAAAAACAGGAATCCGTATATTCAAAGGTATCGAGTGTGACATTCAGCAGGATGGATCGCTGGATTACGGATACGACATGCTGAACTCCTTCGATTTTGTCATAGCAAGCATTCATACAAAGATGGACATGGATGAGGGCCGGATGACCCAGCGGATAATTACTGCTGTCCGTAATCCTGCTACATCCATGCTTGCCCATCCCACCGGGAGACTTCTGCTTGCAAGAAGCCCTTATGAAGTGGATATGGACCTGGTTCTTGAAGAATGTCTTCTAAACAAGGTGATTGTTGAAATAAATGCCAATCCTCAAAGGCTTGACCTTGGCTGGAGAAGAGTGAGCGAATTCATAACAGCAGGGGGCATTGTGGCCATAAGTCCCGATGCCCATGATGCAACGGGACTTAATGATATGAAATTCGGACTTATGATGGCAAGGAAGGGCCTGGTTGAACCTTGTTCCTGCATCAACTCTTTTAATGCAGAAGAAGCACTTGTTTGTCTGAAAAGGTCCAGATAAATCCTTGATGTTTCCCTGTTGACTATAAAAGTCTGGATATTATTTTAATACATATGCACAAACGTACATTCATCGAGATGAGAGTTGCGGGAATTGCTCTTGATCCCACAAACAATGCGCCCATTGTCCTTTTGAGCGATGTAAACAACAAATCATTTCTGCCCATCTGGATAGGGATACTGGAAGCAAGTTCAATTGCAGCGGCCCTTGAAGATATTAAAGCGGACAGGCCGATGACTCATGACCTTTTATGCTCAATGGTTGAATCCCTCGGAGCAAGGGTTGTAAAGGTGGAAATTATTGATCTGAAGCAGAACATTTATTTTGCATATATTGTTTTAGAGCATTCAGGTGAAGTCAGATCAATAGACTCCAGACCTTCGGATGCAATTGCTGTTGCTCTGAGAACTCATGCAAGGATTTTCGTTTCCAGTCATGTAATTAAAGAAACGATTGGGGAAGATATGCTGTCGCAGGGTATCCTGGGATTTGAACAGAACAGGGACAAGCTTCAGGATATACTTGAGCGGATGGACCCTGAGGATTTCGGAAAATTCAGGGCGTAATAATTGATTTCTTCCCCATCTGATTGCGGGGAAGAAAGGTTTCAATTGTCGATAAATGATCTGAGCTTTTTCGAACGGACCGGATGTCTGAGCTTTCTCAGGGCCTTTGCTTCAATCTGCCTGATTCTTTCACGTGTCACGGTGAAGTCTTTTCCGACCTCTTCCAGTGTATGATCTGATTTCTCGCCTATACCGAAACGCATACGTAATACCTTTTCCTCTCTGGGAGTAAGTGTTGCAAGCACCCGCCTTGACTGCTCGGACAGGTTTTTGGCGATTATCGCTTCCGCAGGGGACGGCACTTTCTTGTCTTCTATGAAATCTCCTAGGTGTGAGTCCTCTTCTTCGCCGATAGGTGTCTCAAGGGATATAGGTTCTTTGGCGATTTTTAAAATCTTTCTTACCTTGTGTTCGGGATACTCCATCTTCTCGGCTATTTCCTCGGGTGTCGGTTCTCTTCCAAGTTCCTGTACCAGAGCCCTCGATGTCCTAATGAGTTTGTTTATTGTCTCGATCATATGTACAGGAATCCTTATCGTCCTGGCCTGATCCGCTATCGCCCTTGTAATGGCCTGACGTATCCACCACGTGGCATATGTCGAGAATTTGTACCCACGTCTGTATTCAAATTTTTCAACCGCTTTCATGAGCCCGATATTACCTTCCTGTATAAGGTCAAGGAACTGGAGCCCCCGGTTCACATATTTTTTAGCAATGCTTACCACAAGTCTGAGGTTGGCCTGAATCAGTTCGGTCTTTGCCGAATTGGTTTTTAATTCTGCATCTTCGAGGATTCTCACTGCCTTTTTCAAACCCTGTGCGGTAAGGCCGCCTTCAATCTCTATCTTTTTTATCTCCTTACGAAGTAAGGACAGGTCAGCTGCAACCAGACAGAACTCATCGGCCGACATGGATTGTCTGGTTAGAAATTTGTCATGGCCGCTCTTTCCGTTCTGTATTTTATGATACATATCCAGGATATCTTCACAGCAGATTCCGAAACGGGTTTCATAATATGCTATACGATGTTCCTTTAATTCCAGCTGCTTTTTTAAATCCTTGAGCTTCCTTCCGAAACCGTCAATCTGTTCGGGAACGAACTTGATTTCATTTATGAGTCTGACAATTTCACGGCTAACTTTTGCCATATCATTTTTGATCTTCTCTCGTCTGTTCTTGGGTGCACGAAAAAGTTTGGACTTAAGCAGCTTGATCTGAGCCTGATTAGCCTCTATGGTCTTAATAATATCCAGAGTTTTCTGTCTTGCAGGATGCTCCTCAAGTTCAATCTCATTTTCAACATTGAATATATCCTCGAGGTCAATAACGTCTTTGAGTCTGGTGTTGCCTGTTTCAAGCATTCTCCCTATATTTATCACCTCTTTGACGGTGACAGGTGAATTTATTATTACATTAAGTATCTGCCGCTGTCCTGCCTCTATACGTTTTGCAATCTCGGTTTCATCTTCTCTCGAAAGTAATGATAC
Organism: uncultured Bacteriovoracaceae bacterium; assembly: GCA_964513375.1. GTDB lineage: Bacteria > Desulfobacterota > Desulfomonilia > UBA1062 > UBA1062 > DATCTV01. The sequence continues at coordinate 241,400 of CAZEMO010000002.1, read as the reverse complement.
CGATCCCATTTCATGAAGATACATCCTGACAGGGTCGGGGGCCCTGAAAGCCCCGTCATCGGTAATTTCAATTTCTTCTTCAGTCTCGAATGCCGCTTCAGATTCAGAGACGTTAACCTCCTTATCTGAAAACATGTCCATTACGTCTTCAAGATCATCAGGCGTCAAGACATCTTCAGGAAGTGATTCGGTTGTTGTCGGTTCTTCAAAAATGAATTCTTTTGGCTTGGCCATTTCTACGAATTTCTGAACATCTTTTTTGAACGCCTTTTTGTCGGTCATTTCTTTCCCAGCGCCTCCGTTATATATTTGGGAATATTTTTTCTCTCCTCTACCAGAATTTTTCTTCTGGTAAGCAGTTTGAATTGCAGATCTTTTTCGGCTCCGGCTATCTTGTCCTGCAATTCCTTCAATTCCCTGTCATACCGCCTGGCCAGCATTCTGCCTGCAACATCTGACAGCGCCTTTCTTCTGTCGCTTTCGAGTCCGTCCAGACCAAGCAGCTTCTGAGCAGTGATTCTTACTTTTTCTGGACAGTCTGCGTGATTATCCATGCAATTTCCATGCTCAAGTATCCACTCCGCAAGCATGGAATTATCTTCATCCTTAAACTCTTTGGCCAGGTTGAAAACGCTTAGTATTTTTACAGCATCCGTGTCAAGGAGTATAAGTTTGCCGAACATATCCTCAATGGGATCGCGCAGGATTGTGACGGTTTCATTAATCTTGACATCACCCTTTCCCCTTATCAGTTTTGATATTGTATCCCTCTTTATTCCTGTACGCTCTGAAAGCCTTTCTTCAAGCATATCTCTCAGCGCGATATCTTTCACCTTTGTTATACTCTGCGTTAATTCGGTAAGGATCGTCTTTTTCCCCTCCATCTTTGATGCGTCGTGTTTTTTAAAGGATTCATCAAAAATAAAGTCCCACATCGTAACAGCCTGGTCCAGAATCGTATTCCATCCGGCAATATTTTTTCTTGCCAGATCATCAGGATCCATTCCCTCGGGCAGAACGGCAACCCTTGGTATGATGTCAGATGAAAAGAACTGTTCCAGCGCTCTGTGCGTCGCATTCCTTCCGGCGGCATCACCATCGAAGACAAGCGTAATCGAATCTGTAAATCTTTTAAGTATCCTGACATGTTCTTCACCGAAGGATGTTCCCAGTGCAGCTACCGCTCTTGAAAACCCGGCGTTGGCCAGAGACACTACATCCATATACCCTTCTACGACGACCACTCCCTGATTTTTTATAAGATTTCGTGCATTGTTAAGATTATAAAGAACCTTCTTTTTTTCAAATACCGGTGTTTCAGGGCTGTTCAAGTACTTGGGTTCGCTTCCATCCAGAACCCTTCCACCGAAGGCGACAACCTCTCCCCCTCTGTCTATTATAGGGAACATGACCCGGTTTCTGAACCTGTCGTAATACCCTCCGGATTTTCTTTCAACCGTGAGGCCGGCCTTGAATGCAATCTGATCTGAGATTCCGTTCTTTTTAAGATGAACAATCAATGCATCCCATTCATCCGGGGCATAACCGATTAAAAAAGCATTGATCGTTTCATCCTTTAATCCCCGGGCCTTAAGATAATCAAAAGCTATGGCTCCTTTTGGTGATTTGAGCATAGAGACAAAAAATCCCATGGCGATGCGGCCTGCGTCATATATTGCCTTGATCTCGCTCCTGTTCTGCCTGATATCGCGCTCCGGGCGCTCTATTCCGGCTTTCTCGCAGAGTTCGTCAACTGCTTCGCGATAGCTGAGGCCTTTTGTCTTGATTATGAAATCTATAACATTGCCGTTTTCCTTGCATCCGAAGCAGTAAAACATCTGTTTAGCCTGATCCACCGTAAAAGACGGTGCGTTTTCCTTATGGAAAGGGCAGAGGCCCCAGTGCTTGCTGCCTCTTTTTTTGAGAGTGACATGATCCGAGACGACATCAACGATGTCATAATGTGAGAGAATCCTGTCTTTTAAATCATGCTGCATTTTCAGACGAACCTCACAATTGTTTTCGCTCCGCCGCTGTCCTCAGGCTGTGCATCATGAAACTCTTTCACATCAGGGACCTGCTTCAGGTATTCCCTGACAGCTTTTTTCAGAATTCCGGATCCGCTGCCATGAATGATTTCAAGTGTTTCCTGACCTGACAGGATTGCAGTATCTATTGCTTTTTCTATTATGGGAAGCGCTTCATCCACCCTCATCCCGACAATAATAATGGGAAGCACAGAAGGAGCAAAAGATTTTATGTATCCTGTCTTGAAAAAACGAGTTTTTTCATCACGTGATGGTTCAAGCTGATCGATGTTTACTGATATCCTCTTTGATCCGCATGTGATCTCAGCCGTTTCAGGTTCAAGCGATGTTATTATGCCTGAGACCTTTGTGTTTATTATTCGTACTTTCATGCCTTTCGAAAAGCCGAATACGGCGGATGACTGTTCAGGAAGCTCTGATAATGCTTCTTCAAGCTCTGATGCCTCCGGCAGTTCCTTTACTGTCTGAACATCATTTTTTTCAGGCCTGCTTATGAGATTTTCCAGTCTTTCCAAGAGCCTTTTATACTTGAGTGCAGATTCAAACCGCTCCTTCTCCTTCAGTTTTTTTTCATTCTCGGCGGCCTCTTTGATTCCGGCTGCTTCATCGAGAGCGGCTTGAGCTTCAAGTCTTAGCTTTGAAGCAGTGCCTATATCTTCAATGGCCTTCATCAGGCCGCTGTCCCCTTTGCCTGCTACAATGTCTGCGGCAGTATCAATCAAAGCTTCAGGAAACGAAACGGATTTGAGTATTTCAAAGGCCCTGCTTGAGCCGATTACTCCGTATTGAATCGAGTAAAGCGGTTTGACGGTGTCTTCATCGAATGTCATTGAAGCAAGCTGTATTTCAGGATGGGACAGGCCGTATAGTTTTACCGTTTCGGAATGTGAAGTAACAACAACAATTGAGCCCTTCTTCCTGTAGGCATCTATGCAGGCGACTGCAATTGCCCCTCCGTGATCGTGATCCGTCCCCGTCCCCGGTTCATCAAGCAGGACGATATCTCCTGAACCTGCATTTTCATATATGTCTTTTAAGGATTTGGCATGTGCAGTGAATGTCGAGAGTCCGTGTGAAATGTCCTGCGATGTATCCATCTCTACGAGAACGGAATTGACCCGCGGTATTATGGAACCTTTATCCGCAGGGATCGGCAACCCGCTTTTCGCCATGATGATAATGAGACCCAGCGTTTTGAGCGCTACCGTTTTGCCTCCTGCATTTGGTCCGGTGATAATAAGGCAGTTGCTGTCTTTCGAGAGCCTGATATCAAGAGGCTTGCAGTTATGTCCGATGCTCTGAAGCAGAAGAGGGTGCCTAGCGTTGACAAGGTGTATTTCATTGCCGAGTTCGGGGATAAAGCTCTCTGTCCGGATGGAGAATATGGAAACTGCCTGAATAACATCCAACCGGGCAAAAATTGAGATGCCTTCTTTGATATTTACGGATTCGCGTATTACCTGGGTTGTCAGGTGCCTTAATATTCTCTCTTCCTCTTCCCTGATCCCTGATTTCAATTCTATCAGAGTGTTGTTATCTTCCACCACATCGAATGGTTCCACATAGACCGAGTGTCTGGACCCTGAATAGTCATGGGTTATGCCCTTTATGAATGCACCAAAATCGTGTCTTAAAGGTATGACAAACCTGTTGTTTCTTATGGTGATGATCTCTTCTGTCACGATCTGCCTGAATTTCGAAATGAGGCCTTCCAGCTTTTCCAGGACAGTCTGTCGCAATGACCGGTGCTTTATTCTCATCTGTTTCAGAACAGGATTCTTCAGGTCAGATACCTCGCCAGTAGGGAGCAGGGAGTTTTCAATTTCCTTTATCAGCGGGGTTGGGATTGATATGTTCACAGTAAGGCGGGAAAGATGCTCTTCTTTGTCAAGCTGGGACTTCAATCTGTTGATTTCTTTTAGTGTCGAAGATACTTTCAGCAGGTCCTGACCTTCAAGGACAGCACCTTCCTTCATTTCCAGAAGCTGGCTTATGTCTTCAATCGGATTGATGTTGGTCCTGTTTCCGGCTATAAGTTCGGTCATTTCAGAGATGAATTCCCATTGGGAAATGGCATCATCCCAGGAATCATAAGGGTGCAGTTCTTCCAGTGCTTTTAATCCGGCATCGGAAACGATATTATTTTTTATGTAACTCTTAACAGAATAAAATTCTAAAAGGTCACCCTTCATCTGTACGTTTATTGGAAATGGTTTTTAAAAAAGTTACCGGTTAGTTACGAAAGTCTGCTGTTTACCAGGCTGTTTACCTTTTTGCCGTCAGCCCTGCCTGCTGTTTTTGAAAGGACAAGCTTCATAACTTTGCCCATCTCTTTCTTGGTTGCACCCGTCTCGGCTATTATTGAATCTATGATGGCGGTCAGTTCTTCGTCGCTGATTTCTGAAGGAAGATAGGATTTCAATATCTCCAGTTTGACACGCTCGATTTCAGCCATGTCCGTTCTGCCTGCAGCGCCGAATTGCTCGTATGATTCGTTCACCTGTTTGATTTCCGTGCGCAGGACTCCTGTTGCTTCCTGATCATCGAGCGGTTTTCTTAGGGCTATTTCCTTGTTTTTTATTGCACTTAAAAGAACCCTAAGGCAGGATACCTTTTCTTTGTCTCCCGCCTTAAGGGCATCGGTCATATCTTTTTTTAATTTCTCAGTCAGCATCAATAGAACGACCTTACTTTCTGCATTCTCTTGACTGCACGTTTGCGCGCGGCAATGGCTTTGCGCTTTTTCTTTACGCTTGGCTTCTCGTAAAACTCGCGTTTGCGGACTTCCGAAAGGACTCCCGCCTTTTCAACCTGTTTTTTAAATCTTTTAACTGCGCTTTCAAATGGTTCGGTATCTCTGATTCTGATTCCGGGCATGAATTAAAAACACCCCCTCTCCAATACGGGTTTCTTCTAAAACCACGTCCTTATATAAGATGGCATAATGGGTGTCAAGGATGAATCATAGGATTCTCAATGTTCAACCCATCCGGAAATATGCTTAACGGCAGTATCGTGTATTATTGATTTTTTATCTTTTTTTGGTACATCCGGAGACGGGATGATGCCGTAATTTATGTTCATAGGCTGGAAATTTACGACAGCCGGATCCGTAATATGATTAATCAGGGAGCCTGCCGCTGTCTGTGGGGGAGGCGGGAAAAATTCTGTGCCTGACATCTTTGCTGCCATGGACATGCCTGCGATTATCCCTGAGCAGGCCGATTCCATATATCCTTCTACGCCGGTGAGCTGGCCTGCAATGATAATGTTCGGATGAGAGCGAAGGCTCAGGTTCTTTTCAAGCAGTCTGGGCGAATCGATGAATGTGTTTCTGTGGATAGAGCCGTATCTCAGAAAAACGGCTCCGGCCAATCCGGGGATGAGCCTGAAAACCCTGTCCTGTCCCGGATAGCTAAGTCTGGTCTGGAATCCCACCATGTTGAATGCATCCCCCCTGAGCGTTTCCTTCCTGAGCTGGACAACCGCATAAGGCCTTTTGCCTGTAATTGGATCTTTGATTCCGACAGGCCTCATCGGACCGAACCTGAGGCTTTGTGAACCGCGCTCGGCAATAACTTCAACAGGAAGACATCCTTCAAAATACTTCCTGTCTTCAAAGGTATGAAGTGAGACGCGATCGGCTTTCGTCAACTCATCAAGAAACAGGTTATATTCGGCTTCATTCAAGGGGCAGTTTATATAATCGCCCTCATCATCGGACCACCTGGAGCCGAAAAACGCCTTTTTCATATCAATGCTGTCCGCATCGATTATGGGGGCGATGGCATCATGAAAGAACATTCTGCCTGAACCGGTAATTTTCGATATGTCATCTGCAAGCGCATCGGATGTGAGAGGTCCTGTTGCGATAATGCAGTTTGCCTCAGGTGGAACGGATTTAATCTCGGATCGATTGACCGTTATAAACGGATTTGAATTGATTGCATCGGTTATAAACGCTGCAAATCTTTCCCTGTCAACTGCAAGAGCCTTACCAGCCGGCACCCTTGTTGAAAGGGCCGCCTTCATTACGAGTGAACCCATGATTTCCATTTCTGCTTTCAGTAAACCATGTGCCGTAAGGGGATCGGTGCCTTTAAGCGAATTGCTGCATACGAGTTCGGCCAGCATGCCAGTCGAATGAGCTGGCGTCATTTTTTCGGGTCTCATCTCAAAAAGTTCGACGTAGATCTTTTTCTGCGCAAGGACACATGCGGCTTCGCAACCGGCAAGACCACCGCCGATCACGATAACCGGACTATTCATTTTCCTTGTGTTCGCAATCTGGATTGGGGCAGACAAGCTGCTTCCCTTTTTTGATTAGGAACATTGCCCCGCATACGGGACATTTCTTGTCAACAGGTTTTGTCCAGCAAAGGAATTTGCAATCCTTGACAGTGCATGAATAAAAGGCCTTTCCTTTCTTTGACCTGCTCTGGCGTATTTCACCCGTACATCCGGGAACCGGACATTTGAATCCCATTGTAACGGGTGAGATGTTTTTGCAGGCCGGATATGAACTGCATGCAAGAAAAGGTCCGAATCTTCCGCGTTTGAGAATCATGGAAGAGCCGCATTTTTCGCATTTTCTTTCCGTCATCTCGTCTTTCTTGACGGGTTTTGTGTTCTTGCAGGCAGGATAGCCGCTGCATGCCAGGAACACGCCGAAGCGCCCCTTTTTCATTATCATAAAGGCGCCGCATTTTTCGCATATTTCTTCTGTTGTTTCTTCGGGGGGTGTTTCTTTCGATACAATGCCGCCATTCATATCCCTGGCATATTCCTTCGTATTCGTACATTTGGGATATCCCGAGCAGCCAAGGAAATAGCCATTTTTACCGAGCTTGATCATCATTTCCTTTCCGCACACCTCGCAAATGACGCCTGATGGACGGTGGCCGGTCTTGATGTTCTCCATCTCTTTCAAGGCCTTTTCATGTTCGCCGTTATAGGTGGAAAAGAAATTTTCCATGGTATTGAGGTAGCTGTCCTTGCCTTCCTCGATCTCGTCCAGCTCATCTTCCATTTTTGCAGTAAAGCCCACGTCAAGGATATTTGGATAGTGTTTTACAAGCAGCCTGTTTACATCACGGCCGAGTTCGGTAGGCATGAATGCGCCGTTCTCGATTACAACATAGCCTCTGTCCTGAATGGTAGAGATGATGGGCGCATAGGTGCTTGGTCTGCCTATACCTTTTTCCTCGAGTTCCTTTATAAGGCTTGCCTCGTTGTATTTTGCCGGGGGCTGGGTGAAATGCTGCGAAGGATCAATTGAAATAATGTTGAGCCTGTCGCCTTGTTTGAGACCTTCAGGCAGAATACCCTCATCCTCTTCATCCTGTGACTTGTAAAGTTTCAAAAAACCGTCAAATTTCAGCACTGAACCCGTAGCGCGAAGTCCAACTCCATTGGCTGTGAAATCGATTGATGTCTGCTCGAACAGAGCACTCTTCATCTGTGATGCGACAAAACGTTTGAAGATGAGGTCATAGAGCGCAAACTGGTCTTTGTTGAGAAAAGATTTTATAGATTCGGGAGTGTTTTCAAGTGCGGCGGGTCTTATGGCCTCGTGAGCTTCCTGGGCTGATTTCTTTGCCTTGTATAGCATGGGCTTTTCCGGGAGATACTCTTTTCCAAAAGCAGCTGGTATAAAGTCACGGACCTGGCCGAGGGCATCTTTCGAGACGACAGGCGAATCTGTCCTCATATAAGTGATAAGGCCTGTCATGTCGCCTGTCTTCCCTATGGCTATTCCCTCATAAAGTTGCTGCGCTATCAGCATGGTTTTCTTGGAGGAGAACCTCAATCTGCGGGAAGCCTCCTGCTGAAGAGTGGATGTGATGAAGGGCGGTAAAGGATTGCGGGAGCGTGCCTTTTTCTTGTATTCTTTAATTACCACCTCTCCTGCATTCTTTATTTTTTCTGCAATTAAAATAGCGGTTTTTTCATCCGGGATATTCTTGGGATCAATGACTTTGGCCTTTATTTCCTGTCCTGATGCCGTTTTCAGGCTAACTTCGATCGTCCAGTATTCAACTGATTTGAAGGCTTCGATCTCATCCTGACGCTCGCAGATAAGCCTTACTGCAACCGATTGAACCCTGCCGCCTGAAAGTCCCCGCTTGACCTTCCGCCAGAGCAGCGGGCTCATCGTGTAGCCCACGATCCTGTCCATTGAGCGTCTTGCCATTTGAGCGTCGTAGAGGTTTTTATCAAGAGATTTGGGGCTTGAAACAGCCTCTTCAATCGCCTTTTTCGTTATTTCGTGAAAGATTATTCGGTTTACTTCCTTATCGGGACCTGCCAGTTCTTCTGCAATGTGCCATGCAATTGCCTCACCCTCGCGGTCAGGGTCGCTTGCAAGATATATGTGGCTTATTTTTTCGGCTGCAGCCTTGAGTCTTTTTACGACATCCTTTTTTTCGGGTTTGACGCTGTATGCAGGTGAAAAATCACCTTTGACATCTACACCCAGAGTCGATTTGGGAAGGTCTTTTATATGCCCCATGGTTGCCTCGACCTCGAAATCCCTGCCCAGAAAACGCTTTATGGTCTTCGCCTTCGTAGGCGACTCCACAATAACAAGAGCTCTAGCCATTTTTTCTCCTTATCGAATATCTGCCGCCGTCGATCCTGGAAATAAATCCTCCAAGCTCCAGCATGGTCATATCCCTTAATACATCTGCGACATCCGCTTTAAGCTCGGATGCAACTTCATCTATACTCATCGGACGGGCTGAGAGAAACTCAAGCAGTCTGTTACCCGATTCATATTCACTGTTTTTAAGAATAGCTTTTAAATGAGGCGCAATTTCAGCAACGACATCTTCGGCGGTTTCAACCAGTACAGCCCCCTGACGGATAAGGCTGTGCGGGCCTTTAGAGCGAATGTTTGTAACGGCCCCCGGAACAGCCATGCAGGTTCTTCCCTGTTCCGCAGCAAACCTTGCCGTTATCATTGCACCTGAATTGAGAGTTGCCTCTACAACTATCACGCAGTCTGAAAGACCTGAGATAATGCGGTTTCTCCTTGGAAAGTTTTCCGGCCTCGGATCCGTGCCGGGAGCGTACTCGGTAATTATAGCACCATTGGCAGAAATTCTTTCAGCAAGGCTTCTGTTTTCAGGCGGATAAATTTTATCGAGCCCCGAGCCCATAACCGCAACTGTTCCCGAGATTCCTTCAAGTGCACCCAGATGCGCCTGAGTATCTATGCCGCGGGCCAGACCCGATACTATGGAGATTCCTTTAAGGCTCAGGTCTCTGGCCAGGGAGAATGAAATTTCTCTGCCGTAATGGGAAGGCGCTCTGGTGCCGACAATCGCAGTTGCTGGTTCAACCGCATCCATATTCCCTATTACATAAAGGAGTACAGGCGGGTCTGCAATCTGCCTTAATAGCAATGGGTACTCAGGGTCATCCAGGCAGACAGTATAGGCATTGACATACTCGAGCGTCTTCATTACAGCCTTTAATGAGGATGGATCAGGCCCCTTGCTAAGGGCTTCTGTCTGAGTTCTTTTTAAAAAATCAATGGACCTTATCTCGCCAGCCTTAAGGCTAAGGACTCTTTCAGCCGAACCGAAGCATTCCACAAGCCTTGAAATGCTTGCAGGCCCTATGCCCGGAATAAGGCTCAAGGCTATCAGGTCTTCATGGATTCGGTTTGCCATAACGGTCTTCGGGGTACAGTAAAGGAACAGGGGGTGTCAAGTGCGTTTGTATGATGTCAGGACATGCTGTCTGATATATTCTAATGATATCAAGGTGTTTTGAAGTCAAATACCTTGAGCGTTCCGTTCAGGTAGTTACATGTCCATAATTCGGTAATGCAGCTGTCTTCATAAATATCAACACCGACAGGGTGTTTCGATGATTCCCATTCTCCCAGCAGCTTAAGGTCGGATGTTAAAAATGCCTGCATAGTATTGGAAAAGTAGCATACCAGGAAAATAAGACTGCCGTCTTTTGAAAGGACTGCTGTCCTAGGCGATTCGCCTGTGGATGCTTGTGCCTCAATTGTCCTGCTATTGATAGATATCTTGATGAGTCTGGATTTGGAATTGAGTGTGACATAGAGGTATTTCCCATCGGTTATGACATGCCGGGGGTTAATACCTGCCTTTATTTCACCGGTCTTCTTCATGCCTGCGATATCGACGACACTTATCCCGCTGCCCCCTGTGAGCGCGATGTAAAGTGTCTTAGAATCAGGGGAAACAGCAAGTCCCCTCGGGATGGTTCCTGTACTTATATCTTTGACTTTTTCCCACTCACCGGGTTTATCTGAATATGTTTTAATGAAGCTCACATTATTCGAATGCCAATTCGAAACGAAGACATATTTTCCGTCTGGGCTTGCTGAAATAACCTTAGGCGTTTTGCCAGTCTTTATGAATAGAAGCCGGATTTCCCTTAAGTTAGATATTTCACCATCTACAGAATAGTCATGAACATTTACAGTTCTGCATGGTTTTCCCGGGCAGCAGGTTTCACCGTCCATCAGATCCCATATGACAACGCCTCCGGCATTATGAAGTGAAATCCAGAGATAGCGTCCGCCATGTGTAAGCGCTGCTTCGACTGGCTTTTCCTGAAATGAGTCAATGGGAACTTTCCTGTCATAATCGAAGCCTTTTCCCTTTGTGGGTATGAAAGAGAGTTTTCTCAGGAGTTTTCTGGATTTGCGGTCAAATTCGTACACGCTCATACCTTCAAGGTTCATTGAATAAACCCGTGACCCGTCAGGGCTTATGAGTACTGATTTAACGCCGTACGTTGCGCTGATGGTCCCGGTGTTTTCAAGCTGAAGCAGCGGAATACTATCTTCTGTTGCTGCAGTTGAAGCATTTGTAAAGAAGAGAAGGTTCAGAACAATTAACAGTAAATGATTTGTTTTTTTCATTGCCGCCTCGATGAAAGTATTGCACTGAGCTGCGATATCAGCATCCCGGAAAGCATAAGGATGCAGCCGAAGATGTCTCTTATTCCCAGATGTTCATTCAAAAGCATCCATCCGCCAAGGGCTGCGAAGAACGTCTCAAGGCTCATAATTATAGCTGCATGTGCAGGGTTCGCCTTTTCCTGTACAATTACCTGAATTGTGAAAGCCACTCCAGCAGACATGAAGCCTCCATAAAGTATCGGCCACATTGCACCCTGAATGCCTGATATCGTTATCTGCTCCAGAGGGAGCGCAACCAGAAGGCTAAGAATGGATGCGACTGAAAACTGCAGGAAAGCGAGCAATATGGGGCCCACCCGCGATGAGAATATGCCTATAAGCGTGATATGAATTGCCCAGAAAAAGGCGCTTATAAGTACAAGCGTATCGCCCAAATTGATTGAGAGGTCTTCTTTTATGCTCAGGAAGTAAAGGCCGATAACGGCCATGACTGCACCTGCCCAGGTCCCTTTACCAATTTTGCGGCCCCAGAAATAATTTATAATCGGAACAAGGACGACATAAAGGCCTGTTATGAATCCGGCCTTGCCTGCCGTCGTGTATACCACGCCCCACTGCTGGAAACCTGATGCCACGAACAATACGGCGCCGCAGCAGAATCCGCCGAATAGTATACCCTTAAGCCCGGTTTTTTCGCTGAATACTGTCGATGTGGCGGATTGTTCATGCCTTCCTTTTCTATTAATAAGCAGCAGGGGAATAAGGCTGAGTGCGCCAAGCGCAAAACGGCAGGCATTATAAAGCATGGGGCCCACATACTCCATACCCTTTCTCTGCGCGACAAACGCAAATCCCCAGATCGCCGCCGCAACGAGCAGCATTAAATCGTTTCGCACATTATGGCTTTCTGTTTTTGACAAAATCAGCCCCTGAAGAATTCTTTGACGAATCCAGCGAGTTCGGCGTTGTCGTCTGTCATGCATGCTTTCTGCCTGAAAGCGGCAGCACCATCCATGCCCTTAACATATTGTGATATAAACTTCCTCATGTAACGCGTGGCCTTGTTCTGCCCGAAATATGAACATAGCATGTCAAGGTGTTCAATGATTACCCCGCATTTTTCATCCGGGCCCGGAGGCGCATTTCCCTGGAGTTCACTGAATATCCAGGGCCTGCCTATGGCGGCCCTTCCTATCATAAAAGCATCCGCCCCTATTGATTCAAGCCTCATGATATCTTCGCCCCGCTTTATGTCACCGCTTGCTATTACAGGCACATTCAGAACCGCCTTGAGCTTTTCAAGCATCTGCCATGAAGGGGTGTTTCTGTACATGTCAGAGCGTGTCCTCGGATGGATTATAACGGCAAATGCACCGGTATCAACAAGCCTTGAAGCAAGCTTATCCGCATTCAGGATGTCTGTATCCCAGCCCGAACGCATCTTTACGCTGACTGGAATTTTTACTGCTTTGCATATTTCACTGACAATCCTTTCGGCTACAGCAGGTGCTTTCATCAAAGCTGCACCGGCGCCTTTCAGTACAACTTTCCTTACAGGGCAGCCCATGTTTATGTCGATGCCGTCGAAGTCTCGGCTTTCAAGTATCCTTGCCGCACGGGCCATTTCGTCAGGGTCAGAGCCGAATATCTGCGCAATCAGAGGCCTGTCATTCTCTGGACGCTCAAGAAGCAGTCTTGTGTTGCGGTCGTTCCTTATAATACCGGTTGCGCTTAGCATTTCCGTATATGCAAGTTCAGCCCCGTATCTCCGGCATAACATCCGCATGGGATAATTCGTGTAGCCTGACAAAGGGGCAAGGAACAGCCTGTTCGTGAAATTGATATTGTAAATTTGCATTGCGGCAATATATCTTCACGCCGCAAATACCGCAATCGCAATTGAGAGCCCCTTGAATCATCTGTACAAAATTATTTGTAAAGGCTACATAGGGAAAAAATTTCAAGGAGACAATATGGACCCTGATAAAATTATTGATGGATTATTCAAGGAACTGGGATCTGCCCTGAAGGCCCTGTCAACCGCCAAGACAGTTGAAGACAAGGTCGCATGCAGCCTTGTCATCAAGAACCTGAGCGAGTCGCTGGGAATATTCCTGGATCTGGCAAACGGTATGATGGAATGCGAGTGCGAGGAATAGCCGGGAAACAAGAAGCTGTTAGCATTATGACTATTAAGGGCGTCTGTTATTGAGGGCGCCCTGTGAAATATATTCCACAGGTCAAGTTCAGCGGCCGGAATAATTCTTTCCCTGGTATAATCCCTGGCTGTTCATTATCTTATGGATTTCATCAAGAACCTTTTTTTTATCAAGGGCCCATAAGGGGGCAACAAGCTCATCCGGGTGCGGGTCACCTGTTATGCGCTGAATGATTATGTCAGGAGGCAGGCATGATATGAATTCTGCAACACCTCCGGCATAATCTTCCAATGTCAATGGGGTATAAAACCCTGCATCGAACATTTTTTCAAGGGGTGTATTTCTGACAACGTACATGAGATGGATTTTGATGTCTGTTACCGGCAAGTTAGCTACGAAACGGGCGGTTTTCAGCCAGTCATCAATTCCTTCACCAGGAAGTCCTAAGATCACATGTGCGCATACTCGAAACCCGTGTTCATGAGCCATAATAGATGCATTCGAAAATGCCCGGGAATCATGCCCCCGGTTTATCAGCCTTAGAGTCTCATCATTTGAAGACTGCAGGCCATACTCAACCCAGACCATCCTTTTGTCCGAATATGAACCTATCAGGTCAAGGATCTCGCTGTCTACACAATCGGGTCTTGTTCCGATGGAGATACCTACAATTTCAGGATAGGGCAAAACGCTGTCATAAATCCGTTTAAGCTCTCTAACAGCCGCAAAAGTGTTTGAGTATGACTGGAAATAGGCAATGAAAGATTTTGCCTTGTAGCGGTTTGCCTGAAGTGCCATCTGTGTTTCAATCTGTTCCTTGAGCCCGATACCTTTAGCGATGGCACCGGTACCTGATCCGAGTGCGTTACAGTATATGCAGCCCCCTTTTTTATCTGAACCTCTGTGGGGGCAGGTCAATCCTGCATCGAGCGTTATTTTCTGTACACGCTCTCCGAAATGTCCGCGTAGAAATGAGCTGAAAGTTTTATATGGAATGTCAGTCATAGGAACGAAGAATCTGCCATGTCATAGTTCTTTGATGTATCCCGCATTGGTCCTCCCGAAAGGATTGCTGCATAATAGTAACGCCATATTTGCAGGTCAATAGAATTAACAATAATTGACAGTATATGACCCTTTTTGCTACAGGAAGATAATGGATCAGAATTTGAGAAGAGAAAAAATTCTTGAAAGCGCCAAAGATGTATTTATCCGCAACGGCATAAAATCTTCTACGGTAGGAGAAATTGCAACTGAGGCTGGAATCGGCAAGCCTATACTTTACCAGTACTTTCCCGGAAAGAATGAGATACTTGAAGAGCTTATCAGAAGAGAAATTGAGAACCTGAAAAACAGCCTGACAAAAGGTATTCATAAAGACGACAATCCTCTCATTAAAATGGCTCATATGTGGAATAATGCCCTGTCGTTTTATGAGAAAGACGATTTCCTGATGTATCTCCTCAGAGGGAATGAACTCGGGCTGCCGCCGTATATGTATAATCAGAGTCTGCTTGAAATAGAAAGTTTTGTCGTAAATTTGATTGAGTCCATTTTCAAAGAAGCAATTGAACATGACTTGTTTGTGAAGATCGACAGCCATGTTGCAGCATATATATCCTATAAAATTTACCAGGCCTGCACCTACAGCAAAACCGATACTATAGGTAATATCACTACAAAGCAGATAATGCAGAAAGTTCTGGAGATTATGGGTGCCGGTCTTCTGAATCAGAAGCTTGATATATCCCAGCTGCTTATCGACAATAAAATAACTCAGAAGGTATAATTATAATCCAGGCAACCCTTCTTCAGATGAAGGATTGCCGGATATTCATCATATTACTGCAAAAGGATAATAAGGCTCGTAGCTGCTGCGCTGGTAACATTTCACGCTCTCGGAAGAACCTGCTATTGATTTAATACTGCTGATGCATTCCATCGTTGAGTCGTAGCCTGCTTTTCTGCAATGCTCCCACTTGCTGAACTCAAAGAACCTGTAATTCTTTATTGCTGGTGAGATGGTAATGTCTGCAAGGTTTTTCTCGATCAGATTAAGCCTGTGACCCCGTATATCCGTTGCCGTGTTTATGGACTGTATGGAGTTTTTGAGCTCACTCCTTGTAACTACTGCTTCCGTATCCACTGCTATGATTTTTTTTGCGCCTAACAGGTGTGCTGCCATGACAGGAAGAACGCTAATGATACCGCCGTCCATCAGAACTCTGTTGTCGTGGAGCACAGGTTTGCAAATTCCTGGAAAGGCGGATGAAGCATAAAGAAATGTTGGCAGCTCGCCTTTCGTTACGGCAACCGCTTCAGCCGATGCATAATCGGTGGTAAGCGCAGCAAAGGGGATCGCCGTATCCTCAAGGAGAAATTTATGAGAATTTAAAATGCCTTTGCCTAGAATATTTCTGAAGGCTTTTCTTACAAGCTCTTCCGAGAGGAAACCGTGTCTGCGGCATGCATGGAACACGCTTGCAGCATAGGCAGTTTTTGATAAAATTTTAGTAAGTATATTGCCGCCCGAACCCATGAGCACATTTTCAAGCTTAATAAGTGTCTCATTTTTCGAGAACTTATCGGCAAAGATATCGACATAATGCGGATCACGGATATAAGCATAAACTCCGCCCAGGACACTCCCTATCGAGCTGCCGACGATAAGGTCGGGCTCTATTCCGTTTTCATGCAGCGCCCTGAATACGCCGAGATGCGCCATGCATCTGACTCCACCACCCCCGAGTGCCAGTGCAAGGTTGTATTCTTTCATTGGGGTCTTCTCCTTTAGCAAGTCGGTTGAGTTAAAGTATAATTATCCTGATCAATCCCATTGCCTGCTTCAATTTTTGTATGGATATCAGGGTTGCTGCCATATTTTTCGTGTGCATCGCTTACTTCTTCAAGCACCCTTGCGGCATTGGCCTGATCATGATTCGAGATTTCAATTATTCGTTCCATATAGGATATCCTGTCAAGTCTGTAGGAAATTCTGTCAAGGCCTTCGGGATATGAAACGCATCGGTTAAGTATATCGGTGATATTGCCAGCATACTTTTCATTCCAGACCTTGTCGACAACCGGGGCCACGCTCTTGGCATATTCGTTGATATGATTTATTACATGTGGATTTTCTATGAGATCCCTTGCACCTTCATCGGTGGGCCTTGCATTATGCTTCTTGCATATGGTTCTGATGACCTCTGGGTTGTCTATGATCATGCATGGTCTCAAAAGATTGTCCGTATGGGGTTGATGCTGTCTTATAGCCGTAAAGAATGGAGATTTTAGCGCTTCAAGGAGCGAATGTTTATATATGTTATGAGTTGAGAAGTGGGCAAATATGCAGGGTTCCACATCGCCTTTGTTGTTGATGTGAAGATAGCGCCTGCCGCCTGCCGCGCATCCGTGAACTGCAGGTGCATCCGCCCAGAAATCCATTATGAAAAGAGGGTGCTGTTCCCTGTATTCCTTGATGAACTCTCCGTATGTTACACGCTGTTCCGGTGTAGGCATAAGCGACAGGTCAGCATTTTTTGAAACGGGCATGAATAGGAAGTTCCAGGCAAACATTATGCCGCGCTTCTCCCATTCGTTATAAAAATCAGTACTGGTCATAAGGTCGTAATTGCGGGATGTGAGAACCAGTGACATGCCCATAATGAGGTTACGGCGGTGGAGTCTTTCGATTGATGCGATAACCTTCTCATAAACGCCTTTGCCCCTCATATAATCTATTTCTTCTTTATTTCCATTGACGCTGAACACAACAATTATGTTCTTCAGTTCGGCGATCCTGTCGGCAGTCTCTTCCTTGATCAATGTTCCGTTTGTAAATACCTGGAATATGCAGTCGCTATGCTTTTCAGCCATTTTCTCAATGATGTCGAAACGTACAAATGGCTCTCCACCCAGTATTGTGTAGAAATATGTTCCAAGTTCCTTGCCCTGAGTAATTATGCTGTCAACGGTCTCGATCGGCATGTCTTCTTTCATGCCATAACCGTTGGCGTAGCAGCCTCTGCATTTAAGATTGCAGGCCATGGTAGGGCTTATGAGAATGCTGTACGGGGAGGTGAATCCATGCTTAGCCTGTAGTTCCTTGCTCTTTTCTATCCATTTAAGAGAACAGTTGCCGAAGAGTATTTTTATAACATTTGATGCCTGGCCTTTGTCCTTGAGCATAAGATTAATGAACCATTGTCTTGTGCCGGGATTGTTCTTCAGCCAGTTCATGAAACCGTTGAATGGTTTAGGATTTGAGAAGGACTTTGCAAGAATTCCTAAGGATTTCATTACCCGATCAAAATTCTTTTCAGGAGAAATCCTGACAAATGATGTGACGAATTTTGATGATAAATTAATTGCAGACTGCTGAATAAATTCCCTGGTCATTTTTTTAATATCCATGATTCCTCCTCACAAAATTTGTAATACAAACAATATGCAATAAGTAAGCCTGATTTCATGAAGCATTTAAAACATTATAACATATTGAAATATAATAATAATATAAGCACTGAGAAATATAATAATAATAACATAAACAAACTATGTGAAAATATTTACTATGGATATGGATAAAGATTTACACTCTAAATCAATTAATTGAGATGTTGTATTCAGTACAACAGTTCAACGAGTTTTGCCGCATTCATAAAGGGGCCGAACTTCTCTTCCTCTCTGGCAAAATCATCAAATCCTATTTCACGAGAATTTGCTGAAAGCTCCTGAATAAAGGTGTCCTGTCTTGCTTTTGCAAATGAGGCATCAGGTATATTGACTTGGATCTCGCTTTCAAGGAATGCGCTCCTGGTTGAGAGATTGAATGAGCCTATGCTTGCCCAGAGGCCGTCGATAATGAACATCTTTGCATGATAATAAGGTTTTTGTTTTGCGTTTTTGAAAGACTGGTATTCGTATATTCTGATACCTGCTGAAAACAGGTCCCTGTAATAATTAAGTGAAATATAATGGCATAGAGAGAACGCAACCTCCTGACCTGTCTCATGGGAATTGGTGAGTATGCGTACATCGATTCCCCTCAGGGCTGCATGTTTGAGTGCGACAGAAAGCTTTTCCGGCAGGGCTATATATTGGGAGGTTATGAATATGTTTTCTTTTGCCATGCCGATTGCGGCGCACAACATATCAACTGTCGTGTAGTTCCCTTTCCATGGTTTTGAATCGGCAATGCCTACAGGAAAATCATTTTCAATGCCGATTTGTACTGTGAAAGATTCTTCGATTGATATATCTCCGCCAAACTCTTTCCAGTTCGACCTGAATTCAGCATCAAGTGCACTTACGGCCGGTCCTTCGAGATAGAGGTCCATATCCTTCCACCAGAAGAAATAATTATCGGAAATATTTCTTCCGCCTGTAATAGCCCTCTCCCCATCAACAATAATCATTTTTTCATGCAGGGCATATTCAATGACAAGTTCTTTTGCGTTTTCTTTGATAAGTGATTCCATAAAGGGCATCTCTTCAGGCAGTTTTCTAAGCATAAGGAACTGATCCTGCATAAGCCTGTGCCAGGGAGTGAATTCTGTGACTTTTTCCCTTGGAAGGCTTATATCACCGATCATTATGACATCAATTCCGTTCATTTTAAGATCGAAATAGACGGCCGGTGATTTCCCAAGCTGGGAGTATCTGGTTAATAAAACCTTTACATCAACTCCGCTTCTGGCCTTGTCTTTAAGGATATTGTAAAGTTCAGCACTCTTTCCTTTATTCTCAAGCAGGAATGTCTGCAGGTGAATAGAATGCTGCGCGGATTCAAGAACCTCCTTAAATTTCAGGAAGGAATCGGGGCCGTCATAAAGGACATCAACATGGTTTCCTGATGTTACCGGTGAGGTGTAATATTGTTCAAGAAACTTTTTGTTTTTATCAGCCAGGATATCAGGGGATGTATCCGCTTCTTTTTCAGCTATTCTGATAGTTGCATTATCATGTATTTTCTTATGGTTATTCAGAATTATTTCAAACGGGACAACATAAACACCCGGTTTTATATTTGATGGTATTTCCATGCATGCACAGGCCCTTTTCAAGTTTGATGAGTCCTTATATGAGAATGATTTGAAGTTAAGGCTAAAGGGAGATATGCCGGGTTTGATGGATACCGGGAAATGTTTGTTTTTATCTGTATATGCATCGATACAGATTTTTTTGTGAATACCTGAAAAAATTTTTTCAGGATATGTTTTTACTGATATCATATTTCTATTTCCTGCTTCTGCCGGTATGCAGAAAAGGATAATTAGAAAAAAGCATATTGATATCAGAAAAGATTTCAGCCCGTTATGGTTCATTATCTTTAAAAATGCATATTCCGTACAAATTCCATAAATTCCCGGTGTCTGCTCAGAGGTCTGAAATCCTTTCTGCAAATCATGAAAAAAGGCCGAATAATGTTCAGGCCTTTAATGGGAATTGCCTTGATTACACCTGAAGCAATTTCTCTCTTTACTGCGTGAACGGATATTATAGCTGCCCCAAGGCCTGCCACGACCGCTTCCTTTACTGCTTCGGACGAACCCATTTCACAGATTACATTCAGCTTTATTCCAGCAGCGGCTGTCTTTAAGGCATTTTCGATTATTGAGCGTGTGCCCGAACCTTCCTCTCTGCCGATAAAAGATATTTTATTCAGATCACTTACCGTCAAGGAATCATACTTTGTGAAGGGATGGCCTTTGCCGAGTACAAGCATCAGCGAATCATTCCATAATGGCTCTGCCGAGAGCTTACTGTCGTTAACAGGGTTGCCTATAAAGCCTATTTCTACACGCCCGTCATGTATCATTTCTATTACATCCCTGCTGTCGCCTGAGTGTATGTGAATTACACATGCAGGTTTATTTTTCATATATTTGCCGATAATGCTTGGCAGGAGATAGGTTGCCGGAATAGAGCTTGCCCCTGTGAATATATGGTTCTGACCTGAATCTCTTGAGCTTTCGATCTTATATCTTGCCTCATCCCTTAACTTCAGTATTTTTCGCGCATAGTCATAAAGAATTTTGCCTTCGGTTGTCAGCGAGATGCCGTTATGTTTTCTGTCGATAATTTGCGCATCTATGAATATTTCCAGATTCTTGATGTGTTTGCTGATGGAGGGCTGAGAAAGGCCCATCCTGCTGCCCGCACGTGAAAAACTGTTTTCATCTATCAGGTTGACGAGCGCTTCGAGCTGTTGCATCGTAATATGCTGGAACTGGCTGAAGTTCATGTTTCTGGGGTGTATCCCAATAATGTGCCTTTTGCAAGATTCAAGCTCAGAGAAGTCTTTACATTTGCAAATCTTCAGTTATCCTGTTTTTCAGGAGGGTCAGAATGCAGTCAGAAAAGATTAGGCTGACGACAACGGTCAAAGGTGCGGGTTGAGCATGTAAGATAGGTCCGGAGGTTCTGGACCGCGTTGTAAAATCTTTGCCTGTCAGCATTGACAAAAACTTGATTATAGGAATGGACAAGCCTGATGACGCCGGCGTTTATCGGGTATCTGCCAGCCTTGCCCTTATCCAGACTCTCGATTTCTTTACACCCGTTGTCGATGATCCTTATTCATTCGGTCAGATTGCGGTTGCGAACTCTCTGTCAGATGTCTATGCGATGGGAGGCGAACCGAAGCTGGCCATGAACATTATCTGCTTCCCGGTTGGTACGATGGATGTATCGGTGCTTGAAGAAGTCCTCAAGGGAGGATCCGACAAAATGAGGGAAGCAGGTGTGCTTCTCGTCGGAGGCCACAGTGTTGAAGATGCCGAGATAAAATACGGCCTTTCCGTAACGGGTTTTGTACACCCCGATAAGGTATTAAGAAATACCGGTGCCAGACCCGGCGATGCACTCATTCTAACCAAACCCGTAGGGACGGGGATAATTGCAACTGCAATAAAGGCGTCAGAAGCAGGATCGGAAATAATAGAGTATGTTATAAAACTAATGTCCGAGCTCAACAGAAAACCGGCAGAGATCATGAAGAAATATAACATTCATGCCTGTACCGATGTGACAGGCTTCGGGCTTATAGGCCATGCAGCTGAAATGATTGAGGGTGCAGGGATAGGGATAATCTTTAATACGGAAAAGATACCGGTTATACCGGAAGCCCTTGAACTTGCATCAATGGGTTTCATACCTGCCGGTGCCTACCGGAATCGTGATTTCAGGATTGCCATGATCGATAATCAGGGAATCGATGATGACAGGCTTATGTGTCTCTTTGACCCTCAGACTTCCGGCGGGCTGCTGATAGCTCTGCCTTTTTCCGAAGCTGAAGAGCTTGTTAAAGAATTGAAGGAAATAGGCATCGGCAACGCAACGATAATCGGAGAGGTTATAGATAATAAAATGAATAAAATAATCATCTTATAGGTTATTAGAATGATTGTTTTATGGAAATGAACCTTCTGATTCCTGCCCTTGAATTATGAGAGAATGCAAGAGAGGCTGCGGATGTTAAATCTAATATAGCTTTTCAATATTGGGGTGAAGATTAAGAACTGAAATCATTTCTGACAGTTCATAAGTATCTAGAAGACGCTTTTTTCCAGAGACGGCAATCAGTGCTGCTTCCAGGACATTGGTTCCAAAACTCCTTCCATCATACCTTGGTGTTGTTGTAACGAGGAACCTGACACCGGCTTTTCTGAAAGTCTCATAATCATCAACAGTAGTTGTGTTGGTAAATATCACCTTTCCTATAAGTGAATCAGGCATATGCTTAAGTATGTATATGGAATCACCGGCAACTACAGTTGCCCAGTCATACCATTTTTTAAATCGTGGAATTCTTTCTAGCTGTTTAGCGCCTGTGGGATACAGGTATTTTATGGGCAAACGGCTTACAACCGGTGCCATCAGGGATATCAGAAAATCTTCATGTTTCATGCTTTTAACAGGAACAGGTATATTGAGTCCGAACATGAAATCACAGAATGTCATATCATAGCCGGCATCAACGAAACCCGAAGCCATTCCATATCTATCCAATGCCGAGGTTATCATTGCCCGTTTCGGATTAATCTCCGGGCCAATTATATCTGTCATATATTGAACGGCTTTGTATTCAAGGGTATGTTTCAAACCCCTTCCATCAACAACAGGAGTGTTCTTTACATTTTCAATGAGTTTGTAAGCTGCCAGTATTGGAAAATTATGAGACAGTGTTCCAACCGTAAGGTCAATTCCACCTACACCCAGGGCATCAACTTTTCCGTCTAATTCTTCGAATAATTTTTTTGCAGACTTTTCATTGCCATCTGTTCCAATTCTTTGAATTGAGATTTTTTCGCCCATAAGGGTAATTTCAACTGTTTTATTCCTTGTGGAACTACCGAGACTGACGCTGACAACTCTTTTCATAATTTATATGCCCAAGGGAATATGATATTAAATTTATCAGAAAAAAGTTTATACATTATAATAATAACAAATTAAAGGAAAGATTATGAAAGCAGACAAGTATATTGCTGAAATAGCAAAAAAAATCGGACCCAGGGGATCAACAACTGAAAAAGAAACAGAAGCAGCAGAGTATATTACTGAAAAGTTGGTTCAATCCGGATATGAGCCGGCAAAAGAATCATTTATCAGTGCAAAATCAGGATGGTATCCGTATGCATTGTTTGCTTTCCTGGTCCTGATAGCAGAATTGCTGTTTATATTAAAATATCCTGTTATTGCGTTTTTTATCACTCTGGTTTCCATTGTCTCAGTAATCACCGAACTGCTTTTCAAGCAGAACCTGTTTCGAATTATTCTGCCGAAAGGGGAAAGTCAGAATATCGTTCTGAAGATAAAACCACAGAATGAGACACGGGAAAAAGTTATATTGACGGCGCATATGGATACGCACAGGACACCTCTGGCATTCTCCTCTCCCCTATGGGTTAAAATTTTCGATGTTCTTGTGCCGATCGGTCTTGCTTCAGCAATTATCATGATGCTTATATTTGGTCTTTCAGCCTTCTTGCCCTGGCAGCACTGGGATATTATTACCGCTCCTTTTTGCATTATTATGGTGGCAATACTGATAATTACTATGCAGACTGATTTTACACCTTATACAGAAGGGGCCAATGATAATGCATCCGGCGTTGCTGTGTGTCTTGACCTTGCAGAAAAGATAAAAGAAAAGCCACTGAACTATACGGAAACATGGATAGTCTTTACAGGATGCGAAGAAGTGGGCTGTTATGGTGCTGATTCATTTGCACTCAATCATAAAGATGAACTTAAAAATGCTGCATGGATAACAATCGACAGTGTTGGAAGTCCTAATGCGGACATCTGCTATCTGACAAGAGAGAAGTTCTTATATGAGGCCAAGAGTGATCCCGGACTTTTGTCAATTGCTGATGCGGTAAGAGATGAAAATCCCGAAATCGGTGCAAAGGCATGCAGCAACTTCATAGGGGCCTATACTGAAAGCAGTATTGCTGTGAAGCACAGTTTCAGGACAATTACTTTGATTGCGCTTTCCAATGACGGCAGATTTGAAAACTGGCATCAGCCAAGTGATATTCTTGAGAATGTTGACATGAGAATGGTGGAAAAATGTTTTAACCTGGCGTGGAATATCCTGAGAAAAATAGACGAAAAGAAAAATTAGTCACAGTTAAAGGGCTGGGAACTGCCTCCCTGGCTTGTTTACACAAAAAGTTTGCAGATCGGGCAGCGATGAAAAAGCAGCAATTCCGGATTTTTCAGTAAGATAATTGCTGCTTTTTTAATTATGTTTACTCTCAATCTGTGTCGATACGACAAATCCGACCGGCTTTTCGTTTTTATAAACCAGTTTAACTATTGATAACCCGTCAATTATGTTGCCATCCTTCTTTATATAAGAAACATGCACATGGTCTTCCCATTCATTTCTGAAGGATGAAGCTTTTAGGCCGTTTTCGAATGATGAAGATAAGCTGATGAGGCTGTCATATGGCATAATTGTACCAAGTTCCATTGACGATAAGCTGCTCATTTCATAACCGAGCAGATACGAGGCTGACCTGCTGATAAAAAACATGTTAAGGTTGATGTCTGTTGCATAAGTGAAGCTCAGAGAAGACTTGTTCATGGCATCAGTAAAGCTCTGGTTAAGGGTATTTGATTCGATCCGTCTTCCTGCAATTATAGCGCCAGCAAGTTTGCCATCTCTGTAGGCCGGAGCCAGACAGCAAGTTAATCTGTTATGAACCTTTTCCCCTTTATGCCTGTTGAAAACCAGGACAAACGGGTCAGTTATGATTTTGTCTCGAAGTACAAGAGACAGGGCATCATGAAGAACTGTTTTTGATTGATCATTTATACAATAGAACAAAGATGTATCCCATTCCTTGCTGTTTTGAGACAAAGTTTTCAATGCCCAGTTTGATTCAATAACATTGGCCGATTTATCAATCATGCCGATATAGCTGGCAGAAAAATCAGGGGAAGAGAGCTTTTCAAACATGTAATTGATGTCTCGCTGATCTGATATGTCCTTAGCCGTTGTGAGCAATTTCCTCTTCATTCCTGTTTCGGATACATTATAGGCAAAGGGATGAATGTTAACTTCGATTAATGCAGGACTGCCGTCAGCTCTTTTGATGTTAAAAGTTCTTTTAAATCCGCTGAAAACCGGTTTCCTGTTAAATAGAAAATCTTCCATATCAGCGATAAGTGTACCGTCAAAAATCATGTCGATATCTGTTCTTGAATTCAGAAACTGAGCGATTTCCTCTGTAGAATATCCTGTTAACTTTGAAACTCCTTGAGAAATAAAGGAAGGGACTATTCTGTTCTCTTTTTCCAGATATTCCCAGATGACAAGCCCTTCAGATACTAAATTAGCCAAAGCTTTGAAACTTTCTTTCTGGTGTTCGAGTTCCTTCTCCTGTTTCCACTGGGTTTCAATATTTCTTGATATGCCAATAAGCTCGAGTGGTTTACCCGTTGTTTCTTCTCTGATTGCTGAAATGAGCATCTGAGAGTGGAAAGTTGAGCCGTCTTTACACAATTCCAGCATGGGTACGTTCTGATACCTGTTTTTTGGGGCTATCCCTTTTCTTTCTTTGTCCCATTCTTCAGCAAGCATTGCCATAAGAAGTTCATGGTATTCAGGCGGCATTATCTCACGTATATCCTTTGACATTGCCTCTTCCCTGGTATATCCCCGGGCCCTCTCGTCGCTTGGAGACATGTATGTGTATTTAAGTGTTTCCAGGTCAATAATCCAGACAACATCTATGATATTTTCCATAATCTTATCATGGAGAGTTTTGAGTTCATTATATTTTCTTTCTGTGACTTTATAATTGTGAATGTCTGTTAGCGAACAAAGGTATTCTATAGAGCCATTCTCGTCAGTACAGGAAATGACTCTTGCCTGTAACCAGTGTTTTTCACCGGATCTGTATAATATAACCACGTCGACAGTTGGAGCGCTCAGAACATAATTGATCACCTCATATGGAGAAGACCAGGGTTCGGAATCCAGGTCTTTCAAGGTAAAGTTGACAATGTTTAATCCAACTATCTCATCCCGGGAAAAGCCGCTGTCAACCATACTGTAGCCTATGCAGTCAATTATGGTTCCATCCTCAGCCACCCTGAGAACGACATCAGAAATAACTTCATTAAGGATTTTTTCATAAAGCATAGGAAAGGTGGAAGATGTATTGGTAGTTCCAATTTCACTATCCGTATATGAGGATTCAATTGAAGCTGCCAGATTGATAATGGAATCTATATCATCAATAGTCAGGTTTGTTTTATCAGGGCCTTCTTCGAATAGCATTGCTATGATTTCGTTATTTATTTTCAAGGGCATTATTATGAAACCCGATATACCACTTTTATTCAAATGGGATAGATCTGCTTCCGAAAGACTCGTAGTGTCATCCGAGAAGGGTGCCCCGGAATTCATGCTTTCAAAAAAATATTTTGAGTCAAGATTGAAAATCAGGGATAGAGAGTCAGAAATTTCGGGCCATGACCAGAGTAACAGGGGTGTACCGGAAAATATATTTGAAACCAGTTGGGCTTTAACAAACCTTGATTTATTTGCGATACTGATAATTCTGTTTGTTATGGAAGCATCAAAAAGCATATTATAATATCTCTAATTCGGAAGTATCATGATGAACCCTGCCAGTCAATTAAATTAGACTTGCGTATTACAAAAACGTAATTAATTCCGTATTGAACATTTTAACGAAAAAGATGTAAAAGACGGTAGTATGAAAAACGGTATAATTGAAAAACAGACGCCAGTCTTAGGTATCCTGCGGTCATTCTTAAAAAAAACATGTAAGCAGTACGGGATAACAGGCTCATCACTGTATAATATTATAGAAAATGGCTATTGCAGGATGATTGATGGCTGGGGTGAGTCGCTGGAAGAAAACAATATATCAAGGCTTGTAAGAAAACCGGATATACTTGGAAAATTGTCTGGGAGACGACCGGCGATTATTTCGATAAGCGGTCATGATTCAAGAAATTTTCAAAAAATATTAATATTACCTGTCATAAAAGAAGATTCATTATGGGGAATTCTGGTCCATATGATAAGTACAGAAGACATAAAGGGAGCAGTCATCCTGGATATGCTTCAGGATTGTGCTGATATATCCAGATACTATGTCCCCTTATTGGGAGTTGAAGAAGAAAAAGAAAATACAGTTGGATCTAATTCGATTTTTAAAGAGCATCTGCCTTCAATTTATCTCATGATGAGCCCTGATCTGCAGATACTCGAGGCAAAAGGCAGTGGATTTCAGGATATCAAAATGCTCCCGGAGACGCTCGTTGGAAAACAATTTCAAACAATTGTACTCGATGGAATGATGGACCAGAAAACCCTTATGGCAATTAAGGGAAGAAGGTTTGCTGAAGATATTCTCGTTGTTAATACGGTTGCCGGCGTTAGGAATTGGTATAGAGCAAATTCATATCCTGAATGGAAGAATCAGCATCTGGAAAGAATTCACATGATAATGTCAGATATAAACCTTTTGAAGAGCGGATATATTGAAAATAAAGCCTATAAAGACCAGATTGAATACTATGGGAACAGCATGATTGATGGGATAATTCTGTGTGATGGAGATTTCAGAATCATATATAGAACGGCTTCAGCAATACGTGTTCTGGCTGCATATGAGGGAATGAGGGAGCCTAAATATCTGATGGATATGCTTGATGAGACTTCAAACGATATCATAAGGGAGAGATTGGAACAGATAAGAGAAATAGCTCAGGAGAAATGGAAGAGAGAAGGAACAGTAACATTAAATCCATCTGGAAAACCATTTTTGAGGTTTGTTCACAAAGGGCAGGGAACAAAAAATCCATCAGCAAAAATCCATATGGAAACAGACATTGAAATGAGCATAACATACCTGCCTGCAAGTGATCGAAATAAACAAAGGTTCATACTGGTTTTAAGAGAGGTTGAATATGCCGACAATAAGCAGCGTATTCCCATAAGACTTCCAGGTATGTTTATTGAATGCGACAGTGAAAAAACTATAATAAAGGCTTTTAGTGATAACAATAACTGCTGGATGAACGTCCCTGCAAATATGTTTATTGGCAAAAACATAAAAAATTTTACAGGTCAGATTGATATTTGCAAGGGAATTAATGAAATCATCTGGCAGGTTAATAATGAAAAAAAGAAAGTGTTGTTTGATTGTGATTATTATGATGACGGAACAATTAAAGGGTATCTGACGCAATGGGAGTGGAAACCAGACTGGGGAAAAGGCAGCGAAAAGATTTTACTTGAATATCTGTGCGAAAGCAAAAGAGAGATTGTGATATTTTGCGATCTTAATCTTAATACAAGGTTTGTAAGTTCAAATGTAAGAAATATTCTTAAATATGATCCCGAGATGTATGCATTGATGGAAATTGGTCTTACATATAATGCCCAGAGTCTTAATAAAGTGGTTGAACTTTTTGCAGAGGGTTACACTGCTATGATAAATGGCAATCTAAAATGGAGTGGAAGCATCACAGTTGATCAGGCGAAAAAAAATAGAAAATGGTTGAAGGGTAAAATGCTATTGGCAATTATATCTGACGGAAACCAACCTTTTGGATTTGTTGTAAGAACTCGGTTCAGGCCAAGAAAAAAAAATGAAGAGGTAGAGAGATGGAGTTGAAAACATGGATGAAACTTAAAGGTATTACACAAAAAGAGTTGTCATATGATCTGAATATACGTCAGGCTACACTATCTATGATATTGTCAGGCAAACAGATGGTAAAGACTGATTTAGCGGCAAAGATAGAAGAATACACATCCGGGGAAGTTACCCGGATGGAAATGTTATATCCGGAAAGTTGTCGTGATGAGATAGATCTTTCTTTAGGGACACCCCTGACAAGGTCACTGCAGAAGGATATACTCAACAGGCTGAAAACAATTAATAAAAATAATTCTTAAGCAAAAGAATTATACCTGAATCAAATCTCTCTAAATCAATGAAGCAGTTGACTGATTGTATATTGCTATTCTTATATCAAATAATGTTGATTTTAGGAATAAATTACATATAGGCATAATAATATTCCAATATACTTGACACAATGATTGTCATCTGTAAAATGTGGATATTGTTGTTTTCAATGATATTTTATTTAGGAGGCTATAGCACATAGTTTTAATTTCGTTTCATTCCCTCATTCCCGGTTTGGTTTTGTAAAATATCTCAGGGCTCTTTCCCAAATGGATGCGGGAAGCATGAAGCAGTTTGATGGGTCACATAAGGGTCTTACAGCTTAGTGGCACAGGATTGCAGATAGAAACAGAATTCCTTATATAATGTATGAATTCTCTTCGGGTGATTTGTTGAATAAAGTATAACAGGAAAAGGTGGCTGACTTTTTTACGCAGATCCCTTCTATATTAATTGTTGATTGTAGAAATATTATGGTCTTCATTTCACTTTTAGTGTAATGAAAATACCCGAAATTAATTTTACTGGGAAAAAACTTGCATGAAAAGGGAGCCCTCTATGTCAGTTAAAGTCACGAAACAAAACATAAAAAACGCCCTGGCATTTACAGACGAGATAGTTACAAAGTATCCCGAAAGGCTTGTCGGAACGCCCGGCTGCGATAATGCCGGTATCCGTATAGAAGAGGAATTCAAGAAGAACTGTGATCCGGGAACCGTCAAAAGGGTCCCATTCAGGCTTAATCCCAGGTCTTTTATGAAGTATTTCAGGCCGGCGGTAGGTATGTACGCGGCTGCAGTGTCAGCCATATACCTCAAGAAACCACGTTTCGCATTGGCCATACTCGGAAGTGTCCTGAGTGTTTTTGTTTCACAATTCATGTTTTATAAAAAAATATTCGATCCGCTTTTCCCTGAAGCTACCGGCTACAATGTCTACGGAACAGTTGAACCGGAAGGTGAGGTAAGACAGCAGATAATCTTAAGCGGCCATCATGATTCGGCCTATGTCTTCCATTATCTTGAACTGAGTCCGAGATTTTATCCTTTGTTCATCATAGTGCCCCTCATTTTCTTTTTTTTAGCGATAATTTTTGCATCTTACATGGCAGTAACTCGCAGAAACCCGGCATGGATTAAAAAGGTCCTGACTTTAGGGGTAGCGGGAGTCACCCCGCTCTGGTGGTTCACTTCGGATAAGGTCGCTCCCGGAGCAGGTGACAACATGATTGCAGTGGCGGTAGCCAACGAGGCTACAAAGATGTTTTCCGACCTGAAAAAAAAGGGCAAAAACCCTTTGAAACATACAAGAATAATCTGCCTTTCTGTTGATGGCGAAGAATCAGGCCTCAGGGGCGCCATGGCTTATGTAAAGGAAAACCTTGAAGCGCTCAAAAAGACCAAGACCTATGTTTTCAACATGGATACCCTCTATGATGCCGACAAGCTCTTATTTTTCGATAACGATCTTAACCTGACAATTGATCTGTCAACTGAAATGGCTAATGAATGCGTTGAAATAGCAACATCTCTCGGTTATAAGGCGAAAGTTTCAAAGATGCCATGGGGAGGCGGCAGCACGGATGCAGCGGCCTTCGGCCAGAAAGGAATAGAAGCCACGAACCTTATTGCCATGGAACTCAACCCGGCAAAGCTTGAGGGTGATATGGTCTATCATACCAGCAAGGATACGACAGATCATATTCAGCCTGAAGTTGTTGAACAGGCGCTTAACATTATTAAAGAATATGTTTTAAGGAAAGATAAACAGGTATCCTGAATATAAATATTCGGAATGTAGTGATTCTTATCTGTAGTTGTGCTATAATTACAGGATAAATTTGCTTTGGAGGTCTTTAATATGAGGACAAAAGAGACAATAGTTTTTTTTGCGATTACTGTTGCACTTTTTTTATCGTCAACATCCGGCGCAGCGATTATCGAAAGACATCTTATCGGTGATTCTACAGTAAACTCTTCAGAAGGAACGCATACAGGCTTTAATGCAAGACTGAGCAACTTCGCACACACGACGGATGTCCATCTTGTAGATGAAGGAAACCCTTTAAGAGCGGATGAGCTCGCAATTCTTATAAAAAAGGACCCGATAAAGCTCTTTGAGCTTCAAAAAGTCATTGAGCTATTCCATGGTTCCAATCATTATGAAGACGGCATATACACTGCATTGATATTGGAATCCATCATCGAATCCATCAACGATGACCACATAAGAAACGGACTGGATTTCCTTATCTCAACAGGTGATCATTCAGATTCGGGCATAAAGGACGAGATCAAATGGTTTGTCGATATTCTGGACGGAAAGGTTCCTGAAGACTTCAAGGATCATCCGAACAGTGATCTGGATATAAAGACAATAAAGCCCAATCCTGAAGGCCTGATGATCCCATGGTATGCGGCAATCGGCAACCATGATGTGGAATACATGGGCGCTTTAAATAGCGACGGATTTGTTGGGCTGCTTGTAAAGCTGCTCGCATATGAAGTCGATCCACAGGATATATGTGTTTTCAAGGATGTAATAGACATATATGCTGCTTCATCGAAGGCGGACACCACAGACCCCAAAGGTCATGGTTTTGCCGGTATGAAGACCAAGGGCTATTACTCGTTTGATCCGACCCCGTTTCTTCACTGCGTAGTCCTGAATACCGCCTATTTCTATAATATAAATACAGGCATGCCGCTTGAGACTCTTTCTGGTGGACTTCTTGATGCTGCGCAGTATAACTGGGCATTAAGCGAAATAGAGAGAAATTCGGACAAACTCTGCATAATCTTTTCGCATCATCCTACACGCAGTTATAAGGAAGTGAGTGAAAATCAGGTCAAGAACTATATCTCTGGAGATAGAATGAGGGCGTCACTGCTGAAGTATGAAAATGTGATCGCCTATGTCAATGGACATAAACATGATAATAACATTATTGCACAAACTGAAGGCACTAACGGCTACTGGGACATCACGACAAGCGGTTCACACGGTTATCCCCAGGAGTGGCGAAAAATAACGGTCATGGACAAAGGCGACGGGACAGGTGTTATTTCCTGCAGGATGATGGGACATGATCCTGTTCTTACCGATATAGACATCGATCCGAGATATCCTGACGGGACAGACACAATCCTTCTGTCCATCTTTGATGAAGGCGGCATGGGGAATGCCGGTGATAAAGAAGACAGAGATGTCGATCTCTATTTTAAAATACCCGAAGCCGTGGCGGCAAATATAATGGCAAACTATGTCCCGACAGAAGATGAAACAGATACATCTGAAAATACATCTGCATCTGCAGAGGTTTCATCTGATTCCGACAGCGGTTCCAGCGGCGGGTGTTTCATATCGACCGCTATTCTTTAACTTCATCTTAACTGCTGAAGGACGTGCTGGAGTATGTCCTTCAGCTTTCAGCACTAAACAGAACCTGAAATAGAATTTGATTCGCCTTAATCTTAATAATTTATCAGTTTAAAAATTTTGAACAATTGTCTCTTTACAAGACAGTGCTGGTTACGATACGTCCAACAGGATTTCATTATTAAGGAGAAACCGATGGATCTCAGGCAAAGGGCTCTAAAATTTCACAAGGATAATGAGGGGAAAATAGCGATTCACTGCAAGGTGCCGGTAAAAACAAGGGATGATATGACGCTTGCATATACACCCGGCGTTGCCGAACCCTGTCTGGAAATACAAAAGGATTTTGATACGATTTACGATTACACGGCCAAAGGTAACTGGGTGGCGGTAGTGACTAATGGAACTGCGGTGCTGGGGCTTGGAGACATAGGGGCGGGTGCCGGTCTTCCTGTAATGGAAGGCAAGGCGGTTCTTTTCAAGTCTTTTGCCGCGGTTGATGCATTTCCTATCTGCATAGATACCAAAGATGCAGGTAAAATAATAGAGACCGTAAAACTGATTGAGCCTTCATTCGGCGGAATAAACCTTGAGGACATCAAAGCGCCTGAATGTTTTGAGATCGAGGAAAAACTCAAGGAAATATGCAGTATCCCGGTATTTCATGACGATCAGCATGGAACGGCCATAGTAGCTCTTGCCGGTATAATCAACGCACTGAAAATCGTAGGCAAGAAGTTTCCGGACATAAAAGTTGTGATAAGCGGGGCAGGGGCATCCGGTACATCAGTAACAAAACTTCTTATGAGGTACGGGACAAGAAATATAATTGCATGTGACCGGAAAGGGGCCCTCTGTCATGGCGAGACGACCGATCCCGTAAAATCAAGGCTTGCCGCCATAACCAATCCTGCCAGAGAAAAGGGCCGACTGGCGGATGTCATAAAGGGTGCCGATGTATTGATAGGTCTTTCTGCTGCTGGTCTGGTAACTACGGATATGGTTAAAACCATGAACAAAGATGCGATTATCTTTGCAATGGCGAATCCCGTACCTGAAATAATGCCGGAAGATGCGAAGAGGGGTGGCGCGCGTGTGATAGGCACAGGCCGTTCCGATTTTCCGAACCAGATAAACAATGTCCTGGCTTTCCCGGGTATATTCAGGGGGGCGCTTGATGTCAGGGCAAGTGATATTAACGAAGACATGAAACTGGCTGCAGCAGAGGCGATTGCAGCGGTTGCGCAGTCTGACGGCTTAAGCGAGGAATATGTGATTCCTCAAGCTTTTGACATGAGGATTGCACCTTTAGTCGCATCGGCTGCGGCCAAGGCTGCAATAAGGACCGGCGTTGCCCGAAGAAAAGATATTACACCTGAAATGGTGAGAGAGAAGACAATCAGGATGCTCGCTGAGTTGAACGGGAAGCAATAAACAATCAAAGACTGGCGGCCGGGGATTTGCGGATATTTATTGTCCGCTTTGAACCGGCTGCCATTATATGATATGATATTTATATTCAATTTAAGGATCTGATATAGGTGAGGGGGAATTTAAAATGTTGAACAGCCTTAAAAAAATGATAATGTTCTCCGCCGTCTTTTTTGAGGCCGTATTTGTATTTGCATGTGTCCCGCCTACATATACACCGACTGAAAATTTCAATATCGAGACATGCCTTGGCGATCCAGACTGCACACAAAAGCTGACTGTTGCCCACAGGGGTACAGGCAGCCTGAGTTACTACGGACCTGAAAATACGCTTGCCGCATATGAAATCGCCTGGAAAATGGGAGCAGACAGCGTCGAAATTGACGTACGCAGCACCAAAGACGGCGAGCTCGTAATCATGCATGATGAGACAGTCAACAGGACGACATACGGCAAGGGAAAAGTATCGGATCTTACACTGGCGGAGATAAAAGCGCTCAAGATCAGGTCCGTCAACAAGGCAGTGTCCGATCAGCAGGTCCCGACATTGCGTGAGGTGATGGCATTCATGAAGGGCAAGACCATGGTGTATGTCGATATAAAGACGAATGATATCGTCCAACTTGTGGAAATCATACAGGAAGAGGATATGATAGATTCTGCGTATCTTCTCGTGGGAAGT
Source organism: uncultured Bacteriovoracaceae bacterium (assembly GCA_964513375.1). Classification (GTDB taxonomy): domain Bacteria; phylum Desulfobacterota; class Desulfomonilia; order UBA1062; family UBA1062; genus DATCTV01. The sequence continues at coordinate 207,324 of CAZEMO010000002.1, read as the reverse complement.
GTCGCCGAGGGGTATGCCGCACGCTCGCAGAATGCGTTCATTTCACTCTTGGCAGCAGTCAAGACTCAGGAAGAAGCGCAGGAATTCATTGATGCCCTGAGCCCTATTGTCATGTTTGAGATGCTTTATGAAGATATAACACCTGAAGTGGTGGATTTTATCCATTCGAAAGGAATAAAGATTCATATGGATGCACTGGGAGAATTTGACGTCATGGGGAAATACGGTTTCAAGCTCATGCTTAACAGAGGTGTGGATTCGATACAGAGCGACAGGATCGATATACTTGTTCCGTATCTGAGAGGGTTTTAAAAATTAATCGCTTAATATCTTGAATCACGGGCTATTAAAGAGTGTTTAACTGGAGGTTGTTATGGGGAATGTAAAGAGGTTGCAAATAGTTTTATCTCTGGCATTGGTTGCCATTCTATGCGGTTGTCCCAAACCGGATTATGAAGGGACATCGCTGATCCCTGGTCCTCTTGAAAAGGGCTACGATGCTGCACTTGAAAAAAAGGCGGACATGTACGACAGGCAGCATCTGATCTTTAATTGCGCCGGGAACGGTATAAACAATGATGTCGGTGTACCCCTTTCAAATATTTCGGACAGGCAGCTTATAAGCGATTTTCTCAGAAATACCGACAGCTGGGATTTCCCAGCATATTCAGGAAAGGATGTATTCGATGTCATTCCTGATTATCAAATGACAGCAGGGCTTTATGCAGGCGTTGGAATCGCCGCTGATGCTTACAGGTATGCGGTGCTCAGGGATTCGGGTTATTCCCAGGCAGACGTGGACAGAGCAAGAGATTTCCTGAAAAGAGATATTGAAGGCCTCTTCGTTGCAGTCGAAATCACGGGTGTTGAAGGAGTTATTGCAAGAGGTTTCTGTAGAACAGATATTCCAACTTCTTATAAAACAGCGGTAACGACCCCTCTTTTTGACTCGGAAGGCAACCCTCTTCCCGAGGTCAAGGATAACGGCACCTTAAGGGGGGATAATTCAGTTGATGGAAAATTCTCAAATTATGTGTGGACGGACTCATGCAGCCGTGACCAGTACATAGGCTGGGCAACGGCCTTTGCCGCCATATGGGAAGCCGTCAGGGATGACGCTTCAATTCCGAAAGAAACAAAGGACAGGCTTCAGCTCTATGCAAAAGAGCTGGGTCATTCACTTATGGTTGAGCGCACAGGCGGGCCGGGTAGCAATGGAAAGGCGTTTGACCTCGAAATCTTTGATGCAGACGGCCGTACGACTTATCATGGCTACATGAACGAGAACAACTGGGACAGGGTATATCTTGCCTGGCTTCCAATTAAAGACGGTTTCTACTCGCTGATGTCACTGGGAATCGTGGCAGCACTGGCTTATTGTTCGGAGGATTCTGAACTTCAAGGATATCTCTATGATGAGCTGATCGCCCATAGACATCTTGATAATATCGTTTTTTCGAATGTACTCGGAGTTAACCTTGATAAAATCACCAATTACAGCAATACAAACATGGCATTTCAGGGGGCGCTTCTGGCAGGCCGGTATATAAATGACGAAAAGGTGAGGAACAAGGTGAGGTATGCGACCATACAGCACCTTTACAAAACAGGCATTTCGCATACAAAACCCAAAGAATATTCGTACAGCCTTTATGACTTTGTTTATGCGGCCAACTTCTCAGGAGCTTCTGCTTTCAACAAGATGAAACAGGCGCCTGATTTTGATGCCGTCAACAGGGGGATAAATACGCTTTACGAATTCCAGGAACCGCCTTACTGGGATGAGGCTGTCATCAACTGTGACGATGCTGAGGTCGCAAGCGGCGATTGCACACTGAACGACGGCACTAAAGTCAAAGTCCTGGGCAATGTCGGAAGAAATGATGATCTGATTACCGACAAACCGATTCCTCAAGGAGTGAGACCGCCCAGCAATTACCACTGGCGTTCTAATCCGTACAAACCGAACGGGGGCGGCAACGGGGGCTGTCTCCTGCCGGGTGTCGATTTCAGGTTTGCTTATTGGTTCGGCAGATTTGTCAAATGATTCTGTTACAGGTGCGGTTCGGTTTTTATCCGGCATAACAACATAAAGCAACGTTGTCATGCCGGAATTGCTGTTAACTTTGTTTTCTATTTAAGGGTCATTCTATGGCTCTAACCGTGAGCACCATGTCTTCAACAGATTCGACAATCGCGGTTTCACCCGGCTTTAAACCAACAGGCCCTTTTGCATTCCAGTATTCACCATGGGCAAATACCTTGCCTCTGCCATCATCATGCCATTCATAAACCTGTGCCTTTTCTCCCGCCATTGCGGCTACACCTGTTACCGGGTTTTTTCTGTGTGTTCTTATAACAAGCCAAACAAGAGCGGAAAATGAGATTGCAAAGAAAACTGAAATAGGCAGGATTACACCCCATGATACCTGCGCGGACATTTCAGGTGTTCTGAACAGTATGATCGAACCCAGGATCAATGAAATAATTCCGCCCACAGTCAACAGCCCCATGCTCTGAACTTTAATTTCGGCAAAGAACAGGATCCCGGAAAGTAATATAAGGGCAACGCCAGCATAATTAACCGGAAGGGCGGAAAAGGCGAAGAATGCCAGGATGATGCATATGCCGCCTATGATTCCCGGTAGTATTGCCCCTGGGCTGGAGAGTTCGAAATATATCCCGGCAAGGCCGATGAGCATGAGGATGTAGGCGATGTTGGGATTTGCGAGGGTGGACAGCAGTCTGGAGCGGAAGTTCATGGGGCGCTCCGTCACTGGGGCGCCTTTTGTCTTCAACGTAAACGTCATACCTGCTTTTTTTATTGTTTTGCCGTCAATCTTTATAAGAAGGTCATCAAGGCTGTCGGCAATAAGGTCAACGACATTCTTTTCAACGGCCTCAGTTGCCGGGATGGAAACGCTTTTTCTTACGGCATCCTCGGCCCATTTTTCGTTTCTACCGCGTTCTTTGGCGATGCTCCTTGCATAGGCCGATGCATCATTTGTTATTTTTTCCGTCATTGTATCTGTTTCAGTCTTCTTGTCTTTATCTCCCTTTTCAATTCCGCCGCCCCCAGGTCCTATTCCGACAGGATGGGCTGCTCCTATGTTAGTTCCCGGTGCCATGGCTGCAATATCTGCAGCCAGGCAGATAAGTGCTCCTGCAGATGCTGCACGGGCACCCTTTGGATATACATAGACAACAACAGGGACAGGCGCGTTCATTTCTTTCTGTATTATGTCCCGCATCGAAGTATCGAGTCCTCCTGGTGTATCCAGTCTTATTACAATGGCCTCGGCTTTTTCTCTGACAGCCTTGTCGATGTTTTCAGTGATGTACGAGCCGACAGGCGGAGAGATGGCATCCTTGACATCGATTACTATTATATCACCCGCCAGAATTGTACCGGCTGATAAAAGAATAAAAATAATTGTTAAGATCGAGACGGCGGATCCAGGCCAAGCATTTCCATGACTTTTTTTATGTCTTCCCATGTCTCCCTCTTTTTGGATGGATTTTGAAGCAGGTAGCTTGGATGAAATGTCGGCATGACGGTTATACCCATGTAATTTGTGAAATTTCCCCTCAGCCTGCTTATCGGGGTTGTGATTCCAAGGAGGTTGTGTGTAGAAACCGCTCCGAGCGTGATAATCACTTCAGGTTTGATCAGGGATATCTGTTTCTTCAGATAGCCGATGCAATTATCGACTTCATCAGGAAGCGGATTGCGGTTTCCAGGGGGTCTGCATTTAACTATATTGGCGATGTACACTTCCTCACGCCTGAGTCTCATGCCTTTTACAATGATATCAGTCAGGAGCTGTCCGGCCGGTCCGACAAAAGGTCTTCCCGTGTCGTCTTCGACCGCTCCCGGTCCTTCGCCTATGAACATTATCCGGGCGTCATGATTTCCCTCACCGAAAACAATGTTTTTCCTTGTTGTCGATAGCCTGCAAAGGTTGCATTCTTTCAGTGATTCCTTGAGGTCTTCAAGTGTGTCTGGTGCTGATGGCTTCGCTTCGGAAGGTTTTACAGTAAAGGTTGCCGGTTCAGGCATAATTATAAAATCACCTGTCCAGTTCTGTTCGTCCCTTAATATCTGAGCCAGAGATTCTCTCACAGTTTTTTCCTTATAAGGTCCAATATCACCTCAGAAAGCCTTGTCTTTTCCATGCCTTCAAACTTGTAATCGCCATCAGGAAAAAGTATTGTTCCTGTATTTGTAGCTGAAGCGAATCCGCTTCCTTCAATTCCGACCTTGTTGGCGACAATCATATCAAGCGATTTTCTTTTCATTTTTTCAGTTGCATTTTCTATCAGGTCATCTGTTTCTGCGGCAAATCCCACAAAAAACCTGCCTTTCTTCATCGGGCCGACAGTGTTAAGTATATCTGATGTGGGAGCCATTTCAAGACTGGTCATAACTGTTTCACCTTTCTTAATCTTCGAGCTTCTTTGAAACTTTGGCTTGTAGTCGGCTACTGCAGCCGCCATTATCAGTACATCGGTGTTCTCGATATGTTCTTTTACAGCTGTCAGCATGTCACTTGCAGACCTGACCGGTATAACACTTGCCCAGGGTGAATAACTGATATTAACCGGCCCTGTTATTACAGTGACATCCGCACCCCTCAGGCAGGCGGCTTCAGCGATTGCAGCACCCATTTTTCCGGTAGAGCGGTTTGTAACAAACCTTACAGGATCAATATCCTCGCATGTAGGTCCGCAGGTGAGAAGTATGCGTATACCCTTAAGGTCATGTTTAGTAAGAATTTTCCTGGCTTCGAGTATAATTCTCTCGGGGTCCGGCATTCTTCCTTTAGCCTCCCATCCGCATGCCAGAAGCCCTTCATCCGGTTCAAGGATATTGATGTCTCTCTTTGTGAGAATATTAAGGTTTTCCTGCGTAGCCTTATTTTCGAGCATGTGTACGTTCATTGAAGGGCAGACAAGGACAGGGGCTTCTGTAGCCAGGACTGTGCTGGATAGAAGGTCATCGGCAATTCCACCTGCCATTTTTGCAATGAAATTTGCTGTTGCCGGTGCAATGATGAAAAGATCAGCCCTGTCTGCAAGGGCTATATGTTCGATCTCATATTTTTGCTGATGATCGATGGGAAAAATCTTTGAGTATACAGGGTTTTTTGAAAGAGTTTGAAGTGTAAGAGGTGTTACGAATTCATGTGCGGAATCGGTCATTATACATATGACATCAGCTCCCAGCAGGCTGAGCCCTCTTACAACGAAAGGGGCCTTGTAGGCTGCAATGCCTCCGGTTATTCCGTAGACAACCGTTTTCCCGGCTAGTTCTTTTTCGTCTGTGTAACCCATATCTCAACCTTAGTGTCCATGGGGTTTTCTGATATCAGTATTGAGGCAATCTTGTCAGGTTTTGAAAAATAAATTTTTGTATTGCCCTGGAAACGGTATTCGTCAAGCTTGGACCATCCGGCCGAAGGCATTGTCGAATTGAAGAATTTTTCGACTGATTCCCCGTTCACCCTTCCTCTTACGACAAGCTGGCCGAAGCCGTTGACTATATAGCTTTGCGATGCATCCTTTCCAAGATCGGCAGGGATAAGTATATCAGCAAAGTCAAGATAGCACGGCCCTTTCGGGACAGGTGTCTGAGCCGGTGCCTGCTGCGGCAGTTCTCTTGGTTTGACATCATGGAGTTTCAAGCCGCTGCATCCTGAAACCGAAACAATCAAGAGGATTGCTGCAATAAGAATATGCCTTGGTTTCATTTGGCCTCCTTAATGAAGAAAGGGATTGTATCTTTTTTCTGTGGCGACTGTAGTCGCCGGGCCATGTCCCGGATAGACCTGTACCTTGTCACCAAGCGGAAGGATTTTAGTTTTAATTGAGTTGATAAGTGTCTCATAATCTCCGCCCGGAAGGTCTGTCCTTCCTATTGACTGGGCAAAAAGGGTGTCTCCGGAAAAACATGATATACCATCAGAAGCGATTAATGAAATTCCCCCCGGCGAGTGCCCCGGAGTATCAAGCACCTTAAGTGAGTATTTGCCGAATTTGATGATGTCTCCTTCCGAGAGGAGACGATCGGGATCGGGCGGCTGTTCGATTTTTACGCCGAACATCCCGCCCATCTTCGATGCGAATTTCAGGACAGGAAGCTCCGCGGTTTGCATCATGATTTCTGCACCGGTTGCTTCCTTTATTGCCCCGAGGGCGCCTATATGGTCGATATGGGCGTGTGTGATTACAATACCGACAATCTTTATACCCTCGCTTTCAATTTCTCTGAGTATTTTGCCGGCATCTCCGCCCGGATCAAGCACAATTCCTTCTTTTGTCTCTTCATCCCAAAGAATAAAACAGTTTGTCATGAAGTCGGTTACTGTGATATTTCTAAATTGCATTGAATGATTCCTCCTCCGGTGATGAATATCTTGAAATTTAATATCTTATTATATTTGAGCATAATACACCACAAATACACAGGTCAACACTCTTTACTATTTGATGCGTACGATGATAGTTGCCAATAAAGCAATATAGAAATTGTATATAATCATTTAATACAACAATTGATTGTAAAAAATAACATAAAAGGCAAATTACAGTTGACACAACTGAATATAATAAGTAATCGACAGTGAGCGACTACTCACTTGAGAGAGATAAAAGGAGGGTTTTATGAAAATTGGCGTACCTAAAGAGATAAAAAGGTTTGAACACAGGGTTTCGATGACGCCTGATGGCGTGCTTTCATTCAAAGCTGCTGGTCATGAGGTATATGTAGAGAAAGGTTCAGGTGTCGGGGCGCAGATAACTGATGAGATGTATGCCAAGGCTGGGGCCGTTATGCTCGATAAGCATGAAGAGATCTTTGCAGCGGCAGATATGATCTACAAGGTCAAGGAGCCTCTCAAAGAGGAATATAACCTTTTTAAGCCAGGCCAGCTTCTATTCACATATCTTCACCTTGCAGCAGACAAAGAACAGGCTGTTGCCCTTACCGAAAGAAAGGTAACGGGTATTGCCTTTGAGACTATTCAACTCGAGAACGGTCATCTCCCACTTCTTGAGCCGATGAGCGAGGTGGCAGGCAGGCTGGCGGTACAGGAAGGCGCAAAATATCTGGAAAAGACATTCGGCGGAAGAGGGGTCCTGCTTGGCGGCATACCTGGCGTTTCAAGGGGTAATGTAGTCATAATCGGAGGCGGTGTTGTCGGTGCCAATGCTGCCAAAATTGCTGTTGGAATGGGCGCAAGGGTAACACTTATGGATATACAGAAAAGTGTTCTACAAAGGTATGATGACTTTTATGGAGTATCAATAGAAACCATGTACTCGACGCCTGGCAACATTGAGCGCTGTCTTGAAAATGCAGACCTGGTAATCGGTGCTGTTCTTATTCCCGGTGCAGCTGCTCCCAAGCTGATTACAGAAGAGCATATCAAGCGCATGAAAACAGGTGCGGTCGTAGTTGATGTAGCGGTTGATCAGGGCGGCTGCTGTGCTTATACGAAGGCCACATACCACGATGACCCGATATTTTATGTGGACGGAGTTGTGATGTACTGTGTGGCGAATATGCCTGGCGCAGTTCCTGTTACATCAACCTGGGGACTTTCGCAGGCGACCCTTCCTTACGGATTAAAAATAGCAAATCTCGGCATAAAGGAAGCAGCAAAAGATCCGGCGATACTCAAAGGTATTAATACGTTTGCCGGCAGCATAACGCATCCGAAAGTTGCTGAAAGCCTTGACATGGCGTACAAAAAAATCACACCTGATTTGCTGTAGAAATTTTTTTGAAAAGCGCTTTAATAGACCCGGGGTTCGTCTCAGCCAGAGACGGATTCCGGGTTTCGTATGTTTTCTAGGAGAATAAATGGAGCTGCATATTTACATCCATGTTCCTTTCTGCATCAGCAAATGCAGATATTGCGGATTTTCATCTATTAAAAATTCAGATCCGCCGCAGGAGAGATACGTAAAGACAGTTCTCAAAGAGGCGGAAATGTTTACTGATTTCCTTTCTGCCGACAGCATAGTATCAACAATATATTTTGGTGGAGGGACCCCGACGCTCTTTAACGCAATGTCAATCGGTAAAATTGTCAACGGGATAAACAGCTTATGGCAGATCGAAGAAGATTCTGAAGTGTCTATTGAAGCCAACCCGGAGACGATTTCAAGAGATTATGCGCATAGCCTGAAAGCATCAGGAATAAACCGTATAAGCCTGGGCGTTCAAAGCTTTTCAAACAGGCTGCTCGGATTTCTTGGCAGGGTTCATGATTCGGATAAGGCTGTCAATGCTTTCAGTTCATTACGTGCTGCAGGTTTTGATAATATAAATATTGATATGATGTATTCCATACCGACTCAGAGATACTCGGAACTCGATTATGACTTGAAGCGAATCTCTGAGCTTAATCCTGAGCATGTCTCTGCATATATGTTCAGCCCTGACACCATATGGGCTCAGGAGATCGAACTCCTTCCTGAGGATGAAGTTGAGCATTTCTTCTACACTGTACTGGAAAAGCTTTCTGACTGCGGATTAAAGCAGTATGAGATTTCCAATTTTGCCAGAGCCGGATATGAATGCAGACATAACCTGGCGTACTGGAGATACAATCCCTATATCGGGCTAGGTGCGGCTGCGGTCTCATGCCTGAACAATGTTCGAAGTACCAATGAAAGTGAACCCGAGAGATATATGTCTCTTGTGCTTAACAACAAAAGGTCTGTCGTAAACGTTGATGTACTTGATAATCGTACAATGGATTTTGAGAAAAAATTTCTCATGTTGAGGACTGTTTACGGGATACCGGAAGAATTGATGCCCAGGAATATTCCACCAGAACTTTATGAAATCAGAAATGGCAATGCGGTTCTTACCCCGAAAGGAATGCTGCTCTCTGACGAGATATTTTCCATGCTTTAGGTCTGAATTATTTCAGATTATACCTGCTGACGGTCACCTTCTGGATGTCATATGACTTAAGTGAATCATTGAGCAGAATCTCCATCTGATCTTTCCTTAGCGAGGAGCCTTTATTCTGAAGATTTTCCAGGATTGCGGATCTTATATTGAACATGCTTGCCAGTACGTCAGGTCTCTTTTCAGGAATAAAACTCAGCTTGATATCGGCAATCAATATTTTTGATTCTTCCGTGTTTTTGTTTCTGCATACGACTATGAAAGGTTCAAGAGCAATCGTACTATCGCTTTGTGCCGGAAGAACAGTTATGCTTTTCATGGTGAAGTTTTTCTCAGCCGGTTCTTTTTTTAATGAATCGATTATAAAATATGACATTAATGCGGCTGTAAAAATAACAAGCAGAATAATTAAAGGCTTTAACCATCTCGGGCTGTCATGTTTATTACTGCTGCCGTCAGTTCCGGTCATCTTGATGATTCACCAAGAAGCATTTCAATCTTCCTGCCCAGCATATCGGCGGTAAACGGTTTTATTATGAAATCCTGTGTCTCCGGATCAATCAGACCGAATATTTCATCAACCTGTGTTTCTTTAGTAACCATAAGAAACGGTATGTCTTTAAGCTCGTCGCTGCTTTGTACAACTTTGAGAAGTTCTATACCTGACATATCCGGAAGATCATAATCCGATATTATCAATTCCGCCTTTTTCCTGTTCATGATATCAAGACCTGTTGAACCGTCATCGGCTTCAAGGATATTTACAAAACCAAGCTCCAGGAGGCAATTCCGGATTATCCTTCTCATGAATGGAAAGTCTTCAATCAGGATTATGTTAATATTGCTGTCCATTATAAGGTCCTGTATTGCTTTGCTATAAAAATCTATTCTCTGACTTCTTTGAGTATTTTCTGCATTTTGGAACGAAGCCTGAGTATTGATTTTGTATGTATCTGAGAAACCCTTGATTCGGTAAACTTGAGTACGTATCCAATCTCCTTCATTGTAAGTTCATCATAATAATAAAGGGAGATGACCATGCGTTCTTTTTCAGGCAATGACTGAATAGCCCGTGCGACCATATCTCTGGCTTCATTAAGCCCCATCTTATGGGTGGGCCAGTCTTTTTCATCCTGCATGATAAATTCGAGCAGATTCCTTTTAGAAGAGTCCTGATTATCCTCGCCAAGGTCATCAAGGCTTAGAAGTGATACTGAAGCGGTTTCGGAAAGAAGGCGATAGAAACTATCCATGTCAACTTCAAGTTCTGTAGCTATTTCCTCGTCGTTTGCAGGTCTGCCCAGTGATGATTCAAGCCTTGAATATGCGTCCTCAATCTTTCTGGCTTTTTGCCTTACCGAACGGGGTACCCAGTCCATGGAGCGCAATTCGTCGAGCATTGCTCCTCTGATTCTGAATTCCGCATATGTCTTGAATTTGATGTTCTTTGTTGCATCGAATTTTTCCATGGCGTCGATAAGTCCAATGACGCCGGCATTTATTAGGTCGTGAATATCGATATGAGGCGGCAGTCTCATTGCAATCCGGCTTGCAATATATTTGATCAGCGGTGCGAACTCATTAATTACTTTCGCGCGTATCTTTGGATCCGTGCGTTCATTGTCTGTAAGGTCAGGAAACGCAATATCCAACATCATTCATCCCTTTTCACTGCTTTCAATATGCCTTTTAAAAAAGAATTGTAATGTGCCGCTTTCTTGTGGCGCATTGATGCTGTCAATTCTTTTTACGATTGCCCCCAATCTCTTGCTAGCCTCACTGCCCGGATTAATTTCAATAAAAGCCCTTTGTTCTCTTATGCTCTCTGGTATAGTTGAATCATGCGGAATACTCCCAAGCATGTCAAGAGCAATATCCCCAAAAAACTTGTCACATGCAAAAATTAATTTTCTTATTACATCCTTGCCCTCATATGTTGAGAGCACGTTGTTGACGATTATTTCGAATCTTTTTATATTGTATCTGGTTCTCATGACCTTGATGAGGGCATATGCATCTGTCAAAGATGTGGGTTCAGGCGTTACAACAACGATGATTCTCTGTGCGGCTGAATTGAAGTAAGTAACATTTCCGGATATTCCGGCACCTGTATCAATGAGCATGTAGTCAAAATCGTCCTGGAAACCATCCAATGCATTCACAATTGTAAGCTGCTGCTCATACGACAGTATTGAAAGCTCCTGAATGCCTGAAGAAGCAGGCAGAATTCTGATCCCTGACGGGCCTTCAATCAAGATATCATCAATATCACAGTCACCCTGAAGCAGATGATTGATATTAAATTTTGCAGACAATCCAAGCATGACATCTATATTGGCCAATCCAAGGTCTGCATCAAATACGAGCACTTTTCTGCCCATTGATGAAAGCAGGATTGCCATGTTGGCCACAATGCTGGTTTTGCCTACTCCACCCTTGCCTGATGTAATTGATATTACTTGCGGGGATTTACTATTTTTGTCCAGTTTTACTGTATCAGGCCTGGGTATCATTTTTTTCAAGTCCCCTTAACTGTTATTAATATGTTGTAAAACAAATAAGTCAATCTCAAGATTACAGGTCGTATTAACTGTACATGTAATTAAGATTTGGGTATTTATTTTTTAAAGTATTTTAAAAGATTTTAAAAGGGAGGAATTGATGAACTCTCTAATAGATCTGAAGAAATCAAATATCAAGGATGCAGTCAATAATGAATATCTTTATTAAATTGAACGCTCTTTATGCTGTGAGAAATGTATGAAACAGGTCTTAAAACTTTATGGAAAATATATTATAACCAAACCCTTGGGGCTTATTCTTGTTCTGGCGGTGTGTTCGGTAGCAACAGCCCAGCTTGTTATACTGTCGAGTGTATCGGGTGCACTGGTAAGTCAGAATATTTTGCCTGAATCAGTGAGAACAATAATGGTTTTTGTAAAAAGCGGTACGTCCCAGCAGGATATCCAGAAATTAAAGGTCGGATTAAACGGGATCAATGGTGTAGATAAAACTGTATATATTTCCAGAAAAGAGGGGCTCAAAAAGATGAAAGAATGGCTCGGAAGCGATAGCCCCATCGTATCAGGGCTTGATGCGAACGCCTTGCCGGATGCCTTTGCCGTTGTACTTAAAGATTCTCATTTGCCGTTGATGGAAAAATTAGCAGTCAATATTGAGAAATTACACGGTATCGAAAAAACAAGGTACAACATGGAACTGGCAGAGAATGCAGCATATTTTTTAAAGAGCTTTTTCGAATTGTCGAGGTATGTCTTCGGGTTATATGCGATATGCCTTGGTCTGCTTGTTTTCTGTTCGATCAAGTTGAGACTGGTTAAGAAAGATTTATTGCTGCCTTACAGACAGAGCCTGCTTACGATAAACCTTGCGATTATTCTGGAGGGGACATCATATGTATTAATAGCTGCGGCAGCAGGCAGATATCTGGCGGATATTGCAGCAGGCCAGACAATTCTCATGGTGCCGGAGATAAGATATCTTGTAACAATTCAAAACCTCAGACAGGTATTGGTCGGCATTGGCTTTTCCGCTTTGGTCGGCATTGCCGCAACTGTTTTTTCTTTAAAGGTGCGGGAGTGAGAATCTGCCTCAGCTTAATTATATTTATTCTGATATTCTCTTTTGACCTCTATCCGGCAAGTCTGGAATCAAAGATCAAGTCACTCGGTGAGAAGGCAAAAGTCGTAGAAACTAAAAGGGCGGCTGAAGAAAAGAACCTTCGCTCTATCAATCTGAAACTCAGTTCCATGGAGAAAGATATCTCAAGCCTGAAAAAGGTTATTGAGAAGCGTAGAATGAAAATCTCTGAGACATCTAACCTGATTGCCCTCTATGACAGTGAACTCAGGAAAAATCAGGAAATAATGAGAGACAAGCTCATAGACCTTTATAAGGCTCAGACTGTTGATTCTATTGAAAGCCCTTCTGTTCGCATCAATCTAGTCCCGTATGCAGAGGCTTCAATATATGCAAATATCCAGGAAGCCGATAAATACAGGCATATGAAAGAGCTCAAGGAAGAGGCAAAAAGTTCGCTGGAAAAAGAGGAAGCTGCATTGAAAATTGATATGAAAAAGCTCGATAAAAAAATTTCTGAGCTTGGTGCTGAGAAAAAGAAAAAAAACGATCTGATAGCATCTCTGAAAAAAAAATCTAGAACATACAAAAGTGAAATTGAAAGATTGATGCGTCAGCTCACTCAGAGGAAAAAATCAGAAGTGGTTGTTCCCGGAACTGGTATGGCCAAACTGAAGGGCAAGCTGCCGTGGCCTGTCAGGGGAAAGGTTGTGCAGGCGTTTGGCAAACATAAGGAAACGGGGGTCTTGCAGATATCACAGGGTATTGACATCAAAGTCCAGCCCGGAGAAAAGGTAAAGTGCATTTACAAGGGCAAAGTGGTTTTTTCGGGCTGGCTGGATGTATTCGGAAACACATTGATTGTCGATCATGGGAACGGATTCCATTCAGTATACGGGTTTCTTCACAAAGCAATCAAGTCAGCCGGTCAGAATGTTGCTGAAAATGAATATATTGCCGTTACCGGTGAAGATGTAACGCCTCCCGGAGCTAATCTTCATTTCGAGATCAGGTATAAAGGCAATGCCCTCGATCCACTTAAGTGGCTGGCAGGAAGATAGTTGTTATTTCACTAAAATCGGGGATATGCTATAGGGCAGCTATCCTTTATATAAGGAAAATACAGGAGAATATATGAAAAGAAACAAAAAGCTCTGGGTGCTTGTTATTTTATTGATAGGTCTTTCTTCCACCCTGTTTTTTTATAAGGCAAGGTTGCTGAATGCTGACACGCTGAAAATGTATCCTCAGCTCGAGAAGTTTACAGACTGTCTTGAAATAATAGAAAAAAATTATGTTGATGTCGTTCCTCCTGAAAAGCTTGTCGAGGGAGCGATAAAAGGCATGATGTCCACTCTTGATCCCCATTCCGCCTATCTTACCAAGGATGCCTATAAAGAAATGCAGATTAGCACCACAGGATCTTTCGGAGGTCTGGGCATAGAAATAGGAATGAGAGACGGGATTCTTACTGTCATCACGCCGATTGAAGGAACTCCTGCATTCGAGGCAAAAATACAGCCAGGAGACAAGGTCCTTGAAATCGACGGTAAGACCACTTACGAAATGACTCTGGAAGATGCAGTCAAACTTTTAAGGGGGCCCAAAGGGACCAAAGTAACGATCAAGATACAAAGGGGCATGGATGAAAAACCCTTCGATGTTACAATAACAAGGGCCATCATTCATATTGAAAGCGCAAAATCCATGATGCTGGAGCCGGGATATGGATATATAAGGGTGAGACAGTTCCAGACAGATACAACGGAATCTATAAAAAAGGCCCTGGTCACAATGGTGCCTTTAAAGGGTCTCATCCTTGATTTAAGATATGATCCGGGTGGATTGTTAAGTCAGGCCGTGGATGTAAGCGACCTCTTTCTCGATGAAGGCAAAAAGATTGTCTATACTTCAGGCCGGTCTCAGGAAGACAAGAAGGAGTTCATATCCAAAAAGGGAGATAAGGCATATGAGGAGTTCCCGATAGTTGTCCTGATTAACGGCGGAACCGCCAGTGCGGCGGAGATTGTTGCGGGCGCGCTTCAGGATAACAAACGTGCAGTGGTTTTAGGGACAAAAAGTTTTGGCAAGGCATCCGTTCAGGTTGTCAGGCCTTTGTCTGACGGTTCGGCTCTCAAACTCACTGTTGCGAGATATTATACACCATCAGGGAGGGATATTCAGGCAACTGGAATCATTCCCGATATCGTACTCGATCAGATCGTGAAGAATCAGAAAGAAAAAGAAGATGAAGACGGCGAACTCAAATTCATAAGGGAGAAAGATCTTAAACAGCATCTTGAACCATCCGGGAAAAAAGATGAATCAAAAGAGGACCCTGCTCAGAATCTGCTGAAAAATGATAATCAGTTGAAATATGCGCTGGATATTTTAAAGTCCTGGAGGGTTTTCAGTACAGTGCAGAAAACTTCATGAGAAAAACTGCAAAACGAAAAAATATAATACTGGCAGTGGTTGTTGTCATTGCCATTGTTGCAGGTTTGATAATATTCCTTGAACGAGGTCTCATAAAGATTCAGGAACCCTCTCATGTTACACCTTCAAAACCTGTCGTTAAATGGATTGACCCTGTTCTGGTAATTAAGGGATGCTTTTTCGATATGGGGGTTTCCAGAGAGGATGTGGAGTTCAGTGGCGATCGGATTGTCGTAAAAGTAAAAGAAAAATTCACTGAAGATAAGCTTGAAGAAATCTTTGAGCCAATAAAGAAGACAGGTAAAATCGAAGTCAGGGATGACAAGCATGTCATAATCATTATGGACAGCCGCAAATGGGAGATTGAAATCGTTTATCCCTCTGTTGTTACACCGACCATACCTGAAATAATTAAACCGGGCATCGGGAAAAAGGCCAGAATAGCAATTATAATTGATGATATGGGATTGAGTATGAAGGCTGCCTCAAGGCTTGCTCAAATCAATCGCGATCTGAGCTTTTCGGTTCTTCCTCATATTGAAAAGTCACAAGATGTCGCCTCCTATCTTCATTCGAGAGGGTGTGATGTGCTTGTGCATATTCCTATGGAGGGTTCGGCTGGAAAAAACCCGGGCAAAGGCGCAATAATGTCGGATATGAATGAAGAAAAGATGCTGGAGATACTTAAAAATAATTTAAACAATATTCCTTACGCGGTCGGCGCAAGTAATCATATGGGCTCCAGGATAACACAGGACAGAGATAAGATGACAGTGATTATCGATGAGCTTAAAAGAAGAAATCTGTTTTATATCGACAGCATGACTTCACCGAATTCAGTCTGTATGGATGTTGCAAGAGATGCGGGAGAACCTTTTGCCAGACGCGATGTGTTTCTGGATAATGAATTGAATGCGTTATACATAACAGGGCAGCTTGACAGGCTTAAAAAAATTGCACTGAAAAACGGATATGCAATCGGCATATGCCACCCGCATGAAGAAACAATAGCGGTTCTCGAAAAGGAAATCCCAAAGCTGAGGTCTCAGGGAATCGAGCTTGAACCTGTCTCGAAATTTGTAAAAAAAAGATAAGGCCTATAGTCCTGTTTCAATCCCTTAAAAACTTTTCTCTTAGTTCATAAGTGAGGATTGTTCCCCTTTTTGGAGATGCCATTTTGTTCAAGGCCTCAGTTTCATCGGGATACAATAGATCCATTCTTGTAATTTCGCCGTTTGTGATCTGTTCTATACGGGAAGCAATCTCAAGGCTTGGTTTTGTTTTTCCGGAAAGAATCATGGAAAGTGAACTTGGTTTTATTCCTATTGTTTCTGCCATGTCTTTCTGGTGGATGCCCTTGAGTTGAAGCCATGTTTTAAAGTGCATATGCTCTCCTGTCCGTGTCAGATGATTTGTTTAAAACTTAAACAAAGCCCATGTATATTGTCAATACTGCGTTTGAATACGAGCTGGAAAAAGAAACATTGCATTGCGATAATTTATGTTATACGAAATTAGATAAACTGCAATTCAAAAAGTTATCTAGAGTTGAGGGGAGGGAAAACGGGAGATGTCTGATTTCATTAATATTACGGCGGATTGTGAAACCATTATCAAATCTTCGGTAGAGCAGATCGGTAAGGTAAGTGATATTGAAACCGCAGTTTTATATTCAATCCAGAATGGCAATAAAAATTCAGCAGATATTTATATTAAACTGGATAATGGAGAGAGCCTGCCCCTTCATGTGAATGACCGTATTAAAGATATAAAAAATAACTTTCCTTATATTTTCGATAAACTTGAAAAAAATATTCCTGTGACAGAAACAGACGAAATATTATATGCCGCAGGTGGATCGAATTCCAAAAGAATGCCTAAGTCAATAATATTCCTGCCTGTTGTTGTGGATAATCTGCTCTGGGGTTTCGTGATATGCATACACAGAACTGACTATG
This sequence comes from uncultured Bacteriovoracaceae bacterium, assembly GCA_964513375.1. Classification (GTDB taxonomy): domain Bacteria; phylum Desulfobacterota; class Desulfomonilia; order UBA1062; family UBA1062; genus DATCTV01. The sequence goes on along the minus strand of CAZEMO010000002.1, from coordinate 190,407 downwards.
ACTGGAAGGCAAGAGACCTGTCCCTGTTCATTGAACTGACGCAAAAAATAAGTTCTTCATTATCAAGGAAGAATCAGATCATTAATCTCTATAAAGAAAATGAAAACTTCTCTTTCCTTATGGAAAATATCACTGACCTCGTTTTAATGGCTGACGAGAGCAATTCCATAATAAGCATCAGAGGAGACATGATAAGGTCAGGCGTTTATTACCCCGAGGAAATTATAGGCAGGCAAATCTCAGATATCATTTCAGAAGAAGACCGTGAGCGGTTCATTCATGATTCGGAATCATTCAGGAAAGGCCGCTTTACCGGGGAATATAGAATAGTACTCAAAAACCGCAGCGTTAAATGGATGGGGGCATTAATCTCTGGGGTTTATGAAGAAAATGAATATAAAGGCAGCTGCTGCATGTTCGCTTATATTGATGATATCATGAAGGCGCATGAAAAGACCGCCGGAAATGAAGCGTTATACAGGATGCTCATTGAAAATGCCCAGGATATTATATGGACTATGGATCCTGATTTCAGGGTGACCTACCTTTCCCCTTCAGGAGAAAAGATCGGGTGGACTTCATGCAAAGAGATCAATCTTGCTGGAATCAAGGAATTTCTCGGCAGGAGCCAGCATATGCATATCAGGAAGGCCCTTGAGGAATATCTGATCAGTTCCGGGAAAGCTCAGAGAGAAGAAAATTCGTTCAGGCTTTTTAGCTATGAACATATTAATCCCAGGACACTTGTCAAGGTATACATTGAGACGAAGGTTTCAATTCTCAGAAATGCATCAGGTGAGATTGCCGGGTTTATCGGCATAAGCCGCGATTGTACCGAGAGAAAGAAGATTCTGGATAATTTGTTGTCCGTAAAATCAAGACAGGGTTATCTGCTCGATAATATCCAGGATATTCTAATATGCTATGACACTGATGCAAGAATCAGCTATATAAGTAACAATATTAAACAAATTGCAGGTTACGAGCAATCGGAAATTGTCGGGAAACTGGCAAAAGATTTTGTTAATCCGTCTATGAATGACTATTACCAGGATAGCCTTGAGAAGCTTAATAGAACCAAAGGAGGTGGTGTTTACGAATTTCAGATTATTCATAAAGACGGATCAAAACACTGGTACAGGTTTAATACCAAGGCTAATTATGATGAAACCGGGCGATTTGTCGAAGTTGTAGCGGTAATGTCAAACATCGACAAGTATAAGGAAGTTGAAAAGCATTTTGAAATAACCGAGAAAAAGGAGAATCTGTACCAGCACATCGTTGGCAAGGTGCAGGATCTTGTCTGGGCTTCATCGCTTGACTATATGACCATTTACATGAGCCCTTCCGTAAAAACGATACTCGGCTATTCCGTGGAGGAAGCGCTCGGGATGGAATTCGGGACGACCTTCAAGCCGGAATCTTTATCCAGGGTGATGGCTGTGCTTCGGGAAGCCAGGGTGGCTGTTGCAAGGGGTGATTGCAGCTTTTCGACCGAGCTTACTGTAAACCAGTTCAAAAGAAACCGCAGGACATTAAAGGGTAGCCTGAGAATTTCGATTCTTTGCGACAGCCAGAACAATCCCTATGGATATCTTGGTATTACGTCATTCAGGAAGAGGAGTCCGAATGTCAAAGCTCAGGGCAATCCGGAAGTGAAAAACAAGAAAAGAGGAAGACCCAGGGGGAGAAAAAGTTCTATCTGATTTCTTCATCTGTCAGATAACAGGCAGGGTCCTCGCTCCAGGGATCTCCAGTTGCCGCTTCAGCCCTCGCCCTGAAATTGCCTGCACATACATCGAGCCATCTGCAGCCGGCGCACCTGCCTGTAACATAATTTTTCTTAGTTTTGAGTTTCATGAGAAATTCGTTGCTTTTATCCTCCCATATTTCGGAAAAAGGCTTTTTCAATACATTTCCCAGCACCCTGTTGCGCCAGAACTGGTCAGGATATACGTCGCCGTCCCAATTTATTGAGCCGATCCCGACTCCGGTTGAATTGCCTGCATTCATCTTTAAAAGTTCGAGCACATCGCTTGCTCTCGGGTTCTTATTCTCCCGCATCTTCAGATAGATGTATGGCCCGTCTGCATGGTTGTCCACGGTCAGAACTTCTACTGACTTGTCCCTCTCGATGAGTTTTTTTGTCCTGTCCATTATCAAATCAAGTGTTGCGCGTGTCTGTTCATGGGTGAGATCTTCTTTCATGAGGTTTTTGCCGCGGCCTGAATATACAAGATGGTAGAAGCATATCCTTTGTATGCCCCGGTCTTCCATGAGGTCGAAAATTTTCGGGATTTCCTGATAGTTCCTTTTATTCATCGTGAAACGGAGCCCGACTTTTATTCCTGCGGACATGGCATTTTCTATGCCCTTCAAGGCTTTTGCAAATGCACCGTTTACACCCCTGAACCTGTCGTTCACTTCTTCAAGTCCGTCAAGGCTGACTCCGACATATGAGAGTCCCATATCGCCCAGGGTTTCTGCTTTCTCCCTTGTTATCAATGTCCCGTTTGTGGATATCACGGCCCTCATGCCCGCCGATGTCGCTGCGCTGATAAGTTCGGGGAGATCTTCCCTCATGAGAGGCTCACCCCCGGAAAAGAGGACCACAGGCACGCCGTAATCCTTGAGGCCGGATATAAGATTCAGCCCCTGTTTTGTTGTCAGTTCAGCGCATCCCCCTTCTGTTGACGCATAACAGTGAACGCATTTAAGATTGCACCGGCTTGTGATGTTCCATACGACAACGGGTTTTTTGTCTTCGGAGAACTGAAGAAGGTGCGAAGGGAGTTCACTTGACTTCCTTGAATATCTGAGAGGATCCGATGCCTCTACTGTGCCGCAATACAGTTTGGATATGCCAATCAAGATACTTCTCCTTTCATCAGCTCGATAATTCCTTCATCGGTGTACTCTTTTGCATATTTAGAGGCCGGGATGCCAAGTTTTTTCATGGCACCGGCTGTAACCGGGCCTATGGCTACAAGTGTCTTACCCCTGATTATATCAATTTTATCTCCTGCCAGAAGTACGGCGTTTCTTGCCCCTGACGGGCTCGTAAATACAATGGTGTCGCACTTCTCGGCAAGTGAAAGTAATGTCCCGCTGTCGGCGTTTTCAGGCATGGCTGTTTCATAAACAAAAATTTCATCAACCACAGCCCCGCGTGACCTGAGCTCATCTGCAAGAAATGTCCTGGCGTCCTTCGCCCTTGGCAGGCAGATTTTCATGGCTTTAATATCCCGGCCCTCAAAGAGTTCCACGATCCCTTCGGCCCTGAATTCCTCAGCCATTTTATCGGCTCTGATACCGAAAGATGCCAGGGCGTCTCTGGTCTTAGGGCCGATGCATATTATCTCTTTTCCGGCCAGTGACCTGGCATCGAGGCCTTTCTCGGCGAGTGATTTGAAAAACAGCGGCACCGCATTCTGGGATGTGAATATTATCATGTCATATCTACAGACATCGATACTGAACGGCAATTCCTTCAACTCGATAAGAGGATAGATATAAACCTGTGCCCCCTGTGCAGCAAAGGCATCAGCCGTTTTATATGACAGATGTGCTGGTCTTGTAATAAGAACCGTTCTTCCAGTAAGGGGCTTGCCCTGAGAGTCGAACAGATCCCTGCTTAATCCTGCAACCCTGCCTACAACTATTATGCAGGGCGAACCCATGACGTTCTTTTCAGCTTCGGCTCCCATGCCCGCAAGTGTCGATACCATATGCTTTTGCGAGGGGATCGTCGCATCCTGTATGATCGCACAGGGTGTAGAGGCATCCATCCCTTCCCTGATCAGTGCCTCGGAAATTTCGTTTATCCTTCCCGCCCCCATTAAGAAGACAAGAGTGCCGGTTTCTTTTGCCAGCAGGCTCCAGTCAAGAAAGCCCGATTCTTTCAAAGGATCTTCATGTGCTGTCACAATTTTAAGCGATGCGGCAAGACCCCTGTGAGTGGGCGGTATGCCTGCGCTTATGGGTCCGGCTATTGCCGAACTTATGCCGGGAATGATCTCAAAAGGTATTCCGTTTTCTTTCAGGAAAAGGGCCTCTTCTCCGCCTCTGCCGAAGACACAGGGGTCTCCTCCCTTAAGTCTGGCAATAGAAAGTCCTCTTTTTGCAAGCTCGAGCAGGAGGCTGTTGATCTGGGGCTGTTTCATATAGTCTTTCCCGGCGCGCTTGCCCACATAGTATTTTTCGGCAGAGGGTTTTGCCATGAGGAGGACTTCATTGGGAATCAGGTCATCATATACAACCGCATCGCACTCAGGGATTATTCCTGCTCCCTTAAGGGTTAGAAGGCCGGGATCTCCGGGGCCGGTCCCTATCAGGTATACCTTCATATTCAAGACTCCCTCCTTAATTTCTCCAGAAGTGTTTCAGCGAGCTTCGCACCAATCTCGGGCGTGAGGCCTCTGCCTGTTGTCCTGGCGATATGGCTTCCGTCAGCGGTTGCAAGCAGGGCGCTCATGGATATTTCGTTGTAAGCTATTCTTGCATGAGCTGCCGCCGGAATCCTGCAGTCGGCCCCGAGCCTAGCCAGAAATCCCCTTTCGGCAAGTGCGCATGTCCTTGTTTCGGAATCATTGAGATTTTCAAGAAACCGATTCAGCTTATCATCTTCCTTTCTGGTCTCGATTGCAATAATGCCCTGACCGGGCGAGGGTATCATTTCGTTAAGGTCAATAGCAGTTCCGGCGCTTAACCCCAGTCTCTTGATTCCGGCCGCAGCCAGTATCACCGCATCAAGGTCTTTTTCGATCCTCTTCAGCCTTGTAGTCACATTGCCTCTGATCTCTACACATTGAAGATCAGGTCTGATGTTTTTGAGCTGGCATATGCGCCGCAGGCTTGATGTGCCTACCCGGGCGGATTCGGGAAGACTCCTGAGAGTGTATCCGCAACTTGAAAATAGCATGTCGCACGGGTCTTCACGCAACAGATAGGCTGCAATAGTAAGTCCCTCAGGTGATATCGATTGCATGTCCTTAAGGCTGTGGACTGCCATGTCGATTTCGCCTGATAAAAGGGAGGTTTCAATTTCTTTCACAAAAACACCCTTGCCGCCTATAACAGCAAGCGGTTCTGTAGAGATGTCTCCCGCCGTCTTTATCACCGAAACCTCGATGTTCAGGCCGGGATCGGCGGACAGCATCAGTTTTCTGACGATCTCTGTCTGAGCCAGTGCAAGGGCGCTACCCCTTGTGCCTATCCTTATATTCGTCATCAAGTTTAAAAAGCCTCCTGGCATATTCTATGTGTAAAGTTGCGGGATGGTCGTTCAAAAAGCTTACCGGTCTGTGCAGGAATCTTTTAAGGCCGCTTTTAAGGGCAGATTCGAAGGCTGCTCTTTCTTCTTCGGGGAGTGCCTGTAAAGCAGCCTGCTCTTTTGCATACGTTTCAATGAGACTGTACAGGTCTTTGATAGTGTCCTGGGCATTAAGCCGTGAAAGCCATCTCTCGAACAAGTCAACTTCATAGTTGATTATCTCCATGGCCTTTCCAGTGTGAAGAAGCCTTTTCGAGTAATGCCTGTCTGCAATCGATTTGAGAGCATCGATATCATAAAGATAGCAGTTGTAAAGCCTGGCGACTTCACCCTCTACGTCTCTGGGCACGGCGATGTCGATGATTATCACCTCTCTGTTCTTCCGGTGTTTCATAACGTCAGCCATCATTACCCTCGTGATGATAGGTATGGGCGAGCCTGTTGACGTGATGACGATATCCGAGGCGGCAAGTTCCTCTTTCAGTGAATCGAATGGTTTCGGGGTACCGTCAAGCTCTGATGCAAGAAGGCATGCATTTTCATATGTCCTGTTTAAAACTGTTATTGAATTTATACCTTTATCTATTAGCCTTTTCCCGGCAATGGATGCCATATCTCCCGCGCCTATAATCAGCGCCTTGCTTTTCTTGATGTCATCAAAGATGTGGCAGGCAAGCTCGACTGCTTCCGATGCCACCGATACCGGGTAACTGCCTATATCAGTTTCAGCCCTTACGCGTTTAGCGGCCTTGAATGTCCTGTGAAGGGCTTTGTCCAGATAAATTGAGGTGATGCTGCAAGCGACAGATTCCTGGTAAGCATCCTTGACTTGGCCCAGTATCTGAGGTTCACCTAATATCAGGGAATCAAGACCGGAAGCGACCATGAAGAGATGCCTTAAGGCTTCCTGGCCTGAAAACGATTCGGAATAAGATTTAAGCTCTTCAGCGTTGAGTCCGGAGATTTCTGCCAAAATTCCCCATATGCTGTATTCATCTGCATTTACCCAGTATATTTCCGTCCTGTTGCAAGTGCAGAGTACATAGGCTTCCATGCTGTCCGAAAGGATGCCGCTTATATCCGTTGGTTTTATTATAAGCTTCTCTCTGACTGAAATCGGTGCGGTGCGGTGGTTTAAGCTGATGCAGTTTACAGGGTTCATGGGAGAATCCTGAGTCCGTGCGCCCCCGGGAAAAGCATTTCGATTGATATGGTAAGCACGGCCATGACAACAAATCCGGCAAGGGTGATTGCTGCCGTCCGTCTGCCTCTCCAGCCTATTGCAAAGCGCTGGTGAAGGATGAATGCGAATGTAATCCACATAACGGCACCGGAAATTATCTTAGGAGCTATGAGCGTCATCTTCAAGCCTGTATACGATGCCCAGAATCCCCCTATTATCATGCCTACTGTCATTGCAACGAATCCTGCACTGAGCGTAAATGCTATCAGTTTATCCAGCATGACAAGAGGCGGAAGGTTTGACGCAGCGCTATGGATTAAGCCCTTTTTAATGGATCTTTCATGGATGAGATAAACAACAGAGGCTATTCCGGATACCAGGAACAGAGCATCTCCAGTAATCACGCAGGATGTATGCAGGAAGAACCAGAATTCGGATTTCTTAATGCCGGTATGATTAAGACTCAGAGAGCGAGATACAAGGGAAAGCGTGAATATTGCAAAAGGGGCGAAAAATGCACCGAACGATATGGCATTTTTCAGCAATACTGCTGTGGTAAAGACAATTGATGCAAGGAGTATCGTCATGTTAACGGCCTGTGGAATATTCGCGATAGGAAATTCTCCGATGCGCATTCCCAGAAGGATTGTATAGACAAGGTGCGAAATGGCGCTTGATATAAGTGAAAGAGAAGATGCCTTTTCAAGAACGGCGTTCCTTGTGAAGAGATGCATTACCGTAAGAATGGCGGTAATGCCGTAGAAAATAAGGACTGCTGTCACAAGATTCCCTCCAGGTCGACTTCAACGCCGATAGCCTGTTCAAGTATTGATTTCACCTCATCCTTTCTTGATTTCCTGATGGCTTCAGGAAGCGATGAATTGATAAGGGTTTCGAAAACCCTTTTGTGAGCTTCATGCCCGCCGTTCTGTGAAACCACGATAGGCCTTATCCTGCCGAGAATCCTGGCAAGTATTTCATATTCGTTTCCCAGAGCAATGCTCAGATCCTGGCGAAGCTTTTTTGAAAGGGCGGGCGATATTCCGCCTGTCGAAATTGCGATCTTGATCGGTCCTTTATCCACAACAGACGGCACAATGAAGCTGCATAGCGCAGGCGTATCCACAACATTGCAGAATAAATTGAGCTTATGGGCATCCATGCTTACCGCTTTATTCGTCTCTTCGCTGTCTGTTGCTGCAAAGACCAGAAAGGCGTCTTTCAAATCGGATTTGTCATATTCTTTCTTTCTGATTTCCAGGCCCTGGAACCTTAGTATGGACCTGGATATTTCAGGCGCCACAACCCTTACGGCAGCACAGTTGGCAAGAAGCGCCTCGACCTTTCTGAATGCGACCGCTCCTCCCCCGACGACGACACACAACCTGTCTTCGAGGTCCAGAAAAACCGGGTAATATTTATTCTCAAGTTCCATATTCTTTCCGCTTCCGAAAACCTTATTATAACAGTAAAATATAATTTCAATAAAAATAACCCGAATCGATCATCCTTTCCGGAAGGTCTTATTATCTGTTTTTTTCAGAACTATCGACGGAAGCGCCTGAGCCGTCTTCGTCTAACCCTTTCTCAACCCGTTCGGCCTCTTTTTTATAACTCTCATCCAACTTCTTCTCGATTATTTCCTTCTTTTTTACTGCATCCATTCCAGCAGCCGATTCAACAGTCTCATCAATGGCCTTTCTTGATTCGGTTCCCTCACAACCGGTATTTATAAGAATCATGATTAAAAAGAAAATGCAGATGATGGATATGGAAAACAACTTGTGCGGTTGTATTTTCATAAACAGGCTCCTTAATTATTATCTGGTTTTTATAATATCGTTAAGCTTGATTTCCGGTTGATGGTATCTTTCATATTTCGGGGTATTTTTGCCATATTCGATTGCCTGTTCGGGACACCATTGGAGGCAGGCATAACACTGCTGGCATTTATGGTTCCAGTTCGGTTTGCCTTCAATAAAGCTGATATTTCCCGCCGGACAGACCTTAGCGCAAATGCCGCAATTATTGCACTTGGAGTTGATCCAGAAACTTTTATCCATTCCCGGTACCATTGAAAAAGTCAATCTGTATATGGCCGAGAAGATGATCCTCTGCCATAGCGGTCCTTTCTCCACTTCTCGTACCTCTTTATTATTAATGGACGATGAGAAGTTCAATATTTTCTTTTCTCCTGCTTCGTAGAGTTCTTGGCAGTGTTCCCTGGTGCCAGGACCGCCCCAGGGAATATAATTTGAAGGCATTTTGATTTCAAAACCCGAGGAGAGCTTTGATCCGTTTCTGGCCATGAACTTTTCAAGCTGCACCAGCGTGTTTGAAACCTGGCCTCCGTTGACTGCGACTGCAAAGATATAGCCACTTTTAAGCGTTGCGTTGTTCTTCACGAAGTTGAGCACTGGTGCCGGGACGCCCCATATATATACGGGAAAAACAAGGCCGATTATGCCTCCATCCTGCATACCGGGATTTTCTTTCTTTCCGGTCATTGGAATGATGCTGACGGGATTATTGAGATTTTCGGCAATCTTTCTTGCTGTCCAGAGCGAATTGCCTGTCCCTGTGTAGTAAAAAATCGTCCCTGGCATTAATTTCTCCTTTGTATGAATTATTAGAAGGATAATAACCGCATTCTTTCATGTCTTACAACAGGCATATTAATTAAGACGGGTCTCAGGAATACATTCTGGAGTTGAAATGGAAATAGAATTTTACTTGAGAATTACAAAATAAAAAACTCCCGCAGAAAAAAACGGGAGTTTGAAAAATCCTATAAGACGAGACTACTTCTTTTTCTTTTTGCCTGCGACAAGCTCTTTCAGTCCTTTGCCTGCTTTGAACTTGGGTGCTTTTGTAGCTGCGATTTTTATGGGTTTCTTTGTCTGCGGATTGACACCCTGTCTGGCTGCCCTTTCGACAACCTCAAATGTTCCGAAGCCTACAAGTGTTACCTTGTCTCCCTTTTTGAGCGCGCCGCTGATGCCGTCGATTACTGCATTGACTGCTTTTTCGGCTGCCGCTTTGGAACCGCCTGCCTTTTCAGCTACAACTGCCACCAGATCCGTCTTTGTCATCCTTTGTTCCTCCTTCTTTTATTTATATTCTTTAGTTTTTTAAAACTTGTTTTTTACTGGCAAAAAGTCTGATTTTCGTATGATGCGATAGTGATTATTTGCCGTTCTTAAACTTATCGACCGCAGGGATCCGCAACTTGAGATATTTTTTAAAAAATCTTGTCTGCGGATACTCATAAACAGCATATGTATGAATAATATAGTAGTATTTTTATCTGTCAACAAGAATTGTTAAAAAAATATAACATATTGCTTTAAGAGGACTCTCATTGTATTTTGTATGATCAAGGTAGCCTTATATATTAATAGGAGGATGTTATGAGGGGAATGAAAAAGATACTTTATGTCCTTATTCTGTTTTCTGCAGCAGTTTTTTCGGGATGTGTTGAAAACGGCTCCGGCACTGGAGAAACAGCTTCCGTACAATCCGCAGGTGATGATATTCAGCCTTTGAATACGGATTGGCAGACATCTGATTCGACAGCTCCGGCAGATCAGCCCGGACGTTATGTATTGAATATGTATCATTTCAATCTGCAATATGTTGCCGGCTGTGATGTCTGTTATCAAAGGGTTATTCAAAGCTTCGAACCACTTGTAGATTTTTATATTGCCCACCCTGAATACGGCGCCGACTTCGAAATGCAGGGGATGATGATTGAATACATGGCCGAAAATTACCCTGCGGTACTTGAAAAATTCAAGACAATCGTAAATTCCGGTCAGGTTGACCTTGTTTCATTCCATTATTCGGATCAGCTTCTACTGGCTTATCCGGCACATGACCAGCAGTGGTCGATAGACATTAACAATAAGGTATTTGAGAAGTACGGCATAAAAAGGTCCGGGACAATATTCGCTCAGGAAGCCATGTTCAGCGAAGGCATGGCGGACATGGGCGCCAGAAATGGATTTAATGTTGCTGTAATGACAGGCAGCATCTACGGCTGGTTCCAGGATGCATCTGAGCTGCCATATTATACATGCAGAGGGCTGGATGTCCTCAGGCAGGGCGGTGCTGTTTTCCCGGATTCCGGCATCGAAGTTGACTGGGAGTTTGTCGGAGACGGTGAAGTAGTGACAAGCTTTGATCCTTACTTTCCAGTTCTGAAATTGTATGTGAAATACTCTATAGCCAAGCTTGAGAAAAAATTCGCCGATTATGTGAAGAACGGCTGTACGATATCAACTGTTAGCAGATATGTCGATGCCTTAAGAACTGCAGGTGAAATACCAACTCCCCTTAAGCCTATACTTGATACCCCCTGGCGTCCCAGCGACGGAAGCGGAGTGTATCAATGGATGGGTAAATACGTATTCCCATGGGAAGAGGATTACACCCTTCTGACCGGCAATTGGAATGCACGCTCGTGCCTCATGGCGTTCGAACGCAAATACGGCGCAATATATCCGGATAAAGTCGAAGAGGCCTGGATAAACATGCTCAAGGCGGAAGTATCGGACAGCACAGGCTGGCGGCCTATCTCTGCGGAAATTGAATATACAAAGGAGCATGCGGATTCAGTCCTGGCAATTATACAGTCCGTTGACCCGTCGCTCTTAACAAACGCATGGACAAGGCCGGACCTCACTCCTGAAGCATCAGGCCCTGTCGAAATCAAGATAAGCGGCAATCTTTTGAAGAAACAGATAAAATGGTACAGCTTCCCAGGTCAGGAAGATGTGTGGGTTGCAGATGTTAACCTTAAGAAATTTCCTTTAATCCTGACCGGACTTGTCAGCATCGATTTCCCCTATGATTCCGATCTGATTGAATACAGCCCAGCAATGCTTGAAAACGAGGTCAGGACCATCGGCATAGACGACATCAAGCACAAACCCATACACCTGGGCATCCCGAACGGGTTGATCGGTCTTGGCGGCGGCCTGTATCTTATTCGAGACAATAATTACGGAGTGCTTGCGGCGAGGATTGATATAGACGGAAAAAAAATCAGTTATCAGGCGCTCAATCCAACTGAAAATGAACTTCACATGAGGTTCTATCTGGTTAAAGGCGATCAGGCTACAGCCCTTACCTGGGCCAATATGATAAACAATATAAACTTATAGAGAGATGGATGGTCGGTTTCAACCGGCCATCCATAAAATTTCAATCAGGATATAAACAGATTTTTCGTTGCGAAATCAGGGTCACTCGTAACATTCACTCCAAGCCTTCTCAATCCCGCCTCGTCTCCCGGTGTAGGTATGTGAGTCATATGCACTTCGCAGCCCTTAAGCTCCTTGAGCTTTTCAACTGCAAGCTGTGCTGCCGGATTTGTTGCAGCGCTAATGCTTAGCGCCACGAGGGCTTCCTGCAGGTCAAGGCTTACGGCATGCTCTTCAAGGATTTCCTGTTTGAAATGGCTTAATGAATCAGTGATGCTCGCCGGAAGGAGCTTTATCTTTCCCGGTATCTCGGCGAGATGTTTTGCAGCATGTAGCACTACGCTGGATGCTGCATGCATAAGCGGTGAGTTGCAGCCCGTCAATATTGTGCCATCTTTTAGTTCGATAGCGGCGCCGCAGTAGATTCCCTCATTGCCCTTTATCTGCGTCATTTGAGCTTCAAGGGCAGCTTTTCTGGCGGGTTCAACAACCTTCCTGTATTCAGGCATCAGGTCGAAATCCTTTACCAGCAGCTCAGAACGCTGAACGGTTTCTCTGTCGGTAAAGCCCATAACATATTCGCACTGGTAACGGAAAAAGCGCCTTATTACCTCCTGTTTTGCAGCCTCCTGAACGATGTCATCATCAATGATTGCAAAGCCAGCACGGTTTACGCCCATGTCGGTCGGCGACTTATAAAAGCTTTCCCCGCCTGTAATCCTCTCCAGAATGCGCCTTAATACCGGAAATACCTCCACGTCACGGTTATAGTTCACCGATACTTCGTTGTAGGCCTGAAGATGAAAGGGATCGATCAGGTTGAAATCCCTGATGTCGGCAGTGGCAGCTTCATAGGCAATGTTAACAGGGTGTTTCAATGGTATGCTCCAGATTGGGAAGGTCTCGAATTTTGCGTATCCGGCTTTCAGTCCTCGCTTGTAGTCATGATAAAGTAGCGTCAGGCATGTTGCAAGTTTGCCGCTGCCGGGTCCCGGCCCTGTTACAACGACAAGCGGCTTTTTTGTCTCGATATACTCATTTGCCCCGTAGCCCTCGTCGCTTACTATGCGCTCGACATCGGTCGGGTAGCCTTTTGTAAAACGGTGTGTGTAGACCCTTATGCCTCGCCTTTCCAGCTTGTTTTTAAAAAGTATTGCAGATGGCTGGGAATCGAACCTGGTTATCACGATGCCTGCAACATCGATGTCCCAGCGTTTGAGGTCATCGATCATCTTCATGGCATCTGCATCATAGGTATGGCCGAAGTCCGCACGGATCTTTTTTCTCTCGATATCGCCTGCATATATGCAGAGCAATATATCCGCCTTGTCCTTGAGCTTTTGCAGAAGCCTCATTTTCACATTCGGGTCATACCCGGGGAGCACTCGCGCGGCATGATAATCCCAGAGGAGTTTTCCTCCGAATTCCAGGTAGAGCTTGTGGTTGAATCGGTTGACCCTCTCAAGGATGTAATCCGCCTGCTCGTTCAGATACAGTTCATTATCAAATCCGATGCCGCTGTTCATATATTTCCTCCATGTAACGAATTAAATTTTAAAATGATGCGGCAGGCTTCTCCGCCCGCCGCACAGGTTATCTCTAAAGTGTTGTCAGAACATTTTCAATATGAGCTAAAGCCCAGTCGATTTCATCTTTTTTTATAATGAGAGGCGGGGCGAAACGTATAACGTGCTGATGCGTCTCCTTGCAGAGAAGGCCTTTTGCCATTAACGCCTCACAGAAACGCCTTGCACCTCCTGCTGAAGGATGAAGCTCAAGGCCTATAAGCAAACCCCTGCCGCGGACCTCTTTGATGTGTGGACTCTTTATTGTTGAAAGCCTTTCCATAAGATAGGTTCCCATCTTTGCCGAGTTCTCTATCATACCCTCTTCGACAAGCACCTTAAGAGCCATGCGTGCTACCGCACACGCGAGCGGATTGCCGCCGAATGTGCTGCCGTGGTCGCCGGGCTGGAAAACACCGAGGACCTCTTTGTTCGAAAGAACGGCTGAAATCGGGTAATAGCCTCCAGAAAGGGCTTTGCCGATAAGTGTCAAATCTGCCTCGACACCTTCATGCTCTTCCGCCAGAAGTCTGCCGGTGCGACCAAGTCCTGTCTGTATTTCATCCGTTATCATGGCGATGTTTTTCTCGGTGCATATCCGCCTGACTTCCTGCAGATAACCCATTGGAGGAATGATGATACCGGCTTCGCCCTGAATAGGTTCGAGCAGGAAAGCAACCGTGTTCGGCGTAATGGCATCTTCAAGCGCCCTGGAATCGCCGAAGGGGATGATCTTGAACCCTGGAGTGAAAGGTGCATATCCGTCGCGATACTGGAATTCCGTAGAAAACCCCACGATGGTTATTGTTCTGCCGTGAAAATTATTCTCGCAGACGATTATCTCTGCCTGGCCTTCGGGAACGCCTCTTTCCCGGTAGCCCCATTTGCGCACAGCCTTGATGCAGGATTCGACCGCCTCGGCGCCGCTGTTCATGGGCAGTATGGTATGCGAATTGGTAAGCTCACAGAGTTCCTTATAAAAAAGTCCGAGCTGGTCGTTCCTGAATGCGCGTGATGTTAGCGTCAACTTATCCGACTGTTCCTTCATCACCTGAGCAATCTTCGGATGGCAGTGCCCCTGGTTTACGGCAGAATAGGCAGAAAGAAAATCAAGATATTTTTTACCTTCGACATCCCAGACCCAGATGCCCTGTCCCTTTGTAAGGACAACATCGAGCGGTTTGTAATTTGTCGCCCCATAGGTGGCTTCGAGCTGGATATAATCTTTTGTGTTCAGCATGCCTCACCTCTGATTGTTTGTATGATTTATGACATTCCTGAACATAAACACTTAAAATATTATGTCAACATGGAGTTGAGAGTTTAGAGTGGTGAGTGGTGAGTGGTGAGAAAGAATTTTCTAATAAGTCGTATATGACTTATAAGACTTATTAAAAGCTCACCACTTCAGTTTATTGACTTGCTTTTCTGTTGTGTGGCAATCTGTTTTCTGTAATTACTCAACTGAAGACCCAAGATGGAGGCGCAAATGATAGCGATAGGCTTTCTCGGTGCGGGAAACATGGCTGAGGCAATTATCGGCGGCATAATCAGAAAAAAACTTTACAGTCCTTCAGGTATTGCGGCATATGACGTCAACAGCCAGCGTATGGTGCATATGGAGTCGAGATTCGGACTTATTATCTCTGCATCTCCTCATGACCTTGCAAAGGCTTCACGGGCTGTTGTAATCGCAATGAAACCGTCACAGGTGTTGCCTGCGATAAGCGCAATAAAAAATGAACTTGAAGGTAAACTTATAATAACCATTGCAGCAGGCATATCGATTGCAGCCATTCAATCCGTTCTTGGGGTAAGCGCAAGGGTGGTGCGCGTGATGCCCAACACGCCTGCACTGGTGCTTGAGGGAGCCAGCGCAATTGCAGGCTCATCCACATGCACCCATGAAGACCTTGGAATTGCCCGGGACATCTTTTCAGGGATAGGCATATGCGTCGAGCTCAACGAATCCCAGATAGACGCTGTGACAGGCCTTTCGGGTTCGGGGCCGGCATACTGCTTCGCCCTGATAGAAGCTATGGCCGACGGCGGGGTAAGGGCCGGACTTCCCAGAGATATCGCCATAAAGCTGGCTGCAGCTACACTCAAAGGCTCTGGCGCCATGGTGCTTGAGACGGGAAAACACCCTGCTGAGCTCAGGGACATGGTAACATCTCCAAGCGGCACAACCGCAGAGGGGCTGGCAATACTTGAAAACAGGGGCTTCCGGGCCGCTGTGAGCGATGCCGTGTGGTTCGCCTACAAGCGGTCAATCGAACTGAGTTCAAAAGCTTAAATGAAAGACATCTCTTTCAATCTCCTTGCCGAAGACGGCCGGGCAAGACGGGGCGAATTTACTACAGAGCATGGAACAGTTAAAACGCCAGCATTCATGCCGGTAGGCACTGCCGGTTTCGTGAGGTCGACGCCTGCCAGGGATGTCGCAGAAACAGGCTCGGAAGTGATCCTTGCAAACACCTATCACCTATCGCTGGGGGAAAGGCTCTTTTCGGTTAAGCATCTCGGCGGGCTGCATAAGTTCATGGGCTGGGACAAGACCATACTGACCGACTCTGGCGGCTTCCAGGTGTTTTCACTGCCCGAAAGGGAAATAACCGAAGAAGGCGTTACATTCAAATACGAAGAAGACGGTGAGAAGATAACTCTTTCACCCGAGCGCTCGATGGAGATTCAGCGGGACCTTGGCGCCGATATAGTTATGGCGTTTGACGAGTGTGTGGCATTTCCATCCGAGCATGATTATGTGAAGCGTTCTGTAGAACGCACGACACGCTGGGCGAAAAGATGCCGCGATTTCAAGCTTGCAAAACACCAGTTTCTGTTCGGCATCATACAGGGCGGTGTCTATGAAGACCTGCGCAAAAAGAGCGCAAAAGACATTACCTCCATCGATTTCGACGGTTTCGCAGTAGGCGGCGTGAGCGTAGGCGAGGGCCATGATCTCATGAAGCAGGCCGTGAAGTTTGCTGCCCCTCTGCTGCCTGAAGACAAACCCAGGTACCTCATGGGCGTTGGACTTCCAGAGGACCTTATCGCCGCCGTGGGACTTGGCATGGATATGTTCGACTGTGTTATTCCCACGCGCTTTGCCAGGAACGCAACACTGTTCACCCGCACCGGCAAGCTCCGCATAAAGGATAAATCATACCGTAAAGACCGCTATCCTGTTGACACGAAATGCAATTGCTATACCTGCCGGACTTATCCGCGCATGGTGCTCAGATACATGTTCCACATCGGCGACCCCCTGGCCGAAACCCTTGCCACCATCCACAACCTCACGTTTTATCAAGACCTCATGCGCGATATGAGGTCAGCAATTGAAGAAGGCCGTTTCTACCGCTTCGCTGAATCATGGCTGGGGACGTATCTGAACAGGGGAAAGATAAAGGAATAATATTACATCATCATTCTTCCTGCTGATATCGAGGTAAGGAGTATGAAGTTATAGTAATTCTTATTGTAAGACAATCTTACTTGAAGTAAATTGAATTAGTTAACTTAAATTCAGGAGGTGGAAAATATGAGCACACCTGAAGAGATCAAGCAGCAGGCCTTGAAGGATTTTGCCGAATTCATCAACCCCATGAAGGTGCGTACCATGAAAAGCGCAGGAATCGACATCATAGAGGAAAAGCGCAGCGGCGCCTGTTCGTGGGACATTACCGGAAAGCGCTACATCGACTGTCAGACAGGCTCAGGCATCATGAATGTGGGGAGAGGAAATCAGGAGATAGCAGCCGCTCTGAAAAAAGCGCTCGAAACATATGATATCGGAGTGTTCCTGCTCTGTTCAAAACAGAAGGCGGACCTTGCAAAAAGGCTTGCCGAGATTACGCCCGGTGACCTCAGCTGCACGATATTCGGTGCAGGCGGTGGTGAGGCTGTCGATGCCGCCATAAAGATCGCCAGAGGTTTCACTATGAAGCCTGGCATAATCTATACGGAGAAGGCCTATCACGGCCATACCGGGTTTGCACTCTCCGCAATAGGCCGCGCCGCATACAAGGAGTCGTTCGAGCCTCTGATGCCGGGTTTCACGATGGTGCCGTTTGGTGATGCGGATGCGATAAGGAAAGCAGTGATCAAAGATACCGCCGCCGTCATACTTGAAACCATTCAGGGCGAAGGCGGAATCAATATCCCTCCGGAAGGCTATCTGGCCGAGGTCAGGAAGATATGTGATGAAAACGAAGTACTGCTTATCCTTGACGAGATACAGACAGGTTTCGGACGTACAGGAAAGATGTTCGCGTGCGAGCACTGGGGTGTTGTGCCTGACTTGATGACGGTTGCAAAATCTCTCGGCGGCGGCATTTATCCCATATCGGCCACAATCTTCAAGGAGGAGATCAACGACTTTTTCATTCCCCATCCTTTCGTTCATCTGTCCACATTCGGCGGTTCCGACCTGGGCTGCATAGTGGGTCTGGCCGCAATCGACTTTATAATAAGGAACGACCTTCCGGGCAATGCGGAAAGAATGGGGCAGCGCTTTAAGGCCGGGTTCGACAGGCTACTGAAAGAATATCCCGACCTGCTTCTTGAGGTCAGACAGAAAGGGCTTATGATGGGCCTGCAGTACACGAATGAATCCATCGGACCGCGCATGACCAGGAAGCTTTCCGACAGAGGCGTGCTTGCGATTTATACAGGAAACGATCCCAGCATATGCAGGTTCATGCCGCCGCTCGTGATAACGCCGGAAGAAGTCGACGAGGTGCTGAACGCACTCGAAGACTCAATGAAGGAACTCTCAGGAGAGAAGGGGATAGGGAAAAACGATTAAAACGCCTCGCCGGTGCGAAAATAAACATTGATCAGGAGGTTGAAGGGTGGCTACATCACAGGAAATCTTGGATGCTCTGGCTGATTATCAGGTGAACTGCAATGAAAATAAGAGGCTTCGCCGGATGCAGCGGGACTGGACGAAACTGCTGCATTTCAATGCAGAGGACACGGGAGACTGGTTCACAATGAACGTTGTAAACGGTGAGATAGTATCGTTCGGCGCTGGTGCTGAAGGTACTCCGGACATCATAGTTACGACGATAAGCGAAAACCTCTGCGACATGTTCTGGGGTGATTTGAATCCATCACAGAAATATCTTCAGGGTGAGGTCAGGGTCAAGGCGTCGCAGGAAGATGTCGTACGGCTAGACGCCATAACAATGATAATATGGCCTGACGCCTAGTATGCAGGACGTGATAACTTCGCATCTCTGCGTCATTCATTGGCTTGTCGTTGCGACATACGCTAAAAGTATGTCTCACTCCTCGCCTTCGTCACTCCTTGATCTGCTTTGTTCTGACGTCCTGCAATCAAAAAGCCAAACATATAATACTTTTGATTCATCTTATTAATTTTTCCGGGAGGGAAGATGACCACATTGAAAAAGGTTTTGAAGCTTCGGACAGTGACGTCGGCGTCGGCCGGGATGGCGCTGGCGACATCGTGCTATATTGCAGGCTTCCAGGTTGCAACAATCCTGGTGGGAGAGCTTGCATGGATATCGGTGCTCATTTCAGGAGTTCTGTGTCTCCTCTCTGCCATGTGTTTTGCGGAACTTACCTCTCAGTATCCTACAGCTGCCGGCATAAAGCTCTTCATTCAGAGGGCGTTCAATGAAAAGACAGCCATAATCATAGGCACATTTTATGTTATTCTCGGAATCTCAATGGTCGGTGCGGAAAGCTACCTTCTTTCCAGCGTCATAGTTCATTCATTTACCGTAATAGGTCCGATTGTAGACAAGCTTTTCTGGATGACTTTTTTCATCATCTTTGTCGCTGCAATTAATTATCGAGGTGTCAGGCTGACAGGTTTTGTCCAGGATCTCATGACCTATGTGATGATCAGCTTTCTTGTTCTGGTATCCATATACTCGATTTCCAAGTTCGGTGTGGACATCAAACCTGCACTTGCAAGCTCCAAATTTACCCTGTCCAATGTAATCAATGCAGCAGCCGTCGGAGTGTTTTTGTTTGTAGGTTTTGAATGGGTAACGCCTCTGGCAGAGGAAACTACCGATTACAGGCTGATAGGCAAGGGCATGTTCATAGCGATCGGGCTGCTTTCTGTAACATACGCCCTGTTTACGGTCGGGATGTGGATCGGGCTGACTCCGGAACAGAAGCTTTCGGGAACCCCGATTCCACATATACTTCTCGGACAAAACCTGTTTGGCAAAGTTGGCATAGGCCTTTTCATGATCATGAGCATCCTGGCGTCAGTTACATCCTTTAACTCGGGGCTACTCAACACATCACGTTTCGCCTATGCCATGTCGCGCGACAATGTACTGCCGACGGCCTTCAGCAAGCTTCACCCCGATTATGCAACACCCTGGGTATCGATACTCGGACTGATGATTTTCGCTCTTCTTATAAGCTTTCTAATTCTTTTTACAGGGAAATACCTTTTCATCATCGTAATGGCCGCTGCTCTGGAATGCTTTATCTATGTGGTGATGGCCGTATGCGTGATTAAGCTCAGAAGGAAAATGCCAGATATTTCCAGAGATTATAAAGTGCCTGGTGGTTATGTTATTCCGATAATAACAATTGTCGTTTTCACTGGACTGCTCATCGGCATATTCATTGATAAAAGTAAAGATTATGCTGGAAATGTCCTCTTCTCAAACTATTGGGTGGCAATTGTAATGGCTGCATTCTTTGTTCTATGCGCACTTTATACCATTGCCGTTGTACCTCTCTTAAAGAAAAAGGCGGCAGTAAAGGCTGCAGCAAGGGTTAAAAGGAGACCCGGAAAGATTTCCTAGAAATAGATTTAAGGAACTTCCTTTAAATTCCGATAGTTTGTTTAATTGCGAATTTTCAGGGAGAAGTATGCATTTAAGGAAACGAATAGCACTTGATATTACCGCTATGCTTGGTGCGGTGTTTCTTCTCTTTGGCCTTGTGACGGCCTGTGCTCCCAATGAAAGTTCCCGGCAGCCAGCCGCAATCAACGGTGTTATGGATCTCAGCCGGTGGAACTTTAATAAAAACGGCAATGTGAAGCTTGTCGGGCAGTGGGAATTCTATTGGAAAGAGTTGCTTACACCAGATGATTTTACCGGACAGCTCAAACCTGAAATGACAACATATGCCGTACTTCCTGCTTACTGGAATGAAATCAAGATTAATGGAAAAAACCTGCCGGCAAAAGGCTATGCCACATACCGTCTGAAAATCCTTTCAAACGGGGATATTAAGAAACTCTCTTTATATATCGGATTAGTCAATGTGGCTTATAAGCTCTTTGTTAACGGTCAGCCTGTTGCAGCCCAGGGAAAAGTAGGGACTGCATATAAAGATGAAATTCCTCTCAACAGGCCTGGCGTATTTGACTGCAATATTCCAGAAAAAGAAGCTGAGATAATCCTTCAGATATCCAATTTCCGTTATGTCAACGGTGGCCCCGGCGAAATTATATATTTCGGCCCCGAGACCAGCATGGAAAAGATTTTCGGAAAAAAGATATTCTATGACTTTTTCATTCTGGGAAGCCTTTTGATTATAGGGCTTTATCAGATCATATTTTTCTTTCAACGCAGGAAAGATCCCGCCTATCTTTATTTCGGGTTGTTCTGCCTGGGGGCGTCAATTGTACTCATCTCTTCTTATTCTCAGGTATACTTTTTCACACTTTTTTTTCCTAATGTCCCGAGAGATATCCTGTTTAAGGCTTTAAATGTCGGTCTGTATCTGATTCCACCATCGCTCCTGTCCTTTTTCTGTTCGACATTCCCGGATGAGGGCTTCAAAAGAACGGAGAAGGCTGTCTGGATTATTTCCGCAGTTGCATCGGTGTCTGCAATTCTCACTCCGACCTATATCAGTTCATATGTGCTGCAGGTATGCATGTTTGAGATTAT
Organism: uncultured Bacteriovoracaceae bacterium; assembly: GCA_964513375.1. GTDB lineage: Bacteria > Desulfobacterota > Desulfomonilia > UBA1062 > UBA1062 > DATCTV01. The sequence continues at coordinate 169,282 of CAZEMO010000002.1, read as the reverse complement.
AATTGTACTTGTCCTATGTATGATTATCAACATATCCGCCGTTATCAAGAAGCGCGATGATGCGATACTTATACTCACAGCATTCGTTCTCATATTTATCTGCATGATTATTGATGTCATGACATCGAACAATATTGTTTTTTCCCGCAATATCGCATTCACACCTTATGCCATGTTCATATTCGTCCTTGTTCTTTCGTACCAGCTTTCCATTCGCCTGTCCCGGTCATTTGCCGCAGAGGAAAAAATTGCGAAGGAACTCGTGAAAAAAACAAATGAACTCTATAATAAGAATATCGAACTGGACAGAGACATTGAAGAAAGGAAAATTATTGAAAACAAATTGACCCAGACCTGGACATATCTGAATAAGGTGTTTAATTCCCTCTCATCAATACTTGTATCTGTAAATGGCGATGGTATTGTAAGACAATGGAACTTGCCTGCGGAAAAACTTACTGGAATTGCCGCAAATGATGCAAAAGGCAGGCCTGTCTGGAATATCCTGCCTCTTATCAGCGAGCATAAGGAAGACCTTCAAAATGTTATCACTTCTGGCATTTCGGTATTACGCGAGAGGGTGAAGTTCGAAAACGGAGACGAGAAATTCTATAATATCGCCATAACGCCGCTTGATCCCGGGGTACCAGGGGATGCTGTCATTCTTGCAGATGATATCACCGAACTCGAAAAAAAAGAGCAGCAGCTGCGCCATATGCAGAGGATGGAAACATTGGGAACACTTGCAGGAGGAATAGCTCACGATTTCAACAATGCCTTAATGGGCATTGTCAGCCCCCTTTCTCTTGTCCAGTATATACGTAAAAGAGACAAACCGATTGACCCTGTCTATCTGGACAAACAACTTTCGATTATGGAGGAGTCTTCGAACAGGGCAATAGACATGGTAAGGCGTCTTCTGGCCATATCGCGCAAACAGGAGTTTTCATATGCCCCTGTGGACCTTAACAGCTCTATCAGACATGTAATAAATATCTGCGAAAGCTCTCTCGATAAAAGAATCGAAATCATGGAGAGCGTATACAGTGAACCTGCAATCGTATTTGCCGACAAGACGCAGATGGAGCAGATGCTTCTGAACCTTTGCATCAATGCCGCTCATGCAATGACAACCATGAGGAACCCGGAAGATCCTGCCGGAGGCAAGTTAAGCGTCGAGATTGAAAAAATGTACGCCGACTCCCGTTTTTGCATTGCCCATTCCGAGGCCGCCATCGGTGATTATTGGATGGTGAGCGTTACCGACACAGGAGTTGGGATACCTGAAGAGCTCTTATCAAAGATATTCGATCCTTTCTTCACGACAAAAAAGGTCCAGGAGGGAACCGGGCTGGGCCTTGCAATGGTTTATGGTATTGTAAAGGAGCATAAGGGTTTCATTACCGTATATTCGGAACCCGGTATTGGTTCCAGATTCAATGTTTTTCTGCCTGTATATTTCGGGAAGAAGACCATGGAAATTGAAATAGAAAATGACGAAAATATATTCAAGGGGGAGCTTGTTTTTGTCGTAGATGATGACAGGCTGTCCCTTAAATCGATATGTGAAATGCTTGAAATAATTGGATTAAGAACCATTACGGCTTCAGACGGTGAAGAGGCGGTTGAACTATACAAGAAGCATCACAAGGAAATTTCTGCTGTGCTGCTTGATATGAACATGCCGCTTAAATCTGGCAGGGAATCTTTCCTTGAAATGAAGAAGGTTGATGCCGGCGTGAAGGTTATAATCAGCTCAGGCTATGCCAAAGATAACCGGATCGAAGCGCTCATTGCGCTCGGGGTTAAGGCTTTTATTCCTAAGCCCTACAGTATTGGCAAGCTTAAAGAGGTACTTAACGAGATCATAGGCAACATCTGATACAGGTAAGCTTATGCCTGATAATAATGCCCCGATTGAATATGCCGATGAGAATACGAAGCTCTTTCCCGAGCGAGGGATAAAGCTTCCTAAAATGTTCAGGGTAATCATTCACAACGACCATTACACGACAATGGAGTTTGTTGTGGAAGTCCTCATTACGGTCTTTCACAAACCGGCGGCAGAGGCTACGATGCTCATGATGGATGTGCATAAGAAAGGCAGAGGTATCGCAGGTGTTTATACGCTTGATATCGCGCTAACCAAAATAGTACAGGTTCACAGCATGGCCAGACAGCGGGGATATCCGCTGAAGTGCTCGTATGAAGAAGCGTAAGAAGGTAAGAACTATGGAAAACAGTGAAAGCCTCAACCTTGTTATCATGGCGGCTTTGAGCGAGGCCAAAAACCGCGGGCATGAATATCTGACACCTGAGCATCTCCTCTATGCGATGCTTTTCTCGCCCGAAGGCATCGATATAATCGAAAACTGCGGCGGCGACATTGAGACGCTCAAAATAAACCTCAGCCGTCACTTCGATGAAAGAATGCCGAAAATAAGGAACATTGAGCCCGTCATCTCCGAACAGTTCCACAGCGTCATGGAGCGGGCGTTCCTTCACTCGGCGTCTGCGCAGAAAGAAATCCTTGATATAGGCGACATAATAGTATCCCTGTTTGATGAAGAGGAATCATTTGCGTCTTATTACCTGATAAGCCAGGGCATTACCAAGCTTGACATACTCAATTTCATCTCCCACGGGATATCGCTTCTTCCTGCAGGCGTACATGAAGATGGTGCAAGCGAAGACGCGAATGTCTCTGAAGAAAGAATGGAGGGAAAAAACAAAAAAAGTTTTCTCGAGATGTTCACGACCGAGCTTGTGGAGAAGGCGAAGCTGGGGCAAATGGACCCTCTTATCGGCAGGGAGGACATTATAGAGCGGACAGTGCAGGTGCTTTGCCGCAGGCTCAAGAACAACCCCATACATGTGGGAGAACCCGGAGTCGGCAAAACTGCAATTACCGAAGGGCTCGCCCAGCGAATTGCAGAAGGCAGGGTTCCAAAACCTTTGAGGGGTGCAAAGATATATTCTCTGGATATGGGAGCGCTTCTGGCCGGAACAAGATACAGGGGCGATTTCGAGGAAAGGCTTAAGCGGGTGCTGTCAGAACTCAACAGCAGGGATAATGTAATCCTCTTTATTGATGAGATTCATACTATTGTCGGCGCAGGGGCGGTTTCCGGCGGTTCTATGGATGCGTCCAATATACTGAAACCCGCACTTGCACTGGGAAAGATGCGCTGCATCGGCTCCACGACATTCGAGGAATACAGAAAACACTTTGACCGTGACCGAGCCTTGTCCAGGCGTTTTCAGAAGATCGACATCACCGAACCCAGCATTGAGGAAACCAGGACAATACTTACAGGCCTGAAGGAGCGATACGAAAAGCACCACGATGTCGTTTACAGTGACGAGGCGATTCTGGCTGCAGCCGAACTGTCGGCAAAGTACATCAATGACCGCCACCTGCCTGACAAGGCGATAGACGTTATAGACGAGGCGGGCGCATATGCCAGGATGAACAGGCCCGATGGTCTTGCAGGCACAGTAACAATTTCGCGCGAGGCGATAGAAAAGGTTGTGTCGAAAATAGCCAGGATTCCGGAAAGGAGCGTTTCATCCACAGAGACCTTCAAACTTAAAAATCTGGAAGACGAACTCAAGGCTCAGATATTCGGCCAGGATAAGGCGATAGATACTGTCGTGTCTGCAATCAAGCGTTCACGCGCTGGATTCGGCTCTGCCGACAAGCCTGTGGCAAGCCTGCTCTTTGTAGGACCTACAGGAGTCGGCAAGACCGAGCTTGCGCGCCAGCTTGCCGCAAGCCTGGGTGTGTCGCTTCACCGCTTCGATATGAGCGAGTATCAGGAAAAGCATACTGTGGCCAGACTAGTGGGTGCCCCTCCCGGCTATGTCGGCTATGAAGAAGGCGGCCTGCTTACCGAAGCGATAAGGAAGACACCATATGCAGTACTGCTGCTGGACGAAATTGAAAAGGCCCATCAGGACATCTTCAATACGCTTCTTCAGGTCATGGACTATGCCACGCTTACCGATAATGCAGGCAAAAAGGCGGATTTCAGGAATGTCATTATTATCATGACCTCAAATGCAGGGGCGAGGGAGCTCGGCAAAAAACAAGTCGGTTTCACCCGTGATGAACCGCTCAGGACCGATGCCGTAACCGATGCGGTCAACAGGATATTTGCACCGGAATTCAGGAACAGGCTCGACGGTGTCGTTGTTTTCAATGGCCTTGATATAAGCATTACAGAAGAGATCGTCAGAAAGGAGATCGGCATTTTTGCCCGTCAGCTCCTCGAAAAAAATGTAACCATTGAGGTGTCTCCCGATGCATATCTGCATCTGGCGAAAAAAGGGTTTTCAATTGAATTCGGGGCGCGCCAGATAGCAAGGCTGGTACAGGATGAGATCAAGGCATTCTTTGTCGATAAGTTGCTGTTCGGCTCCCTTGCCGGAGGCGGCCGTGTCATAATAGACGTAAAGGACAACCGCATTTTTATAGATGTGCTATGAGACCATGCCTGTTTTCCTGTTGAACGACGAACTCGTATTTCCTGAAGTGGAGCATGCAACAGAAGAAGGGATCGTTGCCATAGGCGGCGACCTGAGGCCTGAGAGGCTGCTGCTGGCCTATGCCTCAGGCATATTCCCCTGGTACTCCAATGGTGAACCCATCATATGGTGGTCGCCCGACCCGCGTTTCGTGCTCTTTCCCTCGGAACTTAAGGTCTCCGGGTCGATGCGCAAAATCCTGAGGCAGGGCGTTTTTGATATCACCTTCGACAAGGTATTTGAGCGTGTAATTGAGCAGTGCAGAAGGATAAAAAGAAAAGGCCAGCGCGGCACCTGGATAACGCCTGAAATGCAGAAGGCCTATATCAGGCTTTTCAAACTCGGTTTTGCCCATTCTGTCGAAGCATGGAAAGATGGAGAGCTTGCTGGTGGCCTTTATGGCGTTTCACTGGGGAAGGTGTTCTTCGGCGAATCCATGTTTTCAAGGGTTAGCAATGCATCGAAGGCATGCCTTGTTACGCTGGTGGAACACCTTGCTGAAATGGGGTTTGAACTCATCGATTCACAGGTCTACACCAGACACCTGGAAACGCTCGGCGCCCGTGAAATCCCAAGAAGTGAATATCTGACACTACTTAAGAATCTTATTAATTAACAAGTTTCCGTTTGCCGGCGAACAAGTAAAAAACATTATGTTTTCAAGTTATCTCCATGTCATGTCGATTAATGCTTATAACAAATTGTTTTTAAGGAGGTTGAATCTCATGGAGATAAAAGGACCAGAGATCAAAAAGTACATGGATGAGTTCATAGTGAAGCCGGGCAAAGATATAAAACTTAAGAAATTCAACACAGGCTGGGCGATAAAAGAGGAGCTCAAGCAATTCGATGACAACCAGGCCAAGGCCAAGGCCGTGGAGATATTGAACAAGGACAAAGAAAGACTGGCAAAGGCCCAGGAGCTTCTTTATGCAGACAAGAGCTATGCGTTGCTTATAGTGCTTCAGGGCATGGATACTGCAGGCAAGGACGGGGCCATAAGACATGTTATGTCAGGCGTGAATCCCCAGGGGTGCTCGGTATCGGGATTCAAGGTGCCTTCGTCGAAGGAGCATTCGCATAATTTCCTCTGGAGATATTCAAACAGCCTGCCGCAGCGCGGAATGATAGGAATATTCAACCGCTCTCATTATGAGGATGTCCTGGCGGTGAAGGTTCATCCGGACAGGCTGGAGCAGCTTCCTGACGAGCTTGGAAAGCCGGAAAGCGACACATTCTGGGACTGGCGCTACAATGACATAAGAAATTTTGAAAAGCACCTGGTCAGGAACGGTACGGTCATCCTGAAGTTCTACCTTCATATATCGAAAAAAGAGCAGAAAAAAAGGCTCATGGAGAGATTCAACAATAAGGAAAAATACTGGAAGATATCCCCGTTCGATGTTGCAGAAAGGGCCTTCTGGAATGATTATGAAAAGGCTTACGAGGAGATGCTTGCTGCAACAAGTACTGATTATGCGCCGTGGTTCGTCATCCCGTCCGATTACAAATGGGCTGCAAGGGCATTCATCGCCGAGGTTATAGTAACCGCCATCGAAGGGCTCAATCTCAAATATCCGGAAGTATCCAAAGAACAGATAGCTAGTCTCATGGAGGCCAAGAAAAAGCTGGAAAGCGAAAAATAAGCCGCCTGATATTGTTAGCGATATATTAAAAACCGGATAGGATTAAATCAAAGGGTGAAGGAAATATGTTAAATGCAGACAATCCCATGTCCTTCCAGCACTATATGCTCGGTCTGTTTGCCGTTGCAAACAATTTTCCGGCTCTGGGTCTTTTTCTTTCCATATGCAAGGACCGCTCGAAGAAAGAACAGCTGAAACTAAGCCGGATTGCGACGCTTACCGCATTTCTTACAATGGCTATTGCACTTGTAAGTGGGCAGATGATCCTGGGGTTTTTTGAAATCAGTATTGAGGCGTTTAAGATAGCCGGTGGAATTCTATTATGTGTATCTGGAATGTCGATGCTCAATTCAAAACCGGTTCAGATTGAACAGCATGGCGAAAACGATCTTTCCAAGGTCATTTCGGTTGCCATCATCCCGATAGGAATTCCGCTTACGACTGGCGGCGGAACAATATCCACCGTCATACTTTTTTCAGGGAAACTGACGGACTGGCCTGTTACTATTAGGCTTTCCTGTGCAATCTTCGTTATGACCCTGCTTATATATCTGATATTCAGATACTCGACCAATCTTTTGCATTTACTTGGCAACCTGGGCATGAGTGCCCTTATCAGGATAATGGGACTCTTTACCCTGGCGATAGGTGTGCAGTTTATCCTGGACGGAGTATCAAAATTTTTCCCGGGTCTAATGGGAACCATGTAGAATACGAAACCGGAAGCGGCTTATATCAGGAGATAACCCCTGCGTCGCGGAGGCGGCGCTCTTTTTCAATCTTCTCAAGATAATCTCTTAGTTCTTTTTCTTTGAAACGCTTCAAAAATTTCGGAGTCTGCATGTAATGAACGGTGCTGGCGAGGAATGAGTCCAGAAGCGATTTTTTCACATCATCGACAACGCTTTCGTGCACGGCTGGACGTTCGATAAGCTTTATCCTGACGATCTTCTCACCAAAGTACCTGCGCAGCTCCTCATCGGCATTCTCGAGATAGCAGGTTGTGGTGATTTCAAGCCTGATAAACCAGAGGTCGCCGGAAAGGATTTTACTCTTGTCCTTTATATTCAAAACCAGGCCGTTGTTGAGAATGCGCTCTTTCATGTCACAGTTCATACAGGGTCTCGTCCACATTCGGTTTTCGTTTCTTCGATTTTGTCCCGGCCAGCGTTATCTGCTGAAAAGGATCTTCACCTTCAAAAATGTCGCCCATTTCCTGCTCGATTGTTTCTGGATCTTCGCCGTGCTCAAGCCTGGACAGCGCCTCCTGAAATCCCGGGCCAAGATTCAGGCCAGCCGCGTCGGAGAGTTTTCTGAGCAGATTGGCCGCCTGTTTCGGGTCGTCCTCATTCATTGAACCCGCTTCACGTCCCAGCATTGCCATTGCCTTTTCAAGACGGCTCTCGTCGATATTCGGCATGCCGTCTTCTGACTCTTTTGCCTTTCCTGAAGGGGTGTTGAAAAGAGAGATCTTTTTCTTAAGCTTTATCGTCTGGCATTTTGGGCATTCCGGGACCCGGTCGTTGTTGATTCTGCGCGAAAAAAAATTATATACGGTGTTGCACTTTTCGCAATAGAACTCGTAAACAGGCATTCTTAACCTCTCATAAATTCTGTGTTCAGTCTGAATAGTGTCTGCGCTCAAATTTGTCAATCAGCTGAAATGATGCGCCATATTCCGTTATCAAGGATAACCCGTGACGGCTTTCCGTGCGTATGAGGGAGCTTCAAATTTTCATTGGAATAAGCCGGGTCATTAGGGAGTCTTACTCCGATAACTGATCCTTCGGTAAATCCCTCGGGCATTATTGCCGGGATGTCTTTCGAATATACATGGTTGATAAGTCTGGAAACCGAGTTGAAAGAAAGAAGCTCGTTAAGGGTTATCATGGTGGGCGGCAGGAGCATGATTTCTCCCGCGGCATTTTTCTCAAGGGCATCTTCAGGCCTCATCCAAGCAGCACTTGTAAGCTCTTCGTTGTCATGGACAGCAACCTGACCATGAGGGAGCTTTGCAAGAAAAAACCATGTGTCGAACCTTATCTTCTGAAATGTGGGAGTGATCCAGTGGGCGAAAGGGATAAGCGCTTCAGGCTTATAAACTATGCCTTCCATGCGGGCAAGTTCGATGAGTGTCATTTCCTTGTCATGAATGGCCTTTCGGTATTGCCTGAAACGGCTCAGCTCAGGCTCTTTTGAAAAATCAAGCGGTTCACCCGAGGCTTTTTCAGCGATAAGGATGAAGGCTTCCTCGAACAGTTCCCTTATTGCAGCGAAAAACAAGTCTGATGAAGCATTCATATCCGAGTCCGGATTATTAAGTATCTTCCGGGCTTTCGCACCATCAAAGCCGCATGAAAAACCAGCAAGCCCGGGATTGGAATCCGAGTCGTCAACCGCTCCGCCAGGGTAAACAGTCGCCTTTGCCATGAAGGAATCATGCGTGCTTCTCTGCATGAGCAGGACTTCCAAGGGGTCCCTTATGAGTATGACAGTGGATGCTTTCTTAGGCTGGCCGCTCATTGTTTATAACTCCCCTTCATGTTCTCTTAAAAAACGCTCAAAGAATTCTTTCATGAACGCATGCCTGCCTTCCGCCATTCTCCGGCCTTCGGTCGTGAGCATCCTCTCATGAATTTTTGAAAGTTTAACAACATATTCACGGTATCCGGTATCGTCCCTGGTATAGGGAAGCGTATCATAAGGGTTGGCGTGCGGATTATGGAGCATGGCGCCGATCTCGCCGGCAAAGAGAAAATCCCTTGCGATTCCGACAGCGCCTATTGCATCGAGTTTGTCCGCATCGAACAGGACCTTCGCCTCGATTGTCCTGGGTTCATGGCTGTTGCGGTAACGGTGACAGAGTACTGAGTGGATTATGTTGTCATTTTTTTCTTTGGGGATGTCATATTTTTTAAGAATATCCTCAGCAATTGCTGCGCCTACTTCGGCGTGGCAGACCTTGCCCTTTGCCCTGTCCTGAGCAGCCCTGCCGATATCATGAAGGAAAGCAGCCATTGCAAGCACTTCAAGGTCTGCGTTTTCGATGGCCCCTATGTGCATGCAGAGCTTGTAGACCCGTTCCGTATGATCCCAGTTGTGGCTGCGCTTGGCCTCTCTGAAAGCATTTTCACAATAAGCGCGGATTTCGGTTATGATTTCTTTCATGGTTTTTCCCGCTAACACATAAGTAACATATTATCTTTTAAAAAATATTGAATGCCTTCTAATCCATTTTTTCATGCTTTTTCTTTTCAGGCACCTTGTAGTATTTTTCCACGTCTTTATGAAACTTTGCCCCGATTGCTTCCCTGCAGATGATCAGTTCATGTTTCCTTGCCAGCGCTTCTTCCCTGACTTTGTTGAATCTGTCAATAAGGGTGTCATATTCTTCCTTAAGTGATGTGTTCTCCATCTCTTTTTCAATCTCTGCAAGTTCATTCAGCTTTTCTTCAAGACGGTATCCGGCAAAACCCAGGGTCCTGGCCTTTTCTTCGAGGATTTCCCTGTCAGTCTTTGAAACGGCGTCTTCTTTCATGAACAAATTTTATCATGTCAGGCTGAAGTTGATAAACAATTAAGCTGAGACGCATAACGTATAACCGGTTTGGAATATGTGTCTCAGCCTGATTGCCTATGAATTTATTTAACCTCCCATGATAAACTCATTACTTGTTTAAATCCCTTGACAGCTGTTTGCCGCCTATTATACGCATTCGGCTATTATTCCAGCTGTTTTGGAGGCGAAAAAATGTGGAGAGATAAGGGAAAAACATTCGGTAAAATGTCAACGCGCGCGGTTCACGCCGGTGAGGGAAGACTTAAATATGCGGATTCCCTGACCACGCCGATTGTTCAGACTTCGACGTTCACCTTCAAGGACAGCAAGGAGATACAGGCCTATACGAAGGACAAGAAGGAAAGGTTCGAGTACGGCAGATACGGCAATCCTACCGAGAAGATAGCTGAACAAAGGCTTGCCGATCTGGAGGGCGCTGAAGACTGTGTCGTATTCTCATCGGGCATGATGGCAATAACGACCACCATACTTTCCCTTGTTCATACCGGCGACCACATCATTATGACGGACGACTGCTATAAGAAGACGCTCGAATTCTGCAACAAGTATCTCAAGCGATTCGGTGTAGAGTGCACGATAGTTCCGTTCGGAGACTATGAAGTGCTGGAAAAGGCAGTAAAGGAGAATACCAGGTTCATATTCTCGGAGTCGCCCACGAACCCGTATCTAAACGTCTTCGATCTGGAAAAATTCAGGGACATCTGCAAAAGACACAACCTGATTTCCATAATAGACAGCACTTTCGCAACCCCCTACAATCAGAGGCCGATAGAATTCGGCATAGATCTCGTTATTCAGAGCGCAACCAAATACCTTGCCGGACACAACGACATCCTTGCAGGCGCTGTCCTGGGGTCAAAAGAACAGCTCGACAAGATCAGGGCGCTGCATAAATCAATGGGGGGGCTTATCGATCCTCATTGCTGCTATCTGCTGCTGAGGGGATTGAAAACCTTCCCGCTTAGAGTCAGGCAGCAGAATGAAAGTGCATTAAAAATCGCCGAGTTCCTTGAATCGCACAACCGCGTGCAGAAGGTTTATTACCCGTTTCTGCCCAGCCACAGACATTATTCCATCGCCAAAGCGCAGATGACCGGCGGGGGCGGGGTAGTTTCCTTCGACATCAAGGGTGACCTCGAAACTGCGAAACACTTCATGGATGCACTGAGAATGATCTATATCGCTCCGAGTCTGGGCGGTGTGGAGACTCTTATTACGCATCCTGCTATAGTCAGTTACTATGACTACTCAAGGGAAGAACGGTATGAACTGGGCATAACCGATACTCTGTTCAGGCTTGCCGTGGGTATCGAGGATACTGAAGATATCATCCATGATCTTGATAGTGCTCTTGGTAAAGTGTAAGGCTTAGAAATAAATATTGTTCGCATAAAGGGTTGATAATACCAGTAATGAAGCTTCCCGGCTCTTATTCTGACTGCTTTATTAACAAACACTTCCATAGATAGCAGAAAACTCTTTTATGCAAAGATATATTGATGTAATAATTTGCTGGATTACCTTTTGGTTATTTTAAATAAATTCAGAGGAGTTGGTTATGTCCAAGGCAAAGATGAGTACCAGGGATTTAATTACAATGCTTATGCTTTTTGTAATGACAACTTTTTTATTTGCAGAACAGAGCATTATGTCAGCTATCCTGCCGGAACTTGCAAAGGATTTTAAAACAACAGAAAGTACACTTGGAGCTATCGGTTCAGCATTCATAATCATCGGGGCGATAATGAGCCTTATTTTCGGATACCTGGCAGATAAGCAGTCACGAAAGATGCTTTTCGTAGTTGCGATACTTGTAGGAGAGATTCCATGTGTTCTTACCGGATTAAAATTTGCCACACCTGATATATACTGGTTTACTACATGGAGAGTATTGTCAGGTATCGGACTTGGAGCTGTTTATCCGCTTTCTCATTCGGTTCTTGCCGATTACTTCAAGGAAGAGCATAGGGCATTCGCCTCGGCATGGATGGGTGTTGCATGGGGTATAGGCGGAATGGTCGGAGTTTCAATAGCCGGGTATACAACAAATATGAATCTTTTCGACCTGGGATGGAGGTTGTCGTTCCTGGCTGTTGGCCTTCCTAATATTCCAATAGTTCTTGCATTCTGGGCATATGCCAAGGAACCTAACCGGGGCAGGTCTGAAAACGCACTCGAAGAGCTTATACAGCAGGGCGTAATTTACAAACAGAAAATCCATTTAAGAGACTTCAAGGTAATTTTATCAAGCAAGACAAATCTGCTGACTCTTATTCAGGGGATACCCGGTTCAGTACCTTGGGGCATCTTTTCTTATTGGCTGATAACATACTTCCGTAATGTTCGTGGAGTGTCTCAGGAAATGGCAACGACAATTTTCCTTGTTCTGGGCATTGGAAGCACTCTTGGAGGTGTGGTCTGGGCATATCTTGGTGATAAACTCTGGAACAGGGACCCTAAATATATGCCAATTCTATGCGGGTCTGTGATAATAGCTGGTATTATTCCAACAGCTATTCTCCTGAATATTCAGATGAGCAATACCGTTTATATGGTTTTCGGTTTTATAACAGGATTCATTGTATCAGTTGCATCGGCCAATTATAAGGCCATCCTGATGAATGTAAACAGACCTGAAAACAGAGGGAGCGTATTTGCTGTTTCTAATTTGACAGACAACCTTGGCATGGGTCTTGGCCCTGTAGTAGGTGGACTTCTGCTTGCTCAAGGATATCAATTCATGATGAATTTTGCAATTGCCTGGTGGTTGCCGTGCGGTCTCATATTCCTGATGGTGGCGAAATACATAACTAAGGACAGGGATGTTCTGCAGGCTTATTTAACAGAGCAGGCAAAGGTTATGGAGAAAGAGAAGGCGTAGCTTAATTCTTGCCGCAGGCGTTAAAGCCTGCGGCGGTTATCTTGATTTATTTACATCTGTTCTTTTGCAATATTCTTTGATTTTACATCTCGAACAAAACGGGCTTACAGGCATGCACAGGTTCTGGCCATAGGGTACAAGCAGGTTGTTTATTTCCTTCCAGTGTTTTCTGGGCAGTTTCTCCCTTAAAGCCATTTCGGTCTCATCAGGACTTTTAGTTTTCACATAGCCCCATCGATTGGTGATTCTGTGGACATGGGTGTCCACACAAATTCCCGTTTTATCGAATCCGAGAATCAAAACGAGATTTGCAGTTTTTCTGCCCACACCGGGCAATTTTAACAATTCGTCTAATGTATCAGGCACATTGCTATGATGTCTGTCCATTAATATTCTGGAAATCTCAATAATATTTTTTGCTTTTGTGTGGTAAAAGCCGACAGGAAAAATGGCTTTTTCAATTTCCAAGATAGGTGTCTCAATCATATTACCAGGGGTGTCGGCAATTAAAAAAAGCCTCCTGCTTGCTTCGTCAGTTGTAGAGTCCTTTGTCCTGAGGCTAAGAATTGTCGATATAAGAACTTTATATGGCTCACGCTCTCTGGCTATCCTGCCGATTATCGGTTCCTGCCATGCCGATATCTCGTTTCTGAGAATGCTGAAGGCCATGCCTATATTATTATTATTCATAAAATTCTTTTTTACAGGTATTCCCATTCCGTCTCAATCTATTATATTGTTTTCTTGGTGAAATTAAATTCAGAGACTGAGGAAAAAATTTCCGCATTAATCCTGAATAAAGTTAATTTGAACACCTTTAACCTTAGTAACTATATGATAATATAGTAACATTTAAATATTGATTATAGGCATAGTTCATGCAAATAAATATTGTTGATGTTATACAATATTTTAAATAATGGGATTCACGGGGGACACGATTGATGGAATACATTCATTCAAGCGATTCGATCAGTAAAGGACCGGAACTGAATATCCTTCCTTATTTTGCCAAAACGCTGCCCGAACTTATAAGAAACTCCATTATTGTAGGACCGGACAGAGGTGTGATCTTTGTTGACGCGGATGGAACTGAAACAAAGCTCTCATATAAGAATCTGCTGGAAGATGCTTCAAAGGTTTTAACCGGTCTTAGATTGAATGGCTTTGGGCCAGAAGATAAGGTTGTTCTGCAGATTGAAAATGACAGGCTTTTCCTGTCAGTGTTCTGGGGGGTTGTTCTGGGAGGCGGCATCCCGGTACCGCTTGCACTTCCAAACAGTTTTCCGATCAGCGAAGGTTCTGAAAAAGTTGCAAATGTATGTGCTCTTATAGGAGATCCCATTATTGTCACGGATAAATCTCGTTCAGAATATAAAGATATTGTTTCAAGATGCGTATTGCTGGCAGATGAGTTGACGGGAAACACACCCGGACAGGATTTTCATAGCCCGAATCCGGATGATGTTGCTTATATACAGTTCTCTTCGGGATCAACAGGCGATGCAAAAGGGGTTACCCTTACACACAGGAACATTCTTACAAACATATACGCAATACTCGATGCATCAACCAATCACGAGCAGCTCGCTTTACGAGATGAGATATTAAGCCATCCATTAAGAGAATATGACATTCCATACAGCGTATGCAGCTGGCTGCCCTATTCACATGATATGGGGCTGATCGGTTTCCATCTTGCACCAATGGCAGGAAGCATGCTTCAGATAAAAATGTCTACAACAACCTTTGTAATCAATCCGACATTAAATCTTATGCTTATAGACAAATACAGGGTAACACAGATACCTAGCCCGAATTTTGGTCTCCTCTGGATGCTTTACATGGTTAAGGACGACAGTATTAAAGGGATTGACCTGTCATGCATAGAGGTTCTGTTCAATGGAGCCGAGCCGATATCACCTCTGGCAGTAAGACTGTTTATAGACAGGTTCAGACAATATGGTTTCAACCCGAAGGCCATGTTTCCTGTTTACGGGATGGCTGAAGCAGCCCTTATGGTAACTTCTCCGCCGATAAACAAAGATATTTTATATCATATGCTGGACAGGGAATCCTTCACGAAAAATCATCTTGCTGTGGAAGCAAAAGATGATCTTCCAGTCATTGAGTTTGTAGATGAAGGCTATCCTGCAATGGGTATGGAGCTTAGGATAGTCGATAATGAAGATAATGTGGTCAAGGAGGGGGCTGTCGGCCATATACAGATCAAGGGGCCGAATGTTACGAGCGGCTATTATAAAAAGGATGAATTGAATTCAGAGCTATTCTGCGACGGGTGGCTGAGGACAGGGGACCTCGGATTTCTTCTTAACGGCAGACTGACTGTAACGGGACGCCATAAGGATGTCATATTTGTAAATGGTCAGAATTATTATTCTCATGATATAGAAGAAGAGTTGCAGCAGCTGCCTTTCGTAGGCTTTAAAAATATGGTGGTCTGCGGTGTGACCGATCATGATAGAGGCTCTGAGAGTATAGTGCTTTTTATCAAGACAAAAAAATCCAAGGAAAGCCTTATTGAACTTCTCGGAAAGATAAACAAACATCTCGCAAATAAAATAAGGGTTGGCATTGAATCAATAGTACCTATGCATGACATACCAAGGACCACAAGCGGCAAGGCCCAGAGGTTTATTCTCAGAGAGAGGTATGAGGCCGGTGACTTCAGAGACAGGGAAGTCAGGAAGCTTAAACAAGAAATGTTTACCGAAAGGACCTTAGTTAAAGATCATGAATCAGACATAAATGATGCCGAGAAACTCAAAACTGATTTGGAATATATTGATTCTATAACCAGGAAAGCTGTAAGCAGGGGCCCTGAACTCAGCATACTTCCCTACGCCTCAAAAACCCTGCCTGACCTGATCCATAATGTGAATATAACAGGCAGCGAAAGGGGAGTGATATTCGTCGAAACTGACGGTTCCGAGACAAGGCTTTCATATGCGGAATTGCGAAGGGAGGCGTCAAGGGCACTTGGCGGTTTGAGGTCGAAGGGAATGAATGCCGGAGACCATGTTGTAATGCAGATTGAAAACGACAGGACATTCCTTGAAATCTTCTGGGGCATTGTTTTAGGAGGCGGCGTACCAGTTCCGCTTGCACTGCCGAACAGCTTTCCCATCAGTGAGGGTTCGGAAAAGGTAACCAATGTCTGCTCTCTCATCGGCGATCCGATTATTGTAACGGACCAGGATGTCTCAGGTTACAGTAATGTTGTTTCGAGATCTGTCCTTGCGGCATGCGATCTGTTGAATAATGAGCCAGATGAAAATTATCACACTCCAGACCCTGATGACACAGCCTATGTCCAGTTCTCATCAGGTTCGACGGGAGACGCAAAAGGTGTGATTCTTACACACAGGAACATAATAACTAATATTTACGCAATAATCGATGCATCGGGCAACGAAAAACAGATTGCCATAAGAGACGAATCTCTAACAAGGCCTTTGAAGAAATATGACATTCCCTGGAGCGTATGCACCTGGCTGCCATACACGCATGACATGGGCCTTATAGGTTTTCATCTGGCGCCTATGGGCGGAAGCATGATGCAGATAAAGATGTCCACGACAACATTCATAATAAATCCGACATTGAACATACAGCTCATCGATAAATACAGGGTCACACAGATTCCAAGCCCCAACTTCGGGCTTTTGTGGATGCTGTACGGGGTAAAGGATGAGAGCCTGAAGGGGGTTGACCTCTCATGTGTGGAGCTGCTTTTCAATGGTGCAGAGCCGATTTCCCCCATGGCTGTTAGGCTTTTCATAGACAGGTTCAGACAGTATGGCTTCAATCCCAGGGCCATGTTTCCGGTTTACGGAATGGCTGAGGCCTCTCTCATGGTTACCGCCCCCGAAAGGGATCAGGATATGGTGTGCCATCTGCTAGACAGGGATTCTTTTACAAAGAACCACATTGCAATCGAAGGAGGCAAAGGCAGAACGGAAATTGAATTCGTAGACGAGGGTTATCCTGCAATGGGGATGGAAATAAGGATTGTTGATGACTCTGACGATGTTGTTAAAGAGCAGGTGATCGGCCATATTCAAATCAAAGGTCCGAATGTCACCAAAGGCTATTACAAGAAGGAAGAGCTGAATTCGGAGCTCTTCTGTGGAGAATGGCTAAGAACTGGAGACCTGGGTTTTTTGAAAAATGGAAGGCTGACAGTAACAGGTCGTTTCAAGGATGTAATATTTGTAAACGGCCAGAATTATTACTCGAACGATATAGAGGAAGAGCTGCAGCAGCTGCCATTCGTGGGATTCAAGAACATGGCTGTTTGCGGAGTTACCGATCATGCCAAAGGCACTGAGAGCATAGTGCTTTTTATCAAGACAAAGAAATCAAAGGAAAGCCTTATTGAGCTGCTCGGAAAGATAAACAAGAATCTCGCAAACAAGATAAGGGTAGGCATAGAATCCATAGTTCCCATGCCTGACATACCAAGAACCACGAGCGGAAAGGTTCAGAGGTTTATTCTCAGAGAGAGGTATGAGGCAGGTGATTTCAGGGACAGGGAGGCAAAAAGGCTTGAACAGCATATTAACAACGAAAGTATTCCGAAGATTGTTCAGACGCCATTGAAAAAAGAGGCAGTGACAGCAAGAAAGAGAGAGTTAAACCTTAACGGTCTGATAAACAATCTCCCTCCAGCTATAGCTGAATCTAAAGTACATCAGTTTCTGCCCCAGATTGTAAAAAATCTGCCTCAGGTATTAAGAATTGCATGTACGATTGCGCCGGATTCGGGTGTTCTGCATGTTGATGAACTGGGAAATGAGCACCTTCAGACATATGCAGATCTTATGAACTCGGCCGAGAGGGTTCTGGGGGGATTGAGGGCCCTTGGTTATAAGCCGGGGGATCAGGCTATTCTACAGGTTGAGAATTCGGAAGAATTTCTTGTAGCCTTCTGGGGTATAATCCTTGCAGGTGTAATACCTGTACCTTTACCTATTCCGGGGACATTCCCCATCAGTGAAGGCATGGAAAGGATAACAAAGGTCTGCGGTGTGCTGGATAAATTCTGCATCATTTCTGACCAGCCAGAAAGGTCTTACCGCTCTCTTGGGAAAGTGGATTTTCTGAATATCGGAGAATTGTTGAAGCATGAGCCTGACAACAGGCACCATAATCCGAAACCTGATGACATTGCATACCTGCAGTTCTCTTCAGGCTCTACGGGTGATCCGAAAGGTGTAATGCTGACGCATTACAACCTGATCTATACAATAGACGCCTCGGCAAAATGCGTCTTTGACGTCAGAGGCAACGATATCAGGCCGACTCTCGGATACGGTATACATATATTGAAACATAAATTTGGCAAAAACAAAGATGCCGACGGTTTCACGAGACTCCTGAATAAGATATCCGGCAGCAGCCTGGGTGAAAAGATACGCTCATCAAAATATGGGAAATATATTCTTGATACCGCTCTCATATTCAGCGGCAGCAAGATTTCGGCATACACCGATATGCGGATTGATGAGATAAAAATCGTAAACTGGATGCCATATTCCCATGACATGGGGCTTATCGGCTTCCACCTTGCCCCGACTATGGGAGGAATGGATCAGGTTAAGCTTGAACCTAAGACTTTTATTCAGAATCCTGCACTTTTCCTCAAACTGATTGACAAATACAGGGGAACACATGTTCCATGCCCGAATTTTGCAGCCCAGTGGCTGACTGCACAGGTAGATGACGATGACATAAGGGGCATAGACCTTTCATGTATAAAATCCCTTACGAATGGTTCCGAACCCATCTCGCCATTAGTTTCAAGGGATTTTATGAAAAAATATGAAAAATTCGGACTGGATTCCAGGTCTATGTTCATGTGCTACGGTATGGCTGAAGCATCGCTCCAGGTGACTGCTCCGCCGGTATTTACAGAGCCTGTTTTCCATAAAGCGGATAAGGATGTCTTCTTGAAGGACCAGATAATACTTCCAACAGCTTCTGATGAAGACAGCATCGAACTTACAGATGTAGGCGGTCCTGTTGCAGGCATGAAAATCAGGATTGTCGATGACAACGATAATCCTGTTCATGAATATACGATCGGACATATTCAGATTCAGGGACCGAACGTTGTCAAAGGTTATTATAACAATGAAGCGGCCAATAAAGACCTGTTCTGCGGAGAGTGGCTCCGTACAGGGGATATGGGCTTTATGAAAAGCGGCCGGATAACAATAACCGGAAGGCGCAAGGATATAATCTTTGTCAACGGCCAGAACCTGTATGCTCACGATATCGAGGAACAGATAAGACGGGTTCCGGGCATGGCATTCCGTGAGTTTGCAATCGCAGGTCTCAGAGATCTGAACAGTGACAGCGAAAAGGTTATTCTTTTTATAAATACGACAGAGTCAATAACATCCCTTTCATCTCTGCTATCAAGGATAAACGAAAACCTGATATCAACGAGTGGG
This sequence comes from uncultured Bacteriovoracaceae bacterium, assembly GCA_964513375.1. Taxonomy (GTDB): domain Bacteria; phylum Desulfobacterota; class Desulfomonilia; order UBA1062; family UBA1062; genus DATCTV01. The sequence goes on along the minus strand of CAZEMO010000002.1, from coordinate 150,169 downwards.
ATCAAACTGGATTTCATAGTACCTGTATCTGAAATACCAAGAACTCCCAGTGCCAAGGTCAAACGATACAGCTTAAGGGAACAGTTCGAAAAGGGCATGTATGAAACTGTTATATCTATAAATGATATCGGCGAACTGTTAGCTGCTTCAAAAGACGAAAAGGGATTTGAACTTACCGCGGTTGAACAGCACATTATTGAGATATGGAGAGATGTCCTGGGTGTAGATGCAATATCTAAATTCGATAATTTTTTTGATCTCGGAGGTAATTCACTCCGTGCAACTAAAGTGACCTCAAGACTCCGTGAGGATTTTAGTATCGAACTGGGATTGAAGGCTATCTTTGAATACCAGACGGTTGAAACGCTTGCAGGGGCTGTTGAATCTCTGACTCGGACAGAGCGGGAGGTATTTCCCGAGATCAAACGCCTTGAAAAGGCGGAGTATTACGAACTGTCCCATGCCCAGAAACGGCTCTGGCTGCTCGACAAAGTTGTTCCCGGAAGCCCATTTTACAATATTCCCGGTGCGGTTCTGATCGATGGTGTTGAACTTGATTTTGCTGTTTTGAAAGATTCGCTTCAAGCCGTTGCCAACCGGCACGAGACGCTGAGAACCGTTTTCATGACCATTAATGATGAACCGGTTCAGGTCGTAAATGACTCATTCACAATTGAAATGCCGGTATATGATCTGAGGCATGAAGAAGATAAGGAAGATAGGCTCCAGACCATAATATCGGAAGAAAAAGTCAGACCGTTTGATCTTGAAAAAGGGCCATTGTTCAGGGTTATGATCATAAGGCTGACAGAGACAAAAAATGTGTTCATGATAGTAATGAACCATATCATCTCCGACGGCTGGTCCATGTCGATTCTTGTCCAGGAAGTTATCGGCAATTATCTTGCATTTAATTCTAAATCCCCGTTACCCAGTACCGAACTGCCTGTACAATACAGAGATTTCGCCTTCTGGCAGAACAGGCTGCTTGAGGGAGAGGGAATAAAGGAACAGGAAAAATACTGGCTTGACAATCTATCCGGGACTCTTCCTTTGTTGAACCTTCCAACGGACAGACCCAGGCCTGCCATCCAGACACAGAATGCAGGTACTGCAAGAATAAAGATTGATCAGAAGACATTAAACGGCATCAAAGAACTTGCAAGAAAAGAAGACGTTACAATGTTCATGCTGACAATGGCCCTTTTCGATGTGATGCTTTCAAAGCTTTCAGGGCAGGAAGATATTATTGTCGGTGCCCCTATTGCCGGCCGTAACAATTCACAAATCGAGCCGCTGATTGGATTCTTTGTAAATGTCCTTCCCATGAGGAGTGACCTTTCGGGTAATCCGGATCTTTCAGAGTTGCTGAAGCGCGTGAAGAAAACCGCAATTGGCGCCTATGCAAACCAGGAGTACCCGTTTGACAAACTCGTGGAAGTTATCAATCCGGTAAGGGATCTCAGCAGAACCCCAATTTTTGATATTACTTTCGAATTCCGCGAGGCATCGGCAAATCCGTTTGCCGGGGCAGGAGTTTCGGGAATAGCGATAAAGGACATTACGGGAGACGATCCAAATTCAAGGTTTGACCTAAGTGTCACCGGTTATGAAGAATCTGACGGTATTACAATGCGCTTCGAATATAATGCTGATCTGTTTGAGAGAAGTACCATCGAACGTTTCATGGGATACTATAAGCAGATAGTTGAAGATGTGCTTATGAATCCTGAAAAAAGCATCGCTGATATAGAGATGCTTCCCTCTTTAGAGAAAACGCGGATTTTAAAGGGTTTCAACGAATCCGCATACCCTGTGCCCGAGGGGGAGACCATTCCTTCGGTCATCACTGCGAGAGTAAGGGAATTTCCGGACTATCCGGCAATAATTTTTAAGGATGAGGAAATAACATATGCCGGAGTTGATATATTATCCAACAGGGTTGCAACGTTTCTTATAAACAGAGGGGTTCTACCCGGTGACACGGTGGCCATACTTTCAAACAGATGTCCCGAAATGATCATTTCATGCCTGGGTATCTGGAAAGCAGGTGCCGCCTATGTACCAATTGACCCAGATTACCCTGCTGAAAGAATCCGTCTGATGATCGAAGATTCAGGTGCAAAGGTATTGTTCCTGCAAAGGGATCTACTAAGCATTGTACCTGAATGTGGTACCATAACCGCATTCCTGGATAAGGGATCTGAAGTCTGGCAGTCATCAGGCAAAGCCCAGGATATTCAGATCAGGCCCGATATGCTTGCCTATATAATCTATACTTCTGGTTCTACAGGCAGGCCTAAAGGGAGCATGATACTTCACAGGAACGTCCTCAATTTTGCATGGTGGTACAGCAGGTATTTCAAATTTACTGAACATGACAGAGGGACGAACCTTTCCGGTGTGGCATTCGATGCCACTGTTCTTGAAGTCTGGCCCTGTTTTGTATCAGGTGCGTGCGTTGTATCACTTGATCGTCGTCTCGGAGAGATGATGCCGGAAGAGCTGGCACAATGGATGATAGAAAATGGGGTCACCAAGACTTTCATTCCCACAAAGCTTGCCGAGATATTCCTGGGAATGGATTTTGAAGGGCTTTCACTGAATTTCATGGCTACCGGTGGAGATAGATTGAGCTTTGTCCCAAGGCATTCTTCATATGATTTCTTCAACTTGTATGGTCCGACCGAAACCACGGTTGTGGCGACCTATATGGATGTCAGCGGATGGAACAATGAGAATGGCAATCCGCCTATTGGCCGTCCGATAGGCAATACCGTGATTTATATACTGGACAAATACCTTAAGCCTGTTCCGGTAGGTGTTGCCGGACAGATATACATCGGTGGTGCAGGGGTGGGCAAAGGATATTTCAATGATACCGAAAGGACTAGTATGTCTTTTATCCCTGACCCGTTCGAAGGCGGGGATACCAGGATGTATGCATCAGGAGACCTCGGCAGGTGGCTGCCGGATGGGAATATAGATTTCATAGGACGCTCTGATTTCCAGATCGAGATAAGAGGCTACAGGGTTGAGATGGGTGAAATAGAATCAGTCCTGTCATCTCATGAACAGATCATGGAATGTGTTGTCATTGATAAGAAGGATACGGAAGGACAGGTAAGGCTTGTCGCTTTCTATCTGGCTGAATTTCCTCTGTCCAATGAAGACCTGAATGCATACCTGAAAGTATATCTGCCTCATTACATGATACCTTCACAGTTCATACACCTGGACAGCCTCCCGATGACTCCCAATGGAAAGCTGGACCGCGAAGCCCTGATAAGAATGATCACTCTGGATACCGGCCAGACTGAGTATATTGAACCCCGGACAAAGACGGAGCGCCTTTTAGTAGATATATGGAAGGATATTCTGAATGTCGAACGCATAGGGGTTCTGGACAACTTCTTTGATCTTGGCGGCCATTCGTTGAAGGCCACTCGCGTCATGTCGCGTATAAAAAGTTTGCTTAATGTCGATGTGCCTTTGAGGATCATGTTTGAACAGCCGACAATTCGGGACCTGGCTCTGGCGATTCAGGGTATGAAATCAGGAGAATCCGGTTCATCGGACATCCCTGTGCTTGAGAAAAGGGATTATTACGAGGTATCGAATGCACAGAAGCGGTTATGGTTCCTCGATAAACTTATACTTGACCCTTCTTCATACAATGTTCACGCGGATGTACTCCTGGAAGGCAAACTTGATACCGATATCTTAAGAGATGCTTTCCAGTCGGTTGTCGACCGTCAGGAAGGACTTAGGACAACATTCTCAACGGTTAACGGAAAACCTGTTCAGATAATTACCGACAGGCTTGAAGTTGCAATGCCCGTAGTCGATATGACAGGCAGAAGCGAGGATGGGCCCGAGGTTAAACTCGTTATTGATCTGGAAGGTGCCTACCACTTCAATCTGGAAGAAGGGCCGCTTTTCAGGATCAAGATGCTGAAGTTAGGATACGACAAACATATTCTCATGCTCACAATGCACCATATCATCTCTGATGGATGGTCTCTGGGCATACTTCTCCGCGAGGTTGCTGCGGAGTATGCTGCACATATAAATAATGCCGAATCGTTGCTTCCGCCTCTTAAGATACAGTATCGCGATTTTTCCGCATGGCAGAAAGGACTGCTGGAAGACGGCGTATTGAAAGACCAGGAAGATTACTGGGTGGGAAAATTAGGAGGGCCGCTGCCTTTCCTCGATCTTCCTGTTGATCGCCCGAGACCACCGGTTCAGACCAACAATGGAGCTGTTCATACTGTAAAACTTGATGAGGCTCTTACACAAAACCTGAAAAATTGTGCAAAAAATCAGGATATAACCCTGTTCATGCTTCTTCTGGCATCGTTCGGGGTATTGCTCGGCAAGCTGAGCCAGCAGCAGGATATCATTGTCGGGTCACCTATAGCCGGACGAAATCATCATGACCTGGAAGGGCTTATAGGATTTTTCATCAATACTCTGGCCCTTCGTATGGATATGTCGGGCGACCCTGAATTTGACAAACTGCTTGCCCAGGTGAAGCAGACCTGCCTTGAGGCCTATGCGAACCAGGACTATCCGTTCGACCGTCTCATAGATATCCTTAATCCTACAAGGGACACCAGCGCCACGCCAGTTTTCAACGTCATGTTCGTCCTGGAGAATGCAACAGAAGATCTGAGCGAAGCAAAACTTGGAGATCTCAGATTTAAAAACATCACACATGACAGGGGCGTAGCAAAATTCGATATTTCCCTGATTGCATCCGAAGAGGCAGACCTTATAAAGATGCAGTTTGAGTATAATACCGACCTTTTCAATAAGGAAACCATCGAGAGATTCTGCAATTTCTATGTCAAGTTACTTAATGAAGTATCAACAGATCCCGGAAAGAATCTGAGCGCTCTGGAGATTCTTGACAGTGCCGAGCTTAATAAAATCCTTGTTGAGTTCAACGCAACTGATTCATTTTATCCGAAAGACAAGTGCCCGTATGATCTGTTCGAGGAGCAGGTAAACAAGACTCCTGATAAGATTGCCGTTGTTTTCGAAGGGAGTGAGCTTACCTACCGGGAGCTTAATGAGAAATCAAACAGACTTGCACGCTATCTACGTTCAAAGGGTGTGGGAAAAGAGATTAAGGTTGGTCTTCTTGTAGAACGTTCCGATGATATAGTGATGAGTGTTCTTGCCATCCACAAGGCAGGCGGCGCATATGTGCCGATGGACCCCGCTTACCCCAAGGCCAGACTTGAATATATGCTTGAAGATTCAAAGAGCCCGGTTCTGATTACTCAGAGCCATCTGCTGGCAAGGATTACTAACTGTCCAGCAACAGCCGTATGCCTTGATACTGATTGGCCGGAAATTTACAGAGAGAGCGGAGATAATCTGGAGCCGGTAGCAGGTCCGGAAAACATTTCTCATCTCATATACACATCCGGCTCAACCGGGCTTCCTAAAGGCGTCATGATTGAACACCGCAACGTAACCGCCTTTCTATACTGGTGCCTCGAGGAATTCAGCTTCGATGAATATGAGGAGATGATATTCTCAACCTCGATGTGTTTCGACCTCTCCGTCTTTGAAATGCTTCTGCCTTTAATAACCGGGGCCAGGGTCATTGTGCTCAGAAGTTCGCTTGACCTGGATGACTATTTCAGTGCGGGCAATTCAGCAACCATGGTTAATACCGTTCCTTCTGCCCTGAAACACCTGGTGAACATAGCTGGCAGGAAACACAGGATAAAAGCCGTAAATCTTGCAGGAGAACCTCTCAAGCTTGACCTTGTTAAAGAGGCGTATTCCAAACTTGACGTGGATATGGTGCGAAATCTCTACGGACCGACAGAAGACACCACATATTCGACAAATTTCCGGGTTACTCCGGACTTCAACAGACAGCCGCTCATAGGGCGGCCTATTTCAAACACGAGGGCTTATATACTCGATAAACATTTGAAGCCTGTGCCGCTCGGCGTTAAAGGAGAAATCTATCTTTCCGGCCACGACCTTGCAAGGGGGTACTGGAATGCCCCTGAAAAAACCGCACAAAGGTTTATTCCCAATCCGTTCAGCAGTGATTTCTGTCCCTATATATACAAGACTGGAGACCTGGGAAGCTGGCTGCCTGACGGCAATATAGAATTCCACGGACGTGTCGACTACCAGGTGAAAATCAGAGGCAACCGCATTGAGATGGGTGAGATCGAGACGCGGCTTTCCGAACATCCTTCGATTACGGATGCTGTTGTCATTGATAAGGACGATACTGAAGGTAACAAGTACCTCGCAGCCTATTATGTGGCTGATGAAGATATTTCGGTCACGGATCTGCGCGCATATCTGAAAGAATCGCTGCCCGACTATATGATTCCTTCACGGTTTATTTTCATGGAAAGCCTGCCGCTTACTCCGAACGGAAAAGTCGACCGCAATGCATTGCCTGAACCCGAAGGGTTGAGACCATCTGTCGAATCAGAATATGTTGCGCCAAGGGATGAGATTGAAAAAATACTGGCTGAAATCTGGCAGGAGATTCTGGGAATTGAGAAGGTCGGGATTTTTGATAATTTCTTCGAACTCGGCGGCGATTCGATAATAAGCCTCCAGGTGGTTAACCGCTTGAACCAGCGCGGGTACAGGCTGCATCCGAAAGATATACTTCAGAGACAGACGATAGCAGAACTTTCGAGTGCCGTGGTTGCCAACGAAACCGCTTCTGCTGAGCAAGCTCCAGTAAGTGGCGTCTCACCTCTAACACCTATCCAGCACTGGTTCTTCAATCAGAATCCTGAAAATGTAAATCATTACAATCAGGCACTCCTCTTTGTGTCAAAGGACCGCCTGAACGGAGGCAACATACTCGATAAAGCGCTTCAGGGGCTCATAGACCACCATGATGTTCTGCGCTCCCGTTTTGTGGATGGAAAACAGAGAATCGAGGGTCTTGGTGAAAAAGTAAACTTTGTTGTAAAGAAGATCGATTCTGAAGACAGACTGGATGAAGAGATCAACAAGATCCAATCTTCACTGAACATCAAAGAAGGCCCTGTATTCTGTGCGGCGCTGTTCCAGGCGCCTGAGAACGATTATCTGCTGCTTGTTGCTCACCACCTGGTTGTTGATGGGGTGTCCTGGAGGATATTGCTGGTAGACCTGCTTTCAGGATCTGCTATGGCGGCAACAGGTCAGGAGATATCGCTGCCTCCGAAGACGACTTCATTTATGGAATGGGCAAATCGCCAGGCAAAATATGCCGGTGAGGAAAAGGTCCGGAACGAGCTTGAATTCTGGAATAATGAAATCAGTAAAATCAATCCTGACATTCCCCTTGACCATGATAATGGTGTAAACGATGTTGAATCATCCGAATTTGTCCGTTTCGACCTTACCCATGAAGAAACGGATAACCTTTTGAAGCATGCACATCATGCATATAATACAGATGTTAACGATCTGCTGGTAACTGCTTTGATGAGGGTAGTCATGGCATGGACGGGAAAAACGGATATGGCATTTGATCTGGAAGGCCACGGCAGGGAAGATGTCATATCCGGCGTTGATATTACGAGGACTGTCGGATGGTTTACCACTATGTTCCCGGTAGTATTGCAAAACCCAGGAAACGAGCTTCCCGCTCAGGTCAAATATGTCAAAGAAAAGCTTCATACGATTCCTTTCAAAGGATTTAATTACGGCGTGCTAAAGAATCTATGCGGGAAAGATCTTAATTCGGGTTCGCTTATCAGTTTCAATTATCTCGGACAGATAGTTGCCGGGAGTGCGGATGGATCGTTCAAACTGGCACGAACAAATGTTCCGCATGTGATTGACGGCAGAAATGAAAGGGCTTTCCTGATAGATATTATTGCGATGGTAATGGACGGTAAATTAAGAATAGACTGGATTTTCAGCAGAAACAAACATCGCAGGGAAACTATTGAAGAACTTACACAGATGTTCAGAAAGGAGCTTGTGAGGGTGGTTGAACACTGTATGCATCCGGATAGCTTTGATATCACACCCTCGGATTTTGGTCTTGCAGGTCTGAATCAGGATGAATTGAACAGATTGTCCGATTTTGAATAAGGAGATTGTAATGTCATACCTGACGAAACAGAACATCGCAGATATATACCCCTTGTCGCCCATGCAGCAGGGCATGCTCTTCCACACGCTTTATGATTCAGAGACGTCTGCCTATTTCGAGCAGTTCAGCTGCAGGATTGAGGGGCCGCTGGATCTGCCCTGTCTTGAGAAGGCCTGGAACCACCTTATAGATTCATATCCGGTTTTCAGGACGGTTTTCAACTGGAAGGATACCTCAAAACCGGTTCAGATAGTTTTGAAGAAGTACCCCGTTGTCCTTGGTGTTCATGACATCAAGAACCTTGAAGATAATTCTCAGAAGGAATGGATAAAGGATTTTCTGGCCAGAGATAAGGTTTCTTCATTCGACCTTGGCAAAGGGCCTCTCATGAGGCTCAATGTAATTGAACTGGGACATAACGTTTACTATTTTCTCTGGAGCTATCACCATATACTTCTGGATGGATGGTGCCTTTCCCTTATCATGAGCGATTTTTTCAGCTCTTATACCACACTGAAAACAGGGCAGCCTTTGTCCCGAATTACCCGTCCTCCTTATAAAGAGTATATTGCCTGGCTTGCGGGGCAGGACAAAAAAAAGGCAGATAAGTTCTGGGGTGAATATATGAGAGACTTTGATACCCCGACTGTCCTGCCGTGCGACAGACCTCATGAAGGAGGTCTTAATGTAAAAGAAATCCAGCTGGAGCTCAGTGAAGATATAACAAGCAGGCTTGAGACATTTGCCAGGGAACAGCGTACAACACTGAGTACGGTGATTCAGGGGATATGGGCACTGCAGCTTAGCCGCTATAGCGGAAACGATGACTGTGTTTTCGGGATAACCGTTTCAGGACGTCCGCCACAGCTTAAAGGCTCAGACGCCATGGTCGGCCTGTTCATAAATACCCTTCCGGTAAGGGCCTTGATTGACAGGCAGAACACATTTTCTTCGTTTCTGAATACATTCAAGGAAAGTTCAACAAGCGTGATGGAATACGAATATTCCTTTTTGCCTGATATCCGTGCATGCAGTGCCGTTTCACCAGGCATGAACCTGTTCGACAGCATCATAGTCTTCGAAAATTATCCACTGGACACTTTTGCTGTAGGTTCCGATATGAAGGTGTCGGATATAAGCGCAAAAGAAGCGACAAACTACGATATCTGCATTGTGTGTGCGCCAGGAAAGAAGCTTTTGCTGAAATACCTCTACAACGAGGAAAAACTGTATCCTGAGAGTATGGAGAGGATCAAAGGGCATACACAGACACTTATCAATGAGATGCTCAATAAGCCCGGTACGCCTCTTTCCGAGCTCGAGATTATGACGGCTGAGGAATTTGAACAGGTCGTCTCAGGTTTCAACTCTACCAGAAGACAGTTCCCGGAAGATAAATGTCCATACCAGCTCTTCGAGGAACAGGCTGTGAAGACACCAGATAATATTGCAGTGAGCTTTGAAAGCAGTTCTATTACTTATAAGGAACTCAATGAAAATGCCAACAGACTGGCGCACTACCTGAGGTCGAAAGGTGTCGGGCCCGAATCCAAGGTTGGTCTCATGGTAAGCCGCTCTATCGATATGCTCGTGGCGATCCTCGGGATTCACAAAGCAGGAGGAGGTTATGTTCCCATGGATCCGGAATATCCCGGAGCAAGGCTTGAGTACATGCTGGAAGATTCCGAGAGTCCTGTTCTCGTCACTCAGAGTTTCCTTCTGGATAGAGTAACGAACCGGCCTGATGGCATAGTGCTGCTGGATAAGGATTGGGCTGAAATCGCAAAAGAAAGCCCTGATAATCCGAACCCGGCTGCGGGACCGAAGAACCTGTCTCATCTGATATACACTTCCGGTTCGACCGGTGTCCCGAAAGGGGTCATGATTGAGCACCGCAATGTAACCGCGTTTCTTTACTGGTGTCTGGATGAGTTCACATTTGATGAGTACGAAGAACTGATATACTCGACATCGATGTGTTTCGACCTGTCAATATTCGAGATGCTGCTTCCCCTGACAACAGGAGCGAAGGTGATTATACTCAAGAGTTCGCTCGATATCGATGATTATCTGAGTTCGGGGGGAACCGCCACCATGATCAATACGGTTCCATCAGCATTGAAGCATCTGGTGAACATCGCCGGGAAAAGATACAGAGTAAAAGCGATTTGCCTTGCAGGAGAGCCTCTCAAGCTTGATCTGGTAAAAGACGCCTATGCAAAGCTCGATGTGGATGTAATAAGAAACCTCTATGGTCCGACCGAGGACACCACATATTCAACAGGGTTCAGAGTCCCCAGGGATTTCGACCGTCAGCCCCTTATAGGAAAGCCTCTGTCCAACGGCCAAGCTTATATACTGGATAAAAACCTGAAGCCTGTTCCCATAGGAGTGCTAGGCGAGATTTATCTCTCGGGCGCCGGACTTGCCCGCGGGTACTGGAATGCTCCCGAAAAAACCGCCCAGCGGTTTCTTCCGAATCCGTTCAGCAAGGGAGAATATCCTTTTATCTATAAAACCGGAGACCTGGGACGCTGGCTTTCCGACGGCAATATAGAGTTTCACGGAAGGGTCGACTACCAGGTAAAAATACGCGGGAACCGTATCGAGATGGGTGAAATCGAAGCACGTCTGGCCGAACATGAAATGATTTCCGATGTGGTTGTAATTGATAAGGATGACAAGGAAGGCAACAAATTCCTTGTTGCCTATTATGTAGCCTCAGAAGAACTGTCCATTTCAGAATTAAGGGCTTTTCTGAAAGAAAAACTGCCCGACTATATGGTGCCGTCACGCATGATAAGACTGGAAAGCCTTCCGCTTACTCCAAACGGTAAGGTAGACAGAAAGGCGCTTCCCGAACCTGAAGGCATGCAGCCTGTAGTCGAAACGGAATATGTCGCACCAAGGGACAAGCTTGAACAGCTTATTGCCCAAATCTGGCAGGAGGTCCTTGGTGTTGAGCGCATAGGCATAAATGACAATTTCTTCGAACTTGGCGGCGATTCCATCATAAGTCTGCAGGTTGTGAGCAGGCTCAAGAAAGACGGCTATGAAATACGGCCGCGCGACATATTCGAGCATCAGAGTATTGTCGAGCTCGTAACTGTCGTAAAACAGACGACATCAAAGATGGCGGATCAGGGTGCGGTTGTAGGCATTGCGCCTTTGACGCCTGTCCAGAGATGGTTTTTCGATCTGCCCCTTGTCAACAGGAATCATTTCAACCAGGCATTGATGTTCAAATCAAACATCAGGCTGGATGAAGAAAAGCTCAGGAAAGCGCTTCAGACTGTCATCGACAATCATGATGTCTTAAGAGCCCGGTTTATACCTGACAAACAGGAGTTCATGCCCATAGGGGCGGAGGTGAAACTGACGGTTGTATCCGTACCTGATGAGAACCTGGAGAATGAGATAAAGGCAGTGCAGTCCTCGCTCGACATAGAAAAGGGGCCTCTTATTGCAGCAGGACTATACCATGCACCAGTATGTGACTATCTGCTGCTGGCAGCACATCATCTTGCAATCGACGGCGTATCATGGAGAATATTACTGGAAGATCTCTTCCAGGGATATGCCGCATTATCGGACGGCAAGGAAATTGAGCTTCCGGCCAAAACGACCTCTTTCATGGAGTGGTCCGTAAAGCAGGGCCAATATGCATCAGAAAAGGATGTACAGAAAGAATCCGGTTTCTGGGAAAAGAGTCTGGCAGGTTTAAAAGTTGATCTGCCTCAGGATAATGATTCCGGGCCCAATGTCATGGATGCTGCTGATGTGGTGACAATAGACCTGGATGAAGAAACGACTGGGTATCTCCTTCGTGATGCACACAAAGCTTATGGTACCGAGGTGAACGACCTGCTCATAACGGCACTGATGCAAATTCTTTGTAAATGGGCTGACTCAAAGAGTATTGCGTTTACACTTGAGGGACATGGCCGGGAAGATGTCATGGGAGATATTGACATATCCCGCACAGTCGGCTGGTTTACAACGATGTATCCGGTGGTTCTCAACTGCCCTGAATCAACCGATCTGGGAGTTCGTGTAAAATATGTCAAAGAATGCCTGCATACAATACCTTCAAGAGGTTTTAATTTCGGAGTTCTCAAATACCTCACCGGCAGGGACTGGCCTGTCAATATGGGCATAAGCTTCAACTACCTTGGACAACTTGCAGCCTCCGGGCTGGGTGGAGTTTTTGATCTTGCCAGGGCTGATGTGCCGTTTACCGTGGACGGGCAGAATCCCCGTGCAAACCTGATTGATATCATCTGTGCGGTCAAGGAATCACAGCTCAATATCAATATGGTTTTCAGCACAAATAAACATAAAAAAGAAACAATCATGGGGCTGGCTGAGAAATACAGGGAAGAACTGATTAGGATTGCCGGTCACTGCATGAAGCCTGAGAGTTTTGATGTCACACCATCTGATTTCAAACTTGCCAAACTGGATCAGGAGGATCTTGACAACATTTACGAATAGACGGAGGAACTCAAATGACGTTTGTGACCAAGGAAAATACACAGGATATATATCCCTTGTCTCCGACACAGAAGGGGATGCTGTTCCATACCCTTTACGATGAAACAACTCCTGTGTATTTCGAGCAGGTCGCTTTTACAATAAACGCTCAGCTGGATATGCAGAAACTAAAAGAGGCCTGGACCAGACTGATTGCCATAACCCCGGTATTCAGGACGGTTTTCAAATGGTCGAAGGTCAAAGATCCTCTGCAGATCGTACTCAAGGAAATCCCCGTTATTTTCGAGGTGCATGACATCAAAGGTTTAGACGATAAGGAGCAGCAGCGGCGGATCGGTGAATTTTTAAAAAACGACAAAAAGAAGCTTTTCGATATGGAAGAAGGGCCGCTTACAAGGCTCAACATCTTTATCCTTGCAGGTAATAAATATAAATTCATCTGGAGCTATCACCATATCATTCTGGACGGATGGTGCCTGCCTATAATCCTGAACGACCTTTTCTCGATATATCTTGCTGTCGCAACAGGCGGCGCCATGCCAAGAATTACCAGAAGACCATATAAAGATTATATCGCATGGTACCTGGATCAGGACAAAGAAGAGGCTGTTAATTTCTGGAAAGGGCTTCTCGGAGACCTTCAGGCTGCAACGCCGCTGCCTCTTGACAGAAGGACGGCCGATGGTGCCGTAACATCCATGGGTGAGGAGAAGGTTCTTCTTTCTCCTGAAATGACCGAGGCCCTTCTGGCTCTAAGCAGAAAGGAGCATGTCACGCCCAGCACCGTGATGCAGTCTTCATGGGCCGTTCTTTTAAGCCGCTACAGCAACAGTGATGATGTCGTTTTTGGTGCAACAGTCTCAGGACGGCCTGACAAGTTGAAAGGTTCCGATGAAATGGTCGGCCTGTTTATCAATACCCTGCCTGTAAGAGTGCGCTTTGCTTCCGCTATGAAGGTAACGGAGCTGCTCGGGTATCAGCAGAAGCTTTCTCTCTCAATCAGGGAATATGAATACTCTTTTCTTCCTGAAATCAAGGCCCTGACCTCTCTTCCAAAGACGCAGAACCTGTTTGACAGCAATGTGGTTTTCGAGAACTATCCGCTTTCATCTGCCAGCGGGTCTGGTGTGGGCATTTCTGATGTGCAGTCTGTGGAGATGACCAATTTCCCCATTACCGTGCTGGTCATGCCCGGCGAAAGTATGTGTTTGGCAATCCAGTATGATCGTGCGAAGTTTGATGGCAAGACTATAAAACGGATGCTCGGTCATATGCTTAAAGTATTGTCGGCATTTATAACTGATCCTGTTCAGGAAGTGGGCCGCATTGATATAATGACTGATGCTGAAAAAGAGACACTGAACTCCTTCAACTCAACTAAGATGGAGTATCCTGATACCTTATGCATCCAGGAACTGTTTGAGCGCCAGGTTGATAAAACGCCCGACAGTACAGCCATCATTTCAAGCGAAAAAAGCTTGAGTTATATCGAACTTGAAAAAAAGTCGAATCAGATTGCACACTTTCTGAGGAATAAGGGTATTAAACCTGACAGCGTTGTAGGTGTTTTTATTGAGCGCTCAGTTGAGATGATAACAGGTGTGCTCGGGATAATAAAATCAAGCGGTGCTTATGTGCCGCTTGATCCTGAATACCCGGCGGCTCGTCTGGAATATATGCTTTCCGACTGCGGTGCGCCGCTCATACTTACGAAATCCGATATGCTTTCCAGGATGCCGGCTTTTTCCGGGGAAGTCCTGTGCCTTGATGACGACTGGGATAAGATAGCACAAATGCCTTCTAACAGGCCTGAACTTGTCAATACCAGCAGGGACCTTGTATATGTCATCTACACATCAGGCTCCACAGGCAATCCTAAGGGGATAGAAATAGAACACAGAGGTCTTGTAAATTACATAACGTGGGCTGCGGGTGCTTATGATGTGCCTGGACACGGTTCTTTTCCGCTCTATACATCCATGTCTTTTGACCTAACGGTCACCAGCATGTTTCTCCCGCTTGTTTCAGGGGAGTATATATCGATAATGAAGAGCGGCATCGATCCGACCACCCTTGTCGAACTTGTTCTGACATCTGGTACTGATATCGCAAAACTGACACCTGCACATCTGGAGATAGCAGACAATCTCACTGAAGGCGGAGTAGAAAAATCGGCGTCGCTCAACCGTTTCATACTGGGTGGAGAGGCCCTTTCAGCCAAGACTTCACGCTCATTTCTCATCCGGCATCCGGGTTCGGTCATTTTTAATGAATACGGACCTGCCGAAACAGTTGTCGGCTGCATAGTCTATGCATTTTCCGGGCTTGATTCAGAGTGCACGAATGTGCCTATTGGAAAGCCTATTGCTAACACGAAGATATATATCCTGGACAAGGACCGGAGGCTCGTTCCGATAGGCGTACCGGGTGAGATTTATATTGAAAGTCCCGGTGTTGCACGCGGCTATCTGAATAAACCCGAAATCTCATCAAAAAGTTTTGTGCCGAGTCCTTTTGATCCGGCAGTGACCATTTACAAGACAGGGGATCTGGCAAGATGGTTTGCAGACGGGAATATAGAATATCTCGGCAGGGTCGATCATCAGGTTAAGATACGAGGCTACAGGATTGAACTCGGCGAGGTCGAGGCGCTTCTGGCAAGTTATAACGGAATACATGATTGTGTGGTTGTTGACAGGGATGACCGTGCGTCGGGAAAATACCTTGTGGGATATTATGTTTCAGAGAGTGAGATTCCTATAACAGACATAAAGAACTTCATGAAAGAGAAGCTTCCCGAATACATGGTCCCGGCACGTTTCATGAAACTGGATATGCTGCCGCTTACTCCCAACGGCAAGGTCGATCGCAACGCCCTGCCGGAAGTTGACAGCTTCATTTCCGGTGATGAAAGTGCGTACGTGGCACCCCGGACTGAAATCGAGCAGGCAATTGCAGATGTGTGGTGCCAGGTGCTGAAGCTCAACAAAGTGGGGATATACGATAATTTCTTCGATCTCGGCGGGGATTCCATCATCAGCCTTCAGGTGGCGGGCAGGCTCAAAAAACAAGGTTATGAAATCAAGCCCAGGGATATATTCGAAAACCAGACAATTGCGGAACTTGCGCTTGTTGCCGGGAAAGCCCGGGCAGGTCTTGCCGAACAGGGGGATGTGACAGGTGAAGCTCCTCTGACACCGATTCAAAAATGGCTGTTCGAGCTTAATTTGAATAACATCAATCATTTCAATCAGGCCATTATTTTAAAGACTGCACTTACCATTGATGAAGATGCTTTGAAAAAGAGTCTTAAGCTTGTTATCGATCGCCATGATGTCCTCAGATCGCGTTTTAAAAGCGGGATGCAGGTTTACCTGCCGTCCGGCGAGGAGCCTGTATTTGTAAAAGCCTCTGTCGCAGATGAAGATGAACTGAAGATTGAGATAGATAAACTGCAATCCTCACTTGATATCAGTGAAGGTCCGGTGTTTGCTTCGGGCCTCTTTACTTGCGGGGAATCGGCACATCTGGCCCTTGTGGCACATCACCTTGTGGTGGACGGCGTTTCATGGCGTATTATTGTAGAAGACATTTTCAGTGCCTATGGCGAAATCCTGCAGGGTTCTCAACCGGCGATGACTGATAAGACTTCGTCATTCAAGGAATGGGCGGTAAAAATCAGGAATTACGCAGATCAGATAAAAGATGAAGCCGGTTTCTTAAACGAGATGGCAAAGGAAAATTATGCCCTGATACCCGAAGATTTCGATTCAGGACCGAACGACATGGCATCAGTGGCCGTGATTCATGAAACACTTTCGAAGGAAGATACGGACCTTCTCCTGAAGAGTGCGCACGATGCATTTAATACTGAGATAAACGACCTTCTTGTCCTTTCGCTTGCTAGAACTCTGTCAGCGAAAACCGGCAGCGAACATATATGTTTTAATATGGAAGGGCATGGTAGAGAGGATATCTTTACGGGAATCGATATATCCCGCACTGTGGGATGGTTCACCACGCTTTTCCCGGTTTTTGTACAGATAGATTCTGCAGATGAAATGGATGAACAGATAAAAACAGTTAAAGAGACTCTCCGGAACATGCCAAACAGGGGACTGGATTATGGTGTCCTCAGGTATCTCAGCCCGGATTCGGGTATTGTCAAGACGGAACCACAGGTGTGCTTCAATTACCTTGGGCAGTTTGACAATGCGGGAATGGAAGGTGTTTTTGAGCTTGTTACAGGCATCCCTTCATCTCCTGGCGACCCCCGTAATGTTAGGCCGCATGCCCTGGATATCAACTGCACCGTGGAAAGTTCGCGTCTGAACATATATGTCAACTACAGCAGCAACAGATTCAGCAAAGAAACGATAATCAATCTTGCAAAAAAATTCTTGGAAGAAATCAGAAATGTATTAAACTACTGCATGCAGGGTCATGCCGGTTATACACCATCCGATTTTGATTTGGCAGGCATGTCTCAGGATCAGTTGGATGAGCTTATAGGCGACCTTTGATGCATGCGCGAGAAGGAGATAACAAAACATGGTCCAGAAAAAAGCAGAAAAAAAAGTAGAGGACATCTATCCGCTTTCACCGATGCAACAGGGTATGCTTTTTTATGCCCTTCTGGAACCAGACTCTCCTATATATTCCGAACGCTTTACCTATACGATTGAGGGAGACCTTAATGTAGATGCATTTTTAAAGGCATGGCAGCACCTCGGCAATGTCCATCCTCTGTTTCGTACTGTATTCAGATGGGAAGGAGTCAATGAGCCGGTTCAGATAGTGCTGAAGGATAGGACACCTGAAATCGAGCTTCATGACTTTTCCAAAATGTCCGGGGAGGAGGAAAAGCAGAATATTAGAGATTTTCTTTCAACAGAAAGCAAACGCAGATTCGATCTGGCAAACGGTCCGCTGGTAAGGCTTCATCTATTCCTTCTCAAGAATCAGAGGTTCTTCTTTTCATGGTCTTTCCACCATATACTCACAGATGGTTGGTGCATTCCCCTGATCCTCTCCGACCTGTTCGTGACATACCTTTCCATTCTTGAAAATAAGCCTCTTCCATCCATTAGGAGGCCTCAATACAGGAATTACATTGCATGGCTTAAAAAGCAGGACAAAACAAAAGCCGAGAAATACTGGAAAAAAATTCTCGGAAACTTCGAGGCCCCGACCCCGCTGCCTCAGGATTTTCATCCGAAGGAACGCGGCATTTCAAATGTTGGAAAGAAGAGCCTTATTCTGGATGAAAAACTGACTGCATCATTAAATGAAACCGCGCGGAAACAGAGGATAACTCTGAGCACCCTTGTCCAGGCGGCATGGTCAATACTTCTCGGCCGTTATAGCAGGCAGGAGGATGTGGTCTTTGGTGTCACTTTATCGGGAAGGCCAGCCGATTTGCCGGGCTCAGACGAAATGATAGGCCTCTTCATAAATACGCTCCCTGTTCGTGCGAGCTTTGAGAATGGCATTACAATAGAAGAGCTGATGACTGACCTTCAATCTCAGGCTCTCAAAATAGAGGAATTCGGCTACTCGTTCCTGCCTGAGGTAAAGGCATGCAGTGCTGTGCCCGGAAAAGCCAACCTCTTCAACAATCTCTTCATCTTTGAGAATTACCCTGTAAACATGGGTGAGATGACCGGAGATGCCACAATACGCATTACTGATTCAACGATTGAGGAAATGACGCACTATGACCTTACCCTGGTGATTACGCCCGGGGCAACGCTTGATATAAACCTCGGATATGCGCTTGATCTCTTTGCACCTGAAACCATCGATCGCATGCTGTCCCATCTGAAAACAATTCTTGAACAGATAACGATAGACATGAAGCAGCCGGCTTCAACAGTTGCCATAATGAGCCCGCAGGAAAAAGAAATGGTTTTGTTCGGGTTCAATTCAACTGCAAGCGAATATTCAAGAGAGGCAACAATTGTAGAAGTATTTGAAGACCGGGTGCAGAAGAATCGGGACAGGGAAGCTGTCGTTTTCGGGGAGCATACACTATCTTTCAAAGAGTTGAACATAAGAGCCAATAAACTTGCACATGCCCTGATCGAAAGTGGAGTCAAACCGGGAGTACTGGTGGGCATGATGGTAGGCGACCCGCTAGAGACCATACTTTCAATTCTGGGCATATTGAAGGCCGGCGGCGCTTACATGCCAATCGATCCTGACTTTCCCGAAGCACGCATCGATTTCATGCTGGATGACAGCTGTACACCCGTAGTACTCAGCAGGGAGGAGTTTGCCGACAAGGTTCCCCTGTCTCAGAAGGTCTTGTATCTGGACAGAGACTGGCATGAGATAGAGAAGCAGGACCCTTCCAATCCGGGGATTGAAATCAGTGCCGATGATATTGCCTATTCAATCTATACATCAGGCTCCACCGGCAAGCCCAAGGGCACGCTTGTACCGCACCGCGGGGTGATAAATCTTGTTCACGGTCTTATAAAGATACTCTATTCCAATTATGAAGGGTATCTGAGGGTTGCACAGCTGGCTTCGTTCAGCTTCGACGCCTCGGTTCAACAGATATTCGCATCGCTGCTGCTGGGTCATACCCTTTATCCGATTCCGGGAACTATAAAAAAGGACCTGGGACAGCTGATCCCGTATATCCTGAAAAACGGAATCGAGGTTATAGACGGGACACCTTCGTTGTGGGAGCTCCTTGTCGGCAGCGGTATCATGAATGAGCCAGAATTGAAGCTCAGGCATGTGATCATAGGAGGAGAAGCCCTGCCGGTTGATCTTGTCCAGCGTTATCATGACGGTACTAACGGGAAATCTACAAGGTGGACAAATGTTTATGGAGTCACGGAATCGAGTGTCGATTCCACATCGTATCTTGTTGATATCGATGCGCTTAAAAACAGAATGTCAGTGCCGATCGGGGCACCAATTGTAAATACATGGATATACGTCCTTGACGGCAACCGGAATCCCGTGCCTGTGGGTGTACCCGGAGAGCTTTATATCGGTGGTGACGGTCTTGCAAAGGGATATCTCAACAATCCCGAACGGACGGAACAGAACTTCATTCCCGATCCCTTCCGTGAGGGTGAGCTTTTATACAGGACGGGCGACCTTGGCAAATGGCTTCCGGACGGTAACATAGACTTTCTGGGGCGTATAGATTTCCAGATCAAGATTAGGGGATTCAGAATAGAGCTGGGTGAAATAGAGTCCGTTCTGTCTTCATATCCCGGTGTTGAGGATTGCGTGGTTGTCGACAGGATCGATGCCGCCGGAGACAGATATCTTATTGGGTTCTATGTGGCCAGGGATGAGATTTCAATACCTGACCTGCGCGCGAGTCTTGCAGATGCCCTGCCCGATTATATGGTTCCGGGCAGATTCATGAGGCTTGATGCCCTGCCGCTCAACACAAGCGGCAAGGTGGACAGGAACTCGCTTCCCGAGCCTGAAGACAGCTTCAGTGCTAGTGAAGCCGAATATGTCGCCCCGAGAAATGACACGGAAAAATCATTAGCTCAGATATGGCAGGATGTTCTGGCAGTAGAGAAGGTTGGCGTGAAAGATAACTTCTTCGATATCGGAGGCCATTCTCTAAAAGCTACAAAGGTTATTTCACGCATCAAAAAGGATATGAATATCGAGCTGCCTCTCAGATCAATATTCGAAGCTCCGACAATTGAAGGACTCGGCAGAGCCATAACCTCAATGCAGGGACAGAAACTTGGTGAGATACCTAAGCTTGGAGGGCAGGATTCATATGAACTCTCCCATGCACAGAAAAGGCTATGGTTCCTTGAACAGATGACACCTGGCTCTTCAACATACAATATCCCCATGGCGCTTATGATCGAAGGAGAGATACAGACAGATCTTATGGGGAGGGCCCTGAACAGTGTAGCCTTGCGCCATGAAACTCTCAGAACGCGATTCTCAAGCATAGACGGTGAGCCTGTTCAAATCATCGAACCTTCCATTCATGTTGATCTCAATTTGATGGATATGACAGATAAAACAGAAGCACAGATTTCCCAGACAGTCATAAATGAAATATCAGGTTCATTCGATCTGGCTGCAACGCCACTCTTCAGATCGTGCCTTTATAAGCTCGGGGAAAATAAACATCTCTTCGTATTTACGATTCATCATATCATTTCAGACGGATGGTCAACCGAAGTTCTCCTGAAGGAACTGATCGGGACATATATGTCGCTTATGACCGAAACGAAAGCGTCATTGCCAGACCTCAAGGTTCAGTATAAAGATTATGCCTCGTGGCAGAACAGGCTTATTGAAGACGGCAAACTTAAGGACCAGGAGCAGTACTGGATTCAGAAGCTTGCAGCCCCGCTTCCGGTGCTTGACCTGCCGACAGACCGTCCCAGGCCGCCGTTGCAGACCTATAACGGCGCGGTTTGCAAGTTTGAATTCGATGCGGATGTTGTAAAGCATTTGAGCTCTTTTGCCAGAAAGCAGGGAGCCACAATGTTCATGACCATCCTGAGCGCTTTCACCGTCCTTATCAACAGGCTAAGCAATCAGGAGGACATCATAATAGGAACGCCCATTGCAGGCCGCAACCATCCCGATCTCGAACCTCTGATCGGGTTCTTTGTCAACACGCTTGCTCTGAGGGTTGATATAAGCGACAACCCCAGCTTTACCGAGCTTGTAAAAAGGGTGAAATCCGTCTGTGTCGAAGCGTATGCGAATCAGGAATATCCGTTTGACGGGTTGATAGATGTCCTGAACCCGGTCAGGGATGTAAGCAGAAACGCCATATTCGGCGTCATGTACATACACCAGAACATGACCGATCTTTTCGGGATGAAGACAGGCCTTTCGATCAAACCTGTCGAAGCGGATCTTACCACCACCAAATTTGACCTGACTTTTTCATCGGTGGAGATAGGTGAGCGTCTGCTGGGATACCTTGAATACAATACCGATCTATTCGACAGGACGACAATCGAGGGCTTTGCAGGATTTATAAAAAATATCCTGGCAGAGGCATCTCATAAACCGGAAACCAAGGTATTTGCATTCGATGTGCTTGGCGAAGAAGAAAGGCATAAGGTTCTTGATGAATTCAATGACACGGACAAGCCCTATGACCTCAGCAAATGCACATACCAGATGTTCGAGGAGCAGGCTGCAAAGACGCCGGACAGGATTGCAGTAACCGCCTATGACGGCCGGTCGCTTACTTACCGCGAATTGAACGAAAGGATGAACCAGCTTGCAAGGCGTCTGAGAAAGCTGGGTGTAGGCGCTGAGACCATGGTTGCCGTCATGCTTGAGCGTTCGATAGAGATGGAGATTGCCCTTCTTGGCATCAACAAGGCAGGCGGTGCCTATGTGCCTATGGGGACAGACTATCCCGAGGCGCGTGTTGATTATATTCTTAAAGACACGAATGCACCGGTGGTTCTGGTGCAGGAAAAATATGCGTCGAAATTCGAAGGCAAAGACATCAAAGTCCTTTGTCTGGACAGCGGGTGGGATGAGATCGCATCTGAAGACACCTCAAATCCTGAACCTGTGAGCGGTCCCGAGAACCTTGCCTATGTCCTGTACACCTCGGGTTCAACCGGTGTGCCCAAAGGTGTTGCCTGCATACACATAGGGCTTACCAACAGGCTGATATGGATGCAGGAGGCATACGGACTCAAGGCAGACGACTGCATACTTCAGAAAACGCCGTATACTTTCGACGTCTCTGGCTGGGAATTCCACTGGCCGATGATGTATGGCGCACGCTTGCACTTTCTGATGCCTGACGGGCAGAAGGACCCCTCGCATATCATGGAAGTTATAAGCGAGCAGAAGGTGACGACGCTTCATTTCGTCCCCTCGATGCTGGGCGGATTTCTACAGGTGGTCGACGATTCCAATAAGGCCAGTCTGGCGACACTGAGACGTGTAATCTGTTCGGGTGAGGCCCTCCTTGCTGAGCACCGCGATACGTTCTTCCGCTATATCGACTGTGAGCTGCACAACCTTTATGGGCCTACTGAAGCATCGATTGATGTGACGTATTACGAATTGAGTCCCAATGACAAATCAAACATCGTTCCCATCGGCAAGCCTCTGGCCAATACGAGGATATACATACTCAACAGGCATATGCAGCTTGTTCCGGTCGGTGTGCCCGGCCAGATATTCCTTGCAGGCGTACAGCTGGCGAGAGGCTATGTGAACCAGCCTGAAAAGACGGCTGACGCATTCATCGATTTTAATATTCACAGGGACAGCCGGCTGTACAAAACAGGTGATCTGGGTGCATGGATGCATGACGGGAACATCGAATATCTGGGACGTATAGACCATCAGGTAAAGATACGCGGGAACCGGGTTGAGCTGGGAGAGGTCGAATCCGCTCTGTGCAGATTTACCGGGGTTCGTGAATGCGTTGTCGTTGACAAGACTGACCCCTCAGGCAGTAAATATCTGGTTGGCTATTATGCCTCTGATAATGAACTGCCTGTCGATGAGCTTCGCAAGTTCCTGCATGATTTCCTGCCCGAATACATGATCCCGACTCGCTTCATATGCATGCCGGTTCTGCCCCTTAATGCGAACGGCAAGGTGGACAGGAAACAGCTGCCTGAAATTGAAAGCGTGCGACCTGAAATGGCCAATGAGTATGTGGCGCCCGCCACCGATGTTGAAAAGCTGCTGGCGCAGGTTTGGAAGGAAGTTCTTGGTGTGGAAAGGGTTGGTATCAATGATAATTTCTTCGACCTTGGAGGCCATTCACTGCTTATCATGAAGGTAATTGCCAAGGTAAAGATGTCATTACCTTTGACCGTTCAGGACTTTTTCGACAACCAGACAATTGCAGGTCTGGCGAAATGCGTTGAAGAGAAGGTCCTTGCTGCACAGAAGGTGTCAGCTCAAAAAGAATTGATAGAAGAAAAATTCGACGGGTTCAAGGTGGACATACCCATTTCAGGAAAAACCGAAGATATAAAGTCTATTCTTATGACCGGTGCAAGCGGCTATCTGGGGTCGCATCTTTTGAGGGACCTGCTCAGCGATACCGATGCGGATATTATATGCCTGCTTCCGGGAAAGAATGATGATGATGCCAGGAAAATGTTTTTTGAAGCGATCGATTTTTATTTCAGGGATGAGGGGCTTGACATCTCTCGTCTGAAGATTTTTGCAAGCGATATCGGCATTGATGGACTGGGTCTGGGCAATGACGTTCTGGAGCTTATCAAAGATGCCGATACGATAATTCATGTGGCGGCTGATGTAAGACATTTCGGCGATTACAAGCATTTCAGGAATATCAACGTCCTCGGAACCAAACGTGTGCTCGACCTTGCAGACACGGGAAAGCCGAAACGCTTCCATCATGTTTCAACGCTCAGCGTTGCAGGTGATTTTGTCCCCGGTTTCTCCAAGGTAGTGTTCAAGGAAACTGATTATGACCGTGGACAGGAACTTGGGAATGTTTATGCGAAAAGCAAGTTCGAGGCCGAGGGAGTTATCCGTGATGCAATGGCCAGGGGAGTTAAATGCACCATATACCGCATCGGCAATCTTGTCTGCGAATACCAGTCAGGCCTTTTTCAGAAAAACATCGATGGAAGCTCTTTTTACGGGCTGCTCAAATCAATTATAGAGACAGGGGTGATACCTGATGGCGATGGGGGAATGTTCGACTTTACACCAGTCGACAGCTGCAGCAAGGCGATAACGAGTTTGTTACGAATTCCTGAAACTTCAGACCGTTGCCTGCACCTCTTTAATCCTGACATGATTTCACTGAAGGGCCTTGTGGAGGTCATGAATTCAAACGGTTACCCCATAAGTATACTCAATGTCGAAGAATATGCGGTGGCTCTTGGATCAGCCCAGGCCGAAAAGGGAGCCAAGGTGATAGAAGGCCTGTTGCCGTATCTTGAGGCCAAATCCGTGACGCAATATGTGCTCGACAACAGTTATTCAAGATACTTCCTTGACGGTCTCGGTTTTTCATGGCCTAAGCTTGACGAGGCATTTATAGCCAGACTTCTCGGCTACTGTGCAAAGGTCGGATTTATCGGGCAGCCGCAGGGCGGCAAATAAATTTCTAAAACAGGGGACGATATGAAGATAGGAATAGTTACAGGGGCCGCATCCGGAATGGGCAGAGAGTTTGCCTGCCAGGTTCAGGATGCATATCCGATGAATGAAATATGGCTGATAGACAGAGAGGAAAATGGGCTTGAAGAAACCGCAAAACTGATAAGGAATATAAAGGCTGTCACGATAGCCCTTGACCTTTCGAAAGAGGATGACCTGAAAAATCTCAAAGACATGATCGTTAATGCCGCGCCTGATATAACGGTGCTGAACAATAACGCCGGTTTCAGTTACATCTGCCCTTTTATGGAAGCATCCCTTCCAAGGACGATGAACATGATAGACGTGAATGTCAAAGCAGTCGTGGCCATTGCTCATATGTGCGTGCCTTTCATGAAAAAAGGTTCAGTCATATTTCAGGTGGCGTCGCTGAACGCATTTCTTCCGGCCCCGAACGGCGCTGCATATTCGGGAACCAAGGCATTTGTGCTTGCTTTTTCCCAGGCCCTTTTCCAGGAGCTTAAAGGTAATGGAATTCATGTTATGAGCATTTCACCGGGGCCGGTAAGGACGAACTTCATGAAGACAGCATCCGATGGTAATCTTCCGGACCTGAAGAATGCGCTTGAAGCAAAAGATGTGGTCAGTGCGGCGATCAAGGATGCAAAGGCAGGCAAACTCAACTCGACATTCGGTTTCGTCAACCGCCTGAATATTTTCCTCACCCGCGTGCTGAGCAGAAAGACTCTTCTGGGCATGTCATAACAGGAGAGTCAATCTTGGCGAACGAATGGATAAAGCTTTCCAGCGGTGAGGATGCAATAAGACTGTTCTGTTTTCCATTTTCAGGAGGCACCGCGCAGGTATACAGGCCGCTTGCGCGCCTTTTACCCAACGGCGTCTGCGTATTTGCATATGAACTCCCCGGACGGGGGAGACGCTTTAATGACCCTGCTTTTGAAAATATATCCGATATGGTCAATGATGCCATGAAGGGATTGATGCCTTTGCTCTCCAATTCGAACTTTGCCTTTTTCGGATACTCTCTGGGAGGCCTTCTGGCATATGAAGCGGCACATGAATTGAGCCGGAAAAAAATAAATCTGCCCAGGCATCTTTTTGTGGCTGCATCGAGGGCACCTCATCTGTCCCGAAGAGAAGACGAAACATCCTATTACGATCTTCCTGATGAGGAGTTCATAAGCAAACTGAAGGAAATGGGAGGGACCCCGCAGGAGGTTCTTGAAAATCAGGAAATACTCGAACTTATGCTTCCGGTTATCAGAAAAGATTTCAAGGCCTATGAGACTTATATGAACCTCAATGAAGAGCCTCTGAACTGCCCGATAACGGCATTCGGCGGTGAACTCGACAGGCTTGTACTGCCATCGGATGTTCAGGAATGGTCAAAACATACTGCGAAGCTGTTCCTGAAACACATGTATGAAGGAGACCATTTCTTCATTCAGTCTTATGCGGAGAAGATGGCGGGCACTATCACCAGAGCCCTTGCCATGCAAAGGCCCTGGTAATAAGTAACAGGCCAGTTAAGGTATGTACTCGTAGACCCCCATATCAGTGTAAGGAACAAGACCGGTTCCCGTATTTATAACAGTAAGGATATCCAGACGGGCCTGCCCGTTAAGGTCAAGAGCGGGGGTGAAGTTCCCGTCGGCTGCGTCTATGCAGGGCGAGTTCTCATTCAGTCTATAGTCTCCCGGTATCCATTTGTTGCTGATGCTATCCCTTGAGCCTTCGGCTGCAAACTGGGGATTCTTGGAAATATTTCCTTTCCCGCCTGCTCCTCCCAGAATACAGGAATAGCTTGTACTTATTGTTGAATTAGAATCCTTGTATATCTCATCATCTGTATCACCCCACATTATACTGTTCTTGACCGACGGGGTGCTTGACAGATTGTATAGTGCTCCACCCAAAAATGCGTTATTCCCGTTTGTTGTGCAATTGATAATCGATGGTGATGCGAAACTGTTCAGGATAGCTCCTCCCAGATAAGCGTTGTTGCCCTGGAACAGACAGTTGACAATTTGAGCAGAGCTCTCGGAATTAAACATCCCTCCACCGTAATAGGCATTATTATCAGTGAATAGGCAGTTTAAAATTCTGGGTGAGCTTCCTCCCTGGTTAGTCATGCCGCCGCCGTATCCTTTGGCGTTATTGTTCAGGAAAGAGCAGTTTGCGACTGTAAGTGTATTGCTGCAACCGACATTAAGCATGCCACCGCCTGTTTCTTCCGGGAAAATTTCAATAGTCGTATCGTCAACAGTAGCATCTCCGTTCTGAATCGTGAAACCGTCTATCCTGGAGGACTTTGCCCCTTTAACTACGTGATAGATATTTTCCTGACCGTCAAGGATCGTAGCGTTCGCTGAAACATCTCTCTGAGATCGGTACACTTCTGTTCCTTCAAAGCCTCCGTAAATTCTGACGCCTTCATTCAGGGCTAGGACAGGTATTTCGGGTTTGCTGCTGTTAAGGGCGCAGTATGTGCCTTCTGTCACCCAGATCTGATCACCGGATTCTGCCTTGTCCATTGCACACTGAGGATGATTCAAAGCTTCAGACCAGCTTGTTCCGCTATTTCCAGCTGAACCTGAAGGTGTAACATAGATGATCTTTCCAGTCGTTCCGACTGTTATCGTCACAGTTGCAGAGTTGCTTTTGTTCGAGCCTTTGCTTAGAAAATAAACCAGTGTATCAATTCCTGAAAAATCTTCATACGGTGTATATTCCCAGGTTGCACCGCTTACCTGTTTGAGCGTTCCGTGAGAAGGATTTGTTTCAATATTGCATGATAAAGTAGAAATATCCGTATCCAGAGCTTTCATTGCAAATGTTGTGGCAGCACCTTCTGTCGTACTTACGGATAAATCGACTGCCTGGATTTTTATAACCTCCGGTTCCTGAGAGTCTGAACCTCCACCACCTCCGCCACCGCCGCAGGAGGTCATGGATATTATCAAGATTAAAAATACCGGGATAATC
The DNA here is from genome assembly GCA_964513375.1 of uncultured Bacteriovoracaceae bacterium. GTDB lineage: Bacteria > Desulfobacterota > Desulfomonilia > UBA1062 > UBA1062 > DATCTV01. The sequence continues at coordinate 122,499 of CAZEMO010000002.1, read as the reverse complement.
AGTTTTTTCATTGTTAATCTCCTTAAATACCTAAAAACTATATCTGCAAACAATATGCCATGCATAATATATTGATTATACAAGCTATTATTATCACGGGTCTATTCGGAAATACATCGAATCTGAATAATTTAGGAACAATATTTCATATGAATGTTATTTGACGAATTTCTGAAAGGGCTGATTCAATCTGAAATGTGTAATGCCTGCGAATCCTGCAGGTGAGCCTTCCTGGTTTCTTCTGAGACAAAGAAGCATTTCTCCGAACATCAGTTTTCCATCACGGTTGAACTGTTCGATAGAAATGACCTTCCTGAATTCACGGCCGGTTTCTTTTGCTGCGGAAAGCCCTGAAATAAAAGCTTTAGCAAGCCTTAAATGAGACTCTTCTGTAAGCGTAAGTCCTGCATTAAGCCTAATTGCCTTTTCAGGGCTGTATCCGAGAAGGTGTTCAACCGAAGGGCTGACATAGGTAAAAAAGAGCTCCATGTCAGTCATCCATATAAGGTTGGTCGAATAACTCATAAGTTCATAATATTCCAGGAGTCTGTTGTCAGTTGCCGTCGGTGACGAAATGTTGACTATAAGGAATATAAAACCGTTTTTTATGCCATTTTTAATAAATGGTTTGATTCCAATTCTTGCATTCATGCTTATGCCCGATTTCAAGACCATTCTGTACACGTCGACGTTTCTTTTTCCGTTCTCGGCAAGCTTGAGATTTGCCCTTGCTTTTTCATGGTCATCCGGATGCACGAATTCCCACAGTTCTTTACCGATAATCTCTTCCTGTATGAAACCGCCCAGCTCTACTATTCTGCCGCTGACAGCCGTAACCTTGAGCGAATCATCGGCTTTTGCTATGCCTTCCGTCACCTCATTCAGCATAACGGAAAGCTGCTCATCGGCCTGCTGGAGATCTGTCAGCATTTCGGATAAAAACACATTATTTGAGAGATCGATGGATTCTTTAAGGAGAAGGGAGAGTTCTTCGCTGTTCCACGCCCGTTTCATTCTTGTCGATATGCAGCACAGGCATCCCCACAATTCACCCTTGTCCTGAATCGGGATGAAAACGGCTGAATGTATGCTGTTTTTCTTCAGATAATCTGACTGCTTCTGAGGGAGGCTGTCGGGGGAGTCGAAAAACATCATCAATGATTTCAGCCTTGAATAAATATCGTGAAGGTTCTCGGATATGTTAAAATCCTGCACCAGAATCTGATTATCCGGGTTTTCGGGCCATAGGTAACTTAATGTCTGCCCGCTTTTTGAAAACTGGAATACGCAAACCAGGTCAATACCTAGGGTGATGCCTATCCTTGCAAGAAGCGCCTCGGTTCTTGCGTTCGTATTAAGAATGAATTCATAAATTGAAGACGGCATCAATTTTTCTTATCAATAAGGAATTGTTCAGGCAATAAAATAATTCGCATTATGCGAATGATTTATTATCCCGGGAGGCAATAAGTTATCTTTTTAACGAATACTGTTATTGACATGACGTGAAGCAATAATCATTATGAAACAAGGAAAAGTGAAAAGAGGCGGATTATGGATTTCAGGGCATGGATAAAAAGTTCGGGCATTTCACAAAAGAAATTGGCGCAGGACTTGGCCATGTCCCAGAGCTATCTTTCAGAAATACTCTCCGGTAAACGCAGGATAAATACCAGGCTTGCACAGAGAATTGAGGATATTTCCGGAGGAGAAGTAAACCGGATGGAGCTGCTGTATCCAGGGGATGGTTCGATTTCGAAACACGAAACGCGAACTGAAACACAGATGCTGCTTGAAAGAGGTTCTCCATTAACTCCTGAGATGCGCGAAAAAGTGCTCTCTGGCAAACTTTAGGTCAAATTACCTCTGATTACACAGAAAACCTGTACTTCAATACCTGAGCTTAAATGACACTAAGTTATCAGTTAATCTTATAATGTTTCTCATAAAGCCCGCTGTCAAACTGAGCACGTCTGCCCGGGCAGTCCCGGCGGGGGCAGAGCTGGCAGTTGTGGAATATTTCGCCTGAAGCATAGCTCAGACCGCTTACAGATTTTAAAGGTCTCATAAGGAAACTCTCATTCAGCCTTACCCCTATTGCGGCAGCCTCATCTTTCAAAAGGCTGAACAGTTTTGACTGCTCGGTGATCGGCCAGTCTTCAAGCGAACCAGGATTCATTGTGGAGACTGTTTCGGTGTCGAGCGTCTTTTTGATTATGCCCTCTGTAGCCTGTATGGCGAAACCGAGCGCAAGAAACATTATGGTGTCGGCCCAGTACTGCTCGAGATAGCCGTCAAATTGTTTTGACCATTCGTCAAGTTCCGTCCCGCATGTTGCTGCGAAAACCGCCATGTTGGGTGAATCCTTCAGATTGACTGAGAGTATCCGGCTGTTTAACGTAATATTTTGGGCCGTGACGAAGTCATCCCCCAGATTCGTAATGTCCAGGAGCCTGATGGCAGCCTTGGGTTTTGCCGCACACAGGGCTGATTCAATGATCTCAGTCAGTCTTGCAGCGAGAGACGTGCCGGGCCGCACTTTCAAACCTGAACGGAGAAGCTCCTCATCTATGGACATGGGAATACTCTCAATAATTATGGAATCCATTCACACCTCGCTTAGTGGAAAATCAACCGAATCGATGAAAACCTTTTGGAATGACGGGTCCTGTGTCAGCACGATTTCTTCTGTGGCATTCCTCAGTTTTCTGGCTCTATCCATAAATCCTTTATCGATGCATGCCTTCTCAGCTGCCTTAAGGCTGGTATTGCCAATGAAACTCCAGACAGCGTTTTTGAACCCGGAAATAAAGCCAAGGCTTCTAAATGATTCTATATCCAGGTGTTCACCCAGTGCACCTGCAAGGACAACGTTTTCTATTTCATCTTCATTTATACCTGCTTTAATAAGAAGAAGCCTGGAAGCCGCCAGGCTGGCTGCCTTCGCCAGCTGCAGGTTCCTTATATCCATCTGTGTCAATCTTATGTCATCCCATAGAAGGATTTCCTTCATGCCGTTATTTTCGAAATATCTTCCCGGACTCGGAATGTGAGAAGACATTATCAAACCTGTTTTATTGATCGCCCCTTTTGAGGTCAAAGCGGAAACAAGGTCTATTATGGCCGTGCCTGTCATGCCTAAGGGCCTGCCTTCACCCTGCATTATATATGTTAGTTCATGTGTAGTCGCCTTTATATGTGTTATGGCGCCGTCGTCGGCGGTCATGCCGCATGACATGTTCATGCCTTCAATTGCGGGGCCCATTGCGCAGGACGTTGCCTTTATTTCTCCTGAACCGTTTGCAAGAAACAGTTCGCCGTTTGTCCCGAGGTCGATAAAGAATGTGTTCTTATCAAGGCCCTTTTCCTTGCACACGGTTATGCCGGCTACCAGATCGCTTCCGAGGTAGGCGGCCCGGGCGGGCAGGGCGGAAATCAATGCATTAACGAAGGCATTCCCGCCGAAATTTGCGGCAGCCTTTTCTTCGAAATCGAGCATTGGCGCCCTGTATGGCGCATGTCCGATGGGAGTCGGGTCGATCCCGAAGAAGATGCAAATCATGGTTGTATTGCCCGAAATGATGAATTCTTTTACTTCTATTGTGTTTATTCCCGCAGAATCGCACGCTTCCTTGGCGTTTATAAAGACCGCTTCCCTTATCAGCGATGACATGCGAGAACGCGTTCGGGCGTCTGCCGCTGCTGCTATCCTCGAGACTACGTCATGACCGAACCTCCTCTGGGGATTCAGAAAGGAGGGAATGTTGTATGAGACGCCTGAAGCAGTATCTACCAGGGACATCTTTACAGTTGTGGTTCCTATGTCGACGGCGAATGAAAATGATTTTCCTGCGACTTCATCAGGCTGAGGCAGGAATGGTCCTGCACCTGCTTCTTTTGCTCTTTCATCTATAAAGACCTCGATGTCGTTATCGAGCAGGGTCTTGCAGGCAAGCCTTTCTTCCTTATTTTCATTATTTGCATATCTGACGGTAACCGTGCATTTGCCGCAGGAGCCGCGCCCGCCGCACGGGGTCTTTATCATAAGTCCCATGTCAAGCAGTGCCTCCCATAAAGGGGTTTCTGCCGGGAATTCCATATGCCTGCCCGCAGGCATCAGGGTTATTTTTAAGGTTCTGTCAGCCATAAAAAAACCTTATCAGGAAACAGACCTGTTTTCTATAATTATGGGGCTGAAAAGTTTGATTTGTTATCCACCGGCATAGCCGGTGGATAACTGAAGATTAGATTTCTACAAAATTAGACTGAAAAAACTGCCTAACCAGTTCGATATGCTCTTAAAAGCCCGTTTTAGATTATGCCAGCCGGATGCCGAAGATGCTGAGTCCACAAAGCATATGCCGCCGCTGCTTCCGCCGCCTCCTCCCGTTGTATCTTCGCTGACTTCTAATGTAACCGAATCTGAGTCGGAAAGGCCGAGGCTGTTTGTTGCAGTGACCGTGATGGTCTGTATACCAAGAGGCAGGTCTTTGATAAGGATTTCATAACCTGTTCCGATCTCGCCCGATATGCTTGAAGTCCATCTTATATTATCCTGCGGAAAAGTGGTGTCCTGAAGATCGAAAACGTCGGCTGAAAGGGTGATCCCGCAGTCCTCAATAAGAAAATCATCATCCGGGAGTTCCCCCATATAAACTTCAGGTGATTTCGGGGGTACTACGAAGTAGGCGCTTTGCGCATATGCGCTCAGGACGCCGTCACTTGCGGCAACCTGTATCTTTGCATGGGATCCGCCGGGCAACTGGCTGAAATCTTCTTCCCATGAACTGGTTTGAAGTCCGTCGGCAAGTATGATCCAGGGGGATTCAGGGTCGATGGCTTCGGGGTTGTAGGATACTGTATAGGTAAGTGAGGATCCCTCAGGGTCATTTGCTGTCCAGGTGATGTTGTATAATCCTTCTATAGTTGTAGAAACCAGGGGGGTGACATTTGAAACAGTGGGTTCTGAACTGCTGACGGCTAATTCTTTGAGCACCTCACTTTCTTTCACAATCCTGAATTTTGACGTGCCTTCAGGAAAATTAGCCACGCCTTCGAAATGAGCCTTGTCGAGTTCCTTCGGCGGATGGACGCTGAAAAAATGCACTATGATCTCAGAACTTGCAAGAACAGTGTCCGAGTTATCAAGGGCCTGAAGCATATATGTGCCTGTGGTGTCATCCAGAGTGGCGCTATCCGTATAGCTTTCCCAGGAGTCCAGTTCAACATCGCCATCCGTTGTTATGGTGCCGGAAAAACATATGAAACGGTTTTCTCCATCGGCTTCACTAAGCAGATAAGATGCACTCCTTGCCACCGGATCCTTTAAAACCAGTTTTCTGTAAAGCCAGTCATAATTGTCCGGAGTTATCCACAGCTGGGATTGCAGAGCGCCTCCGGCACTCATGAAATCAGCCTTTTCTCCGAGATATCCCCGATCCCATTCATAGGGATGAGAAGACGCAGGAACCATGGCGCCGTTGATGGTTGTTTCGCCGTCGGCGCCGACAAGAGTGGAAGCGGGCCGTCCCTGTGTGCAGCCATTGAAAGCTATAAAATTATTGTCCCAGTTAAGGCCCTTGAACCCATTGGGGGCGGGATTGACGCTGCACCTTATGGAAGAGCCTTGTGCATCGTCATAGGTATCTCCGATGCCGAATTTATGAGCGATTTCATGGGCGACGGTTCCGGCTGCATCATTGCTGCCGGCAACGACGACAACAACAGGAAGGTCCATAGGGGCCCACCCTTCAAGTTCGCCTACAGTTTCGGGTATCATTCCGATTACATAATCATAGCAACCAGCTCCGTTTGGACTGGTTTTGCATTTGGCGGGGATAAGATTTTTGAGAGCGGCTGTGAGATTGTCCTGCCCTTCATCGGTTTCAAGATTGTATTTGCCGGAAGTGGCATCAAGCAGCTGCAAACGGTTTGTCCATTTCAGATCGTCCTCGGCAAGGGGATAGACCTCCTGGGTAAACTGCCCCAGTTGCTTCCATGCGTTCCCTGTGACGGTCTTGATACCGCCGCTGCCATAGTTGGCCTTGATAGGAACGGCAAGGACGCGCAATGAATTGCCGTCTCTGAATGTGTATGGGCCGTTCAGGCTGTAGTCCAAGCCATTAACGGATATTTCAAAGGAATAGCTGCCTGCCTCCCAGTTCTGGCAATCCTGAAGTGAAGGGCATAAGAAATCAACACTTGTGACAAGGCCGCTTCTCATTTTGGGATACATGTTAAAGACAAACTGGCCATTTTTATAGACGCTGACGCCTGTATTATCCTCATCAATGGTGACAAGTTTGTTGAGAAAGGCTCTTATAACAGTGTTTTTCCCGGCCACGTAATACTGGTGTGAATTCTTCTGGACCCCAAGGACTTGATTTACTTCGGCGCCGGTGATTTTAAGGATGACCTGAGAGGGGCCGCTTCCTAAGACCACGAGCATGGATAAGGCAAATATAATTCCGATCAATGAATTACGGACATCTTTGAATGTCATGCGAACGTCCTCCCTGATTCTTTATTCCATGCCTGTAAAAAGGAAGGAGGCAATCATCGCAAAATAAAAAATCGAGTGCCTGAGGAGTTCCCGGAACAGTCAGGAATTTCACCTGAGAAGCCATTAAATGTCCGGTCCGGAAGCATGCAGAACCCTGGCCGCCTGCCTATCCCACGTCGGCTTTACAGACCTAAGGGAACGAACTCCTGAAGCACTCGAATAATTAACGCCTTTTTCCTTTTTATGCATTGTTAAACCCGTTTTCTCCTGTCATATACCGGTCCCTGTGCAAAATACTGTTCGTGCCTTTCTTTAGGTATCCACACAGGTTTTATACGGCAGTTACAGCCGGCATGCGCCCGGTTGCTGTTTGCGTAATCCACGCTCAGAAAGAGCTTGTTCTCTGCATGAGACCTGCATGCGTTGCAGGCGTCGTGTCCTCTCCGGGAAAGCTTGTATGCAACAGCTTTTGTACCGTTATTGCTGCTGGTGCTTCCGCATCCGTATGAAAAGGCTGCGGGCCCTGCTAAACCGGTGATTGCCAGCAGCTTTAAAAAAACCCTTCTTTTAATGGACGGGGCATTCTTCATCATAATTAATCTAAGATATAATTTCGGCACGATCAGAAAAAAGCATTAGAGCTTTGCAGAAAAAAGTCCTTTGATGGTTATAAAATATGTTCATGTAATGGGAGAAGCCCTGTATTAAAGGACTTCTCCCTGTTTATGTTTTAGATTTCAAAGGGATGAGGGTATATCATCAGAACTTTACTTCTTAAAGCCCTTCAAATATCCTCACCGCCTGTACGGCATTTTCTCCATAGGCGTCGGCGCCCATTTCTTCACAGAGCTTCTGGGACGTGCAGGCCCCGCCGATTGCCACTTTCGCGTTTATGCCGGCGTTCTTCAGACCCTGAACTACCTGTGATATGTTAGTGACCATGGTGCTCAACAGAACGGAAAGCCCTATAAGCCTTGCGCCTGTTTCCCTGGCTGTCCTGACTATTTTTTCCGCATCCACATCGACACCAAGGTCGATCACCTCGAAACCGTTAGCTCCCAGCAGCATGCCCACTATGTTCTTGCCTATCTCGTGGATGTCGCCCTTCACTGTCGCAAGGATTACTTTGCCTTTTTTGCCTGATTCACCCGGGTCCATCTTTGCCTTTATGAGCGGCATGGCTTCATTCACGACCTCACCCGCCATGACAAGGTCAGCCAGGAAATATTCCCCTGATTCGAAGAGCTCTCCCACTCTGGCGAGTCCCGGCGCTATGCCGTCCTGTATGATGGCCAGAGGGCTCAGTCCCTCGGCAAAGCACTGTTCGACAAGTGCAGGGATTCCGTCAATGTCCATGTCTTCGACAGCCTTACTAACCTTCAATAACGTCTCACTCATATTGTCTCCTTATTATCAGGTATTTAAGCCTGAATATTTTCCGAATTCATGCGCGGCCTTTATCATTACCATCAATTTGTGCGCCGGGATTGTGTTGAGAGAATGTGCGGGTGACAAGATATACCTGCCGCCCGGGGCCAGATTTTCAATCAGCTTCTTTACTTCCGCAATCACCTCTTCATCTTCAGAGCGGTCGGTCAGAAGATAATCGACTCCTACATTCCCTATGATCGTAGCTTTATCCCCGTGCAGTTTTTTCTCTTTATAAATATCGACATTCGATGTCGGTTCATAGGCATGAAAACCGTCAAAGCCCCATGAGATGAACATGTCGAATAAAAGCGTATTGTCGCCGCAGGAATGCAGGATGATCTTGCCGCCCCGGTCGTGAACCGCCCTGGTGAGCCTTCTGTAATGTGCTCCGAACAGCTCTTCCGAAATTTTCGGGCTGAAGGTGGGGCCTGTCTTGTGCGCGAAGTCATCGCCCTGAAGTACGACCTTCAGCCCTGCGTCCATCATGGCCATGGCGCCTGCAAGTTCGATTGACGCTATCCAGTCGACAAATCGTTTTATCAGATCCTTTTCTTTTCTGACCCAGATGGGTGCCTTATCGAAGCCCATTGCGCCAACTATGCTTTCATGCATGCCGAAGGCGGCCTGGCCGATTATGCAGATGTCGCTGCCGTAAAGGCTGAAGGCTTTTTTAAAGAAGCTGAATATTCTGTCTGCGAAATCGACAGGCTTTTCGAAATGAGGCCATTCCTCGAATGCCTGCCTCGAAGTGAAGACAGGACCTTTGTACATGTAATCGGCGTTTCCGAAAGCGTCTTCTATGAGAGTGTACATCATGCCGTTTATGGTGGCGATTGTCTTTGAATCGACAAGCAGTGTTTCGCAGCCGCTCAATACCCATATTGCATCGAATCCGAGCTCGACCGCAGCTTTTATGCGGGTGAGGTATGAATCCCAGATGACTTTTCTCAACAGCCTGCTGTTGATCTGCCAGCCCCTGTCCATGATCCAGTTCATCAACGGATTTTTCGTAAAGAAAGTCGTCGGAATGAGCGGCTTTCCCAGCACCTGCTGCGCGGTGCTGTCCTCCATGCCCGCACACATTACAGGAATTCTCTCGGCCGGCTTGCCTTCAAGTGTTCTTATAATGTGTTCCGTAGGCGTCATATGGCTCAGGCCTCCCTTATGGGATAAGTTCCGAACTTAAGCGCCGTATCCGCCATGATCTTCATTTTCGATGCAGGTACGCTGCTCAGGCTGTGGCCCGGTGCTAGTATGAACCTTCCGCCCGGCCCCAATTCGCGGATAAGCTGCTTTACCTCATCCGCCACCTCTTCGTCCTTAGACCTGTCAGTGAGAAGGTAGTCCACGCCTACACCGCCGATGATTGTGGTAACCTGCCCGCGAGTCTTCTTCTCCTTTAATATATCCACGGTCGATGTCGTCTCATATGCATGGAAACCGTCGAACCCCCATCTGATGAACATGTCGAAGAGCACCGTGTTGTCGCCGCATGAGTGCAGGATTATCTTTGCCCCCCTCTCATGAACCGCTTCGATGATCTTTTTGTAGTAGGGTCCGAACAGCTCATCCAGAACCTTCGGCGAAAAGACCGGCCCTGTCTTGTATGCGAAGTCGTCGCCCTGCAGTATCACCTTGATGCCGGCATCGATTATCGCCATCGTACCTTTGAAGACGAGATCGAAACACCAGTCGAGATATCGCTTTGTCAGTTCCTTTTCCCTTTTTATCCACAGCGGCATGCGCTCGAAACCCACCGCGCACAGCATGCTTTCCTGAAGCCCGCTGCACGGGCTGCCCATGATGCAGATATTATCACCGTGTTTCTTGTTCATGGTGCTGAAGAATTTATACAGCCTGTGCGCATAACCATCGGGGTCTTCGAAATAAGGCCATGCGTTAAACGCCTCCTTCGATGTTATGGCGGGCTCCCTGTACATGTAGGTCATGTTGCCGTAGCCGTCTTCGATAAGGTTGTAGATCATGCCGTTGATGTTGCCGAGCGTGTCGTAATTCATGATCATCATGTTTTCGCCCGAGACCAGCCACATTGCATCGAAGCCGAGCTTTATCGCCGCCTTCATGTGCTTGTCCATGCCTCCGTTTATTGCGGTGCGGGCAATAAGATTGCTCAGCGAACGGTGGTTGTTCATCACATATTTCATGAGGGGATTTCTGAAAAGTAGTCTGGGAGGGATTACGGGCTTGCCGAAGATTTCATCAACCGTCCTGTCTTCGAGCCCCGCGCACATTACAGGCACGCGGTCGACGGGTTTGCCTTCGAGTGTCCTTAATATGCGCTCGGTAGGAGTCATTAGTTTTTAAACTCCTGATATGGGATAATTCCCGTATTGTTTGCAGGCATCGACCATGACCTTCTGCTTGTGCGCGGGCATCGATGAAAGCCCGTGCGCGGCAGAGAGTATGTACCGGCCTCCGGGTGCGAGCTCTTTGATAAGCCGCCTGACTTCATCGACGACTTCCTCGTCTTTCGAACGCTCGGACAGTATGTAGTCGACACCCACGCCGCCCACAATGGTCAGCCTGTCGCCGCGTTCGCGCTTCTCCCTTATGATATCCACATTCGAGGTGTTCTCGTATCCGTGACAGCCGTCCGCCCCCCACTTGATGAAATAGTCGAACAGGAGAGTGTTGTCGCCGCAGGAGTGATGGATATACCGTCCGCCCCTGTCGTGTACGGCCTTGATGATGCGCGTGTATGAAGGCCCGAAAAGCTCGTCTATCAGCTTGGGTCTCATCATGGGCCCTGTCTTGAATGCAAAGTCGTCAGTCTGTATGACGACCCTGATGCCGGCGTCCATGATCGCCATGATCGTCTTCATGCAGACCTCTTCGGCCCACGCGATGTATCTGTCAACAAGGTCCTTTTCCCTTTTGATCCACACGGGCATTCTCTCGAAGCCTATGGCCCAGAGCATGCTTTCCTGTATGCCGTAGGCCGAACCCTGTCCTATAAGGCAGATATCGTTGCCGTATTTCGCCACCATTTTTTTCATGAAAAGATAATCCTTCTGCGCAAGGTCATCGATGTCCGGCCACCACGGCCATGCATTGAAATCATCCCTGCTCTTTATGCCAGGGCCCCGGTACATATAGATGGCGTTGCCGTAGCCGTCCTCCATGAGGTCGAAGATTGAGCCCGAAAAGCGCACCATTGTCTTTGAATCAAGGACTGTGAATGTCCGGTCGTGTATCGCCCAGGTGGAATCGAAGCCGAGCACGAGGGCGGCCTTTATGCGCTTATCCAGCGTGGTGTCGATGAATGGCTGGATTGCAGGCCCGGTCAGCCTGGGCCCGAAATTATCCAGGAAAAACCGCGATACCGGGTTCCACAGAAGCTTTATGGGCTTGATGAGCGGCTGGCCCAATACCTCGTTGAAGCCCCTGTCTTCCATGAGCGCGCAGAATACGGGCACGCGGTCGACCTGTTTGCCGTCGAGTACATTAATTATCCGTTCGGTTGCATTCATGAACACCTCGCACAAAAATTCCTGGATATAACTGCATCAAATAAAAAACATAGTACGGATTTATCGGCATATGGCAAGCGGGTAATTTGTCTTGACGAATTGTTCATTATCAACTTCAATCAAATTAAAATATCCTTGGAGGTTCTCATGGCCGATACCCTTTATGAAGTTAAAGACAATATTGCCGTCATCACGCTCAACCGGCCCGACAAGCTTAATTCCGTAACAATGCCACAGCTCGAAGACCTGATCATTCAGCTCAACCGGTTCGAGCAGGACGACAATGTGCGCGCCATAATAATAACGGCAACCGGCCGCGGCTTCTGCACCGGCGCCGACCTTTCGGGCGGCGGCGGTCGCCACGACGTGGCCACGCCTGTCGGCATGAAGCTCTCGGCGCACATCTACGGACGCATATGCTTCACTATCGCATCTATTGAAAAACCGGTTATAGCTGCGGTAAACGGCATAGCCGCAGGCTCGGGCTGCAACCTGGCTCTGTGCTGCGATATTATACTGGCTGCGAAATCCTCCAAGTTCATACAGATATTCGTAAAGCGCGGATTGGTGCCGGACTGTGGCGGGACTTACTTCCTTCCGAGGCTGGTGGGCCTCGCCAAGGCGAAAGAACTTATCATGACAGGGGACCCTGTTCTGCCAGACGAAGCGCTCAGGCTCGGCATGGTCAACCGTGTCGTCGATGACGACAAGCTCATGGAAGAGGCGACCGCGCTGGCAGCGAAACTTGCCAAGGGGCCGACGCGCTCGATAGGCATGATAAAGCACCTAGTCAACCGCTCGTATGAATCCGACCTGACGAGCCAGCTCGACATGGAGGCCGCGTTCCAGGGACTGGCGACTGCGACGGAAGATATGCGCGAGGGGTGGACTAGTTTCTTCGAGAAGAGGGAGCCGAAGTTCCAAGGACGATAACTGCGGGGCGTGATAACTTCGCATCTCTTCGTCACTCCTCGATCTGCTTTGTTCTGACGCCCCGCAGATATTGATTCTGTTTGCTGGACACATTGATTAACAATTTTTCGGTGAAGTTATTTTTTTCATGGGTGTCACTGAAATATCCTCTAAGGCATCTTTGGTCTAGACAATCTGGTTCACTTTAAGGTTAGTGTATTTAGAATGTAGCCGATGGGTTGATATATTGTTATTTTTTAAGGAGATAATAATATGAAAAAACTAGTTTATGTACTGTTAATACTTTTTGTGTTTTCTGGACTTGCTTGCTCAAGAGATAAATCAAAAAAACAAATCCCTGTAAAATATTCCTCATACGCTGAAGCTTTTGCAAAGAATGATTATGCAAGTGCCTTCAAATTGGCACAACCACTTGCAGAGCAAGGGGATTCTTCAGCCCAGTTTTATTTCGGCATTATGTATGCCACTGGCAAGGGTGTGCCACGGAATTATACAAAAGCTGTGAAGTGGTACACTAAAGCAGCTGAACAGGGAGATGCTGATGCACAGTATAATCTCGGTGTCATGTATGACGAAGGCATGGGTGTAAAACAGAATTTTGCAGAGGCTGTGAAGTGGTACCTCAAAGCGGCTGAACAAGGAGATGCTAGTGCACAGTATAATCTTGGTGCCATGTATTGCAATGGTTTGGGCGTACAACAGAATTACGCAGAGGCTGTGAAGTGGTACCTCAAAGCGGCTGAACAAGGAGATGCTAGTGCACAGTATAATCTTGGAGTATCATATGACTATGGCCATGGAATATCACAGAATTATGCAGAGGCTGTAAAGTGGTACACCAAGGCAGCTGAACAGGGTGATGCTGATGCGCAGACAAATCTCGGTACCATGTATGACAAAGGCAAAGGAGTGCCTCAAAATTATGTAGAAGCTCTTAAGTGGTACACCAAAGCAGCCGAACAGGGGAATGCTGGCGCTCAGTTTAATCTCGGACTCATGTATTGCAATGGAAAAGGAATACCTCGGAATTATGCAGAGGCTGTGAAGTGGTATACCAAAGCAGCTGAACAGGGAAGCGCAAGCGCACAGTATAATCTCGGTGCCATGTATAAAAATGGCCAGGGAGTGCAACAGAATTACGTTGAGGCTTTTAAGTGGTTCTCCAAAGCAGCTGAACAGGAAGAAGCTCAGGCGCAGTTTAATCTAGGAGTCATGTATGTAACAGGCTATGGTGTGACACAGAATTATGTTCAGGCATATAAATGGCTTTGCATATCAGCTGCACAAGGAAATGAGGCTTCAATCAAAGGTAGAGATATTGTTGTCAAGAAGATGACTAACGCTCAGATTGCTGAAGGTCAAAGACTTGCAGCTGACTGGTATAAGAAACACAAAAAGTGAATTACCCATAGAATGATATAATGTTGGTTTTTATAAGGAGATACTCCAATGAAAAAACTGATTATATCTTTACTGGTTATATTATTTGTTGTCCCTGGAATCATATACGCAAAAGACAAAACCAGTAAGACAAAATCACCTTTAAAATACACCTCATACTTGGAAGCTATGGACCATGATGATTATACAAGTGCCTTCAAGCTTGCAAAACCTCTCGCCGAGCAAGGTGATGCCCATGCACAAACCAACTTAGGATATATGTATAATCATGGCCAGGGCGTTCCTCAGAATTATGCAGAGGCATTTAAGTGGTATACCAAGGCGGCCGAACAAGGAGATGCTTTATCTCAAGTATTTATTGGTTTGATGTATGAAGATGGTCAGGGCGTGCCTCAGAATTATTCAGAGGCTGTGAAGTGGTACACCAAGGCGGCCGAACAAGGATATTATTATGGCCAATTTAATCTCGGTACCATGTATGCCTATGGCCAGGGCGTACATCAGGATTATGCAGAAGCTTTAAAATGGTACACCAAGGCGGCTGAACAAGGATATGATGAAGCGCAATACAACCTCGCAATCATGTATCACGAAGGCCTAGGTGTATCACTGAATTATGCAGAGGCTTTTAAGTGGAACACCAAGGCGGCTGAACAAGGAAATGCTGATGCACAGAATAATCTTGGAATAATGTATTACATGGGCGAAAGTGTGCCACGGAATTATGTTCAGGCATATAAATGGCTTTGCTTGTCTGCCACCCAGGGGGACGATAATGCAAGCAAAGCTAGAGACTTTGTTGGCGGGCAGATGACATTTGCCCAGATTGTCGAAGCCAAGAGACTTGCAGTTGACTGGTACAAGGAAAACAATAAATGAACCCCATGTTATATAAGGGGCCCTTTTTCAAGGCCATATTGGGGGGAGGAATGCTTAGAAAGTTTCCATGGGGCATTCTGACTAACGGTTTTTCTATAAAGTTTTTTTCATAGTCGTCCCTGAAATGGGATCCCATCTATGTCATTTCCTCTCGGCTCAATGAGGCGCATTGCGAGTCTGGCTCCATGCATTGTTGGGAGTTATATTTCCAGAACTGAGCATTGGCAATGGACCAAATACTAGTGAACGCCTCCCAACTCAAGGCGTCGTTGTATTTCTTGAACATTCCCAGATTTTCACTAGCGGAAAAAAGATTATCCCAACTAAGCTCTTGGGTTTTTAATAACGTTTCTTCTTTTTTGGGCACAGGATAACGGCCTTCCCATATTATTGATTGAGTCAAGACATCAAGAATTCCTTTCACCTCGTCCGAATAGATCAACTCCGCATTTCTCGCCAATTCGACCAACTCGTGAGTGTGTGTTACACTGTTTCCCATTGCAACGGATATGGCTTTAAAGATCAACTCTAACGACATTCCGCAGAGCATTTGATACACAGGCCATGCTGCAACAGTGATACTGAATCCTTCGCCTAAATCGAGGGCTTTTACGATTTCGACCGATCGTTCAGAAGACGTTCCCAACCACAATGTGCCAGCGCAAGCACGAAGATCGGATGATTTATTGAACCACCAGAGCGGTGCCTTCTTCCGCATTTCATAAATAGTATATGTCTCCATCTGATTTACTTTCTCCTAACGACTAAAATCACTCGCCGTAGCTATAGTAGAGCAACTTACATAAAATTAGCACCTGATGAAAGATGGTGCAAAAAAACAAAAGGTGCCTGACCATGTTTTTTGATGAATTGATTAATTTTAACAATTCAAAGCCTGATAACCATAAGTTCATAACAAAAGAATTAGCCGGGACGTAGTATGCTCTAATCCTATTGCATGTAATTGTTATAAATTACCACCTGCCTTGCTCTATAAGTTTTTCTTTGGCTTGCTCTGCAGTTAGTCCCTCTGAAACCATTAGTTGTTGAAGATCTTTTATTTTTGATTGATTTTCTGCAATAGCTTCCTTGTCGAGGCCTATACATACAATGGAAGCCAGAATATTTCCAAATATAGAAATCAGAGAGAACGGAAAAATCAATGACATTGCACCAAGGATAAAACTTGCTAAAAACATCCAGACAATGTGAAAGGGACTTATCTTAAGAAAAGGTACAATAAAGAGCGACACCAAAAAGAGGAATGTTGTATTTACCGTCTGCATGGTTACACCTTGCCCGGTATTAACATTATGCCGAATTCCATAAACCCAACTCAAGGCAAATACACTAGCTACAGCATAGAGAATCCAAGAAATTATTGTTGTCATGCTTAGCTCCTTTAGTGTGCATTGTTATACATTTTTCTATTCTTACTGCTTATAATTTATCGACATCATGTTTTTGGTGTTACCCATTAAAAGGCTTCTGTCAAGAGAGTAGTGTTCTCCTATAGCAAAGGTGGTTGAATGGTATGCTTACAGTGTGCAGTCATAGGAGCTATATGGAGACGCTCATAAAAAAATAACTTATTAGTCAGGAAAACATTGGATTCCAGTTTTCGCTGGGATAATGCATAAAACAAAGCATTAAATTCATGAGCATACTTGGGGACGCAGGCTTCCGCAACGGTTCCTCAGTTGATATTCATGAACAAATCTTCTTTGTGCTCTTATAAAATATCGATTCTTGACATACACATAAGATGTACTTATGGTGTGTATAAGTGGAGGCATGAGATGCGTACAAATATTGTTTTGAACAAAGAACTGGTGGATAAGGGTATGACTTATACCGGCATAAAAACAAAGAAAGAACTTGTAGAATATGCCCTTTCCGAGCTTGTCAGACGCAAGGAGCAGAAGAAAATACTTAAACTCTCAGGTAAACTGAAGTGGGAAGGCAATCTTGAAGAGATGAGAAGGAGCCGAACCTGAAATTTCTTATTGATACCTCTGTATGGATTGATTTTTTTAATGGGAATCAAACAAAATCAGTAATAGTTCTAAAAAATCTCCTTAATAATGAAGATGATATTTGCATTGCCGATATTGTTTTGACAGAAACTTTACAGGGTTTCAGGTCTGACACTGATTATGCAAAAGCAAAGAAGCATCTTTTGGTATTTCCAGTATATTCGCTTAAAGGAACAGACTCATATATCGCAGCTTCTCAAATATACAGGCTTTGCAGGAAATCGGGATTGACAATAAGGAAAACCGTTGATTGTCTTATAGCGAGAATAGCATTAGAAAATGACTTGATTCTTCTTCATAACGATAAGGATTTTGATATGATTGCGAAAGTGACATCTTTGAAGATATTACAGACATGAAAGTTGCAAGGCACGGTATCAGGCCTTGAACCTTGACAAATTGAGTGAAAAACTCCAGGAATTGATGCTTCCGGGTTTGATTGATCAGCCCCGGACAGGGTCTGACACTGACGGGTTTCCAATTAGTGCTTCCCGCTGTTATGGATTTCAGCGCCGGTTGACGGTAAAGGCGCTACACGCCAGATAATATTGCCCACATCATCAGCAACAAGCAGACAGCCTTGTTTGTCGATTATGACGCCCACCGGCCTTCCGTATGCTTCGCCATGAGGTCCCAGAAATCCTGTTAGGACATCAACGGGCATGCCTGAAGGTCTGCCTTTACTGAAAGGTACAAATATAACTTTATAACCGCTATGCAGTTTCCGGTTCCATGAACCGTGCTGGCCTATGAAGGCTCCGTAACTGAACTGCGAGGGCAATGCATTATCATGAGAAATTGCAAGGCCCAGAGACGCGGTATGTGACCCGAGCGCATAATCCGGTACGATCGCCTTTGCAACAAGATCAGGACGTTGAGGCTTGACACGCTTATCCGGATGCCCTCCGAAATAACTGTATGGCCATCCGAAAAAACCGCCTTCAGGTACATGGGTCATATAATCGGGCACCAGATCGTCGCCAAGTTCATCACGTTCATTCACTGATGTCCAGAGCTGGCCGCTTATGGGCTCCCACGCCATCCCAACCGGATTACGCAGGCCGTAAGCGAATATGCGGTGACTGCCGGTTTCCAGGTTCACCTCCCAGATAGCGGCGCGACCGGCTTCCTTGTCCATGCCGTTCTCTCCCACGTTGCTGTTTGAACCTATTGCGGTATAAAGAAGTTTTCCATCAGGGCTTGCAATGATGTTCTTGGTCCAATGGTGGTTGATTGGACCTGCAGGAAGGTCTATTACTTTTATTCCCGGCTTGCTGATGTGTGTTTCACCCTGAAAGTATGGAAACCGCATCACGGCATCAGTGTCGGCCACATAAAAATAACCATCGATAAGAGCCATGCCGAAGGGAGAGTTCAACCCTTCAAGAAACACGCAGCGGATTTCCGCCACGCCATCGCTGTCTGCGTCGCGAAGGAGCGTGATCCGATTGGCGCTCTTAACGCCCGCACCGGCTTTTTTCATTACTTTTTTCGCAACCCAGGCCTTGATACCCAAAATGCTGCCAGACTTCTCAGGGGCATTTGACTCTGCGACAAGCACATCACCGTCCGGCAGCACATAAAGCCAGCGGGGATGGTCAAGACCTGCAGCAAAGGCATTGACTGTCGTACCATTAGCAGATGCAGGTTTTGTTCCTTCGGGCCAGCCCCTTGCGGGCGCTATGTTTACAGTAGGGATAAGGGTCTGTTCCGGCGGCGGTAAAAGGGGGGCCGGTCCGAACCCGGATTCAACAGGCTGCCGGGCCATCCCGATTTTTGTCATGATTAACATATATACCAGGACAAGGATGATACGGCCTGAATTGAGTAATACTTTCTCTGAACATGTCCGGATATGTTTTCTTATCTGCATCATGGCCTGATCCTCTGGCTTAAAAAAACCATCGTACCAGCAAAAGCTTAAATTTATAGGGCGCATATCTAAATGGTAGATCATATGAGAGGTTGTTCTTAACAACGCCCTTATAATGCGTGAAGGTGTCGAACCCGGTTTTGCCGTGATACGCGCCCATGCCACTTTCTCCCACACCGCCGAACGGCAGCGCATCTGAGGCAAAATGCACCATTGCGTCATTAATGCAGACACCGCCAGAAGAGGTACCGTTTAAAACCCTGTCCTGCACCGCTTGATCGCGTGAAAATATATAAAGGCTGAGCGGTTTGGGTTTTGAGTTAACAAATGAGATCGCTTCATCAAGCCTGTCATAAACCATAACCGGCAGGATGGGGCCGAATATCTCTTCCTGCATGATCTTGAAATGAGGCCTTACATTATCGATTACAGTGGGCTCGATATAAAGATTGGGTTCATCAGTCCGACCACCCAGTATTATGTCACCCTCATCCATAAGGTTTTTGAGCCTTTTGAAATGGGCATTATTTATAATCCTCGCATAATCGGGACTTGAAGATACGTCATCCCCGTAGAATTCACGGACATACTTTTTAAGGCAATTTATAAACTCTGGCTTTATAGACCTCTCGACAAAAAGATAATCAGGGGCTATGCAAGTCTGACCCGAGTTGAAAAACTTGGCCCATGCTACGCGTTTTGCCGCGATTTCCATATCAATATCGCGGGTAATTATACACGGACTTTTTCCTCCGAGTTCAAGGGTCAGCGGAGTAAGGTGTTTCGCGGCAGCCTCCATGACGCGCCTGCCGGTTGCGACACTTCCTGTAAAAAAGATATAATCGAACTTCTCATCAAGTAATGCCTTAGCCTCATGCGCATCGCCTGTCACCACTTTGATGAATGAAGGATCGAAGGCTCCCGAGATAATCTCTTCCATCAGCTCAGAGGTGTTGGGAGAGTATTCGGAAGGCTTGATAACGGAACAGTTTCCGGCAGCGATAGAATTTACCAGCGGCATGAGTGCCAGGTTGAACGGATAATTCCATGGGGCGATAATGAGTGAGACCCCGTATGGCTCGGGCATGATGAAACTCTTTGAAGGAAGCAGATGTTTGGGCGTGTGAACGCCAACGCATCTGGACCAGGAATCAATGTGGGAGAGCACATGCCTGATCTCGTTTATAACAACCGAAATCTCACTCGCATATGCCTCGACAGCTGGCTTCTTCATATCTTCAAAGAGCGCTTCCAGAATCTTTTTATCTGATTTCCGGATAACATCGGCAAGTATTCTGAGCTTTTCTTTTCTGAAAGGAATACCCCGGGTCTTTCCACTCATAAAATATGACTTCTGGACTTCGACAATATTATGAATTTCAATCAGGTCCATTTTTACCCCCTTCCGGTTAATCACTGATATGTTGCGCCGTCCAGAATAAACTGAAGATATGATCTGGGGCAATGTAAATCAAAAAGTCAGCTTTCTGAAATATGAAATTGCTGAAAAAAACAAAGACAGCCTGACCTTGATCATTGACGAACTTAATTATCATTCCCGGTTCGAGGCCTGTTAACATTTCAAGATGGTCACCGTTCGCTGCTGGCATTATTGAAATCATATGATATATTGTAGAGAGATGTGCATGTAAAAAAGCAGTAATACCTGTGTTTGTGTTAGTAACTCTATAAAGAATTATCCAAAAGGAGAACAGAATGATATCGCTGAGAAACCGTTCCATTCTTGCAGGGATGTTGATTTTATTCGTCAGTCTGACTTCATGCGTTAAAAAAATCGATTCTGATCTGAAATCGAAATTCGAAAGCAGGCCTGCGTGGCCTGAGACGCGCTTCATAGTTATGTCTGACCTGCATTATTATGATCCGGAATTGGGCGTTACCGGAAAGGCCTTTCAGGAATATATTGCGGACGACCGCAAACTGCTTAAAGAAAGTCAGGAAATACTGACTCAGGCAATCGCGGATGTCTCAAAAGAAAACGCCGATTTCGTAATAGTCTGCGGAGATATGACCAAGGACGGTGAGATGGCCACGCATACGGCGGTAGCCCGGTATCTTGGAATTCTGAAACAATCGGGGAAAGACGTTTATGTGATTCCCGGCAATCATGATGTAGCCAATGCTATGGCCGTCAAATATACAGGGGACAAGAGCGAACCGGTTCCCAATGTCAGTGCAAGCCAGTTCACAGAAATCTATGCGCCCTACGGGTATCAGACAGCGCTGGATCGTGACCGGCATTCCTTGAGCTATCTGGCTGAACCGAGGCCGGGTTTATGGTTTTTAGCCCTTGATTCATGCCGCTGGAAGGAGAATCCGATCAAAGGCCATCCGATAACGGGCGGCGCGTTTTCAGCAGAGACCATGTCCTGGATCAAAGACATCCTGATGCGTGCGAAAAAAGAGAACAAAGCTGTTATGGCAATGATGCATCATGGCATAGCAGAGCATTATCCCACCAATGAAAAGAACTATCCTGAATATCTGGTGAAGGACTATGACAAAGTTGCACGCATGTTTTCCGAAAACGGCGTTCCCGTGGTTTTCACCGGACATTTTCACTCACAGGACATTACAGAGAGAACCTTTGATGATGGCAAGCTATTCGTGTTCGATGTTGAAACCGGATCACTGGTCACATATCCATGCCCCTACCGCATTATCACTATCACAAAGGATCAGCAGGCGGATATCCAATCGCGTTTCATCATGTCGATTCCCTCTCACCCGAATGATTTTCGTGAATACGCCGAGCGGTACGTTTACGAAGGTACCGTCAATATGGCCAATGATGCATTGAATGGCTATCGTGTAGCGCAAACCGATCAGAAAATCATCAGCCCTCAAATATCCCGAGCTTATGTGGCCCATCTGAAAGGAGACGAGCAGAAGCCGGCGGTGGTCCGCAATACCGAAGGATTATCTGTCTGGGGCAGCTTCATTTTCTTCATGCGGGGAAGCCTGATTGATGGCTGGTGGACCGATCTGCCTCCTCAGGACAATCATGTGCGCATCAACCTGATTACGGGCGATGTTTCCTATGAGATCAGGCAAGATGGGGCTAAACAATAAACATTTACCCGTAGCATGTTTAGACACCACCCTGCCTGAGGCTGGCTGTCTGATGTTTTAAATCAGACGCTCTTTAACCGGCTTTATTCTTTTACAGGCAGCACATGAATAGCTTTGATTATCAGTTCGACCTTATCACCGGGTTTCAGACCGAGTGAATCAACAGATTCAGTGGTCAGAACCGAGGCCATTTCGGCAAGTTCCGTCAGGTCGAATTTCACAATCGACATGATGTCGCCTTTCTTAACCGATTTCACTATGGCTTTCAGATCGTTTCTGGCGCCGTATTTCATAATTCTCTCCCTTGAGTCTTATTTCTTAAAGAGAACTTTAATATCCTGTCCCTGGTTTGATACTTCATATGAATAGCCGGCTTTCGCGGCAGCCCTTATTACGTTTTCCTTCGACACCTCGCTGCTTAAAAGCATTTCGAAACTCCCTAAACCTTCCTTAATCGCCCTGTTTGCCAGCATAACAGGCTCAGGACATGAAAGCCCTCTTGCATCAATTGTTTTAGCGCTCACAAGTCACTCCTTAAATATTGATTTTTTCTCTCATGAAAAATCCAATCCCCAGGCAGAAGATGAACCCGGCAATTACGGCGGCAGGCCCGAACGCGCCTATGCCGGCAGGCGAACTCGCCATGGAAAAATTATGCGCAACAGCAGCTCCTGTAATCATTCCCATAACGAAAATGCCGGCATCACCATCTCCCTCACCTGCCATGAAAAGCTGTCTGCCGGGACATCCTCCCGCAAGGCAGAACGCAAGGCCTGACAGCATCATGCCAAGAAAATTCCAGAGCTGATCAGTATGGGCTACAGGCTGCTTTTCAAATCCCGGATGAAACTGACCGAGGACGAGATTGGCGACAAAAGCCGCAATGACAAGTGCCAGCACGCCGGAAATAAGGTGGAAATCTCTCATAATAATTACATCCCTGATTGCACCCATTGTGCAGAACCGGCTTCGCTGAGCGATTATTCCTATCAGCAACCCCGCGCCAAGGCTTATCAGAAGTGTCGCATGCATTGAACCGGGTCCTTTTGTGCTGAAGAATATCGGGCCGGTCTCAGAAAAACTGACTCTGAACGCCACCAGAATCAGCAGAACAATCATGATTGCCGGCATCACATATCCGGCGGCCTTTTTGTCTGGATGTGACCTTCCCAGGCTGAAACCGTTTTTGAGGAAAAGAACCCCTAATCCGATTCCTGCAGCAAGCCCCAAAATGCCAGTAACAGCATTGAAGTCGCCGCCTGAAAGCCTCAACATGGCCCGCCATGGACAGCCCAGAAAAACAAGCGCCCCAAGCATGGCAAAAAGGCCCAGAAAATACCTGATAAGCGGAGAAGATCCTCCCCTGGGTCTGAACTCTTTCATGATAAGCGAAATTATCATGGCACCGAGCACAAAACCGATAATCTCAGGTCTGATATACTGAACGACATCCGCACGATGCAATCCCAGTGCCCCAGCAATATCTCTTTCGAAACAGGCGACACAAATGCCCATGTTTGGCGGATTTCCCATGTACTGAAGCAGTGCAGCCGTTATGCCTATTACTGCCCCTACAAAAATAATCCCTGCCCTTGAAGAAAGCGGATATTTCATAAAAATTCTCCTCAAAAAGTAATATGTTTCTTTATGAAATAATTACATTTTGAAGCATGGATATTTCAAATGCATTGATTGAATAGCTGCTTTTGTTTTATGCATGAATATTATGAGAGGTGGATATTCAAGTACCATGAAGAAGACTGACTGGAATAATAAAAAGGTCTTTATTCAAGCTTCAAGATTTCCTGTTTATTCTCAGTTGTAGCAGCGTGAGCCAAGGCTCTTTGCTTGACATGCAAAACCCTGTTTCCTATACTTCCTCCCAAAAAGGACGCACAGACAAACCATGAACATCGAAAGTGAACGCATACACAAAGAGGCCATAATCATTGATGGAACCTGTCCCCTTCTCAGCCATGCCGATTCGTTTGAGATGTGGATAAAAGGAGGCGCAACCGCCGCCTGCGCAACAGTTGGCTACGGCCAGCCCGAATTAGGAACCGTGGCCGCCTCCTCCAGGATTATTGAAGACTGGCTCGGCAGGATCGAAAAGAACAGTGACAGGCTCATGCCTGTAAGGAGCACTGATGACATTCACCGGGCCAAGGCGAAGGGCAGTTTGGGAGTGATCTTCCATTTTCAGGGCAGCTGCAATATCGGTGACGACCTGAGGAACCTGGAGGTATTCTACCGTTCCGGGCTGCGTGTGATGCAGCTGTGCTACAACGTAAAGGACCTCGTCGGCTGCGGCTGTACTGTTCCTGAGGACACAGGACTCACCGGTTTCGGCCGTGAGACAATTTCCGAGATGAACCGCCTGGGTATTGTCGTGGACTGCGCACACACCGGTCTGCGTACAACGGCCGAAGCCATTGCCGCTTCAAAAACTCCGGTGATAATCTCGCATGCGAATGCGAGGGCCGTATGCGGCAACACAAGAAACCTTCCCGATTTCATGATAAAAGAGATCGCCGCCAACGGCGGAGTTATCGGCCTCAACGGCTATCCCGCCTTCGTTGCCGAGAAAACCAGACCCACTCTTGACGACCTGATCGATCACGCGGTTTACATAGCCGGTCTTGCGGGGACGCAGGCTCTTTCAGTCGGTGTTGACTACTTCGAATACCAGGCCGGTGTTGTGGACGATGCCACCGCAGGAATCGTTTATGACTATCTGCTTAAATCAGGCACATGGGCGCCTGGCGAATATCCGCCCCCTCCCTGGCATTATCCAGAGGGTATGGAACTGCCCGACAAGCTGTCGAATCTGACTGCGGGACTGCTTCGTCGCGGCTTTTCAGAAGAAGAAGTGAAAAGCATCCTGGGCGGCAACCTGATGCGTGTATTCGGACAGGTATGGGCCTGATTCCTGACATTGTTTCTCTAAAGGAACACCCGGGAAGCATAACGATTACCGCAGTGGACACCCATACCATGGGCGAACCCACACGGGTTGTAATCGGCGGCTTCGGAAAGCTTGAGGGGGATACCATAGCTGCAAAGCGCGATGACATGGCGGCAAGGTTCGATCATGTGCGCATGGCGCTCATGAACGAGCCCAGAGGCCACAGCGATATGTTCGGTGCGGTCCTGACCGAACCTGTTTCATGCAAGGCGGATATCGGCGTATTCTTCATGGACGGTGGCGGTTACCTCGACATGTGCGGCCACGGTACGATAGGAACAGCCGTAGCCGCTCTCGAAACCGGCATCCTCAAGTGTACCCCACAAGGGGGAAGCCTGTGCATCGAAACCCCGGCAGGCCTTATAGATGTGTGGACCGGTGGCAAGCACGGCCGCGAAATCACCTTCCGCAACGTACCCTCCTTTGTCGAGAAGCGGGGGGTTGAGATTATTGCTCCCGGCTTTGGTCTCATAAAAGCCGACATAGCCTACGGCGGCAACTACTTCGCCATTATCGATGCGGCGGCCCTGGGCTTTTCCGTGTCAGGCCCCGAACTGCCGCAACTATGCTCTCTGGGAATGATGTTGCGTGAAAAGCTGCGAGAGGTATGCATGCCTGTTCATCCCATAGCCGGTCCCCGTTCCGTCGATCTGGTTGAGTTTCACGCGCCGGCGCAATCATCATCATCGCATGGCCGCAATGTGGTTGTATTCGGTGACGGCCAGTTCGACCGCTCTCCGTGCGGTACAGGGACCTGTGCCAGAATGGCCCTGCTTCACGACTCGGGGCTGCTGGGACTTGACGAACCATTTGTACATGAAAGCATAATCAACACGACATTTACAGGCAGGTTGTGCGGGCTGGCTGATGTGGGCGGCATAAATGCCGTGGTGCCTGAGATAACGGCAAGGGCATATGTTACGGGCATGCAGCGGTTCGTCATCGAAGCGGATGATCCCCTGAAATACGGCTTCAGGAAGTCTGATATAAAATAAAACCTAATAAAAAACCAGATAATGGGGTCAGGTAAAGTTTTATTCGCTTGCATTGAGAACGCAGGATCTGAATGAAGGTCAATAATTATTTCATCGAAAGGCCGTATGGTGTATTGTAAATATTCAGAATTCTCTTTGAGGAGTAATGTTATGGAATTGATGAGGCGTTACGAAAAAAGATCCCTGGTGTTCCTGGCGTTATGCGTTCTCGCGGCTTTCGTTTTTCCCGGATGCAACGAAAATGCTGGGTTCGATCCTGACTACAAGCTTCTTTCGAGCGGTTCGTTTATACAGGACAAAAACTATTATCTGCTCACCGTTTTTCAGCAGGATGCGCGCATAAAGGGCTATATCGAAAACGATGAAACTCTTGCGGCCATCAGTGCCGGGCAGGAGAGCCTTTTCCATTCTGCCGCCGGTACTTGTGCGGGTGATATCAACTGCTGCGCTTCGGCGCTTCTTTATCCCGACGATAAGATCTCGCAGATATCCGGTGAATTGAGCCGGGTCTTCGGCAAGTCTCTTGCAGAGAGGGCATTGATAGAAAAGCATATGAGGCCGTCAGGCATGTTCCAGCTTCATGCGTCTGAAACGAACGAGATGTTTCTCAAAGATTCCTGGCTGAATACGACCAACGGGCTTCAGACCGCCTTCGATTCGTATGTCAGGAGCCTGCCTGCCGAAACGCTTGATAAGATAATGAAAGAGGTCGATGCAACATCACCGGAAGGGATGCTCTTTTTCGAGCCCTTGCTCAAGGTATGCATCGCCGCGATGATTGAACAGGGCAGGGACGAGTCCGCCAGATACGAGCCCCTTGCGGGTGGTGAGAATAAAAAGGCGCTTGAAAGAATGGCGGGTATCGACTGGGATGATTACGAGTATCCCCTGCTCATCGTTCCGGGCTACGGGCCGGAAAAAGACTCGGTTGTTTTAAGCCCTACCGGAAAAATCAGGTGCCAGGCCGCTGCCAGACGATATCATGAAGGGATAGCCCCGTTCATACTGACATCCGGAGGCCACGTCCATCCGGACAGGACACCGTACTGCGAAGCAATCGAGATGAAGAAATATCTCATCAGCGAGCTTGATGTCCCCGAAAATGCGATTCTCGTTGATCCCCATGCGCGCCATACGACGACTAACCTCCGCAATGCCGCACGCATAATGTTCCGCAATAAGATACCCACAGAGAGGTGCTCGCTCATCATAACCGACCTCTTCCAGAGCTTTTACATTACCTTTATGATCGATGACAGGTGTCTTGAAGAGCTCGGTTATATGCCTTATCTTTCTGTCAGGATGATATCGCTTTGCGAAACGCTTTTCCTGCCGGATATGACATCGCTTTATGCGGACCCGCGCGATCCGCTGGACCCGTAGCGGGAAAAACCGGCACAGGCCTTTATTCTTCAAGGTCTTCAGGGCAGTGCGATTTTTATGTTGTTCATTTTTAAAAATTCCGGGAAGCCGTAGAGCTTTTTGCCTAACATCTTCATCTCATGAGCGCCCGCCGGGCAGTTGTTGAGGCAGCCGAAGCACAGGATACATTTGCCTTCGTCAATCTTGCCAGTTGCTATGTCGATCGCACCTGTCGGACACTGCCTCATGCATTTGCCGCAGGCAATGCATCTGCTCCTGTTCAGCTTGTGGCTGATTAGAAGCTTGGTCGGGGACATCATGGCTTTTCCGCTGAAGATGCTGCCTGATTCGGTTTCAAAGCTTATGCCGCCTTTGCCGTACTGCTCGATGTTTTTCGATGCAAAAGCTCGCACCCCTTCATATGTTTTTGAATTTGGCCTGTCCCTGAATTTTAGTATGCGTCCGGAATTGCCGAGCGACCATGTAGGCGGATAGGTGCTCATATTGCCGAACATGTCCATGCCGAGCGGAATGCCTCCCTTTTCAGAGAGCAGCCTCAGTATATTTGCGGCAGCCCTTTTCTGTCCGTCACCGTTGCCACCGAAGCTTGTAAATGAAGCCACCCCTGTCCCCTTTATTGAAGGGATTATGCTCAGCCATTTCTGAACATTTACAGGCACATCGAGATAATGAACGGGCGAGCCCATAACTATCAAATCATAACCTGAAAGTGTTGTGACGTCGGCATTTTTGATGAAAATCGAATCGGCCTCGATCCCCATTTTTTTCCATGTTTCTGCAATCAGTTCACCGTAAATCCTGGTATGTCCGGTCTGTGAATAATAGATGACTAAGGCCTTTTCCGGGGCTGTTTTATTAAGCCTGGCTGTCGGGGTTATTGTCTTCGAAAAAGCACGGGCCGGAATTATTGAGCAGGCCGTTATTCCTGCACAGCCTGAAACGAACTTTCTTCTGTTTATCATACGATCACCGCCTGTAGGATCTATGGATATTCTATTTAACAGCCGCAACGAAGAGTTTATCAGCCTTTGATTTCCAGGCCTCGAAAAGACCAGCGTCCCATCTGCCGGGATAGGCCATATAATGCCTGAAAATCTTTGTGCCTGCCGTTGTAGCAGCATTCAGCTTAAGGAGAAGCCCGGGCCTGGTTATGCCGCCCGCAACTGTTTTTATCATGGTGGGCAGGTCCGGGAGCGTCACAATGCCGTTGATAGAGTTTGTCAGCATATCACTATTCAAGATGTCTTTTCTGAAGAGGAATGAGATGTCCTCGTGGCTGAGGTCCTGCAGGATATTCCTGATCGCCGTCAAACCCGCGTAGTTGGCTCCCCTTCTTGAGCCTGCAAACCATTTGAAGTTGTATTCCCACAATGCACTGCAATCGGTCTTTCCTGTTTGAGCGGCCGCAAGCACGGTCTCAGCCGCATATTTGCCGCCAACCATTGCTCCGCCAGCGCCGCAGCCTGTCATTGGAATGGTCTGTGATGCCGCGTCCCCTATTACAACAAATCCCGATGAAACAAGGCTTGCCGGTGAACGTCCCACAAGGCAGAGCCCGCCACCGCCGCGGACAATCTCATCCGAAATCGAAGGGTGCCTCGATATGAATTCCATGACAATATTTTTCGGGTCGGGATTTTTAGGGTCATGGCTTACGCCTGCGCCGGTGTCTATCTCGTCTTCATTCAAATACTGCAGCCACTGGTAGCCTGTATTGAAACCGTATCTGTAATGATCATTGACCGGGTCAATCGGATTTTTATTTCTTTTTCTGACAGTCCTGAAAACAAGTGCGAATTCACTGTCTGAAAATTTCCCGGCAATGCCTGTGGCCTGAGGCAGCTTTGTCCTCAGGGCGGCATTAAAGCCGGTATCGTCTGCGACTATGTCCGCCGGTATGCTTTTCGTTTCGCCTGTTTCGATATCTTTTATGACAAGGCCTTTTACCTCGACATCGGCAAGACTTGTACCTCCGTTCAACATGAGGCCGACCGCTTCATGCCTGAACAGGAATTTTGCACCGGCATCTATTGCCTCTTCGATGAGTAGTTTAGCCAGGGCACGCCTGTCGGTTGTCACATATCTGAAATCGATGATCTTGCTGCTAGAATAATCTGGCGCCCAGACTTCCATTCTGGGATACGCATGCCGCTCATAAATTCCAGTAGTATTACCTGATGCATCACTGGTTTTGACGAGGGGCCCCAGATTTATAGAACCTTCAAAGGGCGCTTCAAAGCCTGTTTCAGCAAGTGCAGAGCGCTCGATTGCATCGGACCAGTCATGGCCCATGCTCTCATAATTGCCCTTTTCATAAACTGTTACGTCAATACCTCTTTTTGCGAGGTCCCTTGCAAATATACACCCGCCGGGTCCGGCCCCGGCAACGACAACCTTGAAATTATCCGACATAAACCACCCCTTTAGAGCTAGATTCCCAGTTTGCAAGCCAGATTATGGGTAAACCGGTTCATCTTGAGCGGCAACGGTCCGAGCTTTGACTGGATGAATTCTATTATGACTCCGCAGCTGGCCCGGGTATCCATGTAGGCATAATCAACTGTGAAGCCTTTGCTTTTTATCTGCCCGCGCTGGAGAACCTCGATGCCGGCGCTCTTGAATTCTTCGATGCGTTTTTCCAGGTCGTTTACCATGTATCCGAGATGATGAAGCCCTTCGCGTTTGTCCAGTGTATCGTTGTAGTAGCTGCGGCCTGAAGTTACTTCAATGAGTTCGATCTGAACGCTTCCTGAATAGGCCATCAATATCTTGAGCGAGGCGTTCACTGGCCCGGACTTTTCGATTGTAAATTCAGGTGTGCCTTCCCATAGCATCCAGGGGCCTATGCCCAGCCTTTTAAACTGTTCCATTGTCTTTTCTGTATTGTAGACGACAAGGCCTATCTGTCCCAAACTTGGAAGCTTGATTCCCTTTATCTGATTCATTAGTTCACCTCTCAGGATTAAGGCTGAAACAAGGACTGAATTATATACGGCTGATCTTTCATAGCGCAAGGGAATTAGTGATTATTTGCCAACATGGGATTGACAATAGCGGAACTGAAACGGCATATCCATATCATGAAAGACTATCTCATTCGTGCAATATCGGAAGAATATAATGTCAGGGCGATTGCGTGCGTTACAACCACGCTTGTGTCAAAAGCATGCAAGCGGCACGAGACGTTTCCCACTGCATCGGCGGCATTGGGAAGGGCATTGACAGGCGGGCTGATCCTTGGTTCGCTGCTTGATCCGGGCCAGAGGGTCGCGCTTGTATTTGACGGAGGCGGGCCTGTTGGAAAGGTTATGGTAGAGGCTGTAAGCTCCGGAACGGTTAAGGGTTATGTTAAAAATCCTCAGACCGAACTTGATGCGAAAGACGGAAAACTAGATGTCGCCGGTGCGGTCGGCAAAGACGGATTTCTGACTGTGACAAAAGACCTCGGGCTCAAGGATCCGTACAGAGGAATCGTGAAGATCGTTTCAGGTGAGATTGCCACGGATATCGCTTATTATCTCACCGAGAGCGAACAGATACCTTCAGCGGTCGGTCTGGGTGTGTATGTGGATAAAGATGGCTCAATTGCCGCGTCCGGAGGCTTCCTGGTGCAGACCTTACCACCTTCTGATGATGCTGTGATTGATGAGCTTATAAACAGGATACACTCAATGCCCACTGTGACCGAACACCTGAGAAGCGGAATAACGCCCGAAGGGATGCTTGAATCCATATTTGGTTCGATCGGATTCAAGGTGCTTGAGAAAAAGCCCCTTTTTTACAGGTGCTCGTGCAGCAGGGAGCGTATCGAGCAGGCCCTGATAACACTGGGCAGAAAGGGTCTTGAATCAGTTCTTCTTGACGAAGAGGACATAGATATAAAATGCGAGTTCTGCCGCAGGGTCTTCATGTTCAAAAGGAAAGAAATTATGAGGCTCCTTGAAGAGATGCATTAGCTGGGATTGCATACTATCGTTACACGGTTATAATCCATGAATAAGGGGGATGATTATGAAGATTACCGATGGAGAAAAGGCATTTCTTTTAAAGCTGGCGCGCGATACCATGAAAAACCTGCTTCAGGGAAAGGGTATTGAGGAGATAAAAGCGGATGACGAATCGTTAACCAGTACATTGAAAGAAAAGCGAGGGGTGTTTGTCACCCTTCACAAAGCGCACCATGAATTAAGAGGCTGCATAGGCTACATTCTTCCCATGCTTCCCTTGTGGCAGGCTGTTATTGAAAATGCAAGAAATGCCGCTTTCAGGGACCCCAGGTTCTCACCGCTTAAGAAGAACGAGCTCGATGATATCGAGATTGAGATTTCAGTTTTAAGCGTTCCTGCCGGAATCAAGGATATATCCGAATTCAGGGTCGGCATTGACGGTATAATTCTGAAAAAGGGCTTTCATCAGGCCGTATTCCTGCCACAGGTTGCACCCGAGCAGGGGTGGGATGCCGAGACAACTCTTCAATATCTGAGCATGAAGGCGGGGCTTTCCCCTGACGCATGGCGTGATGGTGCAACCTTCGAGACTTTTCAGGCCGATGTGTTCAGCGAGATCAAGGGTTAAGAGAAAGATCAGTATTATAGAAATTCAACACCTTCTTCTGGAAAAATTTTCTGCAATGACTGAATCCTTTATGCGGACAAAAATATAATAAACAATGGCGAGCGTCATTGACTGACCGGGCTTCTTGGTTTAGATTACCGGAATTGAAGGAGAAATAATTGGAAGAAGACAGAAAACAGGAAGACGGTTCATTTATTGAGAAGATCAGGAATTTTCTGGGAGGAGACAGAAAGAAGGATGCAAGGCTTGAACTCCACGAAATGATAGATGAGGTTGAAGAAATTGGAATAATCAACGAAAGCCAGGGAGAAATGATCCAGAACATCCTGGTCCTTAAGGACACGATGGTAAGGGAGATCATGGTTCCCAAAGTGGATATGGCTTGTGTGGGATCATCCAATCCCGTTACAGAAGTGGTTAAGGCAATTGCCAGGAGCGGCTACTCGACAATACCAGTCTATGAAACTTCTCCGGATAACATTGTAGGAATAGTCCATGCAAAAGACATACTTGTTAAACTCAATCAGTGTCTGAATGAAGTTAATGTTACAGATATCATGAGGCAGCCGTATTTTGTCCCGGAAAGCAAAAAGCTGATTGATCTGCTTAAGGAATTCAAGGAGCGTAGATTCAAAATTGCCATTGTCATAGACGAATACGGCAGCGTGGACGGTCTGGTCACGCTTGAAGACATATTGAACGAAATTGTCGAGACACAGGAAGATGAAAACAGCATACAGGATACGGGCGACGGGTCTTTCATTGTTGACCCCAAGATGTCAATTGATGAATTTGCAGATGAATTTTCTCTGGACCTGCCAAGAGGCGAATATGATACCGTGGGCGGATTCATAATATCCACGCTTGAAAGAATACCTCAGAAGGGTGAGATATTTGAATTTAATAATCTTGTATTTGAAATATCTGAAGCGGACAAGAAACGTATTTCAAAGCTAAAATTGAAGATGCAACGGGAGAGCAAAGATTGAAGCGAGTCATATTAGCCTGTATCTCGGGCCTGTTTTATTCACTTTCTTTCCCTTCATTTAACCTGTGGCCGTTTATCTTTATTTTTGCTGTGCCTCTCCTGTTCGCTGCTGAGGATTCAAGCCTTAAGGAATGTATGGGACTGGGCTTTCTGGCGGGACTTGTAGCCTGGGCCGGGAATCTTTACTGGGTTGCCTATATAATGGAAATTTATGGCTTTATAGCACTGCCTCTTTGTGCACTCATATTCCTGCTGCTTATTTCTTATCTGGCTGTTTATTTTGGTTTTTTCCTTATCTCGTGTAAAATTTTAGTAAAATCTCCATTTTCAGTAATAACCATTCCGGGGATGTGGATCTTTCTGGAAATGATTAAATCATATGCTTTTACAGGCTTTCCCTGGTCTCTTGCCGGTTATGCCCTGGTGCCTTTCGATGCAATCATACAGAATGCGGAATGGGGCGGGATATATGTGCTTAGCGGACTTACTTTGATGGGTAACGTGGCTTTGTATAAGATAATGGAAAAAAAATATCTTCCCGCAATCTCGGGTATTATAATAATCGTCTGCTGTATTTTCTGGGGGGCATGGCGCATGGACAGCCTTAAACTTGAAGGCGAAAACCTGAGAGTCGGAGTCTGCCAGGCAAACATACCTCAGGACCAGAAGTGGAGAAGGGATATGGTCAGCCCCACAATAGATATTTATACAAGGCTAAGCAGGGAGGCAGTATCCCAGGGCGCAGAAATAATTGTCTGGCCTGAAACTGCATGCAATTTTTTCCTGTTTCATGAGTGGACGCCTACTTCGAGGATCATCGAAATCTCAAAAGAAGCAAACATACCCATGCTTGTCGGCAGTCCCGCTATTGAAGACGATAAGGTTTACAACAGGGTATGGATGCTCGATCAGGGGCTGATAAGAGGATACTATGACAAGACGCATCTCGTGCCTTTTGGTGAATATCTTCCCTTGCCCTGGCTTTTCGGTTTTCTGGGGAACATCACCCAGGAAGTCAGTGATTTTTCCAATGCAAGAAAACTCGAACCAATTGAGGATATAGGGGTTCTGGTTTGTTTTGAGAATGTGTTTCCCGAACTGGCAAGGCGTCTTACAAAAAAAGGTTCGACATGGCTGGCGGTCGTGTCAAATGATGCATGGTTCCTTGACTGGTCTACAACTGAACAGCATGTAAAAATAGCAACAATAAGAGCAATTGAAAACAGGCGTTACCTTGTGATGCCTGTAAATCATGGGATATCAGCCGTTATAGATCCATTCGGAAGGATTGTCAGAAGCCTGGGCCTGATGAAGGAAGGCTCATTTACCGTTGAGATTAAAAAAGTGTTCTATAGGACTGTTTTTGATAAGATAGGTTCATTGATTGGATGGATCTGGATCTTTGCCGGTATAGCCGGATTTCTCCGGGAGGTTTATAAAAAATATCATGAACTGGCGTTAACGGCATGAAAACAGGAATAAAAATACCTGTTGAAATTTAGCATGCCCTTTTGTATAAAACTCTTTCGCTTTTTACTCTTTAAGGGGAGGGAGCTCCAGCATGCCGAAGATCAAGGCATTTAAAGGGATCAGATACAATAACGGGGCTGTAGAGATTGATACAGCCATGTGCCCCCCTTACGATGTCATAACAAATCCTCAGGTTGATGCCTATTATGACAAATCACCGTATAATTCAGTAAGGCTTATTCTCGGTCAGCAGTTTCCTAAGGATTCGAAGAATGACAACCGATACACAAGGGCGAGGGATTTTTATCAGGACTGGAAAAATCAGTGTATCTTGATACAGGATGAAAAACCTTCAGTTTATTACCATGAACAGACTTATACCATGGGTGATAAAGTCTGTACCAGAAAAGGGATTATAGCTGCGGTAAAAATGGACGAGAATGACAGCTATGATATTATGCCTCATGAATACACGCATAAAGGTCCCAAGATCGACCGTCTCAGGCTGATGATGGAAGTAAAGGCCAGTCTGAGCTGTGTTTTCGGTATATACACAGATAAAAACAGGCTTATTGAGACCGAGATTAAACCTCTGCTGAAGGAAATGCTCTGGGAGCTGCCTGCAAACGATGGCACGCAGAAGCTATGGAAAATTGAATCACCTCAACAGATAAAGAAAATTGCAGGTATTCTTTCAGATAAGAAGATACTTATAGCAGACGGGCACCACAGGTATGATACTGCAAGGACATACAGAGACAGGATGAGAGCTTTAACTGGCAAATTGGACGGCAAACAGCCATTTGATTATGCTTTATTCTATCTGAGCAATTCTGAAGACGGTGTATCAATACTTCCTACTCACAGGGTGATTGTAGACAGTATGGGAGTTGGTCTTGTCGACATCGAGCACAGGGTAAAAGAACTTTTCAGGATTCTTCCTTTTGACAACCGGAAGGCGTTCCTTGATGCACTCAAAAAAAACGGCAAGGGATATCTGGGGTTGAGAGTGAAAGGCATTCCGAGATATTATCTGCTTGAACTTTCAGAGATGGAAGCGCTTGACAGGCTGATGCCTGAAGACAGCCATCCCCTGCTCAGGAGGCTTGATGTCAATATTCTTCATACCTGCATCATAGAGCCCATTGTTGGAATTGATTATTCGATGACCGCCAAAAGGATAGAGTTCATCAGCAACGCAACCGAAGCGCTTGAAATGGTTGAAAAGGAAAAAGCTGATATTGTATTTTTGCTCAATCCGAGTACAATACAGGATATTATGGCGATTGCGGAAGCAGGTTTGAGAATGCCGCAGAAATCGACATTCTTTTATCCCAAGATTCCTACCGGCCTTGTTTTTTATCCGCTTGAGGTGGGAAATAAGTAGAAGAAAAGATATCTATTATTAAGGAAATTTATTTCCTTTTGGAGTGATATAAAGGGGTTAGTTGTTGATGTTATCTTTAAATTCAATGGATTAGGATGATGGGAGATTGGTATCCATATTGCTTAAATATTACAGGTATGTGTATGAATAGGTGCGTAAAATATGCTGCATTAATTGTCTGCATGGCTTTTTTTGTTGCCATAACGGCATGCTCAAGCAATAAAAGTGATGAATCAACTAATGTCAGCCTTGAAACAGGGGCTGAAGATATCACGTCACTTGGCGTGTTTCCTGTCGGCATCAGAGACTATACGCCGCCTTCAATAAAAATTACATCGCCTTTGTCGGTTAACCCTGTGACTACTGTTGCAAAAGATAATGGTGCTTACCTCAAGGAAGTCATCTCGGGTGAGAAATGGTCTCTAGAGGTCAAAGGCGAAGTGACGCCTTCAACAATAGGCATAGAAAGAAACCGGCTTGAATTAAAAGGTATCTATCTCAACTCACAGCTTATAGATTCAGCCAGTGGAGATGATATCAAATGGGTTGACGGAAAGTTCACATTTACAAAAACCGTTTACATAACAAAAGATGATATAGCAGGCACCTTCTATCCCATAGTCATAGCTGCAGTCGATGAAAAGAACTATGTGGCAGGTGCGCAATCGGTTGTTATATTGCAGGACAGAGCCGCAAACAAGATAGGAGGGGATGATAATCCGCCGCTTGTAAATGCGCTGCACCTGTCGGGAAATGATGAATTTGTCAAGCGAGCGCTGTCGCTAGCAACAGCACAGCTTGACGGATTGAATATTGCACCTTCTCTGGGGCCAATAAAAATTTTGAATGTAAATGTGTTTGTTCCCCGGACGGTCATGATGCAGGGGATAGAAATCGTTGATTATTTAATCAGTTCAGAGGGTGAAGACCAGTATGATATAAAAATTAATGCCAAGGTCTCTAATCTCGTTATTGAATACACTAATAAACTCTTTGTTTATAAAAAAGGCCAGAATGTAATAAACATCAACATGAAAGATGTTGAGATCGACGGTCTGATCATAGAACTCAAGAATGAAGTCAATGAAGAGGGGATCAAAGAGCTGAATACATATCTTAAAGCGGATGAAGATATATCCCTGGTGAAGGGTGAAAAGTTTAAATACAATCTGGATACACCATTTACCGAAGTGTTTAACTATCTTCTGGATAACATTTTTAGCGTAATTACCAGTAATATCCTGCCGCAATTAAACCTGAAACCGCTTCAGCTGAAGATAGGCTACAGGGCACTTAACATGCTTATTAAACAGTTATCCGGCCAGAGAACTGACAAGCCTGCTTACTCAAAAAAACTTAATTATCTGACTGGATATAATGGCGGATTCAAGCTTGGCATGGATCTCAAACTTTCTGAAGTCGATAAGGAAGGGCTGACCGGAGTGTTGACAGAAAGCTATGCTTCTACCCAGCCCAAAAGCGATAATATCGATCTGGCTGTTAATTACGGGAATTCATCCATAGCTTTGAGCGA
Organism: uncultured Bacteriovoracaceae bacterium; assembly: GCA_964513375.1. Taxonomy (GTDB): domain Bacteria; phylum Desulfobacterota; class Desulfomonilia; order UBA1062; family UBA1062; genus DATCTV01. The sequence continues at coordinate 85,563 of CAZEMO010000002.1, read as the reverse complement.
TGATCTGATAAATCAGGCGCTGGCAATGAGTTTCATTACTGCACCGGAAAAGCCTGAAGAAATCACAAACCTGGATCTGAATACACTGATTGAGGAACTGGGTATAGACCTCGGCGATTATAAACTCTGGCCCTGGCTGAGAGATGGTGATGACAAGCTTCCCAATATTAAAATCAAGTACCGGATTTCTACGCCGCCTGTCCTCAAGCTTCAGGGAAACGGAAATTATATAGGTAGCTTATACGCCAGGAATGTCCTGGTGGAAGTCGTTGAGCTGGATAATCAGGGGCAGGAAAAAGAACTTCTTGCAGAACTGTCGATCAGTCTTGATATGGCCATGAAGTGGGAGAACGGAAAGTTTGTGCTTGAATGCGAAAAGGGTGATGCAACCTATGTTCTGCTTTTCAACAAGCTTTATCCTATGCTCATACCTCAGCAGATGAAGGAGATACATACTTATATAGCCAACAGCCTGAATCAGTTCTTGACCAAGTTTGAAGCGATCGGCTATCCCGTTAAAAATGTAAGCGTTTTGAACAATGCCTATCTTGTCTTCAGCGGAGAACTGGCAGAAGAGATTAAGTCCACAGGGACAATAGAGACTTATTATAGTGACTTGTGGGTTAAAGAATTCCTCTCGTCATACCCGGAAAATGACAGACTGATTAATGGTATAATTGAGACCAGTGTAATTACAGGATCTGAAACAGAAACTATAAAATATCTTGACTCGTTCTTTTTCAAGTCGATTTATGACAATGGGGATGTGATTAAGGATATGGACTGGAATGATTCATGCGGATATTTCTATACATTGCCGGAAAAATCAAACCGTCTGATAACAGGAATATCTTTTAACAAAGAATTTAATTTCAGTTACATTACAGGAAACTTTGTTGAATTTTATGAAGAATTTGCTGTGATGTGCGTTGCATATGGTGAAGCAGCAGCATCAACAGATAAAGAAGAATTTATCCCCGGTAATGGCTGTGCTATACCATTTGAATTCTCGGTTGAGGATATCCCTGATACGATAAAGATGCCTTTAACTAAAAATGTTGGTATCGGAATCAGGGTGAAAAAGGACCCGACCATATTATTAAAGCCGGATCCGATTGTATTGAAGAAGGCATCCGCATCGAATATTAAGATTGAATATGTTGATCTGAACCTCGATCTCGGATTGAAATTTTAACCTTTTAAACTGTTCTTTGTCTTCTTTGTGGGAGTTGCCTCCAGCGGATTATCCGGCCACGGATGTTTTGGATACCTTCCTTTCAACTCTTTTCTGACATCGCTGTAAGCCCCGGTCCAGAAACCTATAATGTCCCTTGTCACCTGGACAGGACGGCCTGCAGGCGAGAGCAGATGAAGGGTAACAGGGATACCGCCTGCAACGGTCGGGGTGGATCTGCACCCGAACATTTCCTGAAGCTTTACTGCCAGAACCGGGACATCTCCTTTACAGTAATCGAGCTTTATAAGAGAGCCTGACGGGACACGGACATGTGTCGGCGCCAGGGCATTAAGTTTTCTCTGCTGATGCCATGATAGAATCGACGTAAGCGCTCTCGTTATATCAGCTTCGGATATCTGGCTGATGCGTGAAACTCCGTTGAGATGTGGCATCAGCCAGCTTTCCAGGCTTTCAAGAAGGGCTTCATCAGAAACATCCGGCCATTTTTCGTCGGTGTCGGTACCAGCCAGGAAATTGAACCTGGCCATTAATTGAATGGATTCATTGTTCCATGGCAGGATTCCAAGCCCGTTTTTCCTAATCCCGCTTATAAAAGCCCGTTCTCTTAAAGAACCATCTGGTTTGTCCTGCTTTTTTTCGCTTATGATAATACTGCCAAGAGTCTCTCTTGTAAATGAAATCACACCCTTGATGTCATCGTCCCATTCGCAGGCAGATTCGGTTTTGATATGTGAAGAAAAATGCTTCAATAAAGCCAGCCTTTTAATGGGTGCTGCAAGAAATATGGCTGTTTCCTGCTTGTCACCGTCAAGGCTTGCAGCGGTTATGAACTCTTCATCTGTTAGAGAATCGGAATCGTCAAGCCAGGCGCCTTTGCCGCTGGACAGAAGGAATCTAGGGCTTTGCCCGCGGCGGCGCTGTGCAATGCGGTCAGGGTACGCAAACCCCAGAAGGACCCCGGCCATATCGACATCTTTTGCATTCGCGGTGTCTAAAAGTTTCATTTGTTTTTTTAAAAGCTCCGCAGTCTTATTGATTCTTTTTATAACAGAGGCCCCGGCAGAATATTTGTTATCAGGTTTGGCCAGAAAATGAAGTGCATCCAATCTCAGCCTCATATCCGAGTCCCTGAAGCTGGAATTCTTATCTAAAAAATCCTTTTCGCCTAAAATGGCGGCGATTTCGCAGGCGAGTTCTCCTTGGCCCAAAGACTTGCCCCTGATAATCATGTGGGCAAGTCTTGGATGAATTCCGATTGAGTTCATAACTTTGCCTGCAGAGGTGATCCTGCCTCTTTCATCAACCGCATCAAGTTCGACAAGAAGGTTGACAGCCTGCATGAAGGCTGTCTCATCAGGCTTATCCATCCATTTCAACTCGGACGTGGATTTTATTCCCCATTGCAGCAGTTCCAGCGCAAGCGGTATCAGGTCTGAATTGAGTATTTCCGGGTCATTATTTTGTTTCAGCAGAGAATCCGATTTTTCATCCCAGAGCCTGAAGCAGATGCCGGGCCCTGTCCTGCCGGCTCTCCCCCTGCGTTGCTCAGCCGATGCTCTGGAAACACGTACAGTTTCAAGCCATGTCATGCCGCTTCCTTTATCGAACCTGGGAACACGCGAATATCCGGAATCTATAACGATATTTATACCTTCAATCGTGAGCGATGTTTCTGCAATGGATGTTGCCAACACAACTTTTTTCATGCCGGCGGGGGCAGGCATGATGGCACTTTTCTGCTCATCTGCCGTGAGCATTGAGTATAGAGGCGCAACGATGACATCATCAGGCAGTCCGGTTTTGTTAAAAAGGCGTTCGACTCTTCTGATCTCAGGAGCCCCGGGAAGAAAGACAAGGATACTTCCGCTCTCTTCGGCAAGGGCTTTCCTGATTGATAATGTGACATGCCGCTCAAAATCATGATCCGCAAACCTTCCTTTAGTTGCAGGCAAAGGCAGGTATCTTGTTTCCACAGGCCATAAACGGCCTTCAGAAGATATAACGGGCGCATTACCGAGCAGAGCTGATACAGCATTCGTATCAATGGTGGCTGACATTACAATAATCCTGAGGTCCGGTCTCAGGGTTTCCTGCGAATCCAGACACAGGGCAAGTCCGAGATCGGCATGTATGCTTCGCTCATGGAATTCGTCGAATATGACCGAACCGGCTTCAATCAGAGCCGGATCCTTCTGCAGCATTCTTGTCAGGATGCCTTCCGTGACGACCTCTATCCTGGTATCCGGGCCTGTTCTTGTATCAAGTCTTGTCCGGTAGCCTACTGTTTTCCCTGAAGTCTCCCCGAGATTTGACGCCATCCTCGCGGCCGCGGCATATGCGGCAAGCCTCCTCGGTTCAAGCAATATGATCTTCCTGCCGTTAAGCCACGGTTCATCAAGCAGAGCAGGGGGCACAAGGGTTGTCTTCCCGGCGCCGGCAGCGGCACTCAGGACTGCGGTGTTCTTCTTAGCCAGGACCTTCTTTAGATCAGGCAGGATTTCAGCGACTGGAAGCTCTTGCATAAGTTGAGTCCAACATACTTGGGGTGTTAAAACAAGCTCTTTGATCTGAGAAATTCAATCATTATTTGTTGGAGCATCATTTTTATGATAAGCAGATTCTAATATGAAGTGCAGATTCGGTGATGAGAACATGTATGATTTTCATGACGCGGATGCAAAGGAGACATGTTTCCTGTGCAGAAAAGCCTGCAAAAAGACATTTACAGTAAGAGAAATCAAATCGCAGAAGATGGTTCATCTCTGCGGCGGTTGCATGGTCAACAACGTTTCCGGTTATATGCTCGACAACACAAGGCCGTGGGAAGAACCCCAATAAGGTTTATCTAGGGAATTTCAGCAGAAAGGTAGTGCCTTTTCCCTCTGTCGAGGAAACTTCAATCCTGCCATTATGGGCATCCATAATTTTCTTGCAGAATGTCAGCCCGAGTCCAGAGCCCCTGTAAGGCTCTTTATTTCCCAGGACACGATAGAAGGGCTCGAACAGGAATTGAAGTTTGTCCGGTGGGATGCCTTTGCCCGTATCAGTTATTTCAGCATTTATATAATAGTCATCATAAGATATTTTGGTGATGATACTACCCCCGGCATCCGTGTATTTGGTTGCATTGCCGATGATATTGACAAAAACGCGAAGTAGGCTTTCCGCATCCCCCATCAAATCCGGGAGTCCATCAGGGGGGTCTTCCAGCCTTACAATGAGTCCTCTTTTTTCAGTTATTGATGAAAGATCGCTGATGGCGTTCCTTATAATGACAGGCAGGTTTACCGGGACCTTTGACTTCATGAACGATTTGTTTGCAACCCTTTCGAGGTCAAGCCAATGGCTGACAAGGTCTTCAAGGTTTTTTATACGATTGCTGCATTTGATGAGTATGTCATTCAGTTGCGGTTTGGCATTATCCGAACAGATGACCTTCAGACTTTCAAGATACTGCTGAACGGTTACCAGAGGGGAGCGCATTTCATGGCTCACAAAGGTGATAAAACCCTTCTCAAAGATATCCCTTTCTTCGCGAAGTATCCTTGCCTCGATCTTGAGTGACCTGTGCTCAAGGCATCTTTGCGCGACTACCCTTAAGTGATCAGGGATAAAAGGTTTGGAAAGATAGTCGTAAGCCCCCTTTTTTATAGATTCGACTGCTGAATCGATCGTTGCGTAAGATGTTATCACTACAAGGACAATATCAGGTATATCTTTTGAGAGTATTTCAAGGGCGTTTATATCGGCCATTCCCGGCATGTTGAGGTCAAGAAACACCATGTCGGGTTTTATCTCCCGGGCGAGACGGATTCCTTCTGTTACCTCTGTGGCTGTTACTACTTCAAACCCCGACTTTGTCAGTTCATATCTGCACTCATCACAGATTGATTCCTCATTGTCTATAATCAGGATGAGTGCAGTCTTTTCATTATCCGGCATGTCTTTATTATCAGCCGATAAGGTTTCTCACATATGTAATCAAATCATTTGCCTTAATCGGTTTTGCCAGCACCAGATCGGGTTTTGCATCATCGCCTGATGGTTCGTTTGCTTCAGAGTAAGGGCCCTGAATATCAACTGCACTGAGAAGGATAAGCTTGATCTTTTTAGTTGCTGCTGCAGTCCTGAGCTTGGATACCACATTGAATCCTTCGCTCCATGTTTCCATCATCATGTCAACTATTGCAAGATCAGGTTTGAGTTTCGAGGCGGTGTCAATCCCTGACTTTCCGTTGTCGGCAATAGAAACTTCAAATCCGCCGTTCTCCAGAATAAGTTTAGTCGCCTCACAGAAGTCGTTGTCATCATCAATTATAAGGACCTTTTTTTTCGTGCTCATCAATTGCCTCCATTCAATTATTTAAGTGTAGTGCCCATCATTGATGCAACAGGCTTGTTTAAACAAATAATGGATATAAGGGATAAGTCAATAGAGGTTTATGCTCAAAGAATTGCTATTAAAAAACATATTGCGGAATGATTAGGCCATGTCGTTTTATCAGAATGTATTTGCAGTGAGATGATTAAATAGTGTTATATCCGGTTAATGAATGAATTTGTAAGTTCAATAATCTTAGGCGTTGTCGAAGGTGTTACCGAGTTTCTGCCCATTTCATCGACAGGTCACCTGATAATAGTAAACAGGTTTGTCAATTTTACAGGAAGTTTTGCAAATACATTCGATGTTGTAATTCAGCTCGGGGCCATTCTTTCCGTGGTCGTATATTTCTGGAAAAGGCTTGTTCCGTTTGGTGCTCATGCTACACAGGAAAAGAAAAAACAGATATTTTCCCTCTGGTTTAAAGCGGCTGTCGGCATTATCCCGGCATTGATACTGGGTGTAGCTTTCGGAAATGTTATCGAGGATAAGCTGTTTAATCCTGTCACTGTCGCTATGGCCCTCGTCATTGGCGGGGTAGTCATGATTTATCTCGAGGACAGGAAAAGGCGTGCAAGAATAAATTCGATATCAGAACTTACCTATAAAACAGCGCTTGCTATCGGATTCATACAATGTATTGCAATGATACCTGGAACCTCAAGGTCTGCGGCCACAATAATCGGAGCAATGTTTCTGGGGGCTTCCAGGCTCGTTGCCGCCGAGTTCTCGTTTTTCCTTGCCATACCGACTATGGTTGCGGCATCGGGATATACACTGTTTAAGACAGGCGGCAACCTCAGTACACTTGAGATTCTTCTTCTGGCGACAGGATTTATTGTCTCGTTTGTCGTGGCGCTAGCCGTGATTGCGGGCTTCATGAAGTATATAACAAGACATGATTTCAAACCTTTTGCGTATTACAGGATTGTGCTTGGTGTGATAATTCTCGGCTATTTCTTATTAAACGGCGTCATCTGATATTATTGAGCCGGGAGACTGTCAATGATTTCTTCAACCCGGTTAAGCCATTCACGGCGTTTTTCCGGACTGCTTGTAACAACAACCGAGAACACCTCTCTTCTGAAACCAGGTATGCCGCACAGGCCGAAAATGCAGTTTTTCCAGATGAGTTCAAGGGGGTCTCCGAATACTTTGAGCTCTCTTTCTGGTGGCGTGTTGGCGGTGTTGAAAACGATTGCGAACCTGGCCTTCAGGAGCCCGACCGGGATGCCTTCTCCTTCATCGTCTTCTTGAAACCTGTAGGCGACGCCGGGCCTTATCACACGATCAATCCATCCTTTGAGTATTGCCGGAGGCTGGCCCCACCAGTTCGGATGGATAATGATGATTCCTCCGGTATTTGCAATCTCATCGCAATAACCTATGATTTCGACGGGGATGTCTGCATCCGAGCGTATTTCACCGGCAGTTATGAGAGGATTGAAATTTTCTTTGTATAGATCATGGAATGATACGGAATGTCCGTTAAACCTGAGACGACTGATTGCCGTCCGGGCAATGGCATGATTAAAGCTTTTTTCATCGGGGTGTGCAAGGATGACACTGATGTTCATTTTTTAGTGAAGAAAAATTCCTGCACCCCGATTAAAGAGAACTAGGGGTGCAGGATGATTGTTGTTAGAACGTCAGTATCATGGTGACGCCGGCCATAGTTTCATAGCCGAGCTTGCTGTAACCGTTGCTCAGGAAGTCTTTATCGGCGTCCTGCCCGTTGAACATGTAAACGACTTCAGGACATATGTTCAGGTATTCCTTTATCTTTATATCGCAGTTGACAAAAGCGCCCCATGTAAAGACATGCGTGTGATGATAATCATCCACATAACCGGTTGAAGATCTCTGATAACCGCCGCCTATCCTCGGGGTGTAATTGTTTATCGGCATCTCCACCTGCAGCCATCCTCCGTATGTCGTGACATCCTTCAATTCATTGCCGTCCCATACCGGAGTTCCCATGGGCGATAGACTCTTCTCTTCTCCGTTTATGTATATCGGATCAAAGAAAGAAGGCCTTGCATCGATACCTTCGAATATCGACATATTCTGGCCCCACCATCCTTCAGCCTGTATGTTCACCGGTTTGATATTAGCTTCAATCCCCAGGGAAAGCGCGTATGTAAGAACGTTCGTATTGTTTATTCCTTCGATGCCCTTTGGTTTGAGCTGGTACTGCTGAATGTAACCGCTCGGATTGATCGTGAGCATGTCAACAGGCTTCCATGTGAAGTTAAGGGCAAACGCCGGCAGATAGTTCTGAACCTGGAAAGATTCTCCATCTACAAGATCGTTATCTGCAAGATAGCTGTCCTCGATAGCACTGTCGGTCTTGGCTTCCTCAATGGCAAAATCAAAACCGAATTTTTCTGCCGTATAGCTGTATCGAATCTGGAATGACTCCTTCCAAGGATCGAGGCCACCATATCCGTCAAGACAGTTTGCATTGTAAAGGTTCTGCTTCGGAGCCATCACTGAAAACGCTACTGGCGCCTTTCCAAACAGTATGGAATTGTTGTCGTTGAATTTGTATTCCCCGTAAATTGAAAACAGCTCGATGTTGAACTCGTTATCATTACTGAATCTGATCTCAGTGTAACCGCTCAGATTCTTGTAGTCCACTTTCAGATTGATATTGGTCGGATCATCAACATCAATGTATTGCCTCGTCTCCTTGTCGCTGATTGTATCAGTCGGCACATCCCCATGGAACTGAAAATCCCACCCTGCCTCAACCCACACGCTTGCGCCAAGTGTCGCCTTGGCATCGCCGACATTGAAATCGACTCCTGCTAAGACTGGTGTGGCGAACAGCATTACCGCCGCCGCTAAAATGAATAACCTCTTTTTCATGACACTCCTCCTTGGAAGTAATGTTTTAAAATATGATATCGGCAAACAGCGATTATGAACTTTATGGAAATTGATTTGATTAGAATAATCTAAGATTGATATAGTGGTGCAGACGGCGGATGTCCCACCGTCTGTAATGCTCGGTTATGAAGGATTTGAAACCCTTCCCATGAAGAGAATTGAATGAGTTTCAATATCCCTGAGAAATCTGCAAACTCATTAAATGGTTCAAGCATCCCTCTATGGAAAGTATTTATTTAGAATCCCTGAGGGGAAGCCTTCAGGGAAAAATGAGCCGAATCAATAAGTCCTGTAGAGATTGATCGCCTTCAGGGCTATGTCCCACCAGTAAGGTTTTTCAGGGGATTCGTCAGGGTTGTAATAGCCCATGTATTTGATGCCGTCGGCATCGGCCGAGAAGAGCCAGTAGTCGTTTACAATACAGCCGGAAGGGCAGTCTCCATACCCATTTCTGAAAAGGTAGTATCTGGTTTTATTATTAAGCCCTTCACCTGTAGCCCGTGCATCCTTATAATCGGGTATGTATGGATAGATGTTGGAACGATCGCCAATGATACGTTTTGCACAGGCTGACGTTACTCCAGCAAGATTATTGTAATCTTCAGCAATTCGTTCAGGGTGAACCATTTTATCATTGAATTCTATCTTGGCAGATATAGAAAAGCGAGTGTGAATATATATTTTTCCAGCATGATATTTTTCATTCAATCCATCCCATGATTTGTATTTGCCCAAAACCACAACACCCTGTGATTCATCATCGAAATAGATATTTATTCCACCAGGCGCCCATGGAGGTGAAAAAGATATGTCTGTTTGCGGCACAGGTTCCGAAAAACCTGCTTCATTAAAAACAAGAGATCGGATGCCGGTAATGTCATCATGTAAAATACCGGTCAGATCATAGGGCGGCAATAGTTCTCCTGAAACACACAGGGCCATTAATTCAAATTCCGAAGCCTCGTTTGCCGGAGTCGGGTCGAGTTTATAAGGATCAGGTGTTTCAGCCGCACCTTTAAGGTTATCCACAACGAACTCGTATATCGTATGAAGTATGCTGCTGCTACTAATGTTTTCTACAGTTACATCGGTATCATTATTATAAATCAGAGTGATTGAGGTCCAGGAACCGGTTTCCCCGGATGGTGTGAAGGTGTCGCTGTTTATGTCATGCCTTTCATAAAAAATATCGCCAACAAGGTTGTAGACATCTTCGATGCCGGAATCAAGCATGATGGTCTTCTCAACTGCTTTACCTTCATATTGAGTCACATTAATCTCATAATCCTGCCCGTGTTTGACAATGACGAAATGAAGATCACCACCTCCAGATGTATTCCAGTAAATTCCCTCAACAGCGGCTTCTTCTGAAACTGCATTTGAGTCTCCACTGCCTCCGCTGCAGGAAACGCTTAGAAATAAAGCACCCAGAAAAACCATAAATACCGCAAATTTTAATATTGTCTGCATATAGACCTCCTTTTTGAAAACATTTTTTTAAATAATTTATTAAACAGCCCCGAGGCATATGCCCCAGGGCAAGGGTACAAAAACTAATAAGTCCTGTAGAGATTGATCGACGTCTGGGCTATGCCCCACCAGTCGGGCTTTTCAGGGGATTCGTCAGGGTTGTAATAGCCCATGTATTTAATGCCGTCCGCATCGGCTGAGAAGAGCCAGTATTCGTTTACAATACAGCCGGAAGGACAGTCTCCGTCGCCTTTACGGAAGAGGTAATATCTCGTGCGGCCGTCAAGGTTTCCGGAGAATATGCCTCCTTCGTAATCGGGAATATACGGATAGATATTAGAACAGTCGCCTATATAGTAGTCTGGTTCGGCGTACTCGACACCGGCAAGGGTTTCGTATTGTCCTGCAATGTATTTCGGATGCACCTTACGGGCAGAGAACTCCAGAAAAGCCATACCGTATCTTATCGATGAGAGATTGGCATTCTCAAGTCTGAACCTTTCATTGAGCCCGTCCCATTCGTTATAGAGTCCGGCTTCAACGAGTTTGGCAGTAACGTCGTCAAATCCTACGATGATACTGCCGGGAGCCCATGGCGGGAAGAATGTTATGCTTGTATCGGGTTCTGCATCTTCACCGGCTTCTTCGGTATATGAGCCGGATCTTATGGCGGTTATGTCATTACTGAACATATCCGTGAGTTCCTGCACTGGATAGGTCTGGCCTGATACGCAAAGGGACATAAGCTCGAATTCCGATGCGTCGCCCTCGCCTTCGATTTGAGGGATTTCCGGAACGGGATTTCCAGTTTCAGTGGCGCCGGCGCAGCCAAGAAATAAAAATGCTGTGATTAAGGATAAAAACAATGTCGATATCAATGACAACACCCTTTTGTTGTTGCAATCCATAATGCCCCCCCTTAAATCTTTGACGTAAGCGGAAACAGCTGCATGTTGAGCTGATAAACCTGGTCGCAGTCTTTGTCTTCGCAGTACATTTTCATTATTTCCCGTCTTATGTGTGCAAGGTGCTCCTTCAATTCCTTTACCCTTTCCGAACGTATGCTCATGGTCAGTGATGTGACGTCTCTTGTTTCAGGCTTGTGCCTTTCTATGGATTCAGTCGCCAGGCGCAGCATCTCCTTATGAAAATTTGCAACGGTCAATGACTGAACTTCAGGGCCGGTTGTAATGAGCCCGTCTTTCTGCATGTAGCAGCCGTTTTCGTCCGTAACTATCAGATCCAGTTCAGCAAGCGCCTTCAGGGCCTTTGCCGCCTCTTTCGTGGTAATCTGAGGTGCGAGTGCTGATGAAATGCTCTCGGCGTCCCATTTTAACTTACCGAGGGAGACGAGTTCTCTTATGGCAGGGTAGAACCACTTCGAAAAATATTCGTACTTGGCCTTGTCCAGTTTGCGGACAGATGAATCGCTTTTGAGCGATACGACCTTTCTGTAGTAATGGTTTCTGTCCTCCAGTGTCTTCGACTGGTTCAGCCATACGAGGTTTTCGAAGTATTCCCTCTCAGTTTTTTTAAGGTCAAATCCCTTGCAAATCTTTGCAGCGGTTTCCTGCGTCAGGTTCCTGTTGCCGGAAATGACGAGCTGAAGGAAGTTGGGTGAGTTTATTCCGGCCCTGCGTGAAAAGTACCGGTAAGAAAAATATCTGTCGGTTTTTTTCTTATATGCGAACAAGTCTTTCAGGAATGCCCTGTAGTCCATGTAATCATTTAAAACTGGTTGATTCATAAAATGCCCCTGATTGAACGCTTATCAAATTTTATAAAGGGATAATAAAGGAAATGTATACGGTCCGCAAGAGGAAAAATAATAAAAGTGTATACATATAGAAACAATAAAAAAGAAAATAATGGTCAAAATAGGCATAAATAGAACATTCAGTGAATACAAAAAAATAAAAATAAATGAAATAGAAAACATATTGAATACACATGAAACGTTTGCAATGGTACCGCAGGTATGATTTTACAGGAGGCGATTTGTGTTGTTTAATAACTGGACGGGAATACGGCCTTGTATGTAAGACTGGCCCTGGGCGGGTATTTTACCTTTCCTGCAAGTGAGCTTTCAAGTTCGTAAGGTTCAATGCAATGAGCCAGTTTTCCCAGATCACTGGCTGACGGGATACGGTCTCTGAACTGAGGCAACCACCTTTTTTGATAATACAGCATATTGAGCATCATATTCCTTACCGCTTCATCATCTTCTATAAAGGCGCATACCGGGTCGTTTATAAATGCATCGAAAAGTTTGTCCGGCTCACCCGAAAAGGCTGCATCAACAACCCTCTGCTGATTTTCGGCAAAAGGTCTGATAAGGGAAAGAATATTATCTGGAAGCCGGATATTACGGCGGGTTTCTATCCTGCCGTTTTCAAAAAAGCCGGTTGTTTCAATAGCGGAGTTTTCAGGAAGGTCCGGCACGATCTGACCGCCCGTGTTGATAACATTGACCGGATGCAGCCGCTTTTGCGATCTGCCATATTCTTCTGTTCCCGATAATATTCTGTCAGCAATCATTTCGACTACCCGTTCGCCTTCGAAGGTAGCCGAAGGGGCGGGCAGCATTCCCCGGGAAACTGCCCTGAACCCGAATATGGCGAGCTTTCTCTGGACTTCAAGAAGCTTCACTCCCCTCAGTCTGGGGATGCCTTCATACTGTATCAAGGGCGGAATGTGCTTTATGAAAGGTTTGTTGTATGACCGCCATACCTCTTCGGCATTAAAGTAATTGAAATATTGAGGCATGAATTCAAGAACATGGCGTGAACCTGGATAGGGAAAATACCCGAATTCTTTGAGCAGCATGAAACTGGCGGGGAGTTTTGATGTCTTTATCCCGAGTTCCGTGTTTTCTCTTATGATGGGATAAAGGTCTTCGCCGTTGTATTTGACTGAAAGCAGCCATGCGAAATGGTTTATGCCGCCATACTCGATATCCAGACTTTCCCATCGAGGAATATTCTTTATTCCAAGGGTCTTCAAAAAATTGAAAATAACGGGCATGCCGCTCAGAAGTTCATGGCAGATTCCGGTGGTTATGGCACCAGGGCAGGCCTGGTTTGCGGCAAGAGTGATGAAGGACATCGGGTTGGTATAGTTAAGCACCATTGCATCCGGGCAGAGCTTTTCAATGTCTTTCGTGATGGAGATTATCTCAGGGATGGTGCGCATTGCGCGCATAATACCGCCCGGCCCGCATGTATCACCTGTGGTATGAGGGATTCCGAACTTATAAGGTATATGGATGTCAAACCACTCGCTTTCCTGCTGTCCTACCGATATCGATATGATTACTGCATCGGCTCCGGTAAGCGCGTCACGCCTGTCGACTGACGAGTGAATTACGAGGCTTTCATCGAGGCTGGCCTTTGTGATAATTTTGTGAAGCATACCGGTTACGGTTTTCAGAAGCGGGGCGTCAATGTCCACAAGCCAGAGCTCAAAAGGCATTATGCGTGACAGTGCGGCAAAATTCCTCAGCAGGTCATAGGTAAATCTGAAAGAACCCGCACCGATAAATACAACCTTCATCGAACAGCCTTTATGAGAGAATTTAAATATCAGGCTGCCGGCAAAGTTGTGAATACACCCCTGGGATCGACCTCAGTTCTCAATATGTGCAGCACTTCAGGAGTTATCATATCTGTCAGAGGAATTTCACCTTCGGGCTTGAGCAGCTCAAAACCAGTTGTCTGCTGTGCGATATCGAACGGGATGCCGGGGTGAAGGGATTTCACACGCATGCGTTTTGATTTTTCTTCGAAATCGTAAACACCCCACTGGGTAACCACAGCTATCGGGCCGTTGCCGTAAAGGCCTGCTTCCTTCCTGGAATTGCCGCCTGTAAGATGGCCGACCGAGGTTATGAAATCCACCCTTTCAGGGAACTTATCAGGTGTCTGAAGTCCTACGAGCACCATATTTTCCGCAAGCGATGCAAGGTCGTTGTTGCCGCCCGATCCGGTCATTCTGACTTTGGGGTGATGGAAATCCTCCCCGATCAGGTGCGTATTGACGTTTCCGTACATATCCACCTGAGCGAAGCCCAGGAAGGCTATGTCGATATATCCGTTGGCGCACTGGGCAAAAGAATATGCCATCTCCATCAGTGTGGGTGATTTGCGCCATGTCAGAGGGCAGCCGACAGACCAGGGAAGGTCCCCCATGATCGGGTCCTGTCCGCCTGATTCATATACCATTGTTATATTCGGGGCATGTGTCTTCTTCGCCAGTATTCCGGCAACCATCGGCAGCCCTGTTCCGACATATACGACCTTGTGGTCTTTAATCTGTTTTGTAAGGATGTATGCCAGCATCTCCAGAGGGTTTGCGGGTGCATTAAGGTCTCTCATATCTGTCTCCTTGTTCTAATAATAAAGGTCTGTATCGTGTGTCAGCGTATATTCCTGATATGAAAAATCGATGTCTTCATTATCGCCTTCAGCGGCTTTTGTCTGGCGGCGTGCCTCTGCGATCCATTTCGCTCCCCCGAGCTTGTTGACGAAGTCGAACTGGTCGTTGCAGGAGAAGACCCATTTATCGAGGAATTCTTTAAGGTTGTCATAGCTGAGGCATCCATAGCGCAGGAATTTCTCCCACCACTGTCTCGACCAGTAGTAGTATCCCGGCATATTCCCAGGGACCGCACCGAAAGGCAGCTCTACGACCGCATCGACATAGAAGAACGGAATTATCGCGCCCTGCCTGTTGTATCTGATATCCGATTCAGGGACGATTTCTTCAGCGGTTATGATCAGTTTGCGCGCCGAGGCTGCAATCGCAAGGTCGTTTACCTGAGGGCCGTATATGTATGCATTGCCGTACTTGTCAGCTACATGACAGTGGATGATTGACACGTCGGGAAAGAGTGCCGGGATGAATACCGCCGGATCACTGTCTTCACGCATGGGATTCTGGATTACCTTCAGGTAGGGATTGTATTTCATTATGTCGGAAGCGAGCATCTGCTTGCTGAATACGCCGGGCACTCCCAGCTGCGCTGCCTTGAACCCGAGCGCTACGCCCCCATGGCTCCACTCTGAAAGTATTTTTATGCGCCCGTCTTTAAGCAGGCGGTCATAGTTCTTGTCTATTCCCCTCATTTCCGCTCCGAGATACGAGTTGTGGGAATAGTCAACATTGCCTGAATAAATCATGTAGCTCTGGTTTGTATTCGGGGCACCTATCATCTGGATATTCTTCTTTCCCTGCCGCATTATCTCGAAATATGCCTGATGGGGGGTCCTGACATAAGCGAATCCGGAATCTGTAAGAATGTCGCCGTCGCTTACATAGGTGGCGATTGCATCCTTTAGCGTCATGCGCTTGTCCGCCTTGTCGCGCTTTTTCGCAAGGTGTGCCGTACGTGCGGATTCATAATCCACGAGCCTGTCCAGAATCCTTGTATCGCTGATTTTCAGGTTTGCCAGAGCTTCCTGGCTGTATTGATATTTTGCCATAAGAAATTCCTCCGTGATAATTATCTTGCCAGATTGTACTACTTTTCGAGTCAAAAGATTATTACTTTAATTATTCTAACTGGTCAACAAAATCATTAATAATAATAAGCAGTTGTAATACAATAAGATATTAAGCCGCTAAGCTATCGAAATTGTGTAAAATTACAAATCTACCATGCGCTTTTTAAAACTGGAGGTACATCTATAATGCTGAACCGTTTTTCCCACTTGCACAGATGAACCGCAAAAGACTAAAATCACAACATGCGGTTTTTACTGACAAACGACGACGGCATATATGCGCAGGGGCTTGCCGCAATCAAGCAGGAGCTTGAAAGAATAGGCGAAGTCACGGTTATCGCGCCTGTTACGGAACAGTCTGCCGTCGGCCATGCGATCACTATTTCAGATCCTCTCAAGGTGATGCCCATTTACCGCTCCGGAGGATTCTACGGCTGGGGCATTACCGGCTCTCCTGCCGACTGCGTAAAGCTGGGCGTTTCATGCATAATGAAAATCCCGCCGGATGTCATAGTCTCCGGCATAAACCGGGGTGAGAACGTAGGGATAAACGTACTCTACTCGGGCACCGTATCCGCAGCCACAGAAGCTCTTATACTCGGCTTCAAGGGAGTAGCGGTTTCAGTCGACAATTATTTTCACCCTGATTATTCGGCTGCAAGCATCTTCGGTGCAAGACTGGCCAGAAGGCTTGCGGCAATAAACGGGCCCATGCCTTATGCGCTGAACGTGAACTGCCCGTCGGCTTCTCTTTCCGACATCAAAGGGGTCAAGATCACCAGACAGGGCAATTCGCGGATAGTCGACAACTTTGTCGAGAGGACAGATCCGCGCGGAACAAAATATTACTGGCAGGCAGGCATCACAAGGATCATGGACGAAACGCAGGATACCGATGCAGTATGCCTGAAGAACAGGATGATATCAGTAACCCCCATTAATTTCAGGCTCGGATACAATGAGCGCATAAATTTCGAAGACAAGGACCTTGAAGGGATACTCAATGAGTCAGTCGTTTGAATCAAGGCTCGGGTATATTTTTAAAGACAAATCACTGCTGAAAGAGGCGCTTACTCATTCGACCTATGCAAACGAGCATAAATCCCCTGATATCCGGGACAATCAGAGACTCGAATTCCTTGGTGATACGGTTGTAAATGCCACAATCGCAAGAAAGGTATTTCTTGCATTTCCTGATGCAAATGAAGGGGGTCTTACCAAATTAAGGGCGGAGCTTATAAACGAGGCTGCGCTCGTCAAGGTTGCAAAACACATCAAACTTGGAGTTGAGCTTTATCTGGGAAAAGGGGAAGAGCATGACAGGGGCAGCAGCAAGCCGTCCATCCTTGCCGATGCATACGAAGCCTTGATTGGCGCCATATTCCTTGACGGCTCCTTTGATGAAGCAAGTTCGGTCGTTGAGGCCCATTTGAAAGATGTAATCGGAAAAATTGAGGATATCGGCATAACCGACTACAAGAGTACCCTGATTGAGTACTGCCAGTCAAAAATGAAGATGATTCCGGAAATGGTCGTTGACGATGAATCAGGCCCTGAGCACGACAAGGTCTTTACCATAAGCGTGAGAATTGACGGACAAGTGATAGGGAGCGGTACCGGCAGGACGAAGAAGCAGGCCTCACAGCATGCATGCAGAGAGGCCCTGAAATCACTTGATGATCCCGGGAATAATATCCCGGCATCAGATGAGATATTCTGACACTCCAGATGTCGAGATATGAGCCTGTAGTAATTCCCGTTTATGTTTCAAACCTTGGTTGCCCGCACAGGTGTGTTTTTT
Source organism: uncultured Bacteriovoracaceae bacterium (assembly GCA_964513375.1). Taxonomy (GTDB): domain Bacteria; phylum Desulfobacterota; class Desulfomonilia; order UBA1062; family UBA1062; genus DATCTV01. Next base: position 68,320 of record CAZEMO010000002.1, on the reverse strand, counting down.
GTGATCAGACCCAGTATTCGTTGCCGATCCCGCCTGAAGGCATAAAGGATTATGCGCTAAGTTTCATAAACGGCTGCAGGGAGGGCCAGGAAAGGCAGCGCATACTTGCGTTCTACGGGGGATCATTCACCGGGATAGAAGAAGGTCTTTTCAATTCCTATCTCGAGGCGGGGAACAGGCTTCTTCAAGAGGGCGTCATTCACGGCCTCAAGGCATCGACCAGACCTGACATGGTTGATGAAAAAACTCTCCTGAAACTTAAAGAAGCCGGATTTTTCGAGCTTGAAATCGGTGCGCAGTCCATGGATGACCGTGTTCTTTCAGCTTCAAAAAGAGGCCACACCGGAGAAGATACAAGAAAGGCGGCAGGCCTGATAAGGGCTTCAGGGCTCAAGCTTGGAATACAGATAATGCCGGGGTTGCCCGGGGAGGATAAGGAAAGCTTCATCAATACTGTCGAAAATGTCTGTAAAATGAAACCCGATACTGCACGTATTTATCCAACGGTTGTTGTCAAGGGAACAAGGCTTGAGTCCATGTATCAAAGCGGCATTTTCCACCCCCTCACGCTCGATGCCGCTGTCAGAATGGCCCTTTATGCGTATATCAGATTGAAGGCTGCAGGCGCACGGATACTCCGTACCGGTGTTCCTCTTCAAGGTCTCAATGTGGCTGCAGGGCCCGCTCATCCCTCATTCGGCTTTCTCATCAGGTCGCTTGCATTCAAACTGATGGTGCAGAAGGCCCTTGAAAGGGTTAATGATGGTGCCCCATCCGGTTCGAAGACAGGGGATGCAGCGATGGTTTGCGTCAATCCCCATGACCTGCAGGAATTGATTGGCTACAGGCGCGAAAATATAACAACTCTTCGCTTCGGATACACTCTCGATGATTTGGTTCCACGGGGGCAAATTATTATCCGTTCTGGCAAAGAAAGTGCTTGTTTCAGCTTCGAGGATATACTAAATCATATCATATGATTACAGATGCATTTGATGCTCAGTCGCTGCCGGTTCTTCCCGAACTCGCTGATCATGTTCTTAGGATGGCGCTGGAAGACGATGTGTCTGTCGCAAAGCTCTCGGGAATAATCGAAAAGGACCAGTCGCTTACAGCACGTATACTCTCGATGGCCAATTCAAGCCATTACAAGCGTTCGCGTACGATCTACACGGTAAGGGACGCCATAGTGATAATGGGTCTCGAACAGGTAAAAACCATTGCTCTGGGTATGTGCGTGCTTGAGATGTTCCCGTCCGTTTCGGGATCGGTTCTCGATTACAAAGAGTTCTGGAGGCACTGTCTTTCCTGCGGGCTTTTTGCCAGGGCTATCATGGAGGTCTCGGATTCAAGGCTGGCTACAAAGGCTTTTTATACCGGACTGCTGCATGATATAGGAAAGATGATCCTTGATCAGACTGACCATGAGCGCTATGCGGCAGTGCTTGAAAAGGCAGCCGAAGGCATATATTCACTTATCGAAATCGAAAGGGAAATGCTCGGGACCACGCACTGTGATGTAGCCAGGAAAGCTCTTGAGAACTGGAAGCTTCCTTCAATATACGTCGAGAGCATATGGTGCCACCATGCGCCGGTAATGGTTATAGATGACGACCAGTACAAATTATCGGGTGTCGTCCATGTGGCTAACATTCTTTCACACCAGAATTATATTGGCGCATCAGGCAACAGCTTCCCCTCTAGGATTACAAACCCGCTTCTGAAAAGATTTCAGCTTAATGCTGACATGCTTGACGATATCATGCTCACCGTACCGTCCGAGGTTGAAACGATATGCAGCGAGCTGGGTCTGGGAAAGCCGAGAGAGGGGCTTTTCAGGCTTGTAAACAAGGCCAGCATGAGGCTTTCGGATGTTTCCCTCTCTCTTCAGCAGAGGACATTGAAGGCCGAGAAGGCGCTCAGGCGTTCCGACATACTCATAGACCTAATAACAGGCCTGAACCGATCTACTAAAATATCCGAGGCGCTTGAGACGACAGCGGGTGTATTAAGCAGTTCAGGATTTATCAAAGGATTTCTGGGCGGCATCAGGACATCATCCATGAATCTCGTATTCGAGATGAAGCCCGGCGAAGAGCCCAGGTTTATACGCATAGGGGATGAGGAACTCAAAGGCATCGTCATCTCCGCCGATTACCCAGTCGGCATGAGTCTTGCGTCAGGCGCCTTCATGTATGTAAAGCTTGTTGATGAGGAAACAGGCGATGACAACAGGCTTATATCCACACTAGTCGAGGCCATGTCCGAGGCGCTTAAACGCATAATGAATGAAAATACACGCTCGGAGCAGGCCGAACACCTGAGAAACGCGCTTTCCAACGCATCGACGGAAAAGCAGAAGGCGCTTGACATGCTCGGGGTCAACAGGGAACTTCTTGACTCATCCCCGTTCGGGCTGTGTCTTCTTGACGATACCGGTGCCGTCAGCGCTGAAAACGAGATATCGGTTGAAATCAAAAAAGCGCTCGGAATCAGCGGGCCCTCCATACTTGAAATGCTGGACAAGGAAACGACCAGGGATATTCACACAGCACTTGTATCAAGGCATGAATCGGACAGCGTTGTCCGTTCCGGAAACAGGTCTATAAGGATAATAACGCGTCCATTGAGCGTAAATTCCCTCTCTCTGCTTCTCATGTGGGATATCACAAAAGAGCTTGAGCAGCAGAGAAGGCTTGCAGCGTATGCAAAAATGAGCACGATAGGCAATCTGGCGGCATCGATGGCCCATAACATGAAAAGCCCACTGGGAGCGATACAGGGTTTTGCCAACATAATAAGGGAAGATGTCAGGTCCGGCAGTGTGAAAATTCTGCGCGATGGGAAAGAAGACCAGGATTTCATGGCTATTGTCGAGAGCATAATCTCTGCAACGGATAGTGTTCTTAAAATCATAAACCAGCTTCTGGGGCTTACCAGAAAATGGGAAGGCTCTGCCCAGAAAGCCGACATGAAGGCGTTCGCGGCTGAGACAATCGAGATGGTCAAGCCTCTCGCGGATGCATCCAAGGTCAAGCTCAGCGCAGACGTGAGCGCCAAGCAAGGCTTGATAAGGACCAATGCAGTGCAGCAGGTGGTTGCTAACAGCCTTATAAATGCCGTTACCGCTTCATCTCCCGGACAGGAGGTCTCTTTGGGGATAGCAAAGGACGGAGGCAGGGTTGTGTTCAAGATAACAGACAAGGGCATAGGCATTGACGAAGAGCAGATATCAAAGATATTCGAACCTCTCTATTCGGCATGGCCGAGCAGGACAGGCATGGGGCTGGGGTTGTCGCTGGCCAGAGATATTATAGAGACGATGGGCGGGGATATTTCGGTCAAATCATCTCCGGGTGCAGGCTCAACCTTTATCATAAGCGTTCCGGAAGAAGTCTCGTAGATCATCATGTCCAATAAGATACTTATTGTAGAAGACGATTCTGTTTTCAGGAACTACCTCTTTATGGTGCTGAAGGGAGAATATGACGTTACCGTAGCTGCCAATCCGATTCAGGCGCTTGATTTCCTGTCCCGTGAGATATTCGACCTTATCATTACCGACCTCAGAATGCCCGAAATGGACGGGCGTGAGTTCGTTGAAAAGGTACATTCAGAGATATTTCCGGGACTGCCCGTAATTGTGGTCACCGCATTTGAAGACGACTGGCCCGAGGAGGAAGGGATATTAAGCCATACATTTACATTTCTGAGAAAAGGCGGGTTTCTCCCGAGTGAACTGAAGTCTCTTGTGGAAAAGGCCATCGGTAAGCCTTTGACAACCGAATTCGCACCAACGGGTCTGAAAGAGATACATTTCAGAGATGTTCTGGATAACCTCCCTGATGCCGTTATAGTTACCGACAGAGAGTTAAAGCCCCTATATGCGAACAGGCGTTTCGGAACATTCACCGGTCTTGTCATAAAAGACATGTCAGGCTCATTGCTTAATATCCTCAGCAGTGAAACAAGACAGACGCTTGCCGAGGCAGCAAACAGAATAGAGGAAAACTGGCAGGCGGATTTGGACCTTGAAATAAAGTGCATTGACAGCAGTATGGTAAATTATAATTTTACGCTGAGATACATGAAAACTCAGGATGCGAACCTGCTGGTTTTTGCAGGTAATCCGGCTGCCGAGACAGGTGATACTGGAAACAAAGATACCCATGAAAGGCTTCAGGGCATAATAAATGAACTCGAGGAAGCGAGGGCTCAGAGCAAGGCCGTCAAGGCTGATTTCGACAGGATAGCAGCGGACTCCAGGGGTATTATACTGTGGCTTGACGGTTCCTTAGGTTGTATTTATATCAATCCTGACATAGAGCGTATCCTTGGTTACAAACCTGAAGAGCTCAAAGGTGCCGGGATTCCCTGGAATAGAATTATCCATCCGGATGATGTTCACCTTATCTCTGACATACTTACTGCAACCGAACAGGGTATAGGAAAATTAAACGGTGAAGCCAGGGCATACAGCAGAACAGGCCTACTCGTATATCTCGCGTGGAATGCAACGCTAAGCTACAGGCCCGACGGGTCCCTTGCAGGCGTCGATGTGATTGCCGAAGATATAACCCAGAGAATCGTTGCGAAGAATGAATTGGTCAAGGCAGGCAAACGGCTAGAGGAAGCGCGCGAATCGATGCAAAGCGCACCGGATGAAAGATGCAGGCTCATTGTCGAGGGTTCAAATAATGTAATATTCACGCTCGATGAAGATTTAAAATTCCTTTATATAAACAGGAGAGGCCTTACTGTTCTTGGAGCAATTGAAGATGACGTAATATCAAGGCCGTTTCAGGAATTCATATCCGATCCCATATCTGTTACACGTTTTGAAGCCGCAACAATCAAACTGAGTGAAGGCCAGGATCCGGGTCTTGTGAACATATCCATAGACGCAAGCCACGGCCGGAGCGTGTGGGGGATAAACATGTGGATAATGGGGTCTTCACAGGCAAGGATCGAGTATGCTGGAATTGCCAGGGATATGACAAGCGAGGTATCGAATTACAAAAAGCTCAAACTTCTGGCAAATATCGAGCAGTACAGTGCGGATGCAATCATAGGCTATGACCTTGAAAGACGCATCATATCATGGAATCGCGGTGCTTCCATGATGTTCGGATGGTCCGAGGATGAAATCCTGGGCAACTATTCATTTACCACGATAGTGCCTGAAGAAAGGAAAAGGGAATCCGATGAACTCTTAAAAGAGGTCCTTGAAAAAGGCTATGTGCGGGATCTTGAGACGGTCCGCAAGACAAAAACCGGTGAATTGCTTAACGTAACCCTTTCAATGACAACATTGAGGGATGAAGTGGGCAAGGCATTCGGTTTTTCCATTATCATGAAGGATATTACCAGACAGAAAAAGATGGAGGCTGCATTGATCCAGTCTGAAAGACTTGCCGCCATGGGTAAGCTTTCAGCCAGCATTGCGCATGAGATCAACAATCCGCTCTACGGTATAAAGAGCTGTTTGAAAAATGTTCTCAATACAGATGAAAATAAAAAGATAGATACCCAGTTCGTAAAGCTCGCGATCAAAGAGACGGACAGAATCGCCGAACTCATAAGAAATATGAAGACTTTTTACCAGCCCACCGATGCAGAGGTCTTCACGACTGATATAAACGAAATAATAAGGGAAATCCTCACATTCAACAGAAAATATCTTGAGGAGAACAAGGTTAAGCTTGAGCTTGATCTGGTTGAATGCCCTTATGTCCTTGTCGTCCCTGAACAGATAAAACAGGTTTTCATAAACCTCATGACCAATGCGGCCGAGGCCATGCCCGGGGGTGGAATCCTGAGAGTTTCAACCATGCCCGGAATTGACGGAAAGTCGGTAAATATCAGATTCGAGGACAATGGAGTAGGGATTGCGAAGGAAGACATCCCGAAGCTTTTCGATATGTTCTATTCAAAAAAGCCTCATGTGAAAGGAGTCGGTCTCGGCCTGTCAGTAAGCTACGGTATTATCAAGAGGCATGGTGGTACAATCGAGGTTGACAGCGATCCTTCAGTAGGGGGTACAAGTTTTAGAATCGTCCTGCCGGTTAAACCCGGATGGGAAAGGCAGCTGAAACTTGAGCTCAAATAGTGAAGGCTATGTGTTCAGGTCGGGCTTTGTGGCCATTATCGGCAGGCCCAATGTCGGGAAGTCGTCTTTCCTGAATATAATCCTTGAAGAAAAGATATCCATCATAACGCCCAAGCCGCAGACAACTCGGGACAGGATACTGGGTATATACACAAGGGATGACTGCCAGATAATTTTTCTTGATACACCAGGTATTCACATCTCGGATAAGGAGCTTAACAGATGCATGGTTGACAAGGCCCTATCCGCTCTATTCGATGCCGATCTGGCGCTTGTCATGGCCGAACCGTGTGATACGACGGAGTCTCTCGCACCTGTTTTCGAATATATAAAGGACTTTCGCAAGAAGGCCGTTTTCGCCCTTAACAAGTCTGATCTTCTGAGCGAAGAAATGGCGGCAAAAAAAATAGAATTGCTCTGCTCAGGGTATGATTTTTTCTTCAGACAGGCGATATCATGTATTACCGGTTCCGGGATAGACTCCCTGATGAATGAAATATATGAAGCCCTTCCCGAGGGGCCGCCGTTCTTTCCTGATGATATACTGACCGATTCAACAGAAAGGTTTCTGTGCGCCGAACTGATCAGGGAAAAGGTGTTTCTGCTCACACAGAAGGAGATACCGTATTCCACCGCGGTCGAGATAGAACAGTTCAAGGAAGGCGACATTGCCAGGATTTCAGCGGTGATTCATGTGGAAAGGCCGTCACAGAAGGCTATAGTGATAGGTAAGGGCGGTTCGATGCTAAAAAGAATCGGCACAGAAGCAAGGCTCGATATTCAGCGTCTGCTGAGCCAGAAGGTGTTTCTCGAACTGTTTGTACGGGTCACCGAAGACTGGACAAAAAATCCGCGTGAACTGAAAAGGCTCGGTTATAAATAATGCTGATAGCGATCGTAGGAAGGCCCAATGTAGGCAAATCGACACTCTTCAACCAGCTTTTGCGCGATAACCGCGCAATTGTCGGACCAGAGCGCGGGATTACGCGGGACCGCATATACGGCAGATGGCACATTGACGGGGATCATACCGTCGATATTGTCGATACCGGCGGATACGATTCGGTTGCCGAGGGCTCGATCGGCATATCGATGCGCGAGCAGACACTTGTAGCAATAAAAGAGGCCGACCTGATATTGTGTGTTCTCGATGCCAGGGACGGGGTCACACGGGATGATTACGAGCTCATCGAGATTCTGAGGAACTCCAGGGCCGATATAATCTATGCGGCCAACAAGGTGGACGATCCCAATGCCGATGCAGGCATTGCACAGCTTTATGAACTCGGGCTTGATGGTTTCATAGGCATTTCGGCAAAGAACAGAAGGCTTGACGAACTCATTGATGAAGTGAAGGCCAGACTTGACAAGTCGGAGGTGTTGCTTCCCGATGAAAGGGACCATATCCGTGTAAGCATTCTGGGCAGGCCTAATGTAGGCAAGTCAGCGCTTCTGAACCGGATCACCGGTAGCGAACGGTCAATCGTTTCGCCTGTTGCAGGAACAACAAGGGATTATGTCGATACATCGTTTGAGCATGGTGGCAGGAAGTATCTCTTTATTGATACGGCCGGGATAAGGCGCAAATCCAGGATCGATACCAAGCTTGAAAAAGTGAGCGTCATGCGTTCCATCCACAATGTCGAGCGCTCTCATGTATGCCTCTGCCTTATGGATGCGACGGAACCGGTAACAGATCAGGACAGACATCTGATGGGCATCGTACAGGATCATGCCAGGGCCTGTGCTATTGTCATAAACAAGGCGGATCTGATCGATGAGGCGGGCAGAAAAACAGTGCGCAACAGGATTGATCTCTTCATGCGCTTTGCTGCAGATACACCGTTAATTTTGCTCTCGGCGCTGACCGGGAAGAATGTGCCGGGACTTTTCCCCCTGATAAACGGTCTTTTCGATAAGACATCAAAAGAGATTCCGACCCCGCAATTGAACAGGCAGCTTCTTTCAATCGTTGAAAAGCATCAGCCGCCCGTATCAAAGAACCGCAGGATAAAATTCTATTACATAACGCAGACAGGCATCATACCGCCCAGGTTCAGGATCGTGACTAACAGGCCCGAGGATATTCCCGAAGCGTATTCACGCTACCTCGTTAAGGCCCTGAAAACGGAATGCGGCCTTGACGGCATCCCGGTGAAAATTAAATATGCCTCACGCAGGAAAGAAGACTAATAGCAGTATATGACTTCAGTTTTTCAAGAATTAATTCGGTTTTAAGATGTTTGCGGAAAAAGGAGGACAAATGATAAAAGCCATTTATATCGGCCGTGTGTTGCTTAACGCATTGATCCTTATCTTTTCCTTCCAGATATTACGGGTATTCATGCTTACTGTTATCTGGAATCTCAGCTACTACCTCTCGGGACCGTATTCTCTTGCTCTTTTTGCCTTGGCGGTCTTTGCTTTTGTCCTGCTGCTGCCTGTCATTATGAGAATAACCGGGAGTAGGGTCATTATCGCCTTATCCGGATTTGGCATTGTCCTTATGAGAATGGCCATGCAGCTTGTTGATAAGCCGGTATATCTTCTTATCCTCTCAACAGCCGGGATCATTATGTTCATGTGGTTTTTTACCGCCTGGATACGTTCGGGACTGGATTTTGACAGGCAATACCCGCCGGTAATGGCAACGGCTTTCCCCATAGCGATACTTATGGATATATGCAGCCGTTCGCTCCTTATGTCATATGACCTTGTCTGGAGAAAAAACACTTGGGTCCTTATATCAATTGCAGGTGTTTCAATTGCGGTTCTGGCCCTGCTCTGGATGGTTGCGGTTCGCGGCAAAAGTTACGGCGAAGAAGGGGAACCGGGTTTTCTGCGCTCTCTCCTGATAACCGGTATAGGCCCCTGGCTTTATCTGGGCATGGCTATTTACCAGAACCCTGCGGCTGCAGTCGGGCATGCGGGAATATCAGACATGCAAATGCATATAATCATATGTATTATAACAGCCTTAGGGGCATTCCTCGGGAATTTTATCGCTCTGAGGCCCCAGAAATTCAGGTTTGCCATTGCATTTCCCTTATCGCTAATACTTGTCCTTTCAACCTGGGGAATAGTTGAGTCAAAAGGTCCGATGATTTACCTTATTTATGCCGGGGCATTGGCAATGTGGGTGATGCCGGGATTTGTTTTTGCTTATCTGTCGGAGAAAAAACACGGCATGTTCGGAACCACGCTGGGGATGTTCCTTGGCTTTATCATAATGCTAGTCCTGATTTTCCTTCATTTTAACTTCGGGATATTCGGCATGACAATTGCCGCATCCGTAATTGTCTCAATCGTCGCGATATCGGCCTCTCTTTTTCAGATCCAGACCGTAAGCTGGAAAAACGTGAAGGCCGGTCTGTCCGTAGCGGGCATCTTCTGCATAATAGCAATCGGAGCGGTTGACCTGATGATGCTTAAATCGAGCCACCCCTCGACCTATTGGGTCTTTCCCGGCAATAATATAAGGGTACTGACATACAACATCCATCAGGGTCTTGATGCCGATGGCCGAATGAATCTTGAAGGAATAATCGGAGAGATAAAGAAGCTGAATCCGGATATTGTGTGCCTGCAGGAGGTGAACAGGGCTCAGGTGTCAAACGGTCTTGTAGACTGCCTGATGCCCATCAGTTATGCACTGGGCATGCCCTGTGTCTTTGGCGCCAACCATAACGACGGCCAGTACGGAAATGCAATCCTTACAAGATACCCTGTAAGGGACTGGGACAACCTCAGGTTTTTCAATAATTCGACTGAGACAAGGGGAACTCTGCATGCCGTTATTAAAACGAAGCAGCCGAACGATATGGGAAGTGATCTGAATGTTTTTGTAACCCATCTTGACCATATCTCCGGACCTTCAAATGTTCGGGGTAAGCAGGTGCGAGAGGTGATCGAGTTCTGGTCGAAAAGACCCAGGTCAATTATTGCGGGCGATCTGAATGCGGAGCCGGATACTGATGAGATGAAGCCTTTTTATGCAGAAGAGTTGAAGGATGCCCTGGAGCCATTCGGGAAAAAATATGTGAAAACATTCTGGGAAGGTTATGGTGAACAGGCGATGAAGCTTGATTATATATTCATATCGAAAGATCTGAATGCCGTCGAAGTCATAATCGAAGATTCCAGGGCCTCTGACCATAAACCTGTTGCCGTCGACATCAGGAGGTAACTGACAATGCCGGTAAAAAAGGCCGCATTCTTTGATTTCGACAAGACGCTTCTGGACTGCGAATCATCAAAGCTTCTGATCGATTGTATGAAAAAGAACAGAAGACATTTTTTCTCCGAAAAGGGGGTATCACCTGTTTATATCATTAAGCTCGTTTTTTTAAACGAGCTTTACAAGCGTCATATCTATTCCGATGAGAAGATGGCCCTTTTGCTGATAAGCTTTTTCAAGGGTAGAAGGCTGTCCACTTACGAGGAGATCGCCCCAAGGCTTTACCGGGATTATATAAAGCCGCACCTCTCGCCTAACTTGATGGAGAGGGTTCAATGGCACAGGAATGAGGGGGACATCCTTGTGCTCATTTCTGCGGGACTCAGATATATACTGGACATAGTGAAAAGAGAACTCGGATTTGACCGGCTTTTGTGCACCGATCTCGAAGAGGGAGCCGACGGCATCCTTACAGGAAGGGCTTCAGGGATGCTGTGTATAAACGAAAACAAGAAAATACTCTGCGAAAGGCTGGCAGGCGAAGAGGGCATAGACCTCAAGTCATCAAGCGCCTACGGAAACCACCAGTCTGATATCCCGATGCTCAATACCGTGGGCCATGCATTTGTCGTCGAACCCACCGGGCCTTTGCTTAAGGTCGCACTGGAAAAAGGCTGGCCTGTGTTAAACTTCAGATAATGGATATTAGCCGGTTCAAATACTCTTTATACCTTGCAGTGTTATGGGGCTTTATGAATCTGGTTATGGCATCTGCACTCGGGGCAACAGACCCGGACGAGCCGGCGCCGGATAAAAACAAATCCCAGTCAAAGATTTACTCGGCCGAAGACGGATGGCTCGACATCAGCGGTTTCATTGACCAGGCTTATGGCTTTGCGCCTGTACTGATGCCTATCACTGAGCCTGCTGTCGGTTACGGTGCCGCAGGAGCTCTTGCGTTCATCGACAAGCCGGAAGGCGGCGACTCAGAGGCCGGTTTCGGCAGGCCCAATATTTCTGTTCTTGGAGGGCTGGGTACTGAAAACGGAACATGGGGCGCATTCGGCGGAGACATAAGACAATGGCTTGACGATAATCTCCAGACTCAGCTCATGCTGGTCTATGCCTCAGTCAATCTCGATTTCTATGGCATCGGAGAAAACGGCATACTGCAGGCTCAACCGCTCAAATATAATCTCAAACCTGCAGGCGGAATGCTTAACGCAAGGTACAGACTGGGCAGATCACGAGTATGGGCAGGTGCAAGCTATACATTTGCAGAAACGCTTGTTTCATTTGATGACCCTCCTGATACCCCATTCCTGCCTGATTTTGAGAGTCACTCCCGCATCGGTGGATTGACGCCTTCACTCACGTTCGATTCGAGGGACAATATCTTCACGCCATTATCAGGAACATACATAGAGGGAACGGCCGGTCTTTACAGCCAGGCTCTGGGTGGCGACAGCGAATTCCAGCTGCTGAGCCTGGATGCCATTCAGTATCTGCCTCTTTACCGGACACTGACGCTGGGCGTGCGGGGCGGAGCGACATTCAGCTTTAATGATGTGCCATTTTATATGAAGCCTTATGTCGAACTGCGCGGCGCGGCAGCCATGAGATATCAGGGCGACGAGGCGGCGGAGATAGAGGCCGAGCTCAGGTGGCAGCTGTGGAAAAGATTCAGCATTGTAGGTTTTGCCGGTACCGGTTCAGCATGGAATGACTTCGGCAAATTCAGCCAGAGTGAAAACATCGTGACCGGAGGTGCCGGGTTCCGTTATGAGCTGGCGCGTAAATACGGGCTGCATATGGGCATAGACCTGGCATTCGGGCCGGATGATCCGGTCATCTACGTGCAGTTCGGAAGCGCATGGCTCAGGCCGTGATAACAGATTCCACCCCGAAATCGAACGGGGTTTTGATAAAAAACTAGGCAAACATTGATTTCCCGCTCTTTTTTTCGAGGTAAACTCTATATCTTTTAATCAGCGTTTTGACTACTGAAGCAATCAGGCCCCTGGTTAAGCGGTTCTGCACGAAAATACTGCGGTAAAGCATGGCAAAGAGCTTTATCCTCATCCTGTCGCCCCGGCTGGCTTCGGGTAGAGGCTTTTCTATGTCGACAGGTCTGGGGAAGAACCGCCTTGCGGAAAAGGGCCATTTGAGGAGGAGATTGGTGGTGACGGCAAGGATATCCCATGCCCTTTCATCGTGCCTGTGAACCGGTGTTTCACCGGCTGCGATCTGTACGAGTTCGACAGGAAGGTATATGTCAAGCCTGTTGTTTGTGAGCACTTTGATGAGCGAAAGAAATGCACAGCAACCCGGACACGGAACGACAAGGATATCTGCGCCTGTCGCCTCGGCTTCCTGCAGCCTGAGATAGAGGCTCTGCAGAAGGTTCAGAAGTGTGTGCAGGGGATTGCCTGAAGTCGGCCCGAACAGTGTGGGGACGGTACCTGCCCAGCCGCAGCATAGCGCATTTTCTCTTGTATGCTTCATTTCAACGATTGTTGCGCCTGTACGCTCAAGTATTTCACGTGTGACATCCGGCAGTTTCCCGTTCATATATCTGCCACAGCAGTTGTCGTGGATGGTGACCGTCCTCTTTAATCTGTTTTTTACCGGTATTTTCCCGCTCTTCAGCCTTTCAAGGATCCAGCTGTCCAGAAGTTCGACTTGAAAGTTGAAATTTATGCCGAATTTTTTTGGAAGGACATCAGTGAACATCGAGGCTTCGACCACCATGAAGCAGTACATCTTCTCGATGCCCATCCCTTCAAACTTTTCTTTTGCAAGCCTGCCCAGGCGCTCAGCCTCATCAAAAAAACCTATCCTGTAGGCGTCTTCGCCGATCCCGAACATGCAGTCGCTGCCGGCAATGGCAGGCTTAAGCTCATCAAGGAGCGAGGTCTCAGCAACATACGGCATGAGATTATTGTAAAAGCCGGTAAGGAGGATCTCTTTTCTTGGAGTCTTGAGATTTTCCTCCCATGAACGCACAAGCGAGAGCTCATCTTCCCGCATGAGCACCCTTGTGGAGGTCCACATGTTCTCCGGCTCATTGGGGAATATAAACCTTGCCATGTGGGGAAGGCCGCATATTTTTCCAGTTTCGTTATGTCGTTCCAGAATGAGCCCGTAGGGATTGGCATTTTGCGGGCAGATAAATTCGCAGGCGTTGCAGGTGACGCAATGCTGAAGCACCAGAGAGGAACCGGTATCACCGCGAATCAGTTTATTTATTTCCTCTTTTGCCTCATTATTAGTAAGCTCCAGAACAGTGCAGCGCTCAAGGCATATTCCGCAGCGGTCACACAAATCTTCCCGAAAGAAACGAAAACCGGATTTTGCAATCATTTCATAGACCTCCAAAGGTGTATGGCCTTTATTCTTGACAAATACATTCAATTGTCCCGTTTCAAGGTATTAGGCGACAGAACTCCTTAAATCTATATATACCTTGAGGCAATCAAAGACAGTCTTGAATTAAGTTTACCATCTGAAGACCATACCTTTCCATGTTTAATAATCAAGTCATTTTTCCCGGGCGGAATGTGCTGGATCAAAGCTTGATCATGGCAAATAGTTATAATGAGCTTCAGGAAATGATTCCTGCAATTCTTTCTCCCACCCTGACCCTGGAAGGGATGTCATATCCAGACATCTCGAGGATGTCTTCATCAAATTTAATGGTGCCTTTTTTAAACACTAGGACTATCGTCGAGCCGCCCAGGCCGAAATAACCCTTTTCTTCACCTTTGGATTTTTTCCCCTGACTGGGGCTGGTCCGGACCATGCGTCCCACATAAAGCGCTCCAACCTCGATCATTAGAAATTGTCCCATCATTTCATTGTTAAGGATGCTGACATCCCTGACATTGACATCGAAAGGTCTGTAGCCGTGCTCCATTGCTATGGGGTTTACTGAAAAAAGCTTTGCACCCAATGTCCAGGCCATTTCAAGAGTGCATTCGCAAGGGAAATGATACCTGTGATAATCGGTAGGTGAAAGATAGACCACGGCGAGTGAGCCGTTTTTATATTTATCTGCAAGGCGTTCATCCCTTAAAAGTGAGGCAAGAGTGAATTTCTGGCCTTTGATGGTGAATGCTGGAAAGCCGGATATGCTGGGGAATATCGTGAGGACTCCATCAGCAGGGGAAACGAGCGCGTCGCTTTGCTGGCATACAGGCCTTGCCTGAGGTTTGAGCCTGCGGTCGAAGAACTCGCTGAAGGAGGAATATTCCGATGCAGGTTTTTCGAACTCGGTTTCATCAAGATTGTTTACGGAAACGAAATCAAGCACTTTTTTCTTTGAAAAACGCGTGTAATCTTTTAACGACATAAGTGTACTGAAAAGCGGCCATACGGCGATTCTGCTCATTATGAGCCTGGCTATCGGGTTTTTGTGTACAAATATTATTGCTTCGTTCCTGTAATATCGGACATTTTCAAGCCGGGCCGTTTTTCTGTTCCAGACCTTGTTCATTATATGCTCCTATTTTAATCTTTCTCATAAAGCCTTCAATGTCAAGACAAGTGTGAGGCTTCGAAATTTTTCAAATATCTTATGAACAGTACATCAGACACCCATTTTAAGCTGGAGTTGAAGACCAATACAGGCCAAAAGAGTGCTTGTTTTTTGAAAAACCCTATTGTATAGGACACCAACTTAATCGGACAGGGACGGAGGATGTCAAACATGGATGAGATCAAAGCAAATCAGGAAAACGTGACCGAAATCACGGAAGAAAAAGCATCGCAGGAAACGGATCAGACCAATTACGAGGCACTCTACGGCGAAACTTTCGGCAAGTCATTGTCAATCGGGGCTGTAATAACGGGTACGGTTGTCCAGATTGATGCAGAAAATATAATGATAGATGTAGGACGAAAGATGGAGGGCAGCGCTCCATTGAAGGAATTCCTGGATGAAGACGGCAATATTAACGTATCCATAGGAGACGAGGTTGAAGTACTGGTTCTGAGCCTGGGGAAAAATATCAGATTGAGCAAGGAGAGGGCAAGATCTCTTAAGGTCTGGGACGATATAATAAAGGCATATCAGGATAAGACAACAATTTCAGGCAGAGTTCTAAACAGGATAAAAGGCGGTCTGATGGTAGACATAGGCGTTCAGGCATTCCTTCCGAGTTCTCATGCATCTCTTTCCCAGCCAACCGAGGTGGATCTCGAAAAGCTCATCGGCACGAAGATTGAGGTTTCTGTAATCAAATACAACCGTAAAAAGAACAATGTTGTTGTAAGTCACCGGGATGTTCTCGAAAGCGAGAGATCTGCGAAGAAAAAGATTCTGCTCGAGACTATAAATAAGGGCGACGTTGTTAAAGGCACGGTAAAGAACATCCTTGCATACGGAGCATTCATCGATATCGGCGGAATAGACGGACTTCTTCATATAACCGACATGTCATGGGGAAAGCTGAAAGACCCCAAGGAAAAGGTTGCTTCGGGCCAGGTTATTGATGTCAAGATAATCGATTTCGACCCTGAGACCGAGAAGATATCCCTTGGAATAAAACAGCTCTCAACAGACCCGTGGGAAGGCATCGAATACCGATATCCCATCGGGAAGAAAGTAAACGGCAAGGTTACATCACTGACCAACTATGGCGCATTTGTCGAACTGGAAGAAGGTGTTGAAGGGCTTGTCCATATTTCTGAGATGTTCTGGTCAAAAAAGATAAGGCACCCGTCTTCAGTGCTCAAGGAAGATGAAGAGGTCGAGGTCCAGATACTGGGTGTCGACCAGAAGGAAAGGCGGATATCTCTCGGCCTAAAACAGACGACCCCGAATCCCTGGGATCTTCTGAACCAGTATTACATTGAAGGCGCAGTAGTCGATGCAAGGGTTAAGAATGTAACCGATTTCGGCATATTCGTAAGCATTGATGAGAACATCGACATTGACGGACTCATACATGTCAGCGACATATCATGGGACCCGAAGGTAAAGAATCCCAAGGACATGTTCAAAAAGGGAGATATCTTAAAGGCAAAAGTGCTGACCATTGACCAGGATTCAGAAAAGTTCTCACTGGGAATCAAGCAGCTTGAACCCGATCCATGGACGCAGATAGCAAATGATCATCCTGCCGGCAGCATAATAAAGGGCAAGATAACGAGCATAACCGATTTCGGTGCGTTTGTTGAAATCGCCCAGGGAATCGAGGGGATGATACATATTTCAGAAGTCAGCCGCGACAAGATAGAATCACTGGCCGAAGTTCTGAAAGTCGGACAGGAAGTAGAGGCTGTCGTTCTGAGGGTCAGTCCCGAGAACAAGAAGATAGGCCTTTCAATAAAGGCGCTTGATGATGCCCAGACCAGAAAGTCTCTTCAGGAGACGAGTAAGGCGCCTGATAAGGTTGCAACAAATCTTGGCGACCTGCTTAAGGGCTGGCAGAAAAGCTGATAAAAAGCATTATTGATTAAGAAGCAAAAACAGGCGGCTCGGGGATTTCCGGGCCGCCTGTTTTATTTTGTCAAAATATTCCAAGTGGCCTTTTTCCCTTTTTGCAGACTTAAAGATAAATTAAGGGTGTTGCCTGTCCTTTGGTATGAGACCTGCCTTCCCTCAACAAAGACCTTTTCTATGCTCAGGCTTTCCGGCAGTTCGATTTTCAGTTTAAGCATGGTGCTGACAGGCAGACAGACGTAACCTGCAATTTTCTCAGTCGATAGATCGACACCGAAGAGGCTGCATGAATAAGAGTATGTTGCATGCGGTATCTTTGGTGAAATTGTCCAGCCGTCAAAACCTGCAGTCAGGCCCGCAAGCTTTGCCAGTGCATACATCATCTGGCCGTGGGCATGGATATTCTGCACGGGATATGCCTGGGCGCCAAGGGAAAAAACAGGGTTCTTCTGATACCAGGTTTCTCCTGGCCGGGCCGAATCAGGTCCGTTAAAGGCATCCGGACCGCTCCATATTCCGTACCATTTATCCGGATAGAGTTCCGCATGCCAGGAAAGGGTGTTTTTTCTGAAGACTTCCCAGGCAAGGTCCCTGTCAAAACCGGACAGGGCAATAGCAGCAGGGGCATTTATCGCAAACCACATGCCGCCTGATTCCTGTTCTCCCTTTCTCGTTGTCATCGATTCCCTGCCAGTGTCTGAAATCTTGATCCCTGCTTGAGTGAGAAGCTTTTCCTTTATTGTTTTTACTGCTGTGCTTTCCCTGCCACTTTCAAGACTTCCTCCAGCGAGAAGCGCCCAGACAAGAGGCTCAAGCCATGTCTCTTCCTTTCCGGACGGTTTGCCAAGGCCTGAATATGAGCGGATAAGATGGTCTTCATGCCAGGCCTTGTCAAGTGCTGTTTTCAATCCGGATAGAAGACCGGCACAGGTTTTTTTTGTTTTAGCATCCCCCGCATATTCTGCCAGACTTTCAAACATGGGCAGGATGAAGCATGCCATTGCGGTGTTGAGGACCGACTCTCCTTTCAGGATTGTCATGACAATATCCATGGGGTTGTCTGCCGCTGTAAGCCATGTCATTTCATCGTTCCAGTCGGAAAGTTTTATTTTCAGATGGCCGTTCCTGCCTGTCCCGACTTTATTGATAAGATGGGTGAAGGACTTTTTCGCATGATCCCAGACAGACCCGTATCTGCGCTTGTTAAGGGGATAGTAAGGGATAGACGCTTCAAGAAAGCCGAAATCCCGGGTTGCAAAAACATATTCGCACAAAGACCATAAAAACCATAATCCCAGGTCCGAAGGCCGGTAGAATAAACGATTTCTTTTACCGAATCCATCAATGCTGTAAAAGAAGGCGCCATCAGATTTCTGGCTTCTTAGCATGAATTCAAGCATCTCTTTTGCGTGTCCCGGTCTGTAATAAGTCAGCGTCAGTATGTTTTCAAAAAAATCACGCGATGCCCCGTTCAGTCCTGAGTCATAAAGATAATTGCCCGCCTGCGGGATATAATGCTTTTGATAATATGCGTCATGCTGGGAAGATGAATGGAAATAATAATTATTCCAGACGAGTTCGCGCCCCAGATTGGATTTTTCTTTTGCAGTTTTAAAGGAAGGTGCGCAGTTTTTCCAGAATGAAACGGTATTCTGCCACAGGTGAGCGCCTTTTTTAATGACGGATGCCACTATGTTTTCCGGTTCCCTTCCTTTTGCATAACCGTAGGCGAACCTGAAAACTTTTTCTTTGCCTGCTTCGATAGAGGTGTTCATTACAGCTGCAATGCAGTTGTCAGCCTCCTGTCCGGAAGATGATAGGTTCAGAAAAGAAGTAAAAGGCAGGCTGACCGGATTATTCTCGGGTCTGGAATCTTTGAACAGTAAATCCGGTTTTGTTATCCATCCGGCAGGCTTATCGTCAAGGCAGGCAAGGAAAATCCCGGGATATTCAGGGTCTATATAGCAGGGCTTCGCAGGAAGTATGCCCTTTTTGCCGTCAGGCCAAGCCGAGAGGATGTTGCATTCACTGTTAAGGCTCAGCCTCGGGGATTTCCGTGTTCTCCTGTTCAGGAACCTGTTAAGGATAAATTTTGTTATTCTCGTGATGTTGACATCCCAGTATTCTATCAGAAAAAAGTCTTTGAACTTGTCCGACTTATTTTTAATCTTCACTTCGGATATCAGGCATGGCTCATCACCTGCCGGGGCAAAAACAATTCTTTCAAATTCCAGCCCGCAGTATTCAACTGTCTTCTTAAAATATCCGGAACCGAATATCCTGTCCCATACGGCATCTTCAGGGATGCAGTCGTCCCTGTCGATCAGCACCGTATCCTCAGATATCAGCCAGCCGAACCCTCCACAGTGTGCCTTTTCTTCTGGGTTATAATCGTTAAGCCACAGCTGCCCGGTTTCACCGTAGAAGACTTTGACCATACCAAGGTTGTAGGCGTTCGCAGTAATGCGGTCATTTCCGAGCTGATGCCAGTGCAGGTTTGAATTATTTTTGATTACAGGGGCCCAGACCGCACGCGGATCATCATAACGCATTCTGTATCTGTATGCGGGAAGGCCGTTTTCGTCCTCGAACCAGTCACCGAATATCCCGCTGTCTGCAAGTTCCGGCATATTGGTTTTTCTCAATTTTCCGACCCCTGGTCCATCCTTTTCAGTATCAGCTCTTTTGCCCTTTTTTCATCCCTTTTTATCGTATAGGCGACAAGTATCCAGGATAGTCCCACAGGGATTAAAATGAGCATGGCGAGCCTGAAGTTAAAAAGCCTTGTTGGATTCAAACCGAGCATGATCGCAAGGTCATCTCCGAACACTCCGATAAGCGCGCCGAGCCCGAACCCGATCTGTGCTGTTATCTGGATCAGCGCCGATATCGTACCGCGGTTCTCGGGCAGATTCACATCGAGCATCATAGCCTTTGAAACAGGTGTGGGTATTTCTACAAAAGATGAAGCGATAAACCCGATGGCTATGGGGATTGCAAGAAGAAGTGCCCCTGCATTGTGATGCATATCGAATGCAAAGAAAACCAGAAAAAGAATGCACCCGCCGAACATGGAGAGTGCACTGAGATAGGCTGGATAACTGGGATTTTTTAAATGTAGAATGTCACCGAAAAAACCTCCGATGAGGTCTCCGACGAGGCTTCCCGAAAGTACGATAAGCAGTATCAGTGTTGCGGGGCCTGTCCCAAGGCCGACATCTTTCGAATAATAATCAACCATGAATCGCTGAACATATCCCATCGGCATTGTGGCGATAATGCAGGATATTATGAATATCAGATTTGTGGGGATCGATAATATTGTCTTTAAATCGGAGAATTTTATCCGGCCTTTATATTCTGTGATGCCTGAATCCGTTGCATCCCTGGTGTCGGCAAAACCCCTGGCAGGAAGTTTTCCCGCCAGAATAAAAATGCAGCTGAGCAGTATAAGGATAATGCTCTGCACCTGA
The DNA here is from genome assembly GCA_964513375.1 of uncultured Bacteriovoracaceae bacterium. Taxonomy (GTDB): domain Bacteria; phylum Desulfobacterota; class Desulfomonilia; order UBA1062; family UBA1062; genus DATCTV01. Next base: position 48,116 of record CAZEMO010000002.1, on the reverse strand, counting down.
AATGATGCCCTCCAGCCGAGGGCTGTTTCGCTTCCGATGGCTCCACCCAGAATAAAACCGTTGCCGTAGCCTATGTTGACTATTGCCACAAATATTCCGGATGCAGCGGCCCTGCTCTTTGATGAGAATATGTCGCCTATTATTGAAAACATTACGGGCACGAATCCGCCGATTCCGATGCCCCCAAGCGAACGCAGAATAATGAATTGTCCAGGAGTCCCGGCAAAAGAAGCAAGGAGATATGAAACACCCGCCAGCAAAAGGCATATGCCAAGAAGCATTTTCCTGTTTATCATGTCCGAGAGATACCCGAAAAAAATAAGCGAGACGGATATGACGACCATCTGCCACATAAACGATTTTCCGCCGATAACTTCATCAATATCAGTACCGGCCAGTCCGAAGCCCTTACCGATCTGTGTAAGGTTGGGTGCATCTAGCGTCTGCTGGCAGAAAACAAACAGGCAGATTATCATCAGCAGAATAAATGTCAGACCGGCAGGACGGCCAGCGTTTGAAAGATCTTCTCTGAAAGGATTTCTGGACCTGAGCTTATCCAACACCGCTCCTTTTGCTGTGAAGCTATTAATAATCTCTACAGTGTTTTTAATGTATTTCCAAAACAATATTAAAAGGAAATTATATTCCAATTTCTTCTCATTTCTTTACACACTCCTAAAGCAATTATTAAACATATTTTTACTTTAATTAGATAAACTGCAATGTTAGATACCCTTAATATGTTGGCATTAACATTGCTTCTGTAAAATGAAATATTTGAATTATCTAGGTTTTGCAGATTGAAAAACAAAGCATAGAATGATAAATTGGGAAATATTATGAAAATAACATGTACTTATCATCCGAAAGAGGAAGCAAAGTGGTTTTGCCCTTCATGCAAACTTATGCACTGCGAGGAGTGTTCATCCAAGAAGAAAGTCGGAGGTTATTCGTCGACAAAAGATCTCCGGTTCTGTATGAGTTGCGGCCATCCGCTTGAAAGCAAATTCGGCTTGCCCAGAATAGAACCCCTTATAAAAAGGCTGCCTCAGGTTCTGGCGTATCCGGTCAAGCCAAACCCTTTTTTTCTGATGTTATTCCTGTCAATCCTCAGCTTCATGGCATTCAAGCTTTCACCGTACGGCATTGTTATAGCTGTGGTTCTATGGGCTATATGGCTTAAGTATTCCATTTCAGCGCTCAACCTGACTTTACAAGGCAATATGATTCCGCCTGACCTTCAATCAGAATCAGAATCAGGAGAATTGGGAATGCTGTTCAAACAGATTCTGCTTCTTTATCCACTGGGTTTTATAGGTTATTTTATTTACACACATTCAGGTATCGTACAGGCAACTGCTTACTTCATGCTGATGGCATTTATGATTCCGGCTCTATTGATTTCTCTCGTGGTATATGACAGCCTTGTCAAGACACTAAGCCTTGCTTCGGTTGTAAGGATACCTTTGAAAATAGGCCCGCCTTATGTATATTTGTGCCTCTTTGTGGTCTGTCTGGTCGGCGGCATATCTTACATGTCCATGAACATATTCCAGTATGTTCCGGAAAACAGATTCGTATTTCTTACAGTGATGCTGTCAAATTATTTGACACTGATTATCTATCACATGATAGGATATTTGATTTACCGTCATCATGAAAAGCTGGAATTCGAAACTTCATACAGCAGGAAAATGGGGGATAAGATAGAAGCCGTAAGAATGAAACCTTCTGTCCGTACTTTATATAACAATGTCAATAAACTCATAAAGGAAGGTCATATTCAGGAAGCAGCTGGACTGTTGAGTGATAATATCAAGAGTGTTCATGACAGTTCAGAGATCGCTGAGCGCTTATATAATCTTCAAATGATGCTGAAGCAGAAAGACGAGCTTTTATCAAATGCCCCGGTTTATCTGAATCATCTATATATAAATGACAGGATTGATAAACTTGTCGAAGTATATCTGGAATGTGTCTATCTGAACAGGAGCTTTACACCTGATAAGGATGTTGCCATAAAAATAGCCAATACGCTTGTTTCACGGAATAAACCAGGTGAAGCCGCAAGGCTACTTGAAAGATATGCAAACTCAAATCCCAGAGATGATGCTGCTCCCAAAGCATACCTTCAGGCGGCGGAAATTATCCTTTTAAATTCAAGGGATAAAGAAAAGGCCATAGACCTGCTTAGAACTGTTGTTTCGACATTCCCTCTTCATGAAATTACACCTTATGCTAAAAAGAAACTCAAAGATTTGGGGGAGAATGAGACTGTACAAGTTGTCTTCTGATCCGGATTCATATTTTTAATTAAAAAGTAAAGGCACAAGGCCGTGTTTAATATCAAAAAGGCTTTGTGCTTATCTTTTAAGCCTTTAATCATCAGGAAGCTCCATGCGTATAAGAAGTTTAATTGATTCAGTCATATCAATATGCTAATTTGTGTGGGCTTCAAGTCAGAAATAAATAACGGAGGTAACCATGAATTATCTGATTCAGCCAAAAAAATTTGTCAGCCTTATGAAAGATGAGGGATCGCGCAAGATAGCGGAAAAGACAGTCAGCTTCTTTGAGACTATGGGAAAGACAAGGCTTACCGAAGATTTCAATAAGAAGGTCTGGTACCGTGAATTTGTCGACTTTATAGGCAAGGAACAGATATTCGCCAAACTGCTGACTCCGAGCGAATACGGCGGCGGCGATCCGGACTGCAGATGGGATTCTGCTAGAAACGGCGAATACAGCGAGCTTCTCGCCTTCTATGGCCTTGGGTATTGGTATTGCTTTCAGGTTACCATCCTCGGCCTGGGGCCAATATGGATGAGTAAGAATGAAAAGGCGAAACAGCGAGCTGCAAAACTTCTGAAGGAAGGGGCAATATTCGCTTTCGGCCTTTCCGAAAGGACGCACGGCGCCGATATCTATTCAACTGAAGCCGCGCTTACCCCGAAAGGCGACGGCACATGGCTGGCAAACGGCGAGAAATACTATATCGGCAACGGCAACGAAGCCGAGATGGTTTCCACCATGGGAAAGATTAAAGACGGAACTGACGACTATGTGTTCTTTGTTACCAACTACAAAAACAAGGCTTATGAACTGAAGAAAAACGTTATTTCGCATCAGGAATACGTCTCCAATTTCGCCCTTCACGATTATCCGATTACCGAAGATGATATCCTTGAGCGCGGACTCGAGGCATGGGATGCCGCGCTGAACACAGTAAATATTGGCAAATTCAATATCGGCCCGGCTTCAATCGGCGTTGTGGAGCACTGTTTTTATGAGGCTATCACGCATGCCGCCAACCGAATTCTGTATGGTATGAAAGTGACCGACATGCCGCACGTGAAAAAGAATTTCATGGACGCATGGCTCAGGCTTATAGGCATGAAAATGTATCAGCGCCGGGCAACCGACTATTTTAGAAATGCCACGGACAATGACCGCCGATATCTTCTTTATAATCCAACAAGCAAGATGAAGGTAACACTCCAGGCAGAAGAAGTCCTCAACCTCTTGTGGGATGTAATAGCGGCCAGGGGTTTTGAAAAGGACATGTTCTTTTCCATGGCTGCAACAGACATCCGTGGGCCTTCCAAGCTTGAGGGAACGGTACATGTGAATGTCCAGCTTATCCGCAAGTTCATGGAAAACTACTTTTTCGCTCCCCAGGACTATGCTGAAGTGAAGCCGGAATTTGCACTGAGAGACGATATGTTCGTATTCAACCAGGGCCCGGCCAAAGGTCTTGGCAAAGTCAAGTTCCATGACTTTGCGCCTGTTTTCAAGTCATTTGAAAACCTGCCGAATGTGGGTGCATTCATCAGGCAGATAAGCATATTCAAAGAGATGCTCGAAAAGGCCCATCCCGACAAGCTGCAGGAGATGGACCCGTCATTTACGCTCCCGCTGGGCGAGATGTTCTCGATAGTCGTTTACGGACAGCTTATCCTCGAGCAGTCGAAATATGACAACATGCCCTCAGACATCATAAATCAGATATTTGATTTCATGGTGCGCGACTTTGCGAGTTTCGGCTTGCAGATTTACGGCAATCACAGCACGAACGACGCACAACGCGAGTTCTGCAAAGAGATTATGCTGATAAAAGCGGTGCCTGACATGGAGCAGTACAATAAAGTCTGGCAGGAACATGTGCTGTCTCTGAATGGCGAATACGAAATGAATTCTTAAAAAATCGAAAGAAGGGCGCATTTAACGCCCTTCTTTTTCCAATTAACCATGAAGGAATTATCAGAAGAAAAAAAGGTCAGCATTTTTCACACCTTTGTGTTTTTTCTCATCTGCCTTTTTTTTACCGGTGTAGCTTTGGAATGGGAATTAAGACAGAGAAGGAAGTTCTTGGCAGCCGTTTTTTACCGGAATTTTTCAAAAGAAAAGCTTCAAGCCGTTATTGATGATTTTGACAGTCTTAAAACCTGCAGAGATCCATATATCGAGCATTTTACGGCAAAACATCCCGAGTTCGAAGGTCTAAACCGGATGTGGATAATCAACTCTTTCGGCTACTGGCTCAAGAGAATCACAAAAGAGCTTAAAAGGAAAGCATGATGAGGAATCCACTCAAATCGGCTCTGTACCTGTTTGATTCTCTGCTGGGGGGATACTTCGGCCAGTACCTTGAGGTGCGTTCGCTTGAATTCTTCCTTGCCTGGGGCGAAGCTACAAAAAAGCCTTTTATAGGACCTTACCTGAAAAAGATTTTCATGTGGTTCTGTACATACTTTACCGGGATTGTGGTTCCATCGCTTGATTCGCTTAAAGGAAGACCCAGGATCATGCCCTGTGATGATGTCATTAATCTTGTTAAGAGAGCCCGTGTCACGAGCCTTAACCCGTGTACCTGCAAGGTGCACATCATCCCTGATGACCCTGGTATTCCTCGCGACACATGCATGGGCTTCACTTTCGTGGAAGGCATGGAGGATCTTTCGAATGAAAATTATCACAGAGACTTCAAGCTCAGGCAGGAGATAATCGATAAGCTGAGGCAGTGCGAGGATCTGGGGCTGGTGCACCAGATAATGACCACATCGAAGCCCACCGGCAAAAAAGGCTATGTGCTGTGCAACTGCGACGGCCAGAGCTGTATCCCGGTGCTTCTCTTCAGAAAATACGGCATCCCTATGGTCAGAACGTCCGGCTATACTGTTCAGATATCAGATGCCCAAAAATGCACGGCCTGTGGCATATGCGTGAAGCGATGCATCTTTGATGCTGTGTCATTATCTGACAAGAAACCTGTTACCGATATCGATAAGTGTATGGGCTGTGGGGTTTGCGTGAAGACATGCAAGGCGGGAATCAGGTCACTTATAAAGTTTTAATTCCTGTTGTATTCAAGCGCTTCCTTTGTCTCTACGCCTTCGGCTCGAGGAGCGAAACATGAAGTTCGCGATCCCATTTTAGGCTGCGACAGAAGGCTCCTCAACATACGTTAAAGAATGCCTGCGTCGCTTCCTCATAACCTCCTCGGCATCATCTAGAATGCAAAACGGAATATAAAGATTGATCCGCGAAAATTGGGTCGTTTATTCATTATTTTTATAAAAGATCATGAGGATTATAAAGAAACTGTATATCTTCGTTTGTAATGAGTCATGAATCTTACCATTAGAAGTTACGCCGGAATCATACCAATAATTCTGAAAAACAATACTCATAACCTCTGGACAAAATAAAACAACTTGTCTATACATTGGCAAAGGTTCACTGCTTTTAACCGGCGGCATCTTTATTTTATGTTTCCGGTTATAGTGCAGGACGTAAGAACAAAGCAGATCAAGGAGCGACAAAATCGAGGAATGAGGCATACTTTCAGCGTATGCCGCAGTGACGAGATGAGGAAGCGACGAAGATATGCAAAGTTATGACGGCCTGCTCGAGTGGTGGCTGCGCTTAAGAGGTCAAAAATATAAACCATGAAAAAAAGAGCAAAGATTGCAATTCTAGTGGTGTTTGCAGCTGTTGCTGCATGCTGGATCGGCTATATCTATGGCCGCGAAATGAAACCGGCGATAGGGATTCTCGAGGTGGACGGGGCAATCATGGGCGCCGAACTTTATCTTGACGAGCTGAAGTCCTTTTCAAAAGACGATGCCGTAAAGGCCGTTGTTGTGCGCATCAACAGTCCGGGAGGCATTGTCGGACCTTCCCAGGAAGTACATGAAGAGATCCTCAAGCTCAAAAAGAAAAAGCCGGTTATCGCCTCCATGTCTTCTGTGGGCGCCTCCGGGGCCTATTACATTGCCTGTGCATGCGATGTGATTTATGCAATGCCCGGGACCATGACCGGTTCAATCGGCGTAATAATGGAATTCATCGACGTCAGTTCAGGGCTGACAAAGCTCGGGATAACGGCGGGAAGCATTGCATCGGGAAAGATGAAGGATGCAGGAACTCCTTTCAGACCCATGACACCTGAGGAGAGGGAATATTTCCTGGCGGTTGTAAACGATGTGCAGGATCAGTTCGTGGAAGCGGTTTCTAAATCACGAAAAATCCCTACAGAAAAAGTCAGATCCTTTGCTGACGGGAGGATATACACCGGCAGACAGGCTCTTGGACTTGGACTAATCGATAAAATAGGCGGTCTTGAAGATGCGATAGAACTGGCAAAAACCAGAGCCCGAATTACAGATGAACCCAGAATAATAAGGCCGAAAAAGGCAAAAGGCCTGTTTGAATCATTAGGGCGGCTGCTGGACGGCAGCGCGCCTGGCGGTTCTTCATCGATTGGTGAAATGATTAAGGGAAGAAACATCAGGCTGTCTTACAGCATGTATTAAAAAAAGAAGCGGACAGTGACAAGCCGGTGGTGTTGAGAAGAGAAGTTCCAATATCAACCGGGGTAAAAGATTCATTCAATGCTTAACGACAGCTAATCCAAGAATCTTTGTGAGGACTATATGATAGAAGATGCACTTACTTTTGACGATGTACTGCTTATTCCGGCAAGATCGAATGTGACGCCTGTCAGCGTGGATACAAGCACCTGGCTAACAAAAGGGATAAAGCTGAGCATACCCCTTGTAAGCGCCGCAATGGATTCCGTCACTGAGGCAAACACTGCGATAGCAATGGCCAGGGAAGGGGGCATAGGAATAATTCATAAAAACATGCCGCCCGAAGCACAGGCTGTTCAAGTCGATAAGGTTAAGAAATCAGAAAGCGGAATGATAGTCGACCCAATCACAATGACGCCAGAAAGGAAATTGTGGGAAGCCCTCGAACTCATGAAGCATTACCATATTTCGGGCGTGCCGATAACTGTTGAGGGCAAGCTCGTAGGCATCCTGACAAACCGGGATCTGAAATTTGAAACCGACCTTAACCGCACGGTCAGTGAGGCAATGACAAAAGAAAATCTTATCACTATAAAAGGCGAGATAACACTGGCAGAAGCCAGCAAGCTTCTCCATAAATATAAAATTGAAAAACTGCCCGTAGTCGATGATGAATACAGGCTTAAGGGCCTTATTACGATAAAGGATATTGAAAAGGCCGAACAGTTTCCCGATGCGGCAAAGGACAGCAGGGGAAGGCTTCTGGTCGGTGCTGCCGTCGGTGTTTTTCCAAACGATGAGCCCAGGGTCCATGCTCTGATGAAGGCCGGAGTAGACGTGATAGTGGTCGATACAGCTCACGGCCATTCACAGGCGGTTCTGGAAACGGTCAAGGCGATAAAATCCATTTACCCGAAATCCCAGGTGCTGGCAGGAAATGTCGTCACTGCGGAAGCGACCATTGATCTCATTAAAGCCGGAGCGGACGGCGTGAAAGTGGGAGTGGGACCGGGATCCATCTGTACAACCAGGGTTGTGGCAGGCGTCGGCATGCCGCAGATAACTGCAATAATAAACTGCTCGAGAGCGGCTGATGAATTCGGTATTCCGATTGTTGCGGATGGGGGCATCAAATTTTCGGGGGACCTTACAAAGGCGATTGCCGCTGGGGCCTCGACCATAATGATAGGCTCCCTGTTTGCAGGTACCGAAGAGGCTCCAGGCGAGCTTATTATCTATCAGGGCCGTACATATAAATCATACCGTGGTATGGGCTCGCTTGAGGCCATGAAGCTGGGTTCTAAAGACCGCTACCAGCAGGGTGACATATGTGATGCCGAGAAATTCGTACCCGAAGGCATAGTCGGGCGTGTATCATACAGAGGAAAGATATCCGAAAATGTTTATCAGCTTATAGGAGGTCTTCGAGCAGGAATGGGCTATACGGGCTGCAGAACCGTGCCGGAACTTCAGACGAATGCGAAGATGGTCAAGATCACAGCGGCAGGCCTCAAGGAATCCCATGTGCATGACGTTATAATCGTGAAAGAAGCGCCAAACTATAAGCTGGAATCTTAGAGAGAATCAGTAGGCAGAAGACAGGAGAAAGTATAGGTGCAAAGAAAAATCAATCTTTGTTATACCTGATGGTTTTATGCAGTCTCCTGTTTTCTGTCTATTGAATACTAAGGCTTGAATCTATGAATGAGAATCAGAACACGAACTTTGTCCACCTGCACTGCCATACGCAGTACAGCCTCCTTGACGGCGCCATCAGGGTGGGAGACTTAATCAGAAAGACCAGGGAATTCGGCCAGAATGCTATTGCTATAACTGATCATGGCGTCATGTACGGGGCAGTGGAGTTTTATGACAAGGCTGTCGCCGAAGGACTGAAGCCTATAATCGGCTGCGAGGTTTATGTCGCGCCAACTTCCATGGAGGTCAAGGAGGTACTAAAGGGTTTCCCGACTAACTACCATCTGCTTCTACTGGCTATGAACAATCAGGGATATAAGAATCTCATGAAACTTGTGTCTCTGGCCCATGAAAAGGGATTTTACTACAAGCCCAGGGTCGACAAAAGCCTTCTTGCCGAACTGAGCGACGGTCTTATTGCACTTTCCGCATGTCTTAAAGGCGAAATACCATACTGGCTTTTGAGGGGAAATCAAGACAGGGCAATAGAGGCTCTCGAGTTCTACGCCAGAACATTTGACGGCAGATTCTATCTTGAGATTCAGGAAAACGGCCTTGCCGACCAGTCGCAGATAAACCCTATGGTGATTGATATGGCAGGAAGATACTCGCTGCCTGTCGTCGCGACGAACGACTGCCACTATCTTAACAAAAACGATGCGGGAGCACATGAGGTTCTGCTATGCATACAGACCCAGGCCACCATGCAGGACAATGACCGCATGAAACTGGGTTCCGATCATTTTTATCTTAAAAGCCCTGAAGAAATGGCCGAAGCCTTTTCGTATATTCCCGAGGCCGTCAGCATGACATCCGAGGTAGCATCAAGATGCAGTGTGGAGATTCCTAAAGACGTTTACTATTTTCCAGTATATCCGGCTGAACCCGGTAAATCGCTTGAAGATATGGTAACGCAGCAGGCCAGAGAAGGCCTTAAAAAAAGGATGGGTGAAATCCCGGAAAATTACAGCTCAAGGCTTGAAATGGAGCTTGGCGTAATAAGAGATATGGGTTTTTCAGGGTACTTTCTTATCGTTGCCGATTATATAAATTATGCAAAATCCAAAGGCATTCCGGTTGGTCCAGGCCGCGGAAGCGCAGCCGGCTCCATAGCAGCCTACGGCCTCGGTATTACCGACATAGACCCGATAAGATGGAACCTTCTTTTTGAGCGCTTTTTGAATCCCGAGCGAAAGAGCATGCCTGATATCGATGTCGATTTCTGCCAGGACCGCCGCGACGAAGTTATAGAATATGTAAAAAACAGATACGGAAAGGATTATGTGGCCCAGATTACGACTTACGGAAATCTGAAGGCTAAGGCTGTCATAAAGGACGTTGCCAGGGTTATGGGCATCAGCTTCTCGGATGCCGATGCAATAGCGAAGCTGGTTCCGAATGACCCGAAGATGACACTTGAAAAGGCGGTGAATGAAGAGCCCAAACTCAAAGAGCTGATTTTAAAAGACCCGCAGGTGGCGAGGGTGATAGAGGTAGGCAGGGCATTAGAAGGCTTGTCACGACATGCCTCTGTCCATGCAGGCGGCGTCGTGATCTCGGACAACTCTCCCATTACCGTTCATGTTCCAGTCTATATCGATAAAAAGGGGATGCCAATAAGCCAGTATGACATGAAAGTCCTTGAAAGGGTCGGACTGGTCAAGTTCGATATGCTGGGACTTAAGACCCTAACCGTCATTTACAAAACCCTTGATATTCTGCATGTCCGGGGAGTCGAACTGGAAATAGAAAAAATACCTCTTGATGACAAGGCGACATACAAACTCATAAGTGACGGCGACACCGCAAGCGTATTCCAGCTTGAATCTTCGGGCATGAGGCAAATGCTCACACAATTAAAGCCGACTGTCTTCGAAGATATTATCGCTGCGGTGGCCCTTTATCGTCCCGGCCCTATGGATTTTATTCCCGAATACGCCCGTAAAAAACACGGGAAAGAAAAAGTGGAATATCTTCATCCTCTCGCCGAGCAGATACTCAAGGAAACTTACGGCATCATGGTCTATCAGGAGCAGGTCATGCAGATAGCACAGGTTGTGGCAGGCTATTCACTTGGCAAAGCCGACCTGCTCAGAAGGGCGATGGGAAAGAAAAAGCCTGAGGAAATGGCCAAGCAGGAGCATGATTTCATTGAAGGGGCGAAGAAAAACGGAGTATCTGAAGACATCGCAAAGAAAATGTTCTCCAGAATGGAGGAGTTTGCCAACTACGGATTCAACAAATCACACGCCGCAGCTTATGCTCTGGTAGCCTATCAGACGGCCTATCTGAAATGCCATTTTTTCAGGGAGTTCATGGCCGCGAACTTTACGCTGGACCTGAACAACACGGACAAGGTCGTGCAGCATATAGCAGAATGCCGCAGCAAGCGCGTAAAAATCCTTTCTCCAGACATCAATAAAAGTGCATGGGAATTCATTACAGCTCAAGAGGGCATCCTTTTCGGTCTTGGCGGGGTAAAAGGTGTTGGCCATAAAGCTGTTGATATAATCATAGAGGAGCGCAAGAAAGGGCTATTTAAAGATATCCGTGATTTTATCAAGAGGAACAGTCTCTCAGGCGTAAACCGCAGGGTGCTTGAAGCGCTCTTGAAGTCAGGCGCCTTTGACAGCCTTCATACAAACAGAAGGGCTGTATTCGAATCCCTTGATGCATTGATTGAAGATGCACAAAGAATGGCAAAGCAAAAAGATGACATGCAGGGTTCTCTTTTTGACCTGATCGAGGATGATGAGTCCGAAGATGAACTGAGATTGCCTGATATACCTGACTGGCCTGAAAACGAAAGGCTCAAACAGGAAAAAGAGGCTCTGGGATTTTATATATCCGGGCACCCCCTTAATTCCTATTCAGAAACCATAGAACGGTATTCAACTGCAAATACACTTACACTCTCCGAAGTATCTGGCAAGACCATCATAGCAGGGATCATCCAGAACCTGAATATAACCAGGACAAAAAAAGGCGACCCGATGGCAAGGGGGCTGCTGGAGGATTTGCACGGCACTGTTCCCGTAATCTTTTTCCCCAAATGCTATGCAGAATTTCATCAGGCGATTACAGGCGAAGGACCTGTCGTAATAAAGGCAACTGTCGACCGCAGTGAAGATGACAGCGAGGAAGGGACATCCATCAAAGTTGACCTTAAGGCTGAAGAGGTCTATCCTGTAGATCAGGCGGATTCGGCTTTTGCAAGCCGTGTCGTTGTAAGGCTGTCCGATACAGACAGACATCAGGATATTAAGGCTGTCAAAAACAGCATACTTGACTTCAAGGGCAGCTGTCCGGTCAGCTTTCAAATAAAGTCAAACGGAGCAATGGTAATGATCGATGCAGGAAAGGAATATACAGTAGCACCGATCAAAGCTTTTATTGAAAGGATTCAAAGCATACTGGGGCCGTCAAGGGTGGAGATACAGTGAAGAAAAGCGGTAAATTTACAGACCTGGATAAAGCGCTTCAGGAATATGATAAGAGCCTGAAAAGAGCGGAAAAGGACATTGACGATAAGGCTAAAAAATCAAGCTCGGAGGCCAGGAAACTTGCCAATGACCTGAGGCAAGACCTTTATTCCGAGATTACCCGATGGGAATGTATTGAAATAGCAAGACATCCTTCAAGGCCTGGGGTTTGTGAATTCATTGCCGGCATATTTGACAGCTTCATGGAATTGCATGGAGACAGAGCCCTTGGCGACGATCCGGCGATTACAGGAGGTCTGGCGTTTCTTGATAGGAACCCGGTTATCGTTATCGGACATAAGAAACATTCAACGGGGCAGAAAAATTATCTTGAACATCATTTCGGGATGGCTTCTCCGTCCGGAAACAACAAGGCGGCAAGGCTTATGAAACTTGCCGAAAAATTTTCAAAGCCGATAATCACTTTTGTAGATACGCCGGGGGCTTATCCGGATCCCATGGCTGAGGATAGGGGACAGGCATACAGCATCTCATCTTGCATAAATGCCATTTCCAGTGTCAGAACACCGGTTGTCGCCTGCATAATCGGGGAGGCAGGTTCAGGAGGTGCTCTGGCGCTGGGCTTCGGCGACAGGATGATTATGCTGGAGAATGCATTTTACAGCGCCATATCGCCTGAGGGTTTTGCATCGATCAAGATGGGTGATGAGACTACAAAGGAAGAAGCGGCCGAAATACTCAAAGGCACAGGTCGGGATTTGTATACTCAGGGACTGATAGACTACATGGTCATTGAACCTCTGGGTGGTGCTCATAACGATCCCGAATCGGTGATTAAGGAAACGGGAAAAGCTATCCGTCAGTATATATCTGAACTGAAGGATGCAGATGCCGAAACGCTTATGAGAAGGCGTTCTCAACGCATTGAAGGGTTGATGCCTTGAATATCGAAGCTGCGTATTATGTTATGGCGGCATTTTTCGGGCTCTTTATCGGGAGTTTCCTGAATGTATGCATTTATCGCATACCGAGAGATCTTTCGATAGTGTGGCCGGGTTCCAAATGCCCGGGCTGCGATACTCCTATCAAGGTATACGACAATATACCTGTTTTAAGCTGGATTATACTGCTCGGGAAATGCAGGAAATGCGGGCAGAGGATCTCTGTAAGATACCCTGTTGTTGAGGCGCTGAGCTGTGTTATTTCGATAGTCTTTTTTCACAAGTACGGACTTACTCCTCAGTTTTTCATTTACTATGCATTTGCATGCGCATTGATAGTTGTCACGTATATAGACCTCGATTTCCAGATAATTCCGGACAGGATTTCTCTTGGCGGCATTATTGTCGGGCTTGTTTGCGTATACTGGCTGCCTGTAAGCTATAAAGACTCACTTATTGGTATGGTATTTGGAGGAGGGATTTTGCTTTCGATAATCTATGGTTATTATTTCCTGACAAAAAAACAGGGTATGGGTGGTGGAGATGTTAAGCTCCTTGCCATGATAGGAGTATTTACGGGATGGCAGGGTGTGCTGTTTACCCTTTTCGCTGCATCCCTGATCGGTTCAGTCATAGGTGTTGCCTGGGTTTACCTTAATCGAAAGGATATGAAGGCGGCCATTCCGTTTGGACCGTTTCTGTCATTAGGGGCATTGATTTATATTCTATGGGGTCCGCCCATGATAAGCTGGTATTTCGGGACCATGAGACATCCATAAGATAAGTAGTCTTTAAATCTCTATTTCAAGTTCCTTTAGCCTTATCGGTGTTTCTGGCCACATTTCAGCTGTCCACTCATTTCAGTGGTATCCGATGCCGGAGTTACTCCGGCATCCTGTCTTAAAACGGGTTTTTACCGGAATGCACTAATGTTGTGCAGACAACCTTTTTTAAATGGAAATATGCCATTTATAAGCAATCAGTATGTCGGTTTTTAAGTAATCTGCAAATATGACGAGAGATAAGCAAATTACAATAATGTTATCCAATCCGGTTCATTTTTTGTAAAAGTATTGCCTTTTTATATGCTGAAATTATTATTAATTTTAAAGTTGAATTATAACAAAATATATATTATATATATTTAAAATATTTATTAAAAATTTGGATATTTTAAGTTAAGCTATCATTTAGTTGTTGGAGGCTTTAATTTGATGTTTAATTTTTATTGGGATTTGAATGTAATATTGAGGCAGGGCGGCTGTTTGTCCGGAATTAATCCAAAGTACAAATCTAAAAAAATTATTAATAATTTATAGGAGGTAATAATGTTGAGGAGAAGGCATGCATTGTATTTGGTGATTGGCGTGACACTGTTTTTTATGTCATCAGGCTTTCTTGGCATGTGCGTCGGGACTGATTACAAACCGGCAACAATCTCCATCACAAGCCCGGTAAAAGGTACGGTAATTGAAACCGGAACGCCTGCCATAATAATCTCCGGAAAGGTAACAGCAGGAGACAGTGAGATACAGACACTGAAGGCCCAGGGAAAGGTAATTGCATTTAATAATACTACCGGGGCTTTTTCTTACCAGCTTACAATGAATCAGGCTAAAATATTTACAACATGTGAATTTACGGTAATTGACAAGAAAGGTATTGCCAATATTGAAAGGGTTTCCTATTCCCTCGGGCAGGCATCCGAACCCGGGTCAGTCGGCGTGATAGACAATGCAATGAGACTTGTATTAACTGATTCTCTTCTCGATCAGGTTGAGATATTTGCAGGTAACTTCATGAATACATGGAAGAATGACCTGGTTTATGGATGGGATAATGCCAGATACGGATCACTGAATCCTGAAAGCCCGTTTGCTTCAATGTCGCCTGTAATACCAACAGCAAGAATACCTTTCGATGATGGGATGAACGGCTGGATACAGCTGTCACAGGAATACAGCGCATCCCAGGACAAGGGATACATAAACCTGGGCAAGATTTCCATATCAACCGACATACTGCCCACCAACCAGATTGCAGCCGGCATATTGATTACCCCTGAAAGCTGGGTGAATCCAAGGGGCGGCAGCGCGAAGGCCTTGTTCGTACAGGGGCACTACAGGACATATCCTCTCGGTATTGAGACAAGAATACACTTTTCTGTTTATACGAACCTGGTGAACGTCTCCAACGTCAAACTGGGTCTCGGTGTCAATTCCAACAACAAGATTGTTGCAAAGCTGGATTTAAGGCGGGCAAATATTGATCTTGGGAATCCGACAATAGAGTTTGGAGTTTTAGACCTGGAAGATGATCTGATTAACTGTATACTCGATATAGTCAAGTGTCTGGTGCTGGAAAATCTGGCCATTGAAATGGAGGTTGTCGGGGTAAATGACATAGCTTTCGATCTCCTTGGATTGAACATCAGCGGCTGGCCAATGATGAGTACCGTATTTACAACGCCGACCGCCGATCAGATGATTATTGACCTGGGTCTGTCAGCAAAACTTTCTGAAGAAACCACACCGGCGGTACCCGAGCTCACGGCATTCTACTCGACACTTCCCAATACACAGCCAGCCATAACCATGACGTCCGATGAAAATATCGCAGTGGCGATTTCGGATGATCTGATGAACGAGGCGGCCTTTGACCTGATACAACTCGGTATACTGAAAAATATGGACCTTACATCTTATGTAAGGGATCTGCTTGGCAAGCTTGCCGAAGGCAAGACGATCATTGCAAAGGCGACGCTTCTTACTCCGCCTGTATTCGACTTTTCCGGAACTGAAGTTATGCCTGACGGTATTACCCAGGTCGGTAGAATCATAGTAAAAGACCTGTATCTTGATCTTTATTATAAGTCATCGATACCGCCCTATCCTTATGCCGCAAGGATGTGTGTCGATGTCGACCTTGACCTGCAGCTGAAGCTTTCCGATGACGGAAAGCATATACAGGCAATGCTCGATGTCCCTGAGAGCAGCTTCACCATCAACTACCTGTATACAAACCTGACAAATGCGGCATTGCTGCCTGAAATAGGGGGCAAGCTCACAGTCACGATTCTGGATATGATCCTTCAGAATCTTGTTGACATTGATATTCCGACTATTGACCTTTTCGGTCAGGGCATAGCAATCGGCATATCAGATACGGCACTAGCTAACAATTGCCTCGTTGCAAAGGTAAATGTTGCGGTTCAGTAGCTGATATACAGGCAATAGAGCAAAAAAAGCGCCCGGTTACTGCCGGACGCTTTTTTTATTGTTCTCTGATTGTATCTCTGTTGATGAGTTCGACCGGGATTGCAGCATCCGATGTTTCATATAATAATTTAATGATATCAATGCTGCAGGAGACAATTACTTCAATTCTTATGTTTGAAAACACCCTGTATATGAATTCAATGCTTTCAAAAGGCAGCGTGTTCTTGTAGATCGTCTCAAAACGTGATTTCATTTTCATAAGGCCCTTGATAAGCAGCCGTATTCTTGAGGCTGCCTCTTCATGATGCAATGATTCAAAAGCCCCAAAAAAAACGAAGTCAGTTCCTTCAAGTATTAGAAAATCGGCAGGATAAGCTATCCTGTAAAGTTCTTTTGTGACCTGATTTTCAATAGGCAGAGGCTTGAGATTACGGTTCAACAAATACTGCTGTAATTCATCATCGCCGTGAAGCAATCCAAGCAGGCCCTTTGAAGAGGTCTTTAATAATGCCTCTTCTATTATTGTCTGTGCAATTGTGCGAAAATTATCAGTATAATATAATATTGCTGGCAGCGGCGACAATCTATCTCCATTCTGAACGGTCTTTTCAAGAGGAATAACTATCTTATCAAAAGCGAGCATTATACCGTACGAAAGGTGCACATCAGTCGATCGCGCAAGATTCTTCTCAATAAATACCAAACAGAATCGGGACGAAATGATCTTTGAACAGACCCGTTCACAGAACACAATTTTATCGTGATCTGATAACTCAGGCATAATATAAGCTTTAAGACTCTTTGCTCTGAGTAGTTCGTCAAGGGTTTTAATCTCCATTTCATATTTTGCTTTCTCAGGCACGGCGATGAACACACTTTCTTCAGAGCCTGCGAAATGTCCGCAATAGGGGAGATCCAGCATACAGGACTTCTTTTGGATAGTCTTTTTCATCTATGAAATACCATGACGCTCGATCATATCAAGGACAAGGGACGGCCATGTAAACATGTTTGCCCCTTTGCCCCTGCCGGTTTCAGGGTCGTAGAATTCGTGGAATCCATTAGCAGCTATAAGTTTTGAGGTCTTTGCGGTTATCAACGAAGCAATATCTTTTCTGCCATAGATCGATGCCGCCTCCGCCGCTGCCCAGTTCATACTTATCCAGATACAGGGGCCCCGCCAGAGCATTGAATCTTTGAACCATTTCAGATCCAGCTCTTTTGCCGAGTTGAATTGAACTCCATGATCACACGCGAAATGTTCGGTTGAATTAATGTATCCGTTTATCACTCTCTCGGCCCTGTCAAATGAAACTAGGCCGGAAAGCAGAGGCATGATGCCGTTAAGACATGACCTGAAAACTCTTACAGGCTCTGGCGTCAGCCGTCTTGGATAATAGAACCCCCTTCTTTCATCCCAAAAAAGATTTTCGCAGGCATTGATAACCGCATCCGCCATGCCTCTGCACTTTTGTGCATCGGAATTATTCCCTGCTGCTGAAAAGAGCCTGGAGACTGCCATTGCCCCTGCCGCAACAAGACCGTTCATACCTGCATCCTGTAAAGCGAATGCCCCTTTTTCAAGAGCCTTTTTCCCATCCCAGTCAAGCCGGGCGATTTCTTTAAGCTGTCTCAAATAGGCGAAAGAATATCTTAAAAACCATGTCGGCCTTCGCACATCAACCCCGCAGGCTTCATCGAAACAGGGCGCAGCATCAGTGCCCGATTCCCAGGGATGGATTATGCACACCAGATTGTCGCCAAGTAGAGATCTTTCTTTCATAAGGTATTCAAGGCATTTCAGCATTGAAGGGAGCAGCTTCAATATTCTCTCATCCCTGGTCCTGTTGTAAACGATCTCTGCAGCAATAAGATATGAAGGCGGGTCAATGAACATGCTACGTCCCATGCCGTCGAACTGGATCGAGACTGATCTGATTAGCAGCTTCCTGAAAATGGATTCACTATCGCCCAAACCTTCGATCCTGACCTCATGCGGAACAAGTCCGTTTTTAAGCTGGAAAGAGAAAACCGCTTCCAGTTCTCTTACGGCAAGTTCAGGCTCGATTACAGAAAGTGCAATCGCATGCCAGCCCGAATCCCACGCAAAAAACGACTGATAGGCGCCGGGCGCGGGCTGATGAAACGTAAGGCCCCGCCAGTTGACTCGGTTTTTTTCAAACACACTTCGAGCTTGTTTGATAAGATGCTCTTCTATCATGACAAGCCCCTGCTTGAGCTTTTATTTTTTAGTATAAGCCGTTTGCGTCGGTGTTCAAAAGAGGCCCTCTCATCTTCGCTAAGATTGTCATATCTTAAAGCCTGTTCAACGAGGTCAAGCGCCCGACCTATATCATGGCTCCTGTGTTCGCAGAACTTGGCAAGTTCGGCAAGTGCGAATATGTCGCTGCTGTCCATGGATACTATATCCTCCCACAGACAGACAGCCTCCCGCCATTGTTCTGATTTCTTATGTATGAGCGAGAGCATCTTCTTTGCTTCCGTCGAATATGAACGGGTTTTCATCACGATAACCCTTTCTATCATTTCCATCATCAATCCTGTGTTCCCGAAGTCACTGTGAAGCTTTGCAGCGGCGAGGCTGTCTCCGGGATGCGCGCTTTCTATGCCTCTGCCTGAAACAATATCAGAGAGATGATTAAGGAGCGCCGCCATTGATACTACATCCAGGCGGTTGTGCTCGAAGACATCTTCCATGAGCGCGGGGTTTCGGGTTCGCAGCCAGTCGAAATAACGCTGCGGGATTTCTGAACCCGGGACATCGCCAACCCTCCTGAAGCCCAGCACCTCGTCTTCAAGCGTGACGAGTCTGCAGTTGCTGGTGCGGTGCGAAAGAAGCCTGCGTGAGGGATTCAGGAGATCAAGGTGCGGCATGTATTTCATTGAGTCTTCAAGACGGTTCAATATGAAACGCGCCGAGAGCAGGTTCATATCAAAGGCCCTGCCGTTGAATGAGACGAGAAAGCTCTTTTCGGCTGCGGTCTCATTCAAAAAGGCGAGCATGGCCTTTTCATCGGAGAAGTCCCTGGCAAAGAGCTGGCATGTGATGAAGTCCTGGCCCTCAAAAAACCCGAGGCCAATCAGAAAAGGCAGTGTCCCTGTCCCGCCTGCAAGCCCTGTGGTTTCGGTGTCGAAGAAGAGCGCATCGTGAGGATTGAAGCCCGCAATTGCAGAATGGCGTGCGAGGATGGAAGCGGCATGCATGTCGACTTTCAGGCATTCTCTGATGAGTTTACCGCCGTGCCGCGAATCGGCTCTGAATCTGTTCCTGGAAAAAAAGAACTCTCCGTGGCTGTTATTGACCACTTCGCCTGAAAGTGCAGTCTCAATCGGGACTGAAGCTTTTATGGGGCGGGTCTGAGTCCTTGGCTGTATCTTTGTGCCCCGGGCCATTATGGCGTCGATCCTGCGCCTCAACTCTTCAAGGTTAGGTTTGTTCGCAGCTGTTCCCGGCCTGGATTTCGGACCTTCACCTGTAAGCCTCTTAAGTCTGTCTATTGTGCTCATGCTTAAATCAGCGTAGGTCGAATGCCGGGTTATGTCAACAGCAGGTAAAGTTATCCTGGAGAGTAAGTCGGAATGTTCTCAGATTAGCAGAATTGTTGTGAGTGTTATGCCTGTCATCGTTATTGCGGCGGGAAGGATATAGCGCCTAAGACCAGGGCTACCCATTAAGATTACCATCAAGCCTTTGGTGGCGGTGTTTGTGGCCGCGGCCAGAATTATACCGGTTGCGGCGCTTGTTGCATCCAGTGCGCTCGGGCCAGAATTCATCTTGGCGAGCGTTATGGATATGGCGTCGACGTCTGCTATGCCCGCAAGAACGCTGGATACAAGCACTCCGCTGCTTCCCCAGTTCATCTGGGCGAATTTTGATATGACCAGAATAATGGAAACCAGTATTGCAAAGCTTATTGCTGGCCACAGTTCGAACGGGTTTGCAAAGGATACCTCGGCTGCGTTGTCTGTACGACCTGCCTTTTTATAAAGCCAGAAGCAGTAGATCAGTCCCAGCACGACCGGTATGAGCATCGGCAGAAGTATTCTCTGGGCAAGAGGCATGTTCAATACTCCCACTATTACGACAACCCTGCCGAACATGACGGTCCAGGCAATCGTTATTGCGAGGGCAAAGTTTTTTGCCAGTGTCTGCGCCTGCCTGCTCTGCTGTGTGCATGAAAGAGTGAGCGCTGTGGATGATGCCAGCCCGCCAAGAAGGCCGGTAAGGCCCATGCCCTTGGAAGGGCCGATCACTTTTATGAGTATGTAACCTATGAAGCTGATGCCTGAAATCAGAATGACCAGAAGCCATATATTGAAAGGGTTTATCTGGTTGAAGGGCTCCGGGCCGAATGTCCTGTTAGGCAGTATGGGAAGGATGATAGCGGTTATGACCGCAAATTTGAGTGTTGCGAAAAGGTCTTCCCTGGACATGCGTTCCACTATGCCGTGGAGTTCCGGTTTTATGGATAAGAGCAGCATCGTCATGACGCCAAGCGCTCCGGCTATGGCGACCTGTCCATAATTGCACATAATGCCGCATATAAACGCGATCAGAGCCGACACCTCACCCGTAATGCCTGATTTCTGGTTGAGCGTGTCTGCATACTGAGTCACGGCCAGGATAATGCCGAAGGAACCTATCGTGATGATGAGCGGAAGGATATTGTGTGTGATATCCGATACAAAGGCGGAGGCACATCCCAATAGCGAAATAAGTGCGAATGTCCTTATACCGGCGGTGTGTTCCCTTTCTTCGCCCCTGCTGAATGAAAACTCGCGCTGCATTCCTATGAGGATGCCTATGAGGAGCGCAATGCCGAATCTTAAAAACAGATATGGGTCCTGCTGTATGAGCATAGGATACTTATCGGTTTTGAGAATGAATTATTAAACAGTTTATATTGAAATTGTGGAGGCGGGACATCAGATCTCATAATTTCTTTACAGTTTTATTTGAGGGCTGTAAGCTTGGCTGAGAGGTTATTTCAGTCTCACTCAATCCGGACGGCGGGTAAGATATGGCGCAACTCACATTAAAGGAATGGATAGTAAGAGCAGAAAACGACAGGCGGTTTATGGAAAACGTCACCGCCTTCAAGAGGCTCGATGCATCATCGGGAGGCTTTTCTCCTTATCCTGAGTGGGTGGACAAAAGAATAAAAAATGTGCTCGAAGCCCGCGGTATAAAAAGCCTTTACAGCCATCAGTCGGATGCGATCGAACTTGTGAGGAAGGGCAGAGATGTCGTCCTTGTCACTCCTACTGCAAGCGGCAAGACGCTGTGCTACAATATCCCAGTACTCCAGGCTGTCATTGAAAAGCCCGAAACCAGGGCTCTTTACATGTTCCCGACTAAGGCCCTTGCGCAGGACCAGATGCAGGAGGTTCACAGCCTGATTACAGAGCTTGATACGAACATCAGGACCTATACCTATGACGGCGACACGCCCGACGATGCCAGGCAGGCTATACGCAGGCAGGGGCACATCGTTATTACAAACCCGGACATGCTGCATACCGGCATTCTGCCGCACCATACGAAATGGCAGAAACTCTTCGCCAACCTTAAATATATAGTGGTCGACGAGCTTCATATCTACCGAGGGATATTCGGCAGCCACCTTGCAAACGTCTTCAGAAGGCTTAATAGGATATGCAATTTTTACGGGAGCGCCCCGGTGTTCATCTGCTGCTCGGCAACCGTTGCCAACCCCAGGGAACATTCGGAAGCCGTGCTGGGGAGGGAGGCTGAGCTTATAGACAGGAGCGGTGCACCGTGCGGGGAAAGGACTGTTATCCTTTATAACCCGCCGGTTGTGAACCGTGAACTTGGCATAAGGCAGAGCGCCATGGTGCCGGCACGGGAAATCGCGAAAAGCCTCGTCGATAACGGTATACAGACGATAATCTTCGCGACCTCAAGGCTTAATGTCGAGGTCCTGACGAAATATCTGAAGGATGCGTTTGCAGATGGCAAACTGCCGAATGAAAGCCGTTTCATTTCAGGCTACAGGGGCGGTTATCTGCCCCAGACAAGGCGCGAGATCGAAAAGGGCATCAGGGATAAAGAGGTGATGGGTGTTGTCAGCACCAACGCCCTTGAACTGGGCATCGACATCGGCAATCTCGAAGCCTGCATCATGACCGGATACCCCGGCTCCATCGCAAGCCTCTGGCAGCAGGCGGGCAGGGCGGGCCGCAAGAAGGATTCAAGCCTTGCCGTACTTGTTGGAAAGAGCATGCCGGTAGATCAGTTCATGATGGAAAACCCGGATTTCCTGTTCGGCAGCCCACCCGAGCACTGCAGGATAAATCCCGACAATCTCCTTATACTGCTGCATCACATAAAATGCGCAGCGTTCGAGTTGCCGTTCACCGAAGGAGAAAACTTCGGGAATGAGAACATCAGGGAAATTCTGGATTATCTCGCCGAAAAAGGTGTCCTCCACAAGGCGGGAGAACAATGGCATTTCTCAGCCGACAGCTATCCCGCGGACGACGTCAGCCTGCGTACGGTCAATCCGGATAATGTTGTGGTCGTTGATGAAACCGTCACGGGTTCGAGCAGGGTCATTGCCGAGGTGGACTTCGACAGCGCATTCACGACAGTTCATGAGGGCGCGATTTATATGCTGGAATCGAGGCAGTTTCATGTGGATAAATTTGATGTAGAGAGGCGCAAGGCCTATGTCCATCAGGTGGACTCCGACTACTACACCGACGCCATGACCTGGACTAATGTCAGCGTGCTGGACGAATTTTCAAACAAAAAAAGCGGGGTTGTAGTGGTGGGGCACGGTGAGGTCGAGGTCGTAAGGAAGGTAGCCGGTTTCAAAAAGATAAAATTCTACACCGGTGAAAATGTCGGTTTCGGCGATGTGAACCTGCCCCAGAACGACATGCATACTACCAGCTACTGGTTTACAATTCCCTGGAACATGCTCGACACACTTGAGATTACACGCGGACAGATACTGGACGGGCTGATGGGGCTCAGCTACTGTCTGCAGCAGCTTGCGGCCATCTGGCTCATGTCCGATGTGCGTGACATAGACCGCGCTATCGGAGACAAGACCGGCCAGTGGTACATTAAAGGCGGCAGGGACAGGCTGGCCACAAATATGGGAGCGGAAACGCCGGTAGGCCTTTTTGATCCCACGATATTCATTTTTGATGCATATCCCGGAGGCATTGGCTTTTCAGAGCTTTTATATGAAATGCACGAGGACATCCTTACACATGCCCGAACGCTCATTAATGTCTGCCCCTGTGAAAACGGCTGTCCCTCATGCGTGGGTCCGCGCCTCGAAGTCGGCCCGGATGCAAAGTATGCCGCCCTTGAGATTCTGAAACTGATGCTGGGAAAATAAGTCCTGATCCGCATAAATCAGGGGCATGAACAATCTAATTGCTGATAAGCAGAATTCGCACATCCATTACATTTGTTCGTGTTGGCCCGGTTACGAGCAGATCGCCTGTCTGTTTCAGGAAATTATATGAATCATTGTCTGCAAGGTATGTATCGATATCGAGCCCTTTTGCTTTTCCGCGCGCAGCTGTTTTGGTGTCGACAATTCCTCCTGCCGCGTCGGTCGGGCCGTCCGAGCCGTCCGTTCCTCCGCTGAGTACAATGATGTTTTTATCCATGCCGGCGATTTCTTTTGCTGATACGAGGGCGAATTCCTGGTTGCGCCCTCCCTTGCCGCTTCCTTTGATTTTCACCGTAGTTTCGCCGCCGCTGATTATGCAGGCGGGAAGACTGGCGGAATTGCCTGAAAGGATTATCTGCCGGGCGATCGTGATGTGAGCCTGGGCGACTTCTGTCGTATCGCCTTCAATGGCCGAAGAAAGGATTATTGTGTGGTAGCCTGTCGATTCAGCCTCTTTTTTTGCTGCATTGCATGCCATAAGATTGCTTCCGATAATTATATTCGTTATCTTCTCGAAGATGGGATCACCTTCTTTTGGCGTTTCCGGGATACGGCCTTCAGAACCCGCCTTGAGCCTTTCAATTACACTCACGGGGAGTCTGTCCCAGAGTTCATATTTATTGATAATACCCAATGCATCATTGAATGAAGAACTGTCCGGCACGAAAGGGCCAGATGCGATTACATCCATGTCATCTCCTATGACATCTGAGAGCATGAGATTTATGACGGTTGCAGGATATGCAATTCTGGCAAGTCCGCCTCCTTTTGAGGATGAAAGGTGCTTTCTTACAGTATTAATTTCATGGATATCCGCCCCGCATTTGAGCATCTCATCAGTCACTTTTCTTTTTTCTGCCAGTGATATTCTCTGGGCTGGCATCGGCAGAAGTGATGACCCTCCGCCTGATATGAGCGATATAATGAGGTCGTTTTCCGTGCATGCATCAAGGAGATCGGCAATCTTCTGAGTCCCGGCCAAACCGTTTTCATCCGGTACCGGGTGTCCTGCTTCGATTAGTTCGATTCTATCAAGCAGCATGCCGTAGCCGTACTTGATGACAACTGTCCCTTTGTTTATCCTGTCTCCCAGGATTGATTCAACAGCTTTCGCCATGGGTGCTGATGCCTTGCCTGCTCCGACAACGACAACTCTGTGGTATTCATTCAGGTTGTACTTTTCATCGCCTGCGCTCAGCGTGTTGTTGCTGAATGAAAGAAAAGATTTTACGGCATTTTCAGGATCAACCGCAGCAATGGCGGCCTTTAATATTTTTATTGCATCATCTCTCATATTCGATGTCTTATCCGGCATTGAGTCTCCTCCGGGAATCTGATTTATAAAAATGTTACCATGAGAAAAATGTTCATACCATAAATATATCTCAGGCTCGTTGACATGAGATTGTTATTTCCTTAAGGTACCAGACATGCAGATAATCCTTGCATCAGCTTCACCAAGGAGAAAGGAATTGCTAAAATATCTGGGAATAGAATTCGATATCGTAATCCCCGATATACATGAGCACGTCCGTGATGAAGAACCGCCTGAAGACTTTTGCGCCCGTATCAGCAGGGAAAAGGCCCTGGCTGTGAGAGATGAATTTCAGGATTCCCTTATAATTGCAGCCGATACCATAGTTGTCATCGATGGTGAGATTTTAGGCAAACCTGAAAACAGTGATGATGCATGCTCGTACCTCAGGCGTTTAAGCGGCAGGCGGCACACTGTGTTTACGGCCTACACAATATTATTCCCCGATGGAGAAAATGAAGTGACCAGAATTGTAAGTTCAACAGTTCACTTTGCCGATATGAGGGAAGATGATATCATGTGGTATGTTTCTACGGGTGAACCCATGGATAAGGCGGGAGCATACGGTCTCCAGGGAATCGGGGCGGCCTTTGTGGACGCAATTGACGGTTCTTATACCAATGTCATCGGTCTTCCCCTTTCCGAAGTGTTTAAGGATATCAAACCTTATATAATGCTTAACAAAAATATCTCAGGAGGTATCGATGCGTAAGTTCATCATGGCTATTGACCAGGGGACAACAGGTACAAGGGTGATGATTGTTGATAAAAAGGGCACAATAGTTACAAGCGCCTATACCGAATTTCCCCAGATATACCCGAAGCCCGGATGGGTGGAGCACAATGCCGAGATAATCTGGGATTCGACAATACAGGTCATGAACCAGGCATTCAAGGATGCAGACATAACAGCAGCAAACATTTTAGGAATTGGAATAACCAACCAGAGAGAGACCTCGGTTATCTGGGACAGAAAAACTCTGAAACCGGTTCATAACGCCATAGTCTGGCAGTGCAGGAGAAGCGCTGGGATTTGCGACGAAATGAAGGAAAAGGGGCTGGAGCCTGTTTTCAAGAAAAAGACAGGCCTTGTGCTCGATGCATATTTTTCCGGAACAAAGGTTAAATGGCTGCTGGATGAGCATCCTGAAATCAGGAGCAGGGCTGAAGCCGGTGAACTTGCATTCGGAACCATAGATACATGGATTATTGCCAAACTCACCGGGGGAAGAGTTCATGCGACGGATTATACAAATGCTTCACGCACCCTTATGTATAATATCCATGAAAAGAAGTGGGATGATGAATTGCTTGATCATCTGGGTGTACCCGTATCGCTTCTGCCAAAGGTCGTTTCATCATCCGAGATTGTGGGTGAAAGCGATCCTCATGTGACAGGTGCTGCAATACCGATTGCGGGGATTGCCGGCGATCAGCAGGCTGCGCTCTTCGGACAGGGATGTTTTTCGGAAGGTCAGGCTAAGAATACTTACGGGACCGGCTGCTTCATGCTCTTGAATATCGGCAGCAAAAAGGTGGAACCTGAAAGCGGACTGATCCTGACACTCGCCTGTGACGGTGAAGGAAAGCCCTGCTATGCCATGGAAGGGTCCATCTTTATCGGGGGTGCAGTAATGCAGTGGCTGAGGGATGGTCTGGGGCTGGTGTCATCTGCAGCGGAATCGCAGGCCATTGCCGAGAGCGTGAAAGATACCGACGGCGTATACTTTGTTCCCGCCTTTGCAGGCCTGGGCGCTCCCTACTGGGATATGTACGCAAGGGGAGGTATTCTGGGTATCACCAGGGGAACGACGCGGGCTCATATCATAAGGGCTGCACTCGAAGGCATTGCATTCCAGGTCAAGGACCTGATAGGCGCATTCGAGAGTGTATCAGGAGAGAAATTCACTGAGCTGAGAGTCGATGGAGGCGCGTGCAAAAATAATTTTCTCATGCAATTCCAGGCTGATACGCTGGGCTGTCCGATAGACCGTTCATCGTATATCGAATCAACAGGAATGGGTGCAGCCTTTCTTGCCGGGATGGCAACAGGCTTCTGGCCTTCGAGTGGCGAGATAAAAAATCTCAGAAAATCGGATAAGGTCTTTTATCCAAGAATAAATGAAGAATCGCGGACAAGGATGTATGACGGCTGGATTGATGCGATCGGCAGAGTAAAGAGCAGGGTTTGATGAAGTTTCTTGAATACCTGGGCCGCATAGCAATATCTTTTATAGAACAGATAGGAGAGGTGGGTATTTTCCTCTCCAGTATTATTAAATGGCTTTTCAGAAGGCCATTTTATTTCCAGCAGCTTTTCAAGCAGATGGAATTTATTGGAGTGAAGTCGACTACCGTTATCCTGCTTACAGGTATTTTTACAGGCATGGTGACAGCTCTTCAGATGCATTACGGATTCAGACTATTCGGTGCCGAAGCGCTTGTCGGATCTACAGCCACGCTCAGTATTACAAGAGAACTTGGTCCTGTCCTTGCAGCGCTTATGGTTACGGCCAGGGCGGGTTCGGCCATGACGGCCGAGATCGGCACTATGAGAGTCACGGAGCAGATTGACGCCCTTACCGTAATGGGCGTCAATCCATTCCAGTATCTTGTTAACCCCCGTATAATTGCAGCAATCCTTGTCATGCCAATGCTTACACTTGTTTATGATGCAGTGGGCATGGTCGGGTCATGGATTGTCGGTGTGAAAATACTGGGTATAAATGAAAGTATGTTCTGGTACCGCATTACTCAGTATGTTCATTACAAAGATATATTTTCCGGGATGTTCAAAGCAACATTCTTCGGTTTGATCATTGCAGTTGTCGGGAGTTACAAGGGTTATACGACAACAGGAGGCGCAGAAGGGGTAGGCCAGGCAACAACTTATTCTGTGGTTATTTCTTCCGTAAGCATCCTTGTTGCAGACTATATCCTGACTGCTTTGATGTACTGATTCAGGAATTACCGAAACTTCCCGTCAGAAGGAAGTTTCTGATCAGATTGGCAGTTCTTTCATTCTTATGGACAAGCTGATGAGGCCAGAATCTTCTAAGAACAAAATCATGTATGCCGTTAAATCTCGTTTCTGATACGGCTACCAGATCGTCATTATCGCCTGATATGAACGGATTGAATCCGAATTGCATACCTGTCCCTGCTGCAATTACCCCGATTCTTTTTCCAGCAGGAAATCTATCAGCAGGTGATGATAAATCAGAAAGGGTTCTGGAGAAACGATCAGCATACGGCAGTGTTGATAAAAATTTCGCTGCGGATGAACCGTTTACAGGTGTTGAGATAAGAACGATATTTCCGATTCCCGGGATGTCATATCTTGTCAGGATATCCAGTATAACCCTTCCTCCCGAACTGTGGCCGACCATATGAAGGGTTTCCCAGGAATGCCCAGACAGGATATCATACAAAATAGTGCTGCATCTTTCTATTCCTGCAGTGGTAACTGGTAAAGTCGGAACGATTGTATTGAAACCGTTTTTTATGAAAAATCTTTTCAGGTAATTCATACCCTGCGCTGTTCTGAGGTAACCGTGCAACAGTAAAACAGTCGGGATCTTTGGTTTATTCATCTAAAAAAATCTTATAGTATTTAAAAGAATAAAGGGAATGGTTTTCTTTCTAAAACCATTCCCTTTATTATATTTTTAAGTATATTTCTAATTATGTGGTCTATTTCTTTTCCTGGCAAGGAAACCTACAGAAAGCATGCCCAGACCGACCAGTACCATTGATGCAGGTTCAGGTACAGGTGTTGCGGCGTTGTAATTGACTGTAAGTATTGAAGAGTCGATATAGAAATCTCCGCCAAGAGATGCAAGAGTGACTGTCAGGGCCCCGTTCTGTAAGAGGACATTGTAGTTATATGCACGGGTGTCAACTTCTCCGATTGACCATGCTCCTGTATTTGTCCAGCCAATAGCAAATTCCGAGCCGTCAAGCCAGTTGTTGCTGTCATCACGAAGCCGTAATGAGAGCCTGCCTTCAACATTTTTGTTGTCTGGAATCGGATTGAATGTGAAAGCCTGTGTCCACTTCACATAGTCACCGATTCCGTTCAAAAGGTTTACTGAACCTCTTCCGTATTCGATAAGCGCCCCTGAACCATCACCAGAACTTGTGATCCCATCTCTGTTAAAACTGACTACATTTGTCAAAGTTATTGGTGCTCCGAAAGAACTGCCTGCAAATACAAAGATAAATAATGCTGTCAAGATTAGGTTTTTCCTCATATTATTCCCCCCTTCATTAAATCAAATTGGTGTTTGCCCTTATTTATTAGTAATCTTTCTTAAGATGAATAAATTCCATATAATCTTTATACAAGCATTGTCAATATAGAAAATAACTTATTTCACACTGTTTAACATATTCTTGGCACAAGTTCTCCCCTCGGCAGGTCTATTTCACGTGAACCGCCGATTGCCGTCCTAAGTATGAGTCTACCGCGGCCCGATGATTCTGCAACAGTACCTATTAAAGCGGTATCCCTGCCGAACTGGTTTGCTCTCATGATATCAAGCACAATTTCGGTAGATTCTTCAGGGCAGAATACGGCAAATTTTCCTTCATTGGCCAGATAGAGAACGTCCAATCCAAGAATTTCACAAGCGCCCCTTACATGCTCTTTGGCGGGGATCAATGACTCCTCAATTGTTATTGTGAGCCCTGACTGCTGGGCAATTTCTGCCAGGATTGCTCCCAAACCGCCGCGAGTTGCATCGCGCATGCAATGAACATTGGGGCAGACATTAAGTATATCTTCGACGATACTGTTTAAAGGTGCTGAATCCGACAGTATGCCACCTTCAATACCCGTATCTTCACGTACGCTTAAAATTGCAGTTCCATGATCACCGATGGTGCCGTTTATGATTACGCAGTCGCCAGGTCTTATGCTTTTTACCCCTATCGGATTTTTATATGTAACCATCCCGATTCCGGATGTGTTTATGAAGATGCCATCCGCAGCTCCTTTGGGGACCACCTTGGTATCACCGGTGACGATCATCACTCCGGATTTTTCAGCCGCTTCTGCCATAGATGCGACGATGGTTTCAAGGTCCTTCATCGGAAAGCCTTCTTCAATGATAAACCCTGTACTCAGAAAGAGCGGTTTCCCGCCGCACATTGAGATGTCGTTGACTGTCCCGTGGACAGCTAGTGATCCTATATTGCCTCCCGGGAAGAAAAGCGGCTGTACCACATACGAGTCAGTAGAAAAACAGAGTCTGCTTTTCTTGACGTCAAAGACAGCACCGTCCTCTAGCCTTTCAAGATAAGTGTTCCTGAAAAGTGGGAGGAACTTTTCACTGATAAGTTCATTGGACAGAAGGCCGCCGCTTCCATGCTCAAGCAATATCCTGTCTTGTTTCATGATTTAATCCTTTCAGCATGTTAATATGATCAAGTTCTATCCAGCTCCTGTTCAGCGGCACAAACGGCCTGTCCCAGGGATATTCCACCGTCGTTCGTCGGAATCTGTATGTGGTGATACACGTTCAAACGCTTATCTTCGAGATTCTTAATTGTCCATTCAAGAAGCAGCCTGTTCTGGAAGCAGCCGCCGCTGAGAACCACATCATCAATACCATGCTTTTCCTTAAGTGCAAGAGCTGCATTTGCCATTGCTGATGAAACGCTCACATGGAACCGGTATCCGACATCCTGGCTTGATACACCTGAAAGAATGTCCTGAGTTATCATCCTGATCAGCATTCCTGTATTGAAGACCAGTTTGTCATCAGATCCGAAGAAGTCTCCTTCATAGGGAACTCTTGAGCCATTGTTCGATGCAGCTTCAAGCTCCATGGCCGCCTGGCCATCAAAGCTTATTCTGTGACGTATGCCTGTAAGGGCGGCGATGCCGTCAAAGAGCCTCCCCATGCTCGATGTTACCGGGCTGTTGATGCCTTCGGCCATAATCTTTTCGAGAATTTTTACGGACATGTTTTCAGGAAGAAGATTAAGTTTTGATGCGTATTCGGGCCATTCATCCTTATAGGCCTCTCTTAAAAGGCCAAGGGCTATTCTCCAGGGTTCCCTTATGGCCTTTTCTCCGCCCGGTAGTATGAATGTGCCCAAATGCCCGGCTCTGGTGAATGTCTTCCTGTTTGCGATCAGTATTTCCCCGCCCCATACCGTGCCGTCGGTACCATAACCGGTACCGTCGAGGGCTATTCCTATCACTAAGCCGTTCAGGTTGTTTTCCGCCATCGAACTTACTATGTGCGCATGATGATGCTGGACTTTATATATCCTTGTTGTCTTCATGGATTCAGCAGTTCTTGTTGAGTAGTAGCCAGGGTGCATGTCACAGGCGGTTATGTTGGGACGGCATTCCGTCATCTCCTGCATCAGCCCTATGCTCTGATGGTAGAAATCCCTTGCCTGCGGTGTTTCCATATCTCCGATATGAGGGCTTATATAGGCGGCATTACCTTTCAGGATGCAAACCGTAGACTTCAGGTGCGGACCCATTGCAAGGACATCGGGGTAGGCTCTGTCCAGCAGTACAGGTTTAGGGGCATAACCACGTGAACGCCTTGTTATGCGCGGAGCGCCACCAGCTACAAAAGCGACTGAGTCGTCGCAATGGACAAGTATGTCACGGTTATGGATGAGAAAATAATCCGCGATTCCATTCAGTCTTGCAATGGCCTCCCTGTTCGATGTGCATATGGGCTCGTCGGTCTGGTTTGCGCTCGTCATGACCAGCGCGTCGAATCCCTGTGAGAACAGAAGATGATGCAGGGGAGAATAGGGCAGCATGAGCCCGAGCCTGTTCTGTCCCGGTGCTACGAGATCGGAGATAGGCGAACCGGTCTTTTCTACGAGGACTATCGGTTTCTGAGGAGAATCGAGAATAAGAGCCTCTTCATCCAAAATCTTTGCAAAGGTTCTGGCTGCGTCTATATTCTTCACCATAACTGCAAGGGGTTTCTCTTCCCGGTATTTCCGCGACCTCAGCCGGGAGACAGCTGAATCGTTCAATGCATCCACGCACAGATGAAATCCGCCGATGCCCTTTATTGCGATGATTTGGCCTTCTCTGATCAACTCAGCCGTTTTTACCACCGGCTCGCATATTATTTCGTTTCCTCCTTCATCCAGCAGCCTGAGACGTGGGCCGCATACCGGACATGCATTGGGCTCTGCGTGGAATCTTCTGTCTGAAGGGTCATCGTATTCGCACCTGCAGTCAGGGCAGAATTCGAAGCATGCCATGGATGTGTTCTTCCTGTCGTAGGGTATATCCTTGATTATAGTCAACCTGGGCCCGCAGTTAGTGCAGTTTATAAATGGGTAGAGGTGCCGCCTGTCTGAAGGGTCGAATAGTTCTGACAGGCATTCACTGCAGGTTGCTATATCCGGTGTTATGTGAACATTGGTTTCTCCGGATGCATCACTTGCTGTTATTCTGAATCCTGTTTCTCCCGTGGTCTCGATTTCGGATCGTTTAATGGATACGATCTCGGCCAGAGGCGGCAATTGACTGTAAACGTCATTTATGAAGCTTTCGATCGATGAATCCTGACCTTCGACTTCAACTGTCACACCGTCTGTCCTGTTCTGTACGAATCCGGAAAGATGGTTTCTAGTCGCGATTCTGAATATGAAAGGCCTGAAGCCGACTCCCTGGACTATTCCGGAAAAAAGGAACCGGATTCTTTTACGGTCATGCGTTTTCTCTGTAGGTTTCAATCTGCTCACTCAACCACTCAAACCATGCCTGAAGTCCTTCATCCGTCTTGCAGGACACCTCGAAAATTCTAAGATTCTTATTCAATCCGAGGGCATCCCTCTTTGCTCTTTCGAGGTCGAAGCTGACATATGGCATAAGGTCCATTTTATTTATGATAAGCGCCTTTGATTCCTGAAACATCAATGGATATTTTGAAGGCTTATCTGCTCCTTCAGGTGTGCTCAGAAGCATTGCCTTGAAATTTTCACCCATCTTGAACTCGGCCGGACAAACCAGATTACCGACATTTTCCACGATAAGGAGGTCTATTTCATCCATGTTGAGGTCCGGAAAGGCATCCCTTATCATATTGCCGTCGAGGTGGCATGCCGTCCCGGTATTTATCTGGACCGCAGGAACGCCTAGCGCCGCAACCCTGTCTGCGTCATGCGTATCCTGAATGTCTCCCTCTATCACAGCTATACGGTATCTGTTCTTCAGGGCAAGGATGGTCTTTTCGACCAGGCTTGTCTTGCCGGCCCCCGGCCCGCTCATAAGGTTGATGACAAAAATCTTTTTTTCGTCGAACATGGATCTGTTTTCGATGGCTATACGTTCATTGGCGTCAAGGACGTTTCTGACAACGGATATTTTCATTAGATGGTCTCCATTAATGATATTTATAGTATGACGAACATGTCCCCTCGGTTGAAACCATGCAGGGACCGAGGGGATTGACTGGTGTGCATGTCTTGCCGAATAAAGGACATTCAAAAGGCGTTTTTATGCCCTTGAGCATGTCACCGCATGCGCAGCCCTTGATCTCCTGTGAACTGATAGCGGGAATATCGAACCGGCTTAAAGTGTCAAATGAACGCAGATTATCCTTTATGAAAAGACCGCTCGAATTGATTATTCCAAGTCCGCGCCACTCCGAATCACCCGTTTCAAAGACGGCATCAATAAAATCCCTTGCTTTTGGATTACCATCCGGGTTGATGCCCCGTTTATATTGAATGGCGACATCGGGCCTGTTTTCGGTGATCTGCTCAAGGATTAATAATACACCTTCAAGTACGTCAACCGGCTCAAAACCTGTTATAACGGCAGGCCTTCCTGCTTCTGCTATGAACCTGTATGCTTCCGCCCCAAGCACTATGCTTACATGTCCCGGGCACATGAAACCGTCGATATTAAGCTCAGGGTCCGATACAAGGGCTATCATGGCAGGCGGTATTATTTTGTGAACCGACATCACACTTAAATTCCTGACGCCTTTGTCTTTTGCACGGATAATCATTGCTGCAACGGTAGGGGAAGTTGTCTCGAATCCTATTCCCATGAACACGATTTCTTTTCCCGGGTTATCATCGGCAATCTTCAAGCAATCAAGGGTAGATGAAACAACGCGTATATCCGACCCTTCAGCACGGAGTTTCTGCAGGCTCGCGCCTTCCGTACCGGGCACTTTCATCATATCTCCGAATGTCGTGAAAATGACGTCCTTCTGCGAAGCAAGCCAGATCGCCCTGTCGACGTCTGAAATCGCGGTGACGCATACGGGACATCCCGGGCCGGATATCAGTCTGACATTTTCCGGCAAGAGCTTCCTTATTCCATAGCGGCCAATCGCCTGGGTGTGGCTGCCGCAGACTTCCATGATCGTTATTGTCCTTTCTGTACGGGATGCCAGCCCTTTGATCCTGTCTATAAGCGTCCTGGCGATTGCCGGATCCCGGTATTCGTCAATATGTCTCATTTTCCATTATCTCTTTAAGAACATCCAGGCTTTCCCTGGCCGAGGCCTCGTCCACCTTGTGCATTGCGTAGCCTGCGTGTGAAATGAGGTAATCGCCGAGGTTCACGGGTTCGTCCATAAGGTCCAGGCTGACCTCGCGTCTTGTCCCGCCTATATCTATTGTTGCAAAATTATCTTCATTGATCGAGATGACCTTCCCGGGAAATGCGATACACATAAATGTTTCTCCTACTCTACTTCCATTTCTATAAGTTTGAGTTCTTCAGTCCCGCCTGTCAGCATGATTTCACAGCCTTTGCAGACAGGACAAACTGCTTCATAGGAATCCATTTCAAATTCCTTTTCACAGCTCAGGCAATATATGACCACGGGTTTTATGTCAAACTCAAGTCTGGCCCCCTCAGCGACGGTGTCTTCGGAGAGGACCTCGAAGGCGAATTCAAGTGCAGCAGGCACCACGGTCGATGCCTTGCCGAAAGACAGTCGTATGTTTTCGACCTTATTGAAATTCTCCTTCTTTGCGTATTCGTCGATGATTTCAAGTATCGACTGAACAAGGGACATCTCATGCATGTCTCATCTCCGGTTTTATGCCGAACTTTTCAAGCTCCTTGATGAGAAGACCTTCCATTACTGGCAGACGGCTCTTCAGTTCATTGGTCATCTCAAGGTCCATGTCCCTGTATTCCTTCGGGATAATGCAGAGGAAGATGATTTCAGGCAGGTCGCCAATCATTTCTGCCTTGATGAGGACATCGGAGAACTTCACTTCGTGCGCCGAGGTCGGGGGCGGTATCTTTGTTAAAAACTCCTCGTGAGTGAATCTGAATATGGAACCCGGTTCGTCGTCGAGTTTTATGCAGTCGATCACTATCATGGTGTCGCTTCGTTCGAATATGTCCAGCAGAACATATCCCATTACACCACCATCTATCAGTTCGACATTATCAGGAAATATGTATTTATCTTCGATGTATCTGACGAAATTCACGCCGAATCCCTCATCAGCCAGAAGGATGTTTCCAAGTCCCAGAATTGTTATGCGTCTGTTTTCCATATTATCCTGATAATAATAAAGGAGGGATTCAGTCCCTCCTTTATCTTCAGTCTGTATAAGCTCTATTCAGAATCAATGCGCATCTTTCTTGAAAAGCCTTCCACCCACCATCGATGAAAGTGTGCCTTCCTTCAATACTGCATCATACCAGAAAGCCATATAGATATGTACCGGTATGAACAACAGGAAGAGCCACGTGAATATGTGGTGAACATATCTCACCGTAGCTAAACCCCCCATCCATCCTGCAAGCGGCTTGAAAATTGATGTAAAGCCGACTGAATAATTGTTGCCCATGAGTGCAAGTCCAGTGATGACAATTATGAGCCACATGACTATCAGTCCGCCGTATGCAAGCGACTGGAGCGGCCCGTAGAGGTGAGTGTGCGCCGGTTTCTTTTCGGAGATGAACGTATAGAATTTTATCTGCGTCCAGAAGTTCTTGAAGTCTGTCCAGGCCAGAAAATCCTTCCAGTCCGCATGGAAGCGGGAGAAGAACATCATGTACAGGCGCCATACGAGCGTAAAGCTCAGGATTATGCCGAAGAGGATGTGCACATAGCGCACATGGCCCATGAGAAACTTGTCAATCGTTTCCCCGGCACCTACAGAGAACGGGTCTGCAATATAGAACCCTGTCGGGATCAGTATGAAGATGGACAATGCCATCAGCCAGTGGTTGGCCCTCATCGATAGCGACCATTCTTTAACCGCTACTCTTGTATCCATGGCCTTCTCCCTTATGCTACCTTGAATACTCTGACTTCGTTCGTGTCGGTGTCGATCAGGTGTACAGCGCATGCCATGCACGGGTCGAATGAGTGAATAGTGCGCAGTATTTCGAGCGGCTGCTCGACATTAGACAGTCTCGTGCCGATGAGCGATTCCTCGTATGGTCCGCGTTTGCTGTCTTTTGCCCTGGGCGAACAGTTCCATGTGGAAGGAACGATAGCCTGATAATTGGCGATCTTGTGGCCTTCGATCTTGATCCAGTGGCCGAGAGCACCGCGGGGAGGCTCTGTGAGTCCGCGGCCTTCTCCTTCCTTCGGGACATCGCAGCGTGTCCAGGTCCTGGTGTCACCGCTGGCAAGATTCCCTATCAGTTCGTTCACCCAGCCGTCGATCTTGTCTCCGATATAGACTGTCTCAAGGCCCCTTGCAGCAGTCCTGCCCAGGGTTGAGAATAGGGCGGCCACAGGAATGCCGGCGGCACTCAATGTATTGTCTATAAGCGGTTTGATTTCCTTATGCCCCTGTGCATATGCGACCACCATCCTTGCAAGCGGTCCGACTTCGTACGGATCGTTGTCGATGCGAGGGGCTTTGCACCATGAGTATTTGCCCTCATTGTCAAGGTTTCCGTTCTTGTAGCCTGTATAATCAGGCTCGGTTGTTTCCACATAGGGATGTCCGCCGTCGCCCTTATACCAGGAATGGGTGACTTCTTCGGTAATCTTTGTCTCATCCAGTTCCATCGGATGTGCTATGTCGGCAGCCTTTACGAGCCCCTTCGGGAAGAGAAGTTCGTTCTCGCCGTCGTCAAGCGGGAATCCGCCGTAAGCAAGATAATTCTTGACGCCAGCGCCTATTCCGGCTGCGCCTTCATCCTTGTAGTACGTTGCAGCCAGCAGCAGGTCGGGGATGTATGCAGTTTTGACGAAATTGTTGAGTTCATAAAGCCTGTATCTGTATGCAGCAATACGGTTTGCGTCCAGGTCGGCTCCGCAGGTTACTCCGCCAACCACAAGCGTCTGCGGGTGCGGATTTTTGCCGCCGAATATCGCCATCATCTGTGCACCCAACTTTGAGACCTGGAGTGCGTCAAGGTAGTGTGACGTGATAATGAGGTTTGCCTCAGGCGGCAGTTTGTAGGATGCGTTGCCCCAGTATGCATTTGCAAAGGGTCCGAGCCTGCCGGATTCTACAAATTTCTTGAGCCTCTTCTGCACAGCTTCATAGTGCGTGGCAGAGCAGTTGTAAGGATTATCGCTGTAGGCGCGTGCCATTTCGACGGCTTTCACCGGGTCTGCTGACAGGCATTTCGTGATATCGACCCAGTCCAGCCCGTGCAGGTGATAAAAATGCATGACATGGTCTGTCAGATACTGGGCGCTATGAATGAGGTTTCTTATTATGCGTGCATTTTTCGGCGGTTTGATCTTGAACGCATCTTCACAGGCCTTGATGCTTGCCTCATAATGGACATATGTACAGACACCGCAGAATCTCTGTACAATGAGTCCGGCATCTCTCGGGTCACGCCCTTTGAGTATCTGCTCGATGCCTCGCCAAAGAGTGATGCTGCTCCATGCATCTTTGATAACATTATTTTCAACCTCGCATTCAATGCGAAGGTGGCCTTCAATCCTGGTAATCGGATCAACAATTATTCTTGCCATGATTTATCCTCCGGTTCCCGCTATCCGTCAGTGAGCAGAATGCTCTTCTTTTTTATCATCAGCCGCATTCTTCGGCTGGCCATGTTTTTTTGCCAGTGTGATTCCAGCATGTGTGGCAACACCGACAACCGTTGCACCAAGGAGACCGGCGCCGATAAGATCTACAGGTGCCTCAACGCCGCCCAGACCGATCGGTTTATCTGCCAGAGGCTTTTCAAATGGCGCCATCTCGTCCCAGAAATCGGGTTCCGTGCAGCCTATGCAGCCGTGGCCCGCCATTATCGGCCAGCTTATGCCATCATTGAATCTTGCCTTGGCACAATTTGCGTATGTGTAAGGGCCTTTGCAGCCGACTTTGTAAAGGCACCAGCCCTTAAGCTGCCCCTCATCACCCCATTCCTGGACATACTCTCCTGCATCATAGTGGGGTCTTCTCTCACAGAAGTCATGTATGCGCTTTCCGTAGCCGAACAAAGGCCTGCCCAGGGAGTCGCATGGAGGCAGTCCCTTGAACAGCAGGAAGTGAAGCAGTGTTCCAACAAAATTTACCGGATTCGGCGGGCATCCGGCAATATTTACAGTCGTTATGCCGATAACGTCGCTTATGCTCTTCGCATCTGTCGGATTGGGTTTTGCCGCCGGTATTCCACCGAAAGAGGAGCAGCTTCCAATGCAGATTGTCGCCTTGGCATTGCCGCACACTTCTTTTGCTATTTCTTTGCCGGTCCTGCCTTCAGGGCCGAGCCTCATGAAATCGCCGTTGTGGCCAACCGGGATCGAACCTTCGACTACACAGATATACTGGCCCTTGAGGTCATTAACACAATCTTCGAGGCATTTTTCAGCCTGATGACCTGCGGCGGCCATCAGAGTCTCATGGTAAACCAGGTCGATTGTATCGAGCAGTATTGAATCGACATTCGGGTATGATGTTCTAAGGAATGCCTCAGAGCAGCCTGTGCATTCAGCGAAGTGCAACCAGACAACCGGAAGCCTGCTGATATTTTCAGCTGCCTTGGCCACCATCGGCTTGAACATCGGAGGCAGCATAAGCGCTGCTGTCATCGCGGTGGTCCACTTCATGAAATCTCTTCTTGATACACCGCGCTCCTTAAGCTCTTCGGCCAGATTAAACCTTGCAGGCGGGAGGATTGCGTCCATTTCCTCCATGTGCGCACTGCACTGTTCCATGAGCTTTTCGTATTGCTCTTTGATGTTCCTGTTACAACCCTTCTTTCCTGACATACCTTAACCCCCTCTTTGTTAATAGGTATTCTTGAGTCAAATATTTGAAGAGCCATAAGCTGTAAAAAGAATCAAGAGAAATGTTGAATCATAAATTCTGATGAAATATCAAGCAGTTGATAATATATGTGAAAAATAACATATTAAAAAGACCGCCATAAGGCGGCCTTTGTATTCTTTTGTTGAATGGATTACTTATTTCAATTCAAATTTCTTCTGATACTCTTCCAGCCACCTGGGGCAGTGGGTATTGGCCCATGCTTTGGTCACCCAGCCGGTGATCATTGCCTGAACCGTTCCGGGGTTGCCGATTGTTCCAAGATAGATGTGCACCATGATGAAGGATGCGAGGACGAAAACCGCGCCGGCATGGAACATGAATGCAAGCGCCCCGATTGTAGGACCGAGAAGCAGAGGATTAAGCATGATAAGACCTGTTACGACGATTATCACGCCACAGACGACAAGGAACCAGAAGAAGCCCTTTTGTCCTGCATTATACTTGTAGACAGGAGGAAGGTTCTTTGCCTCCCAGAGATATCCGCCGCCCTGGAGTATCCAGCCCAGGTCGTCTTTCTCGAACTTACAGTCCCTGTTCCACTTCCAGTACGCCCAGGCAAGGGCCATGCCGAAGATTATACCCGAAAATATGTGGAGCCATTTGGTTGCATAGTATCCGCCGAGCAGGGTGGGGATTATGCTCCAGTGATGGAACATAAGGCCAAGCCCTGATATTACGCAGAACAGGCAGCTCACGGCCAGAGTCCAGTGACCGAGCCTTTCCCATCCGTCGGTTATTCTTACTTTATCGTCAGTCTGGTGTGACATTATTCACCTCCCTCTTTCTTCTCATGAACTTCATGCGGGCCCTTGAGCAGGTAATGTATCAATGCCGCTCCGGCTACACCGCCTATGCCGAGAAGGGTAAACGGTTTGAAAAGGTTCTTCCATATGAGCAGAGATATGGGCATTTTAGGATTCGGATTCATGTCTTTCATGTCCTCGATTGCTACATCTTTCGGGAAAATGAAAAGCATATTAGTTTCATATTTCGGGTTGGAGGGATAAATATAGCCATCAATCTGTTCAATCCTTTTCTCGGCCTTTTTAAGCATCTCTTCTCTTAATCCGAACTGGAGAGCGCCTGTACAGCATGAGGTTACACAGGCAGGTTTCATGCCATCGGTTATCCTGTCATAGCATAGTGTGCACTTTGATACCTTTTCCCTTTTCTTGTCATACTTGGGAACCTCGAACGGGCAGGCGACTGCGCATGAGCGGCAGCCGATGCAGAATTCGTCATTATGTACGACCGCACCTTCGGGCGTCTTGACAAGAGCGCCGGGAGAAGGGCAGGCCTTGACGCATGCAGGATCTTCGCAGTGCATGCAGGCATCGTGCCTCATGATAAAATTTAACCCGTTTTCTTTTTCCAGTTCATAGAATCGGATTAAAGTATAAGTATTGTAGTCAAGGTCAGGCGGGTTCTGAAGAGAACCAGTGCATACCGTTTTTACTGCGGGAAGCCCGTTCCAGTTCTTGCATGCAACCTGGCAGCCTCTGCAGCCTGTGCATTTTGTTACATCGACCAGTTTTATATATTTTGAATGTTTTTCAGTCTTTGTCATGGCTCACCCCCTATTTAACCTTTTCAATGTTTACCAGGAATGCTTTGTATTCCGGTATCATCGTGTTCGCATCACCGATGAACGGGGTAAGATCGTTCATATTGCCGCCTGTAACCCTGCCCTTATAGCCGAAATGCCAGGTGGTGCCGACCATGTGATGAATCTGGCCGTCAATGGTGAATGGCTTCAAACGCTTTGTAACCATGGCTACGGCCTCAACGCCTTCAATATTTCTTATCGAGACCAGTTTTATTTTATCACCGTTCTTAATACCTTTTTCTTTAGCAAGCTCCTCACTCATTTCAACAAACTGGTTTGGTATCAACTCACAAAGCCATGGCAGCCATCTTGTCATCTGCCCTGTCTGCCAGTGTTCGACAACGCGGTAGGTTGAACAGATGATCGGGAAATTTTTCGAATCAGGATTGTCAATTGTGGCGGCAATGCAGCCTTCTACAATAAACGGATCGCACTGTTCCTTCAGAACATCTTCATCAAATCTCTTAATGGCAGGGTTTACCTGATATTTTGACATCATATTCTTAACCGGTGATTCAAGAGGTTCATAATGTTCGGGGAAAGGACCGTCTTTCATGCTTGCAGCGAAAAGAATGCCGTGTCCATGTGAATTCATTATGAACGGATACTTCTCGCCTGGTTTGCTGGCGCCGTCAGAGATGTCTCCGGCCCATGCACCCTTAAGTGCGTTCCACCAGATAACCGGCTTGTCTTTCGCCCATGGTTTGCCTTCCAGGTTAACGCTTGCAAGATTATAAACGATCCTTCTGTTGACCGGCCATGCCCATGACCAGTTATGAAACATGCCAAGCCCGGTCGGGTCAGCAGAATCACGCCTCATCATCAGGTTGTCCTTGTCATTGACAGAATTGCAGTACACCCAGCAGCCGCTGCAAGTCGATCCGTCATCCTGAAGTAGCGCAAATGATGGAACCATGTCGCCGGCTTTGAATTTCTTAATTTCTTTTGTCTTGGCGTCTTCGATTTCCTTGTCAGTCACGAAATAGCCGTTGATTTCTTTAGCGACTTCCCTTGGGGAGGGTTTTTCGGCAAGCGCGCCGTATTTCCATGTCAGGTTCAGTATCGGATCGGGGAATGCTCCCCCTTCCTCTTTGTAGAGCCTTTTCAGCCTCAGAACCAGCTGGTTGATAATCCAAAGATCGTCTTCTGAGTGTCCGATAGGATCGATGGCCTTATAGCGCCACTGCGCCCAGCGGCCGGAATTGGAAACTGAGCCTTCCTTTTCGATTGATGAACAGGCAGGAAGCAGGAAGACTTCTGTTTTGATTTCTGCAGGGTCAACTCCGGCTTCTTTCTGCCAGAACGCTGAAGTTTCGGTTTCCCAGAGATCAACTGCGACAAACCAATCAAGCTTGGAAAGCGCCCTTCTTATCATTTTTGAACTCGGGGCTCCCACGGCCGGGTTCATACCCCAAGCCAAAAGACCTTTAATTTTTCCCCTGGCCATTGTATTGAACATTGGAAGATATGAATAGTTCTTACCATCGTCAATTTTCGGAAGATATCCATATGCTGTTTCGAGGTCTGCATCTCTCCACCAGGCTTTCATAAGGCTTGCAAGATATTTTGGTCTGTTGCCCCACCAGTTTATGCTCTTCGGGTCTGTGTTCTTTGGTGTGTTTTTTTCATTGTAGGCTGCAATTGTGTTCATGCTTGCTGATGGATAGGGCAGATATCCGGGAAGTATATGGAACAGCGCTGCATGGTCAGTCGAACCCTGGACATTGCTTTCGCCTCGCAGTGCATTGATACCACCGCCCGCAACCCCAATATTTCCGAGGAGGAGCTGAAGAACTGCAAATGCCCTGACATTCTGTGAACCATAAGTATGCTGGGTCGTTCCCATTGCATACATTATTGTACCGGATTTTTCAGGTTTGAATGTAGTGGTGTATGCATCACAGACAGCTTCATACTGCTTGGGATCAGTTCCTGTAATTGAACAGACTTTTTCCGGGGTATATCGTGCATAATGTTTCTTCAGCTGCTGGAATACACACATGGGGTCCTGCATAGTGAGGTCTTGTTTGGGTATGCCGTTTTCGTCTACCTGATATTTCCAGGTATCGGTATTGTATTTTGCCCCCTCAAGACCTGAA
The DNA here is from genome assembly GCA_964513375.1 of uncultured Bacteriovoracaceae bacterium. Lineage (GTDB taxonomy): Bacteria > Desulfobacterota > Desulfomonilia > UBA1062 > UBA1062 > DATCTV01. Next base: position 5,304 of record CAZEMO010000002.1, on the reverse strand, counting down.
AAAGCTCCATCAAGATCGGCTGCACCCTTGAAGTCCGGATTTACCAGGAATGTTGCATCTGTATAATTTTTGACATACTCTTCCTGTATTCTGTTCTTTGACAGAGCGTAGTTAATCATGCCGCCCAGGAATGCAATGTCGGTACCTGGCCTGAGGCGTGCATAGAGGTCTGCTGTTGCTGATGTTCTGGTAAATCTGGGATCAACGCTTATTAATTTGGCGCCGCGTTTCGCCCTGGCTTCGTTTACCCATTTAAATGAAATCGGATGGTTTTCTGCTGCATTTGAACCCATTATAAGTATTGCGTCTGAATGCTGCAGGTCTATCCAGTGGTTTGTCATAACACCGCGACCAAATGATGCCGCCAGACCGGCGACGGTAGCGCTATGTCAGATACGGGCCTGGTGCTCGACATATACCAGGCCTAAAGAGCGGTTGAATTTTGTAAGGCTGTAAACTTCTTCATTGTCAAGGGCGGCGCCGCCGATTGCTGCCATGGCATCGGTCCTGTTGACCACTTCACCCTTCTCATTCTGAAGTGTGAATGTTTCATCACGAAGCTTTTTAATTTTCCTGGCTATATTGTCCAAGGCCCAGTCCCATTCTACCTCCTGCCAATTGTCAGCGCCGGGAGCCCTGTACTGAACCTTTGACAACCGTTTGTCATTGTTTGCAATCTGGTAAAGTGCTGCACCCTTTGCACATAAAGAGCCTTTGTTGATCGGGTGATCAGGATCACCTTCCGTACCGATAACCTTGCCGTTGCTGACCTGTGCAATAATTCCGCATCCGACGCCGCAATAAGGGCATATGGTAGTTACTTCCTTTGCATAGCGGATTTTTTTCGGCTGAGCCATAACAGGCTGTACGCCTATGCTGACGCCGATTCCCGCTGCTGCAAGGCTACCGCCGGAAAGTTTAAGGAAACCCCTTCTGGTAAGTTCCATGCAACCTCTCCTGTTTTGTTTTTTTTGGACTGAATCACGTTATTCAATAATTCAGGTTAAATCAAGAGGAATGAATTATGCACAAACATGCATAACTAATTGAATATATTATGCATAATGGTACATAAAAACGCTTGTATGATGCTTGACTTGACGTTGTATCTAACCTAATGTGTGTAAATGGACTGGGAACTGGTATTAAAAACATATCCGGATGACAGGCAGGGAATTCTTACTGCAAAAAGCCTTTATGAAAGCATAAATTCCGTCTGCAAAAATTACAGGCTACCATCAATTGATAATTCAAAAATTTCAGATGGAGATTTTCAGCAGCTTGTGCCTGTTCTAGCCGGGATCTGCTTAACGGCATGGGAGAATCATTTTAAAACAAAGCCTGCTTTTGATATGATATCCGCCGCCGATGCATTTATCTGGGGAGGCAGCATCAATGTGCCTGAAGCCGACAGTGCCGCAATAAGCGCATTCCTTAATAATGCACTCAGGGCAGTTCTGAGAAAGCTGAGAGAAGCCGCTCCTGAACCTGAAAAACGCGAAAATCATTCAGGCAGATGCGCATTCTGCGGCACGCATGCACGAATTGCTTTTGACGAGGAGTCGCAACGGGTTCTGCAATGCCCACTTTGCGGTTTTTCATGGAGATTCCCCAGAATCCGATGTGCCTATTGCGGCAATACCGACCATGAAAAGCTTGGCTTTTTCGAGGCTGAAGGCATTGAGGGAGCGAGAGTTTATTTTTGCAGGGAATGCAGCTGTTTTATCAAGGTTATCGATACAAGGGATAAAATATCACCCGATGCGGAAACGATGGATGCAATAACGCTTGAACTGGACGAGCTTGCAAAAGAAGAAGGTTTTACTCCGGTTCCCTGAAACAGTTTCTGCTTGTCGATTTGCCAGGAAACCTTATAATGTAACATATCATCTCTCTACATGATGTTACTTAAATTAAGGAGCCATCATGATATTTAACTCTCCCGGAAAAATAACCGAGCGTATTACGCTTCTGGGTCGCAGGGAATCATGCATTTATCTTCTTGATGGCGGGACTGAATATGCGATCCTGGGCGGCGGAATGACATATATCATTCCTGATATAGAAAATCAGATTGCCGAAGCTGGAATCGATGAGAGAAAAATAAGCCGCATTGTCGTCCATCACACTCACTTCGATCATGTCGGTGCAGTCCCCTTTTTCAAAAAGAAATGGCCCTGGGTAAGTGTGACGGCATCGGCCAGAGGAGCCGGACAGCTAGCCAGGCCTGTAGTTATTGAAGCGATAAAAAACATTAATTTAATGCTTCTCTCTAACGCCGGAATGTCTGATAGAGCAAATGAACTGGGATTTGATTTCGAGAGCATACCTGTTGACGATACCCCGTCAGATGGAGATATGAGAAAAATCGGGGACCTGACGCTCCAATTCATGATGGTGCCCGGTCACAGCACATGCTCGATGGCAGTTTATGTGCCTGAGCTGAAAGCGCTTTTCGCTTCCGACGCGGGGGGTATTCCATTCGAGGGGCAGGTTTTTGCCGCGGCAAACTCTAATTTTGACCTGTATCAGGCCAGCCTTGATAAGATGGCCGGGTATGATGTCGATTTTCATGGTGCGGAACATTACGGCGCTTTAACAGGTAATGACGCAAGGTCATTTATTCCTAAATCAATCAATGCGGCAGTTCTGACACGGAGAATGATAGAAGATTCATTGAAAAGGACAAACAGTGCAGAAATGACGTCCGAGGAGATAACCGGCTGGATGGCTGAGAATGCAGGCGAATATTTCCTGCCAAGGGATGTTCTGAAAATGGTTGTCGTCCAGATGACAGGCTGGCTTGCAAAGAGCATGAACATTCAATAATAAACGGAGGCTTATCAATGAAAGATATCCTGATGACTATCGAACGGCATATAATTGAAGAACAGAGGCTTTACGGCGGAACAGGGGATTTCAGTTCGGTGCTGACTCAGATAGTCCTGGCGGCAAAGGTCGTTTCCGCACAGGTCTCACAGGCGGGACTTGCGGAAAATATCCTGGGTTCGGCAGGCGCAAAAAATATAACCGGCGACGAACAGCAGAAGCTTGATGTATTTGCGGACAGGGCTTTTATCAACGCCTTGAGTTACATCGGAAAGGTCTGCGTCATGGCATCCGAAGAAGATGACGGCATTGTGCTTGTTCCTGAAGGTTATCCGAAAGGCGAATATGTGGTGATGTTCGATCCCCTTGACGGGTCGTCAAATATAGATGTGAATGTTTCCATAGGTACGATTTTTTCGATATATAAAAGGATAACGGACAAAGGAGACGGTACCCTCGAGGACTGCCTGCAGCCTGGATACAAACAGTTCGGTGCAGGTTATGTAATGTATTCAAGTTCGACGGTGATGGTCTATTCGACGGGCAACGGGGTCAACGGCTTCACTCTTGACCCCAGTGTAGGAGAGTTCGTGCTTTCGCATCCGAATATAAAAATACCTTCACGGGGGAAAATATACAGCGTAAACGAGTCCTACTACAACTACTGGAAGAAAGGCACAAGAGCATACATCGATCATATAAAGACCGACAAAACCCACATGAAAAAACCATATTCTTCAAGATACATCGGATCGTTGGTTGCCGATTTTCACAGGAACCTCTTAAAGGGCGGCATATTCCTTTATCCTGAGGACAGCATGGACCCGAAAAAGACAACCGGAAAACTCAGGCTTCTTTATGAAGCCAATCCGCTGGGATTTATCGCCGAACATGCCGGCGGGTATGCAAGCACGGGTTATGAGCGAATCCTTGATATCGTGCCCACCAAGCTGCATCAGAGGGTGCCCTTGATTATAGGTTCCAAAGAGGATGTCGAGGAATACGAAGAGTTTGCAAAAGACAATAATATGGAGTAATCGCAGACAATTAAAATTCAAGGGAGGATGAAATATGAGCTACGAAGCTGATTATGCCAAGGCCCTTCAGATCGGCAGACCACCTAATGTTACTAAGCTTTTTCCACATTCAAAGGCGCTTCTAGTCAGCGGCAAGGTGATCGACCGTGCAATGAGAGCGAAAGGTCATGCAATGACAATTGCGGCCAACGGCAGGAGCACTACAGTTATCCGAGGAACCCTGAAGGCTGCACAGAAGGCGAATGCCGCGGTAATAATCGAGATAGCTAAATCAGAGAGCAATTACTGCCATGTCGGGTTGTGGAACATAGCGAGATATGTTGACTCTTTCTGTAACGAGCTTGGGATAACGGTGCCTGTCGCAGTTCATGCCGACCACTTCGGAATTACAAGTGCCGCCGATCTCGAGAAGGCGAAGACCGATATACCGTCCATCTTCGATGAGGGCATTACATCGATTGCTATCGACGCCTCGCACATGCCTGAAGATGAAAACCTGCTCGCAAACATCGAAATCAGCAAATACATCCCGTCGTGGGCCGGGTACGAGACCGAGGTAGGCGAGATCAAAGGTGCAGCCGGACTATCGACACCTGAAGAAGCCCTGTTCCTGATTCAGGGTTTGAATGCACACAAGATTTTTCCTGACTGGATTGCTCTTAATAACGGCACGACCCACGGCATCGAGGAAAGCGACGCCGGCATACAAGTTGAACTGACCGCCGAAATTCACAAGGTTATAGAGAAATACGGCCTCTCCGGAGCTCAGCACGGCACATCAGGTAACAGCAATGTGAGGCTCAAGAAAATAGCCGCCGAGACCCATACCACTAAGGCGAATGTTGCAACAGCCCTGCAGATGCTTTCCTGGGGTGTTAAGGTGAATGAATTCGGCAATGCCATACTCGATTCCGGAAAGAACTTGTGCAAGGTTGAGAGTGTTGGTATGGACGACAAACTCTGGGCTGAAATGGTTGCATATGCAAAGGACAAAGGCCTGAAGGCTGGAGACTACAAGAAACTCAACCAGCCGTTTGAAAACAAAATTCTTGCCCAGACTGCCACGGTCAGGGAGCGCATGGAAAAGGCGGTCGAAGACTTCGTTTATGACCTGCTTGTAAATGTCTTTAATGCAAAAGACACGGCGCCTCTTGCCGTTGAAGCAATCCTCAAGGCCGGTTCCTATGACCTCGGCCCCAAAGGAACGCCGATTGAGGATGCCACCGACTGGACGATCGAAAAGATAAAGGCTAAGGGCAAGGAGAAAACCGACGACAGTCCTGCAGGGAAATACGACGACTGATATCTGTTGCAGCAAACACAGAGGATAATCGAAAAGGCCATGATCATTTCATGGCCTTTTGTTATATAACTACTCTACCTTAAATCTTGAGTTTTTTTGAAGAGTCTTCTACTTGAGAATATCCGTTAAAGCACC
>CAZEMO010000001.1:0-332646 GCA_964513375.1 uncultured Bacteriovoracaceae bacterium | reverse complement strand
CGTAACCGTCTCCAAAATCCAGAAAGGCACCCTACTACTCGTCAGGCTGCCTGTGACAAAACAAACTGAAAGAAATAAAACGGCCGGTTTTTATAAATCCGGAGGCAAATAGTAAAAGATTAAATAAATACAATAACCGCCGGTTTTTCGACGTTCGGCTGTTTGCTGATAATAATGAATGAATTGAATTTAAATGAGGAGGACATCTATGAGAAAAGCACCAGTACAGTCAGTATTATTGTTCTTTATACTCTTTACCCTCACGGCATGCCTTAAGGTAACAGGCATAACGCCTGCAAAGGGGTCAGAGAATGTAAGCAGAAATGCAGAAATTATCGCAGTTTTCAATATTGCACCGGATTATCTGTCAATCAATAAGGATACATTTTACGTTAAGGATGACTCGGGCAATACCATCGATGGAGAGTTTACATTCAATGGCAGGAAGATCACTTTTAAACCTTCTTTGCCCCTTACTTATGCAACAAGGTATGATATCGAAATAAAGCCAGAGGTCAGAAACAGATCAGGATTATCTCTCAACGGCGGTTTCAAATCGTCTTTCACCACCGAAGACCCGGAGGGACTTAACATTATAAACACTATGCCTGCAGACAATGAAATGAATACGGAAAGGGATGTTACAGTAAAAATATATTTCAACAGCAGACTGGACCCTTCAAGTGTTTCAACAGATTCTGTTTTTGTGAAGAGTGAAACCGGGGAAACACTCAAAACGAAAGTGTCTGCAAATGGAAACTGCATAACAATAGAGCATGAAAAGCCGCTTGATGTGAATACGACATATAGAGTCACGATTTCAAAAGCTATAAAACATGTGAATGGTCGGACGGCTTCAGAAGATTATACGTTTCAATTCAAAACACAGGATGGTTCGTGGAGACAGGTCGATTTCCCGTTCATCAATGCAGGTATAAATCCCTTAAATATCAAGCTTATTACCAGTCCCGACGGGTATGCATTAGCCGTGTGGTCCCAGATCGATGGAACAGATGAAAACAAATGTCCAATATATAATATTTATTCAAGTCTTTGGAATAAAGGTTCATGGGAGGATCCCCAGCCTGTCGGAATACCGAGTGCTCTGTGCGACGGCCCTTCATTATTTGACATACAGGCTTCATTCAGCATGGAGGGGAATCCAGCAACGGTTATATGGGCTCAATCGTTTGATACAGGACAGAGCCTTCCTGAGTTCAATGTATATTCAAACAGCTGGGACGGGACAGCATGGCAGGGTGTTAAAACTGTGGGAACGGCAGGCAATCGGAGTATAGAGGCAAGCCGTTACCCCGGCCAGCTCAGTCTGTCGTATGGTCCTGATGGAGGAGCATATGCAACGTGGCTCCACTGGGAGTTCAATGAAAAAAGCATTATCTCCAGGATTTTATATAACGTGTGGAACGGAAACACTTGGAATGAGCCTCAAATGATTTCCTTTTCCTTCAATAATTCTATCATGGAGCAGCAGTTTGGTTTTGATAAAAACGGACATGGGATGCTTATCATGAAAAAATCATTGGGGACTACTTCAGCTGTATATGCAAGCTATTTCAACGGGACTGTCTGGGGCGATGCAGTATCATTGGGAGCGACAGGAAACATTACAGATATGTCATTTCTTTCAAATGGTGATGTCCTGGCTGCATGGTTTGGAGGATATCGATATGAAACACAAGTTATAGCGCACCGCTGGGATAGCGAGAATAATGCCTGGGAATCATCAGGATCAATTGGAAATGCATATGTGGAACCTTATGTGAAACCGGCGATTGCAGTCGGTCCCGATGGCGATGCCGTAATGGCCTGGAAAGACGGTGAAAGCAAGAGAAGTATACTGGCAGCGAGATGGAACAAAAATTCGTGGGAAATTCCACAGATACTTGCAGAACCGGCTGATGGGTTTGCTTTAAATCCTGAAGTCGCCGGCTGTCCAAACGGCGATACGATCCTGATCTGGTGGCAGAAGCATGTTGTTCTTAACAAATATGATCTGTGCATAAGGAAACTGGATTCTGACCTGGGTATCTGGGGAGATACGCAAATAATAAAATCCGTAGAATCCAGTGATGCGCCTGAATCAATGCATCTGGCAGCAGGTCCAGATTCAAGCGCGGTCCTGATATGGAAGCAGGGTGACAATCTATATTCAATGGCTTTCGATTGATGGGGAGGGGTAACATGAGATATGCAAAAATCAGGAAGATTATCTTCTATTCAGTATTTATAGCATCCATAATGCTTGCTGCCGGGTGTCTGAGGGTAAAATCTGTAGAACCATCAGATAAGGCAACAGATGTTGAGACCGATGCATCCGTCAGTGTTTTATTCAACATAAAACCCGAGAGTGCGTCAGTTAATGCCGATTCTTTCATTCTGAAAGACAGTACCGGAAAAGCTGTTGAAGGCAGAATATCGGTTTCAGGTAAAACCGCAACATTAAAGCCTTCCTCAGGTCTGGCGCCCGGAAGCAAATATTCAGTATATGTCACGAAGAATATTAAAGACACTTCTGGAAAAGCGCTGGATATGGATTACGTATTCAATTTTACAACCACAGGGAATATCGTGACATCCGTTGATCCGGCGGACGGCGCTGAGGGTATTCCATGCGGCAGCATCATAAAGATAAATTTCAGCATGGATGCCGACCCTTCAACCGTCGATGCTTCAACTATCAGGCTTATGGATAGTTCTGACAATCCCGTTGCCGGAGAAGTCCACTCCAACGGCAGGACTGCGGTCTTCAAACCAATATTGAGATTATCAGAGCTTGAAAAATATACTCTGAGAGTTGCCACAGGGGTTAAAGACCTGAAGGGCAAGCCGATTATGAGAGAATTCAAATCATCTTTTACAACCAGGGTTGATGCATGGAGCGAACCTGAAAGGGTTAATATTGAAGGTGTGCAAGCTTTCAGCCCTCATGTCTCTATGGATGACGACAACAATGCATTTATCTTATGGTGGCAATATGCGGATTCAGCTTCGGCAATATTGAGAAAGAATTATCAGAATGGTTCTCTTTCAATAATTCCGGATGTAATGAGTATGACTGCATATACTCAGAAATATGTCGATTATCCGCAGGTCGCGATGAATGAAAAAGGCAAGGCGATTGCTTTCTGGATCGAGCTTGATGGTGTTTTATACCGATTGTACAGCAGCACGTACGAAGCGGGTACATGGAGTAAGCCTGTGGCGGTAAGTGATGCTGCCGGAGAAATCAGTATTGCAAAGATAGCGCTTAGCGACAACGGCAACGCCATACTGGCATGGCTTCAAACTGATAACTCAGATCCTTCTACAACCCGGGTACGTTTCAGCTTGCTTAAAAATGATACATGGAACCCTCCTGAATCGATAGGTGAACCTGAAGGGATACCATATGAATTTCAGTTGGCCATAAACAGCAGCGGAAGTGCCATAATCACATGGTCCGAACAATGCAGTATCAATTATGTGCTGACATTCGGCCGCATTTTCAGAAAGGAGTACAACGGTGAAAGCTGGAGTATCACCGAAAGATTAAACAACTACATCTACACTATAGGCAGTTTATTAACATCAACCACCAATCCTGAAATCATCATGGAAGATAACGGCGATGCCATAATGGTCTGGTGCCAGAATGAAAAGTCGTCAGCCGAAGCCGGTGATCCATATGTAAGCAGAATATATAAGAGTGAGCGCCATAACGGAGTATGGGACGATAAGCCTGCAATATTGAGCAGAGAGGGTGTTGATGCATCGCGCCCCAAGATCGCCATGAACCGTTTTGGAGATGCCCAGATCTTATGGCTGGAAAAAGAACATATTTATGGCATCAGCCGCCATAATGGTGTCTGGGATACCTACCCTGAATATATCTTCACACTATCCGTCTGCACCGGTTCAGACGGGACCGGTTACCATATGGTTATGGACAGCAGCGGCAAGGTCCGGATCCTTGTTTCAGGATACAATATTCGAGGTAACCAGAAAGCTCAGATATTCAGAACGGAATTTACCAGGCCTCAGAAATCTCTGCTGACGGCTGTAAGCAGTCCGGATTCGGATGCCTTGAACCTCAGACTGGCAGCCGACGGCAGGGGCAATGCCATCGCTGTCTGGGAACAGAAATCGGATGATGGCAAGCCGTCTGTATTTATCAGTGAATTCAGATGAATTCATATCACCTGATTCTGAAAAAAATCTTTTAATTTAACGAGGAGACTGCATCATGAAAACAAAATCTTCAAATGTATTACCAATGGTTTTAATAAGCGCTCTGATTATTCTGAGCGGATGTATAAAAGTAGTAAGCACAGACCCCGCTGATGGTTCTGCAAATGTTCCGGTAAACAAGACGGTAAGCATAATTCTCAACAGTAAAGTGAATCCCGATACGGTCAATGCCGGGACACTTGTCGTAAAAGACAGTTCGGACAGGATTATTCCGGGAGATATTGTCTGCAGCGGCAAAGAGATATTGTTCACACCTCAATCCCTGTTTGCGAAGGGAATGAAGTATTCTGTTACTTTAAAAAAACAGATCAAAGATAAAATCGGTACGGGTCTGAAAGAATATGCATTTTCATTTACCACTTCATTTTCATCTCCGGACCCGTCGTTAATGCCTCATGTGTTATCAGTATCACCTGCTGACGGCTCGACCAATATAGCTTTCGACACGTCTATCAGGGTGAAGTTTGATACCGCTGTTCTCGGCTCATCGGTAAATCCAAAAAGCTTTGTTATTTCAGACAGTAAGGGGACAAGGATAAACGGGGATTTCTCTTTCAGCGGGGACATGAAAAGTCTTACATTCAGGCCCGCTAATCCTTTTTCTTTTATGACGAAATACAATATCCTGCTGGGAAATACGATTTCCAGTAACAAGGGAATCCGTCTTGAAAAGAGTTCAGAATTTTCATTTATCACGGAAGCTGAAAAGAAGTGGAACACACCTGCGCCTTTCCTTACTGATAATGGTACATTTGGAGGGAGTGTTGATCTGGCTATGGACAGCAATGGGAACGCTATAGTTGCTTTTATTGAGATCGAAAATCTAAAAAGCTGGATCAGCAGGTGTGAATTCAGGAACGGGGCTTGGGGAGAGGTTCAAAAAATATGCATGTCCAGGAGTAATGCCGGTGTTCCGAAAGTTGCGATGAATGACAACAATGAAGCTGTCATTGTTTGGGTCGAGTGGGACGCTACATATACAGGAGAAGATGAAAACCCTGTTTATACACAGGAACTTTTCAGCAGTTCATACAGAGACGGCGAATGGAGTTCTCCGGAACTTATTCAGGGAATGAATGATTATATTTCTGTCGCAATCGGCAACAACGGAGATGCCATTCTTACTGGTTACCTTCTCGATGATAATCTCAATATTGTCGGGTTAGGCATAAAGGAATTCAGAGATGACTCGTGGAATAAAATACCTCTGAAAGAAATCGACACGGATGAATATAATGCAATCAATGTCCAGCTTGAGATTGATGATTCAGGAGATGCGATTGTTACATGGCTCAAGGATGACAACGAAGAGCGCCCGGCATTCTTCATTAAGAGAAACAGCAATATATGGACCATACCGGAGGAGATAAAAGCAGATACCATCGATAATACTATTCCCATATTGAATCGTTATGGAGAATTTATAGCCGACGGAATTTTGAATAAAATATTTTCGTGGATGCTTGATCCTGTAAGGTTTGGCAGTGATATGAGTATCAATATTATCAGAAGAGAGACTTCAGAGGAAAACGGTTATTACATGGTTAAGAAAGGAGATTCTGTATTTTTTTCCTGGAGAGAATATTTCACAGCTTATCAGACTTACAATAAAAACCGTTTCTATACATACAGCGCCGAATACATCAACGGCGAATGGACTGCTCCGATGCTTGCAACAAACATGTCAATTTGCAAACTTGATATCTGGAATCTTGACAGACCATTCAGGCTTGATATTGACGGCAGGGGAAACGCAGTTATGGCATGGTCCCAGAGGGAGGACCAGCCGGGAACCTTCTGGTTCAGGGACTATGGTTACTACAGGATATTCAGAAATGAATACAGAAGCGGAATATGGAATTATGAATCAAAGCAGATAAGCACCGAGGGAAAATATTCCGATAATCCAAAAATTGCAATGGACAGGAAAGGAAATGCAATAATCGTCTGGCAGGAATGGGACGGCACCAGATGGCAGCTGTTCAAGACCGAATACAGATAAAGCAGATATTAATCAGAACTTATTTGAAATTTCCGGTGCGGTGGATGTATTATCCAGCACCGGATTTTTCTGTCTATTGAGATCAGTAGCAGCCGAGGTGTGCGAAGCCCGGTATTGAAAACGGGATATGCTCATCCTCTTTTACAAAATATGCCGCTATATTTTCGATGTTTCTGACCCCGATCAGTCTGATCGCATTTTCTATCAGGTTTACATGCGGCCTGAACCTGTACCAGATGTTGTTCTTTATCCATAAGGCGCGGACGAAATATTTGGTGAAGCGGGCGAATTCAGCCTGGGCTTTTTCTTTATCGTACACGGCCATTGCAGCGACCTTGCCTGTAATGAGTGCGCCGAGTATGCCGAACCAGCCGACAGGGTCCATGGCCCCGCTTATGGTGCCGCAGAAAATAAGGCCGTCTCTTATAAGCCTGGGGTTATCTTTGCTCGCAAGCGGCACCGCGCCCGATGCATAGTGCCATTCGTCGTGCTCGATGCCTTCGACTCTGCGCATGAAATCAGTATATTTATCCAGAATCTCGCGTTTCACCTCGCGGGTCGAAAAGAGAAGGTTGAAGTAATAGTTGTTGGCCGAACTCAGATAGCCATATTCCGTAATGCCCTCGTTCCACCAGAGCCATGAATAGTTGGAAAAGCCTGTTTCACCCCTTGAGCTATAGCCATACCAGCGCCGGTAGGGAATGCCGAGCATGTCGTAGGCCTCCCGTGTGAGGCCGCATGCTATGATTGCGCCGGGTGCGAGTTTGCCGATATCCTCTTTTTTGAGAGGATGCCCGAACTCGAATTTCACACCTTCATTAACAGCGATTTTGTAAAGATACGTATCAAGGCTTGTGGGGCGGTTGCCACGCTCGACGCTGAAAAGCCCTCCATGCGGGGCATATGCCTTTGTGTCGTGAAAATAGAACGGGCATGCGATAACAGGATAAAAGCACGGCGAGATGTCGATGCCGATATATTCCGATGTCATCCTGACATTGATCGGCGTCGTGTGCGTCGAAGGGTTGTAAAGCGGGTCGCCCCCGTATGTCTTCTCGCGCTCCAGAACTGTTACATCGAAACCTTCCCTTGCCAGGTTTATCGCACAGACGAGTCCTGACATCCCTGCTCCGTATATGATAACTTCTTTCGCCATTACGCCCCCATTGACCTGATGATTGCATCCGCAGCATCGATACCGCTCTTTGTCGCCCCTTCCACAGACGGCATGTACATGTATTCTCCTGCAAGGAGCAGACCCTTTACATCACCAGAGCCCTCCCTTTTCATACGGCTAATCGCAGTGAGCATTCCTGGCGGAGATGTGCAGACCGCTTCATCGAACCTCAAAATCTCGGTGAATTCAGGAATGTCCGGCATGTCGGGTGTGAACCGCTTGATATCTTCAATAATAAATCGCGTGATACCTTCATCATTCATCTGATTCAAGGCTGCCGCATGCCTTCCATATGTAAAGCAGTTTACAAGGCCTGCTCCATGCGGCGCATAAAACGCTGATTTAGTCGAACTCTCGGTATAGCCCGCCATTGCCGAACCGAATTTCCGGGGGAGCGCAACCGCATACCAGCCTTGGGGCAGCAGTCTTTTATGAAGGCCGAAAATGACATGGCATGACTGCGAATAGCGGACTGTTTCCAGCGGCTTTCTGATTGTATCCGGCAGGTCAGGGATCATTTTCATAACTGATGTTGCAGTGGCAGTGCATATGACATGCTCGCATTCAATGAACCCTTCGTCCGTCTCGACGCCTTTGACCGATCTGCCTTCAATAACGATCCTTTTTACTTTTGTGTTCAGCTTCACCGAGTCCTTGCATTCATCGTAGAGTCTTTCTGAAAGCGAACCGATGCCCCTCCTGAATGTGAAGAGGCCGTTGATGCAGTAAAGAAGGAGCGCAAGACCGTAGTTTGCAGCGACGTCCTCGGGTTCACCGAGTGTCATGCAGGATGCTACGGGCTGGAAGACATGCTCAAGCAGGGAATTTCCGGCTTTTTTGAGCATGAAGTCTGCAAGCGAAACGGTATCCAGGTCAAGGGATGCTTCATAATCAATAAAATCCAGTTTCCCTATCCTTTTGATTATGTCGGGGGCAATCTTGAGAAGTTCAAAGATTGCCTTCATCGGCACGCCCCTGAATCTGAGGAGTTCGGGGAGGTTCTTTATCAGATCAAGCGGCCTTATCGAGGCCAGCACGGGGGACGGTTTTCTGCCAGCCGCGGGCGGGATTCCCGCACGGAAAGGCACCTGCACCAGCTCGGCATCAAGCCCGAGCTCCCGGCTGAGCCTGAAATACGTATGATAGTATCTGAATAAAAACTGTGCGCCGGTGTCAATGATGTAGCCGTCTCTGTTCCGGCTGGCGATTCTGCCGCCTGCAAAGTTCTTTTCTTCAAGACAGAGCGAGCCGATGCCCGATTTTTTCAATGTGTATGAGGCCGCCAGTCCGGCGGTTCCTGCACCGATTATTACAACCTTCATAAGTATACCTCAAAGACGATAATATGCTTATTTTTAACAGCATTGGGAGGCGGGATAAATATCTTATGCGCCTTGTGAAATTACTTTTATCTAATTATAATGCAGGAGACAATGTCTGTATTGAACTTTTGTTTATTTGCTTAGCATACACTGGAGGAAGGTGTGAGACATCTTATCATATTATCTCTGATGATCGGTTTTCTGATACATTCGGGCTCTGTTCATGCCGCCCAGCTCAACCTGGATGCAAAGACAAGGAAGGACCTTGAAAGCGGGAAGGTCATCATGACAATCGAACAGAATCCGCACACAAAGGTGTTCAACCCGACAGGCCACAGCCTTGTGGATGCGAGCGAGGAGGATGTCTGGAGGGTGATAACCGATTTCAACCATTTCGGCGAGTTCATGCCGAACGTTATTTATTACAAGCCCGTCGGATGGAAAGACGGCAGGCTTATCGTTGACTGCAGGATTAAGGTCGTTATGTTCAAAATGGATTATACCCTTTCTTACGTGATTGACGAGAAGGATTACACTACGTACTGGTTCTATGTAAAAGGGCCGATAAAGGACGCCCAGGGGTATTTCAGGATTGAACCTTATGACGATAAACGGGTGCTGGTAACTTACACTACTTCACTCGATGTGGGCAAAGCCGTGCCGGGTTTTATCGAGGAAAGCCTCGGCAAGACGACTTTCCCTTCGATATTCAAATCACTCAAGAAAAGGGTAGCCATGCTTAAGAAGAAAGGCCCCATTCCCAAGCCTGTTCTTCCTCCCGCGAGCCAGTCAGGATATACTGATGCTGCCCGCTTGGCTGGCAGTTCAAGCTGACAGTGCAACTGACCGGGAGAATTCTTGACTTCAAGGGCCGTTTAATATTTCAGAGGTGTGTGGTAAAAGGTTGTAATACAGCAGGGAGGAGAAATTCTTATGTCCTGGAAAGGGTATAAAAAACTGAAAGATGCTTTTGCCGCAGGCGCCACGCCCGATCCGGCAGAACTCAGGGGTTATTTCAAGGTAAAGCTCGTCACCGGCATATTGCCGGATTTCAGGTCTTTTCTGCACTGCAAGTTTTTCCCGATGGGCGTGGAAGAAAAGGGCGGCGGATTCAACGAATTTCTAGGATTCATAAGGATAGGCGATTTTATAATCGAAAGGACGGATTCCATACTGGGCGACGGGCAGAAGGTACTTCGCATTAATTACAACAGGAAGGGCAATCCGTTCTGGCTGAAGCCTTTAAATGATGAACTGAAAAAGCTCTCGGACGGTTTCTTTCTGGGGCGCGGGGTCTTTCTGATAAAGGGGAAGGCTTTCAATACGTTTTATTTTACAGTCGAAAAGATGAGGGACTGACATGGAAAAGAAAGATGCATACAGGAGCATCCCGAAGATGGATGTGATCCTTGGAACGGATGAACTTTTAAGTCTGCCCCTTCGTCAGGATATAATAAAAAAAGCTGTTGAAGATGAGCTTGTAAGGCTTCGTGATTCGATAAAAAAAGGCGATGTCCAGAAAAGCCCGGCAGCTCACGAGATAGCAGCCGGGGTTTCAGCAGTCCTGTCAGGCCTTATTGAAACAGGATTGAGGCCCATGATAAATGCGACAGGCGTCATGGTTTATACTAATCTGGGAAGGGCGCCCCTTTCCTCCTTCGCCCTTATGGCCATGCTCGATGCGGGCGGATATTCGGACCTTGAATATAATATAAAAGAGGGCATCAGAGGCTCGAGGCAGGATCATATAAAAGAGGTCGCGAAAGTTATATTCGGGGTTGAGGATGCGATTGCGGTAAACAATAATGCGGCTGCAGTTATGCTTGTTCTGGCAAGTCTTGCTGCGGGCAGGGAAGTGATCGTTTCAAGGGGTGAGCTTGTCGAGATAGGCGGCTCATTCAGGATGCCCGATGTCATGACATTAAGCGGCGCCATACTGAAAGAGGTCGGCACAACAAACAAGACAAGGCTGTCCGACTACGAGGCCGCAATAAACGAGAACACAGGTCTTATCATGAAGGTCCACAGAAGCAATTTCGCACTCATCGGTTTTACTGATGAGGCCGAGATAAAGGAACTGGCTGCGCTGGCAAAATCAAGAGGGCTGCCCTTATATGTGGATATGGGTTCTGGTATACCGTTCGACCTCTGTCCGTTCGGCATTCAAGGCGAGTGGACGGTTCCTTCATGTCTGTCGGACGGAGCGGATATAGTATCCTTCAGCGGAGACAAGGTCCTGAGCGGCCCGCAGGCAGGTATCATTGTAGGCCGTAAACCCCTCATTTCAAAAATGTCGAAGCACCCTTTGCACAGGGCTGTCAGGATTGACAAATTCAGCCTGGCTGCGCTTGTCGAAACGCTAAAGCTTGTCGGGATGGAGATGTATGACGAACTGCCGGTATTAAGGATGATTACAGAAGACAGCGCAGAAGCGAAAAAAAGAGCCCTGTCGCTTAAAAGAAAACTTAAGGTGAAAGGCACAATCATAAAGACAAAGGCTGTAATCGGGGGCGGGGCTGCACCGACATCAACGATCCCGTCATTTGCAGTGGTGATATCAGCATCTGATGCTGTAGCCGCCCATGCGAGGCTCCGTGATGTTGGGATTGTATGCAGGATTGAAGATGAGAAGCTGATATTCGATGTGAAAACCATTTCGGTTGATGAACTGAAAGATGCTGCAGAAAGGATTAACAATGTCCTTTAAATCACCATACAAAATCGGGATAGCATTAGGCGGCGGCGGAGTGAGGGGACTCGCCAACATAGGGGTATTGAAGGCGATGGAAGAGTCAGGCATAAAACTCGACGTCATATCAGGGACAAGCATGGGAGCTATTGTAGGTGCTGTCTATGCCGATACCCTGAGCGGTATCGCTACGGAAAGCGCTATCAGGGGAGTCCTCACTTCAGAAGAATTTTTAAAGCAGGTTCAGAAGATGGGTTCTCTTTCCGGCGGCACTGACATTGACATGGGCTTTTTTGAAAAGATGTTCGATACGGCAAAGAAAGGTTATGCATTCTACCGCTTCATGACAAAGGATTCGGTTGTTTCGCAGGCCGCTTTCGAAGAGATTGAAAAACTTGTTCCGGATAAATTTTTTTCAGATCTCAAACTCGGGTTCGCCTGTATTGCCCTTGACCTTGTTTCGGGCAACACGGTCATATTCCGTTCAGGTTCTCTGAGAAAAGCCATAAGGGCTTCGAGCGCCGTTCCCGGGGCATTGTCTCCGGTCAGCATGGATGGCGGTATGTACGTTGATGGCGGATGGGCCGAGAGTGTTCCGATATCCGCAGTAAAGCAGCTTGGCGCGCATTTTATCATTGCGTCCGACGTATCGCGCGACATCACGTCAATCGATGCTAAGAACGGGCTTAAAAACAGCATGGATATAATGATAAGGGCTAATGACATCGCAAGGTCTTCCATGAACATGCTCAGGACAAAAGAAGCCGATTTCGTGATTCATCCGGAAGTGGGGGATGCCCCATGGTCTGCCTTTGAAAACCTTGACGCCTATATTGCAGCGGGCTACAAGGCGTCAAAAACAGCCATGCCGTCACTCAAGAAAGCCATATTGAAGTTTCATATTACCGGCCTGCCGAGGCTTTTCAGGTAAGCGCCGGTCCGGTCATGGAAACGAAAAAACAGATTACTCTCAAAGTCCCGGAAGAAGACTCGGGCAGCAGGCTTGATGTATTTCTCGCGAAGAGGGCAGGGATAAGCAGGTCTGCTGCGTTACGCCTTGTTTCGGAAGGAAAGGTCAGCGTGGACTCGCTTATGAGGAAGCCTTCCTTTGCTGTATCCGACGGCATGAGCGTAGTCTTTGAGCCTGAAGAGGAAAAAACCTCTGATATTCTGCCCTGGGAAACCGAGCTTAACATACTTTATGATGATGAGGCCCTTATTGTGATCGATAAGCCTGCAGGCCTTGTCGTTCATCCCGGTGCGGGCAATTTTGAAAAGACGCTTGTACATGCGCTAATCGCAAGATATCCGCAGATGGCGAATGTGGGCAGCATTGAAAGGCCGGGCATTGTCCACAGGCTCGATAAGCTGACATCCGGCGTTATGGTGGTTGCAAAAAACCAGCATGCATATGGCAGGCTTTCTGATGCATTCAAGGAGCATACGCACAAAAGGGTCTATATCTGCATATGCTTCGGCATGATGACAGGGAACAGCGGGCGAATTGAAAACCTCATCAACAGGAATCCGGGTGACAGGAAGAAGATGACATCAAAGGCTAAATCGGGACGCCCTGCAATCACGAACTGGGAAGTGCTGAAATCATGGCCCGGGTTCTCTATGCTGAGGCTCAGCCTTGAAACCGGCCGCACTCACCAGATAAGGGTGCACCTGTCTGATGTGGGCCACCCTGTTGTGGGGGACTCCGAATACGGCGGAAGGGTAAGGGCGGCGAACATTGCCAATGCCGCTGTTAAGGCTTTTGTTAAGAACATAGACAGGCAGATGCTTCATTCGCATATCCTGGGCATCAATCATCCTGAGACAGGGGAATATATGGAATTTGTCTCACCACTCCCAGAAGACATGATCCTGCTTGAGCAGGAACTTAACAGGAACTATTAATGAAAAGCAAAGAACTGGACAGGCTGGGCAACCACCTCGGAATAATAAACAAGGACATGTACAGGATTCTGAAGATAAAGGCGGACTGGACCGAGATAGCAGGCAAGGTCTTTGCCGGACATACTATCCCTGCCAGGCTGAAAGGAAGCAAACTGGAAGTGCTTTGCGATTCACCTGTCTGGGTGCAGCAGGTGGGCCTGCTTGAACTCACTCTCATCGAAAACATCAGAAAGCTTACCAATCTCAGAATAAAGGAAATAGATTCGAAGATCGGGGTGTTGAAACCGGAAACCGAACCGGTATTGAAGAAAACCGTACCCGTAAAACTCGATATCGACAGTCATGCATATGAAAATATCAAAAATCCGGAACTTAAAGAGAAGATTCAGGCACTGGTAAAAGGGTCTTGAAATTTATCCGAATGGTTTGAACCGTGAATGTGATGGTTCATGCAATACAGTATAGTAAAATCAAGGGCGCATTGACAAATGAGAATATGCCTTTATTATCGTCAGGGTGAGGTAATGGGTCATGTATAAGAAGTTTATGGAGCTCATAGAGGAAAACGCGGAAGATATAGCTAAAAACATCGTGCAGACCGTTTACAATAATGAAGAATTTTCACAGTACCGCGGGATATCTGATGATATTTTAACGGAGCGGGTTTACCAGGTGATCCGCAATGTTTATGAACGCCTCGGCAACTGGCTTGACAAGAACAAATCAAAGAACACTCTTTTCGCATACTATTCCGATCTGGGTAAGCAGAGGATGCGTGAAGGCATCCCTCTGGACGAGGTGGTCAGGCTATATCAGCTTATCAAGCGAGAGATATGGCATGCATTCAGGGAAGACCTCAGCGTGAACGATGACTTCGAACTCAAAAGGCTCATGGAGATCGATTTCTATGTAGACCTGTTTTTTGACAGGATCGTCACTGCCATAATCTCAGGCTATCAGCGGGAACAGGCGAAGACTGTAAAAAATGACGCAACACGTCAGGAGAAACTGCAATAAAAAAACAATCCGGATTTGCCGGTGTAGCCGGGTCCGGTCTATTTTAATTCAATGGTTACGGTTTTAACCGTTTCATCAAACATTTCAGGCGGCCATAGAAGGCCTTTAGACCGCGCAGTACAGACCGAGGCCGCCATTGACCAGGAATAAAGCTTTTCGGTATCCGTTCCGGATTTGTCGTAGGCCGCCAGAAAGCCGCCTATGAATGCATCCCCCGCCCCTACCGGATTGACGGCGTCAACCGGTGCGACAGTCGCTCTGGCAGTATGATTTTTTGTAATGAAAAATGCTCCGTCTTTCCCGAGGGTGAGCGCTACGGTTCCGATCTTCGGCGTAAGAGTTCTCATGTATGAGGTGATTTCATCAATCGAGCCTGATCCCGAGAGCTCAGCCGCTTCATCCATGTTCGGTTTTATCAGAAAAGGAGAGGATTCGATTCCTTTTTTTAGCGCCTTGCCGCTCGTATCCAGCACGACAGGGATGCCATGTGCATTTGCAATCCCGATAAGCCTGGAATAGTAATCATCGAACAGGCCGTTTGCGAGCGATCCGCATAATGCAACTATTGAAAAATCGTTTTGAATCAGAAGCTCTTCAAAGTGGCTGCAGAACGCTTCGGCCTGCTGTGCTGAAATCTTCGGCCCGGACGGCACGACCTTTGTTTCGCTACTGTTAATATTGTCCACATAGGCAAGCGTGATGCGGGTCAGGTCGTTTATATGGTAAAATGCCGTCCTGATTCCTTCACGCTCAAGCTCAGAGATAATAAAGTCGCCCGTAAAACCACCCAGAAAACCCGTAACCATGACATCGCTACCGAGGAGTCTTGCAATCCTGGCCGCATTGTTTCCCTTGCCGCCCGCATCCGGATATACATCCTTCCCGCGGTTTGTGGACCCTGTCCTGAAGTTTTCTCCGAAAACCGTGAAATCAACGGCAGGATTGAGCGTAACGGCCAGTATCATAGATCAAGCAGCTTTCCCAGAATCTGGCAGCGGCATTCGGTCTCTATCCTGTCGACGATGTCGAAGCAGGCATTCATGTCCCTGCCTACCGCGATTATTCCATGTCGCGGCATGATGGCCATAAGAGGGCTTTTCTCCCACTGCTCCTTTTTTTCTCTGAAATGCCCGAGCACGCTTTCGACAAGCTCTTCGGAATAGCCGTGCGCCTCTTTGCAGCAGCCTATGGTGCCGAATTTTCCCGTCGTTTCCAGCTTCGGGATGATGGGCCTCGCCTTTGCAACGAACACGTTCGTCCAGTACGGGTGGGCGTGTATGACGGCATGCGCCTCGGGGAATTCCTTATAAAGGGCAAGATGAAGTCTGCCTTCCCGTGTTATCTGTTTTGGGCCTTCAAGGACATTACCTTCAAGATCGACTACGGACAGATCCGCATCCGTAATCTGCCAGCGCAGACGATACCCCATAAGCCTCGGCGTGCAGCATGCGAGGTCGCCCTCCCGCACGCTTATATTGCCGCCTGCCGTATCGGACAGCCTTCTCTCCCAGACGAGCTTTGCAATCTCAAGGACAAGCTTTTTTGCATCTTCCAGCATTATTAGAATCTCCTTTTTATAAAATACTTATCCTGATAATATATATAATCATTTGGTATTTTCATTTTATTCTGCTGACAGCTTTTTTTAGTTTTTGTTCTGTAAGATGTTTTTTAATGCCTCCATGCTAAATGCCGGATCAAATGAGCAAGATGCCCCTGTCCCGAATAATATAGAAGGTTTACGAGTGAAAAAACTTTGTAATGCTTTATATGCAATTTCTTTTGTGAGTTTTACTTTCATTTCAACTCTCAAGTAAGATAGAAGTTTGCAAAGGATCAATGAGAATCATTTCCGATAAATCTCTCTTCTGTGTCCGATTCGAAGAACGAGGATTAAAAGCACATCTTTGTTGAAGTGATATATTATACGGTAAACGCCTACCCGCAGTCTTCTCAAATATCTGTATTCGCCTGAAAGGGGTTCTCCCTTTAGTGGTTCTTTGCACAACTCATTGATCGCTTCGGTAACTTTTACCTGATAGCTCCGGGGTAGTTCCTTGAATTCCTTTTCCGCCCTTTTATCAAATTTAACGCAGATTGAGTTCTTTCTTGATTTCATCAAAATCCCTGTATTCAGCATGCGGGTCGTTCAATCTGTTGTTTGCAATCTCCATATCTTCCATCTCCTGGATGATAGCATCTATGCCTTTCCTGATTAGCCAGCTTTTCGGACGGTCGATGAGTCTGGCGTATTGATCTAGTGTTTTATTTATTTCTTCAGGCAAACGCAAAGCAATGCTTGTTTGTGCCATGTTTCTCCTCCGTTTTACTTTGTAATACATTGTTATACTATAATTGTCTACCCGAAAAGCAGCCTGCGCATTAATTTGCTTGAGAGAGTAGCATCCTTTTTAATTAACACAGCTTCGATTTCGGCCGGATCGGATTTTTCAATTATCTCATGAAATTTTGTAAGCCATGCGGCGCTTTCTGCTATGGCGTCTCTGCCATCCTCTCTATAAGGAAACTGATCGATGGTGACCCACCCGGAATAGTCCGTGCGCCTGAGCCAGTAGAAAAATTCCAGGTATTCGAGTGTATGCACGCTGCCGGTTATCATATCGTCGTCCCAGTAGCGGTAGTTGTCGTTGATATGTATATGCATGAGCCTGTCGCCGTATTTGTGAAGGAGCGCCACCACCTCGGCCGGATTTTCGTAGGCGTATAGCGCGTGGCCGTAGTCGAGCACAACCCCGCAGTTGGATGCGCCGGTTTGCATGAGCATCAGGAGCGTTACAGCCGCAGTGCTCGCATAGCAGCGGTTGCGCGGTTCTTTGGGCTTGTATTCGAGGCCGATCCTGATATCTTTGTTGTAATCGCACAGCTCCTTTATGGCCTCTTCGAAAAGCGTACGCTCAGTCTCATAGTCGGCCTGGAAGAGATAGTCATAACCGTCCTGGCCGGGCCACGGGGCGACAAGGCTGCAGCCCAGTTCCACCGCTGCGTCGATCACCCGTTTGGTATATGCGATCGCCTCTCTGCGAACCGCCGGGTCAATGGATGAGTATGTGCCCTGCCTGAACTTGGCCGGGGAAAACAGGTCCGGCACGATGGATACGACAGTAAGGCCGGAGCTCTTAAGGCAAGCCTTCACATCATCGAGGTTTTCGATGATGTCGGGTGTGCCTACGAGATCCACGCCCGTAATGCCGCCTACCGACGCGACCCTGTCAAAAAGCTCCTCTGTCGAATACGGCTTGCCGTAGGCGGAACAGAACCTGTCTGAACACGAGCCTGCATTGCCAAGAAATACCGATAGTTTAAGTTTCATCGTCTCACCTGTCATTTGCTGTAAAGTCTGATCATCGAGCTGCCGAAGTCGCCGATGACGCCCGGCGTGTTCATTCCTGCGTTCATAAGAGTGTCCCCGCTGAAGGATTGCCCAAGCCCGACGAGGGAATATCTCTTATCAGGGGCGAGCCCCTTTAGCCTTAGGGTCTTGAACGGTTCGTGCGCGCCAGCCGTTTTCTTGAAATAGAATAATACTGCTTTTGTCTTGTCTTCGTTTACATATATCCAGGCGGTCTCGTTACCTTCGAACGGGCTCAAAAGCCTGTAGAAGCTGCCGAACTGGACTATAGGCCTGATCTCCTTGTAAAGCGCGATATTCGTCTTTATCAGATCCCTTTCCTGCGCGGTCAGTTTTGACGCATCGATCTCGAAACCGAAATTGGCGGCCATGCCTGCATGGAGACGCGTCATCATGGGGGTGGTACGGTGTATCTGGTGGTTGGGAGACGCCGACACATGAACTTCTATGCTTACGGGCGGATATACGATACTGGTGCCGTGCTGAATCATGATTCTTTCGAATGCGTCTGTGTCATCGCTTATCCACGTCTGCGGCATGTATGCCAGCATGCCGGGATCGGTCCTGCCGCCGCCGCTGGCGCAACTCTCGAAAAGGATGTCCGGGAATTTCGCCGTAAGCGCTTCGAGTATGCCGTAAAGTCCAAGGACGAAGCGGTGCGCCGTTTCTATCTGCCTCTCAGGCGAAGCAAGAGCGGAACCTATTTCCGTGAGGCTCCTGTTCATGTCCCACTTCACATAGGTGATGGGCGCGCTTGAAAACACGTCGCTGAGCACGCTTACCACATATTCGCATACGTCTGCGCGGGACAGATCAAGAACGAGCTGGTTGCGGGATTCCGTCTGCCTCCTGCCCGGTGCGTGTATGCACCAGTCCGGGTGCGCCCGGTAAAGCTCGCTGTTCTTCGAAATCATCTCAGGCTCGACCCATATTCCGAATTCCATACCCAGGGCAAGGACCTTTTCCCCGAGAGATTTGAGGCCGCCGGGCAGCTTTTCCCGGTTGACGAACCAGTCGCCAAGCGAGGACGAGTCGTCGTCCCTCTTTCCGAACCACCCGTCGTCAACGACGAATATCTCGGCCCCCATCTCCCTGAAGTCGGCTGCGATGGCAACGAGCTGTTCCTCGTTGAACGCGAAGTATGTAGCCTCCCAGTTGTTTATGCAGACCGGGCGCTCCCTGTCTCTGTAAACGCCTCTGCAGAGCCTTTTCGAATAAAGCCCGTGATATGTCTGCGACATGCCGGTGAGTCCGGCGTCGGAATATACGAGGACGGCCTCGGGCGTCTGGAAGCTTTCGCCCGGTTCGAGCGTCCAGCCGAAATCAAACGGGTTTATACCCATTAATACTCGTGTATAGTCATACTGTTCAACCTCGACCGAGCCCAGGAAAGAACCGCTGTAAACAAGAGAGAAACCGTAGACATCACCTGTATCTTCCGTCGTATCCCTGTTCAAAAGTGCAATGAAGGGATTCTGCTGGTGGCTGCTCACACCGCGCCTGCTTTCGATTGATTGTGTCCCAGGCACAAGTGGCCTCTTATATATGTGGCGCTCGCGGCCCCATGAGCCTGAAAGCTGGAGCATGTCAAAGTCGCTGCGCATGAAATCAAAGCTCATGGAAAGGGCCCTCAGTAGCTTTATTTTTGATTCGCCCTCATTTATGAATCTGGTCGAACGCACCAGGGCATTGAATTTTTCATAAGCGGTATATGTCAGTTCAATCTTCAGGCCGATAAGCGGGTCTTGCATTTCGATTATCAGGGTTTCAGCTTCTTCGTCGCTTTCGACATAGGTTGAAGGCAGGCCAGAAAGAGCAGGCTTGCCCTTTATGATTCTGTGAGCCTGATATTTAGGCTCAGCCAGACGGTAACCGTCTGCTGTCTGTACCTGAAAAGCGGGCTGCCTGAAATCTCCTGTTCCGTAGAATGGATACTCAAGCGGAAGGAAATCATAGGATACGAACTCACCCGGGTGCGTATCCGGCGAATAAACCCTAATAGCCTGTCTGATAAACGATGAAAGGTCAGAATCCGATACGGTCTTACCCCAGTAGAGATGAACAAGATCACCCCATGCGAGTTTCATTATATAATCGGTCGCGCCTGCCCTGAGCTTGAAAACGCCAGTTTCCTTGTCAAATCTTATAGCCATGATTTCCTCCGAATCTCATGATTCTTTCTTCATATCCTCGGCACGTTCTTCGAGCAGTTTCCTGAGAGCGTTCCTGTCTATCGTTATGTACCTGGCGACTATCATCAGCATGAGTCCACAGGGGATCCACCAGAATATCGAGAAATTCATCATGAACAGGTATCCGAATGGCAGAAGCAGCCCTCCGATCATGGGTCCAAGCCCCATATTGATGTTTTCAGTTATGTTGAAGCAGGCGAACACTGTACCCCTGTGCTCGGGCCTGTTCACGTTCATGAGGATTGCTTTGCAGTTGGGGGCTGCGACGACCACCAGGAATCCCATAAAAAATGCCAGACACAGATAAGCGTAAAAGCCCGCCCCTGTTGCATCAAAGCTTATGTTGATGAGCATGAAGGCAGGGATGCAGCCCAGCAGAACCACGGCACCGCACATGAGAGGGTTGTATTTCGGATTTTTCCTGTACAACCATTCCCCCACATAGCCGAAGAATATTATCCCCAGCGTGGCGCCGAGGCCCAGGACGAGAAAGATCGTTGTCGCCTTTTCCTTTGAGACATGTCTCACGTTTTCGAAGAAATGTATTATCCAGTATCCGAGGATGCCCCATGGCACTGTCCCCGGAATCGCCTGAATAAATGTCCAGAAGTTCGTCCTGTTGCCGAATATGATTTTGAAGTCACGGAGGTGTATTACCTGCTTGTAAGCGAGCCCTTTCTGTATGAGCTCCTCCAGAGCGTCTTCGGTCCGGCCTCTTTGAGGGTCTTTGGCGTAAAGGGCGAATATCAGAGCCAGCGGCAGGTTGGGCAGAGCGATCAGGACAAATGAAATGCGCCAGCCGTACTTGTTGGTCAAGAAACCTGCAACCGCCACCCCCACGATCGAACCTACGGCCCAGGCGGTCTGCAGCCAGGCCGAAGCCGTTGCCCTGTGTTCTTCCTTGAAATAGTCGGCAAGCAGAGAAAGGGATATGGGAAAAATTCCGCCGATGCCGATACCGGAAAGAACTCTCCAGAATACAAAGCCGCCGAGAGTCTTTGTGAAAAACGGCAGGCCTGAGAAGAGACATGGGATTTCACCTATGAGCACAGTGGCAATAAGGAGCCATTTGCGTGAGAACTTATCGGTGTAGTACCCGAATAATATGCTCACTATTGAGCCTACGAGCACGAATGCCGAGCCGATAAGTCCGAGCTGCCAGTCAGTGACGCCATATTCTCTTGAAAGCTCGGGTAGAATGGCAGACATGATTCTCTGGTCAGCAAGCAGAAAAACCGACATGGCGACCAGCATTAACAGCGTTGCCTTGTCCCTGAAAGACATCTTCACATTACCCATGATAATCTCCTCTATTAAATTTATAAGTCAGAATCAGAGGCTGTATGGATATGATAATAAATCAAAAAAAGATTATGATGGAAATATATTATCATTGCGGTTTCATGCAAGTTTTTATTTATTCCAATTGTTTAAAATCCTTCAGCAGGATATGCCTGACTATTGTAGAAAATTCTTTACTGGCAAGTCCTGAACATTGACAGGCGGCAACTTTATCGGATACGGTGAATACTCTTAAATAACCCGGGAGAAGAACAATGCTTGAACTTATATCCAGTGGTTTTAAAAAAGCTCAGGAAATATTGCAGGGAAAGACCACACTGCAGGAAAGCAACATCGACGATGCAATAAAAGAGATACGCATATCCATGCTCGAAGCGGATGTCGAATTTCATGTCGTGAAGAATTTCCTTGATACGGTTAAAAACAAAGCAATCGGAGAGATAGTCCAGACAAGAGTAACGCATGCAGGAAAGAAGATAAAGGTTACGCCGGATCAGCATTTCATCAAGATATGCTATGACGAACTGGCGGCGCTTATGGGGCCTGTTGATACGAGTCTCAGCCTTAAAACAAAGCCTGTGTCTTCGATAATGATGGTAGGCCTTCAGGGAAGCGGTAAAACGACCACCACTGCGAAGATCGCCCGGCATCTCGAGAAGCAGGGCAGAAAGCCCATGCTGGTAGCAGCCGACATCTATCGTCCGGCGGCTATCGAACAGCTGAAAGTCCTTGGGGGAAGGCTTAATATACCTGTTTTCCATGCCCCCGGGAAAACTCCTCCAGACATATGCAGGGACTCAATGGAAGCAGCCAGGTTCAAGGGTTGCGATGTTGTGCTTTTCGATACGGCCGGACGTACGGTTGTCGATGATATTCTTATGAGAGAGCTTGAAGATATCAAATCGTTTACCAATCCTGACGATATACTCCTTGTCGTCGATGCGATGATCGGGCAGGACTCGGTAAATGTAGCCAGCGAATTCGATCGCCGACTCGGTATATCCGGGTTCATCCTTACCAAATTAGATGGTGATGCGAGAGGCGGTGCGGCAATATCCATAAAACAGGTTACCGGTAAACCCATAAAATTCCTCGGAATGGGAGAATCGCTGGACAGGCTTGAGGAATTCAGACCCGAAGGGCTTGCTTCCCGGATTCTCGGTTTCGGTGACGTAGTAGGACTTGTCAAAGATTTTGAACAGGTCGTCGACGAAAAAAAGGCAGAAGAAGACGCGAAGAAGATGCTCAAGGGAGATTTTACCTTTGATGACTTCCTCCGGCAGCTTAAAATGATAAAGAAAATGGGGTCTTTAGCCGACATATTAGATAAGCTTCCACTGGGGCAGCTGGGAGTTCCCCAGGGCCTGAAAGTTGACGACCGGGAGCTTACCCGGGTTGAGGCAATGATCAACTCAATGACGAGACTGGAAAGACAGGATCCGGACGTGCTTAATGAAAGCAGGCTTAATAGGATTGCAAAAGGAAGCGGCCAGCCGGCAGAGCAGGTTACAGGGCTTGTCGGAAGGTTCAAGATGATGCGGAACATGATGCGCAACCTCGGACAGGGCAACAAGAAAGGTCTTGCAAAAATGGGGCTTGGCGGAATGGCCGACATGTTTAAGGATCAGATGCCCGATCAGATGCCTAAGAGGATTCTGGTAGACTTGAAGGCAGATGAGCAGAAGAGAAGGGATAAAAGAAAACTGGCCAAAAAAGCCAGGAAACGCAATCATTAGGTGTTTTACCCGGGAGGGTAATGAAAGATTTAGATACAAAAGAATTGATCATACTGAAAAAAGTAAACCAGGCCATATCATATGCGCCTGATGTTGAAGCTGTTGCCGGTGCTATTCTCGATATTGTCATTGAAGAGGCCAACGCAGAAAATGCCTCAATCATGATGCCATCGCGCGACAGCAAATATCTTGAAATCAGGGCCGCAAAAGGGAATCTCGATGAAACAAGCAGGTATTCCGAAGAACCGCTGGGACTTAATATCAGGATAGGAGAGGGCATAGCGGGGAAAGTTGCGCAAACACTGGAGCCTGTTATCCTCAGCGACATAATGTCAAATCCTATGGTTGAGGCGAGCGAAATGAAGGTCAAGGTAAGTTCACTGATGAGCCTTCCGATGATATACGGGAAAAACGAGCTTGTGGGAGTCCTCAATATAAGCCATTCCAAAAAGGCCATATTTACCAGACAGGACCTTTCCCTTATGAACATAATCCTTGCCCCTGCAGCCCTTGCGCTCAGAAATGCAAGGCTGATGCGTGAGGTTGATGATATCAATACGCTATTGAGGGATGAACTTTCAATGACCGATCATGCGGTGTCCGAATTCAGGAAACAGGCAATAAGCATGTTCGGTTATATATCAATAGGCGTCATTACATGCGATTCCGACGGAAAGATTGTCATGCTCAACCGCAAGGCATTTGAACTTACAGGACTTGCACAGGGAGACAATATTGCTGAGGTTGTCGGAAAGGAAACGCAGAATGAGATCAGGCCAAGTATGAAATCGTTTTCAATAGATAAAAAATACAAGGGCCGGATACTTAATTTCGAGTTTTCACCACTGCCGGTAAAGCCCCAATGGCAGGTGATTGCCAGCATACGCGACGTCACCCTTGATCGTTTCAGGGAAAAGGACTTCAAGAGAATTGACCAGTATAAGGATCTTATCGAGAATGCCATAGACGCCATGTATGTCCTTAAGGACGGCAGGTTCATCCTTACCAACAAAAAGTTTCAGGAAATGACGGGCTACAGCGCAGAAGAGCTTTTTAACAGGCATTACAGACATTTCATCACCAGAGAGGCAGTGACAGGTATAACAAGGACATTGCGGGGCGTCAGTCCGAAGGGATTTATTCCCAATCTAGAGATACTTACAAACGGAAAGGACGGCAAACAGCTGACCCTTGAGATAAGCGTAGGCAGGCTGAACATGGACGGGGAGGACTGCTTCGTGGGCATGGTGAGAGATATAACCAGCAAAAAAGAACTGCTTGCTTTAAAGACGAAGTTCCTGCATGTCGCATCCCATGAGATAAGGGTTCCCCTTACGGTATTGAGAGGCTATGTGAGGATGCTTGCAAAAGATATGACAGGCTCTCCCATAAGCGTTTCCCAGCATGAATGTATTGACGAGATCGAAAAGCACTGCGAAAAGTTAATCAATTTTACAAATACCCTTCTTGATTTCGCACGCATAAACTCGGGCAAGCTGGTTTTAAACAGACAGAAGGTGGATTTATTTGACCTTGTAAAGCATGTCGTCAACGACATGCAAATCAAGGCAAATGAAAAAGGAATATCAATTGTCCTGGAAGCTGATGAATTAGTTCAATGCGCCTATGTTGATCCGTTGCGCATTGAACAGGCCCTGACCAATCTTATAGACAATGCAATCAAGCATTCCGATGAAAACGGTCTCGTGCGGGTCAAGCTTGTACAGACAAAAGGAAATCAGGACCTGGACAGGATATTAAGGCAGGAAACGGCAGAGATATCAGTTATTGATTCAGGTCCCGGTGTTAATGCTGAAGAAGCCAGAGAGCTTTTCAGCGAATTCTTTGTCGGCATAAGTGGAAGCTCAAGGCGCGGGATAGGTCTCGGGCTTGCTATAACAAAAGAGATTATCCATGCCCATGGTGGGATGATTGAGGCAAAACCATCCGACGAAGGCGGCGTTTTTGTGATAACAATCCCCTTGAACACCTGTAATGATTAATGTATTTAAGAATGATTAAATTCAATTGAGCGGTGTAAATGATTGGAGATAAATTCAAAATCCTTATTGTTGATGATGATGAGAGCATAAGGGGGTATATTTCCAGGCTGCTCAATATGAGCGGTTTTGAAGTCTTAACTGCTTCGAGCGGCAAAGATGCCCTTAACCTGCTTAAGATGAATCCTGATGTCGCGGTAGTGCTCCTCGACATACTCATGCCCGATATGGACGGTCTCGAAACATTAAGTGAAATCAAAAAGGCATCCAAAGAGCTTCCTGTGATAATGCTGAGCGCGCTGGGCCAGACAGGCATAATTGTCAAGGCAATGAGGGCCGGTGCAAGCGATTACCTTGTTAAGCCGTTCGAGGAAGAGGAGCTTGAACTTGCCATAAGCAAATCAATCGAGAAAAGAAAACTCCTTGCCGAAATTTCAAGTCTGAAAAAGAAACTCAGAATAGATGAACTGAAAGGAGAATTTATTTTTACTTCTCCTAAAATGCAGAAAATAAAAGATGTGATCGAACAGGTTGCCGACACCGATGTGAGTGTTCTTATCGACGGAGAAAGCGGAACCGGGAAAGAGCTCATTGCACGCTCTCTGCATTTCCGCTCAAACCTCAGAGACAAGCCGTTCGTAAAGGTAAACTGCGCAGCGCTCCCGCATGAACTTCTTGAGAGCGAATTGTTCGGATATGATCGCGGCGCATTCACCGGTGCCTATAAATCAAAGGCGGGCAAGTTCGAACTGGCCAACAACGGCACCATTTTCCTTGATGAAATAGGTGAAATAGATCTGGCAATACAGTCAAAACTTCTCCAGGTGCTTCAGGAAGGTTCTTTCTCAAGGCTTGGAGGCAAGCAGGATGTGCGGGTTAATGTCAGGGTTATTGCAGCAACCAACAGGGATCTTAAAAAAGCCGTAGAAGAAGGAAGATTCAGGGAAGATATATATTACCGGCTCAATGTCGTTAACATCCATCTTCCGCCTCTGTCTGAGCGTCCAGAAGACATCCAGTATCTATTTGAATACTTCCTTGAAACATATAATGAAAAATATGCAAAACATATCAGTGTCGACAAGGAGCAGATTTATCCATTGTTGATTTCATATCCCTGGCCGGGAAACATACGTGAACTGAAAAACCTTGTAAAAAGGATTGTTATTCTAGGAAACGTTGAAGATTTGGAGTGTTATCTGACCCATGCATCACCAGCACAGGCCGAATTCAGGCAGGAGATCAAGGATGTATCCTTGAAGGGGCACGTAACAAAGGAACTTCACGATACAGACATCTCCACAATAATCCCTCTCAAGGACGTGGCCAAGGAAGCGGCAGTAAAGGCCGAAAGGGAAATGATTCTCAGGGCGCTCCGTGGAACGAACTGGAACAAGAAAAAGGCGGCTGATCTTCTTCAGATAAGCTATAAGGCTCTGTTATACAAGATAAAGGAATGTGGAATAGAGAAATAGAGGAGAGATATGATGAAAAAAGCTCTACTGATAACAGGACTTTTTCTTTGTTTGCCTTTTGTCTCTATAGCTGCAGATGCAAACTATATCATTGGAGAATCAGACAGTCTCGATATATCCATATGGGGTGAGCAGTCTCTTTCCAGACAGGTTACTGTAAGGCCGGACGGTCTTATCTCGATTCCTTTGATTGGAGAAGTAAAAGCTAACGGGAAAACGCCGGTTGAGCTTCAGGGTGAGATTCAGCAGGCACTTTCAAAGTTTATTAAAGACCCGAAATGTGTGGTAATTGTTCTGGAGCCAAAGAGCAAACAAGTATATGTTGACGGGCAGGTTATAAATCCCGGACAATTCATCCTTGATAAGGACATCTATTTTTCGCAGATAATTTCCCTTGCAGGCGGTTTTACCGAATGGGCAAGCAAGGGCTCGATAATAATACTGAGGACCGAAGGCGACAAACGGGTACCTATCAAGGCAGACTATAACAAAATCGTAAAAGGTAAAAAACCGGATATTAAACTTATGCCCGGAGATACGATAGTTGTGCCGTGAAAAAATGCCTGTTCCGAAGCGTTCTTCCTTTTATTTGCTTTATCCTATCGACAACGGCGGCATTTGCACTTGACTGGGAAATTCATCCAGGCGTTCTTGCTTCATGCGAGTATTCGGATAATTATTTCGGGGTCTCAAATTTTCAAAATCCCCAGAGCGATACAACATATAATATCGGGCCGACACTGGACTTCAGGATCGCATCCCAAAGAATCGTTTTTAACTTTTCCGGATATGTTACAAAGGATTATCACAAACGAAATACTCAGGATGATTCCGAGGAAGCCTTAGTCGAATCAAGATTGAACCTCACAGGAAACACGCAATTAATGAACCTTAACTATTCCTACAGAAGAACCCTCCAGAGACAATCTCTAGATTTGACATGGGGTGAATACACTTATCATGTAGGTATTGCAGAATACAGGAAGAATTTTTCTGATTCGAACTCTGTTAACCTCAGATATACTTATGAGCAGGATCTTGCACCTGAAGACCCCGTTTATTCGATTTCCAACGACCTCAAAATCAACAGTGGAGAGATGCTTCTTGAATTCAGCCCGACGCAAAAAAACGAGGTAGACCTTTCGATTAGGGTTCAGGATTATAAATATGCCAGCTACCTGCGCGACAATATCCTGACATCTGTTGCAGACGGAGCATGGATGTATGGCATTTCGCAAAAGTTCAGGTCCGGCCTGGAAGCGGCATTAACTATGAATAATCCCTCAAGAGACCCGGACAGCTTGATATACGAGGGATTCTTAAGAGCTGAGTACAGGCTGACTCAATATATTACGATTTTTGCAAAAGCAGGCTATTCATGTCTTCAGCATGATGAAGCAGGATCAACAGGAAAAGCGGCAGGCGAACTTAAGGTCGAAAGATTGACAGATTTTGACCATTTTGTTTTATCGGGATCAAGAGATTTTTCATATGATTATACTACTGGAAGCACATATGGAATGTATGAAATCACAGCACTGAGCCTCTCATGGGAACATATGTTCATAAGAGAGTTAAGTATAAGTGTGAATGGATCCATGATAGAGAGGAAACCTGAAAGCCGTTTACAGAACGGCACAACTGACAGATTTGCAAGTCTGACTTTAAAGTACATGCCGTTTGAGTGGATGACGGTAAATGGAACTTATACAAATCTTAATACTCGATATACGGAAGTTAATGTTGAAGATGGAAATACCGATACTAAAAGAGAGAATCGATATATGATCGATATAGAGATGAGATATTGAACGAGCAGGAAAAAAAGATCAATCTTGAGGATGTTCTGGATGCCCTTCAAAAGAAGTGGTACTGGGTCACTATTCCTTTTCTCTTTTTTACATTCCTGGGGCTGTGGCTGTATGTTGTACTGCCCAAGGAATATGAAAGTTCAACTCTTATATTTATTGAACCCCAGGAAATACCGTCGAATTATGTTGTTGCAACAGTGACTTCTGCAATGGAAGAAAGGGTCAAGACACTTTCTCTGGAGATAGTTTCCAGGTCCAATCTTGAACAGATAATCAATGAAATAAAACTCTACCCAAAAGAAAGGGCAAGAGGTGTGCCTATGGAGATCCTTGTCAATGCGCTCCGAAAAAAGATAAATGTTAATGTGGCCGGCAGTGAAGGAGCAAGGGTGTCCTCGTTTATAATAACATTCAGCTGGTTTGATTCTGTAACAGCAGCTGATGTCACCAACAGACTTGCCTCACTCATAATTGAAAGCAATACGAAGATGAGATCTTCACAGGCATCGGAAACCACGGTTTTTCTGGAAAAGCAGCTTGAAGAGTTGAAGGTCTCGCTTGAGGACTATGAGAAACAGCTTCAGACATTTAAAAGCACGCACATGGGTCAATTGCCGGAACAGGTTCAGACTAATACTGCAACCCTTCTGAATCTGCAAAGCAATCTTGATACCATACAAAGGTCGCTTACCGATGCGAGAAACAGAAAAATCAACATTCAAGGCCAATTGTCTATGATGGAGACTTCAACGCCGGGTTCGACATCTTCACAGAGGGATCAGAAGCTTGCCGAGTTGAGGGCTAGATTAGAAGATCTCAAGAGCAATTATACATCCGAACATCCGGAAATTATAAAACTTACAGATCAGATCAGGGAACTGGAATCAAAAAAAGAAGGCGGCTCATCAGATTATTCAAATCCCAGGGTTACTGAGTTAAGGATTCAACTTAGGGCGATAAACAGTGAGATAGCAGGACTTGAGAGGGATGCTGCCAGAGTAAACGCCAAAATCAATCAGTATCAGGGGAGGCTTGAAAACGCACCTAAAATGGAGCAGGAACTTTCAATATTGATGAGGGATTACCAGATTACAAAGGACAATTATCAGAAACAGCTCGACAGGCTTTTAGAGGCAAAACGTGCTGAAAATATGGAGAAAAGGCAGCAGGGTGAACAGTTCAGGATACTTGATTTTGCCAAACCCTCGCAAAGCGCCACAAAACCTGACCTTATGAGAATTATGTTGATCTGTGTCGCTATAGGCCTGGGTGCAGGGGCTGGAGTAATCCTTTTGATTGAAATGCAGGATTCGACAATCAAAAGCATAAGCCAGCTTGAATCACTTGAAAATGGAATTACATGCATTTCGGCCATTCCTCTTTCTCTGACAGGAGAAGACAAAAAATCGCAGAAAAGAAAAACATTTCTTTTTATCGGCATAAACATCGCTCTGGTAATATTCGGTATTATTGCCGTATCAGCTTCCTGGGCATTGAATATTACAATCAATAAGCCGATGGGAATGTAGATACGGTGAAACAAAGTGTATACTGAATTTTTCGGACTAAAACTCAAACCTTTCAGCATAGCGCCTGACCCTAGATTTCTCTATATGAGCCATACGCATAAGGAGGCCCTTGCTCATCTTGTCTATGGTGTTAAGGAGAAAAGCGGTTTTGTAGTTATCACGGGGGAAGCCGGGACAGGAAAAACAACACTTTTGAATGCCCTGCTGAATGGATTGCCTTCTGATATGCCGAAGGTTGTTATCAAGAATCCCAATATAACACAGGAAAACATCTATTATCTTATTGGCGAAGCCATAGAGATGCCCGAAGAATTCAGGAACAGGAATCATATTAAAGAATTCGAGGATAGACTCAGGGAAATCGGCGGTGCCGCCTTGATAGTCGATGAGGCCCAGGGGCTTTCAATCGCAATGCTCGAAGAAATAAGACTCCTGTCCAATCTTGAGACGCCTGCACAAAAGCTTGTACATATTCTTCTGCTCGGGCAGCAGGAACTCAACACAATACTGAAAAGTCCCATGCTGAGGCAGATGAAACAGAGGATAAGCGTCAAATTTCACCTTGAACCGCTCAGCTATGAAGAGACAAAAGATTATATAAACCATAGACTGAGGGTGGCGGGTTATGAACCAAGAGAAACGCCGATATTTTCACAGAAATCTATTAAAGAGATATATTCACATACAAAAGGATTTCCACGCCTGATCAATACACTGTGTGACAATGCCCTTCTGGCTGGTTTTATCGAAGACAGGAAAGAAATATCCCCTTCGATTATAAGAAAAGTTTTCCGTGAGATTGAGGCAAGCTACGGAAAGGAAGAGATGCCGCTCAAAAAAAATCGATTTGTCTTCGCACTGGTCGCGATTGCATTGGTGATCTTGGCAGCTGCTTCTTTATTTCTGAAATATGCAATTCCGGGATACACATCCCGTGAAATAAACACTCAGATAACAGCTGACGATTCCAGAAATAAAACAGTCGAACTGGGAGAAGATGTGCTTTCTCAGGCTTCGGGAGTTCCTGCATCAGCTTATGAAACAGGCAGACCTTATAAGAGAGTAATAAAAGTCAAACCCGGAACATATCTCTCAGCAATAGCTTCGGATTACTATGGAAAGTCAACTCCGGAGATAATCAATGCAATCAAGCTGGCTAATCCTAAGTTAAATGAAACCAATGGTGTTGATAAAGACATTACTGTTGCTCTTCCTCCGTTGGAAACAATAAAAAGCAAATACTACACAGTTTGCATAGCTTCTTATAATACGGGGGCTGAAGCAAGACTGGTTGCCGACTCTATGTCTGCACAAGGAATGGCATCAGGGGTGTTCCAGTATATTGATAACAGAAAGAAGAAGTGGTTTCTTGTAAATACAGGTGTTTTCGAGACAAGGAAAGAGGCGGAAATCAAGGCAGGCGATCTTATCGGTCAGGGATTTTTCTATTCAAAACCTGTAAAGATAAACCTGGAGGGATAAATGGTTGACATATCTAAGGCCTTTGAGAAGACAGGTGAAAAATTATCTCCTGAAGCGCATCAAGAGGAGCCTGGCAAAGAGATTGAATTCAGGATTGAAGAAGGATTGGATGATCATCTGTATATGTATCATATGCCCTATACATATATTGCAGAACAGATTCGCAAGATCAGGACATTCATTTATCACTCACCGGTATGGTCTGACAAAAAGTCATTCATGGTGACCAGCTCACTTCCCTCTGAAGGAAAATCTCTCGTATCGGCAAATCTCGCGATTTCAATAGCCAGGGGTGAGGACAAGAATGTTATTCTCATTGAATGTGATTTGAGGCGTCCTTCTTTATATAAGCTGTTCAGATATAAGCCTT
Organism: uncultured Bacteriovoracaceae bacterium; assembly: GCA_964513375.1. Lineage (GTDB taxonomy): Bacteria > Desulfobacterota > Desulfomonilia > UBA1062 > UBA1062 > DATCTV01. The sequence continues at coordinate 301,019 of CAZEMO010000001.1, read as the reverse complement.
CCGCAGGTGTAGCCGAAATACTTCAGGGCAGGAAGACCCTTGATGAATGCCTTATCAAAACACCCATTGAAAGGCTTGAAATATTGCATGCGACAAAGGAACCGCCTTCAAATCCTTCAGAGCTGCTGGAATCAAAAAAAATGGCCCTTTTATTCGAGGAAATCAAGGAGAGGTTTCCTCAGAGTTATCTGATTGTAGATACTCCACCTGTACAGGCAACAGTAGATCCAAAAGTCATATCCAAATATGTTGACGGCATATTGTTCGTAGTAAAGTACCGCTACGTAAGACAGATGGATTACAAATCATCAATATCAGTTATGCCCAGGGAAAAGATTGTAGGCACAGTATTGAATGCTGTTGATGCAATGCCGGCAACAATGTATAAATATAAAAAATATAATTATCACAAATACTATTGATTCAGACCGACAGAAAAGAATTTTAATTTTTTATATCGGCCATGTTCCTGCCGATTAAGCGGTTATATATCTTTGGAGAGGTCATGCTGAACCGGTTAATTGACAGTCTTTTTCCTCCGGAATGTCTTATATGTGCAGCTATGGAAGATGTTGAGAACGGGGTTTGCAACAACTGTAAAAATCAAATGAAGGTGGTCCCCGAACCGGTGTGTGATATATGCGGCAGGCCGGTCGGGACATCAGGGATTTGTCTGACATGTCTTGACAGCACCCCCGACTTTGAAAAAATTGTAACAGCATTCACATTTGACGGGAAAACAAGAGAGGCTGTACATGCCTTCAAATACCATGGAAAGACAGGCCTTAAAAAATACTTTGGGAGGCTGATCCAGCAATCCATAATTAAAGCCGATCTCAAGCCTGATGTCATAACGTTTATCCCAATGCACTGGACAAGGCTCCTTGTTAGAGGTTATAACCAGTCTGCATTAATAGCCAGAGAATTGGCAAAACTTACTGGAATAAGAGCGGATTTTGATGTCCTGGTGAAAATACGGAATACAAAAACCCAGGCGGGGATGGATAGAAAATCCAGACGTAAAAATATTAAAGGCTCTTTTCTGGCAAAGGGAGTGAAAGGTCTCAGTGTCCTGGTCGTTGATGATGTTATCACTACAGGGGAGACAGCCGGAGCTGCAGCCCGGGCTCTTAAGGAAGCTGGTGCTGATAAAGTTTTTATCGCAGGTATCGGGAGAACTATGCCATGGTAGAAAGGAAAAAAAACCCGAAGTATCTTGAGGAAGTTACCTTCAGTGATGACCTTATGCCCTGGCAAAAGGGCAAAATAGAATTTTCTCACTCCGAACTTTTCCTTGGCAGATACAGCAAAGATGACTTGATGGGCATTATGGAAAAAACAGGCCTTATGAATGTGATAAGGAATAAGGGGTACAAAGATATCATCATAACAATATCAAGAGAGGATTTCATTTCAAGGCTCTATGTCAATTATGAGAGATTCGATAAGGAAACAAGACTTGTTGAGATGATATTAAGGGAAGGTATGTTCAGACCCAAGAAAGTTTTTATTCCACGTTTCGACTTCAATCAGGGCCTGCACATGATTCTTGTAGAATGGCTGGCGCTTCAGGATCCTGCAGGATCTTTTCCGCCTGACAAACCAAGACTTCCCGGTCAGGCGTATCCCGGCCTGGGCGGACTCAGGAATCTGCAGGAAATGCTTTACTATTTCGGGGAAAATGGCGGCAAAGAGGCCGTGGTTGACGTTCCGCAGCATTATCATGCGGCAATTATATATTCCAGACTCTATTCCACCATCTATAAAAGGCTCTATTCGTTTTTTTCTCCCGAGGATGCAGGACAGCTTGAGGCGATGTCGAGAGACCTTATAGACAGGCCTTTAGCCGACGTGTCCCTTGCGGTATCCAACGGCTGTCTCATAGATGTTAATTCCGGAGAAACAAAGTTCTGGAGACCAAGCGAGCAGATATACCCGACCTCAGCACTTCTTCGCGAATATGTCGATTCTGAAGAATACAAGGAGATAGTGGAAGATTGCTATAAAAACTCGAAGTATGCCATAAACTGGGAAAAATACGATAAGCTTAAGCAGCAGGGTTTAAGCTATGATGCGTAAATTCAGCGTCATAGGACATGGAAGAGTCGGCGGAGCAATTTTAGCACTATTACAGGATTCAGGATACAAGCCCGTATGGGTTGTCGAGGTTGAAAATCACAAGTCACTGATACCGGTTTACAAGTCTCTGCCGGATGACCCATTAGGTGCTGACATTGTATTCATTACCGTCCCGGACGATCTGATATCGGAAGTTGTTTCAACAATGGCCTCAGCCTGGAAAGACAAATTAAAGGGCAAGGTTGTTTTTCACATGAGCGGCCTCCATACATCCGATATACTTGAACCCTTGAAAAAGCTCGGAGCTGAAACGGCCAGTTTTCATCCGCTTCAATCGATTATGCACCCGGAAAGTGCCAGAAAGGCACTCAAAGGAAGTGTTTTTACGGTTGAAGGCTCTCCCAAAGCTGTTATAAGCGCACGCCGAATTGCAGATAAGCTGGGAGGCGAGGTCTTAAAAATAGCAAAGGAAGATAAGGTTACCTATCATACGGCGGCGGTTGTCGCTTCGAATTATATAACGAGCCTTGTAGCCATGGCTGAAGACCTTATGGGCGATATCGGCCTCAAAAGGGGGCATATGCTTCCCTTGATAAAGGGGACTCTCGACAATATTGAAAAGCATGGAAGGGTGGCGCTGACAGGGCCTATAAGAAGAGGGGACTGGGCTACTGTCCAGCGTCATCTGAATGGTCTTTCCGAGAAATATCCGGATATTACCGGCCTTTACCTTGCACTCGGAAAATATACGTCACGCGTTGCGGGAAGGAAGTGGAGGATAAACGTAGAGAACCGTTCCAAGATCATAGACAGGAATGAACTTTCGAAAAAGATAGGCCGCATGAAGGGACATGGTCTTAAGGTGGTATTTACGAACGGCTGCTTTGACATTATTCATGCCGGTCACGTCCAGTATCTTGAACAGGCCCGCAAACTGGGAGACTGTCTTGTCGTAGGACTTAATTCCGACGATTCCGTAAAGAAGCTGAAAGGTGCAACACGTCCCATAAACAACCAGCAGGCAAGGGCCGAGGTCCTGGCCGCTTTATATGCGGTCGATTATGTGTGCGTTTTCGAAGAGGATACACCTTATGATCTTATCAAGGCGCTCATGCCAGACATCCTGGTTAAAGGCGGAGACTGGGATATTGACAGCATAGTCGGTGCCGATATTGTAACAGCTGCAGGAGGAAAGGTATATTCGCTGCCGTTTAAGGAAGGTTATTCCTCAACTTCAATCATTGAGAAGGCAGGCATTATCTGAGATATTAATGGTCCCTTATAAACCTTGACCTGTCACCTGTATCCGCTGTTATCATTTATTTTTTCATTAAGAGCTCGATATCCGCCAATAAGGCCTGACCTATCTGGCCGATCCTTATTATGGAGTTCTTCACATCGGATTTTCCCATTATAACAGACAGGGCCTCTAGTAAGTATATGCCGAGTACAACACTTATCAACCCGGACATAATATTGTATAATCATCAAATCAGGAGGTGCATATCAATGGATGGATGGAGAAAGAGGATCAACCATTTTATCGGAATTGATGAAAGCGGCCTTCAGAAGACAGCCGAATCGCTCTATTACGCTACCGAAAAAAATCCCATCGTATACTGGATGTATCTCTTCGTATCGGCCGGAATAGCCTATTTCGGACTCATCATGAATTCTGCAGCCGTCGTTATCGGAGCTATGCTGGTTTCACCCCTTATGACCCCGCTGGTTCAAACAGGCATGGCTTTCGCCGCAGGTAATTTCTATCTGGCGATCAAATCACTGATCAGGGTTTTTATGAGCGTATTTCTGGTCACGATAATTGCTGCAATTACAACTCTGATTCTTCCTTTCCAGGAGATTACCACTGAAATCCTCGCCCGTACCGAACCGACGGCCCTGGACCTTTTTGTCGCACTCCTTTGCGCCCTGATCGCTTCGCTGGCTTCCGCAAGAAATTCCGGCGACACTATGACGGCGGCGGCCGGGACAGCGATATCCATAGCGCTCGTTCCTCCGATCTGCGTCATGGGTTTCGGCCTCGGCATTCTTGACGGGAAAATATTCATTGGATCAACGCTTCTGTTCATAGCCAATTTTGCGGCTATAATACTTGTTTCGGATTTCTTCTTTATCATGACGGGGTTTTCAAATGTCGACGAAATCCTACTCGAAGATAATGTTATCAATGAAAGGGACAGAAAATCGCATTTGTACAGGATGGTAAAATCATTTAAAATCGATGAAAACTCAAAGAAAAAATGGTCTAAACTGCGCATCTACCTGCCGATCGCTTTTGTTGCAATAATAGCACTGCCTCTATCTGTCGCACTTTCGCAGGTGGCATGGGAGGTCAATACAAAGAAGAGTATAAATAAGGTTCTGTCCGAATTCGAGAAAAAATATAGAATCGTAAGTCGTCAGCAGATGCTTGCAGACAGGAAGGCTTCAATCTGGATAACAATAGTGGGTGATCCGAGGGCGAAAGATAGAATAACGAGCGAGCTTGATTCCTCCTTTAAAGCGATTCCAGGGACAAACCCGTATCTGAATATAGATATCATCCCTTCAAACGAATATGTTGGCGAAAGATTCAAGGCTGAATCAGATTTTCTGAAGACCAGAGTTGTCCCCTTTGTAAACCAGGCTCCGCCGGTGCAGTCCGCCGGTTTCCCGATGCAGCCTCAATCCGCCTCCTTTTCATCGTCGAGAGAGAAGATAAAAGATACCGTGAAGGAGACTGTCGACTGGCTTAACAGCAAGCCCGGCGGGCCAGAATGTTTCGCCTGGAGCTACAACATCGGATCATCCTCACAAGAGAGAATCATTTTGTGGAGAATATCCGATGCATCATTGAGCGAGAATGAAAAAGCACTTATCGCCGCATTCTTAAACAGGATGACGGATTCGGATGTCACAGTTGCTGAAAATAGATATCCCAGAACTCTTTTCGTTTCCTCAAAGCCTGTAACAGAAAAGCAGATCGAACTGGCAACGGGAAAATACCTTAAAGGTATATTAAAAGATGGCAATGTCATGATAGACATTTACTTGAAAGATCCTAAAAGCGCATCATCGGTAAAATCAAGAAATGCATATGTACAGATGAATACAAGAATGGTCAAAGTGTTCGAAAACAGGATAGAAAAGGAGAGGCTCGTTGTTCACAATGATTCCGGGAAGTGGAAGATTGAACTGTCTGTAGCCGGTAAAACGAAGATATAAGAAGGCGATTGACGCATGATAAAAACCTCTCCTTCACCTTTCTACCGGTTATCTTCCTCCACCATTTCATTCATTCTGTCCTGAAAGTCTGAGATTGCAGCGTTGACACGGACCCATGCGTTCATCATCGGAATACCGACCGGGTCCTCGGTAAACTTGTTCATGGCCTTCTTGAGGCAGCATACGAAAGCCTCGGAGGCATCGATTTCACTGTGGCGGTCATAAACAAGGCCGTTTATCATCGACAATGCATTATACTTCTCAATAGCGTTTCTCGACTCTTCCACATAGGATGTCAGCAGGGACCTCATGAACGACTGGCTTATAATTATTCCATCCTGGCTTATGACCCTTAAAAGCGCTTCGGCTATGTCTGTAGCCATCCTGATCAGCCCCTGGTCCGGTTTCTCCCTTTCTAGTATCTGGTGCTTGTGCTCATAGGATTCGGTCAGTTCAACCTGACAGATGCGGCCCTGGGCTGTACGATGATAGACCTCGTTCAACAGTGACACTTCAAGCCCCCATGTAGGCGATATCCTGATGCTGCGTGCAAGCGGGGTTATAAAAGCGAATTCACCAGAAAGCGCATATCTGAAAGCGCCAAGGTACTCAAGAAAATCATTCTGCTTCACCAGCCGCTTGAGACAGTTGATCAGCGGTATATAAAAAAGTCTTGTCACCCTGCCGTAAAGCCTGTCGGTTACCCTTGCATAAAAGCCCTTGCTGAATTCGTAATCAAGCGCCGGGTGCACAACCGGATATATAAGACGGGCAAGAATTTCTCTGGAATAGTTCAGGATATCGCAGTCGTGAAGTGCTATGGCATCGACATCCTTGTCGGAAAGAATATATCCCATCGTCATCCAGACCGACTGGCCTTTACCTCGATTTGAGAGTTTGAATTCGTTAGCTCTCAGTTCGTCATACAGCGCCTTAATCCTGGGACCGTCATGCCAGACGATCCTGACCTTTGTGGGCAGCGCAGACATGATCTTTTTTACTCTCCGGAATTGTTTTTCATCGGCCCTGTCCAGAGACAGGACAATCTTGTCAAGGTAATCAACGTTTTTAAGTTCTTCGATTATTCCGGGCATTGCCGGCGTATCGAATTCGGTCACAAGCGCAGGCAGCAGAAGAACCATCTTCCGTTTCATGGAGATAAGCCTCAGGTCGTTTTCGATCTCTTCCAGAGGTCTGGCCTTCAATTTCTGAAGTGTTGCAATCTTTCCATATTGATAGAAGTCCGACATATTGCACCTCCTTATTTATTTCCAGATGCCGATCAGGTAATCCTTTATGGATTCGAACACCCCGGCATGAGCATCGAACAGGGCTTCTGATTCCTCCGGTGATTTGTCTCTCAGCTCATTGACGAGAGAAGCGACCCTTCCGTAATAGAGCGGGATCATTGTTCTTAGAACCGTCATACGCTGTCTCGGCGTTGAGTGAAAGGCGTTTGCATACCGGTATACAATCCTGACCCATGTCTCAATCGGGATATTGAATCGCTTCTTAGAACTGTTATGGGTCAACTTTCTTATCACTTCGTAATCATCTTTTTCCAGAATCCCACTCCATATACCCTTGAAGTTGCGGTATCCCATCCTGAAATAGTCTATCAGTTCATCCTGGTTGATACTGAACGGTTCAGGCGCCTGGGACGGGAATTCCCCCATTAATGTGACATCTTTAGAATCCTTGACATTCTTCCAGTACTCTTCATTCTGTTCCATCAGCCTGAAGATGGTTCCCACGACCTGGTTGAACATCGGTCCGAGGTCCGAAGAAGGATCCTTTTTCCCATGGATTTTTACGCCTAGACTTGCCTGGCATATCGAAAATCCCCCCACTATCGCCATGGTGGTCATCCATATGTCTATGCCGAACCTTGCTACATCGGTCTCCCACACATCGCTCTGGTCGAGATAATACTTGCACAGTTTGGGTGACAACCCGAAATCACCACCTATTGGTTGCCTGATCCGCATTCCATAAAGGGACCTGGTGAGATTGTAAGCAATCGTATTGGTAATTGTGGCATCGAACTTGTAGCGCTGGTAGTCAGGTGAAATAAAATCATAACCGAACATAACAGGGTCGATTATATTCTTGATCCATTGTGGCGTTATTGACAGAAGGTCAGAATCAAAGACGACGACGGCCTTTGGCTTCAGGAAGTCGGCCGCTTCGAAGATGGCCCTCAATGCGGAGCCTTTGCCCGGGAGCCCTCTGTATATAGTTACTGACTTTTCAATGCCATAGGATTTTTCATCAAAAAGCAGCGCCACTTCCCTGGTATCGTCGGTTGACCCGCCATCAGAAACAATAAGCAGGGTTCTGTGATCAGGGTAATGCTTCTGTATTCCCTTCGTGGTCATCTCCAGGACATGTGCAATGGTTGTATCGCAATTAAAACTCGGAATCCCTATTACTATATCTGCACTCCCAAGTTGTTCGATCTTGGATCTGACATGGTCTCTTAAAGAAGTCGAAAAACGTTTGTGGTTCAACTCATTCTCCTTTCAACACTCAACTAATATGTATTTTCAGATAAGCTATCGACTATTGAAATAATGGCATCATTCCATCCCCTGCTTCCGGGGTGTCTGGCGCGTATCATACCGGGCAAGTCAATATCTGCATATGTCCCGTCAGGGTGAGGAATAAGCACAGGTATATCGACACAGGAAAGCATGGAGAAGTCGTTCAGTGAGTCTCCCAGACCTATTGTTTTCATTTCCCGCATATTATTTCTTGAAAAAATATTTCTGAGCCTGCCTACAGCCAGTCCCTTGCTGCTGCCGTCGCCGATGAAATGATAAAACCTGCCGCCTTCGGTAATTGCGATACCATGCAGATTTGCAGATTCTCTCAATGCAGGGAGCATTTTTCTGTTGCCGATTATAAACGGCTCCGTGAATTCCCTCATCTTGGCCATTCCTGCTTCTTCAAGGGAAAGGCCTGATAATTCAGCAATCTCTGCGGCTGACATGTCACCGAAACCCTTCAGCCTGTAATCTTTGCTTATGCCGCTTATGAAAGAACGTATTACCATGTAGTTGACTCCCAGCATTATGAGCCGGTATTCGCCGATATCCCGTGCATCATCCCCGACATTGATCTCATAATCTTTCGGGATATATATGGCGCTGCCATTTTCCACGACGAACGGGGCTCTTATCCCAGCCGCCTTCTGCAGGGATTCGATCTCCATCCTTGTCTTGCTTGAACAGAAAATCAAAGGGATAGAGTTCTTTCTGATAAGCTTAAGGGCACACTTTGCGTCCGAAAAGGAATAGTCATCATGATTCAGCAGGGAGCCGTCAAGATCTGTAAAGACAAGCATACTCTTAGACAAGTTATCGTATTCTTCAACGGACATTTTCATACCCCTTGCAGAATAGAATATTTGCTTTTTCAAAGCTTTTGCTGAATGGTTTATTTTTGAAAATAATATGGCACCTCCCATGTTCATGGATGGCGGCCCGACCATCATTTGACCTCTGGGATAAACCCAGACCCTATTATTAGCAGATTCTAATAATACTAGACGGGAGATGTTTTGTCAACTTATATACTGTGCAAACAATTCGAGTACTGGTTGTTTCATACTGATTGAAAATGTCTGTTATTAAATAGTATCAGGATCGGATCATTGCTAAATATCCTGTTACTGCAGCTTAGAGGAAGTTGATCATATCTGGAATTGTTGAAATGCAAAAAATATGTCAAAAAAGAAGAGGAATCATAATCTTCTGTGAACACAAATCTTGTCATAATTGAAGGACAGAAAAAGGGTTCCGGAGACGCTCCATTCCGGTGCACGCTGATGCAGGAATAATGAAATATAATATATACAAGATATGGGAACGGTTAAGCAAAGGGTTGCCAGAAAGTACCCGGGAGGTAATTCTTACCGTATTTCTGGCGCTTGTTTCCTCCTCACTGTCGGTATGCTTCATGCTGCTGATCAATCTCCTGTTCTCAAATACATTTGTCAGATATACACATCATTCCAGGTTTTTCTTTGCTTCGGCCAGCCTCGTCACAATACTGGCAACGTCCGTTGCCGCAGGAATACTTCTGAACCGCTTCAGCCCTGATTCAGCAGGAAGCGGCATTCCAGAACTCAAAGCCGCCTACTGGAAGGAAATGGGATACGTTAAGGCAAAAAACGTTTTTATCAAGTTCATTGCAGGCATTCTTAGCATAGGTGGAGGGACGAGCCTTGGAAGGGAAGGCCCGACCATTTATATAAGCGGAGGAATTGCTTCTACGCTTTCCGGGTATCTTGGCTCTCCGAAAAGGTTCAGGAGAAGGGCTACGGCAATAGGTGCCGCCGCAGGCCTTGCTGCTGCGTTCAATGCGCCCATGGCGGCGATAACATTCGTGCTGGAAGAAATCATAGGTGACATGAACAGCCGCCATCTGGGCCGGGTGATACTCGCTTCACTTACCGGCTCGTTCGTAGTTTATGCAATAATCGGAAAAAACCCGACATTCATCCTGCCGACACTCGATTTTCTTGCATGGCAGAACAACCTTGCCGTGCCTGTAGTAGCACTTGCAGGCTCTCTCACAGGTGTAGCATATCAGAAAGGAGCTCTGGCCCTGAGAGGAAAAGTCAAGAAATTGGACTCTGTCCCCTTATGGCTGAAACCGGCAATCGGCGGACTGATTACGTGGGCTATTGGTGTTTCCGTGTTCTTTTATACCGGCAAGATTGGAATATTCGGGCTAGGATACGAGGACCTCTCATCGACACTGCTTGGAAAGACAATATGGTGGGTAGCAGGCATACTGGTTATAGCAAAACTCCTGGCGACCATAGCATCATACGGTTTCGGAGGGTGCGGAGGCATCTTTTCTCCGCTTCTCTTCATTGGAGGAATGGCCGGTTATTTCATGGCAGGGCTTATTGATCTGTGGGTTCCTCTCAGTCAGTCCGAAAGAACCCTTCTGTGTGCCGTGGGTATGAGCGCCAGCCTGGGAACAGTTGTTCGCGCACCATTGACCACAATACTCATAGTATTTGAGATGACACACCAGTTCTCTCTCTTGCCGGGTCTGATGTTATCCATGATCATCAGTTCCTGGGTTGCAAAAATGACAGGCAAGACAAATTTTTATGACGCACTGCTCATCCAGGACGGTAACGATCTCATAAAGATTCGTCCTCCTCAGAGCATCAGAGGATGGAGCGAACTGCCTGTATCGGCAATAGCCAATACGAGACCGGTGGTGATCAACGATCTATCCAGAGAATCATTAAAGGCAACCGTGGAGAAATATAAATACAACAACTTTCCTGTTATGAAAAATGGAGAACCGGTTGGAATCATTTCAAGGAGACAAATTATATCATCCATTGCAGACAATACGAATCCGGATATACTTGAAGTACAGAAATGCTCTTCTTCTCAGAGTATCATGGATATCGATCATCTTTTCATTTCTTCTGAGGCCAGCATGCTTCTCATTGTGGATAATATATCTGGCAGTTTCCAGGGTATCGTAACCATTCACGATCTGTTGAGAGCTCAGGCTGCTATATATGATTAGAACTTTCCTGTTTGGTTATTTGAACCCAACTGGGACAGGAAGATGTCTCAGAGTCTTTTCTATTGAGCTTTCCTGATTGCCTTGTCATTTTCCGTCGGTTCGATCACTGACACTTCATCAGGATATTTATCAATAAGGGGTTTTGGTTCGACTTCCTTGAGATTTACTTCCCTTAAGAATCTTCTCAAAAGAGTTTCTTCAGGGTCTTTAACTTTCTTTAAAGCCTGTGCGAGGTCAATCCTTCCTGCCGCATAAGTTTCATGGCCTCCGCCGGAACCTATTCCATGACATATCTTGTTTGCCAGCACTCCAGCCATATGATTCGATCTGGTGGTCCTGATAGAGAAAAGAATTCCCCCGTTATGCCTTCCATAACAGAGACACCATCTAATCCCTTCAATCCTGATGAGTTCATCTGCAAACTCGCCTATCATTTCTGGCCAGCTGATCTTCTCAACCTTTGCTATAACTGCATCTTCATGTATCATGGCGCTTTTGAGTATTGAATAAAGCTCATGGAAGTATTCTCTTGGCAGTTTGGGATTTTCAATTTTTGCCAGCTTCTTCTGAAGGATATGCGGATACAGAAATGCAAAGGCCCTTTCATCTACCTCCGATGAAATCCTTCCGGTGCCGCTTATGTCGGTTTTAATTCCATAAACCAGTGCAGTAGCGACCCTGCTGTCGATTTTCAGGCCTAGAGTGCGGATGTATTGTGTCATGATTGTGGATGTCGAACCCATTTCCTTTCGAACATCTATGAATTCTGCGCTTAGCGTCTGCTTTCTGATGGGATGATGGTCAATGACTATCGAAGCTGTTATTCCTTTGTTCAGATGGACATTGCCGGAATAAGGCTGGCAGTCGACAAAAGCGATAATTGAATAGTTTCTGGGGTTGATCTTGCTGTTGTGAATCATATCAATTTCGAGCAGCTGAACCATGTTCTTATTTTCCGACCTGCCTATCATACCGCCGTATGTAATGACAGATTGAACGCCCATTGTTTTTTTAAAGATGTATTTGAGCGCGAATGCGGATGCAATGCTGTCAGGATCTGGATTGTCGTGAACCATTATCAGAACCTTGCGTCTGCCTTTGACAATGTTTAACAGCTTTTCTTCAAGTTCCTGCTTTGTAATCACTTTTATCTACTCCAGTATTTTATGTATTGTTTCCATTACACGTTTTGAATGGCTACCCTGCCAGTAGAACCTGTTGCAGTTCGGACAGTTGCTGAATGAATCGGTTGTGCTTAATACATATTCCGGAACATGGCCGGCTGCCTTTGAATTATCTGCTAGCACAAGGGGTTCGTTGCATAAAAAGCAAAGAGAAAACGGCCTTAATTGGCTGTGCAGAGAATATTTTTCGTCCACTTCTTTTATCTGTTCGGCAAAGTAGTTCGATTTTATAAGGAAAAAGCCTTTTTGAGAGGACAAGTTGCTTGATCTGGTCAGTATTATGCTGCCAGCTGAACATTCAGCCTCTATGATGTCTTCTCTCATATTCTTCATATATAATGTATCAAACCCCATTATTCTCAGCCACTTTGCAAGCCTGCCGAGACTACAGTCACATATGAAACTCGGCCTATTCTCTGAATGCATCCTTGATATGGCTTATCTTTCCTGAAGCATCTATTGCCAGTACGTCAAACCTGACAGGGGAACCTGATATTTTATTTGACACAAGAAATCCTTCGGATGCCCTGATTATTCGTTTCTGTTTTGCTTCGGGGATCCACATGAGCGGGTGATCATAGCTGCCGGATGAACTTGACTTCACCTCTATGAAAACAACGTACTCCTTATCCCTGGCAATGATGTCGATCTCGTTTCCATACCATCTGAAATTTCTTTTGATAATCGACAGCCTGTTTTTTTTAAGGTATTTGACAGCAATTTCTTCACCTGTGCGGCCTTTTTCGACGGTTGTTCTGTTATATATTGCCCCGGCTCGCCTTATCCGGTTGAAGAAACTCTTTATAAGGGATTTACTGTCGGTCTCCACGGAGTTCATTTCAGATCCTGCCTTCATCGTAAAGAACTCCCTTGAATGATTTTCTGTGAATAGGGCATGGTCCGAGTAAGCGTATTGCTGAATAATGGGCTTTTGTAGGGTAGCCCTTGTGAATTTTAAAGCCGTAGCCAGGATAAAGACCATCCATATCAGACATATACCTGTCTCTGGTCACTTTTGCAATAATACTGGCTGCGGAGATAGAAGGTTCAGTGACATCTCCTCCAATAACAGGGATGCATTCACAGGACAGGTTTGGCTTTTTGTTGCCGTCAACAAGCGCATAAACAGGTTTGATGTTAAGACTGTTGAAGGATTGTTCCATCGCCAGCATTGTCGCCTTCAGAATGTTGATTTTATCAATCATGCATTCATCCACCATTGCGATTCCGCAGCTGAAATCATCTGAACGCATAAGCAGTTCATACAGACGTTCTCGATTTGACTGACTTAGCTTCTTTGAGTCTTTGACGAGTTTCCTGAGAGGAGAGGCGGGAGATATAACTACAGTAGCGGCAACAACAGGACCGGCCAGCGGTCCTCTTCCCGCTTCGTCAATACCGCAGAGGGGCCATACCCCTCTGGTTAATAGACCCTCTTCGAGAGCCATTTTCTACTGCGTAAGCTCCTTGAGCCTTGCAGACTTTCCTCTGAGTTCTCTAAGGAAGTAAAGCTTTGCCCTCCTTATCTTGGTATGGGTAATGACTTCGATCTTCTCCACATTTGGTGAATGGACAGGGAATACCCTTTCAACGCCAACTCCGTGCGAGACTTTCCTTACGGTTACAGTCTCACGGTTTGTTCCCCTGTGCCTGCCAATAATCGTACCTTCAAATACCTGTGTACGCTGTTTGGTGCCTTCGATAATCCTTGTGGAGACCTTTACCTTATCTCCTATCCGGAGTTCCGGCAGATCGCTTTTCATCTGCTCTTTTTCAAACTCTTCCATATAACCCATATGCTACCTCCCTAGAAGCCTATCTATTGCTATGGATACCGCCGATCGGACTGACAGGTGGTTATAGCCTGTTCCTGCGTCAATCGGTTCAACAACGGCGTCCGCTTTTTCTAAAAAACTATCTGCAAGTCCCCATCCTGTTCCAAAAACCAGGCATACATTATCTGTATTTATCCTTTTTTTCAGGTCAGCCCATGAGATGGCCTTATTATATCCTCTTGCGGATGTAACCACAATCATCGGATTGTCATTAGCCTTTATCTCATCAATGCTCTCTGCCAGTCTGACAACCTCAAAGGCCTTTTTCCTCAGTGGGTTATACTGTCCTCCATAACCCGTTCGCCAGTGAGACATTATTTTCTCTGCAAAATCACGCTGAACCTTATACGGATGAACGATATAGAGCTTATCTATGCCATATGTCAAGCAAACTCTTGCCATATCATGCAAATCCAGGTTTGTAATGGCGGTTGTCACTTCTTCGCCATTTTTATCCATGCAGGGATAATGCAGAAGGGCTATGCTGAGCACTATTCTTCCTCTGAAAGCTTTCTGTCCAGCTCGCTAAATTTATGAGAGTTGAAGAGGTCAGGGCGCTGGTGTTTTGTTTTGAGAAGCGCCATCTTTCTTCTGAATTTCCGGATATGTTCATGATCGCCCGAAAGAAGGACCTCGGGGACTTTGATGCCCATGAATTCAGGTGGCCTGGTATAATGCGGGTGCTCCAGGAGGCCGTCATAATGGGAATCCCCGGTGAGCGTGGTGTCCATGCCGAGTACGCCAGGGATAAGGCGTATGACCGCATCGGCAATTGCCATTGCAGGTATTTCACCGCCTGTAAGCACATAATCTCCGATTGAGAGTTCTTCATCTACAAACAATTCCGTCACCCTTTCATCAATGCCTTCATAATGCCCGCAGATTATCGTTATCGTTTCCATACGGCTCAATCGCAGGGCATCGGCCTGGGTAAAAAGGGAACCTCTCGGTGTGGTTAGGATTACATGACCCTTCTTAGGACATGATGACAGGGCATCTGCAACTGGTCCCGGTTTAATGACCATTCCGCCGCCGCCTCCGTAGGGTGTGTCATCCACAACTCTGTGAGGACCTTCTCCAAACTTTCTTAAATCCGTCAGATTGATTTCGGCAAGACCCTTTGAAACAGCACGCTTGATTATGCTTTCTTCAAATATGCCGTTAAACATGCCGGGAAAGAGTGTGATAATGTTGATTGTCATAAGATAAAAACCTCAGGCAAGGTCGAGAATCTCTTTGAGACTTTCAATATCCACTGTAATTGTATTTGTTTCAATCGATATTTCTTTTACTACGTCGTCAGTCCAGGGGATCATGTGCTGCCTGATCTTATCCACAACGAATACATCGTTGCTGCCTGTAGGGATAATAGAAACGATTTCGCCCAGATCCCGGCCTTTTATATCAATCACCTTCATGCCCATAAGATCATCCCAGTAAAATTCATCATCTGTTGTCTCGGGCAGCAGTTCGCGGCTTACATATATATTCTGTCTCTGAAGCTCTTCGACCTGGGAAATATCGGTTATGCCTTCAAGCATGAGGACAAAACCTTTCTTTCTTTTTTCAAGAGATACGAGTTTTCTGGATAAACCCTTTTCGCCGATTATGTAACGATCATACTGATTGAATGTGTCCCCGAGCGGGGTAATCCACATTTTTCCCTTCAGGCCGTTAGGGGCCTTTACCCTTCCAACGGCTAAGACATCATGTCTCATTTACTATTCAATGATCTCCAGGACAGCTCTTTTCCTGATCTTGGTTGAGGCCGCGGTCAAGATGGTGCGCATTGCACGTGCGGTACGGCCTTCTTTTCCGATTACTTTTCCAAGGTCTGGCTTTGCCACCCTGAGTTCTATTACTGATGTAACTTCACCTTCTATTTCGGTGACCTGAACAGCTTCCGGATCGTCAACAAGCGCTTTGGCGATATATTCGATAATATCCTTCAACATAGCCACCTCCGCAGGAGAGTCAGATTATTATTAGGCAGTAATCCCTTTTTCTTTTACAAGTTTTTTTACTGCAGGTGACATGCGACCACCCTTTTCAACCCAGAACTTTATCTTTTCCAGATCAAGATTAATGCTTTCTTCCCTATTCTTAGGGTTGAAGAAACCGACTATATCAAGGGAGCGTCCGTCTCTACGTGATCTTGAATCAAGTACAACAACCCTGTAAAAGGGCTTTTTCTTTGCGCCGCAGCGAGTCAGCCTGATGCTTAGTGACATTAAGTATTCCCTCCGGTTTAAACTTTTTGGGATGACATATATTCAATCTTGCCTACTGTCAAGATAATTGCAGCAGATAGCCGCTGCATAAGATTAAAACAATTCAGAAATAATGTTTGAATCTTACGAATAATGCACTTGAAAAAAATAGTACTCAAAGATATTGAGAATGCCTGAGAAGAAGATGATTCATAAAGGGGGTTCGTTCAACGGCAGGACGCTGGCCTTTGAAGCCATGAATGTAGGTTCGATTCCTACACCCCCTGCCAGTAAGTCAAGATTATTGTAACAAGTCAGTTGAGGTGAGCCTTTCAATGATTTTCAGGTTGGCGTCTTCGTTTAAGAGGATGTTTTTTTGTGAAGAGAATTCCTCGATTGGTGTGTCATGGTCCTTTATCCACGCCACCATCTTCTTCATGCGGTTGCCAGTTGAGGGGAAAATGGAGCCGTCGCCGCAGACATCCGCTCCTATGATGCGCTTGTTCTTCCCTATAAAGGTGATTGCAGCCAGAAGCTCGTCGAGAGACAGTGTTCCCTGCCGCCCGGGGTAGGCGGCAAAATTGTCAGACTCTCTCAGGCAATCCTTGTCGATTGTAAGGTAAACCGCTTCTGTAGGAATACGCGGCAGGACCCTTTCAAGTGTGGCTTCAATACCACCGTTGTCTCGCATGTTCATCCAGTTGGCGTGCGACGTCAGAAGTCCCGGTTCGAACTCCACACATGGAAGTTTTCCCTTAACCTTTCCGAGAAGGAGCGAGCGCCGCATTGAGTTCGGATAGACCTCGATCCTGCCATCATGCAGAAGACTCATCACATGGCCTATCGGACCCATGGGGAAGGGGGTCTCTTTGCTCATATCGAAATCGCCGTCAACGCCTAACTGGATCACCTTTCGGATGTTGGGGAGCTTCAGCGTATTAACAACCCAGCAGCCGAAGTGAATAAAACTGCTGTTGGGAGTTTTCCAGAAGTCGGAATGATCATCGAAGTGGATTATCGTGACAGGCTCCTTGATCAGACTAATCCAAAGAAAGGCAAGGTGGTGATAGTCGCCCGAACCATAGAAGATGATTTTTCTTACGGATGATGAATCATAGGGGGTGAACTGCTTCCTGAGCCGCTCGATTTCTTCAAGACTGCACCAGTATCTGAGAGTCTCGGATTTTTGCAGGTACGGGACAACGACGGGCTGATACCTGGCCATAAGCCTTTTCTGCCTTGTGACAGCTTCGTCTACGTCAAGTACAAACACCCTGAATGGATTGGGCATTTCCATGATTAAAGCTCTATTCAGTGCTCAATTTTACGGTTCTGATAATCCGAATAATTCGGCACGATCCGTTCGTAGTCTTCTTCCAGAAGCGGAGACGATATCAAGAAATCTGCGGTGGAGCGGTTGCATGCAATCGGTATGTTCCAGACCGCTGCCATTCTCAAAAGGGCCTTGATGTCGGTATCGTGAGACATGGGTTCGAGTGGGTCCCAGAAAAAGATCATGAAGTCGATCTCACCGCCTACTATCATTGAGCCTATCTGCTGGTCGCCTCCAAGAGGGCCGCTCTGGAGCTTCCTGACCTTGATTTCAAGGACTTCCTCCAGCAGCCTGCCAGTTGTACCTGTTGCGAATATCTTGTGTTGGTCCAGAAGGTCCCGGTTGAATTTGGCCCACTCAAGCATTTCGACTTTTTTGTTGTCGTGTGCGACAAGGGCTATCTTCTTTTTCTTCGACATTTTAATTATATTATATGACATAACCAATGCCTCCCATTAGAGTCCGAATGCGGCTTTGAGTTTAAGTGCCTCTTCGCTCTTGCCCTGTATTTTGAGTTTGCCCTGCATAAAGGCCATTTCAACCTTTTTCTTTTTGAGCAGTATGGCGGCCCAGGTTCCTGCAGGGACCGAAATGCTAAACACAGCATCATCCGGAAGAGACCCTTCCATAAGCTCTACCTTGCCGTCATTAACTCTCATTGTGAATTTCATCGAAGCAGCGCTTCCTTCAGGGGTTACCTGAAGGCCCATAACAGTTGACCATCCTTCAGCGGCCGCCGGATTGAATCTTGTCGTAAGTTCCTTTGTGAGCTTCTCCGCCTGGCATGCATACTGTTCCGTATTGCCGCCGATTCCAAGAATTTCGAATATATTTTTCTTTGGCATTTTTCCAATTACATTCCTGGCACGGTTATATCCTGCAACCAGTGCAGGCACTTTTGAATCGAGTTCTGATAAATATACTTCACGGTGAAGTCTGTTTGACTTCTGTATTGCAATGGAAAACTTCAGGATATACCTGCCTTCTTCCGCAGAGAGCAGAGGCTTTTCCCTGCCCAGCATCGTGTTGATGAAATTGAGAGTCGAACCTTTGAAGCCCTCGCCCCAGTCGTCAGGTGTATTAAAATGTTTCCATGAACCGTTGAACAGGCTCACGGCAGGGCCTTCCCTTAGCAGGCCCGTACAGCGGTTTACTATGACGATACCTCTTGTTCCGCTGATCTCAATCCACTCATCATTGCCGTAATATTTGGACGGGATTGCAAGTTCGTTCCCATAGGTATATTCGCACATTCCGTATTTCATGCCGTCCTTGTGCTTCCACATTATAACGGCCGGGCTGTCAATCACACCGTCGTCGATATAGTCTATCCATGAAGCCACTCTTTCGATATCCCCCAGCAGAAACCAGGTTGTGGCCCAGAGGTGATGGCCGTGGTCGAATGTCTGAAGCCCTCTGCCTTCCTGGCCTTCCTTGATTCGCCAGGCCCATGCTGACGATGGAACCTCCCAGCCGCCTGAACCGCCGCTTATGAGCTTTATCCTTATATTGTGCGGAGTCCCGATTTCGCCCTCTTCAATCAGTTTTTTTGCCAGCAGGGTGGGTGGGTAGAAGACATAGTTGTCTGAGACCTTGAGGATTTTTCCTGCCTTATTTGCAGCAGCTATCATGGCGTCGGCCTCGACAAGTGTGTTTGCCATGGGTTTCTGGACAGCCACATGTTTACCGGCAGCAAGCGCTTTTAACGTCATTTCCGCATGCATCATGGTAGGCGTCAGTATCTCGACCGCATCTATTTCGGTATCCGCAAGGACCGCATCAAAGCTGGTGTAATGCTTTCGAATGTTCCATTCGGCCTTTCGTCTAAGGGCGGTCTCCTCGTTAGTATCGCAGACTGCAAGAATCTGCGCGTCTTTGTTCCCGACATAACCCGGATAGTGAACATCCGCTATCCTGCCCAGACCTACAAGAGCCACATTGATCATTTCATACCCTCCCTTAAAGGCCGATTTTGTGGTGTTCAGCCTGCACGCGCTCGCACCAGTTGCCGACGTTCCAGTCACCGAAAACGCCCATGCCTCCAAGCTCATCTGGACCGTTATAAACAGGCACATGGACCAGGGAGATGCCTGTGTAGGCCTTAGCCTCGGCCAGCGCTTTTTTAAGCTCTTTGACGGTGTAGCCCCCGAATAAGCCTTTGACGCCTTTGATTGAATTCGCCATTGAGACATAATCGACTGCTACGGTGTCGTTTGTTTTATATTCCTTTGAGTATTGAGCGTATTGAAGTCCTGATATCGCCGCCATCCTGCGGTTGTCGAAAACTACTATCATGCCTTTCGCCCCATGCTGTACGCCGTCGATCAGGATCTGAGGGTTCATCATGAAGCTGCCGTCTCCGCAGAATGCAACAGGATAGACATCTGACATAGCGCCGATCAATACCCCTGAAGAGGCAAGCCCCATGTAAGATGCGCCGGTATCGGAGAATGTCTGACCTTCCTCTTTGTCTTCAACGATTTGGAAGCCGTTCGCCTGAACGTCTCCTGCATCGAAAAGCTTGATTGCTCCTATCTCATCAGCAAAGTCGCATACGGTCTTTATTGCAACAGGCTGTGTGAGTACCTTACGTTTCCAGACAGCATCTGTAAGGCCTGTGCATGAATAGCGCTCGCTTTTAAATGCTATCCACTCTGCGCGTTTATTCAAAATGGCTTTTGTCCATGCGCTTTCTTTTTTGCCTGCGCATGTCTCGGTCAGGGATTCAATAAAGGCCCTCAGGTTGGACTTTGCGTCTCCTGTTATTGCAATCGTCTTATTGTAGTGGAAAGCATGGACGGGGTTGATGTTGAAGTTGATTATGCTTTTTGCCTTTTTCCATGCGGTTCCCGAACAGTCCCACTGGCAGACGGCGCGCGCACCAATGATAATTACAAGGTCGGCCTCGTTCATGGCGTAATTTCCTGCGATGGAACCCTTTGAACCGCCGACCGTCATGTAGCGCTTCTCCGAATAAGGGACGATCCCCGAGGCATTAGGTCCGGAGACAATCGCTGCATCAATCAGGTTTGCAAGTTCGACTATTTCCCTGCCGCATCCCCTGGCTCCCTGGCCTATTTTTATTGTTATCTTCCGTGCCGCCTTCACGGCATCGACCGCATAGAGAAAAATATTGGTGTCTGCACATTCGAGAAGCGGCATATCAACCCTTGCCGGCAACTCGGCAAGGTTGAAATTCTTAAGCACAGAAGGCTGCACATTCATGGGTGCGAGCATGAAAAAGGGCTGTGCGAACTGTGCTCCGGTAGTAATGGCGCCTGCCCTGAGTGCTGAGATTACGGACCACGGCTCATAAACGGAATATGCCCGGCCCATGTGGCTCATCATTTTAAGAAACAAACCCTGTTCGTTTCCGGGGATCTGCTGCATGTTGAAACCTTCATCCTGGGTGGTCTCGTCGCCGTAGATGTGCCAGACCCCGGCACCGTTCGATGAGGCGGCAAGCGATCCGGCAAATGCATGCATGGCGCCGGGCCCGATAGAAGTGATCATTGCTGCTGTCTCTCCGGTAACCATTTTGAGAACTGTCACGGCATGTGCGCCTGCTGTCTCATGTCTGACATTAAATGTCTTTATAAGCCCGGCACCTTCATAGACCCTTAGAACTTCCGCTATATCGGTTGTGCCGTGCCCGAATATGGCGCAGTATTTTGTTACGCCCTGTTTCAGAAGGCCCAGAACAATTGCTTCGGAAACGCTTATATCGGCGAACTGAGTAATTGCATGCGCGGCAATTGCAGCATCGATCCCACCATATTTCGCTATTGCAGCAGCACGATCCTGCCGGTCCATTTACATCCTCCTTTTAAGGGCGTCCCGGATATCTGCCGGTAGAGTCTCGATGTCGAGCAGCCCGGATATGCCGGGGAAGGAAAGGGCCGGTTTTATCACATCGTCACCGAGTCCGGAAATGATCTGTGCCAACGGTTTGTGCGTCGCTTCCGAGACCTCGAAGAAAAGTCTCCTGCTCTGCTGCTGCGACTCCTCCCTGTGCGGTGGATAACCCTTGCCGAACCCTGTAACTGAAAAGAGCTTGTCGAATATGAATTTGAGATTGATGTCACCCGCCCAGCCGTAGCCTACAAGAAGCGGCAGACTTATGCAGTTGCCGCCGTTTATCTTGCCGAAGAGCCATGCATCAAGATCATTTGAGATAAGACCGCACATGACCCCTGGGTACTGCAGAGCGGAATTGAGAAATCCCAGTCCGGTGCCGCACCCTCCTACAACCATATCGACTCTGCCTGTTCCAAGAAGAAGCCCTGCAAGGAGCCCTGTCTGTATGTATGTCAGTTCGGGCTTGTCATCCGCCGTCTTCATGCCGGCATTGACGATCTCATGCCCGCGACCCTCAAGAGCGGCTATTATATCCGGATTTTTGATTACCGCGCTGACTTCGCTGATTACTGCTATTTTCATATCGGATTCTCCTTAAAATATCTTTTTTCCACCTGTTATTTCCTGTTGATTTCCGCCCACTTCGCCAGTGCGGAAGCAGCCGCCACCCATTCCGCAACACGCGTGAATACGGGGATGCCGGTTTTCATAATGGCAGAGCCCATTTTTTCGGAGTAGGCACCGCCGGTTGAACAGCAGACAATTGGCTTGAGCTTCTTGAAGTTTATTGCAGCAAGCCGCTCCACAATGCTTTCATCAAGCGGAGCATTCTGGAATACGAAGAAGGGCATTATAATATCGACATTGTCATCGGCAATAAGGGTCTCGATGACAAACTCATAATCGGCCCCTGTGGCTGAACCCGTTACATCAACCGGATTTTCGACTATGTAGAAAAAGCTGAATTTATCACGCATGGCGTTGAAGGATTCACGGTTGAGTTTAGTGAGTTCAAGGTTCTTTGATGGAAACAGGTCAATTGCATTGACCATCGGTCCCGCGCCGTTCGATACGAGGGCAACCCTGTTTCCCCGGGCAGGCGGCTGAAGCGCCAGGGCGGCGCATGCCGCATAAAGCTCGTGGAAGCTGTCCGTAAGGACTACGCCTCCCTGCTCGAAAGCGCCTTTATATATCTCATAACTGCCGCCATAGGCACCTGTATGCGAGACGGCTGCGTTAGCGGATACCTTGTTGCGGCCTGTCTTGAAAACAATGACCGGTTTTCCTGCTTTCCTTGCTATCTCCACACCTTCGAGAAATTTCCTGCCGTCTCCCAAGCCTTCCAGATAACTGCCGATCACTTTCGTGTCGGGGTCGGCCGCAAGGTATGCAATCAGGTCTCCCTCATCCACGTCAACACGGTTGCCATAGCTCACCATCTTGCTGACTCCTGTATCTGCAGCATTTTCAAGGAATGCACAGCCCCATGTTCCGCTCTGCGTAATGAAACTGACAGGGCCTCCTCCCGGCCTCTTTAGTCTGCCTCTTGGGTAGAAGAACGAATCGAATCTGTTGTTTCCGTCAAAGCTGCCTATACAGTTGGGGCCTATGATTCTGACATCGTTTGTGCGGGCAAGAGCACTTATACGCTCTTCAATGCCAGCGCGCTCTCCACCCAGTTCCTTGCCGCCTCCCGACACAATGAAGGCGTTATGTGCGCCGATCTTTCCCATTTCGGAAATGATATCCGGTATAAGTTCAAGCCCTACGCTTATTACAACCATTTCAGGTGTTTCCGGAAGTTCAGAGAGTGATGTGTATGCTTTAAGGCCTAGAACCTCACTTGATTTGGGGTTGATAGGGTAAACTGTACCTTTAAAGTCAAGGTTGATAAGTGAATCGAGGATCGTAAAGCCGATTTTGCCCGGTGTATTCGATGCGCCTATCACAGCAACACTCCCGGGATTGAAAAAACCATTCATATGAGAAATACGCGGGCTCTCAGTCGCCGATGTCTGTGCTGTCTTTTCCTTTTTCGAGATGACCATCTTGGCGTCAACCAGTGTGCATCCATGAGGTGAGGCTATAAGTGGGTTGAAATCGATGGAATCATATTGACCGGCAAAGTCGGTTCCGAATAATGCAATTGCATGGATTGCGTCCACAATTTGATCAATAGCAAGAGCGGGCCTGCCCCGATAACCGTTTAAGAGAGGCCACGAATTCAATGTCTTGAGAGCTTCAAGGATATCATTTTTAGATAGTGGTATTTTCCTGAACACGACATCACCCAGAAGGTCTGTAAGAATGCCTCCCAGGCCCATCATTAGCACTGATCCGAATGCGGCGTCATGCTGCAGTCCTATTATAAGCTCGGTACCTTCAGCGGCCTCTTTTTCGACAAGTATTCCGAGATAGCCTTCGATATTCTGTTTCTTAAAGGCCGAATCCATTTCCGAGAACGCCTTGCAGACTTCCTCTTTCGAGCACAGGCCTAGCTGTACGCCTTTCAGTTCGGTTTTATGAAGAATTTTCTCGGAAGAAAGTTTCAGGACGACAGGAAAACCGGTTTCCGATGTGAAAGCGACAGCTTCATCCACGGTACGGCACAGTTTTCCTTGCGGAACCGGCACGCCATAAAGTTTTAGCGTTTGTTTAAGCTCATCTTCGGGAACTGTTATTGCCCCCGATTTTCTCAGCTCTGATATGCGCTTAAAAAGTGCATCTTTCATCTGCATGTGTCTGATTTCTGTGCTGCTTCAATATTCTGCCTTATGTATTCGGTTGATATGGACGGAACAAAAATGCAGGCTATCATCAGCGGTTCATCACCGGTGTTCATAGTTTTATGCGGAGTGCATGGGGGTGCATAAATGGCGGTGCCTGGTTTAATTTCATATTCTTCACCCTTCATCCAAGCCTTGCCTTTGCCGGACATAAATATCATGAGCTCGCCGGAGTCATCATGCATGTGCATATCCGTGCATCCGCCGTCTGGAGCGAGCGTTGAAATCAGAAAAGTGAAACCTTCCACATCGGGGTTCATATCAGGGGATAAAATTAACTTGAGCTCCCTCTCGAAAGGTTTGTCGACCTTGCCTGCTGGAAAGTTACTGAAATCGACATAAGGCATATTTACCTCCTGGTATATATTGCGAATAAAACAACTATAATGCGCTATTGTCAACAATCATTTATTCCATGTCTTGTAGGGGAACCTTGCCAGATATGCGTTCAGATATTTTGAGTCGCGGGTAACCTCTTCGCCCAGCCATGATGGTTTTTTAAATGCTTCATCCTCGGATTTAAGTTCGAGTTCTGCCACTATAAGCCCGTCATTGTCGCCATGAAACACATCCACTTCCCATTTGAAGCCCATATATTCAACTATATGCCGGGTTTTTTCAACAATATGGCCGCTACAGAATATACCGATTATTTCTCTGGCATCACGAACGGGTATTTCATACTCGAATTCGTGACGTGAAATTTTGGATTTTGTCTTTTTCAATGTAAGGAAGGCCTTGTCTTCCTGAATCCGTACCCTTAATGAATACCCGCTTGTGGGAAAATACCCCTGGATTATTGAGAGGCTTTTAATGGGTTTTCCCCACGAGGTATCGTTTACAAGAAATTTGCGTTCGATCTCTGTTCCCATTGCTCCTCCTTGCCGTTTTGTATGAATCTGAATCTCCAGTCCATTTAAATACATTTTTATGAAAACTTTATCGTCCTTGGCTTATTAAATCCTTAGCTTTTTGTTGCAGGTTCCTGTGCATCAAATGGATTGATAAATAAGGCTATTAAGAATACTGACTATTCACTAGGATGGTCAATTAATCAGCGCAGTTGTTGCTGCAGGTGTCATCAAAGCCTGAAAAGATAATTATTGGAAACCCGGATTTTAAATCTCATTGTCAGGATACAAAACGCTCCATCTTGATACCGCTCCACCTGTTGCAAACTCGATACTTCTGGCAATTTCCGGGTTTGATCTGGATTTGCCGGAAACAATCCGGCTTATCGTGCTGCCTGCTATCCCGATTGAAGATGCAAACTCTTTCTGGCTGGTGTTTGTTGTTTCAAGCCAGTCTTTAAGTGTTATGATGTCTGATTTGGCTGGTTCTTTTACGTTCGCCATGAATTATCGCCTTTAATTAATAATTATAGAATTATGTATATTAAGTCAAATAAAATATAAGTTATAACATAAATTAAATTAATTGAACAAAAGATGATAAATGCTTTGACTTATCCTTCAGATTTAGATAGTAAAGTGCATTACCAAAGGAGCGAATTATGGCAGGCAAGAATATATTCACAGTGGCTCTCGAAGAAAAAACAATCGAATTGCTGAGATTCCTTGAAATGCAGACGAGTATTCCCCAGGCTTCACATGTCAGAAATGCCCTGAAACTGTATTTTTCTATGGTCAAGGAATATGGATATGACTTCATTTTCGAGGCGTCAAGCATGGACCAGGAAAAGCTTGCTAAATATTATGTAAGAATCAAGGAAGCCCCGAAAACGCAGTTGAAAACTGAAGTTGTCAAGAAAGTCAATCCGGTTGAATCTTCCAGATCCTCAAAAAAGAAAAATGATGATTTTGGTACAAAAGGGAAAAGATTACCTGTATAATATCCAGTGATTATCTGATAAGTGTTTTCTGTTGGGGATCTTATATGGGTGATAACGGCTCGGACTTTTTTGCGGATGGAGATAAACCGCCAGGAACATGCAAGTGGGCGATGGGAAGCTCCAGCCTGGATGAACTTTACCATAAAATCGGAATAACCAGGTTTAATAATGTATTTGTTGCATACAAGCCTGAACACAATCGCAATATGGCTGAATTCTATGAACGTCTGTTGAAAATCTGGGATAATAAAAACATCTTTTATATGCTGATCAAGAAAAATCTGGAGAAGATACGATATGTTCTAAACCTGATTGATGGAGGCCATACAAATAACATTCTCAAAGAGGTTCCTGATGAACTCATGTTCTTATATGACAACTGGGGATGGGTCGAGAAAGGGTTCGGCGTCAATGAAGGTGGCGTGATAAGCCATTATTATGGAATTACGACTGACGGCATTGGAGTACAAGTTGTGGACAAAGAGATGTATAAGAATATTGCAAAGGTTTATTATATGATACTCTCACCCTATAATAATGAATCTAATGCGGGAAATTTTCTAAATGCCGTATTCAGTGCCGATTCGGCCCTGGATTTTTTCTGCGAACAGGAAGAAAAACCCCGGTAAAGCGGCAATCACTTAAAAATATAAATTTTGATTGGCTCTGGTTCAGAGCGACACAGAAGTTATCCTGTAAAATTATACAGCTATTTCCTCCTCGACCAATGTATCACCGTTTCTGCCTATAATAATTCTTTTGAAAGGTATTTTTACGGATGATCGCTTAATTGCCTCAATTGCGGCATATAGAAATCCGCTGCAGCATGGCACCTCCATATGTACGACTGTAAGGCTTTTAGGGCGTGCCTCAGTAAGGATGTGTGCAAGTCTGTCAATGTGTGCTTCGATGTCATCAAACTTGGGGCAGCCTATTGCGACGGCATGGCCTTTCAGAAACTTTTCATGCAGTCCGGGAAAGGCAACGGCTGCACAATCAGCTATCAGCACCAGATCGGAATTTTTCAGAAAAGGCGCTTGCGGCCCTAATAACTGAAGCTTTATCGGCCAGTGTCCCAGATGGCTTACTGCCTCGCATGAAGGTGCATTATTTTCATAACCGGGTTCCTTTTTGAACTCCATCATCGCTGTTGATGGACAGCCGCAGGGCAGGGATTTTTCTATATTTTCTTGAGCATTGCCAAGATGATGTTTAACGGCCTCTTCATCAAATGTGTCTGCAGGTCGTACGATGATCTTCAAAGCACCTTGGGGGCATTCGCCGATGCAGGCACCAAGGCCATCACAAAAAATATCGCCTATAAGCTTTGCTTTACCGTCGATAATCTTAAGCGCTCCTTCAGCACATGCCAGACAGCATTGGCCGCAGCCGTCACACTTTGCCTCATCTATTTCTATAATCTTTCTTGTCTTTATCATCTTGACCTCCACTATTCTTTGTTCAAAACATTTTTAAGGCATTTACCGGATAAAATATTTGACTTGAATCAAGTAGATAGCGCATATTGTACAGGTTATTTAAGGATTTGACTCTGATCAATTCAGGGCCGTGTGATTCATAAAACAATCCGATTAAAAAACTTATATGAAAAACAGCCAGGTATGGCGTTAGGGGGATGAAATGAACAGGATTCCGGAAAAGGGTATCGAGCGCTCGAAAGTGCTTGAGATGCTCAGGTCATTCAATTCAGACGATGCCAACTATCATGACAGCAAGACCTGGAGTCTTGTTTATTACCTCAGCGAAGAGCATACAAATTTTCTGAAAGAAGCCTATGGAATGTATTTCAGCGAAAATGCTCTCAATCCCATGGCTTTCAAGAGCCTCAAACGCATGGAGTCGGAAATTGTCAAGATGTCTGCAGGAATTCTGGGCGGAGACGACAAGACAGTCGGTGTAATGACATCCGGCGGAACCGAAAGCTGCCTGCTCCCTGTTGTTACCTACAGGGAGCTTGCCAAATCAAAGCGCTATCTTCCTTTCAGGCCGGAGATGATCGCACCGAAATCGATTCATGTCGCTTGGTCCAAGGCAGCAAAGTATTTTGGTGTTAAGATCCATTATGTACCGCTTTGCGCGGACAACAGGGTCGATGTAAATGCCGTCAGAAAGCTCATCAACCGAAACACCATTATGATCGTATGTTCGGCGCCGTCTTATCCGCATGGAGTCATAGATCCTGTAACGGAACTCGGCAGACTGGCGATCGAACATGACCTTCCTCTTCATGTTGATTCATGTGTCGGAGGGTTTCTGCTCCCCTTTATTGAAAAGAACGGCTTTAATATCGATCCTTTCGATTTCAGGGTTCCAGGGGTAACATCCATATCGGCAGACATACACAAATACGGCTTCAGCGCAAAAGGAGCATCTGTGCTGTTGTACAAGAATATGGATTATCTGAAGCACCAGTTCTTCGTAAAGACCGACTGGCCGGGGGGCGTTTTCGCATCTCCCGCAATGCTGGGAACGAGGCCTGGAGGAGCGATTGCCGCTGCCTGGGCTGCAATGAATGTCTTCGGCGTCAGCGGCTATAAAGAGATTGCTGCAACAATAATGGAAACGACCGAAAAGCTCAAAAAAGGCATAGAGGAAATTCCAGGGCTCAAGGTGCTTGGCAAACCGGCAATGAGCGTTTTCGCCTACACATCGACCGACAGGGCCGTAGACATATTCGCAGTTGGAGATCAGCTGGAGGCGAAAGGCTGGCTTGTCGACAGGCTGCAAAATCCCAATGCCCTTCACTGCATGGTTATTCCGAGGCATGCAATGATAGCGGATGACTATTTGAAAGATATCCGGGAAGCTGTTAAAACCGTGCGTTCAAACCCTGATCTCGCTGTCAGGGGCAATGCCGCCATGTACGGCATGATTGCCAATGTGCCATTCAGGGGACTTATTCAGAATGAAGTAATGAAGATGATGGAAAACCTGTATGGACCCGACTGTAAGATGCCGTCACTCGAAGAAGACCCCTCAAAGATGTCTTTTATTGATAAGATGATTCCGTTACTGTTAAAGATTATAAAATCGTTCAAGAAATAATCAGCCTTCAGAATTGGGAGTGAAGAGTATGGAACTGCTGTCGTAGGGGAGGATGACGGTATCAAGCAGTTTGTTGAGTTTTTTCATCGTTTCTATATCCTTTTCGGTCAGGCTGTATTTATCGGCGTATTCGCCAAGACGGGAAAGAGCTTTTTTTAAGTCAATCTGATAGAAGTTTTCAGAGCCGTCGCTGTTCCTTCTGTAGAGTTTATAAAATGGCAGAAATTTAACATCCGATATTATTGTTACAGCCCTGTTATTTATTGTGCCTTTTGTAAGTTCAATCTTTATAACTCCGGAAAGCCATGATACGGGCATGAAGAACAGAAAAGACAGAATTTCTGAAAGAGAATAGGCTATAAAACAGATACGATCGATTCCATGCTCCGAAGTCTTAGATGTATATTTTTCCATTGGCTGCAGCATATGAGGATGATGCCCTAGAATTATATCAATGCCTGCATCGCAAAGTTCATGCGATCTGTTGATAATATTCTGAACCGGGTATGCTTCGAGGTCATGCCCCCAATGCAGCGAAGCCAGAATAATATCAGCCCCTTTTCCTCTGGCGATGGCGATGTGCTTTTTTACAAGGGAGATATCCGCGTCGGGTTCATTGAGCAGGACAAAATTAACAAGATATTCCTTGCCGGGTTCCAGGCTGTTTTCATTAAGAGAAAAAGTATAAGCGATGAATGCTATTTTTATCCCGTTTATTTCTATTACCGGTATTGCATCCTGCTCATGAGGTGATCGGGAAGTACCGACATGGACAATGTCTTTACCGTCAAGCAGGTGCAGTGTATTGAAAAGACTGTCAATTCCCATGTTCAAGGAGTGATTTGAAGCAGTAGACATTATATCAATTCTACCTCCTGAATCGTAAAAAGATTCAATGGCATCTATTGATCCGTTAAGCAAAGGGGCTTTGGTTGCAAGCCATTCGGATATCTTGTCTCCTCGCGGTATCGGTACAGGCGGTTTTGACGTATCTACCGGGGTTTCAAGATTGGCGAGAACGATGTCATTGGAAAATAGAAAAGGGCCGATTTCATTCCAGACGGTTGAAAGCGATTGTCTTGAAAAGCCCGGGCAATGCATTATGTCGCCTCCGGCACCTATTGTAGCAGCGGTAATTTCCTTAAATCCTTCCGGCTTGTTAAATACAAGGTTCTGAGAAGCAAAAAAAAGTTCAATGCCTTTGCCTTTTTCCGCTTTAACTAAAGGCCTGAAAATTTTAAACAGAATGTAGAGCTTGTCTGATACTGTCCATTTTTTTATGTCAGGAATAGGCCTTGAAGAATCTGATCTGATAAATTGATAATATATCGCACCAGCTAAAGCGGCAAATATAAAAAATATTGTCCTCATTCGACAATCCTGTTTATGCTTATCAAGTAGCACTTCCTGAAGAAAATCCACAATCCGAATATATATGCAAGAGCACATACAAGGAAAACGGATTCTATTCCAAGTATATCCATGACGAGCCCGGAAAGCAAAGGACCGATAATAAATCCTACTGTGGTTGCAGTATCCATAACGGCAACTGAAAAACCCAGACCTATCTCCCGGCAGTTCTCAATTACAAGTGCATTTACAGCTGGTCCAGCAATTGCGGTTCCGATTGCCGAGAAGATTCCTATCACGAGAAATCCCCAAAAACCCGGTGCATAAGGAAGAGCAATCAGGGCAATTATGTAGATAATTGCGCCGAATATGACGAATGCCCCTTTATTGCCCTTCCTGTCGGCATATCGACCAAAAGGAATTTGCAGGATCCCCGTGACAATCAGAATGGAAGAAAGCAATATTCCTATCTGTACTGTCGATAGGCTGTTTTTCTTTGTCAGGATGGGAAGGAATCCTATAATGCCGCCCATTCCGAGACTGTTGATTATATTGTAGACAATCAGTCCCTTAAGTTGAGGGATTGCCCAGAATTTCTTGAAAGGATTTTCTTTTGCTCCTGCAAGTTTTCGGGAATATGAGTTTTCAGGCAAGAAAAATACAATTAACAGAAATGCAATAAAAGTTGATGCAGCCATCGCATAAAAGGTTGCTGTTGTACCAAGCTTCCCGGAGATAATGCCTCCGGCAATAGGTCCCAGACCAATGCCAATCATTGTGGATATATTAAATACAGCCATGTATGTTGCTTCATTGCCTTCTTTCGTTAGTTCGCCGATATAGGCTCCGATTATCGGCACAACCATAGCGTTGGCTGCACCCATAAGAAGTCTTATACCTATCAATTCCAATGCATTGCCTGCAAATGAAAACATAAGCGCAACAATGGTAAATAACGCAAGTCCCGAGGCTATCGGCAATTTCTTGCCTAGTTTATCTGACAGTCGCCCAATAAACGGATTTATAAGTGACTTGCTGATTGCAAAACTGGAGATTACAAGCCCGACCGCAAATCCGGAAGCCCCTAGATCCTGAGCAAAAATCGGCAATATAGGTATCACAATGAAGATTCCAAGCGAGGCGGCAGCTGATGCTATGAATAGAACCGTAAATATTCGTTTTATAGGTTTATAGCTTTGTTCCATCAAAATTCCCGTAACTAATTAATATATAATATTTGATCAAAATAATGCGAACGGTTTCCTTTTCATCAACTTCATCAGTTATTTCTGCAATGCAAATTGGGACTTTATATCATATTATTTTAAAATCAATGGAATAAAATATTTATTGATGGGTTTCGAAATCTTCACAATAAGCTCATAGTCTCTCTATAATATCCGAGTATCTATTTTGTAATTTGGAATTAAAAATCGGGTTGGAGTCTGAGGTCCAGGAAGATAGGTGCATATTACTGTAAAAATCCGGGCCTTATAGAGCTTATAAAGAAAGAGGGAAAGGTCAGTTTTGTTGCACCGGACGGAAGGCTTCTGAAAAAGAAAAAGCATAGGGATATACTGCTTTCTCCGGCCAAGCCCGGTCTTTCGGAAAGCGATTATCATTGACAGTCTTGGAGGAGGATCGGTTCTGGGAAACTGGCATGTACCACTTGCATACAACGAAATAGATACCTTCGAACGGAACTGGGGACAGGTCGATGTCTTTGGACTACTGTCGAAACGATCAAGTATTTTTATGTTACATTCAGAATTTGATCATCGCCAATTATTTTTGTGAACAGGAAAAATATGAATGTTGCAAGGACACTGAATCCCGCCATTATGTAGAACACGCTGTTCAAATCGATTTTATCCATGATGAGGCCTGAGAGAATAGGTCCGGTAATTAGTCCTGCTTCCTGAAACGCTGATATTGTCCCTATTGAAGCGCCCAGTCCTCTCGCCCTGCTCTTTTCGATAAGCAGGCCTGACAATGCAGGCCCTGAAAGGGCAAAGCCGATTGCAACGAACAGACTCACACCCAGTAACGCAGTGAAATTGTGGCAAACGGGCAGGAGACCCACAGTAATGGCTCCGATTAAACTTCCGGAAACTATGAAAGCTATTTTATCATATTTTCCGGCAAGTTTGCCGAAGGGCAGCTGAAGAAGGCCGGATACGATCATTACAGTGGCCAGAAGGATCCCGATTTGCGTATTAGTGAGCTTCATGTTTTTGCTTAGAAGGGGTATGAATACCAAAAGGCTGCTTAATATCATGGCATTCATGCAAACGGAAATTGCAATGCCTTTCATTACATTCGAAGAAAAAATCTTGCTGAGAGGAAGCTTTGGCGTTGGTGTGGTTTTCTGTTCGGCCTGCTTGTTGGGAAAAAGAACAAGCGTAATGGCGAACGAAATAAACAACAATATTGCCTGTCCGTAAAATGCCGCATGAATATTGATTCTGTCGGCCAGTATGCCGCCTATTATCGGTCCCAGAGCCATGCCGAGGCCGACAGAGAGGTTCAGCATGGCCATATTGTAGCTTTCTTCTCCCGGTTTCGACAGGCCGCCCAGATATGCGGTTACGATAGGCATGACCATTGCGAAGGTAACTCCGGCGGCAAGCCTTACAAAGATCATTTGAACCGGTGTTTCAATAAACGTGTAACTCAGAGCCACGAATGTATACAAGAAAAGACCGGACGAAATGAATATCTTACGGCCTTTTCTATCTGAGAGCCATCCGAATAAAGGATTGAAAAACAATTTTGATACTGAAATTGCTGAAAAGATAAGTCCGAGCATTAAACCCGAAGCCTTAAGGTCAGCGGCAAATATCGGCAGAATCGGCTGAATTATCCCAAAACCGAAATTCGTAACGAACGATGCAAATAAGAGAATCTCTGTTTGAGATGATATCGGCATTTGGGTTCCATCCTGCATAATTTATTCAAATTAAATTAAAGGCTATACCATGAATACATGACAATCAATCTAAAGTTGTTCAGCCGCGTTTGTATATATTCAGATAGTCCTATAGATGTCACTAAATCATATTTGCAAAAAAAACCTCTATTTTTATGAGAAGATGAACTCGATATATTCCAGAAAAATATTGCGCTGAATAATTGACGAATATTTCCTTTTGAGGAAAACCACGGTATATGTCATGTGGATGAATAATTCAGAGGGGGTATGAATGAACCTTAAGAAACAGACCGTCAGATTAAGTTCATTGGATCTCTACTTTCTTGCAATGGAAGACATCATGCCCGCTCAGGGAATGACAATCTCACTGCGTTTTGCCACACGGCACAGTTCTGAAGAGATGTACCGGGCGTTAAGGTATATGATTTCGATTTATCCACGGCTCAGGTCGATTGTTCAACCGGTTTTTTGTTCATACCGCATGAGGATTCTTGAGAACAACGACGAAAGGATTGATGTTCTGTTCAAGGATGCATTCAAGGTCAGAAATAATTTTCTCCACGATTCAGAAGAATTTCTCGGCTGCAGGAAAGATTTTTTCAATGAACCATTTACACTGGAACAGTCACTGCCGATCAAGATGATGTACTTTCCGGATGATCCGCAGCCTGTTCTTCTGATGTCCATTCACCATATAGTCGGAGATGGAATGAGTATCCTTGAATTTCTCAATGCGATAATGGATTTTCTTAATGGGAAGACCCTTCCGGAAATCAGCATCTACAACCCTTCGCTGTTCACGATCTTTCTGGATAAGCCCTTTTACAAGCTCCCTCTAATTCTATGGCGGTCTTATAAATGGTTCATCCAGTCTAAACGCAAACCAAAACCCGGGCCGATAGTCAATGCATCAAACAGGCCGACTAATTATTTTGGCCCATGTGATGTTTATACGCACAGATTTTCATTTCCGTTATCCATGTTGAGAAGCAAGGCCAAAGAACTTGATACCACTCTTAATAATCTGATGCTTATGGCCCTTTGTACTGTTTTCAGCCGTGGTTCAGGAAAAGACAAGGGTGAGGTAATCGGCATCCGTATTCCGTTGGACCATAGAACATACTTTCACAATGATAAGCCTGTATTCGGGAACTATGCGATTGCTCCCATGATAGAAATCAGGCGTGAACTATGGGATAAGCCGGGAGAAATGCTCCTGGATATCCAGGCTCAGATGTCATCCATCACGGAAGGCATCAAGCAAAAAACAGCTTTGATCCCATATCTCATAGACAGCTCCATGATTCATCTGCTTGGAAGAAAGTTCTACGGATGGGCGGCAATGTTCGCAAAAGAGCGGGGTCTGATATCCAAGACAGCCAGTCTGACAAATCTGGGAAATCTGGACATGCTGAATTCTCATGGACCAAAAGCTCAAGTAAGTGAATTCTATATCAATATGAGCTCCTATGGATTATTTTTCGGCATATCTTCATTGAATGATAATGTATTCATGGTCGTTACATATCAGGATGCAGAGTTCAGCAGGGAAGACATCAGGAGATTCATAGAAGATCTCGAGCAATCGATTAATGACATCCTTGCCGTGTAATTATCAAAAAAGGGGAAGAATATGAAAAAGTCATATGAAACCGGGAAAATGAATTCAATTGACCGCATTTATTTTGCCATGGAAGATGTTGTCCCCTCTCAGGGTCAGCTGGTGGTAATCCGATTTCAGGAGGCTCATTCGGTAGAAGAGATCCGAGCGGCTTTCAGACATATGTTCACCCTCTATCCACGCATGCGATCTTTTGTTGAACCGACATTTCTTGCCTACAGGCTTAGAATCCTGGATAACGACGACAGGCGTGTAGAGATTTTTTTTAATGATGCATTCAGGGTACAGCATGGCCTTCAATACGAGAGCGATGCCTACATCGAATATCGGAGAAATCTGTACAATGAACCGTTTTCTCTTGAACAGGGATTCCCGATCAAGATCCGTTATCTTCAGGATGATTCCAGGCCTGTTCTGCTTTTATCGGTACACCATATGATCTGTGACGGGATAGGCTGGCTGAAGATGGCCGATTCTCTAATGGCTTATTTAAATGGAGGGGACCCTGATGTTGTTCCAGTCGGGAGTCCGAGCCTGTTTCCTGCTGTTTTAGAAAAGCCCTGGTACAAAGCGTCTTCTCAGATTATCAGATCAGCCAGAATGTTTGTTGAAAACATGAAAAAGCCCAAAGCTGGCCCTCTGGTACAGGCATCATCCAGACCGGCGAATTTTTTCGGTCCCGTCGACATGCATTTGCATTGCCTTTCTCATAATCTGCAGCTGCTTATTGCCAGAGCCAAGTCTTTCAAAGTGAGCCTGACTGTACTTTTAATGACTGCCCTTACGATTACATTAAGCCGCTGGAGGGAGAATGTTGATGGAGAAGTGATAGGTATTATAATGCCTATCGACCTTAGACAGTTTTTCCCCGGAGAAAAGCCGGTTTTCGGCAATTTTGCAACAATAAGGATGCTTCATGTTGAAAGGGAACTGTGGAACAACACCCCGGCAATTATGAAGCGTCTGAATGAACAACTGTTAGATGCAGCTGAAAATCTTAAACAGAAAAAGATCATCGTTAATTTCATGATCGACAATCTAATGTCATTGATCGGAAGAAAGAACCTTGCCAGGGCGACGCGCATGGTAAAAGAGCGTGGATTGATCTCGAAGACGGTTGCATTTTCGAATCTGGGTAATGTGAATTACTTGAACAAGCATGGGGGAAATGCACATATTTGTGAAGCCATATCAACCACGACGTCACACGGGCTTTTTATAGCCATGAATTCCGTTGTTGATGAAGTCCATTTAAGCATCACATATCAGGAGGCCGAGTTTTCCAGAGACGAAATAAAATCATTTGTTCAGTTTTTTGATCAGGCCCTCAATCAGATCATTGATGGCAACTGAAGACATGAATTTGCCCCTTACTCTGAAATTTAAAATATTTTTATAGATTTTGCCCCGGTTGGTGATAATAGTAATTGCGGTGTCACTGATTAATAAAAAGGAATTGAGCGTTATGATACATCAGGAATTATAAAGGATATAATATAAATCCCGAAGTTCTGACCGCTGCAAAATCCGATAAAAATCATGATACTGCTTTTAATACTGATTACAAAACACAGATAATTAATAAAACACAGGAGGATGAAGCTTAGATGAAAAAAGATTCCACCAAACTTGATGCAGCAACGATACGGCAATATGAAAAGGATCATGTCTTATATCCCTGGGCGGCTCAGAAAGATGTCAATCCTATTGTTGTTGATAAGGCCAAGGGATGCTGCTTCTGGGATACCGACGGGAAGAAGTATCTTGATTTCAGTTCGATGTTCGTATTCAGCAACCTGGGCCATTCGGATGACCGTGTCAAAGACGCAGTGCTAAATCAGGCAGAAAAGCTGCAGGCAATTTCGGTATCGTTTGCTACGGAACCGAAAGCGAAGCTTGCAAAATTGATTGCCGAACTGACTCCTGGAGACATAACAAAGACATACTTTTGCGCGAGCGGATCAGAGGCCAATGAAGGTGCTATAAAAATAGCCAGACTGGTTACCGGAAGGCAAAAGATAATCTCACGTTTCAGGAGCTATCACGGTTCTACATACGGGGCCATGGGGCTTTCAAACGATTTCAGAAACTGGGCTGCAGAGCCGGCGATACCTGGCACTGTCCACTGTCTGGACCCTTACTGCTATCGCTGCCCGTTCGGCGCCACGTATCCGAACTGTGATATCCAGTGTGCGAAGCATGTTGAGGATGTAATACGTTTTGAGGGTGGCGCAAAGAGGGTTGCAGCGTTCATCGGCGAGCCGGTTATAGGTTCAAACGGCATAATCGTGCCGCCGGACGGTTACTGGCAGAAGGTCAGGGAGATATGCAACAAATATGACATACTCCTGATCGATGACGAGGTCATGGCCGGCTGGGGACGGACAGGCAAGTGGTTTGCGATAGAACACTGGGGCGTTGTGCCTGACATCATATGTACGGCCAAGGGGGTAACTTCAGGTTATATCCCTCTGGGTACGACCAGCGTGAATAAGAAGGTGGCTGCTCTTATCGACGAAATTCCATATATACACGGCCATACCTACAGCGGGCATGCCCTTGCAATGGCCGCCGGAATTGCGACTGTTGAGGCATATAAGGAAGACGACCTGATTGAAAATTCTGCAAAACTGGGTGCCTATCTGCTCGAAAAGGCGAAGGAACTTATGGACAAGCACCCATGCATAGGTGATGTACGCGGTAAAGGGCTTTTCGTGGGAGTGGAGCTTGTAAAGAACAGAAAAACAAAGGAACCCATACACGACCCGTATATCGAAGGCTTGAGGCCTCCTACGGCAAAGGTCAAGGTGCTGGCAGAGGCGATGAAAAACGGCGTTTACTGCCTGCCGGGAATTGCAAGTGTGCTTATGCTGGCCCCGCCGCTTTGTGTGACAAAAGAGCAGATCGATTTTGCAGTTGAAGTCTTCGACAAGGCTCTCGTCATTGCTGATGCCGAAGTTGAATAAAAACCATTTCTGAAAAAAAGGCCTGACTTCAAATCAATGAAGTCCGGCCTTTATATTTCAAATTATATCCTGTTGTTTTATCAATCCCAGTTTCTGTAATCCAGATAGTCGTACTTTTTCAGGAACCGTGTCGGCAGGGCCAGTGCGTCCTTTCTGAACGGCGGGGCAAGCAGTTTCCCGTCAACGCAGAATTCAAGGACTGTAGGTTTGCGGCTCTTTATGCATGACAGGAATGCATCCTTTATGTCTTCGACGCGCTCGACCCGCACTCCCTGTGCACCCATCGCCTGGGCCACCGGCACAAAGCTTTCGGGATTGGGTATGTCTACGCCGATGAAGCGGTTGTTGTAGAAGTCGATCTGGTTCTTCGCCTCAGCCCCCCACCACATGTTCCTGAATACGCACGCAACGACTGGCAGGTTGTGTTCTACTGCAGTGCTAACCTCGTGAAGGCTCATACCCCATGCGCCATCTCCGATGATTGCTATGACTGGGGATTTCGGTTTTGCGATCTGTGCACCCAGTGCGGCAGGATAGGCGAATCCGGTGTTGCCGAAGGTCAGCGCTGCAATATGCTGACGGCCGCCGTTGAATTTGAGATAGCTGTTGGCGGTCGATGATACGTTGCCGATATCCGTGGTGACTATGCAGTCTTTGGGAAGGGCTTTTGATATCTCAAGCAGGACCCTTCTCGGGTTGATGGGGTTTCCCTTTACCATGGCCAGCTTGACGATTTCCTTTTCCCATATGTCTTTTTCCTTTGCAATCGCGGCAAGCCTTTTAGCGTCGGGTTTGCGTCCTTTTGTCAGGGCCTTGAGGCGTTTGAGAATTTCAGAGCTTGCCTCTTTTGCATCGCCAATTATGCCTACTTCAATCGGATGCGTGCGTGCGATATGGCGCGGGTTGATGTCGATCTGAATGATTTTCGCAGCATCAGGGAAATAGTTGATGTCATATTGCGGCAGGGTCCCGAAAACCGAAAGGCGCGTGCCGACAGCTAACACCACATCGGCCTTGGAAAGCGTCTTCATGGCAGCCTTCGATCCCATATAGCCGATCGAACCCAGGAACAGAGGATGATTGCCGTAGAATGCGTCATTGTGCAGATAGGTGACCGCGACAGGTGCAGTGAGGTGCTCGGCAATAGCTTTTATGACATCAAGTCCATTGGCATCGACAACGCCTCGCCCTGAAACGATTACAGGGTTCTTCGCCTTTGAAAGAAGCAGGGCCGCCTTTTCCAGGCTTTCGATGGAACCGCATCCGCGGGCATCCACTCTGTACTGCGAAGGTTTTAGTATTGTCTCCTCGAGTTCACCGTAGAAATAGTCCCTTGGTATATCATAGAGCACCGGTCCTCTTTCTGCATATGCAATTCTGAATGCAGTACGCAGACAGTCGGCCGCCCTTTTAGGATGCGGAACCCTGACTGTCGCTTTGGTTATGGCCTTGAATACGGACAGCTGGTCGCATTCCTGGAAGCCGTCCCAGCCGATTGTCGGTGTTCCGGCAGACGGAGAGATGACTACAAGGGGCGTATGTCCCATGTTCGCTGCAGCCACCGATGTGACCATGTTGGTGATGCCCGGTCCGTTCTGGCCTGTTACGACGCCTGCACGGCCTGTGATGCGGGAATAGGCGTCTTCCATATGCGCTGCGCTCTGTTCGTGGCGTACGGGATAAAATTTTATTCCTGCTGCCGGGAAAAGGTCCAGCATGTCCATAAAGGCTGATCCCACAATGCCGCATACATGATCAACGCCTTCAGCCAGCAGCGTTTCGACGATTGCTTCGCTTGGAGTCATCTTGACTTTCTTCATTATAATTCCTCCTATTCTTAGATTTTTTTTATTCTCTTGATTCGTAAAACATATTTACAGGCCTTCTTCGCATGAGGAACGGCCGCTGTTTTCAAGTGTATTCATCGTTTCAACCGCTATCATCTTTTCCTCGTCGGTTGGTATAACCATAACCTTTACAGGATAACCCGCGAGTGAAATGTCGGTTTCAGGCATACTAGATGAGTTTTTCTCAGTGTCCAGACTGACCCCAAGCCATGAAAGATAACTGCAGATCATCTGTCTCATCCGGGGAGAATTCTCGCCGATGCCAGCTGTAAACACAAGGACATCAAGGCCGTTAATGGCCGGGATCAGAGACCCGATTCCTCTGGCTACACTGTATGCAAAGACATCAATAGCAAGAGCCGAGCGTTCATGGCCATTATGAGCAGCGGAAAAAAGGTCTCTGAAATCCGATGAAAGGCCGGAAACGCCCAGAACTCCACTTTCATGATTGAGTATTCGTATTGTTTCATGAACAGGGATGTTCAAATCCTCAATAAGATATGCGACGAGTGCTGGATCGATGTCGCCGCATCTGGTGCCCATGACAATGCCTGAGAGCGGTGTGAACCCCATTGAGGTATCGCATGATTTCCCGTTTCCGACGGCACAAAGGCTTGATCCATTGCCGAGGTGTGCGGTAATAATTCGAAGATCTTTTATATCCTTACCGATAATCTGCGCTGCGCGCTGTGCAACATAGCGGTGCGAGGTTCCGTGGAACCCGTATTTACGGATGCGGTGCTCCTCGTAAAACTTGTACGGTATGGCGTATGTGTATGCATAATCGGGCATGCTCTGATGAAAGGCCGTGTCGAAAACCGCAACCTGCGGCACATCAGGGATAAGGGCCGTGCATACGTCAATGCCGGTCAGATTATGGGGGTTGTGTAGCGGCGCGAGGTTCCTGCAGTCTTCAAGTGTTTTTCGTACTGAAGGGTTTATGGCGACGGATGACCGGAAGAACTCCCCGCCATGAACGACACGATGCCCTATGGCTGTTATATCTCCTGTAATTACAGGGGATTTCTCATCTCCTGCCGGGTTTAGCCCGAGCAGAATTTCAAGAGCTTTTTTGTGGTTGGGAAGCTCTTTTCGAATAATACATGGCTTGATCGCTTCTCCTTCCCATTGTATTTTTGCGTCGTCCAATCCTATACGGTCGGACTGCCCTTTTATTAGTACAGAACCTGCGGGCATTGAAAAAATTTTGAATTTGATCGAAGAGCTGCCGCAGTTCAGGGTCAGAATTTTCATTTTGCGCATTCCTCTTGAACTGCAGGAGAAATCTGCACTTTGACGGAAACGAACAGCCTGTACAGAAGCGTCAGTACGAAGAAGCCTCCGGCCCATACGCCAAGAGTTATGGCGATTTCCGGTGCGGTCGGTATGTATGTTCCGATCCTGCCGAGCGGGGATGGAATGAATCCCGGAATAACCAGACCCAGGCCCTTTTCAATCCACAGCGATACGAATACGGCTATGCAGGCAGTCATGAGCCATTTTTCATTTTGCCTGATTGTTGGAATGATAAGAATGATAAGGGCTGCAAATGCCAGAACTGTTGACGCCCACATCCAGGGGACAAGTGTTGTATGACCTTCGAGTCCAGCGAAGAGGTAAGTGAAATGTTCTGTATGGGAGGGGATGCCGCTGTAAAACGCTGTGAAAATTTCCACCAGCACAAAAAAGATGCTAGTTGCCAGGGCATATGCGATTATTTTTGCCAATGTCTGCAGGGGTTCTTTGCCTGCATCAAAGACGGTATAGCGTCGCAAGATTAAACACAAAAGAACCAGAAGCGCAGGGCCGGATGAAAAGGCGGAAGCCAGGAAGCGGGGTGCCATGACGGCCGTAAGCCAGAAGGTCCTTCCCGGCAGGCCTGCGTATATGAAGGCTGTTACGGTATGAATACTTATTGCCCAGGGAATGGACAGATATATGAGCGGTTTGACCCATGCCGGAGGCGGTGTTCCCTTGCGCTCGCATTCCAGAACCGTCCATCCTATGACAAGGTTTATTAAGAGGTATCCGCTCAGAACAACCATATCCCAGAAAAGAATCGACTTTGGAGAAGGATGCAGAATCATATTGAAGGCGCGGTCAGGTCTTCCAAGGTCGACAATTACGAAAGTGACGGACATCAGGACAGCTGAGACAGCGAGGAATTCGCCAAGCAGAGTTATACGGCCGAATACCTTATGGTCATGGAGATAGTAGGGAAGTATGAGCATGACTGCAGAAGCGGCGATGCCTACCAGAAATGTGAACTGGGAGATATAAAGTCCCCAGGTGACATTCTGATTCATGCCGGTGATGCTTAAGCCGACATTCAGCTGGTGAAGATAGAAGAACCCTCCGATACCCATGATGACTGCCAGGAATCCCAGCCAGAGCCAGCCGATCAATTGATTCTTATTTTTCTGTCCAGTCATATCTTAACCCGCTTTTATCCTATGTAGAAAACATTAGGCTCTGTTCCCAGTTCGGGTCTGCGCCTCATTATATTGCCTGACTTCAAAATTGTTCGGATGCTTGATTCGGGTTGTGAGACGTCTCCGAAGACAAGCGCCTCGTGCTTGCATGCGGCCACGCATGCGGGGGGAAGACCGACTGCAAGACGCTCTTCGCAGAAGTTGCATTTTTCCACTACGCCGCGTGTACGGGTCGGGTATTCGGGATTGACCTCTTTGATAAAAGGGCGCGGGTCTTTGAAATTCATGTTCCTTGCGCCGTAAGGGCATGCAGCTATACAGAACCGGCATCCGATACACCGGTGGTAATCCATCATTACTATGCCGTCCTTGCGTTTGAAGGTAGCCTGGGTCGGGCAGACACGCACGCAAGGAGGATTGCTGCAGTGGTTGCACAGGATAATCACTTCCCTGTCACGCTGCGATTTTTCTGCATAGGTATTTTCCTGGGAAGGGAAGGCGCTGGGGAAGGGGACTTTTTGTATCCAGGTTATCTCATTTCCGGGTTTTTCCATGTCGGGAACATTGTGCAGAGTGTGGCAGGCGTTAATGCAGTCCCTGCATCCTGCCGGGCATCTGCTTAAATCAACAGCCATGCCCCAGCGTTTTGCAGGGGAGTTAATCGAATTTAAAATTCCGGTCTGGGCACAGGCTGACGTCAGGTGTCCGACCGGGGGCAACAGATATCCCAGTATCGAGAGTCCGCCAGCTTTCAACAGCAATCTGCGCTTGATATCAGTCATATAAGTTTGCCTTTCCTGAAAATAAGACGGTCGGTTTTGTTTTTTGCGGAGCCGATTCAGAATGGCAGTCCCAGCATTTCGGATTGGCTCCGGCATAATTATGGCAGCGGTTGCAGAACTGCTCTTTATTTGAATGGCATGAGAGGCAGGTTTTAGACAGGCTTTTATCAAAGCGGCGGCCGTCCGGCGTTACATGCGTCCGGTTATTGTTTCGTACGACATCATTGCGCCATTGATTTAAAAGCTTCATATGTTCCGTCTTCATGTAAGCAGTGGAAGCTACGCACTGCTTTTCAGCCAGCGTATTTATCTCAGGTGTGTTGAGATCGATATCAGGTGCGGGCTTTTGTTTGAAGCCGCCGTACCAGAAAGGAAAGGCTGCAATAAGGATGAATACGGCTATTCCGATACAGGCGCCTAAGATTGTCCAGGTCCTGGCTTTCATGGTGTCAGCTCCTCTTTTATGGGTGTTCCCCTGAGGTCGGTAAGCCGTTCATTTTCGCCTTTCATGATAAGGGCATTGCCCAGAAGTTCGTGAACGCCCATAACCTCGACTTCGGGAACCCAGTATTCCATTAGAGGTGGCAGCGTTGCGCGGTCAACGGCGCATATGCAGGCGAGCCTGTTTACATCATATTTTTCCCATACTTCCTTTACTGCCATGGCCCGCGGCATGCCGCCCCTCATCCGCATCTCCATGTTTTCATCGTTTCCGAGTCCGGCGCCTGCGCCGCAGCAGAACGTTTTTTCCCTGATCGCATCCTCGCGCATTTCAAAAAAATTATTGCATGTGTTGTTGATGATATAGCGCGGCTCATCATATAGGCCCATGGCCCTTGCCGGATTGCAGGAATCATGGAATGTTATTCTCAGATGGTCATTTCGCGAAGGATCAAGTTTGATCTTGCCGCTTTTGATTACGTCGGCAGTGAATTCGCAAATGTGAACCATTTTTGTGGAACGGGCGTTTTCGAATCGTGTCCCTGTTATGGGGGAGACAGGCATTTTAAGAAAATCTGCAGGGCCGTTCATGGTGTCCATGTACTGGTTCACCACGCGCCACATGTGGCCGCATTCGCCGCCGATTATCCATTTGACCCCGAGCCGTCTGGCTTCGGCGTACATCTTGGCGTTAAGCCTCTTTATCATCTCATGTGAGTTGAAGAGGCCGAAGTTGCCGCCTTCTGAAGCATATGTGCTCATCGTGTAGTCGAGGCCCAGCTCATGAAAGAGCATC
This sequence comes from uncultured Bacteriovoracaceae bacterium, assembly GCA_964513375.1. Lineage (GTDB taxonomy): Bacteria > Desulfobacterota > Desulfomonilia > UBA1062 > UBA1062 > DATCTV01. The sequence goes on along the minus strand of CAZEMO010000001.1, from coordinate 256,862 downwards.
AGATAGCCCATGCATGTGTATGTGCCTGGGTCGGCGAAATAGTCTGCAGACGGCGTGATAAAAAGGATTTCGGCGCCCTTTTTATTGAGGGGAACTTCCACGCGAACGCCCGTCCTGTCTTCGATGTCGTCAGTCAGAAATTCGAGCATGTCCTTCATGCCGCCTGGCTGTATGCCGAGATGGTTCCCCGTCCTGAAGCAGTTTGCGGCGGGTTCGACGACCCAGTTAATGTTGCATCCGACAAGATTGAGAAGCTCTCTGCCTATCATGGTGATTTCGGCCTGGTCTATGCCGTAGGGGCAAAACACTGCACAGCGGCGGCACTCCGTGCACTGGTAGAAATAGTAGAACCACTCCTTGAGCACATCTGCTGTGAGATCGCGCGCGCCTGCCAGCCTTCCGAATATCTTTCCGGATGCAGTAAAATAGCGGCGGTAGACTGAACGCAAAAGCTCGGCACGCAATACAGGCATATTCCTGGGGTCGCCTGTTCCGATATAGAAATGGCACTTGTCTGCGCAGGCTCCGCATCGAACGCAAATATCCATGAAAAGTCTGAATGAACGGTATTTTTCGAGCCTCTCCTTCATTCCCTTAAGTATGATCTCCTGCCAGTTCTCCGGCAACTTCCAGTCTTCATCCGACGGCTGCCAGGCCCTGGGATTGGGAAGGTCGAGGGCCGTGAGGTTTTTTGCAGCCCCTGCATAACTCCATGTACCGGGGCGGAATTCGACCGGGGTGTCCATCCAGTGCTTTTCAGGCGTCTTATATTTGATGCGGATCAATTCTTCCGGTTTGGGTATTTTAGCGAACGACACAACTACTCCTTTTCCACCGGCAGCCCTGCAGTCTTCATCTTGTCGCGGAATTCGTCCTCATATTCTTCGTATGTGTGGACCTTGACGGGATAATTCCAGGGATTGATATGTCTCATTGCCCTGTTGCTGTTGGCCAGGTTTCGTGTTGGACTTAAGAATATACCACCCATATGCATAAGCTTGCTCACCGGGAACCATAAGAGGAGCGCACAGACGCAGAGCAGATGGACGAAAAAGAACAGACCTGTTCCTTCAGGCAGTGCAGTTGAGAAAGCAGTCCATCCAATGGCAAGCTCTTTTACCTTCAGGAGGTCGACCTTGTAGATGTGGCGCATCAAAATTCCCGTACCTGCCACACTTATTATAAGCAGAAGAGGAATATAATCCTGTACAAGTGATATATACCGCAGCCTTGAAACAGCGGCACGGCGTAAAAATAGGTATATTGCCGAGACTGCAAAAATGATGTCTGAGAGATAAACAGTCGGAACTCCAAGCTCGAACATGCCGTCCCATGCGGAAAGCGTATTGATGAAAACAGGAACAGGCTCGATGAAAAACCTCAGATGCCTTATTACGATTATCAGCATGGATGCGTGAAAGAGCAATCCGAACAGCCATAGGGCAATGTCCCTTGTATAAACGGGCCGATTCTCGTACATCGCTGTGTTCGTATTCCTCAAAAGAGAGCGGAAGAAAACAATTTCCGCGGCCATCCTTGCGAGGACTCCCGTTTTTCCGGAGGGGTTTTCCACAGGGTTCGACTTTATCCAAAGTAGCGATTTCTGCTGCCCGCATGTGGCCGGTATCCTGAACGGAACTGGAATAAGCACCCATCTGATGATTCGATATAGAAATCCGGCAAGAAAAACTGCGAAGGCTATGTAAAATATTACGGAAGCCACCAGCCAGGGAGTGAAAGCGCCGAGGGCAAACCCTGCTGCAAGAATGCCGGCAATGAAGATAATGGATATTATTATGCCCATCATGCCCATGACGGTTCCCCGCCAAAGTTGATGATGGGCTTTTTCATGTCAGATATGGCGTTTACGATGAGTTCGACAAGTCCTCCGTAATATATGCTGCTGCGATTCTCGGCGTCATAGTACGAGAGGATATCCCTGATCGAGCCCTTGCAGTTCGAGCATGGTGCGCATACGTATTTGGGTTTCTGGGGCGCTTTGTCTTCGAAAGCATTCAATATTTGAAGGAATTTTTTGCGGGAGCTTACAATCGTGCGCCATTCGGAAAAATTATATCCGGACATGATTGCGAAGCCTGAGCCGCCGCCGCAGCAGTAATTATCGACTCCATGAGGTGTCATTTCCCTGAAGAGCGGAGCTATCTTTCTCAGTATGCGTCTCTGAGGCTCGACTATCCCCATTGCGCGTACGACATTGCATGGGTCATGAAGCGTGACCGGGAATTTGTTTCGCGAAAGATCAAGCTTCAGCTTTCCGCTCGAAATGATATTATCCAGCGTCACCAGGGAGGATTCCCTTGGTATGTTGATGTCTCCGGCCAGCAGCCTGTCGGCGGTCACCATTAACGCCTTGTGAGCGTGGCCGCATTCGCCCATAATGATCTTTTTTACCTTGAGCCTTCTGGCGATATCGGCATGTCTGACCGCCACGCGGGCGAGTTGTGCGTCATCATACCACAGACCGTAGTTGACGGCGTCATATCCGGCTGTTTCCGAAGAGAGCGTCCATGAAATACCTGCGGCGTTGAAGATGATGGCAAAAGCCCCTACATTTTCCGGCCAGGCCAGTATCTCGCCGGCATTATGGAGCAGAAGTACATCCGCGCCTTCGACATCCCACGGGATGTCGACTTTATAGCCGGTGATCTCTTCCATCTCTTCCTGTATGAATTCTATGCTGTCCCTGGCGGCAAGGGGATTCATGCCGGTTGAGGAGCCGACCTTCAGATGCAGGACAGTTCCTTTATTATGTAATTCCTTGGGCGCTATGCCCATCTCCTGAGAAAACATCTTTCGGATTTCATGGTTTATCAAGCCGTTATCCACACCTATCGGACATACGGTTGCGCAACGCCTGCATAGCGTACAGCGATAGGAAAGTTCTGCCAGGCGGGCTATTGTCGTCCAGTTGAGATCTATATCGCCGGTGAATCTGGAGGTTATTGATCCGCCTGGTTTGATATATTTCCTGTATATTCTTCTAAGGATTTCAGAGCGGTAGATAGGCCGGTATATCTCCTGGCGGCCGCTCATTTCATATACGGGGCAGGCTGAAGAGCATGTCTGGCACTTTGCACAGTGTTCCATTGAAAGTGTAAGAGGCTGGAGAAATGTCCAGTTGTTTTCCTTTTCAAAAAGCTTTTTCACACCTGAGAGAAACTGCCTGACAAGCGCCTCTTCCTCCTGATGGGATGAGGGCTTAGGAATGCCGATGGCTACTGTGTCGTCAAGCGACGTCTCGATATTGCTTATTTTCTCAGGTTTCAGAGGCGGGACCGCCTTTTCGTTGTAGTCCGCGTAAGGCTCGGGCAGTGGCGCAAGATCGCCTGGACTTATGTGGCAGAGGTGTTCGCATTGTCTGCTTATATCATCAGGCTTCAGGATTTTCTTCATGATGTCTCCTTAGGTCCTGATGATGCTATGTCCAGCCAGTTTTTATTGCCGTCGGCATCGACATGTTTTGCACTCCATGTCGGTTTGAACTCAAGGTTCTTCTTTACCTCCGCCTCTATCCGGTTGCCCCTGAGATTAGGAGCGTCATCCCATTTGACTCGGTGGTAAAGGAAGTACTTCATGAACATATGGGACATGTGAGTTATAGGGATGTAGGCTGCGAGGAAGGATGCGGACAATATGGCTGCTGAACCAGCCATGCCGTTTCCCGGGGCGTATCCGTTCAGAGAACGTCCTCCGGTCAGCAGACCGAATATATATGATTTTGCTCCTTCGAGAAGGGGATCGTTCGATATCGAGCTAAATAACGCGGACAGGAAAAAAATAAGAATAATGCAGATGTTGAAATAGTCCATGAACGAGGAATAGCTCCTCAATTCGGGATCGGAGATTCTTCTGTGCAGCATTCCGATGCCACCGACGGCTCCGAGTAACATGCCTGTCCAGGCTATAATAATAATAAGGAAATTCAGAATGGTCATGAGCATGCCGCCGGTTTCGCACAGTGTAAATATTGCATATAATAAAAGAAGCGCGAAAGTCGCAATTATCAGGTACAGCCCGAAATGAAACGGGAATGAAACCATCCAAAGCGGTTTGTTTTCTTTCATCAGAGTGCGAATGAACAGGATTTCCACGGTCATGTATTTAAGTTCGTTAAAAAGAGAGCGCTCCTGATTTTTTTCCCACCAGTCGGGGGCCTCCATATAGGAGCCTCCGTAAGAGCTTTTTGAAGGAGATTCGTGCTGCACAGGATATACTTCCCATCTGAGGTGCATAGGCAGAGATGAAAGCCTGCATATCCGATAAATTACCGCTGTCAAGAATACCAGGGTGCATGCATATGAGAATAAGTAATATCCCATGGGGTCTTTTTTCCTTGTTTGTGCGTCTTCATTGTTAAATGAATCGCCTTTTTGCTTAAGGGATCGGGAGAGAGTGAAACCCCTCTCCTTTGATCCATGCTCCCCTCAACCGTCAGACGCAGCCGGTAGGCTTCGACAAACCTGCAAGCTTGCAGGCCCCTTTTGCCGGACCCGTCGGGAAGAGTTCATAGAGTTTCTTCATGTCGATTTTGAGGTCTTTGCATATCTTACGTATCATGGGAGCAATACCGAACTCATGATAATAATTGCGCAGATAGTTTATTACTTTCCAGTGTTCTTCCGTTAAAGTCCCCTCGATTTCCTCTGCGCTTGCATAGGCCTGTGCGAAGTCCTCGCTCCACTTGTCGAGTTCCTGGAGGAATCCGTCTTCGTCGACTTCGTAAGTTTTTCCAGCAAGTTCGATTGTCGCCATAATTATTTATCTCCTTGTATATTTATTTACGGTAGTATTGATGTATGGGCTGAACGTCTGCCTGTGTCCCTGACGGTTACCCCGCCTTCTTCTGTATGATCCACCCGCATGAGGTCGAAATTGCGGGAAGCCTTGAATTCGAAGGCGCGGCAGATAAGTGCGTCCGCCCATTCTCTTGTTCCCAGCGCGTGTATGTGCGTATAACTTCCAAGGATATTATTCCTGCACAGACCATCCCTGACACCGTCGATGCCGGTCCCACGCCTGATCTTAAATGCAAAGCGCATTTGCTTTTCATCGATGGAGATTATTTTAGAGTGATGAAACTCATGTCCTCTTATTGTAGAGCCGAGACGAAAATACGGGTTTTCCTCGACTACGTCCAAAACCGTATAGCCGTGCGCCTGCGGCCTGTCGATCATAGCGAATGAAACGGGCAGGGCACCAGCCATCGGATAGATATTATCTCCGATCATGATGCGTTCTCCAAGGTACATGAGACCGCCGCATTCTGCATATATGGGAAGTCCGGCCGAGGCAGCCTTTATCAGCGATGCACGAAAAGCCTTATTGTCGGAGAGCGTTTCTGCATGGGTTTCCGGGAAGCCCCCGCCTATGTAGAGAAGGTCGATATCTGCAAGGCCGGTGTCGTTCAGGGGGCTGATATCCACTATAACAGCACCTCTGTCCATTAGCGCTGTCAGGTTTTCAGGGTAATAGAACTGGAAGGCGGAATCGCGGATCACGCCGATTCTTACCTGATGCGATGATATTGCAGCTGACTGAACATACAGGGGCTCTTCGATTATGCCTGAAGCCAGAGATGCTATGGAGATGATCTTATCGAGGTCGATGTATTTTTCGGCAACGCTGGATGCCTTTTCAAGGGCGTACTGCATGTGCGAATGCTCCTTAGGCGGCGTCAGCCCCATGTTCCTCACGGGAAACGGAAAATCTTTCATTCTGGGGACGGCGCCGATTACAGGCAGCCTGCAAACCTCCTCGATGGTCTTTCTGATGAGGTTTTCATGGCGGTTTCCGGATATCCTGTTCAGGATGACGCCCCTTATGTCTACATCCGGGTCGAGAACGCTGCACCCGAGGATCATGGCGGCTGCCGTACGTGTGACCTTGTCGCAGTCCATGATCATGACGACGGGTGCCGCAAGAAGCTTGGCTAGTTCAGCCGTGCTGTGGGTCCCTTTGGTGTCCGTGCCGTCGAAAAGCCCCCGGTTACCTTCTATGAGAGCCATATCGGCATTGGAAGAGTTGCGGAGGAAGGAAGAAAGTATGGTTTGTCTGTCCATGAGAAATGAATCAAGGTTGTGGCACTCAACACCTGCAGCACAGGACAGCCAGGCTGAGTCGATATAATCAGGCCCCTTCTTGAAAGGAGCCGCAGTCAGATCTCTTCTTTTAAGGGCCGCAAGAATACCTGCAGAGAGTGTTGTCTTCCCTGCGCCTCCCCTTAATGCGGCGATGACGAGCCGGGCATGTCCTGTCTTCATCAGGGAAGTCTCATTCTCCCGGGAAGAATTCCGCAAGAACCAGGTAGGTCGTAGAACCGCTGGACCAGTACTTCAGGATGTCCTCGTCTATCAATACCTTGACTGCATCCTGAACTGCGTGACGGTCGTCGCCGGGAAACCATTTGGTGACGTCTCTGATGTAGAACATCTTTTTGTCTCCCTTTGACTTCTCGCGGAAGGCTTCAGTAACCCTGTCTTTAAGTTCGTTTGCCATCATTATCTCCATTTGAACTGTACGGATGTTCGGAATGTTTCCGTAGCCATGTCGAAATCGTCTATATGCTGGTCGGTGAAAGGAATGCCGGTCTGGCTGAAGAACCTTTCCCATCCGACCCTTTCTATCCATTCTCCTATTCTCTCGTGCTTCCTGGCGTTGGATGCGTAAACTTCGATGATATTCTTCACAGCGTTTACAACTTCGGGCCAGCGTGGCGGGTTATTGGGAAGATATGGTATCGCCAGCTTGGAGAACATGGGTTTCGTCCTTGCATTGGAGACCTTGCCGCCCACCCATATTGATATGCCGTCATTGTTCGCATCAGCTATAGGCATGCCCGGGCAAACCGTGTAGCAGTTACCGCAATACATGCACTTCTCTTCATTTACCGATACGGTCTTGTTTTTTATATCACCCTTGATGGCTCCCGTCGGACAGGATGCGATCGTGGTCGGAATCTCGCACATATTTGGAACCCGTGAGTTGTCCGGTTTCGGAACCGTGCGGTGTATTCCAAGTATTGCTATATCGGAACAGTGGACCGCGCCGCACATGTTCAGGCAGCATGCCAGCGCTATCCTTACATGCGCCGGAAGCGTCATGCTTACGAAGTGTTCGTAAATCTCGTCCATGAGCGCCTTGACCGGTCCTGATGCGTCCGTGGCCGGAGTGTGGCAGTGAACCCATCCCTGAGTATGGACTATGTTCGATACCGAGTGTCCTGTCCCACCGACAGGATAACGCTTCTTCCTGAGTTCTGCAAGGAGCGGCTCAACATTCTCTTTGTCGGACAGGAGGAACTCGATGTTGTTACGGCTTGTGAAGCGCAGATATCCATCGCAGTACATGTCGGCGATCTCGCAGATCTCCCGGATCGTATCCGTTGAGAGAAGACGAGGAGAAGCCGCCCTGACGGTGTAAAGGGCTTCGCCCGAATCGGAAACATGAACCAGCACGCCGGGCTTTAGTATTTCATGGTAAAGCCATTTCCCGTAATTATTCTGTATTACGGGAGGTATCATGGATTTATAGTCCGGGGGTCCTATATCCGTAGACATTTTATTTTTCCTCCTTCTGGATATCTTCAGGCCAGAAAAAGACATAAGGATTCGTCCTCGGTGCCTTTACCATCTGGGGAACGGCAGGGAGGCCTACTGCCTTGAGGAATGTTCTCATTCCGACCCTTTTTATAAGTTCGCCAAGCCTTTCGCGGGATTTTCCATATTCGCTCCACCAGTCCTGTATCTTCAGTACCAGGTCTTTCAATTCGTCATAAGGCGGTTCCATTTTCATAAAAGGAATCACAACTGAGGACATCAGAGCGCCTTCAACTATTGGCGCCTTGCCGCCGACAAGTATGGTCGCCCCGCGTTCTTCGCCAGGGCGCAGGGCTTTAGGCATGACGTTTATACAATGCATGCAGCGGGTGCAGTCCTCATCGTATATCTTGAGGTTATTGCCTTTAAGCTCCATACACCTCGTGGGGCACAGGTCACATACTTCCTTCTGTATATCAAGGCCGGCTTCCATATAGGACTCAACCCCGGCCTGATCAATGAATATATCCCCTTTCCATGTTCCGATAACGGAAACGTCAGCCCTGGCGATGGATGCTACACAATCGTTAGCGCAAGCCGATATCTTGATCTTGAACTTGTATGGGAACATTGGGCGGTGAATCTCATCCTGAAAACTCATCGTAAATTCTCTGCAGATGTCCAGGCTGTCGATGCACGCCCATTCGCATCGGGCTGGTCCCACGCAACAACTCGGTGTTCGCATGGCCGATCCTGATCCTCCGAGGTCGAATCCTGCAGCTGAAAGGTCGTCAAAACATGCCTGAAGGTGATTCGTAGTCGTTCCCAGAAGGATTGCATCACCCGTGGAGCCGTGAAGGTTTGTCAGACCGCAGCCGTGTTTGTCCCATATGTCGCAGAGAGTCCTGAGTGCGTCGGTTTTGTAGAACCATCCTGCCGGGTGGTTTACCCTCATTGTGTGAAAGGCCTGGACATTGGGGAAAAGATCAGGCCTGTCGGAATATCTGCCTATGACGCCCGAACCGTAGCCCTTAACGCCTACTATTCCCCCATGCTTCCAATGTCCTATCTTGTCATTATAGGAGAGTTCCAGTTGTTTGAGAAGATCTTCTGCCATGGGGCTCTTTTTGGCGGCTTTTTTGATCTCGCTTACGAAACTCGGCCATTCGCCTTTTTCTAGTTCATCCAGAAGCGGAGTGTCTGATTTCGACATGGGGTTATCTCCTTAAATTATGTTCTATCGGGTACTTCTTTTCATACTGCTTCTATTAATTAATCTGGATGGAATTAACTCTATCAGCATTGATTCGTCAAGATATTATTCTTTTAAAAAGAAATCGGACACCGACTGTACAATACATTCGATTTGTGATGTAAGAAGTCTTCAGAGTTCAAAACTTTTTAAAGCAGAGGAGATACAAAATGTACGAAGACCTCCTGAAATCATGGAGCAATGAGAAGGCGGATGAGCTTGCTAGAGAATTCCGCTTTGTCATCACGGATATGATATGTCGTTCTGGTTCAGGGCATATCGGTGGCGCGCTGAGTCTTGTCGAGACTGTAATCAGCCTGTACTGGCGCATTATGAAAGTTAACCCTGATGAGCCAAGGTGGGATGGGCGCGACAGGCTGATTCTGTCAAAAGGCCATGCAGGCCCTGTGCTTTATGCCGCACTTGCCTATCGGGGATATTTTCCGATGCAGTGGCTTACAACGCTTAACCAGGACGGGACAATGCTGCCGAGTCATGTCGATCAGATACGCACACCCGGCATTGACATTACGGCCGGATCTCTCGGGCAGGGTCTTTCATGTGCTGCAGGAGCAGCGCTTGCATCGAAAATAGATAAAAAGAATCACAATGTATTCTGCATAATCGGAGATGGCGAAAGCGATGAAGGTCAGGTCTGGGAGGCCGCCATGTTCGCGGGTCATAGGAAGATTGATAACCTGATCGCCATTACCGACTATAACAAAATGCAGATAGACGGCACCACGGATGAAGTTGTCACGCTGGAGCCGATTGTCGATAAATGGCGCGCATTCAACTGGGAGGTTTTTGAAATGGACGGCCATGACTGGGACGATATAAACAAAAAGATATCTGCCGCGATTGCTGTAACGGGAAAACCGGCAATGATCATTGCGCATACAGTCAAGGGCAGGGGAAACACCGCAGTTGAAGGTCAGGTGGGGAGTCACAATATAAAGGTAGGCGATAAAACAGCTTATGAAAAATATATAAAAGCCCTCGGTTATGAATGCAAGCTGCCGTACGGCGAGGAATAAGGAGGAAGACTATGAGCTGGCATGAAATGGAAATGCGTACGGTTTATGCAAAAACGCTTAACGAACTAATAGCAGAGAATCCCAATGTAATAAGCCTTGAGGCAGATCTTGGAAAGGCGTCAGGCACATTCCCTGAAGTGTCTTCAAAAAATCCCGATAACTTCATTGAAGTCGGTGTCGCCGAAGCTAACATGATAGGCATATCTGCCGGTCTGGCGTCCGAGGGTAAGATCCCGTTCGCTGCCACTTTCACGAGTTTTGCGTCCCGCAGGGTGTATGACCAGATATATATAAGCTGTGCCTATGCTAACAACAATGTAAAGATAGTCGGAACCGCTCCGGGTCTGACGCAGGGTTCAAACGGTGGAACTCACATGGACTTTACCGATATGGCCATAATGCGCGCTATGCCTAATATGCATGTATATGCGCCTGCTGATGCATATGAACTGAGGGCAATAATGAAACATATGGTCAGGGCAAAGCAGCCCACATACCTTCAGCTTATTCGTTCAAAAGAACCGCAGCTGTTCGATGATAACTACAGCTTCAATCCGGAAAAAGCGATAATTTTAAGAGTGGGTTCAGATGTAACGATTGTCTCGACCGGATATATGACAAAATCTGCGCTGAAAGCTGCAGATATGCTTGCAGCAGATGGTATCATGGCGGAGGTTCTGCATTACCCGTCAGTCAAACCTTTCGATGAGGCGACTCTTGTTGCTTCGGCAAAGAAGACAAGAAAGGTCATAAGTGTTGAAAACCAGACCGTAATAGGCGGTCTTGGCGGAGCTGTATGCGAAGTTCTTTCGGAGAGATGCCCAACCAGGGTGAAGCGCCTTGGCATACCGGACAAATTCGGGGAAGTGGCGACAGAAAAATATCTTTATGAGAAACATAAGTTTGGACCTTCTCATATAGTAGAGGCATGCAAATTTATTGAAGAATAACAGCTTTAAAAGAAGTCATATGACAGGGACCAGTTATTTGTCAGGTAACTGATCCCTTTCTTTTTAAACATCAACATTTAAGAAAAAATTCCTGATGACAAGAATCATACCTGAAATGCATCATGATTAATTATAGTGGAAAAATGATTAAAATATAAAATAAGTTTAAAATGACATAACCGAATGTTTTTTATTGACATCAAGGAATATTTATCTTAAATTTGAATACTGATTCAAAGTTCGAATGTGGATTCAATTATATGACGAGGAAAGAACGGGAAAGACAACTTAGAAGGGATTCTATCCTTGAGGCAGCCAGAAGGGTATTTGCCCGGGATGGTTACTTCAATGCCACCATGTCCCAGATAGCCGGTGTTGCAGAATTCGGTATGGGAACTATCTATCAGTATTTTCCAAATAAGCAGGCCCTTTTTTCAGAAGTGATCATTCAAGGTGTTGAGGCTTACAATATCGGATTGAAGGAGTCTCTGGCGGGGAAGGTTATCTGGCGGGAAAGGCTCGAGACATTTATCGAATTCAAGCTTTCCTGGGTGGAAGAGCAACCGGATCTGCAGCATCTTATTATGGAGATATTCTATTTTCCCATACCCGATATAAAATCTCAGATCGTAATGCGTTTGAGAGATGTTTATATGGAACACACTGGAATATTGAAGGAAATACTTAAAGAGTCGATTGCAAAAAATAAAGAAATTGATATCGAATTGATGTCGCTTGTAATTATGGGGACAATTAATTCTATTGCCAATGACTGGCTTATGGGTATTTTAGAAAAGGGTCCAACTGAGTATATTTCCGGAATCATGCGGGTTGCTACAGGAGGTAAAGATGTTTAGACTGGCTGTGTGTGTTGTCGTTTTCATGGTTGTTGTTTCAGGACAGGCATTATCGCAGGAAATGATGTCTGTAGATAAGGCGCTGGAAATAGCTGTCAATAATTATCCCGGCATCAAAGCATTTAGGGAAGAACTGACGATAAAAGACATGGAAAAGAAGGAAGCCCTGATGATGATGTTTCCCAGGGTTAAAGTCAACTATGGCTATTATCGTCTGGATGAGCCCCAGGTGCTGGATATTGGACAGGATTTATATCTCCCTGTATTAAATGAAGCAAGCCCCCCCCGCTTTGACAGCAACGGTAACATTGCCCTTGACTGGGATACGAGGAGGCCGATGTATGCTTATATTCCTGCTGAAGGTATAACCGTTGGAACCCAGGACAATCATTCCCTTTCATTTGAGGTAACCCAGGTGCTCTTCGCCGGCGGTTCTCTTTATAATAACTATCTGATCAAGGACAACAACAAGAAATCGACAGACATTGAGACACAGAGAAAAATCCGGGACCTCAAAGTCAAAGTCATTGAGGCATATTATGGAGTAGTTGCCAGCAGGCAGGGTGTGGATGTGGCTAAAGCCGCCATAGCGTCACTTGAGGCGCATCTCAATCAGGCCATGGCATTTTATAAGGCCGGTGTTATTGCAAAGAACGACGTCCTTCAGGCAAAGGTCAAACTTGCCGAGCAGGAGCAAAACCTTATTACAGCCGAGAATTTTATGAAAACGGCAGAAGCGGGACTTAATGTTACAATGGCAAGATCAATGAATGAGCCTGTCATTATAGAAAATGATATTAGAATATCCAAGATCGAGTACACGCTGGATGAGGCGATCGAATCTTCAATGGAAAACAGACAGGAAATCAAAGAGCTTGATATATACATGGATTCGGCGAACAAAGGTGTCAAGGCGGCCATTGGCGGATATGCCCCGCGCGTAGCAGCATCATATACTTATCAGAGATACGGAGCCGATGTAAATATTGTTAATGACCAGTGGAAAGTTGGTGTAGGTCTGGAATGGACGCTTTTCGGCAAACTTGCGGAAGGTGGAACTGCCTATACCAATGTGGGAAAGGCAAAGGCGATGAAATCACAAGTACTGCTCGAAAAACAGAGGACTGCTGATGAAATTGCGCTTCAGGTAAAAGATGCATATCTTACGGCAAATGCTGCTATTGCAAAAATGGATGTAGGAAGCAAATCAATTGAACTCGCCGAGGAAAATCTGAGAATTCAGAAGCACAAGTACAATCTTCAGGCATGTACTTCAACGGATGTTCTCGATGCACAGACCATGCTCGATAAATCCAAAATAGACTATATTAAGGCCAAGGTTGACTACGCCACATCGTTGGCAAAACTTAAGGCAGCTATGGGGATACTTTAGGAGATGCAGCTATGAAATATTATTACAGGGTTACTTTTTTCTTGACGATTTGTGCAATGGTTATGTCTATTTCCGGTTGCGGTTCCAAGAATGATTCAAACCGGAAGGACGACAGTTCAGCAAAGGCGGAAGTTGTTGTCGCCAAGGTTGAAAGGGGGACAATCCTTAAGGAATATTCAGCAATGGGAACTGTATCCGCTGAAGAAGTTGCAAGAATATTTCCCAAGGTTGCCGGCAGGGTGCTTAAAATTTATGCAACAGAGGGTACCCCGGTTTATGCAGGGCAGACCCTTATGCAAATAAATGATTCTGATTATCGTATAATGGTCCAGGGCGTAGCCGCCATGGCAAAAGGCCAGCAGGTGAAAGTTGAAAAAAGCAAAAGAGATTACCAGCGTGCGGAGAGCCTTCACAAGGAGAGTGCTATCTCAGAGCAGATGTATCAGGATGCAAAAAGCGGCCTTGAAGGTGATCAGTTTATTATGGACAAGGCAAACGCCGAACTTGCAAACGCAAAAAGGAACGTCAGCGAATGTCGCGTTTCATCCCCAATTGCAGGGATTGTTACAAACAAGTTTGTGAATGAAGGAGAGCTTACCGCTCCCCAGTCTCCGACCCCTGCATTTGTGGTTGAAAACATGAGAAGAGTTAAGCTTGAAATAGATCTTTCGGAAGATGCATTCGGCTATCTCGAAGTTGGCAATAAATGTGTCGTTACAGTTGACGCGATACCGGACAAATCCTTCGAGGGCACTATTTCAAAGATATTTCCTTCAATTAATGCGGTCAGTAAAACTTTCAAGGTGACGGTGATCATTGATAATCCTGACTTGAAACTCAGGAGTGGAATGACCGCCAGGGCTCAGGTTATCCAGAAAGTAAGGAACGATGCTGTGAATGCGCCGAAAACGGCTTTTCTGCCCGGAGAGGAAGGTTTTTATGTTTTTAAAATCTCCGGAGGGAAAGTGGTAAAAACATCCGTTAAAATAGGGGTTGAGGGAAACGATGCATATGAAATAGTGAATGGTCTTGCTCCTGGAGATTATGTGGTAGTTGAAGGACAGGTCGGCTTGAGCGACGGCCTCATGGTGAAAGCAACTCTTGCGCCATCCGGTACGAATAAGTCCGTAAATTTGACTGCGCCTGACACAAGTGGCACAGCGACCGTTCAGCCGCAGAAGAATCAGGTTGCCGCAACTGTGAATAAATAACCCAGCCATATTTTGATTTTAAACCGGAGGCCATGCAATGAGCATTGTTGAATTTTCAGTCAAGAGACGCATCGCTGTTGCAATGTTTACTCTCATTGTAGCTCTTTTTGGCATACTTGCATTCAGGGACCTAGGCATTGACCTTTTTCCCGAGCTCGAATTTCCGGTAGTAACAATTATAACAACTTATCCGGGTGTCGGTTCGGAAGAGATCGAAACAGGATTAACACGTCCCATAGAAGAATTTGTCGGAAGCGTAGCGGGGGTAAGACAGATAAATTCGACATCGGCTGAAGGTGTATCTACAATTATAATTGAGCTGGAATGGGGAGTGAATGTCGATGCAGCTGCACAGGATGTAAGAGAAAAGCTGAGCTGGGTGTCGGAATATCTCCCCAAGGACGCTGATACACCGATGGTTATGAAATACAATATTTCTAACATGCCCATTATACAATACGGCATCACGGGTATGGGGAATACCATGCAGCTCAGAGAGTATCTCAGGACTTCTGTAAAGACAAAGATCGAACGGCTTGATGGGGTTTCTCAGGTGTGGCTGTACGGTGGAAAGGAACGCGAGATTCAAATCCTTATTGATCCGGTCAAGCTGAAAGCCACTGATTGTTCGCTTGAGCAAATCAAGAGGGCCATTCTGGTGTCTAACCTGAGCATGTCAGGCGGTCATGTCAACATCGACCAGAAGGAGTATCTGATCAGGACCAGCGGTTATTTTAATAATCTGAACGATATACGCGGCATTGTTATCAATGCTACAAAACAGGGTCAGATCATACATCTAAGAGATGTCGCTGAAGTAAGAGACGGTTTCAAGGAGATTCGCGGCCAGGAAAGAACCAACCGCCAACCGACAGTCATTATCGGAATCATGAAGCAAAGCGGAGCAAACACAGTCAGGACGGCCGAAGGTGTTCTGGAGAAGATGAAGGAAATTGAAAAGACTGTCCCTTCAGGCGTTAAATTTTTTATGATTTACAACCAGGGCAAGATAATCAAGAACTCTATTTCGAATACAGGTAAAGACGCCCTCCTGGGGGGTATGATAGCAATATTCGTAGTATTTATATTCCTCAAGTCATTCAGGGCAACACTTGCCATAGCTTTGGCCATACCGTTATCGATTGTTACAACTTTTATAGGCATGAACTGGCTGGGCTACACCTTCAATATCATGACACTGGGAGGTCTTACACTTGCCGTAGGACTTGTTGTTGACGACGCCATCGTCGTAATCGAGAATACATTCAGACATCTGGAGCAGGGCAAGCCAAGAGATGTAGCCGCAATGGACGGTGCAAGAGAGGTTGTTCTTGCCGTTACTGCCAGCACGTTCACAACCATGGCGGTTTTCATACCACTAAGCCTGGCTAAAAACGTTGCAGGAAAACTTGCACGGCCTCTATCTTTAACGGTCTGCATTGCGCTTGCAGCATCTTTGATCGTTGCTTTTACCATTATTCCGGCCATTGCAGCCTCACTCTTTAAAAAAGAAAAAGAGGTCTATGAGAAAATTGATGAAAAAGGCTGGATCAAGAAAATGAACGACAATTATTCAGTGCTTCTTGCAAAAGCACTTAATAATAAGATGAAAGTAGTCGGTGGCGCCTTTGGAATTCTTCTTTTAAGCATAGGCCTCACGTTTCTATTGGGTGCGGAGTTCATGCCGAAGCAGGATTATTCGATATCTTCAATGCGCATAACTCTGCCGGAAGGTTCTTTGCTGTCAGAAACCAATCATGTCACAGAGCAGATCGAGAAGCTGTTTCTGGCAAGACCGGAAGTTCTTGGCGTCGTAAGTATTGTCGGCCAGACACAGGGGTCCAAGTTCGACCAGGGAAGCGGCACGAACAAATCAACGGTCTGGATCCGTTTCAAGGAGAAGGATGATCGAAAGGAAGGCATGGATGTAATTGTAAATGAAGTCAGGAGCCTCTTTCCAAAGTTGAAAGGTGTTGATTACAGATTCGAGGACGTCGTAGGAAACCTTATGGGCGGTGACAGCAGCCCGATAACGATAGACGTTACTGGACCGGATCTTGAGGTGCTGGACAAACTGAGCGATGAAATCATGAATAAGCTTGGTCCTGTGCCGGGACTGAAGGACCTTAAGAAGTCACTTCAAAAAAGAAAGCCGGAACTGCATATCGAAGTCGACCGTGAAGAGGCTGCAAGACTGGGTTTATATGTATACCAGATTGCCGATGCTGTTCAAACCGCCATGCAGGGTACGACGGTTAGCTTCTTCCGTGAGGGTGGCAAGGAATATGATATAAAAGTTAAATTCAATGATGCTGGAAGCGGTACCTTCAAAGCACTGGAAAACATATATATACATTCTCCAATAGCTGCACAGGCGGCCGCTTCATATCCAGGTTCGGGCATAAGTACTATGGTTCCGCTTTCGCAAGTCACGAAATCTGTCAAAGCATATGGCCCGATATCCATCTTCAGAAAGAACCAGGAGCGCGTCGTGACAATCGGTGCATCCAATTTCAAGCGCGATATTGCCGGTATCACCAAAGATATACAGGAGGTCCTAGCCAAAATTAAAATGTCCCAGGGATATACATATGAAATAAGCGGCCAGTATGAACAGATGCAGAAGTCGTTCAAGGAATTGAGCCTCGCTTTCCTGGTTGCGGTTGCGCTTATCTATATGATTATGGCTGCACAGTTCGAATCTCTTTCGCAGCCTTTTGTCGTAATGTTCACAATGCCCCTTGCCTTTATCGGAGTTGTCCTTGGTCTCCTGCTTACTGGAAACACGCTGTCGGTATCCTCGATAATGGGCCTCATCATCCTTATGGGTATAGTCGTTAAGAACGGAATAGTCATGATAGACTATATAAACCAGCTGAGATTAAGAGGTGTGGAAAAAACCCAAGCCATCATACAGGGCGCCAGTATCAGACTGAGGCCTGTTTTGATGACATCCCTGACGGCTATTGTGGGTATGCTCCCCATGGCTTTCTCCCGTGGCGAAGGTTCTGAAACGAGTTCTCCCATGGCCCTTGCCGTAAGTTTCGGGCTTCTGGTCAGTACGGCACTTACCCTGTTTGTCATCCCTTCGATTTATTATGTCGTTGAAGATTACACCCCGAGGATCAGACACTGGATAAACCGCAAGCTCTTCGGCGAAGATGACTTCATGAGCCAATAGGACAGGTTTAAAAAATAAACCCATTGCAGGCTTGAAGCTGTTATACTCCTGTGCTATCCCTAGGGGATGGATAACAGTAAAGAACTTGCAATAGAGATAGCGAAGGTTCTCACTGGTTCTTTGGAAGAAAGGGCAAAGGCAATAATCGATTCCCCTTACTGCGAAGAAATACTGCAGCAGATACCTGTTCAGGATGCCTATATGATAATCAAGGAAAGCTTCAGCGGCGACAGCCGGTTCCTGCTTCCTTATGTAAAACCTGAGAGGGTTGCTACTTTCATCGACATTGACTGCTGGAAAGGTGATTGCCCTTCGATTGATGGAATTTTCGAGTGGCTGAACGAGCTTGTCAATGCTGCGGACGATACTCTCATGGATGCCCTTAACATACTGGACCTGGAACTGCTGGTTCTTCTATTTTATCCGTACCTGAAAGTAATTGTTACCAGTCCGACCGATGACAACATACCCCAGATCATTGAAGCGGGGTTTGAAACATTTGACAATAATTACTTTTTTGCATTTTCCGATGATACAGAAGAAACGAAGCTCCTGAGATTTATCCTTGATAATGCATTTCTTTATAACCAGGAAATGTATTTCAGAATACTGGAAGGGGTTCGCTGGGAACTGCCTGCAAACATGGAGGAAACCGCATTCCATCACCGTTCAATCAGGCTCACGGAGCTGGGATTTTCCCCGCCGGAAGAGGCGTCGGGAATCTATGCAAGAAGGCCTACGGATAAGATCATTTCCTCTGATCTGAGAACAGACCAGATTCCTGTCATCAGAGAAGAGGAAAAATTCCTTTTGCCGTTACTGTATAACGAGAAGTTATCAGCGAACAGCCTGCTGGCTTCTGCAATGGCAGAAGCAGACCCGTTGACTGTGGAGAATTTCTCCTTTGAAATGATGTATCTTGCAAACAAGATCATAATGGCTGATTACAAGCCATTGAATGATTTAGCCTCTCTTAAAATATCAGTGGAAAAAGCTGCTGCATTGACATCTTTGGGATTATCCATTGCCATGCGCAATAAAGATCAGGAAGCCCCTGCGATACTTAGGACAATGACAGCAGAGACGCTCTTCTCTCTCGGCTTTAATACCCTCATGGAACTGAAGGACAGCCTAATAGGAAGTCTGAAAGGCCTTGGGCAGAGTATTGTTCCGGCATCCTGCAAAGAGATTGTCGAGAACCTTCTTAAAAAGTATCCGGTGATGACAGGAGACAGGTTTGCAACAATAGATGATATTGACTTTGCACATGATGTAATAGGAAGGCTTGACCTGATGCATATAATGATGAGGTTCTTTGAATTCAAGGACTCTTCCCTGAATGGAGCCAATATTGCTGACGAGGGGCTTGATTTCGAAAATATAATACTTACAGCAATTGCAGTTAATGTTGTTTCTGGAGAAAACAGGTTCAGGACGCTTTCTCAAGACGAATTCTCGGTATTTATCAAAACCGCAACCTCGATAAAAGATAAAAAGAGATATGTAAAACCGTCTTTTGCCGGTGAGCTGAAAAAGCTTGTTTCAGATATGGTCCCGGAATCAGAACGCCATTCAGTAAGCGGTACGGTTGATCAGCTCTGCAGGCGTCTTGAGTCGGAACTTTCGGGATTCAAATCAGTTGACGATATAAATCCACGATATATCTCATGCCTGATAGTAAAACTCTGACGCCGGGTTACTACTTTACCTCGACTATCCAGCCAAATTTATCCGGAATACGACCGAACTGAATGCCCGTAAGTGTTGTATAGAGATGCTGTGACAGCTGACCTATCTTTCCGTTATTGACAAGGATGTCTCTGCCGGCCCAGTCAAGGACGCCGATCGGGGATATAACGGCAGCCGTGCCAGTCCCGAAGGCTTCTTCAAGCTCACCTTTCTCATGGGCGCTGTATATCTCCTCGATTGATATCTTTCTTTCCTGAACAGGAATGCCTTCATCTATGAGAAGCCGGATGACCGAGTCCCTCGTTATGCCCGGAAGGATGCTGCCTTCCAGTGATGGTGTTATGACCTCGCCCTTAATCTTGAAAAAAACATTCATAGAGCCTACTTCCTCGACATATTTCCTGTTGACGCCGTCAAGCCAGAGAACCTGGATATAACCTTTTTCTGAGGCCTCGGCCTGCGCTTTCAGACTTGCAGCATAATTTCCGCTGGTCTTGATGCTGCCTGTTCCGCCGGGCACTGCCCTGACATATTTCGTTTCTACATAGATATTAACCGGATTGATTCCCTGCGGGTAATATGCGCCTACAGGAGAATGAATAATCATGAACTTGTACGTCGTCGAAGGTCTGACTCCCAGATACGGGTCTGTCGCGAAGATGAACGGTCTTATGTACAGGGATGTTTCAGGTGCGGTTGGAATCCAGTGCTCTTCGTATTTTACAAACGTCTGAATGGCTTCAAGAACAAATTTTTCATCAAGAAGTGGAATGCACATCCTTTCGCAGGTTGCATTCATCCTCTGGATGTTTTTTTCGGGCCTGAAAAGAAGAGTTCTCTTATCCTCCGAGATATAGGCTTTCATCCCCTCGAAAATGGCCTGGCCATAGTGAAGTACTGCTGTTGAAGGGTCCATGGTTATGGGTCCGTAAGGAACGATCCTCGGATCATGCCAGGATTTCTCGGTGTTATAGTCCATTATAAACATATGATCCGTAAAATGTCTGCCGAAGCCAAGGATGCTGTGATGAGGTTTTTCCTTTGGTTTTTCATGCCTTATGAAGTTGATTTTCATACTCATTTAAAATTCCTCCGCTTATAAAATTATTCCCCAGGTGTTTTCATGATGAATTGCACTGAACTTTTGATGTCAGACTGCCTGCCTGAGAACCTGTCATACTTTTGTGCCATAATGTATCCGATGTCAATGGTTGCCAGCTGTTTCATCAGAGGATCAGCCCCTTCCCGGATACCTTTCTTGATTTTATCGGTACCCTGCAAGCGTATCTGAGTAAGACCGTCCTGAAGCTGTCCGGAGCCTTTTTCAAGAAGTGCTGCGCCTTCTGACATCTGCTTTATTCCATCATTGAGCTGCTTTATGCCCCCTTGGGTAGCTTTAATTCCCGGGAATTCCTTAACAGGTGGCGCAGGCTTGCCATGCTCTCTCAGAAATGAAAGTACGTCGTCAGGAAAGGGCCCTCCTGAAACGAGCAGTCCAAGAAACTTTGACTGGATATCCAGGTAGACTATGGCCTGATCCGCCTTTGACGACATGAAAGGAATCTTCTTCAGACCGGCAAGATTTTCTGCCAGTCCCCTGTTGACAGTGATTGCCCCTTTCGCTATTTCAGCCTGAGCTTCGCTTGCCTGTATCAGTTTGGATGTTCCGTCCTCCATCTGTGTAAGGGCGTTTATAAGTTTTTTATGGCCGTCATTCATTTCCACCGCTCCCGACTGGGCTTTCATGAGAAATCCTCCAACCTGGTCTACTCCATTATATATCTTGTTCATTCTGCCTTCGACTTCTAACTTTGGAAGGGGTGGCATCTTCGGAATTACCGTAAACATTATAGACGGTATTTTAAAACCGGTAACATCCGCTTTCAAGTAGATGGTCTCCATGGTAAAGGGGAAAACCAGCCAGTTCATTTTGATCTGGTTGCCTACCACTGCGAATGCACCCTGTGGCGCATCGATATTTCCGTAGTTTTCAATGGGCAGATCTGTGGAGACCATCACAGTAAATGGAACTGAAATGGGTGCCTGTGATGTTTTAATAACGCCGGTTCCTATCTCCCGGTATTTGACCGCTCTTTTAATCGATGTTCTGTTGATGATTGTCATCCTGATTTCAAGTTTTCCTCTCATGCCTTTAATCCTGGCAGGGTCGACCTGACGGCCGTTCAGGAAATAAGATATATCAATTGTCAAAGGCAGCGGTTTGGATGTAATGCCGCTGTAAAATATATCTCTATCATTGGTGTCAAAAGAGCATAAACCATTTTTTTGGACAGGGACAGCCTCGCTTTTGATGTTCTTTATACCCGTAAGAATTGTTGCGTCCGATGAGGGTTTCTGCCCGTCAGTTCTGAGCCAGGTCACGACTTCCATCTTCTGGGATTTTCCCGAAGTGTCCAGATTGACATATACGGTTTCGTTGCGGTAAAGGCTCTTTGCTGCAACCGGTAAAGCCGTAAATATAATCAGCAGGGTTATAAGAACAGCCTTTCTCAAGC
Organism: uncultured Bacteriovoracaceae bacterium; assembly: GCA_964513375.1. Classification (GTDB taxonomy): domain Bacteria; phylum Desulfobacterota; class Desulfomonilia; order UBA1062; family UBA1062; genus DATCTV01. Next base: position 235,220 of record CAZEMO010000001.1, on the reverse strand, counting down.
TTCTTCTCCTTTCTTTTTCAAAAATCCCATACTTGTATGAACGATTATATTATCACAGGTAAGGATAAACGACGGCAGCAGGAACACAATAACAGCTGTCGATATGAGCGCTCCGCGGGCGATCATCAGCGTAAGAGAGGATACAGCGCTTACCTGCGATGTAAGGGCAATACCGCTCGTCGCGGCAGCCAGACTCAATCCCGAAATTGTTATCGCGCCCATTCCTCCTGATAGAGCCTTTATCATGGCCTCTTTTTTAGGCAGCGACTTTCTCCACTGGCTGTATCTGGTCATAAGCAGGATTGAAAAATCCACCGTAGTTGCAAGCTGTATGGAAGAGATGCTGGTTATGGTCAAGAACGGTATCGAACGGCCCATGGCGTAAGGGATGCTGAGGTTTGTGTAAATGGCAAGCTCGATTGCCGCTACAAGAACAAAAGGTATGGAGACGGAGCGCATGAACAGGGCAATTATCACTATAATGCTTATAAGGGACGCCATGTCGACAACCGGGATATCCCTCTTGGATATGTCCATCATATCCTTATTTATCGGAGTGGTGCCTGCAAGCCATGATGGTTCAATGCCTGCGGCTTTTACGGCAGACCTGATCGAATCGACTGCCTGATTGCTGAGATTGCTGCCCGGTTCATCTGAGAAGCTGACCATGATAATAGAATAACCGCCTTTGGAAAAGAGACTTTTGGCTTTATCCGGGATAAAGCTCTCGGGTACGGCTGAATCAGCCAAAGAGGTAAGTGCTATAACTTTACTTACCCCTTCGAGATTCTTTATCTTGGTTACGGCGAGTTCCTGTTTGTAGCGCGGGACTGTATCGGGAAAAACGACATATGACATTTCCATTGAGCCAAGGGCGTTTTTGATCGTTTCAAGACACTTTATGGATTCAAGATTTCTGGGGAGCATTTCTTCAAGGTCATAGGATATTCTGACATGGGTTTTTCCCCAGATCATGGGAATAAAAAGAATGATGAACAGAATGGTAATCTTGCCTGAATTATTGACAAGGAATGTGGATATTCTAGTACCGACGGCGCTTGCAGTCTTTTCTCCCCTTGTTTTAACAAAACGGTTGGCCACAAGAAGCATTGCCGGAAGGAGCGTCATTGTTACCACAAGGCCCAGGAAAACACCCTTTGCCATGACTATTCCCATATCGATTCCCAGCCTCATTTTCATTAGAATGAGTGCGAGGAATCCTGCCATGCAGGTGAGAGCCGAAGGCAGAATGGCGGGCAATGTATTGGTTATGGCTGCTTCCATAGCTTTATGGGGATCGGGAAAGAGTTTTTTTTCCTCATGGTAGCGATGGATAAGAAAGATTGAAAAATCCTGGATTACTCCAAGCTGAATGGCTGATGCGATAGCGCTTGTTATGTATGAAACCTCACCCATGAAATAATTTGTTCCCAGGTTATAGATGACCCCGATTCCGATTGAGAGCATGAATATAATAGGGATTGCCCATGAACCGAGTGAAATGCCTATGACAAGCGAGGAAAAGCATGCGGCAGCCATGAATGTGATAAGCTTCTCGCTTTCCATAATCTCTCTGAGTTCATACAGGAATATCGGCAGGCCTGTGAATGCAACAGCACTTTTCCCGAGATAGGATTTGATCTGTTTTATTGAATCGAGAGTCATTTCAGATGAATTAGGCTCTGAAAATGAAATATGAAGAAGCGAGTAGCTGCCTTTTTTATAGATGCCAAGCAGCTGCTGGGGAACGAAACTGTCAGGTACGCTTGGATCGACAACTTCGTTGATCCATGAAACTCGCTGAACTCCTTTTATCATGCCGACATCTTTCTGCACTTTGAGTACAAAGGGGACATTCGTTGTATTCAGAAGTATGTATGCGGTATTCGCTGTCTGAAAATGTTCATGAAGAATCTGCTGACCCTTAACCGATTCAACATCCTCGGGCATATAGGTGAAGATGTCATAGTTAAGAGGCGTCAGCTGCTTCATATATACAAGCGGAATCGCCAGCAGGATTCCTGTAATAAGGACAACCCATGGGTGGCGTGTCACAAATGAAATTAAAGGACGCATTGACTGATATTATCAGAAAAATCCGTGATGTTGCATAATGAAATTATTTAAAATCTTTAATGGATAAAGCCAAATTATCAGCGGCTTGAAAATTCAATGATTTCAGGAAAGATGAAAAATAAATGAAGGGCAGGTAAAAAATTTCGGCCTGCCCTGTGGAGTTCAATTTGACGGCTTGTTCTTGTCTTCGAGGTTGCCTTTAAGGTTTTTTTCTTCCTCGCTCATTGCACTTTTAAAGTTTTTTATGCCTTTACCGAGTGCCTGTCCCACCTCGGGCAGTTTACCTGCGCCGAAGATAATAAGCACTACCACCAGAAGGATTATCAAGTGCCATACGCTGAATGTTCCCATTGCTCTTACCTCCTTTTTGCGTAAATTAGAGATAAACCATAAAAAGGTTTACCAAGTAAAGAAGAATTTGAATATTCATTTTAACTTGCCAACATTTTTTTTTCATGTTGTTGCTGTTTATTATTGGAGTTAAATATTTATCCCGGGAGGGTAAAGTGACAGAGAAAAAGTATATCCTGGCAATTGATTCCGGAACACAGAGCATAAGGGCGGTCCTGTTCGATAAAGAAGGCAATGAAATCGGGATTGAACAGGCGCAGTATGAACCATATTTTTCGCTTAATCCCGGGTGGGCCGAACAGAGGACAGAGGACTACTGGAGCAAACTCTGCCTTGTGTGCAGTACCCTTCTGGCAAGGGTAACAATTGATAAATCAGAAATCGGTGCTGTCGGAATAACAAGCCAGAGAAATACTGTGATACCAATGGATAAAGAAGGGAATGCGCTTCGTCCCGGCATAATCTGGCTTGACAACAGGACGGTCAACAACCCGCCCCCGCTTCCGGCCATCGGCAAGATAGCATTCGGGTTGATGGGCAAGACCGAAACCATCCGCTATGCACAGAAGAATTCCAAATTCCTTTGGATAAAGGAAAATGAACCGGAAATCTACGCCAAGACCCACAAGTTTGTCCAGGTGACAGGTTTTTTCGTAAAAAAGCTTACCGACGAATTCAAGGATTCAAAAGGCATGATAACCGGCATATGGCCATTTGATTACAAAAAACTCGCATGGTACGGAAGCGCTCTGGGATTTGTCTATGAAACATTCGGAATGAGGCAGGATCATTGTGTCGAACTGTGCGAGCCGAATGAAATTATTGGGCATATAACCAAGAAGGCCTCTGCCGAAACAGGCATTCCTGAAGGCCTACCTGTTGTCGTAGGCGCGGGTGACAAGCAGTGTGAATTACTGGGTGCAGGCGCCATTGATCCTGAGATAGCGGTGATCAGTTTCGGCACTGCAACGGCCATGGAGGTTATTACAAGAAAGTATATCGAAGACAGCAGGATGAGGTTTTTCATATGGCCGGCTGCAATACCCAGGACATGGGATATCGAGATGTTCATTTTCCGCGGTTTTTGGATGGTCACATGGTTCAAGCAGGAATTCGGCCTCAGGGAGGCATTGGAGGCGGAGAAGCGCGGTGTGGCTCCCGAGGTTGTATTCGATGAGGTGATAAAAAACATTCCCGCCGGCTGTATGGGCCTTATGGTTCAGCCGTACTGGTCGCCGCTGGTCAATGACAAGTATGCAAAAGGTTCAATCATAGGGTTCGGGGATGTCCATACAAGGGCTCATATTTACAGGGCGATCCTGGAAGGCATAGGATTCGAACTGAGGCGCATGAATGAGATAGTGACGAGCAAAACCGGTGTGGAAATCAAAGAGATAAGGGTAGGTGGTGGAGGTTCGAGGAGTGATGTGGCGGTACAGATTGCAGCCGACATGTTCAACCTGCCGACATACCGTATGGCCACAACCGAAATATCCGCCCTGGGCGCCGCAATAGATGCAGCTGTAGGGGTCGGCATTTACAGTTCATTTGATGAGGCGGTGAAGGCCATGGTACGGACAGGCAGAAAGTTTGAGCCCGATGCCCGCACTCACAAAATTTATACCGATCTGTTCAATGATGTTTACAAGAAGAACTTTGAAACCATCGCACCTCTCAATAAGAGGATAGGGCAGATAACGGGCTATCCGCCGAAAGACTGAACAAACAGGCATCGGGCATTATGTACCCGATGCCTTGTATAATCACCCTTGTTTTATCCGGCCGCTGATTCAGACTTTCTTTCCTCTGCAACCATTTTGGCCACATCGGCCAGCAGCTGCTGGGAATCGTAGACGATCCCGTCTTTTATGGTGTACCGCAGGGCCTTAATCTTAGCCACCTCTCCGGTAGTCGTATCCATGCGCGTATGTCCGGTTCCGTAGAGCACCTTGAAATTCGTGAGAGGATTTTCATCTATCACAAGAAGGTCCGCCTTCTTTCCCGGTTCGATGCTACCGACCTCGTCCGATATGCCGAGCAGTCTGGCGCCGTCAAGTGTTGCCGACCTCACTACTTCCAGAGGATGGAAGCCCGCTTCCTGAAGCAGTTCAAGCTCGCGGATGAAATCGAAGCCAAAGAGCTTCATTCCGAAGCCTGAATCACTGCCGGCCGTGACCCGGCCACCCATGTTCTTGTAGTCGTTTATGAAGGCCATCCACTTGGGATATGCGCGTTTGAACTCGATCTCATAAGCCGTGGTCCAGTCGTAATAGAAAGACCAGTGGGACATGAGGCTTGGCTGGAAAAAGCGCCAGAGAGCAGGAAGAGTATAATCTTTATGCCACTCTGCACACGTATAACGCATGACGTCCATGCCCGGTTCCCAGCTCGAAAGGGTAGGCACTATTGTAAAGTCGTGCTCCAGCATCTCGTCGAGCACGTCTTTCCAACGCTGGCTGCCCGGTATGATCGGCTTCCACATGCGTGCATCTTGCAGGGCGCGCATAAGCTCGTTTTCATAGTTGTAGTCTGGGAGGAAATTCTGGACCGTTGAGGAGGGATTCAGCGCTTCCGCAAGCCCCAGGAAATGCTCCATGCTGGTCAATCCCATGCGGCAGGAGTCCAGTGCATTAACGCGGCTGGCCCAGACTATCGTATGGTGGCATGAACTTTTGAGACCGCGGTTCATGCACTCATCATATATAGCCTTCATTACCTCTGGATAGTGACCGAACAGCTTTATGCCCCTGACACCTTTCTTCGCCACTTTGTCGACCCATGCGCGCGCTGCTTCTCCGGTGGTCACCTGTGTTACGATATAGGGCGTGTACGGTGTCGGGTAGGAAACGATCCTGGGTGCTGTGATTTCATTTGCCTCACTTTTTTTCTCCAATGCAAGAGTCCAGTCGAGACCCATGAGTGCCCCGCATTCCCTCACGGTCGTAACACCGTGAGCCATCCAGAGCTTAAATATGTATTCCGGAGGGGTGACTTTTCCGCAAAGACCTTCCGAAGGATTTCCTATATGGACATGGGAATCGACGAATCCGGGAAGAACATATTTACCCGTACAGTCTATCTCAAGGTCTCCCTGTTCCGGAGGCAGAAGGAACATTGCATGGCGTATCTCCGATATCCGGTCACGCATGACCACGATGTTGAAGGGCCCCTGTACGGGTGCGCCTGTACCATCGATAATCATCGCATTTTTGAGCAGAAGTCTGTTGAACGGTCCCTGGCCCTCTTTGCGGGGAGGGGCCTGATCAGGCTGAGAAATGCCGAAAACTCTGCAAAGCTCCATTACCTCTTCTCCTGGTTCCATTGAGAATTTAACCTGTATCGGATCACTGTTCATATCCTCTCCCTTATTCAATTTATTTTCTGTAAATATTATTTAAGAAGTTCTCCGGAAGTAATTCGTGAAAATTCTCCATGAAAAATAAACAAAAAATCCAATATTGGCTAGAGTCAGTATCTTTAAACAATTGGCAGCAGTTTAAAATGACCACCTCCATGTCAGCGTCGATTAATATCGGGGTATCATATAAACAGGAGCTTTACCTCAGGGGACACGCTATAGTAAATGATAATGAAAACAGCGGAGGGAAAAATGCCGGATAAAATAACGCCTGTTACCTCGAAACCAGAAAGTCATGAACTGCAGTCACGTATAGAAATCCTGCGCGGACATATGGCGAAAGAAAAGCTTGATTACTATGTCTGCGCCAATACCGAGAATGTGTATTACCTGACAAACTTCGCATATATACCCTTTGAGAGGCCTTTCTTTCTGGTGATACCTGCCGTTGGCAAACCTGTAATGGTTACGCCCGGGCTTGAAGTCAGCCATGCGCAGGACCGGGTTCTCCTCGATGTCGAATACCGGATTTATTACGAGTATCCCGCACCTGATGGCCGGACCTTTGTGGATACCTTGAAGAATATCATTCCGGGCGAAGCCGCTGTCGGAATTGAATCTTCCATTTCCGTTGCATTGAAGGCTGTCATGCCAGGCATGCTTAAGGTCGTCGATATCGTGGATGAGGCCCGTATGGTCAAGAGTGAATATGAACTTGGCCGCATAGCCCATGCGTGCAGCATTCTGGAGACAGGCATGAAGACCGCACTTGAGATCAGCCGTCCCGGGGCCCAGCAGCTTGCTGTATATTCGGAGGGGACCAGACAGATGCTGGGGCGGATTTTTATGGAAATCTCCAACCCGAATATTCTTGTCAGCAAGGCGGTCTGTGCGGTCTGGCCTGGTAAACTTTCGGCACAGCCGCATTCCATGCCTGGTTTGTTTGACCAGTTCGAAACGGGCGGACCTAATGTAGTTATTATAGCAGTACAGGCGGACGGCTATTCAGCCGAACTCGAGAGGACTTTTTTCATGGGGTCGGTACCGGACGAGGCCCGCGATCCGTACGAAGCCATGATGGAGGCCAGGGCGCAGGCATTCAAAATAATCAGACCGGGGATACTAGCAACCGAAGTGGACAGGCAGGTACTTAAGGTGATCGAGGATCGCGGATATAAAGACTATATCCTGCACAGAACGGGTCACGGATTCGGCATTACCGGCCATGAACCGCCCTGGGTGGCCCTCGGAAGCGAAACCGTCCTGAGCAAAAATATGATTATAAGTATTGAGCCGGGGATATACATCCCGGGAATGGGTGGATTCAGGCATTCCGATACTGTTCTTGTAACCGGAGATGGATGCGTTTCTTTGACGAACTGGCCGGACAGTCTTGAGGATATGACTCTTCATCGCCAGTGAGTAAGCGCTACAAGAGAAGACGTGTCCATTCGCCTCTGTGTCCGCTCTCATCAGGAACATGGGAATCCGTCTGTTGCAAGCTTGACATTTGGGTCATAAAAATTAATATTTGCAAACAGTTGGATTCAATAAAAGCCGTCAGACAGGCATCTCTGGAAACTCCGGCAACTTGCATGAAAATTCATCACCGGCAGCAGGGTTTTGAAGATTAAAATGATAATAAAAGGATATTATGAATAATCCATTTACAGTCTTTTTGAGCGGTACTGGAAACGGCATTCTTCTGAAGCTCGATCTCGCGGATAAGTCAGCCCGATCTGAAGACATAACATATCCTTTCGTTACGGCAGACTCGTCGCTGCCGTTTACAGGTGTTATCAGGGCAAATGTTGTAACATCTGCCGGAGCTGTCATCAAAGAGGCTTTCATGACGATTTCACGGGATGATTACCGGCAATACGGAAGCAAGCTCGGTGACATTACGAATAAGACGCTTGATGAAAGCTGGCAGAGGATAATCGGAAAAGAGCTCGAAGATGAAAACGGTATGGTTCTTTCTGCAAAGGCTGACGATCAAGGGATGTATCTTCCTTTCGACCCTCTTTTCTACTGCATTGAGCAGGGAGTGTATTTTACACCGGTATGTCCGGTCTGTTCATCAGGTTTCGATATCTGCAGGGATGAAGATCTGCTGAAGGAAAATGGCCTGGCATCATATGCCGGTTCATTGAAGCGTTATCTTTATTGTCCTGAGTGCAACAAACAGGGCCGGACCCCGGTTTTCTATGCAGCTTCAATATCTGGTGAAGATCCTGCGAATGTCAGAGACAAAAGCTCTCTTATTCAGGAGTTTGTAAATCTGCTGGTCAAGGCCGATCCCAATATACCCTGTCCCTCGTGCGAATACAGGTCAGAGTGCTACGGGGAAGGGTGGTCAGCGCTGAAAAATATTGTGAGCCTCTCCTTTTATCCATTTCATGCGGTTCTGAGCGAACCCGGTACGATCAATGCCCTGGATTTTCTGCTGCTGCTTTCAGGTGCGCCTTATGAGGAAATCGAGAACAGTCTGAAGTCCAGGGGGCTTACAGGCCGTCTGAACGCCCTCGGAGCGTTTAAGAAGGGTAAAGGGATTTCATCCCCCCTGTTGTTTGAGGGCGATGAGCGGGCGTTTCTGGAGATACTTTATTTGAAGCTTTCATTTGCCGCTGATTTACTGTCCCGGATTGTCAGAGAGGGTGAGGGCCTTATATATCCTGACTTGGCATTGAGCCCGGAATCGATATGGGTAGCGCTGCCAGAAGGTGGCGGCCTCTTACCTTCATTCTGGAATTTCAGGACTATCCTGATCAAAGGGCCTGAAGCGGATGAATCATTTCAGATGCTTCCCGATGCACCGAAATCCTATCTGGCCTACTTTTTCGGAAGACTGCTGATATATATTCTCATATCCAACCCGCTTGCCGGAAGGAACGCTATTGATGCCCGGCTCCTGAAAGTGCTCAATACCTTTATCAAGGGAGAGCCTTTGGACCTGGATTTGACAAATAACGGCATATTCAGTCCGGAAAACATCTTTTACAGACCGGAAGGAATGATCATAAAGGAAGAGTTCGCGGATATATGGAATGAAGCGGTTCAAATATGCATATCTCTTATTCTTCATGGTTATGCGGGCGACGGCGGTTTTCCTGACGATGAATTTGTCTCATCACTGAACGTGCTCAAAGATAAAATCATGAAGATGCTCTTCGAGCCTGCCCGGTTCCATCATGAAATTCCGGACATTATCGGGAAAACGAAGAAAGACGCGGATGATAACGAAACAAACGCAAGAATTGCAGGCATTCTCGAGAGCATCAGCCAGAAGTGGATGGATTATGATAAAACGGCGCTGCCTGTTAATGAGGAGTCTGTCCAGGAAGAATCGTTTGAAAAAACCATTATTATAACTGCAGACAAACCGGCACATGAGACAAAAATTATTGAAGAGCCGGAAGATTTTCATGAGACAATAATTCTTAATTCATCTACGCTCACGGGCAAGATAAAGAAAACGGCAGAGGCTTCCGTACAGAAGCCTGAACCGCCCGTAAGCGAGGAAGACCTGCTTGAAGCGACTATCATAATGACTCAGAACACAGGAAAAGTCTCGAAACCTCCTGCCGAAACCGCAAAATCCGATGAGAACAAAACAAAGAAACCCGAAAATAAGGATGATGAACTTAGCGAGACTGTGATAATAAAAAAATAAGACGATTGATTAAGGTAAAGGATGGGGACATTGCCTTCTGATTTGAAAAAACTGACAGAAGAGATAAAAAAGATATACAGCCTTAATCCTGCTGTCGCTGAATTTTCAATCGAGGCCCTGCTGCAGGGCGAGCTTGAAGGCCGGGATCTGAGGGAAAAGCTATCTGTTATAGAAGACATAAAAAATACCCTTGTCGAAAAGCAGGAAGAATCCGGACTTAGAGAGAGCATCAATGCCGATGCGGTATTGATGGAGAAGCTTATTCCGCTGATACTTGGCAGAAGCGCATCTGATATGCCGGCCGGCATTCTTCCTGAAAAGCTGGCGCAGTCTCTCAACATAATATTCGATTCTCTCAATCAGCTTGTCGGCCTTATCAATGCGACACTGGGAACGCCGGGTGAAGGCGATGAAACGATCCGCCATATAATAGGTACGAACCTCGGAAACGTGACCACTGAAAAACCGCTTGAAGAATATCTTTCACAGGTTAAAAAGGCCTTTCTGATAACGCAGCAGGCATTTAAGGATGCGGCAAAAAATGTTCTTGGCAATGTCCTTACCGTGCTCGACCCGAAACAGATGGAGCCTGTGCAGACAGGTCTGAAAATCGGGCCGCTTAAAAAGGCCGAGTCTTTTGAAATATTCGTGGAAAAATATCTGAAATGCAGGAAATGGTATGATTCCGACCGTTTCATGGAGGATTTATTGAGGCAGTTTGAAAAGAACTGCCAGAAACAATTCATGGAAAACAGGGGGTAATATTATGAAAACTCTAAGATACGCTGCCGTGCTGTTTGCCGTCCTTATCATGAGTTCATGCGCATCATCACCGGATATTGTGCAGTGGAACTATCAGAAGGACGCCATAGTCCTTGATATAAAGTCCGATGCCAAGCTCAACCTGAAGGGTAACAAAGGGCATAAGCTTGCAATGTGCCTGTATCAGCTGAAAGATCCGTCTATGTTCAATCAGCTTGCAGGCAATGAACAGGGGCTTTACAAGCTTCTGGAGTGCGTCAATTTCGATTTCAGTGCGATTGCATGCACGAGGATTTTCGTCGATCCGGGCAAGAACCAAAAAACGCTTGTCGACAGGGCCGAAGGCGCAAAGTTTGTAGCGATTGTCGCCGGGTATTACAAACTGGATAAGGACAAGATTATCAGGCTTTATCAGATTCCCGAGGTGTATGAAAAATATGGTTTTCTCAAGCTCAAAAAGAAGAAGGTGCCGGGAAAGCTTGAACTGACCTTAAACCTGGGACCGAAAGAAATCATTTCCAAATAAGAGGGAAACAAATTATGGAAAAACCGCTATTATGGCACCAGGGGCTTTTCCTTCAACCCCAGCATTTGCAGCTCCTTCAGCTTTATTCGCAGTCCCAGGCCGAACCGCTTTTCCGCTACATGGCAAGCGAAATGTGGGGTGTGGGCAGGCTCGAAATCATGGAAGCCTCCCTCGGAACGGGCAGTTTCCAGATAACGGAAGGAGAATTCATTTTTCCTGATATGAGCTATGCCAGGGTTCAGGAAAATGCAGTGTGCGAGATACGAAAATTCGATGCGGAGCAGATTGAGGGAGGCAAACCTCTGACGGTGTATATCGGTATAAAAAAGCTGGAGGTTGCCGGCAGGAATGTAACGAACATATCCGCAAAAGACACCGTAACCGGCATAAACACGAGATATGTTTCATTCCTTGAGCCCGAGCAGGTTCCGGATATGCACCTTGACGGACCTTCTTCAGAAGTCAGGTCCATAAGATACGCTATAAGGGTCTTCTGGGAGACTGAGAAAGACAGGCTCGGCGATTATGAAATAATACCGGTTGCACAGCTGGAGAGAAGGGGTGAAGATATCGTACTCTCAGGGACATTCATTCCTCCGAGCCTTACGCTTTCATCATCAAAGCAGCTTGAGAAGGTTATCAGAGAGATACGCGACCAGATCGCCGCAAAAGGCTTCCAGCTTGAAGGATACAAGAGGGACCGGGGCATACAGACAACGGATTTCGGCTCGCGGGATATGGTCTATCTGCTGGCGCTTATGACGCTCAACCGCTATCTCCCGCTCCTTTATCTGATGACCGAAACTTCTCAGGAGCACCCGCTTACAGCTTTCGGGCTTCTCAAGCAGATAATAGGAGAACTTTCAGGTTTTTCTGAAAAATACAACTGGGCCGGTGATTCCACTGATGAAGTTTTCCCGAAGTATCAGCACGCTGGCCTGGGTGCATGCTTCTTGAAGGCCCAGAGTGTCATTACTTCGCTGCTGGACGAGATAACGGCAGGGCCTGAATATGTTTACGGGCTCATATATGACGGGACATACTATTCAGCCGATCTTCCGGCGTCCATATTCGAGGGCAAGAACAGGTTCTACCTGGTTATACAATCCTCGGCCGATGCGAAGACTATGGCAAACTCGATTCAGGCAGGCGCAAAAATATCGTCGAGAGAATCGCTGCCCATACTTATCGTAAGAGCTCTGCCGGGAGTTACTCTGAAAAAACTGGACAGGCCACCGCAGGAGCTTCCGCGAAGGTCAGGGGCCATATATTATCAGCTCGATCATAACACCGATCAATGGGCCAATGTGTTCAAGGGAAAGAACATTGCGCTCTTCTGGGATTCCGCCCCGGCTGACCTCAAGGTCGAACTTATGGTCACGGGGAGAGGCTAAAGATGAGACTGTCCGACTGCTACATGGAACTTGTTGCCTATGTCGCATATTTTTTGAAATCGGCCGGAAAAAAACAGCCGCCGTTCGAACAGGTAAGGTCCCGGGTGGAAGGCATGCTTTCGGCCGCCTACAATGAAGCCGTCGAACCTTTCGGGGGAGAAGATGCCGACCTGGCCCGTTTCGCCGTATGCGCCTGGATTGACGAGGCCGTACTGAGTTCGAGCTGGAATGAAAAGGGGACATGGCAGAAAGAGCCGCTTCAGCTTAAGTATTACCAGACGCTGGCTGCGGGCGAGATATTCTTCGAAAAGCTCAATGCGCTGGGAGTACAGAATAACGATGCGAGGGAGGTCTACTACCTGTGCCTTGCCATGGGTTTTATGGGCAGGTACTGCAAGGAAGGGGACAGGTTCCTTCTCGATCAGCTTAAGACTTCCAACCTTAAAGTGCTCATGGGAAGTTCTGTCGGAGTTCCTGCGCTCAAAAAGACCCAGCTTTTCCCCGAGGCATACCCTCCTGTGGGGAATGTCCCGGTAAAGGCAGCATCAGGGCCGGGTTACGGCCTTATGAATATCATAATCGTTTCAATCCCGGTCGCTCTTTTCGGTCTTCTGTACGGGATATACTATTTTGTCCTTAACAATATAACGAAGACACTGGTGCCGTAATATGAAAAGTCTGATTAAATACCTGATAATCCTCCTGGCTGTTATTCTGGTCTGCCTTTTATCATTCGGGATAGTGCTCATTCTCAGCTGGCCCTGGTGGGTCGGGTTCTTCCTTCTGCTCGGTTTCGCCGGTCTTGGTCTGGCTGCTTTCATCGTCAGGCAGATATTGAAGAAAAAGAAGGAGCAGGAGTTTGTAAGCCGCATTATCGAGCAGGATGAGGCCTACATAAAAACGCTCAAGGATGACGAAAAGAAAAACTTCACCGAACTCCAGGACAGGTTCAGGGAAGCGATAAACGCGCTTAAGGGTTCTCACCTGAAAAAGCTGGGCAACCCTCTTTATGTACTGCCCTGGTACATGGTGCTGGGCGAAAGCGGTTCGGGCAAGACAACGGCGATAAAAAGCGCAAGGCTTTCTTCTCCCTTTGCCGAGATGAACAGGGTTTCGGGTTTTTCGGGCACGAAAAACTGTGACTGGTGGTTCTTCGAGCAGGCCATAATAATCGATACGGCGGGCAGGTATGCAATTCCGGTCGATGAAGGCCGCGACAGGGACGAGTGGCAGAAATTCCTTAATCTCCTGACAAAATACAGAAAAAAGGAGCCTTTGAGCGGTCTTGTAGTGACCGTCTCCGCTGACAGCCTTGTAGAGAGCGGTCCGGAAAAGCTTGAAGAGGAAGGCAAAGAGATACGCAAGCGCATCAGCGAGCTCATGAGGGTGCTGGGAAGCAAATCCCCGGTTTATGTCCTTGTAACCAAGTGCGACCTGATACAGGGCATGACGCAGTTTTCAGAGCAGCTCCCGGAAGAAAATCTTAATCAGGCATTCGGCGCGGTAAACAACAATACATCACAGGAGTACAATACGTTTATCGAAAGCGCGATGAACACGCTGACCGAACGCCTCGCCGCACTCAGGCTCATCATATTCCACAAACCGCAGTCGCTTGATCCCGCGCTTCTTCTTTTCCCTGAAGAATTCGGGAAGATGAAGTCGGGCCTTGCCTCGTTCCTGAAGGGCGTATTCCAGGTCAATCCATATCAGGAAACACCCATGTTCAGGGGACTGTACTTCTCGAGCGGGCAGCAGCAGGGCAGCCCCTATTCGCATTTCCTCAAGAGCCTCGGGCTTATAGATGAAAGGGACATGCTGCCCAATACCAGCAAAGGGCTTTTCCTGCATGACTTTTTCGCGTCGATCCTGCCGTCGGAACGGGGGCTCTTCGCCCCGACAAGACAGGCCCTTGCATGGAACAGGCTCACAAAGAACCTTGGGCTTATGGCGTGGCTTGCCATAGGCATAGCCATATGCGGCCTCTTGAGCTTCTCCTTCGTAAGGAATCTCGGGATTATAAGGGGCGTTCCCGCCGAGTTCTACAACAAACCGGCAATAAAGGGCGAGATGGTTGCGGATTCATCTTACATGGAGAAGTTCAGGGATTCTATATTCAGGATTGAAAAGAAGAACAGGTCATGGTGGATGCCTTCTTTCGGCCTGACCCAGAGCAGGGACGTCGAGAAGCTTTTAAAGAAGCAGTATTGCAGGACTTACGACGCCATGCTTTTAAATCCCTATGACAGGCAGCTTTCAGCCGCAGTGACAAATATTGCGGTTTCAGGCTCCGAATCCGAAACGGGGCATTATGCCATACACATCGTAAGCCGGATGATAATGGTCAGGAACAGGATCAATGATGATCTTGGTCCTGATGATGCGCAAAGATATGCATTGACTGCACCGGGGATTGACAACCGCGACGCGTCCAGACAGATGATGGGTCTTTATTTCTGGCGGCTTGTCTGGGAAGAGGACAAATCCCGGCTTGAGAGCGAAATGAAAAACCTCAAATCCATGCTGGAGATCATCCTTAAAAACAGACAGGACCTGCACTGGGTTACCGGCTGGGTAAATGAAATGTATCCGGGTTACGCTGTCACGCTGAAGTCATTCTGGGGAGGCAGCAATCCGGTTCTGGATGATGTGCAGGTGGCGCCTGCGTTTACCGCGAACGGAAAAAAACAGCTGGATCTTTTCATTGCCGACATGGAGACCGCAGTTTCTGACCCCTTCCTTATCACTTCAAGAAAGCAGGAGTTCTTATCGTGGTATAAAACCTCATATCTTGAGGCCTGGCATAATTTCGGGCTTGTCTTCTACCAGGGGGAGCAGAGGCTCAAAGGCCAGGAGGAGTGGAAACTCGCCGCAAGAAAAATGGGAGGATCAGGTCCGTATTTTGCCCTTATCAAAAAGATGGCCGGGGAATTGAAACCTTACAGTACCGCTGACGACGCTGCCTGGATGAAGCTGGTCATGGAAATAGATTCCCTGGGTACCGTTGCCGCGGTCGCGGACACGGGGGCTGTATCAAAGGCGGCTGAAACCGTAGAGAAGCTTAAAGAGAAGTTTAAGGACAAGGGCGAGGTTACAAGCGCAACCGATCAGATAAAGATGCCTTCGAAGTTCAATGAGGCGAGGGCGTTGAATGAATATGTCAAATCGCTCACCAAAGCAGCTCAGATCGTTACTACGTCCAGGCAGGCCGCATTCCAGGCCGCCAGCCAGACATTTAACGACGACCCGTCAAAGTCACCGGTGCTTCCGGCTGTCAACTCATTCAAACTGCTCATGGGGGCAAGCCAGATTCCTGCAACAGAGCAGTTCTGGTCGCTTCTGAGCGGTCCGGTAAACTTCCTCTGGGCATATACATGCCAGGAGACCGCCTGCAGGCTTCAGGAAATATGGGAGAAGGAAGTTCTGGTCGAGGTGCAGGGCATAAGCGATCCCATGCAGCTTAACCAGCTCATGTTTTCTCCAGAGGGCTATGGAACAAAATTCATAAAAGGGCCGGCCGCACCGTTTGTTTCAAGGAGCGTGAGCGGGGGTTATTCGGCCAAACAGGTCATTGGCAGGACCATACCGTTCGAAATGGCCTTCAAGGGCTTTTTCTCAAGGGCGCGTGTAGGTCAGGCGGTTGCCGCTGCACCGGCAGGTCCTCCACCCGATTCAACGGTCATTATTGAAGGGCTTCCTACAGAGACAAACGAAGGTGCTAAAACACAACCGAATGCAACCCGTCTTGAGCTTCAGTGCGATCAGCTGCAGACGCTGGTCAACATGAACTACCCGGTAAGGAAGGCATTCACATGGTCTTCACAAAGATGCACTGGTGTTACGTTCGCAATCGATGTTGGCAGCATTACGCTTACGAGAAACTATTCCGGACCCGATGCATTTGTCTCTTTCCTGAAGGATTTTCCCGGAGGAAGCCGGACATTCAGCGCCTCAGCCTTCCCGGGCAAAAGCGCCGCTCTCAGGGCTATGGGAATAAGGTTTATCAAGGTGCACTACAGATTCAGCGGGCATGAAGCCGTGCTCAAGGCGCATGCTAAGGAAGCGGAAGCTCAGGCCCAGGCATCGGCTCCCGGAGCGCTGCCAGCAAGAATTGCATCATGCTGGGTTCCCTGAGGAAACCGGACGCATGGCAGTGGGGGGCGACGGGCAAGCACCCAGTTGCAAGAGATTACATATCCATAGGTTTTCAGAGCAGATGTCTGAGGATATTTTCCGGCCTTGTTGAGGAGGCGTTTATTAAGACCGGGTCAGCAGCGAGAAAATATGTATCCTACAGGTACTTTTTAAAGGGCGGGAAGAAAGGCATGATCTCATGCGGGATTTTCAAGGACAGCAGAGATGCAGTAGGGAGGGAATTTCCACTGGTTGTAGCAGGTTATGGAATGCTTCCCGGATGGGAAGAAAGGTGGGAAACTATTTCTGAGGCAATGGCTCAAGTATGCTCCGAGGCTGAATACATAAGTTCAAGGAAGCTCGCCTCTCTTGATGAGTTCAAGGCAAGCCTGTCAAGGCTCGGCGCTCCTTCGGCTGTCGGAGGGGCGGGTTTTCAGGAAAAATCAGCCTTCAATCCGGATATTCCGGGCAGCGGTTTCATACCGCTTGTGCCCGGAGATGAAGACGTTATGGCCGAACAGGTAACAGGTTATATGTCTCAATTGAAAAAGGCTGATTCCACAGCCCCAGAGGCAGTTTTTATTGGAGGAACTCAGGACAGGGCATGCCTGTCAATTTTCAGGAAGCCGCTTGATCCCAATGATGTATCGGGTCTGCTGACATATGAATAAGACCGGAAAATGGTATCAGACTTCTATGTTTGTATTGTATTTTAAAGGCTGTTGTGGTCTTAATGGCTCTATGGAGGGAATCCTTTTATGATGGGCCCGGCTGAACTTATAAAAGCCGGCAGGCTTGAAGAGGCCCGCGGAATTCTCACCGATGAAATCAAAGCAAAGCCTGCCGATACCGCCAGACGGACGCTCCTGTTCCAGGTTCTTGCATTATGCGGCGAATGGGACAGGGCATTCAAACATCTCGACATGATAAGCACCCTTGATACAGAAAAGGCTATTGCAGTATCTGCATACAAAGACATCCTGAGGGCGCAGGAGGAAAGAAAGGAAGCATGCCTTTTCAGCAGACTCCCGTCATTCCTGACTGATGCGCCGCCTTATTTTGAAACCTACTGGGAAGCATGTAAAACTCTGGCAGAGGGAGAACAGAAAAAGGCGGGGAAACTGTTCGGTAAGGCTGCCGGTATGAGGCCGGGGCTGTCCGGAAGACAGGGAGATAAAGAATTCCTGGGCATCAAGGACACGGATTCGGTGCTGGCATTCTTCATAGAGGCATTCGTGCATGACAGATATGTATGGATTCCCTTCGAAGCGGTAAGAGAGCTGATCATTACAAAACCAAAGAGCCTTCTGGACCTTATCTGGATACCTGCAAGTATCACTACATGGGAAGGGCTTACTGCAAACTGCAATCTCCCGGTATTGTATCCGGGTTCGGAATTCAGCAAAAACCCGGAAATAAGGCTGGGGCGGATGACGGATTGGGAAAACCTCGGCGGAAATTTCGCCAAGGGTCTTGGACAGCATGTTATGCAAATCGGAGAAAATGACGTACCGCTTCTTGAAATAGCGGAAATCGTCTTTAATTTTCCTCATAAGGATTGAGTAGAAAAGTTATGAAAAAAATCGACCGGCAGGATATTGATAAAATCATCGCTCCGATTGCAGGTGAGAACCCGAGCGGGGACGATCTCAGGTATTCTGGAATTTACGAAGAGATCAAGGAAGCGAGGCGTGCGGATGATACGCTCAACCAGGGAGAATGGCAGCGCGACCTCAAAACCTCGGACTGGGAAAAGGTCATCAAAACCGGAATCGACGCCCTGACCGGCAAGTCAAAAGACATACAGATTGCAGTCTGGCTGATAGAGGCCCTGATAAAGAAGACAGGCTTTTCAGGACTTGCCTCAGGGTTTGATATCCTGACGTCATTCCTGACGGATTTCTGGGATACGGTATATCCGGCAATCGATGATGGAGACCTTGAATTCAGGGCGGGTCCCCTTTCGTTTTTAAACGACAAGGTCGCTCCTTCAATAAATGATATCCCTTTGACTGACCCGTCATCTACTGAAGGCTACTCATATATCCGCTGGCAGGAGTCCCGTCAGGTCGGATTTGAAAAGGACCTCAAGAACCAGTACGGCGATATCGACGAGAACAAGAAAAAGGCACGTGAAGAAAAAATATCGGAAGGCAAAATAACCGGAGAACAGTTCGACGCGGCGGCTTTAAGGTCTTCAAAACAATTTTATGCCTCTCTTGCCGAAGAAATAACGAGATGTAAAACCGGGTTTGAGAAATTTGACTCTGCAGTTGAGGAAAAGTTCGGCAAAGACGCCCCGAGGCTAACTGAACTCGGAAGCGCCATAGACAATAATCTTAATCTTGTTGAACGTATCCTTAGAGAAAAGGGCGGCATTGAGCCTGCCCAGAAAAAAGAGGCTAAGCAGGCAGTTGCGGAACCCGCAGATATGCAGGAGGAGAGTTCACCCAAAAAGGCGAAAAATTCTCCTGCTGCGGCTTCTCCTGTTCAGCCTGCCGGAGGTGTATCGGTGATAATTCAACCGGCAAATTTAGGCGAGAATTCGGGTGTGGAAGAGGCCATATGGCAGGATGCACTTGATACGCTTAATTCAGGCGGAATCAATGAAGCCCTGCAGAAATTGCTTGACGCCTCATCTTCGGCGCCTTCAGTAAGGCAGAAAAACCGCTACAAACTACTCATGGCAAAGCTCAGCCTCAAAGCTCAAAGGGCTGATCTTGCAAGGCCGGTTATTGAACAGCTTTATGCGCTTATCGACGAACTGGGTCTTGAAAAATGGGAATCCCCTATCTGGATAGCCGAGGTGATCGATACCTACTACCAGTGCCTTACCTCGGAAGGGGCAAGCGAGGACGATTTTGCAAAGGCCAGGAACGATCTGTTCCCGAGACTTTGCACAAGAGATATAACAAAGGCTATTTCCTATAAGGAGCAAATAAACTCAGGAGGTTAAGCTATGGCGAAAAAGGAGAGTCTGCAGCACACACTCGACAGAGTCAGGGCCCCGAGAGTCCAGATTACTTATGATGTCGAGATCGGAGACTCCATCGAGATGAAGGAGATACCGTTCGTTGTGGGCGTGCTCGGGGATTTTTCCGGCAAGCCGGAAGAGCCGCTGCCGAAATTGAAGGACAGAAAATTCACGGAAATAGACCGTGACAACTTCAACAAGGTGCTTGAGGGCATGAAGCCGAGGCTTGCATACAAGGTGGACAACAAGCTCTCGAACGATGACTCCAAGATTGCGGTCGAGCTTAAATTCAAGTCTCTTGACGATTTTTCCCCGGAGCGTGTGACCGAGCAGATCGATCCGCTCAAGAAGCTTGTTGAAACCAGGAAAAAGCTCTCCGAGCTGCTCAATAAACTGGATGGGAATGACAACCTCAACGAGCTTCTCCAGGATGTAATTTCGTCAACCGATGCACTGCAGAAGCTTTCTGCAGACGCCGGTATGAAGAAGAAGGAATAATAGGGAGGGGGTGGCAAATATGCCTGATAATCAGGAATTGACCCGGAAAGAGGCTAAAGTAGTTGAAAAAGAGGAACTGAGCCTTCTCGATAAGATTATCGACGAAGGGAAAATGGCCCGCGATGATGTGCAGAAGGCAAGGGCGAAGGATATTCTTTCAGAATTTGTAGGCCAGATAATGGAAGGAGTGATCACGGTATCAAAGGATACCGAGGCCATGATAAACGCCCGCATCGCCCAGATTGACAAGCTGATATCCGACCAGCTCAACGAAGTCATGCACCATCCGGATTTCCAGAAGCTTGAAGGATCGTGGAGAGGGCTCTTCTATCTTGTCAACAAGAGCGAAACAGGGGAGTCTTTGAAGCTTCGTGTTATGAACGTATCCAAGAGCGACCTCCTTAAGGATATGGAAAAGGCGAGCGAGTTCGACCAGTCCACACTTTTCAAAAAGATATATGAAGAGGAGTTCGGCATGTTCGGCGGCGCTTCCTACGGTGCGCTGATCGGTGACTACGAGTTCAGCAACCATCCGCAGGACATGGCGCTGCTCGAAAAGGTATCGCAGGTCGCCGCGGCGGCCCATGCGCCGTTCATCTCGGCCGCATCACCCAACATGTTCAATCTTGACAGCTATACCGATATCGGGACTCCGAGAGACCTTGCAAAGACTTTCCAGAGCGTAGAGTATGCGAAATGGAAATCTCTGAGGGAGTCGGAAGATTCCAGATATGTCGCGCTGGCGCTGCCGCATGTGCTTATGAGGCTGCCTTACGGAAAGGACAATGTGCCGGTTGAGACGTTCGATTTCGAAGAGGACGTAACAGGAACCGACCACGGCAAATATCTGTGGGGCAATGCGGCATATGCACTTGGTTCACGGCTGACAGAGGCCTTTGCCAAGTACCATTGGACCGCAGCCATAAGGGGTGTCGAAGGCGGCGGACTTGTACAGGGGCTGCCTGTGCACACCTTCAAGACCGATGACGGTGATGTCGCGCTCAAATGCCCGACTGAGGTTGCGATAACGGACAGGCGCGAAAAGGAGCTTGCCGATCTCGGTTTCGTTCCGCTTGTACATTGCAAGGGAACCGACTATGCGGCATTCTTTAGCACGCAGACCGCAAACAAGGCCAAGGCATATGATACGGATGCGGCGAACGCCAATGCGAAACTATCCTCGCAGCTCCAATATATTCTGGCAGTATCCAGGTTTGCGCACTACCTGAAATCCATTATGCGGGACAAGATAGGGAGCTTCATGACCAGAAAGGACGCTGAAGATTTCCTTAACCGCTGGATAAGCAGCTATGTACTTCTCGATGACAATGCAGGACAGGATGCAAAGGCGAAGATGCCTCTGAGAGAGGCCAGGATAGATGTGGCGGAGATCCCCGGCAAACCCGGTGCCTACAGGGCGGTTGCTTTCCTGAAGCCTCACTTCCAGCTCGATGAGCTGTCGGTATCCCTAAGGCTCGTTGCGGAACTTCCGCCTCCGGCAAAGGGATAAATGCAGTTGTAAATCTGAATAAGATTAAGCTGATAAGATTTTAAGCAAAAGACAAAAGATAAGGGAGGAACAGACGATGGCATTTGATGCTTTTTTAAAAATTGATGGAATACCCGGTGAGAGCACGGATGACAAGCATAAGGATTGGATAGAGATACTGTCTTACAGTCATGGCATTTCGCAGCCTGCTTCGGGTTCGGTAAGCAGCGGAGGCGGCAGGACTGCTGAAAGGTGTGAACACAGCCCGTTTTCAATCGTCAAGGCGCTTGACAAGGCGTCTCCCAAACTCAATCTTTTCTGCTGCAACGGCAGCCATATCAAGGAGATCAAGATCGAGCTTTGCAGGGCAGGTGGAGACAAGGTCAAGTACATGGAATATAAGATGACAGATGTCATTGTAAGCTCGGTCAGGCCAGGCGGTTCATCATCAGGCGGAGAGACCCTGCCTCTGGAAGAGGTCGCATTCAATTACGGCAAAATGGAATGGACTTACACAGAGACAGACCACCAGACCGGCAAACCGAAAGGAAACGTTGCCTCCAACTGGGACCTTGTAGCCAATAAAGGTTCGTAAGATAGAATTTTTATACAGCCCGCCCCTCCGGTATATATTAATAGCGGAGGGGGTTTGTTTTATAAAAATGGTGGTGAGTTATGAGTGGTGAGTGGTGAGTGGTGAGTAAAAGAAAAGAAAAAATCATCACCTGTATTGCTTATGCCTGTACATAGAAATAATCCCCAGGAATATCATTTTGAAGAAAACTGTTTCATAACAGAATGGTGGAATTCCTCCGCCGATAATAAAGTATCCGTTGCCAGGGTAAGGGTAGAGCCCGGAGTCACGACAAGATTTCACTGGCTGGAAGGCACATGGGAAAGATACATCATTATCGAGGGAGAGGGGCTTGTGGAGATCGGTGGCGAAAAAGCAACTGCTGTTTCAAAAGGCGATGTTGCAGTAATACCTCCCGGAGTAAGGCAGAGGATTACAAACCCAGGGGCAGAAGAGCTGATATTCCTGGCCGTCTGCACGCCTCGTTTCGTGCCTGAAAATTACCGGGATTGTGAAGATGAGGCGGATTCATCCAGGGGAATAAGAGAAATCCCCACGCTTGTTACCGGAAGGCTCGTCTTGAGAGCCTTTAATCTGTCCGATGCGCCTGATCTGCAAAGGCTTGCGGGCGACATTGCAGTGGCGGACACTACAGCGGCCATACCGCACCCTTATCCCAACGGTGCTGCTGAAGAATGGATAGGCACACATAAGGACGAATTCATAAAGAAGAAAATGCTTGCCCTTGCCGTAACGATAAAGGACACCGGCGAATTGGCGGGCTGCGTTTCGATCATGGATATCGACAGTATGTCCAATTCGGGTGAACTCGGCTATTGGATCGGGAAAGATTTCTGGGGGAAAGGGTACTGCACCGAAGCGGCTGGGGCAATTATGGAATACGGATTTGAAAATATGCGTCTTAACCGCATAGCCGCCAGGCATTTTGCCCGCAATCCTGCTTCAGGCAAAGTGATGCAGAAGCTCGGCATGAAGCAGGAAGGATATTTGAAGCAGGCTTTTGTAAGGTGGGGACGATACGAGGATGATGTGCTTTATGCGATACTGAGAGAAGACTGGACTGCAGCAAGACAACCCATAGAAGTTTCATGATACTGATATTTTAAAAGTAAGGCAAAAGGGCGCTCGAACTTATAAGCTAAATAGGGTAAATGATGCCTATGGATGAAAACATTCTTCCGGCTATACTGGACAGGCTTATAGATAATGACCCTGATCTGTCGCAGGAGCCTCCGCAGGACAGGTATCTTAACATAAGGCAAATCAAGGAGCAGGTAGTACGCGACCTGGAAAACCTGCTGAATACAAGGCGGCACATATTCGACCCGCCTGACGGTTTTAAAGAGGTTATCAGTTCACTGTTTACATACGGCGTTTCCGACTTTACATCCCAGAACCCAGGAAATATCTCGGTGAAAAAGGCTATCAGGCAGGACATGGAAAAGGTGATCGCCCGCTTCGAGCCCAGGCTCAGGAACGTCAGCGTCGTTGTCGAGGGGGATTCGAGGGTCAATTCTCTCAGGTTCAGGATAAACGCCATGCTTGTCGTCGAACCGGAAACCGAGCCGGTCTCGTTTGATACCTTCTTCGATGTCAACAGAGGGGAGTATACTGTTAAAGGATAGTGGTGAGTGGTCAGTGGTGAGTGATGAGTAAAAAAAGATACAGATAAAGGATAGTGGTGAGTGGTCAGTGGTGAGAAAAAAATTGATGAATAATGATGAGAACAGCGAACATTGTGTTGTAAAGAGTTATAAGTCGCTTATCGTTTGGAGAAAAGGGATTGAACTTGCAAAAATAATTTACAGAATAACGGAGAATTATCCTAGAAAAGAGGAATATGGATTGGTTAACCAGACCCGAAGGGCCTCGGTATCAATACCATCGAATATTGCTGAAGGACAGGCGCGAAGCAGCACAAAAGAATTTGTCAGGTTTTTATCGATTGCAAGAGGTTCTCTTGCCGAACTGGATACACATACAATTCTGGCTTTTGAACTAAACTATATGGAGCAGAATGATTTTGATGCTATTTCTGCTCAAATAGACGAATTGCAGAAAATGTTATATAAACTTGTTGAAAAACTGGAAAGTTAAAAAATGCCTGTAAGAAGGTAATAAAGGTTCATCCGGCCAAGGAGGAATTATGTTGGATAAATTCTTGCTCACCACTCACCACTCACCACTTACCACTATTAATTATGGATGATGAACTCTTAAGTTACTATGAAAAGGAGCTGACATTTATCCGTCAGATGGGTGCGGAATTCGCACGCAAATACCCGAAAATAGCAGGCAGGCTCCAGCTCGAGCCCGACAAGTGCGAAGACCCCCATACCGAGCGCCTGATCGAGGCGTTCGCCTTTCTATCGGCCCGGGTACACAAGAAAATCGATGATGAATTCCCGGAGATAACCGAGTCTCTGCTCAGCATCATATATCCACATTACATAAACCCGATTCCTTCCATGACGATTGTAAAGTTCGAGCCTATCAGACAGAACATCCCTGCCTCGGGCTTCAGAATTGAAAAGGGGACGACGCTTTATTCCAAACCCGTAGGCAGTATCGCCTGCCAGTTTTCGACCTCGTATCCTGTTGCTGCTTGGCCCGTCGAGGTGGCTTCCGCATCGCTCAAGACACCCAGGCTCAGTATAAAAAACGCCCGGCAGGCCATTCAGATTGAGCTTAAGACATCCAACAGCATTCCAGTCTCACAGCTCGGGTGGGAGAGCCTCAGGTTTTTCCTGAATGCACAGCACCAGCATGTGTATAGTCTTTACGAGCTCCTCATGAACAACGTCTGCCATGTCGAACTCGAGGCAAAAAGCAAGCAGGGGCAGACCGTCAATATCCAGCTTTCGCCTGACGACATCAAGCCTGTCGGCTTCAGAGAGGATGAGAACCTGCTGCCCTATTCATCCCGCTCGTTCCCCGGCTACCTGCTGCTCTTCGAATATTTCTGCTTCCCTGAAAAATTCCTCTTTGTCGATATCGAGGGACTTGGCAGGCTCAGGGATTACGAACTCACGGATACACTTGATATATGGATATACCTCGACAAACCTGTAAAGCAGAACCTTGTGATGAGCGCTGAAACATTCTGCCTCAACGCAACCCCTGCCGTGAACATATTCAAAAGGATAGCCGAGCCGATAAGGATAGAGCACAGGATGAGCGACTACCGGATAATACCGGACATCAGGCGCCAGAACGCCACCGAGGTTTTTGCCGTTGACAGTGTTGTTTCAAGCCTCTCCGGCGGCAAGGTTCTCGATTACAGGCCCATATTCTCGCTCAGGCACCTTGGCGACGAGGAAGAGGGCCGCAGGGTTTTCTGGAATATGAAGAGGCTCGATTCCGGCAAAAAGGGCGATTCCGGCACCGAGGTGTACCTGTCATTCACCGACGCAACGCTGAAACCCGCCGACCCTGGTGTCGAGACCGTAACCGTTCATGTGACATGTACTAACAGGGACCTGCCCGCGAGGCTTTCATTCGGCGATTCGCAGGGAGACTTCGACCTCGACACCGCTGGCCCGTTCTCCAGAATAACGAGCCTGATAAAACCGACTCCGTGCAGAAGGCCTTCACTTGGCGGGAGCCTCCAGTGGAAGCTCATCTCGCACCTCTCGCTCAATTACCTCTCGATTGTGAGTGGAGGAGAGGATGCTATTAAAGAGATTCTCAAACTGTACGATTTCGACAACTCGCCTTCGACTGGCCAGCAGATATCAGGCATTACCAGGGTAACATCCGATCATGTTACAAGAAGGATTGGGGTATCCTTTATCCGCGGGATTGAGACCTCGATAACCTTTGACGAGGACAAGTTCGTTGGCGCAGGCCTGTTCCTTTTCGCCTCCATTCTAGAGAGTTTCCTGGCGCAGTACGTTTCCATAAACTCGTTCGTCCAGCTTGAAGCGAGGACGATCCAGAAAAAGGAGCCTTTGAAAAAATGGCCGCCAAGAAACGGAAGCAGAATTCTTCTATAACTGAGAGGCTTTTTTCAGAGCCGCAGTCATTTTCATTCTTCAAGGCCGTAAGGCTGCTTGAAGAGCTGAATCCCGGCGCAGGCGTACTTGGAAAGACGCTCGAACCGGCAAAAGAGCCCGTGAGATTTTCAGTGAAGCCCGGCTTTGCATTCCCTCCTTGCGAGATCGATTCGATCGAGAGAAGGGAAGACAGCCCTCCCGTGATGTCGGTTGCATTCATGGGCATGATCGGGCCGTCGGGCGTCATGCCCTACTGGTTCAACGAGCTTGCACTTAACAGAAACCGTGAAAAGGATATGAGCCTTACGTCTTTTCTCGATATATTCCACCACAGGCTTATAACGCTCTTTTACCTGGCCTGGAAAAGAAGCCGGTTTGCCGAGAACTATTCCGAAGACCATACCGACAAGCTGAGCGCGATGCTCTTGAGCCTTACCGGGCTGGGGTCGAAATGGCTTCTTGAAATCTCAGGCCTTCCTGCCGAGCGGTTCCTGTTCTACACGGGCCAGCTTTCAAGGCCCGCACCATCAGTCTCCTCGCTGACGGCAGTGATATCCAGCATGACAGGCACTGATGTCAGCCTCGATCAGTTCAGAGAGCGCAGTATAAAACTGACGCCTGAAGACATGACAAGCCTGGGCACTGCGAATGCTGCTCTAGGGGTCGATACTGTCGTGGGCTCAGAGGTTACGGACATGCAGACCGGTTTTCGGGTCAATATCGGCCCCATGGGCTATGACGAATATCTGAAGTTCCTTCCGGGCGGCGATATGAGCGAGCCTGTCAAAGCCATGGTGCGGTTCAGCGCAGGCATTGAATATGAATATGATCTGAAGATTATACTCAAAAAAGAAGAAGTACCGCCGCTGGGGCTGGGCCTGGGGTATCATATAGGACAGACGACGTGGATGGTGAAGCCTGAGGGTGGGGCGGCGGAAGACAAATACATCATCGTCCGCGAGAAGGCCTAGCAGGGCGTGATAACTTTGCATCTCTGCGTTGCTCCTAGTCTCAAAGTTGCGGCATACGCCAAAAGTATGCCTCACTTTTCGACATCGTCGCGCCTTGACCTGCTTTGTTCTGACGCCCTGCAGCAAATGACCGGTAGTTGCGATAATCAATTTGTTGAATGTTGGGGGCTGACCCCTTCTTGCCTCCAACCCCTTCTTGTCTCCAGAATGTATTTTAATAACTCTTGTGGTTTAAAGTTTAGTAGCTCAGATCCAAAAGGAGGAAATATGCCTACGAAAAGTTTAATTCGCAGTTCCTTACTCATGCTATTAAGTTTGACGTGTTTAATATTTTCCGGATGTGCAGCTCCTCAAGTAAATGTGGTTCGCAACCAAACGCCATTGGGAAGTCCAATACGTACTGTTGCATTAATGCCAGGAGGCGGAGTTTTGGCAGATGCAATTGGAATAGAATTATTAAGATTCGGCTTTAATGTTATTGATACGGGTAAAGTTTCTGATCTAATGATTCGGAACAATCTAAATGAAATCGAAATCACTAAGCCACAGAACCTATTATTTCTCAATAATGATGGTATTGATGCTGTTATTCTTGTAAAATCTGCTGCCGGATATGATGGAAGACCTCAAAGTGCAAACGTGAAAATTATACAAACTAAGACAGGCCAACTTGTGGCAGGGGCAAACTGGCAGAATGGTCGTGCCGGGAGACAAGGATCAATGGCTGATCAAGATGCACGAGTGGATCTTGCTGTTGCTGCACAGCAAATAGCAAATGCTTTAGGACAGTCTTTTCAGACGACACAGAACCAATAGGGGAGATAAAGGTGTCACCCATTAAAAGGTACCTGTCAAGAGAGTAAGTTTATCCTTTAGCAGGAGCGTTGAGCTGTTCTGCTTGCAGGTGCAGCCATAGCGATAGTTGTAGTTTTGCCATGCCCTGACTTGCCGCCGCCTTATTTTCTATTATTATTGGTTACGGATGCCTGATCCGCACCAGTCACCCATCGGGATCAAGGTTATTCGGAGGGAACCTAAGGGGTCAGCCCCCAACAATTGACAAAAGCGGGGAAATTTAAAATGGTTGACTTCATTGATGACTTACCTTTAAGTAAGGAAACAAATGATGGTAAGGAGATGAAGGAATGATCACTGCTACAATCACCAGCAAGGGGCAGATCACGCTGCCCAAGGCAGTCAGGGAAAGACTGAAGCTGCGCACAGGGGACAAGGTCGCCTTTGCAGTCAATAAAAACGACGAGACGGTTATGAAACCCATAACAAGGTCGGTGGAGCAGGTCTTTGGTATCCTTCATAAAAAGGGACGTAAGTCGGCATCGGTCGTAGATATGGACCGGGCAATCAAAAGAAAGATGAAGGACATGCCTGCATGACCGCGCTTGACACGAATATTCTTATCAGGTTTCTCGTCCGTGATGACGAGAAGCAGGCCCAGGCGGTTTTCAAAAAGCTCAAGAATGCGGAAGACAGGAGGGAAACCCTGTTTGTACCTCTTGCAGTGGTACTGGAAATGATGTGGGTGCTTGACAGTGTTTATTCAATGTCAAGAAGTGAGATACTCGATGCGTTCGACAGCCTCAAGTCAATGCCGATCCTTAAATTCGAGAAGGAACATGTCATTCAAACCATGGTTGCAGAGGGGATGAACACAGCCATAGAACTGCCTGACCTTCTTATTGCGCTGAGTGCAAAATCAAATGGGTGCGACTCCATGTTCACGTTCGACAGAAAGGCTTTAAAATATCCATTTTTCAAATTATTGTCTTGAACCGACGTATGGAACCCATAGGGGACGCTGCTGCCCAAAAAACTTATCAAGACATGAAATGCCCCCCTTTTTTTAACATTGAAAATCCGGTTGCCATAAAAGAGATTTCAATGTAATGTGTGATCTATGATTCAAAGAAAGCTGGAGTTTAAAAAGCTTGCTGATATGGTTTCAGCAAATCCGGTTGTCGGGATAATCGGTGCAAGGCAGGTAGGCAAAACCACTCTGGCCCGTCAGTTTGCGGCATCTTTAAAAAAACCTTCATACTTTTTCGATCTGGAAAACCCGGATGATATGGCGCGTATAGCCGAGCCCATGCTGGCTTTCAGAGATTTGAAAGGCATTGTTGTTATTGATGAAGTTCAGCATGCCCCGAATCTTTTCAAGGTGTTGAGAGTTCTTGCAGACAGGCCCGGAAATAAAACCAAATTCATAATATTGGGCAGTGCCTCGCCCGGGCTGTTGAAACAATCAGCGGAAAGTCTTGCCGGACGAATTGCATACCACCAGCTTGAAGGTTTTCATATGGATGAAACCGGTGCCGGTTCAGAAAACAGGTTATGGTTAAGGGGCGGTTTTCCCTTGTCTTACACTGCAGGCACCGATGAAGACAGTTTTGAATGGAGAAGGAACTTTGTCAGGACTTTTCTGGAAAGAGATATCCCGCAGCTTGGATTCAGCATCGGGGCTGCGGCGCTTCGAAGGTTCTGGACGATGCTCGCCCATTATCATGCACAAATCTGGAATGCCTCTGAATTTGCAAGGGCGTTTGGCATTGCTGACACCACGATAAGAAAATATCTTGATATTCTTACATCTGCCCTTGTTGTCAGGCAGCTTCAACCCTGGCATGAAAATATCGGCAAAAGGCAGGTCAAGGCCCCGAAGGTTTATATTGCGGATTCCGGTATCCTTCATGTTCTGCTGAATCTGCGCAGTGCCACCGATATTGAAGGACATCCGAAGCTTGGGGCGTCATGGGAGGGTTTTGTAATTGGCGAACTGATAAGAAGACTCGGAACTCCATGGGAGGAATGCCATTTCTGGTCGACTCATACCGGCGCGGAACTTGATCTTCTTGTAGTCAGGGGCGCCAGGAGGACCGGTTTTGAAATAAAGAGAACATCCACCCCGCACGTTACCCGCTCTATGCGTTCGGCAATAGAAAGCCTTAAGCTGGACAGTCTGATCATTGTTCATGCAGGGAGTCATACATTCGATCTTGATGACGGTATAAAGGCTGTTTCTTTCAGCGCTATGGCTAAAGAGATTAAGCCGCTCTAGAGCCCATAGGTGTCAGGCCTTGAGCCTTGAATTTTCGATGCATGTGATCGAATACAAAATGCAATTTGACTTAAATGAAAATTTATACAAACACAGAATGAGAGCGTTTATCCATAATTACCCTTGAACTTCATGCTGATTCGATATAGATTAAGTGTACACATTAAATATACACTTGGAGATAAATATATGAAAGTTACCGCACTCGAAATAAGAAAATGCATGCCTGAAATAATATCCGCTCTTGAGAGGAATGAAGAAGTTACTCTCTCTTACAGGGGTAAAGACAAGGCGGTTATAAGGCCGATTACCTCAGGCAAAAAGACTTCACTTAATAATCATCCTGCCCTCGGCATGTGGAAAGACAGGGATGAGCTTGATAATGTCGACGCCTATATAAGAAACCTGAGGAAAGGCAGACATGATAATCTTTGATACCGATGTCCTTATCTGGTGTTTCAAGGGGAATTCGAAGGCTGCAGGAATAGTTGAGAATTCTCAGGACAAAACGATCTCTTCGGTAAGCTATATGGAGCTTGTTCAGGGCGCCAGGGATAAAAGGGAACTGAAATGGATCAAATCTTTTTTATCGGACAGCGGCATCCGGATTCTCCCATTGTCTGAAAACATAGGACACAGGGCCTCAATTTACATGGATGAATATTCGCTTTCGGGTGGGCTTACCGTCATTGATTCGCTGATTGCAGCTACAGCCTCAGAAACAGGCGCAGTTCTTTGCACAGGCAACGCAAAGCATTTCAAAATAATAAAGGACTTGGAGATAACAGTTTTCAGACCGTAATGGAAGAATTCGGGACGCTGATTCCAAAATGACTTATTGTTTGAGATAATAGAAAAGATTCAGGTCGCAAAAATTTACATCTGCCGGTTGAATGTTGAAACGAGACATGTAGAATAAGAGTGCAGGGGTTTACATGGAAACTATCGGGATCATCGCTCCCATGTCGCAGGAATCAAAGGCGCTTATCAGGCTCGAGAGAAAAACGGAACGCATCAGGCTTGGCCGGTTCCGCTGCTATCGTTTTCAGCTCTCGGGCCGGAATTGCCTCCTGGTTGAATCCGGAATCGGCTTCAAGCGCGCGAGCGACGCCGTCCGCACCCTTATTGCAGCGGCAGATCCTGAGCTTATCGTCTCGTTCGGCGTGGCGGGAGCCGCCAGAGCGAGCCCAATCCGGGACGCTGATTGCGAGCCCAATCCGGGACGCTGATTACAAAATGACTTATTGTCTGAGAGTGTAGAAGAGGGTCAGGTTGCGATAATTCATAATATTGTGGCGAGACCCCGGACCCAGTAATCCCCCGATCAGGAACACTGATTAGATAATTAGATAGTGAGAGTATTGTTCAGTTAACTTGTAATGCAGTCTGTGTCCCCAAGTTCCTTGTATAATAAAATAATTGCTCTATTTTCAAAGAGATTCTCTATTGATAAGGTGCTTATGTATCCTGAATACTCATGGCATCTTCCATATTCCTGATGAGTTCTGCAGTGAACCGCGCGGCCGGAGAACCGTCGATTACATCATGGTCGAACAGGATTGTCATATGGAGTATGTCCCTTACAGCCATCTCACCGTTAACCGCCCAGGGCTTTTTATTGACCGAACCTATACCTATGCACAGGTTGTGCATGCTTCTGGGAATTATCCAGCCGGAAAAACTGCCAGCCGTTCCGATGTTGGTGAGAATTACTGTCCCCATCATATCTTTCCTGATAAAAGGATTTCCCAGCATGATTTTCCAAATCAGAATTCTCGCCCATTGGGGCATGTTGAAGAATAAGCGGTTTAACAGGGTGTATCTGTTTTTTCCCAGCACATAGTCTTTTTCGGATTCCACAGGTTGATTCTTGAGAGCCTGCATTTCACTGAAGATGGATTCTATGCTCTTTTCATTTACCTTTCTTATTACAGCGGCGAGCGGAACTTTTTTTCCTTCAACCTCTCTTTCTATCGGGATGGAGATGTCGATGTCGTTGAATATAAGCTGCTTTCTTCCCCTGGAGTTGACAGCGTGAACGATGCCGTTATTTTCTATCGTTGATGCGACGACTTTGAGAAGCCATGCCGTAAAACCGATCTTTTCACCGGCCCTTTTCATCCGTGCGATTTTTTCGAGTGCGAGCGTAACATCGACCTCGATCAGTCCTGTTATGTGGTGCTTGCTTTTCGCGATGCTGCCGACATCGAATGTCGCAACACGCGATATGGGGTATTCGATTTCAATGAAATCAGACATATATTCTCTTAAAAAAATGCATGAAAAGCCGATATTTTTCCAAGTGATGACAGTATTGAAGGCCTTTTCACTTGTTTCCTATCACCCGCTTTAATGCAGCAAGGGCCTTCTCCATGTTGTCTGGGTTGATTCTTTTTAAATTATCGGCCGCTGAATGGAAACCGCCCATTCCCTGGCCGGGAATACCGGTGTTGCATAGCGTTATGGCTGGTATGCCCTTTGCCATGAAGCATACGGAATCGTCAGTGCTCGAAGAGCTCTTCTCGATCATCCTGCCTGAGACGGCTTTCCATGCCTTCCCGACCTCGTCCGCGAGACCCGGATCGGCAGGATAAAACCTTAAAAATACCCCGTTGCTTTCGAAGTAGGCGAGATTGCCGTTCTGTCCGACACAATCGAGATTGATGAGCATTGCTGGTATCTTCCTTCCGCTGTTGCCTGACGGAAAGAACTCATTGACGTATGCTTGAGCGCCCAGGAGATTAAGTTCTTCACCAGTGGTAAGGAGAATCGTTACTGCATTGTTCGACATTGGAACCTTGCCGCTTTGGATATCCTTTGCAAGTTCGACGAGGATGGCAACACTTGCCGCGTCATCCACTGCACCGGGGGACTTGTCGTCGACAAAGACATACCCGAAGAAGCTTGTGCCGAAAAGAATCCAGTATGCCGCCAGAACCACAGCTATGAGCATTGATATTCCGGAAAAAATCCAGTTTTTTGCAAATCGCTTACCCCTGCCGATTAAATATATGAGGGGTGTAATCAATCCCAGGATGATTGCCGCGGGAATGAGCCTGTAGATATGAGCCCTCTGTATATGGTCGAACAGCGCGGTCTTAGAGTCCATGTGGGCCGCGAATATAAGCTCTCTTGTCGCTTCCGGATTGGGGAACTGGATAATGATGTTTTCAGCGGGTTTTGTGATGATCCATGAAACAACACTCACGAAGTATTCGAACTCGAGTATCAACACAGCGGGGATTAGTAATGCAGTGATTATAGCAGCTATCGGTTTTTTCCTGATGATAAAGGCGCACAGGATGACTCCGAGCAGGGCGATCGTAACGCCTATGATAAGATCCAGCCTGGGCTTCAGTGCGAATTCCTGAACGGTGTATGGGATGTTATAGGGATAGAAAAGTTCCTTTATGAAAACGACAATGCTGTCGTAAGTGTTACTGTAACCGGGTCTGGGTATGGCTATATGGTTGAGTATTTCCTGCATATTCATTTATGTCACCATCCTTTCTCTGCAATTTACTTTGATCTGAAAAGTATCTCTACCACATTTCTTATATATTGCTCATCACTAATCCAAGCATAAGCTTCCCGGGGAAATTCGACAATATTTTTAAAATGTCGTGCAAGTTCTCTGAACAATTTTATCCTCGATGCAGGGTCAAGCTCGTCCCTCCTCAGAAGCGCCTGTAAGGCGAGGTCCGCCTCGAAGGGGGATGCCTTCTGCCTCAGTCTCGCTGCAAGGTGAGGATAGCCCCTGAGTGAATTGTATTTATCAGTCAGGACCTCCTCGATATCCGGTGCGGGAAACACCGGAGTTCTTATGACAACGGTGTTAGCCGCAATGTCTCCAAGACGCTGTCTTTTGCTGCTTATCAGGCAGCATATGCCGCCTGCCATGTAAAATACCGGCATCGAATCGATTATTCTTATTAGGTTTCTTATGGCAATCTGGCTGAAATTAAGCCTTAAACCCTTGATGTCCATTACCCTGAGCCTCATCAGGTGCTTTCCAGGTGTCTGACCCCTGAACATCCATTCGAAAATGATGCCGTAGCCGGTCATGAAAATGAAGAACATTATCAGCGAGATCGCACCGGCGATATCCGGTAAGACTAATCCAAGGATGGAGATTATATAGCCAGTTGCAATAGTAACCGTCATGATGCATCCGAGGTCTATCGCAGCGGCAAGGAACCTGTAGACGGGTCCTGCCAGCAGAAGAGAGAAGGATGCGCCTTCAGGCGTCCGGATCGTTATCACGGGCTGGGCTCTCATCCTTCCTCCGATGCAGTTTTACCTCTTCCGGAAAGCATCAGGAAAAGCACCAGAACTGTAAGCTCCGCCATTCCGAATGTTATTTTCAGCCAGTAAGGCAACACCGGTTCATGGTACTGTGACAGGAACGCTTCGATTATTCCCGCCCATACCAGAAGTATGGCAAGACCGGAAATGAGCGTGACGATATCGATCGAAATTTTTCTCAGCCGGGCCCTTAAGGACAGTTTTGATCCCCATCCTATAAGGGTCCATGCAAGAATTAGTCCGGCCTGCCCTGCAATCAGCACTGAGGGTATTTCAATGGCCCCGTGCGGCAGCAGCCACCCCACGAGGAAAGCCGTCTGGCCTGCGCTCATATAGTCGAAGCAGATAGCCCCGAGAATGATGCCGTTATAAAAAAGCATGATGATCGTACCGATCCCGTATGTAAGTCCAAGAGCGAACGTCAGAATCGAAACCTTGATATTATGTGTCATGAGCATGGCGGAAAAGCTGGTCTTCTTTCCTGCAAGCCTGTCTTTGCCCGCAACAGTTTTTTCTTCCTCGGCAACCCTTTCTTTCGGAGTCTGTGCAAGGTGTTCGAAGGGCAGGATGATCTGTTTCGCCTCTGTGTCTTTTGATACGAAGAATCCTCCTGCGATCGTTCCAGTCAGCATGACGGCCAGGGAAACGAGGAACGCGATGATATGCCTGCGGAAGGTCCTTGGGAATGTTTCTGTAAACCATTTGCCAAGGCCCCGGAGAGACCAGGGCTTTCTTGTTTCATGGACTTCGGCATAGGCCCTTGCGACAATGGACTCCAGATACCGCCTCATATCAGCTTCTGTTGAGCATCCCGAAATGCGGCTTAATCCGGCTGAGGCGCGCTGGTAAAGATAGAAGAAGCGCTTTGTTTCTTCTATACCGGTCCTGGCAAGCGGGTCGTTGCTGATGCGACTGAGAATGGCTTCCAGCTCATCCCAGTACGGACGCTCTTCCTGAATAAATTTTTTAAGGTCAATAATCACAGAATCTGCCTGTCTTTTATCTGCAGGTACCTGTTTACAAGGCCTATGCTCAAACCCGAGCTGCTGTACATGGAAAAGCCAACTCCCTGGCGCGCCAGTACCTTGTTGAGTTCGGCCAGGTTGTGCCAGATATAATGGCCCGCAAGAGCCGAATAGATTCCGTCGAGGCTGGAGATTTCAGGATCGGAAAAGAGCGTCATGGCATTTTCAGGCCTTATCATACCGGCAGCCACCAGATGAGTGCGGCTTACGAGGTTGATATTTTTTGAAAAATCTTCTGCCAGGACCGGGTCGTCAAGAGATGTAAGGAATATTATCAAAGCCCTGCGCCTGAGTTTGAGCCTGATAAAGGTGAAGAGCTCCTCGAAGTCGGGATTGACAAGGCTGGGCTTTATGGAACAGATAAGTTCCCTGCACGAACCGTAATGCGGCCTGCCCGAACGTGCCCTTAAAAAACCGTGAACCTGATCACTGAAGGAGATCAGACCGAAATTGTCTCCCTCTTTCTGGGCAGCCAGGCCGATGACGAGTGCGGCCGAGATGTATCTTTCCAGTAAGGCATCACAGGCTTCGCCTGCTATGTCGTCTGAAAAAGATGCGGGTCTGGCGCTGAGGCGGGATGAGTCTATAACCACATAAACGTCCTGCGTTCGCTCAATCCTGAAGACCTTTGTTACAGGCTGATGCCTTTTTGCGGTAGCTTTCCAGTGAATGTCCTCAGAACTGTCGCCGGGAATATATTCGCGGAGCTTTTCAAATTCCCTGCCTTTTCCTGTCTGCGGTATTCTGTGAATTCCAAGCATGCCTCTGTTGAGGAAAAGCGAAGCAAGCGCCTTCCTTTCCCCTTCAAGACCAGGGTAAACCCTGATCTCACTTTCAAGCCCGAAGGTTTTTCTTGCAAGCCATAATTTAAGAAATGAACGCCCTTCCACATGGCAGGCATCTAGAAGCGCCGAGCCCCTTTCTTCAGGCATGCAGGGAAAAATCACTTTAATGCGGCCCTGTCCCGACGGTATTGCGGCTTCGGCCGTATCGCTTTCGAGCCCGATCCAGCCCGGAAGCTTAAGGCCTAGCCTGATCTTCCTGTTTGAAGGGACATTATGGCTGATTTCCATTTCTATCCTGCCGGGCCTGAGCTTGGTCATTCGGATGATTCTATTCGTGCCGAATGAGAGCCCCTTGAGAGAAAACGAGGCAGAAAAGGCATCGATTGCAGCAACTGACGCAAGAAGAATGACTATAAGCAAACCCGCAAGCACGGCCTCCTGAAAACGCGAAGCTATCAATACCGCGGCGGGTATTGTCAGGGCATATGCAACGAGAAGGGCTCTCGACGGGACTATCATCTTGGAACGCTTACCTCCGTGAGGATGTCTCTTATGGTTTCCGTTATGCTGTGGCCTTCGATCTCAAATTCGGGTCTCAATATGATGCGGTGTTCAAGTACGTATACAGCCATTATTTTTATATCGTCGGGTGTTACAAAATCCCTTCCCGAGATTGCCGCGTATGCACGAGAGGACAGTACGAGCGCCTGTGTCGCTCGGGGGCCGGCGCCCAGCAGAACGCTTTCGTGAGAGCGCGTTTTTCTGACAATGCCCACTATATAATCGATAAGCTCTGGCTTTACCGTAATATCTGCAAGGGACTGCCTGAGCATGGCAAGCTCGCCGCTCTCAATGACGGGTTTTATCGACCCGGAACCGAGCATGGCTTCGGGCGAATTATCACCGAGCATGCGGTTTGCCAGTTCGATCTCATCTTCAGTATCAGGATAATCGATTGTGATTTTAAGCATGAACCTGTCCTTCTGAGCCTCGGGCAGCGGGTAGGTGCCCTCGTATTCGACCGGGTTCTGGGTGGCGAATACGGTGAAATTATCAGGGAGGCTGTAGGTCTGGCGGTCAATGGTTACCGTTCTTTCCTGCATTGCCTGGAGCAGTGCGGACTGTGTTTTTGCAGGGGCCCTGTTGATCTCGTCGGCCAGCAGGAAGGTTGTGAATACGGGGCCCTTCAGCAGAGTAAATTCCTCTTTTTTCAGGTTGAAGATGTTCATTCCTGTAATGTCGGCAGGCATGAGGTCGGGTGTGAACTGTATGCGGTTGAAGCTGCAGTCGAGAAGGCTTGCGAGAGTCCTTACAAGCAGAGTCTTTGCAGTCCCCGGAACACCTTCGATAAGCGCATGGCTGTTGGCGAATATGGAGATGAGCGCCATGTCGATTACATTCTCCTGGCCTATGATTACTTTCGCCGCCTCGGCCTTCGCCTTTGAGAGGACCTCCTTTAAACGCTCAAGATTCTGGGACATCGATGCCTCCTTTCAAATTCTGAGCGGCGTGAGCCGCCCCTTTTTTTGATATGGCCGCTGATATCTTCCTGTATATGCTTACTGGAAAATCCTTCCTGCCTGATCTGCCGGCTTCCTCTGCAATAGCTTCAATCTGCTCAATAAGCCCGGCCTTTCCGCGATTGCCGGATTGAAAAGAACGTTTGTATTCAGTTATGCATATACCTGTCAGTTCAGAGGGCCTGATGTTACGCCTGTACAGGTTGACAAGTGCGGAAGCGGAATTCTTTCCCCAGTCAACCTCCGGTGTCTTTGTATCGTCATCCCTCGGAATCAGGCTTGTCGCAT
The DNA here is from genome assembly GCA_964513375.1 of uncultured Bacteriovoracaceae bacterium. GTDB lineage: Bacteria > Desulfobacterota > Desulfomonilia > UBA1062 > UBA1062 > DATCTV01. The sequence goes on along the minus strand of CAZEMO010000001.1, from coordinate 197,428 downwards.
TTCTCCAGATGAACAGCAAAGCGAGCACTGCCAGAGAGGCAAAGAAAGGCATCAGGCCATACTTCCTGATTAATGTTGCCACACCAGGATTCTTCGAGATGCCAAGGTGTGTTTCGTCGAATGTCACGGTGTTCGAGTTTCCGGTCAGCCAGGCGAGAAGTCCCGCATGCCGCTCTTTTTTCATAGCCTCGTTGCTTATGAAATACGAGTCCGAACACATGACAATTGAGCCTTTGCCGTATTTACGTTCGATAATGACGGGGAATCCGTCTCTGGTATAAAACGTTTTCCATTGAGGGTCATCTATGGTGAAACAAAGGGCCGAGTACCAGCTTATCGTTGAAGGTAAACCTTTTATGAAAGCGGCAGCCAAAGCCCGGGGTTCATGTGAAGTAAACTTTTTTGTATCCATGGTTGCACCGAGTTTGTCGATAAATGATGGCGATTTCCTGACCGGGCATACACCGGCAGTCTTTTCCTTTGATTCCTTTTGTATTTTATCTTCGCCTTCTTTTGCGCCTTCATTCTCATGCTTAACAAATTCCTGAGGTGCAAAGGTAATTACCAGTCGCCCGCCTAGGGAGGTGAAATTCTCAAGGGATTTATCGTGGTTTTTGCCGCAAGATGAAAAGCCGTTCGCGCCTGACCCCAGAATAAAGAGGGTCTTTTCATAAGGGCTGCTGATTCTGGATATATCTTCGATATTCCTCAAGGTTCTTATGCTGCCGGTATTGCTGAGGCCTTCATAAAAGGCGCTTGTCCCGAGCGGGTCGGTCCTGAGCGTCGAGTAGGGCGGGTATATCGAGCCTGACTCGAACCTTAACTCGAAGAGCCTGATTGTGCCGTATATGAAGCCCGCCAGCATAATGACGGCAGCGACAACAGGGATAAATCTAAGCCTGGCCATTTTGCCTTATCCTTTCCTGAACTTGAATAAAGCCGTCTAATATGTCAGGGGTCACGTCATGCATCCCGTACCATGACTGCTGGAATAATTTTATGCTTTCGTTAAAAGGCGCATTCAGTGCCGATGCACGGGTTTTACGCATCAGTTCAAATGCATAATCCGTGTCGGTTTTATACCTTGCGATAAGAATCAGCTCCTGGTCCGAAAGGAAGGCAAGCGTGGAGAGGTAAAAGGCTCTCAGGCTCAGTCTGAGGTCTCCCCTTTCTCTGAGGTCTCTGGCCATATTAAGCCAGCCGTCACGGCTTAAATCCGTAGCAATTGTATCGGCAGATGCAATGTCGGGAATTATTGCAGGTTCGGCAGGCGCTTTTATCTTGAATGAAGCACGCTCCCTGAGTGTCCTTATGACTAGATAGAATGCAATAAGTGCTATCAAAACGAGCCCTGATATGATCATAATTTTTGCAATATGGGTAAGACTGTGATTCTCTACGGGCTTGAGATCAGAAGGTTCGGGCATGATCCATGATATCAGCCTGTCCCAGAATTTTCTAAACTTTTTAATCCAGCCCCAGGCCTTTTTGAGCCAGCCTGAAACGGTATCCCCTATCGAACTTATGACCCTGCCGAGAAAACTGTTTTTATCGTTTGCCGCAACATTCTTTTCTCTGGGCATGCGCCAGGAATATTCGGGGTTTTTAAGTACCGTTTCAATGGCGTTGTCCAGTTCGGCGGGATTGACGGCTGTTATGGTGGCCTTTTCCTGACCCGCATGCCCTGGGATTTTATTATCCGCATTGAGAGGCAGTGCGTGAATGAACAGTAATGTCAGCACCAAAGCGATAATAGATGGAATTCCGGCCCTCCTGATTGATTGAAGGATATCGTCTCCGGTACTTACGGACTCTGCATAAAAGCATCTGAGCACATAAGCGGTTTTCATTACAGGGTCTATCACCAGATAGCTGAGAGCCCATACAAGGGCGAAAAAGGTCGAGTTTGCAAAGTTCGAGGTGCTTAATGAAAATGGCGTTTCAATATCAAAAAGAGTCTTGAGCAGAAAAGGCAGTAGCAAAAGTCCGGCGCTGATATTGAGCGCGGTCAATATGCCGATGATGCACAGGGGAATCGTTGCTATCATGCAGATGACTGCGACCGCTTCCGATGGGATGTCCGGGTTCGTGAACTTCATTACAGGTATAAGTATGAAGATGAACAGCCCGGTTATTATAATCTGAATCGGGCTCATAAGCCATATGGCGATAAAGTTCTGGGCCGGCTGGTAATCGGCCAGCTTTGAAGAAATGGCGGCTACCTTCATTATGTCCGGTTCACGTCCGTTTCCTTTAACCGTCACATTCTGGAAAAATGCATAGGCCTTTCCGAAAGGCAGCATGATAATAAGTGATACCGGAAGAATGATGAAACCCCAGGGCTGAATGGCAGCCTGAATAATGGTTGTGTTTATTATCTGTCTGATGCCCCTTCTTTCATATATGTCCCCTTTGACCAAGGCCAAGAGCCTGTCGGCAAAAGCGGATTGCCAAACCTTCATCCATATGAAAAGGATGCTCATGCCCAGGGCCGCCTGCCCGAGATGCCTGAAGGCAAATGAACTCAACAGCATGTCATTCCAGAAGAAAAGAAGGCCCAGCATGAAAGGGAGACTCCCTATGTAATACCAGGCAAGGACGGCCGGGGATTCTCTCAATATGCCCAGGGATTCTTCAAGCAGTTCAACCGCACCCGCAGCCTGGTTGTTCTCTTTATTGCGGGACATTCCTGTTGTCCTTCTGTTCGGTATCTTCTTTCAGAACTTCGCTCCACATGGTTTTTTCATGAAAAACGGAAGGGATTGAAAGCAGCGTCTTCCCCATAAGATAAAAACAGCACCAGAGAATTAAAATACCTGCCGCCAGCTGGAAAAATTTTGCCATACCGGAGAGATTGAACCTCTTTTTATGTTTGGTTCCGGCGGTTCTTGCAAGGCATGAAGCGCAGATAATCCTTCCTTCATGTTCGATTACGCATTCACGGCAGAAAAACCGGCCGCACATGGGGCATTTTGCAACGGCTTCACGCATGGCATGATTGAAACACCTTGAATCGGAAATGTTATTGCTTTCCAACTGTGATCAGACCTCTTTTTTTATTACAGACCTTCTTGTCATGTATAAGAGGCCTGCCGCCCCGAGTACGGTATAGCCCAGAAAGCTTATGACATAGCACCAGTAAACGGCATCCGAATCATTGGGTGATATATTTGCCATAGACTTGTACATATCATATTGCGACACCAGAACCTGTTCCATCAGATGGGGCATTTTTGCGCCGAATAAAATAAGAGTTGAAAGGCATATGAAAACAATCGTTGTCCACAACATTGTTTTTATCATTACCGGGGCGTCGCTGTCATGCTGCTTAAGAAGTGCAATTATGATTGATATGCTGACGGCGCTCCCGAGGGCAATCTGTAAATAATTATAAACGGTATAATGGTTTATTATATCCAGACCCAGAAGCAAGCCCTGTACAAGAACTATGGCAAATGTAAGCGTGTGATATCTGCCGATGAAGGGCTTCAGCATATTTGATGAGTCAGAGTGTGCGGCTCCCTGTCTTACGGGAACCGGCCTTGTCAGTATTTCCTCTTCGGACAGAGTTCCCTGGAGAGTGGTACATGCATTGTCTATGATTTTTTTTACCTTTTCCGCATTTCGAAGCCTTTTAAGGGAAGGAATCTCTTCGTCCTGAACCGGGGTGATAATACGGCATATGCATGTAACGCCCATTAAGCAGTTAAGAAAAAGTGATATCAATGATATGAAGAAAATAAACATTACCGCTGAACCGGTGAAGCCATCCCCCAGAACATGCGAAAGGTGAATTATTGCAGCAGCAAACAGGATGGAAACGGCTATATAATTGAAGTACCTTGAAAAATTTGTCTTTTGTATGACTATTGCCTGGATATTTTTAAAATAGAAGCGTCTGTAGCTTTCGGTAATGCCGTTACTTTCAACAAGCAACAGGTGGTCGTCTGTCTGCCACAATGAACAGCTGCCGCCGATTGAGTGCAAAAAACCGCTTTTTCTTCCCCGGCCTGGGAGTCTTCTGTATGATGAGTCGGCAGTATCAGACAATGAGAGTTCCCCCCATTTATGTAATAGCGAGGGCAAAGACATACGCCCAGCCCAGAATCTGAATTGAAGATATGACAATTGCAGCAATGAATTTGTATTTTGAGCGTGATGTGATGCTGAGGGGCTTATTGAAATTTCTGGCTGCCAGATAGAATGATACCGGTGCGGTAAAGATCGTTATCGGGAAAAGGATAAGGGGATAGAAGGAGAGTTTCAAGGCGATGGAATCATAGATCGTCCTGCCCGAATCAAGATTATTTATGCGTCTTTTCCTCCTGCCCTCCTCCAGACAGCTCGGGCAGATGTGGGAGAAGTCAAGTTCTATATCGCATACGTTGCATAGAAAGCGGCCGCAGCTTTCACATGAAGCCATGGCAATGTTCTGTGGATGGTAATAGCATGCAGCCTTACCTTCCGATATCGACTCCGCTTTGGTGACGCTGTTTTCTGAATAAAGTGCGGGATAAACCCTGATCATGGTAGGAGTATTGCATATCGGACAGGATGAGAAGCTGTCCTTGTTATAAAAAGATGCGGGGATCATGCCCCCGCATCTTTTACAGGCAATGCTTCCCGTCATCTCTCTTTCCTGATCACCCTCGTGTCGCAGATACGGTCATGGAGAGCCCGGCATTCATCGTCGAATGCAACCATCAGGTAGCCTATACCCAGGATAAGTCCGCTCAGCATCTGTGCGAAATAACGGGCGAACGCCCTTAGATAGCTCACTCTGCTGCCGTCCGGTCTTATTATTATAAGCCCGCATATCATTTTCCCCGGTGTGGCCCCGTATTTTCCTACAAAGAATGTAGGATATCCGATCCCGACTGCAACCTGGATTATCAATAAAATTATAAACGGCGCAATGAACTGTTTGAACATCTCCGGGTTGTTCGTCATGGTGTCGGACATATCAGGCATTGAAGAAAATGACGTGAAGATGAACTGTAGAATAAAATTGGCTATGCCCAGTATGATTCCGTCAATGATATAGGCTGCAGCTCTGATCCAGAACCCCGCATAATTATAGACGCCCAGAGGGGAAATTCCTTCCCTCATCTTCTGGACATATATGTTCTTGCAGCTGGCGCAGATGTAACGATCACCGAATTTAGCCAGATATGAGGATGGGAAAATGTTTTTACATTCGGAGCAGAGCTGAGAGTTTCCTGATGTATCCCGGCCCGGGGTGACGCCCGTTGAACTCCCTGCATGTTCGGTGCTAAGTGCTGATACGGCAGCCTCCGGCAGGTCGCCTCTCATTGTATCGGTCAACTGGCCGTAATAAATCCATTTTGGAAGGTCTTCATTCCAAACATAGGTGTCGGCTTTTATTGTTTCATTCAGGAGGAGGTGCCTCATCTTTTCGGTGTCGACCGGTCCCATCCTTTTCCCGTCAATCTGATAATACCAGTTCATGTCCGACTCTCCTTTATGAATGAAGTTTTCAGATTATATCTCTTATCGACTGATTTAAAAATATATTTTAAATTTTAAAATTGAAACCCCAGTTATAAGATTTTATACATAAGAAAGAGATATTGCCGAAAAAGCAGGAAGAAGCATTTTAGAATAGTTTAAAGGACTGTAAGTTGCCGGATAAGTGTTTTCCGGGATGAGATTTATGCTCAGGTGTTTATGTTGACAGGGCATGGCATATCTTCTATAACTCCGGCAATCTAATTTCATCGGGGGATAAAACCTTGGAGGACATCGGGCGGTTAACAAAACAGCGCATAGAAAAATTTGATGCACTGAAAAATGAATACGGAGTAGCTCACTTTCCGAATACCTATAAGAAGGATACGGATGTCTGCGACTTTATAAAAGAGTATTCTCCTCTTGATGCAGAAACACTTCACGGTATCGAAAAAATCCATAAGATGGCCGGCCGCATTATGGCTGTACGCATCTTCGGCAAGGCAGCCTTCATACATTTTCAGGACACCTCTGGAAAGCTCCAGGCTTTTTTTGAAAAGACAAAACTCGGGGAAAAGGCCTATGAACTTTTTAAGAAACTTGATGTCGGCGATATAATCGGTTTATGGGGCACTCCCATAAAGACAAAAACAGGAGAACTTTCAGTATACACACAGGGTTTTGAGCTGCTGACGAAGAATTTCCAGCCTCTGCCGGAGAAATGGCACGGGCTCACCGATGTCGAGACCAGATATCGCCAGAGATATGCCGACCTCATCATGTCCGGGGATGTAAAGGAAGTATTCCTGAAGAGGACAAAGATAATCAAGGAGCTCAGGGCATATATGGACAGACTCGGATTTATAGAGGTCGAAACCCCCATGATGCAGAGCATACCCGGAGGTGCGACTGCCAAACCGTTCAAGACGCATCACAATGCCTTGGATATGGACCTTTATATGAGGATAGCGCCTGAGCTTTATCTCAAGAGGCTGGTTGTAGGCGGGTTCGAACGGGTCTATGAAATCAACCGCAATTTCAGGAATGAAGGCATTTCTACCAGGCATAATCCGGAATTCACCATGATGGAATTCTATATGGCTTATGCCGACTATAAAGACCTGATGAAACTGACCGAGGAGATGATTTCCTCGATAGCAACAGAGGTGCTGGGTACTGCAAGGATTAATTATCAGGGTCTGGAAATTGATTTTTCTCCGCCATGGCAGTCTTTCACGATGAAAGAGGCTATAACGGCGATCGGAAAAGTCGACGCCGGAATCATTGAGGACAGGGATAAGGCTGTGGCCTTTTGCAAAGAAAAGGGATTCCCTGCCACAGGAAGCGAAGGTCTGGGCGAACTGCAAACCATAATTTTTGAAGAGACATGTGAGCACAAGCTGACAGGACCGGTATTTATTACGTCTTACCCGACCGAAGTATCACCGCTTTCACGCCGCAACACGGAAGACCCCTCAATAGTCGACCGCTTCGAACTCTATATTGCCGGCAGGGAAATAGCCAATGCATTCAGCGAGCTCAATGATCCGTTTGACCAGAAAGAGCGTTTTGAAAGGCAGCTTATGAACAAAGAGGGCCCGGGAGAGCTTGATGAAGACTATATAAGGGCGCTTGAGTATGGCATGCCGCCGGCAGCTGGAGAGGGAATAGGAATAGACAGGCTTGTCATGCTGCTCACCGACAGTCCTTCGATAAGAGACGTAATACTCTTCCCGCTGCTTCGTAAAGGAGAATAATCCTGAGATTCGAGTTTTTTGTTGCACGCAAATACCTGAAGGCAAAGAAAAGCCAGGGATTCATAAGCTTTACATCCGCCCTGTCGGTCTTTGGAATAGCCATCGGCGTTATGGCGCTGATAGTTGTTATTTCCGTCATGAACGGCTTTGAAGAAGATATAAAGGCCAAGCTTCTGGGCACTCAATCTCATATTGTCGTTACAAGTCTGAGTGACCGCATGACAGATCCTGAGAAGCTCCTGCCAGATATAATGTCCGTAAAAGGTGTAGTGGGTGCAACACCGTTCATTCTTTCTGAAGGTTTGATGTCTGCCTCGGGATCGATCAAGGGCATAGTCATCAGGGGTATTGATGCTGACACGGCAGTTGATGTTATAAGGCTTCAGGAGATAATTAAAAACGGCGTGTCTCTGAAAGAGATGAGTGAATCGGATATCCTTCTGGGCTCGGAGCTGGCCAGAAATCTGGGTTCAACACCAGGAGATGTCGTAACGCTCGTTTCCCCGTCAGGAATAGTGACGCCTCTGGGCCTGATGCCCAAATCCATCAATTTTACGGTCAAAGGCATCTTTTCCACCGGCATGTATGAATATGATTCGAACATGGTCTATATCACCCTGCCTGCTGCAATGAAACTGATGATGAAGGATGAGCCTACAGGAATTGAAATAAAGGTCAGGGATATTTATCAGGCGAATTCCATTTCAAACGCAATTCTCGAAAGAATCGGTCCGGGATACTGGGCTACCACCTGGAAGGAAATGAACAGGAGCCTTTTCTCCGCCCTGAAAATGGAGAAGACCGTGATGTGGATAATCCTGCTGTTTATTATACTTGTCGCTGTGTTCAGTATAATCAGCATGCTGATCATGCTTGTGATGGAGAAGAGAAAAGAGATTGCAATACTCAAATCCATGGGCGCTACTTCCACGCAGATACTTGGAATTTTTGTGATAATGGGGATGGTGATCGGTCTGAGCGGGACAATCCTGGGGCTTGTTTTAGGGCTCGGGCTTGCCTATAACCTGAATCCGGTCGTGAATTTAGTCGAATTTATTTTCGGCATAGAGGTGATGCCAAAGGATGTATATTACATTACGGGTCTTCCCACCAGGGTCTTTCCCCTTGAAGTAGTCATTATCGCTTTAAGTTCGATATTGCTTTCATTTCTTTCTACGATATATCCCGCCAGGCAGGCCGCAAAACAGGACCCTGTAGAGGTGCTTCGCTATGAAGGCTGAGACTTCAATCAGGGCCCAGGGTTTATTTAAAACCTTCCATAAGGCAAAACACAGTATCGAGGTCCTCAAAGGACTTGATATCAGTGTGGGTAAAGGAGAAGGGGTGGCCGTAATCGGGGCGTCGGGAACAGGTAAAAGCACTCTTCTTCACCTGCTCGGCGGTTTGGAAAAACCTGACAGTGGAAGCATTTATTACGCAGAAAAAAACATCTGTACGATGAAAGATAATGACCTCTCGGCATTGAGAAACAAAATGATAGGCTTTGTTTTCCAGTTCCATTTTCTGCTTCCTGAATTTTCGGCGCTTGAAAATATTTATATTCCCCCCCTTATTTCCTCAGGCAACATGGTCAAGGCAAAAAAAAGGGCCCTCGAACTGCTTGACATCGTAGGTCTTGCCGACAGGGCGATACATAAACCGGGGGAGCTTTCAGGAGGCGAACAGCAGAGGGTCTCTCTTGCCAGGGCATTGATGATGTCACCGGAGATACTTCTTGCTGACGAGCCGACAGGAGACCTTGATCCTTCAACCGGTGAGATGCTGGCTGAACTACTCGTCAAGCTTAAAAAAGATATGTGTGTTACAATGATTATCGTCACGCACAACCATGATCTGGCAAGACTCATGGACAGAACAATGATGCTCAGGGGAGGGGTTCTTGAACAGCATACTCTATAGGCTATTCTCAATGCTGATCCTGGCGCTTTTCTTCCCTGTATGTCTTGCGGCTGCTGATATTGAGGTGATGTCCGTCAACAAGGAGCTTTCAGATTTCATTTCTGATGTACCTTGCGTGACCTTAAAGGAAACTGCCCCGTTAATGCTCGAAGTCATTTCAAAGGATGGACTTATCGAGGTAAAGGATTCAGACGGAACAGGATATAAGGCTGCAACAATTGAGGATGCCGCAAACGGTTATCTCAGAATGAAAGATGTATGTGTTGTAAAAGAAATAAAAATTAACGGGACCAAGCGGATATCAAACGACGCCATAAGGTTCAGAATAAGGACAGCCCCCGGTGATATAATCCACAGACTGACGATCAGAAAAGATATTGAGGAAATATACTCTATGGGATATTTTGAGAGCTGTAATGCATCCAGTGAGAATAGTATCCTTACATTCAATGTGACTGAATATCCCGTCGTCGTAAAGATTGAGGTTAAAGGCAGTAAAAAAGTGGAAGAGAAAAAGATACTTGAAACTTCCGAGGTCAAAAGATTCGATATACTCAATACACGATCGCTTAAAACAGCTGTTGACAGGATAAAAGGTCTCTACAGGGAAAAGGGATATTATAATGTCGGTGTTGAAACCGACATCAAAGAAACCGATGGCGGAATAATTCTTACGTTTGTCATCCAGGAAAATGAAAAGCTCTGGGTAAAAGAGGTTACCTTTGACGGAGTCACACGGAAAAGGACCTGGTATGAACCATGGAAAGATCCGTATTCGGGAATGAAGAGCTCCATGAAAACGCAGAAAAAAAGCTGGTGGAACCCCATGGACTGGTTTTCAGACAGGGGAGCATATACTGAAAGTGATATGGATACTGATTTATTGAGGCTTGAGGAATACTTCGGAAACGAAGGATATCTTCAGGCCAAGGTTGGAAGGCCCAAAGTTGAAATAAAGGAAGATAAAGGAATTTATATAACAGTGCCGGTCGAAGAGGGCCCTCTCTTCAGGCTCGGGAATATTGATGCAGAAGGAGAGCTGATTGTTCCCAAGGAAAAAATTCTTAAAGCCCTTGGAATGGAAAAGGGTGATATCATGAGTAAAATGGCATTGTATATGGGCATTGAAAGGGTGAGAGATATATATATGGACAGGGGCTATGCCTATGTTCAGATGAAGCCGATTACGACAGAAAAAGAGGGTTATGTGATAGATTTGACCCTTGATATAAAGCAGAACAAACCGGTTCATATCGATGAAGTGATTATCAGGAACAACAAGAAAACCCGTGACAAGGTTATAAGAAGGGAATTGAAATTGCAGGAAACATCCCTGTTTTCTTCCACAAAGCTGAGAGACAGCAGGGATAATCTAAACAGGCTCGGATATTTTTCCAGCGTGGATATCAACCAGGTCCCAAGTGAGAAAGAAGACGAGATGGACCTTATTGTGGATGTTACGGAAAATCCGACAGGCGCTTTCACATTCGGTATTGCTTATTCGAGTATCGATAAGGTCATGGGCCAGGTGGAAGTAAGCGAGAACAATCTTTTCGGGATCGGATTGAAAGCCAAGGCAAGTATAGAATATGGGTCGCAAAGGAAAAATTACAACATATATCTGCAGGAACCATGGCTGATGGGTTATCCTGTAGCAGTAAGCGGAAGGGTATATAACCAGGAACGTGTTCTGACGTATTACACAAGGGAATCAAGGGGATTTTCAGTAGGTATGAGTTTCCCGATTATTGAAGCATTCAGATATAATATCCTCTATAGTTACGATTATATCCTTCCATTCACAGATGTTGACGAATCATATGAACCCTGGCTGACAACGGTGGAAATTGAAGGGGGCCTTGACAGCAGCATTACGAACACTATCTCAAGGGTTACGACAAACGATTTCTATCGTCCTACACGCGGAATGGACGGGTCGGTTTCATTGGAATATGCCGGATTAGGCGGTGATTATCACTATACAAGATTGAGTGCTAATGTGGCACAGTTTTTCCCATTATATAAGAATATCTTCGCCCTGATGCTTAAGGGGCGATGGGGAACCATCAACGGCGGAGAAGGTCAGGCTGTACCAACATCGGAATTGTATACCCTGGGGGGCATGAATACGATACGCGGATTCGATTATGGCGATATCGGTCCTAGAGATAATTACGGGAATGTCGTCGGCGGAAACAGGATGGTGATATTCAACGGCGAAGTAACTTTTCCAATCGGAGCCGTGCCTGGCCTTTCTGGTGTCGTATTTTTTGATGCGGGTAATGCATTCAACAATACGATAGATTTGAACAATCTTAAGAAATCCTATGGCGCGGGAATAAGATGGGTTACACCGATGGGGCCATTAAGGCTTGAATACGGATGGGTAATCGACCCCGAAGAATATGAACCCTCAGGTAAATGGGACTTCACGATTGGAGCGTTTTTCTAAAAATAAAGCTGGAGGTAGTTATGAAAAAGTTGACATTGATAGCGGTTGCTTGTCTGATGGTTGGTTTATTTGCAAGCTTGGCATATGCCGAAGGGAATAAAATCGGGACCATTGACATGAACAGCGTTATGAATGAAAGCAAGCAGGGGAAGGCAATCCAGGCAACGATGAATAAGATGTTCCAGGATAAGCAGGCTGAAGCGGAGAAATATTACCAGAAAGTGAAGACGATAAGCGATCAGCTTAGTGCAGAAACGCCTGCCATGAAACAGGATGCCAAAACAAAATTGATGAAACAGTATCAGCAGGCCACCCAGGAGCTTAAGAAATTTGAGGACAGTGCGGACAATGAGCTTCAGGCTAAAAAAGCTGCTCTTGTCAGACCGATGCAGGAAACCCTTATTGCATTGATTAATGATTATGCCAAGAAAAACGCCTATGATTATATTTTTGTAAGAGAGGCCCTGATTTTTGCACCGGAAAATTCCGACATTACACAGAAAATCCTGGATGCCTTTGATAAGGCATACTTGGATAATATGGCTAAGGAATCAGCCAAAACGCCTGCACCTGCAACTAAGGATAACCCCAAGAAATAGATGCTTTTATCCAGAATATCAGAAGCTATAGGTGGTGTCCTGAGCGGTAATGATGTTGAGATTGCCGGGGTCTCTTCTCTTAATGAAGCGGGACCGGATGATATTTCATTTCTGTCGAATCCGAAATATACACATATGGCGTTAACCTCGAAGGCAGGCGCCATAATAGTTTCTTCTCTGATAGAAAGGGATATTCCACAGATAGTCATGGCAAATCCTTATCTTGGTTTTGCCTCAGCCCTTAAGCTTCTGTATCCTGAAAAGACGCATAAACCCGGCATATCCGAAATGGCCTTCATAGGTGCCAACTCAGTTGTCGGGGAGAGCTCTACACTTTTCCCCAATGTCTATGTAGGCGACAATTCGGAGATCGGCGAAAAATGCGTGATATATCCCGGCTGCTTTATAGGAGACGGGTGCAGAATCTCGGATGGATGTATTCTTTATCCGAACGTGGTTGTTTATGAAGGTTGCATTATCGGCAGGGGATGCATAATCCATTCCGGCGTAGTTATAGGCGGCGACGGGTTCGGTTTTGTCTGGAACGGAGAGAAACACCTCAAGATCCCGCAAAAAGGTATAGTGAAAATAGGTGATTTTGTGGAAATAGGAGCCAACTGCACAATAGACAGGGCTGCATTGACTGAAACCGTAATCGGCAATGATGTAAAAATTGACGACATGGTTCATATCGCCCATAACGTCACTGTGGGTGACCACTCGATAATCGTGGCCCAGACAGGCATAGCCGGAAGCTCTAAGCTGGGCAGCCATGTTACTCTGGCAGGACAGTGCGGTATAGTCGGCCATGTAAACATCGGAGACGGCTGCGTGGTTGCTTCCAGGGCAGGTGTGCACAACGACCTCAAGGCTGGCTCGATTGTATCCGGTGCCCCGGCCATGGACCACAGGAGATGGCTGAGGGTTCAGGCTGTTGTTAAAAACCTTCCCGAGCTTTTGAAAAGAGTACAGGAACTTGAAAGGAGGCTTGATGCCAAAGATTAAGTCAACTTCCAAAGTATCAAAGGAGGCCATCATACACGATGGTGTAGAAATCGGGCCTTACTGCGTAATAGGAGAAGATGTAGAGATACGCGAGGGTACGTATATAGGGCCCTATACTATGATAAACGGCCCCACTGTAATCGGAAAGGGATGCAGATTTGAAGGTTATGTAAGCGCAGGCGGCCCTCCGCAGGACCTTAAATACAAAGGGGAAAAGACCCGGCTCGAGATAGGCGACAGTAATCTCTTCAGGGAATTCGTTACGCTCAATCGTGGAACGACCGGCGGAGGCGGCATAACCAGAATTGGCGACGGCAACCTGCTCATGGCATACTGCCACGTGGCCCATGACTGCCAGCTCGGCAGCAATATCGTGATGGGAAATCTGGCCACACTGGGCGGTCATGTCCATATTGAAGACAGGGTCATCATCGGAGGGATGTCAGCCATACACCAGTTCACCAAGATAGGCGCCTATACCATAATGGGCGGAGGCACCCTGGTGGGCATGGACGTTGTTCCATATGCGAAGGTTCAGGGCAACAGGGCAAAGATGTACGGCATCAATACGATAGGGCTTAAAAGAAACGGTTTTCCGGAAGAAGCGATAGAATCGATCAGCAAGGCGTACCGTCTGATATTCAAAATGGGACTTAAACTTAAAGATGCAGTTGCAAAGATTGAAATGGAATTCGCAGGCATCCCAGAGGTAATGAGAATTGTTGGATTCATAAAAGTTTCCGAGCGGGGAATCGCAAGATAGAACAGAGAACATGCTTTTTAAAATCTAAAGGGCCTGAATGGACAGAGGTTTAAGAAAAAGATGAATGAAAACATACGGGTTGCGGTTATTGGTGTAGGTTATCTCGGCAGGTTTCATGCCCAGAAATATGCAGCAATGGAAGACGTTGACCTGGTGGCGGTGGCGGATATCGATCCCGACAGGGCAAAAGAGATTGCACTGGAAACAGGAACTGCCGCAATTACGGATTACTCCGAATTAATAGGCAAAGTGGATGCAGTCAGCATAGTTGTCCCCACCTCTCTGCACTGTGAGACAGCCATCCCTTTTTTATTGAAGGGTGTAGCCGTACTGCTGGAAAAGCCCATGAGTGCAACAATCGAGGAATCGCAGGCAGTCATAGACGCAGCGGAAAAGGGGGGTGCCATCCTTCAGATAGGGCATCTGGAAAGATTCAATCCCGCGTTTGCCAATCTCAGGGACAGCATTACGAAGCCCATGTTCATAGAGGTTCACAGGATAAGCACCTTCAAGGAAAGAGGCACGGATGTGGATGTGATACTGGACCTCATGATCCATGATATTGACATCATTCTTTCTCTGGTTCATTCGGATATAATTTCCGTTGAAGCGGTAGGTGTGCCGGTGCTTACGAACAATGTTGATATTGCAAACGCCCGGCTGCGATTTGAATCGGGCTGCATCGCAAATGTCACGGCAAGCCGCATCTCCGCAGACGTCATGAGAAAGATACGCATATTCCAGCCCGATGCTTACATCTCGATTGACTATGCAAAAAACGCCGTGGATATATTTACTCTGAGTGAAGACAAGAAAATCGGACACAAAAGACTGGAGATGTCGGAATCCGATGCACTCAAATCCGAAATAAGGTCGTTCATCGACGCGGTTCAAGGCAAATCTAAGGTCATAGTCGACGGAATCGCAGGGCTTAATGCGATAAAGGTGGCCCATATGATCAGACAGAATATGATTCTGCCGGAAAAATAGACCGGTTTTTCTTTTGTATCAGCCAAAAATGAAAACTGCCCCCAGAATATTGATAACCGCCGGAGAAGAAAGTGCAGACCGGCACGCTGCCTGTGTTGTAAGACAGATCAGGCAGATTATTCCGGATGCACATGTTTTAGGCATGGGCGGTCCTGAAATGAAAGACTCTGGCGTAGAGATACTGTATTCCATGAAGGAGCTTTCGGTAATGGGATTTTCCGAGGTGCTGCCAAAGCTCGCAGGCATTCTTAAGGTTTATTCCGGGTTGAAAGAAATAATCAGAACCATGAAGCCCGACGTTTTCATTCCCGTGGATCTGCCTGATTTTAATATGAGGCTTGCCGGGTTTGCAAAAAAAAAGGGGGTAAAGGTTCTTTATTACGTAGCCCCTCAGGCATGGGCTTGGAGGGCTTACAGGGCTAGGGTTTTATCAAGAATCACGGATGGTCTTGCTGTTATTTTCCCGTTCGAAGAGGCATATTTTCGTAAAAGTGGTGTGGATGCCAGATATGTGGGCCATCCGTTTATGGAGGAAAATAATGTGCCTGCTGCCGATTCATCATGGCCGGTGAAGAGAATCGCAATGATGCCGGGAAGCAGAAAAGATGAGATTATAAGGATGCTCCCTGTGATGATGGATGCAAGAAGGCTTGTGGACAATGAAATTAAAGGAATCGAATGGATGCTGCCTTTGGCCAGAGGCATTGACAGGGCTTTTGTTGAAGGATTTACCGATGGCAGCGTGAAGCTGACAAATGGAATTCCAGATGCCGATCTTGCAATGGCAAAGTCTGGCACGGCATGCTTTGAGACAGCGATAAAGGAGATCCCCCAGGTGATATGCTATAAGACATCACCAATAAATTATTATCTTGCCCGTATTTTTGTTAAGGTTAAGACTATAGGCATGCCGAATATTGCTATAGGAAGGGCTGTGGTGCCTGAACTTATTCAGCATGACCTGACCCCTGAAAGACTTGCAGAAGAGGTCCTGAAATTTATAAATGACAGAGAGCTGTTTATTAGGACAAAACAGGAATTCACGCACATGAGGGAATCACTGGAAGGCGGGAGGGCATCCTTAAAGGTGGCGCAATGGGCGACGAACTTAATCCGGAAAACAAACTGACAAAAGTTGGAATTAGCGACCTGAAGATATATTTCAGGTTGATAGGTTTTTTAAAGCCCTATATCAAACAGCTCATACTTGCCATGCTGCTGATGGGCGTATTTGCCGGCTGCATGGTTCTTCAGGCGTGGCTTGTCCAGCCTGCCGTTAAATATATATTCAGCGAAAAAAGCATGACCCTTCTCTACTCGCTTGCTCTGGCCATAGTCGTTGTTTTCTTTGTCAAGTCGGCAGCCGATTACGGAAGATATGTCCTTATGGCGGACATAGGCCAGAAGATCATCAAGGATATCCGCAATAAACTTTATGAATGCATACAGGGCCAGTCACTGAGGTATTTTGTAAAGAATCCGACAGGAATACTGATGTCAAGGATAACAAATGACGTCAACATGGTGCAGGGTTCTGTAACGAGTGCTGTGACGGCGCTGGTGAAGGAAGTAGCAAGTGTAATAGGGCTGCTCGGGTATGCTTTTTACATGAACTGGAAGCTGACCCTCATAGCCATGATAATATTTCCAGCTGTGGGGTATGTCATGAACCGGCTCAGAAAAAAGATAAAAAAATATGCAAGAAGAAGCATGGAAGTGATGGGTGACATCAACACCGTGCTCGATGAAGCCATATCAGGAATCCGAATAGTAAAGGCCTTCGGGATGGAGGAATACGAAAAGGACAGGTTCGGCTCCTACAATCATCAGTTCTACCGTAACTGGATGAAGCGTCTGAAGATAAGAGGTATCGCATCTCCCCTGATGGAAGCTCTTGGGGGGATAGCTGCCGCGGCAATTTTTGTTGTCGGAGGCATGAGCGTAATAAATGGTGTAATGACGCCAGAGCAGTTCTTTTCATATGTTACAGCTCTTTTTATGCTTTATCAGCCTATAAAGAAAATCAATGAAGTGAATATCGAGATACAGGAAGGCGTTACTGCCGCCAAAAGAATATACGATGTCATAGATGCACAACCCGAAATGAAGGAAAAGCCGAATGCCATCGATCTCGGCCATGCAGAAGGCGACGTGAAATACAGGTCTGTGGAGTTCAGTTATGACGGTGACGAGTATGCACTCAAGGGTGTCAGCTTCGATGCTCCGAAAGGTGCAAAGATAGCGTTTGTCGGTGAGTCAGGCGCAGGCAAGACCACAATCATTAATCTCCTGCCAAGGTTCTATGACGTGACTTCAGGCTCAATAGAAATTGATGGCCACGACATACGCGATCTCACCATAAAATCTCTCAGGGCCAACATTGCAATTGTCGAACAGAAAAATATCCTTTTCAACGATACGATAAGGGCGAATATCGCCTACGGATCACAGGAGGCGCCGCTAGAAGAAGTAATAGAAGCAGCGAAAGCTGCAAACGCTCATGAATTCATAATGGAGATGCAGGATGGCTATGAAACAATTGCGGGCGAAAGCGGCGTAAGGCTTTCAGGGGGCCAGATGCAGCGTATATGCATAGCACGCGCAATAATGAAGAACGCGCCTATACTGGTTCTTGACGAGGCGACTTCGGCGCTTGATTCTGAAAGTGAAAAAGAGGTCCATGCGGCGCTCGACAGGCTTATGGAAAACAGGACCACGTTCATAATCGCCCATAGACTTTCCACCATTCAGGGTGCTGACAGGATAATCGCATTGAACAGGGGCGTCATCGTGGAAGAGGGAACACACGACGAACTTCTGGCAAAAGACGGCTAT
Source organism: uncultured Bacteriovoracaceae bacterium (assembly GCA_964513375.1). Taxonomy (GTDB): domain Bacteria; phylum Desulfobacterota; class Desulfomonilia; order UBA1062; family UBA1062; genus DATCTV01. The sequence goes on along the minus strand of CAZEMO010000001.1, from coordinate 179,638 downwards.
TATACAAGACTGTACAACTTGCAGTTCGGAACTGATGATGCTTGATATTCCTTACGCTTCAGCGGTTCATTTTAGGAATCTTCTCTACGACAAAGGCATTCTCAAATCATATCTGGTGCCCCCCCTTGTTATAAGCATAGGAAACATAGAAGCAGGAGGCACCGGCAAGACGCCTTTCACGATGGCTCTGGCTGGCAGGCTCAAGAAACTCGGACACAATGTTGCCATAGTTACGAGGGGATACCGGGGAAGGCTCAAAGGGCCTGTCGAGGTGATGAAGGGGCATAACTATAAAGATGTCGGAGACGAGCCTCTTCTTATGGCAATGAATACCGGAGTTAATGTTGTAAAATCGCCTGACAGATGCAAAGGAGCCACTTTTGCTTACCGGAAATTTGGTGCAGAGATTGTCCTTCTGGATGACGGATTTCAGCACAGGCGAATATTCAGAGACCTTAACATATGTCTTGTTTCGGGTACGCTTGAGAATGAAAGGATGCTGCCGGCAGGGAGGCTGAGGGAGCCGGTTACATCGCTCAAGCGCGCCGACTTCATAATCGATACGAAAAAAGACGCCTTGTTAAAGATTGAAGGGATCATTGACAGCAGGGGAAAGCTTTCGTCTGAGGTAAGGGCGGATAACATATTCGCCTTCTGCGGGATAGCAAATCCTCAAAGGTTTTTCGATACTCTCATGCCATTATGTACCCGTATGAAGACAATGGTTTTTGCGGATCACCACAAATATTCAGCTTCCGATATCAGGAAGATAAAAAAGGCCGCCACGGGTTCTGACATGATAATGACAACCGAGAAAGACCTTGTGAGGATAAACCAGTCATGGATGGATGACAGGTTTAATGCATTAAAGGTCACCATGAGATCAGATCAGATAATCGAGATTGTAAGGGAGATAGAAAGACTTGCTGAGAACAGGCGTATTTCTAGACAGGGATGACACCATCATAAAGGACGTTCCCTATCTGAAGGACCCAGATATGATTGAGCTTATGCCGGGCTCGGCTGCGGCCATAAGGCTGCTCAACGAAAAAAGGATTCCTGCAATCATAATAACCAACCAGTCAGGGATAGCTCGCGGACTGCTTAACGAAGCAGATCTCGAGGCTGTGCACGAAAGGCTTAAAGAGATGCTTGCTGAAGACTCTGCCAGTATAGACGCCGTATATTCATGCCCGCACCTTCCGGAAGGCGTCATAGAACAATACGCCGTCAGATGCAGCTGCCGCAAACCAGAAACCGGGCTTCTTGAAGAGGCTGCCCGCGATTTCTCTCTGAATCTTAGAAAGTGCTACTTTATCGGTGATAAGCTAAGCGATATTGAGGCCATACACCGGGTAGGCGGCAAAGGGATTCTCGTGGGCCATTCGACGGAATCGATATCGGCCGAATATCGCGCAACTGACATTCTGGATGCGGTCGAATGGGTAATAAGGGACATGTGTGATGAAAATCCTTGAAAAAATTGCGGTGAGCCTGATCAAATCCGTAATATGGCTTTTCAGGAAGGCTCCCTATTCTGTCGCGATAAAGACAGGCAGGGTGATTGCATCCATGGTGTATTTATTTGCACTCAGAGAGAGAAAGATTGCCGGGGTCCAGATGAAGGCGGCTCTTGGAGAAGCATTCGAACCGGTCATGGTCTGGGAGGTTTTCCTTTACCACTCGGACGTGTTCGTGGATACGATCAGATACGCGTATATGGATGATGATGAAATAGCTGAAAGGGTGGAAATCTCAGGAGCGGATAATCTGATGGCTGCAAAGGCTTCAGGCCGGGGCATAATGCTTGTGATCTCACATGCGGAGAACTGGGAGATTCTGGCAAATGTATCGCGCATGCTCAATGTTGAATTCTGTGTCATGGCCGACCTGAGGGACAACACCAGGATAGCGACCCTCATAAATGATATTCGCAGGAGGACTGGCGTTACGATACTGCCGCCAACGGGAAAAATACTCATGCTCGTCAAAGAGCTCAGGCGCGGCAGGACAATCGCCTTCATAGTGGATAAGAGGGGAGAGAAGGGGACTGAGTTGTACTGTGACTTCTTTGGTATGCCCGCATTGACCAATCCCGCGCCTGCCTTTGTGGCATCAAAAGGCGACGCTCTGATCGTTCCGGTTTATTGTGAACGAAACGGATATTCCTACAGTGTAACGATATGTCCGGCTGTAGATACGAGGAGTTTCTCCGGTGATGTAATCCAGAGCATAAGCGATTTCATGCAGTCCTGGGTCGAATCGGTCATCAGGAAAAGACCGTCTCGCTGGACCTGGACTTACAGCAGGTGGATAAGGCGCTCCGAGATAAAGGAAGTAATAAGAGACAGGCTTGATTTCAAAGAGTTCGTCAAATCGAAGGCAGCAGAGAAAACAAATGAAAAATAGAATGAAGAAGCTGGAGCTCCTTTCTCCCGCCAGAAATTTCGAAACAGGGAAGGCTGCAATAGATAATGGCGCTGATGCGGTATATATAGGTGGACCCGCCTTCGGAGCACGCTCATCAGCTTCCAACGATCTCAGGGATATCGAAAAACTGGCGAACTATGCGCACATATATAGGGCGAGAATCTATCTTACACTCAACACAATAATCTTTGATAATGAGCTTGATAATGCGGCGAACCTTGCCCGCGATGCATACAATGCCGGAGTAGACGCCCTGATAATTGCCGACATGGCTTACCTTGAAATGGACCTGCCTCCTATTCCGCTCATTGCAAGCACGCAGATGAACAACAGCGATATCGGGCATATCAGATTTCTTGAGGATATGGGTTTCATGCGCGTTATTCTTGCCAGAGAACTGACAGTACCTCAGATAAAAAATATCTCGGAAAAGACCACAATTGAACTGGAGGCATTCGTTCAAGGGGCCCTTTGCGTGGGATTGAGCGGAAGGTGCTATCTGAGCGCATCAATCGGGAACAGGAGCGCCAACAGAGGCATGTGCGCACAACCGTGCAGGCTCGCCTGGAGGCTCAAGGATGCAGAAGGAAGAGTGATAAGGGACTATGGATATCTGCTAAGCCTGAAGGATATGGATCGTTCCGAACATCTTGAGTCACTGATCGAAGCCGGCGTCACATCGTTCAAGATCGAGGGCAGGCTCAAGGATGCCGCCTATGTCAAAAACATTACTGCACTCTACCGCAAAAAACTGGATGCGATAATCGATAAAAGAAGCGATCTGGCTCGATCATCAAGCGGCAGGACATCTTTTTTCTTCGAGCCCGATGCAAGGAAGACATTTCACAGAGGGGCCACACCCTATTTCGATAATGCCGAAATCGCTTCGCCCGGCACACCCAAATCAACAGGCGAACCTCTGGGGCTGGTTTCGGAATCGGGTCTCAACTGGTTCAGATTTTCTGATAAAACGATTTCATCAAAAATAAACAACGGCGACGGGCTCTGCTTTTTAAAGGGTGGTGTGGAGCTGAAAGGACTTCAGGTAGTCAAAGTCGTCGAAGGCAGGGTGCAGGTTCATGTCATGCCTGAAGGCTTGACCAGGGGCATACTCATCTACCGGAATCATGACCATGTGTTTTCAAAAGAGCTTGAGGCCAATACATCCAGCAGAAAGATTTCTCTTAAACTTGTCTTTAAAGAAACAGCCTCAGGCTTTGAACTTACAGGAACGGATGAAGAGGGCATAAGCTGTTCTGTCAGCTTGAATGTTGGAAAAGAGCCTGCCAGAAATACCGAAACTGCTGCCCTTTCCATAAAAAAACAGCTTTCAAAGCTGGGCGACACCCATTTCAGCCTCAACTCAATTGAAATATTATCAGACCGGTTTTTCCTTACAACTGCGCAGTTGAATGCCCTCAGAAGAGAGCTTATTGAAAAGCTCAACGGGCAAAGGATGATGGAATATGAAAGACCTCTCAGAAAACCGGCACCCCGGCCCGATGCGGACTATCCTGAAAAGTATCTTGATTATATGTATAATGTGAGCAACGAGGATTCAAAAAGATTTTATTTAAGACATAAAGTAGAAGAAATTGAACCTGCCTTTGAGATATCAAGGCCCGCATCAGAGCCTGTGGTCATGACAACAAGGCTGTGTCTGAGAAAAGAAATGAATGCATGTCCGAAGCAAAAGGACCATAAGACATTAAAGGAACCCCTTACAATTGAAAATTCCGGCAGGACATATCTTCTGAGCTTCGATTGCAGAAAATGCAATATGATGTTAACACCCCGGGAAGATTGATGCAGTTTCATTTCAAAAGAAAAGGCGTCCGGATGGACGCCTTTTCTTTAATTATGTAAATCAGATGCTATTACAATTCTGAAAGAAGAGCTTTAGCGTCTTTGTTGCCGGCTGCAGCTGCCTTTGTTAGGTCTGCCTTGGCCAGGTCCTTTTTGCCCATATCCTTGTAGAGCTCTCCACGGTAGAAATAGACATCCATGTTTATATCTTTGTTCGAGGCCATCATTTTTATATATTCATTGAAAAGCTTTTCAGCCTTTTCCCTGTCTCTTCCTGCAATGCCAGGAAGAACCTGCCAGAAGCGGCCGAGTGAAAGGATGGGACCGCAATCGTCAAACGACTTGTTAAGAGCGTATGCGGTTTCAAAGGCTTTCTGAGTCTTTCCCTTGAAGCCCTTTCTGATTGCCGTGATAATGCTTACACCGTCGGAATACGTGCCTACGCAAAGCCCGTAATAATACCAGCCCTCAACGCCTTTAGGATTGATTTTTTGAGCTATTTCACCGAATTTCAGTCCTTCCTGGCCAGACTTTTCTGCTATTGCTTTATAGCCGCTGACCTTATCGACAACTGCCTTGTCTCCATAGAGTCTCCAGGCTTTTGCGGCCTTCCAGTTCGCTTCATAATTTGTTGGTGCTGCCAGTGCTGCCTTTGTTGCTGCATCTGCATCCGCTTTCAGGCTTGCCAGGGTTTCTGCAGAAAGCATCAAGGGAACTGCAAACAAAAATACAAGAGCCAGAGTAATAAGTCTTTTCATTATTATTTCCTCCTAATTAGGTTTGATTGATACCTGATTATCTATCTCCATATAGAACTTTTTTCAAGAGTGATTCTGATGGTCTGATAATTAAAAAGTCAGGGACAGGTTCTGTCCGCCCATCCCCGGCTTCAGAAACATTGTCAATTATTCGCCAGTATCCTGCGGATAGAGGCTTTCAATTTCAGTGGCGTATTTCTGGTTGATGACCCTTCTCTTGAGCTTGAGCGTCGGCGTCAACTCATCGGTCTGCTGCGACCACTCGTTCTCAAGGAGCTTTATTTTCCTGATTTGCTCGACCCTTGCATAGTCTTTCATGTTGGTTTCGACCTCTGAGAGGATAAGCTTGTTCACTTCCGGATTTTCCAGGAGGTCTTTCTTGCTTGTAAAGGCGATATTGTTTGCCTTAGCCCAGTTTTCAAGTTCAGCAAATACAGGAACTATAAGGGCCGAGAGGTATTTTCTGTTATCGCCGATAACTGCAACCTGCTCGATGTAAGGTGATGTTTTCAGGCTGTTCTCTATGTTCTGTGGTGAAATGTTTTTTCCTCCGGACGTAATGATAAGATCTTTTATGCGGCCGGTGATCTTCAGATAGTTGTCGCTGTCAATTGTGCCGATATCACCGGTTTTGAAGAACCCGTCATCCGTAAACACTTCTTTTGTCGCGGCTTCATTCTTGTAGTATCCTTTCATGACCTGAGGTCCTTTGATAAGGACTTCGCCCTCTTCGGATATCTTGACGAGAGTGTCTTTGAGAGGGGGACCAACGGTACCCGGCTTAATCTTTTCAGGCTTGTTGGCATTGGTCACGGGTGTAGTTTCGGTAAGCCCGAACCCTTCGAGAACTTTTATACCCATTCCCAGGAAGAACTCGGCATCCGATACTGAAAGAGGACCGCCGCCTGAAAGGGCAAACTGAAGCTTATCAAGGCCCAGTTTATCCTTCAGCTTGGTGAAGATTATCTTGTTTGCAATTGCATATTCGATTGCAAAAAGGCCTGTTCTCGGTTTTTCATTGCAGATATACGGGAGGTTTCTCTTTGCTACATCCATAGCCCAGGCGAAAAGCTTCTGTTTAATTGGTTTTTCCGCACTCATCTTCGACACTATGCCGGCATGAACCTTTTCATAAATGCGCGGTACACTCACAATGAATGTAGGTCTTACTTCCTGGAAGAATTCCAAGATCTTGGATACATCGCCTGCGAACACAACCTTCTTGCCAGTATAAAGGGGCAGATAATAACCGACCGTTCTTTCAAGCGAATGAGAAAGCGGAAGGAATGAGAGCAGGATATGGTCATATTCAAACAGATGAGGTGCAACGTCGTAGCACTGGTTGCAGTTGCTCACAAAGTTGTTGTGCGTAAGCATAACGCCTTTCGGATTTCCTGTGGTTCCGGAAGTGTAGATGAGAGTTGCAATATCATCTGTCTTGATTGACTTTATTCTCTTGTCAAGTTCGTTCCTCTTGTTTGCAGCAGCCCCGATCTTAAGGGCTTCCTTGAAGGTGATGACACCCTCTACCGGCGCATCGAGGTCATCAAGGATTATTATGTCGGTAAGGTTGGGAAGCTGAGGTTTGACTTCGAGTATTTTCTTCATGTGGGACGTTGTGCCGACAATGCAGATTTTTGAGTCCGAATTATCGATGACATAACGGGACTCTTCAGCTGAATTTGTAGGATAGATCGGCACATTCACTGCGCCAGTGCTGAGTATTGCCAGGTCCGATACCCACCATTCATATCTGTTGGGGGAAAACAGACCCACCTTGTCCTGGATGTTTACGCCTCTTGTGAGGAGATAGCCTGCGAGGTCAAGTACCATTTCGTTCATCTGGTTCCAGCTTATATCCTCGTATACGCCTTTATCATTCTTATAGGCGCACATTGCCTTATCACCCCATTTTTCCACCCGATTCTGAAAGATTGCCGCCATTGAATTTTCCTGGTATTTTGCCATTAAGACCTCCAAGTGTGATTTTTTTGTCTTATTATAAGTAAATAATAATTATAATAGTGTTTGTTTTAGAATCAAGGAAATAAGATAAAGTAAACGGTTTTTACTTAAAATTTCAAATACTGTAAATTCCGCTAAGATATCAAAGGAGCGTGTTTGGAAATGATCAGGCCTTTTTATTTTGACGGTTCTTCTTTTTTTATCCTGGATCAGAGAAAGCTTCCAAAAGAAGAAGCCTGGATAAAATGCACAGGAGTTGAGGATGTGTCCGAAGCGATCAAAACGCTTGCGGTAAGAGGCGCACCGGCAATCGGCATTGCCGCAGCCTACGGTCTGGTTCTTGCTGTGCAGTCGGGAGCGGATCTTCGAGGTGCGGCCGATATTCTTATATCGTCCCGCCCCACGGCGGTTAACCTTTCATGGGCCGTCAGGAGGGTGGTTAACTCAATCGAAAGAGCTGGCTTATCTGATGCTTTCAAGACTGCAAAGAAAGAGGCTGAAGCCATCTGGGTCGAGGAAGCCAGGGCAAATAAGGAGATGTCAAGGCATGGGGCTGATCTTTTTGCCGGCAGAAATAACCTTTCCATCCTGACGCACTGTAATGCAGGCTCACTTGCCACAGGTGGCATCGGGACAGCACTGGGAGTCATAAGAGAACTTCATGAAAGGAAACAGCTGAAAATGGTTTATGCCGATGAAACCAGACCGCTTCTTCAGGGTGGCAGATTGACTGCTTATGAACTTAAAACCGACAATATCCCGGTAACCCTGATCGCCGACAATATGGCCGGCTGGCTCATGAAACAGAAAAGAATCGATGCGGTAATTACCGGCGCTGACAGGATTGCAAAGAACATGGACACTGCAAACAAGATAGGGACATACAGTTTGGCCGTTCTGGCGCATGCGCATGGCATACCGTTTTACATTGCAGCACCCATGTCGACATTCGATCCCGAATGCCCGAACGGTGAAAGCATCCCGATTGAAGAAAGAGCTGCGGAAGAGGTTACCCGGTATGGAGACACACAGGTTTCAGCTGATGTGCCTGTATACAATCCTGCATTTGATGTGACTCCGCACAATCTTATTACGGCAGTAGTTACTGAGGACAGGGTATTTAAAATATAAATAAGGAACAAGGCATTACGGTACCTTCCTGAAATCGCCCAGGGTATTGTTTATAAGGATATCTTCACTCTAAAAGGCAAAAAAAATGCAGATCTTGGCGATCTGCAACATATGAGGAGGTTCTACGGGGAATGAACCTTGAAGAACCTTAAGTAAATATTAACCTATTTTTTGAAATAATCAATACAACTTTTATCTAAAAATAATATTTACACCTTGATCATTTTTGTTTATTAATTCACTAAACGGTCGGTCAATAAATAACGATGAGGTCTGAATGGGCAGAAACAGCATATCGGAAATCAGAAAACCTGAAATACTAAGGCATTTCTATGAAGTGCTTTCTGAAAATGGTCTTGAAGGCGCATCCTTAAAGAAGGTAGCCGACCACATGGGAGTGAACAAAGGACTCCTGCTGCACTATTTCAACACGAAGAACGAGTTGGTCGAAGCCCTTGTAAAGGACATGACCGAGATATACGAGAAAAAGTATGAACCGATGCTGACGAAGATCCCTGATCCTGAAGAGCGTTTGAACGCAATTCTCGATGCTCTATTCGATGCAAATTGGGGCAAACATATCGGAAGGAGGGCCTATTATGCGTGCTTCTACCTCGGGTTCGGAAATGCCGAGATAAAGGCTCAGTTCCGTGAAATGTTCGGCAAGCTGAAGAAATATCTGACCGGCCAATTCAAAGTATGTGCCAAGGCGGGAATCATAGAGGTAGAAGATCCCGAGAAACTCGCTATCTCCATCATTTCGATCGCTGAAGGGCTGGCGTTTTATCAGACAATCATGGGTACTGACTTGAAAGTTGAGGAAGTTGCCGTTTCTCTCAAACAAACAGCCTTGAACATGATCAAAAAAGGCAGTGTTGAATGAAGTATCTGCTGAAGTAAATATGCGCGATGAACTTTAAGGCGTGTTTTACATGCGAGAATTCCTGAATCAGCCGGAAGGAAAAGGAAGGTCTGCAGCGGACATGCCTTGATAAAACGGCTGCTTAAGATCGGAGGGGGTATGGAGAAAAAAGGCAGGATATTTTATGGCTGGTGGATTGTAGCCGGGGGATTTCTTCTCAATTTCTGTGGCATCGGCATTGTCATAAACTGTACCAGCATTTACCTTAAGCCGGTTATTGACACGTATGGATTCAGCAGAGGGGACCTGGCGCTGTATTTCACTATAGCGGCGCTCGCTATGATGGCTGCAGCGCCATTTGTCGGCAAGCTGCTGGAGAAGTATGACGTTCGCATAATAATGGGGATATGCACAACCATGGTCTCCGTATTTGTCCTGCTCTTTTCTCAGTGCAGGACACTCTCACAGTTCTATATCGCCGGTTTCTTCATGGGCATAGGGGCAGCGGGCGCTCATCTGATTCCAGTGTCCATGATGATCAGCAACTGGTTCAAGGATAAGCAGGGCCTTGCAATGGGCATAGTCTTTGCCGCATCCGCGCTGGGTGGAGCCGTGGGCAGTCCGGTCACGAATTGGATCATTCTCAACTATGGCTGGCAGACAAGCTATATCGTAACGGGAATATTCGTGGGCATCTTCACTATACCTATATCCATATTCGTTATGAGGACCAGGCCACAGGACATGGGCCTTCTTCCCTATGGGCAGACTGCGGATGAAAAGGCAGAGGATCAGATTCCGGAAGGGATGAGCGTAGCTGCATACATGAAGACCTCGACGTTCTGGCTGTTGGCTGCGTCTTTCTTCCTGCTGAGCGTCGTATGTCTTGGCATTCAGCAGCACATCGTGCCTTACCTGACCGACCTCGGATACGGCCCGACATTCGCCGCCTACATAATGACACTGTTTATGGGGCTGCTTGTTCCGGCCAAAATCGTGCTGGGAGCGATATGCGACAGAGTAGGCATGCTCAAAAGCTATATCATAGTACTAATAATACTGATGATGGCTGACCTGAGCCTTTTCGGGGTCCATACTGTCTGGATGGTCATAGTATTCGCAGTGCTCTTCGGATTTTCCAACGGGATCTCCACCGTCGTGTTTCCCCTGCTTACATCGGCATGTCTCGGACAGAGGCGCTTTGCAGTCATGTACGGGGTGCTCAACATATTCATAACATTGGGTTCAGGCATAGGTATGCCGCTCTCAGGGTACATCTTCGATAAGACAGGCAGCTATAACCCCGCATGGTGGCTGTTTATAGGCTTGATCTTCATGTCGGGCATAATGGGTGTCATGGCTTTAAAAAAGAGCGTGGCTAAACGCGCAGCGATATAGAGAATCTTTTTTGTGAGGAGAATATGTAATGGAAAAGATAGCCGTTCTTGGCGGAGGCAACGGGGCCTGTTCACTGGCTGCTGATCTGGCCTCACAGGGATATCAGGTGAATCTGGCCGACCTGCCTTCTTTTGCTGAGGGTATGATTCCAGTGATAGAAAAGAAAGGGCTTTCATATACGGGAGCTATAGGCGAGGGATTCGCCAGACTAAACATGGCGGGCTTCGATGTGGCGGAAGCGGTTCGTGATGCATGGCTCATCCTTGTGTCGGTGCCGTCCTTCGGTCAGAGCGCATTTTTCGATGCCCTCATTCCCAATCTCGAAGACGGGCAAACCGTGGTTCTGATAACCGGCAATATGGGCACTCTGGAGCTGGCCGGTCTCCTTGGAGAGAAGGAAATCAGGAAAAGGATAACGCTGGCCGAAACAAATACATTGCCCTACGGAACCAGGCTTAATGGTCCGGCGTCAGTGAATGTAGAATATAAGACATCCGTTTCGCTGGCGGCATTTCCGTCGAAGCTTACGGCCGAGGTTATAGCTGCAATGAAAGGTATGTTCGAGATACATCCGGCAGGCGATGTGGTGGAAATGGGGCTGCTCAACACCAATCTGCTGCTGCACCCTGTGGAATGCATCTTTAATGCGGGCCGCATCGAATTTTCCAAGGGCGATTTCTACTCGCACGGTGAGGGCTATACGCCGGTCGTGGCGAGATTCTCGGTCAGGATGTACCGCGAGATGAAGTCGATAGGCCGTGCAATAGGAATTGAACTGGACATATGGAAGATAGCTTCCGAATTCTTCGGTGTCGATTATGACCCTGTGATGGCCAAAGAAATAGACGAAATGGACGAGGATGCACTGGCCAGGTACTTTTCGGAGGCTGTTCAGGCGAGCCCGCTCGCAAATATCAGGGGACCGGGACATCTCGACTACAGATATCTGACCGAGGACATCCCGTACGGCCTTGTGACGGCCGCATCGCTGGGCGATATGGTGGGCGTCGACGCAAAGCTGATCAAGACCCTCATATACATAGCGTCCATAATCAACAGAAGAGACCACATGAAGGATGGCCGCACGGTCGAGAGGCTGGGCATTGCAGGAATGAGCCCGGTGCAGCTGGCAAGGTATCTTAAAGAGGGCAGCATATAATGAAGCCCATTTGCAGGAATTGCCTCAAACATAAGTTAAAGCATATGGACAAGGAGAATTAGCATGGAAAATACACAGACTATCAACGAACAGGTACACGGGTTTCTGGAATTCGTTGCCCAGTCGTTCAATACGACCCCCGGGCTGAAAGAAGAGCTCAAAGGGACACAGGGCTGGATAAACGCGAAAATAGGGCTCAAGTCCGACGACGGGCTGCTTGAAAAGGCGTTCGTAATCGAGAACGGACTCATCCGCGTGGAGAACAGCATTCCGGATGATGTCGGTATTACGATCATATTCATGGAAGGGAATGACATAGTCGAGCAGCTTCAGGCTAGTCCGGATGAGGCGTACAAGATGATCTGGCGCGGACGTGTCCGAACGGAAGGCAATACCGCCTACATGGGCTTCTGGGATTATCTGGTGAACCTGCTGCTCGGGCAGGAGCATAAAAAGGCGGTTGATGCACAGGCTGAGGAGCATAGGCAGGCAAACTTGAAGCTTGCCGAGAATGCCGGTACCAAGGGGCGCAAAAAACACAGGAAGAGGGGAGAGGAAAGATTGAAGGGTTCAAAGGTAGATCCCGGTGTCAAGTATCTTGATGACCCGTATCTTCCCGAATACGGCATCGGCGATTTCCCGAGGCTGGCCCGTTTCTGTAAGGAAAGGCTCAAAGCAAAGCCCGAGGTATGTCCGGAATATGGAAAGCTCATGACAGACTTTTTCATCAAGGAAGGGTATGAGAAAAGGTCTGACGGAAAACCGTGGGATGAGATCGAGAGGTGCGCCGAGAGTTTCAAATACTTCATGGAAAAAAGAAAGCCCCGGCTAAGAAAGAACGATCTCCTTGCCGGCTCATACACATCAAATCCCGTCTTCGGGATGGTTTCGCAGCCGAACATACTGGGGCCGTATTTCTGGGGTGAACTGCGCACCTGCTCAGGCAGGGAGCTTGAACCCTACATTATCAAAAATAAAACGATAGAAAGTCTTCATAAGCATGTCTATCCCTTCTGGGCAAAGAGGAACACCACGAACTGGTGGAAGGAGGAATACGATTATCCTCTGAGTGCAAAAATTCATGAAAGATATTTCATGCTCTCATGCTCCAAGATAGCGAGCAACGGAGTTAATTCGCCGGGCTATGAAAGGGTTCTTAACATGGGAATATCTGGGCTCAAGGCCCGAATTGACGAAGAGCTCAAGAAGGATGCATCGGCCGATGAAGAGAAGGTCTCGACGCTTAATGCCATGAAAACAAGTCTCGATGCAGTACTTGCCAATTCGCATAATCTGGCGGGAATGGTTGCAGGGCTGTGCCTGGCTGAAGATGAACCGGTGCGAAGGAGAGAGCTCAAGCAGATGCTTGACGTGTTCCGGAACGTGCCGCTGAATCCCGCGCGGACCCTGGATGAAGCGGTACAGTCTCTCTTGATAATGCACATGGCCGTGGGGCTCGAAACCATTGACGACGGCCCTTCTATGGGCAGGCTTGATCAGGTGTTGCAGCCTTTCTTCGAAAAAGACATCGAAAGGCTCGCCACCAAAGAGAAAAGGGATGAATATATAAAGCATACAATCGAGCTGATAGGGTGTCTTTTCCTAAGGGTCAACACGCACTGGCCCCTTACTCCTGATCTGGGCACGTGGATAAACTCCGGCTCGCCGTGGAACACCACCATCGTCGTGGGCGGCGTCACTCCGGATGGCACAGACGCGGTAAACGACATGACGTATATCATACTGAAAGTGATAGAGATGGTCTCGATGAACGATCCGAATACCCATGCCCGCTATTACCCGGAAATAAACAGCAGGGCCTACCTTGAGCGCGTGTGTGAAGTCAACTATATCAATGGTGCAACTCCGGCCATACACGGTGACGAGGCCGTGATTACGGCGCTTAGAGCAAACGGGCTGCCTATAGAGGACGCACGCGACTGGACGCCTACGGGCTGTGTAGAGCCGTCTCTTCCGGGGAAACATTTCGCCTGTACGGCGAGCGGCTCGGTGAACCTTGTTGCACCTCTCGAGATGGCAATGAACAACGGGACTCACCCCCTTATGCAGTGGGAGCTGGGTCCAAAGACGGGCAGGATAGAAGACGGTATATTCCTTACATTCGAAGAATTCTTCGGTGCATTTAAGAAGCAGTGCGAATTCGTTTTCGATCAGCTGGTGATAGGTGACAACCAGCTAGGGAAGGTCTATGCAAAACACTATCCGTCTCCGCTCTTATCCACATTGTATGACGGATGTATCGAAAATGGACGTACGGTAACGAGGGGAGGCGCGAAATACAACTCGAGCGGCATCACCATTATCGGCCTCACGAATGTGGTTGATTCGCTTATGGTAATAAAGAGACTCGTGTTCAATGAAATGCGCGTTACTTTCGCTGAACTTAAAAATGCCATAAATGCCAACTTCGAGGGATATGAAAACCTTCACGCAGCAGTAAAAAACAGGGTGCCGCGATTCGGCTCAGGTGATGCAGAGGCGGTCGCAATGGCCAACCGTGTAACAAAGATGGTTAGCGATTATTTCAAAGAGCGCCGGGACAGCCGGGGCGGCTATTATACGACCGGCTGGTGGACGATGAACAGGCATACGGTCTATGGTCGCGTGACAGGGGCACTGCCTTCCGGAAGGCTCGACGGAGAGCCGTTCACACCCGGATTGACGCCCAGCCCTGACGCCTCGCCCAACCTGCTGGACAACCTCCTGGATGTAGCCCAGCTCGATCCGAGGACTCTTGACAACAATATAGCGTTTAATGTTCGCATTGCGCCATCGTCAAAGGACACGCTCGATAAGACGGTAAAGCGCATGGCCGATTACGTGGAGGCATTCGTCAGAAAGGGCGGCATGCAGGTCCAGTTCAATGTCGTGGACACTGATACGCTGAAAGACGCAATGGCGCATCCCGAGCATTATTCCGACCTCATGGTCAGAGTCTCGGGCTACTGCGGATACTTCACTAGGCTGCAGCGTGACCTGCAGCTGGAGATCATACGCAGGTCCGAATACGGACTGTAGGCGAGATATAAACAGCACTGAAGCGGGAACTGCGACATAAATGCATAAAAAAAACGGCACACCTCTGATCATTGACATAAAAGGTAATGCCCTGGACGACGGGCCCGGCATAAGGTCTGTCGTTTTTTTCAAAGGTTGTCCGCTCAAATGCGTCTGGTGCCAGAATCCCGAGGGCATAAGCCCTTCGGCCGAGATTTCCTGGGATAGTGAAAAGTGTATCGGATGCGGGTCCTGCATAAAGGTATGCAAGACAGGCGCGATATCTGTGGAAAATCCGTTTAATATCGACAGAAAAATCTGTACGCTATGTTATGAGTGTCTGGGCGAATGCCCTTCCGGTGCGCTTTGCCGTGTCGGCGAAGAAATGACGGTTGAGGACATTGTTGGCAAGATACTTTCATATAAACCTTTCTTCGATACCTCGGGCGGCGGCGTCACTTTATCCGGCGGCGAGCCGACACTGTATATGGATTTCGCATCTTCAATTCTGAGAGTGCTTAAAAAAAACGGGATACATTCCGTAATCGAAACCTGCGGGTTCTTCGATCCCGATGATTTCAAGGCCCTGATGCTTCCTTTCTGCGACGTGATATTAATGGACGTGAAACTTATCGATGCTGACGAACACATAAAGTACTGCGGCGTTCCGAATGGAATCATACTCCATAACCTGATACGGCTGAATGAACTGTCGCAATCAGGCGGCTTCAAGATCATTCCTCGCACCCCGCTTATTCCCGGGATCACGGATACTGTCGGCCGTCTCACTAAGCTGGCAGTCTTCTACAGGGACCACGGCATAAAGTCTGCCGTCATGCTGCCCAACAACCCCATATGGATGGATAAGTGTGCGAGGCTGGGTAAGAAAATCCCGTTCACGCCTTCCTCACCGGTTCGCGGTTTTTACGATGAAGAAAGGATACAAAAAGTAAGAAAGCTGTTTTCCGGATACGGGATCACCATAGCCTTTGGATAAGATGAACCCGAAGGGGCAACACACTTAATAATTCCATCCTTCTGAAAATAAAAAGACGGTTTCGATTTCAGCGCTGAGTCCATACCTGAAAATATCGACATAACCATAGCCAATTATGCAAGGTCACAAGATTAAAAAACAAGTCAGTCTTTTCAGGAAGTAAGGTCTTGTTACCTGTAGATATGATGCAGGCTTGAAGCCTCCGGTTTATTAATAACCAGCGATAAGATTCAATTCTTATCTATGAAAAGCGTATGCTTTATCTCGGGCTCCTTTTCTGAGAGGTCAATTGTAACCGCATGAAGGTCGTCTTTGTAATGGCCGGGGTTGATCGAGACGGTTTTGCCGATTGTCGTGCGGTAAATGCCTGTCATGTAAGGCGCCTCGTGGATGTGGCCGTGAACGGAAATTAATGGCTTATATCTGTCGATATAATCCCTGATAGCCCTGCTGCCTATGGGTTTTCCGTCATGGAGTGTGTCGATTCGCGTGGCATAGGGCGGCGAGTGAAATACGCTGACGGTCTTTGAGGAGTCAATTATTTTTATGGCCGAGAGCTCTTCCTCGATGCTGGGGTTAAGATCAATGTAGGAATTGTCTTTATACAGTTTCATGCCTTCCGGTGTGCTTACGCATGAAAACCTTCCTGGAAAACCGCTGTCTGCCGGGATATCTCTTCTCACCATGTCTTTCACCCAGAAATGGGAATCAATCACGCATCCGTAGCCGGTAAAGTCATAGCCGGAAAACTTTATTATTCTGCCATGAAGATTCACGGCTTCAGTGAGGTTTTTTTCAAGATGTAGCGTCGCCATATTCCAGTCATGATTTCCCGGGATATAAAAAATCTCCTTTACAGGGTTGTCTTTTTTGAACTTCTTTATCGCCGGAATGAGGTAACGCTCGATAAACTCAATCTGAACACTAAGGCTTTTTTCATAGGCGCTTACACCGCGTGCAAGATCAAAAAGTCCGCCGAAATCTGTTGGCAGTATGTCGCCTCCCATAATTGTCACATCCGCGTTGTATCTTTTAGAAAGCGCGAACATCTGTTCATACAAAGAGACCTGTCCGTGAAGGTCTGCTGTGAAGACGATTTTCATTTCGGGATGAACGGGTTGAAATAGCCCCTTCTCAAAGGCATGGACTCGATTAAGTTCCTGATTCCTATGCCTGGCTCCAGTTTCAAATCGAGCGCCTCAATATAGGCGTCCGGGTCCATGTTGAGGTTGCGCCACTGTATCATGTCGATGCCGGTTTCGCTGATGAAGCGCTTCAATGCCTTGAGCTCCTTAGCAGCATCGGTAAGGCCGGGGAAGACGAACAGATTTAGTGAGACGAACTTCCCGCGGTTTTTCATCTCAAGTGCGCTCTGCATAAGTGCCGTAAACGGATAGTTGGGCCTGAAGTATTTGAGGTAGGTCACCTCTCTCGGCGAGTTCATGCTTATGCGCAGACTGTCAAGGCCTGCGTCAGCAAGTTCCGCCACTTTTTCAGGCAGGCTCGAATTCGAGTTGAGGTTGATCGTGCCTTTAGATGTACCTTTTCTGATGAGGACAATCGCCTTTTTCAAAACATCGGAGACAAGTAGGGGCTCTCCCTCGCAGCCCTGTCCGAAGCTTACCACGGGGTTATCCGCACACGCGATATGTCTGAGTGCGACCTCGGCGATTTCATCCGGCGTCGGAATGAAATTGATTCGCTGCTGTGGCGACGGCGGCCCGCATTTTTCCTGCAAAGATATGCATCCCACGCATCTGGCGTTGCATGCGGGCGATGACGGAAGAGGGGCTTCCTCGCGGCCCTGGAAGAGGTTGAGCGCGGCCGGGCAGCCATAGCATTCGGCGCAGTGCGAAAGGTGTTTGACAAGCCTGTTTTCAGGAAGGTCTTTCCTCCACTCTGCAATCCCGCGGCGGATTTTCTCGTGATCAAACATGCAGGGGTCCTGACGTCTTGAATCATCCACCCTCATACCTGCTGCAACAAAGGAATCCCTGCGCCAGCCAACGGCCGTATACGGGAAAAGTGGTAGTATGCAGGCGCCGTCTTCCTTGTCCCATGCGGCTATATAGGTCTGTGAGTATGCGGCGGGCAGGAATACGCTCACAGCGAATGCGGGCGTGGCGGGTTCAAAAGGGTTTTCGTCAAGCACTACAAGTTCGCCGGTTTGCCTGTCGAATCCCATGGGATACCTGTCCGGAAGCACATAAAGTAGCGAACCTTCGGGCATCGGTATTATGTCGTCATGCTCAACTGGTTCGATGTAGTCCCATGACCTGCCCGCCATGGCTAGCGGTTCGAAATCCATGATATTGCCTTTGGAATCGGCAAAAATAAGCGACGGGCTTTCTTTAAACATATCCGCGCAATATCTCAGATGAATTTCAAATGCAAGGCCGCACGGAAAAATACTTACGAATCATACGTCATGGGAGGGTTTTATAATCGGCGAACTGGCAAGAAGACTTGGAACTCCATGGGAGGAATGCAATTTCTGGTCGACTCATACCGGCGCCGAACTTGATCTTCTTGTCGTCAGGGGCGCCAGAAGGGTCGGTTTTGAAATAAAAAGAACATCCACCCCGCACGTCACCCGGTCTATGCGTTCTGCAATAGAAAGCCTTAAGCTGGACAGTCCGATCATATTCGGCAGAAAGGCGGCAAAACACCATATGTTAGGATTGCAGCTGCGGTAGAACCGAAAAATAAGTTATAATAATTATCACCGGGAGGCGGCTGATGAAAATCAGTAAAATTGCGGTACTTGCCATATTGTTTTTTGCATGTTCCGGGTATTCAGCGGCCGGAACTCAACCAGCGGAAACCCAGGAAGGAGTAATCAGAGGGCTTTACGGCGAGTACCAGCCTGTGAACTTCAAGCAGCTCAATGAAAAAGAGAAGCGCGGCCTTGGCATGAAATATGGCAATAAAGCCATACTTTCCCGATATTTTGATGACAACCTGACGCGCCTGTTCCTTAAGGATGAAAAATGCAAAGAAGCCTCGGGCGAGATATGCAACCTCGATTTCGACCCCGCACTCGACGCTCAGGACTACGATGCGGATACGCCTTTTAATCTGAAGATTAAACAGGTTTCCGGAAAGCCTCTCAGATTCAGCGTTACCTTCACCAACATCGGCACGCGGTCGCTTGTCTATGAGTTTGTCCTGACAGCGAGCGGACCCAGAATATGCGACATCATCTATTCAAATAACCGCACGCTAAAGAAGATTCTTTCGCAAAAAACAGACTGACCGGTCCTCGGCAAACCGGCCTTTGGAAACCGTGCGGAAATATACAGAAATATATAGGGATCGGGTCGCAACAATCGACGCGAGCCGGTAGAATACTTTTAAATTATTCACTTCTATAATCTGCAGGATTTATTCTACAGTTCAAACTCAATCTTTTTTACTATGAGCCCGTTGATTCCATGAAGTTTGGATTCCATCTCAAGTATGGTCTTCTCTTCTCCGAAGGTCTCCAGTATGAGGAGGCCTGACGGCGAACAGGAATTTGCATCGACATCATGCATGCCCAGGCGCGTCTTTATGTTGCAGCCGTAATCCGTCAGAATCTTCTGAACATCTGAGATATTTTTTGTCCTGTTGGTTACCTGAATGCCGAGAATTATACGCTTTGCCATAACGCATCTCCTTTCAGATTTGTGTTTTTGATGTCTTGCTTGAGCTGTTTTGAAACCCTACAGGACGTCAATTTCAATGTCAACGCCGGTGGCTGCGCAGGAACCGGTGCTGCTGGCGGA
Source organism: uncultured Bacteriovoracaceae bacterium (assembly GCA_964513375.1). GTDB lineage: Bacteria > Desulfobacterota > Desulfomonilia > UBA1062 > UBA1062 > DATCTV01. The sequence continues at coordinate 160,347 of CAZEMO010000001.1, read as the reverse complement.
AAGACTTTATCTGAAGAGCTTTAGAGGTTATACTGCACATCTTTTTAAGTTCTAGGAGGCCTCTTTATACGTGTTCATGTAAAAGACAAAAAGAAAAAACATCAGCGAGATAAAAACGCTTCTTAACGGAGTGGCTGGCACGCCGGCGACGGCTCCGGATTATCTTGAAATATGGGTTGTAAAGTCCAGGCGCCTGCTTTAAAGCCTGAAATCCGTTGTTTTGGCAACAATAGACATTTTTGTAGAATGTTGAGACGCAAACGCGTAAAATATAAACGATATTAACTGAAGGGCGCTGAGCTCTCTTACATTTGACTGCTTGAGAAGGGACGGGAGGATGGACTGTCTGACGTTTCTCTCGCTGGAACAGGAGGTTATATTATGAAACGCTTTTTATTCATATGTCTTGCCCTCATGGTCATAGCCGGCTGCAAATTCGACCCGAGCAAGTATCCCCTGCACGAAGGCCTGGTGGACGGCGATGCCACCGCTCAGACAAAGGCGCTCTTCAATAATCTCAAAGCTATAAGCGTATCCGGCGATAAAATCCTTATCGGCCATCATGAAACAACTGCCTATGGGGTAGGGTGGTGGGATGATCCTGAAGCAGAAGAGACATCGGACATAAAAAAGGTTTGCGGCAGTTTCCCTGCAGTCTACGGATGGGATGCTGAAGGTGTTACAGGCGAGACAAATATCGACGGGGTCAGTTTTGCACGCATGCGTGAGCTGATTGCGAACTCCTATACTCGCGGAGGCATCAATACGTTCAGCTGGCACCTTCACAACATACCCGATGGCGGAACCGCGTGGGATACAAAGGCGGATATCAACCGCATCCTGCCGGGCGGGGACAGGCATGAAACATACACGGCAGAGCTTGACGCGCTAGCAGATTATTTTTTAAACCTGAAGGGTTCGAACGGGGAGCCGATACCGATAATCTTCAGGCCGTTTCATGAAAATAACGGCACCTGGTTCTGGTGGGGTTCGGCATCCTGCACACCAGACGAATTCAAGGCGCTCTGGCGTTTCACTGTCTCCTATCTGCGCGACACGCGCCATGTCCACAATCTTCTTTATGCCTATTCGCCTGACAGGTTCCTTGGATATGACGGATACTTGAAGCGCTATCCCGGTAACGAATGGGTCGATATCATGGGGCATGACAACTACGGTGATTTTACCTGCGGCAGCTCACTGGGCGGGCTGGCTAGGTTAAGCCGGCTTGTCGAGATGGCTGAAGCCTTCGGCAAGGTCCCGGCGCTAACCGAAACCGGCAGCGAAGGCGTTCCTTTGTCCAGCTGGTGGAGACTTTTCCTTAATCCCATCAAGATGTGCATGAAACAGGGCAATATCGCATATGTGCTTTTCTGGCGTAACGCCAATGAATCGCATCATTATGCACCCTATCCGGGGGATAAGTCCGAAGAAGATTTCATCAAATTCTACAATGATCCCGTTACCATCTTTGAAAATGATCTGCCTGATATGTATCAATGACGGGAGCATACAAGAAATAAAGGTTTCAGGCTTAGAAAATAGATAAATTGAGATAAGATACTGTTTCAAGACCCGCTGCCTTAACGGGTGACAGCGAAGGCTAAGCATTTTTGAGTTAACTGATGACTTGTTTTGATCGGGTGTAGAAACAAAATTGGGGAGGGTTTAATGAGGTTACTTTATAAGCTTTTTCTTATCCTGTTTACACTCATGGTTATCTCAAACGCCGCGTTTGCCGTAAATGTTGCAGCCCAGTGGAACTGGAAAGATGTTAAAATAGGGCTTGAGGGCGATTACCAGATGTTCGGGAAATATTTTAGCGAACGCGATATCAACAGCTATGACGGCAACCAGAAGGCAAAATACAATATTTCGCCTCCACCTACAGATGAAGAAGCTGACAATGCAACAAACGGCCAGACGGATAAAATCGAGGCATGGCTTGAAAACGAGCTTTTCCTTGTCCCGTCGATAGCATTCAGCGACAAGCTGACATTTCAGGCGCGTATTGATATTGATTATCTGATATTCGATTCCGACAACAATACAAAAGTTTTGTATAAACCTCTTGATTCAGGGGCTGGCTACACGCTTCTATCGACAAAAAAGTCTGATCAGACGATAAGGCTTACTGAAGCATTTGTGCAGATGATTACTCCTGTAGGGCTCTTTGTCGCAGGCCGCTTTAATGACGGCAGCAATGGTCTTGTATGGGCTGCGCAGTTTAACGATGAATTGCCTGGCTGGACATTTGCCCTTGCATGGAACAAGAAGGCCGAACAGAAGTTCTACTATGAAGACCCTGACGTTCCCTATTACAATCCAAACACCAGAAACGGCGACTTCCTGGACAGAGACGATATGGATGAAATAAGGGTTGTCACGATATATGAAACGCCAGATAAAACATTAAAATCCGAGCAATGGCTTGATTTCCGCATTGGATATTCCCATTCAGAAGCCACAAACATGAGGATATGCCTTCCACAGTGGAAGTTCAACTATAACAAAGGGAATCTCCACTATTTTCATGGATTAGGCACCGGAATGGGCACCCTGGCCGAGATCACAAAAGGCCCTGACGGCAATAATCTTCAAGCCCTGATGGATATGGGTATTCAACAGGCGCCAGCCGGATATTCATATCCATATTATGAACCGGGTGCTGAACATTATCTGCCTATAAAAGACTTCGGACCTGTTGAGGGCAGGGTGCTGATTGCGGTTTTGGATGTCTCCTATGATATTGGAAAATTGACGCCTTTTGCATCTGCATTGTATTCTACGGGAATCAACCACTGGAATGAAATCAACGGGTTTCTGTGGGATGAATACAATCCTAAGGGATACAGAACACCGTCAATTTATAACGTTATTCTTCTCGGCGAAGTTGAAGATAAATATTTTAACGCCCTTGTCAATCTGGCAACAAAAGAGGCCTTTGACCAGAACGATATATGCTTCAACAACATGACACTGGGAAGGCTTGGCGCAAAATACCGTTTTGCCGACAAATGGGAATTCATGGGCCAGGCGGTTGCGGCATGGCGCTCCAATGTAAAGTATTTTGAAGATGAATACTGGTCTTCATTCCCGATAAATTACGCCTTATGGTTTAAATATACGGATCCGACGACAGGTCATGAGGTTGTACCGTTCTTATTCATGGAAGATGACGTGCAGTATAAGACCAATGTATCGCCTTATCTCGGCACAGAGCTGACCGGCTGGCTTACCTACAACCTTTTCCCCGGCCTCGATGTTTCATTGATAGGATCATATTTCTTTGCAGGTGATTTTTACCAGGACACATTGACCCCGAAGCCTTATCAGGTCAGATGGATTGATACGCAAACAGAAGCGCCTATAGTTAAAGAATATACAATATATGGACCCAATCTCGGTGCTGATCAGTTTGATCTTACAAATTCATGGACTGCCATGTTGAAGATCGATTTCAAATTCAATATCAATCCAACTGCACTGTCTGCTGTGACAAGTACGGAAATGCAGGAAAAATAAATAAGTGACACTGATGGCGCTCAAATCGCAACAATTTACAATAGATAACAAAGAAGATACCATAGGGGCAAGCAAGCGGCTGATCCAATAAAACAGAAATGAAATTATGGAGCTTAAACCCAGGTTCGAATGAATACATTTCAATGGTTATAAGGAGATAAAGCATATGAAAAGGGTAATATCAATTTTGATGGCAGCTATTATATTAATCCCGTGGGTTGCCTTTTCTGATGGCGGAACTCTCAAGTCAAAAACTCCAGTGAAATATTCCTCATATCTGGAGGCTTACGATAAGGGAGATTACATCAAGGCTTTCAATCTTGCGGAGCCGCTTGCGAAGCAGGGGGATGCAAAAGCCCAATATTATATCGCCCTCATGTACGACACGGGAAAAGTTGTGTCTGATCATCCCGATGATGCAGTTGTATGGTTTTTAAAATCCGCTGAACAGGGTTTTACTGCAGCCCAGTATTATCTTGCGCTCAAGTATAATGCTGGAGACGGAGTTCCCCGGAATTATGAAGAGGCTTTCAAGTGGTTTTCAAAAGCTGCCGAGCAGGGGCACGCTTCCTCCCAGAATAGTCTTGCTGCCCTTTATGCAGGCGGAAAGGATGTGGATAAGAATTATGCAGAGGCCCTGAAGTGGTACAGGAAAGCTGCTGAACAGGGTAATGCAGCAGCTCAATCGAGTCTCGGGGTTATGTATGAAAACGGGCAGGGTGTGAAGCAGAACTATGAAGAGGCGGTAAAATGGTACACAAAAGCGGCTGAGCGGGGGGATGTCGAAGCACAGCTCAATCTCGCTTTTCTGTATGACCTGGGGCAGGGAGTCCCGCAGAATTATGCAGAGGCCCTGAAATGGTACACAAAAGCTGCCGAACAGGGGGTTGCCAGGGCTCAGTGTACCCTGGGTTTTATGTACAGCAGCGGACAGGGAGTGTCGCAAAATAATGTTCAGGCATATAAATGGTTCAGCCTGTGTGCTGAAAATGGGAACGATAATGCAAACAGAAATAGAGATATACTGGCCAAGCGGATGACTCGCGCCCAGATTGAAGAAGCGAAGAAACTTGCAGATAACTGGTACAAGGAACGTAAAAGGAAATAGTAGAGCTACGGTAAGATTAGGGCAGAGGAAAAACTATGAAAAAGCTGGTTATCCGTGAAGCTGGCGAATGCGACGTGGAACCGATGAAGGAAATATGGAAGGAATTCATTGACCATCACAAGGCGGTCAATTCCTTTTTCAGCCGTGTGGATGACGCCCACGAAAAGTTTGGCGAGTTTGCGTTGAGCAATATCAGGAACAGGGAAAAATGGATTGTACTGATAGCCTTCTATGGTGATGAATTTGCGGGTTACTGCATGGCGGCGATAGAGGAGTACCCTCCTCTATATGAAAAGACGAAATACGGGTACATTATGGATATGGCCGTGAGAGAAAAACACCGGCGGAATAATATAGGAACAAAACTTTTTTTAATGGTGGCGGACTGGTTCAGAGAAAGAGGGCTTTTAAGAATAGAGCTTCATGCGGTTGCGGCGAATTCTACAGGTCTTGAATTCTGGAGAAAGCTGGGGTTTGAAGACTTCATGATAAAGATGTCAAAAGATATTCAATCCTGATATTCAAGTGATATACTCAGGTCTTTAAAAAATGAAAATATAAAAATGAAGACCGTTCTCTGGATCATCATTGTAATATCTGAGCTTGAATATCTTTATAAACCATCCATAGGTCTTGTCGAGGTGAAAAATTAAAAGATTGATTGCAGCAGAAATGAGATGTGTTTAAAAAAACGGTTTGAGCTTTTACGCATGTTTGAAGGAACCATGAGAGTATCGTCTTGACAGGCTTTTCTGATTATATCAGGATAAACCCTTGAAGCTCAAAATGGCTTTAAAAAAAATCTAAAGGAGAACAACCCCATGAGTACAATAACCAATTGGAAAACAGATTATCAGAACAAACTGGTTACTGCCTCGGAGGCTGCGGCTTCAATCAAATCCGGAGACTGGATACTGCTCGCACCTGTAAACAGCATGCCCATCGATATTCTCAATGCGCTTGCCGCCAGAAAGGATGAGCTTCATAAGGTGAAAATTGCAAGCAACCTTATGACCTACCCGTTTGCATTTCTGAACGGTGATTATGCGGGCCACATAACCTATTACAGCGGTTATTTCGGTCCTGTAGAGCGCATGTTCCACCCTCTTGGGAATGTGGTTCCCTATCCTATGCATCTCTCAAAAAGTTCAATCGCCCTTGATATCGCGGGGGTATCCGATGTCGCCATGCTCGAGGTCACACCGCCCGATGAGCGAGGCTATATGAATCTCGGCCCGTGCGGGGTCGTTTACGGAAGATATTCAATAGGCAAATGCAAAAAGGTTATCGTGCAAGTCAACTCGAAGGTCCCCTGGATACATGGTATAGAAAATCTCGTTCACGTCGATGAAGTGGACATGATTGTTGAAGCGGACCACGATCTTGTTCCTGTGCCCGAGATCAAGATAACCGATGTCGAAAAGAAGATCGGTGAAAACATTGCCCAGCACATTCCTGATGGAGCGACCATACAGCTCGGCATAGGCGGCATACCCAATGCCGTGGCATATTTCCTTCATGAAAAAAAGGACCTCGGAGTACACGCGGAAATTTTAAGCGATGCCATCGCGGAACTCGCCGAACTGGGCGTTATAACAGGAAGAAAAAAGACCCTCTATCCGGGTAAAATAGTTGTCGGCGGCCTCATAATCGGAACAAAGAGGCTGCTTGATTTTGTGGATAATAATCCGGCTGTGCTTTCAATGCCGATTGCCATGGCGAATCATCTTGATGTCATCAAACAGAATGACAATCTGTGTTCGATAAACGCCGGGCTCACGGTTGATCTGACAGGGCAGGTCGCATCCGAGACGATAGGCCATACGCCATACAGCGCCACGGGGGGACAGCTTGATTTTGTCAGAGGTGCAACAGCTTCGAAAGGCGGAAAATCATTCATCGCTCTGAAAGCCACGTCAACGAAAAAGGACGGGACTCTCACTTCGAGAATAGTGCTCAACATGACCCCGGGGACCGTAATCACGACTCCGAGGCAGGATGTCATGTATATTGTAACTGAATATGGCGTTGCAGACCTTTATATGAAGTCCGTCCCTGACAGGGTAAAGGCGATGATATCAATTGCTCATCCCGACTTCAGGGAAAAGCTGGAAAAAGAGGCTTATGATGCGGGTCTTCTGATAAATGCAACCAGGCCTGAAAACCTTTAGCCTCAAAATTAAGCGGGCAGTTTTCTCTGCCCGCTTTCAATGCGGCATTATTTTAAAAGGAGATAGCTATGAAAGAAGAACTCTTCAGGAAACTGCAAAAACAGCTTGATACTTATTCGCTGGGTTTCCCCGCAACAGTATCGGGCATCGAGATTGAGATATTGAAAGAGCTGTTTACCGAAGATGAAGCCTCCCTGTTTACAAACATGACCCCTCAGCTGGAATCTCCCGTTTCTGTTTCTGAAAGGCTCGGGATTGACATGCGGGAAACAGCAGCTAGGCTGGAGGCAATGGCCTCGAAGGGGCTTCTTTTCAGGCTCAAAAAGGATGGAGATGTCAAATACGGCGCCATACCTTTCATGCATGGTCTTATGGAGTTTCAGATTAAAACCCTCAGCAAAGAAAGGGTGATCGTCCTTGAGAAATATTTCAATGAAGGTTTTCAAAAAGCTATCTCCGGCAGCGAAGGGCTTTTCCTGCGGACAATCCCGGTAAGAGAATCCATCGACAATACCAGGCAGATTGCTTCCTTTGATGACGCCTGCGCCATCCTTAAAAATGCGAATCCCATAGTGATCGCGGAATGTATCTGCCGTAAAAGCAGGGCATCCATTGACAAGGCATGTGATAAACCGGTCGAAGTCTGCTTCATGTTCGGTTCAATGGCCAGATACTATCTTGATAATAATCTGGGAAGAGAGATTTCCTGTGATGAAGCTGTTGCCATCCTTGAAGATGCGCAGAGGGCAGGCCTTGTCACACAGCCTGCCACTTCTCAGAATCCCGGCGGCATGTGCAACTGCTGCGGGGACTGCTGCGGTGTATTAAGGGCGATAAAGCTCGAAGCCAGACCCGCCGAACTGGTCTACTCGAATTATCAGGCATTTATAGATACCGGCAACTGTACCGGCTGCGGTGTATGCCTTGACAGATGCCAGATGGAAGCAGTCGCGATCAATAATGATGATGCGGCCGTCATTGATCCTGACAGGTGCATAGGATGCGGGCTTTGCGTCACGACCTGCCCTGCGGGAGCAATTGTCCTTAAGGAAAAACCGGAAGAAAAGAGAAAAATCCCGCCTAAAAACTCACTGGAGCAGATGCTTACATTGGCAGGCAGAAGGGGAATAATATGACGCCGTGGCCCTGTAAGTAGCTTTGATGAAAAATGGCAAGCGCCGGTTCCATTATCCGGGAGAGTAAATGAATAAACTTAAAAGGGCCGTTTTCGTTCTTCTCATCATCACAGCATGCCTCGGCTGCGATCAGGCCACGAAATTCATAGCAAAGTCCTACCTGATGGAGCACCCCATGATATCAGTTCTTGGCGGAACCGTGTGTATCCTGTACGCCGAGAATGACGGTGCATTCCTGAGCCTGGGCGCATCTCTTCCCCATAAAACAAGGATGTTCATATTTACGGGAGGAGTTTTCCTGTTTCTGATCTCTATATTTATATATCTCATATTCGCTTCCGGTATCGATACACTTGCAGTTATATCTCTTTCCATGGTGACAGGCGGGGGGCTGAGCAACCTGCTGGATCGCTTATTATATGGAGGGCATGTGGTCGATTTTTTAAACTTCGGCATTGGAAGCTTGAGAACAGGCATTTTCAATGTGGCCGATGTCTTCATAATGCTGGGTATGTTTTTGTTCGTTCTGGATAGTGTGAAAGCATCGGGCCGCAAGAGTCCCGAGTCCGATTGACAGTTGGCTTTTTATATCAACGAAGTATAATCCCGGGAAAGAAAGAAAAAGGAGATAATTGAATGATCAGAAAACTGGCATGCTTTGTTGTTATCGGGCTTTTCCTGTTCGCGTTTACCGCCATGGGTGCAGAAACAAACAAGGAAAAGGCGGCCATAGCATCGGCCGAAAAGTGGCTCAAACTTGTCGATCAGGGTAAATACACAAAAAGCTGGCAGGAGTCTTCCAGATATTTCAAGATGCTCGTCAAAGAAGATCAGTGGATTGAGGCTGCACAGACGACACGGGAACCGCTGGGCAAAATGGTTTCAAGAAAGGTAAAAAGCGCCATATATACGACAAAGCTGCCGACTGCTCCCGACGGGGAATATGTCGTAATCGAATTTGAAACTGCTTTTAAAAACAAGAAATCGGCAATTGAGACTGTCACGCCGATGATGAACAAGGACGGCAAATGGAGGGTATCCGGTTACTATATCAGATAATCCTGACTTCATAAGGCTAAACTGAAACGGTGTATAAGAAGGTGAACACCTCTAACCGGAGAAGACAGTACAGATATAAGGTTCAGACTAAAAGGAAACGAGGCTTGACATGAAAGAGAAACGGACCGTGGATACCCATGGCGGAGAGTCTTTAAATGCACACAGCAGAATATTCAGGATGTTTCTTCTCATACTTACAATATTTGTTTCTTTGACAATGACGAACGAGCTGCTGGACCTGCCGAGGTATCTCTTTGGAGACCAGCCGACATCGCTGTCGCAAAGAAAAGGCGAGGTCATACTGGAGATATTCATTTATCTTATTGTTCTCTCAGTGGCATTCTATGTCTTTGAGAAGAAGATAAAGGCGAAGATAAAGATACTCGAAGGATTTATTCCCATCTGCGCAAACTGCAAAAAAATCAGGCAGGATATAGACTGGAAAGTACTGGAAGACTATATAAGCGAGAACTCGCTGGCGAAGTTCAGCCATACGATATGCCCGGAATGTACAAGGAAGCTTTATCCGGAACTTGCGGACAGGATACTTGCGAATAGCCCTGACAACGCTCATGGGGGAGAGCATTAATATGATGTATTGTTTCATATGTACGTGCATCGGAACCTCAGTATGCAGCGGCTGCACAAAGATAAAGACCGGTGAGCACACCGAAATCGCCGGATGCAAATGGGGTGCGATAAACAAAAAAGAAAAGAATTATGATTGAATCAATACCATATGGATACGGGATCCGATCTGCATGCGCAGGAGATTTGAAATTTCTGGAAGAAGTTGAACTGGCTGCTGCCAGGATGTTTCCAACAGATGTGATTCCTGAACATGTAAGAAATCAGGCATTGTCACTGGAAACCCTTGAATCTGCACAGAAAGAAGGCAGGCTTTTTATTGCTGTTGATAAAGAGGAAAAACCTGCAGGTTTCATCGCTGTCCGAAGGAATGTTGACGAGGCATATATCATCGAACTTGACGTTCATCCCGACCATCAGAGAAAAGCTCTGGGCAGGGCGCTTATTGGAAAAGCTGTCGAATGGTCAATATCGCAGAAGTGCAGCGCTCTTACGCTGACAACGTTTTCGAGTATACCCTGGAATGCCCCTTATTATGAAAGACTTGGCTTTAAAAGGCTTGAAGATGATGAAATCAGCGATGCCCTTATCAAACAGCTGGCTTATGAGAAGAAACGTGGACTTAATGACCGTGTTGCGATGCGCAAAACGCTTTTATGACTGATAAACGTATTTCCATCGAAGAAGGTTCGGAATCAATATCCTCTGATATTCAGGTATGATGTTTTCCCTTCGGGTGAGGAATTGGTGTATGCGGTAAATTTTTAACTGGCAGTTTTCTGTGCCTGATTCGGCATAGGTAAAACTTAAAGCTCGTTAAGGCTTGTTAATAAGTTTCGGCTTTCTCTATATCGCAAACCTGATTTTTTACCGATAAGATTCAAAAAGACCCGAACCTGGCTCTTAAAGAAGGAGGAGAGATTGATGAAGAAATCAGAAAAAAGAATTATCATGCTTGTTTCAATATGCACTTTTTTCATTTTTGCAGGCGGCGGTTATGTTTTTGCAGAAGGTGGAGGTCATGAAGGCGGCGGAGAAATCATATCCGGTCCTGCTCCCGGACATCTCGATCCGAGCGTTACCAGACAGAATATCGAAGACGAAGACATCAGAGAGGGTGTTTACAGACCTAAAGACTATCCATACAACGACAACCTGCAGAACGCTGCTCCAGCAAATGAAGATGATGATTCTGATGATAATGACAATGATGATGACGACAACGACAATGATAAAAATCAATGAATAACTCGGTGAGAAAACTTCTTGTAATCATCACAATATGTTTTCTTTTCACGTTTGCCTGCAGCGGCAGTGTTTTTGCAAAATGCGTAGAAGTCTGCCATGAAAAATCAGGTGAAGCTGTCTTAAATGAGGGCAATTCCATAAGCGTAGGAAACATTGTTCTAGCCGGAAATATCGGGAACCAGGACCCGATAGACAGCTCGGAACTCGATGATCCCGTTAACAGAACAGAGCTCAATGACCCAATTGATAAGAACGACAGCGAAAGAAATGATCCCATCGATAAAGAAGACAGGGATAATCATCCCATAAACAGCGCTGAAAAGGGTCAGACACCTCAAGGCGATGACATTGACAACGACGGGGATAATTAAAATATCTCCTCTTGAATCATTATTAAGATGATGAGAGTGAAAAAGAAAACACTCAAATCAATTATCGAAGCGTCACGCGGGGCGGTAAAACCCGATCTTGTACTCAAGGAAGGCAATGTCATAAATGTATTCACCGGCGGGACAGATATCGCCGATGTCGCAATTCATTCGGGTGTTATTGCCGGGCTGGGCAGTTATGACGGCAGGGTCAACATCGATGCGAAAAACAGGTTCATCATTCCCGGCCTCATAGACGGACACATACACATTGAGAGCACTCTTCTGACTCCATCCGAGTTCGCATGTGCGGCCATTCCCTGCGGCACCACAGCGGTCGTGGCCGATCCCCATGAAATTGCAAACGTTATGGGTGCTGAAGGCATAAGGTATATGCTTGATGCATCAAAAAATCTGCCGGTTGAAATCTATTACATGGCGCCTTCATGCGTGCCTGCAACGAGCTTTGAAACAGCAGGCGCGGTCCTCGATGCGGCGGCGCTGAAGAAATTCATAAAACATCCGAGAGTTCTGGGTCTCGGAGAAGTCATGAACTATCCCGGCGTCATTGCAGGTGATGACGGTATACTTGATAAAATCATCGCCTTTTCCGGCAGAAATATCGACGGCCATGCTCCGCTGGTTTCGGGTATGGATCTGAATGCATATGCGGTCACCGGCATAAGTTCGGATCATGAATGCAGCTCGATGAAGGAAGCTTTGGAACAGGTTTCAGCCGGTCTGCAACTGATGATCAGAGAAGGGACACAGGCAAAGAACATGCGCGACCTGATAGGCTTTGTAACACCTTTCAACAATTCAAGGTGCTCGCTTGTGACCGATGACCTCCACCCTCACGACCTCCTCAGAAAAGGACATATGAACAACCTTGTCGACCTTGCAATAGAACTCGGTCTTGACCCTGTCACCGCCATAAAAATGGCATCGTTCAACACGGCCCGGCATTTCGGGCTCAGGCATCTAGGGGCGATCGCACCCGGCTATCAGGCTGATGTCGCCATTCTATCCTCGTTAAAACCTCTCAGGGTGGAAAAGGTTATCAAGGCCGGCAAGGTTGTTTTCGAGAACGGAAGCATAGTTGAGGCTATCGTTGACGCTGCCGTTTCAATAGGGCTGAAGCGTATGCATGTAGCACCGTACTGCGAGGATGCATTCCTGGTAAAGGATGTCGGGAAAAAGATCCGCGTTATCGGGATAATTCCGGAACAGGTGCTTACCCGGAGCCTTGTCATGGAGCCTCATGTTAGAGACGGTCTGATTGTGCCGGACGTGAAGGCGGACATACTGAAGGTGGCCGTGATTGAGCGGCACAGGGCGTCCGGAAATATAGGGGTCGGTTTTGTGCACGGACTTGGAATCGAGGCCGGAGCGATAGCGTCCAGCGTGGCGCATGATTCGCACAACATAATAGCCGCAGGGACAAATGACGATGATATTTTCAGGGCGGCAAAAGAGGTCGAAAAGTTGAAGGGCGGGCTCGTTGCAGTAAAAGGCGGGAAGGTCCTTGCAGCACTAGCGCTTCCCGTTGCGGGACTTATGTCTGACAGACCGCTGGGCGAGGTTGCGGCTTCATGGGAAAAACTCAGAAGCGTTGCAAAAGACATGGGTTCGCTGCACCGCGAGCCATTTATGGCGCTTTCTTTCCTTGCTCTGCCGGTCATACCGGAGCTTAAGCTGACGGACAGAGGGCTCTTTGATGTAACTGTGTTCAATCCGGTAGATTTATATGTATAAGTGGTGAGGAGTTAGGAGTGAGGAGTGAGCGAAGACAGAACATTCAAAAACCGGGTGACATTTAAAGGAGAGAATCCATGATGGCAATAAACACAGTTGAAAACAGAATGAGTCTGGTTTCGCAGGAAGAGCTTGAGGAACTGGAAAGCAAGGTCAGGTTTCATACTACACGGCATAAAACGAAGATGGCATATCATGAATACGGAGATCCCGAAGGCCGGCCGATAATCTTTTACCACGGAACAGGTTCGCATGTTCACGGCATGCTGCTTCACAAACCCGCACTTGAGCTGGGCTTCAGGGTTATAGCGCCCGACAGGCCCGGGGTGGCGCAGTCTGATTTCAGGGCTGGATGGACCGTGCTGGATTATGCGCAGGATGTGGCAGGGCTGGCTGACAGCCTGGGCATCGGGAAATTCGGGGTCATAGGCATTTCGGGCGCAGGCCCGTCGCTTATGGCGAGCGCCTTTGTAATCCCTAACCGGCTTAACTGTGTTATCGACCTTGCCTGCGCCATGCCTGTCTATGCCGATCCGGAGATGGCTGCATGTCTGGGAACTGCGGACCGTTTTTATGCCTTTCTCGGAACAAGGCTGCCGCTTGCGCTGTTCAAGATGCCGTTCTCGCTTCTGGGCATTATGCAGAAGGTCATGAAAAGCCCGGAATCGTTTGCAAAGATGTTCGATTCGAGCCTGTGTCCTGCAGACAAGGAAATCTTCAAGTTGCCTGAAGTGCAGTATCTTTTCATGCGGGATTTTCAGGAGCTTTTCAGACAGGGCTCGACAGGGCCTGCTTATGACGCCCAGACTGTTTACAAAGACTGGGGCTTCGACCTTAAGGACATAGGCTTTCATATTGAAATATTTCAGGGAACCGCAGATATTTTCATTCCAAAGAAATTCAGCGAATATCTGCAGAAGAAGGCAAAGGATGCCCGGCTAAACCTGATTGAGGGGCAGGGACATTTCTATCATCTGGTGTACGGCTATCAGATGCTTGAAAATGTCAAGAAACGCTTTTATTCTTAATGTAGTGGTCAGGAGGGCCTGTTGCCTGAGAATTGGCGAAGATTTTTATGCATGGCATTTTTATTGGGCCTTATGGCCCTGAGCTGGGGGTGCGGTATGAAGGCAGCCATAGTCTATATGGTCGAAATTGACGGCGAGAGTCAGCCTGTTTTTCCCCAAAGATGTGCCGCATGCGCTCGAATCGGCAGCGAAATGCCTGTGGGCATCCAGGTTGGCGACGAAGAAGGCAGGGTCGATTATTATTTATACGGGTTCGGGGTTTCGCCATCCCAGGGGCCTCTGCTGAGAATACCGATACATGACAGCTGTGCAAAGGCAATCCGCAATGATTTCCTCAAGCGGCTGGCCCTTATCCTCCTGCTTGCAGCAGCTGTTATCGCACTGGGCATGTACCTTCACCACGGCATCCTGGGCCTTGTTGCCGCAGCTCTCATTGCCACGCCTCTGCTCAGTATTCAGATGATGAAACCGGTGCCATTCGAGTTTTATAAAACACCGAACTCATATGTCCTCATTTTTTCAAACCGTGAATATGCCCGGGAGTTTGCATGGCATAACGGGGTGGAAGTTGAGGAATGCGAATATTCAAGTTCAGGTATACCGGTAAAATTAAAAAAGGGGAGGAAAGAATGAAGAATTGCATAATCAAGACACTTGGAAGGTCGTTTTCAATCCTTGCAGTCGTGCTGCTTATGGCAGCCGGTGCAGCATCAGGCGCCGGGAAGCCCGGCCTGCTCGACCACGAAATCTGGGAGATAAAGGGCCAGAAAGATAAAATGACCTGGATCGTTATCCACAACATTGATGATGCGAAAAAGAGCGGCATCGTGCACATAGAGGTCATCGCCAGAAAAAAAGGCGCTCCCGAATGGTCGGTAGAGCATGTGTGCAACCACATGGCTATCACTGTGGAGGCGCTCGTAAAGAGCGTCATCCGTCCTCTGAAGAAAGGAAAGGTATATCCCGAAAGTTATGATTCTGCCTATTCCGAGTGGCAGAAACAGGCTGAGAAGGGCAATAAGGTGGTATGCACGACATCACTGGCCGAATGCCTTAAAATGAAATAGTATCAAAGTGTGGCAGGTGAATTGAAAGGCAATTATGAAAAGGAGGCAATAATGAATAAGTTGCTATTTTCAATTGTAATTCTTTGCTTATCAATAATCTGTTTTAGTTATGCTTATGCAGATGATATTTTCTGTTCCAAGTTATTTTCTGTCGAAATTCCAAAAGAGATGATTGTCGATGATAAAAATCAGAACAATATTTCATTGGTATTTAAGAATGACAGCGATCTTAGAAAGGGGACATTGTCAATTTCTGCAAAGAAAGGTAAACCTGATTTGCTGGATATTCAATGGAGAAAAATTGAACCTGTTCTAACGGGCAATAAAACTGTTATTTTTGAAAGAAATGTCGCAACAGCAGGATTAAAATGGAAAACTATAGGGCTGATAGGAAAAACCAGTGATAATGAAATTCAAGATGTGATCTATTATAGTGTGTTCAATGATTTGATCTACATGATAAATTATCATTGCCCAAAGGGCAATTGCTATGAAATGGAATCAGTATTTAATAAGGTACTGGCTTCGTTTAAGCCTGTTTTGGATTAATGAAAACATCATATTCTCGTGAGGACAATGAAACGCTTGAAGAGAAGATAGCCCGCGTTCTGAACGAAGAGATTGATGTCGAGCCTTATGATCCCTGCTGGCCGGAGATGTTCGAACAGGAGAGGCATCACCTTCTGGCATGCCTGCCTCGGGATATTATCGGAAGGATAGAGCACTTCGGAAGCACTGCTGTCCCGGGCCTTGCCGCAAAACCCATAATAGACATGCTGGTCGAAGTTACGAGTCTCGAGGAGACAAGAAGAAGGATTGCGCCCATGCTTGAGGCTCAGGGATACGACTATTTCTGGAGGCCTTCGTTCGGCGACGATATTCCACCTTATTATGCGTGGTTCATAAAGCGGGATGAAAACGGCAGGAGAACGCACCATATCCACATGGTCGAATCGGGATTCGAACACTGGGAAAGGCTCAGCTTCAGGGATTATCTCATTGCACATCCTGAAATCGCACGCGAATACGGCGAACTGAAGATAAGACTCGCCACTGAATTCAGACACGACAGGATCACCTATACAAAAGCCAAAGCCGATTTCATCAACCGCATCACCGAAGCGGCCAAATTGAATGTAAACTGCATGGTGAAAACAAAGAGCTGCAATTCAAGTAAAAAGTAAAGAATAAGGTGTATGGGCAAAAAAAACAGCGTATATTACATTTTACATTCAAGATGATGTTTATCAATGAATTCCGGCAAGATGAATTGTACAACACAGGGCGTAAGAACAAAGCAGACCGCGAAGCGACGAAGTTGAGGAACGGGACATACTTGAACGTATGTCGCAGTGACGAAACAAGGAAGCGACAAAGGTATGCAAAATTATCACGCCCTGTACAAGAAGGGGGGGGATTATGAGCATTGACGCATGTCTGACAGCACTCGACAAGGCGCTCCAGCTGGAGATCGACGGGATGGCGTTTTACAAAAAAGCGGCGGTTGAATCGAAAAACCAGCTTGCAAAAGAGATGTTCACCTATCTGGCAGATGCCGAAGTCACGCACATTAACAGGATAAAACAGATAAGCGGCTCACTCAAGATGACCGGCAACTGGTGCAGGACGGATGATGACAGAGGCCATGCCGACATAAAAGAGATTTTCAAGAGACTTGCCAGTGAGAACAGGGACAATATTATATCTGGCGCAACCGACATTCAGGCACTTGATACCGGCCTCGACCTTGAAGTGAAATCCATCGACTTTTATAAAGAGCAGCTAGCTAAAACTTCCGACGCCAACGAAAAAGCCTTTTTCACAAACCTCGTCGAAGAGGAAACAGCACATTTCAGAACGCTTAAAGATATGAAGCTTTATCTTGAAAACCCTGACTCATGGTTTATAGAGCATGAAAAGCACGGTCTGGACGGGGCATAAATAGAAAGTTCTAAGTTTCAAATAAATTAAAATCCAGTCTTGAAATATAAATGATAAACGTTATTAACAAGAATTAAGTAAAGCAATGGGGGATAACCATGAGCCATTCAAGATATCATGTGGCAAGGGGTGAAGGGGTCTGTCTTGATGAAAGGGAAACACTTTCATTCGTCAGGGCGTCGCAGGCCATATTGAAATATAATTCGTTTGCTGAAACCGCCAGGATAATATTTGACCAGGCATGTGAGCTTACGGGTGCCGCTTCAGGATATGTCGCCCTTCTTTCGGAAGACGGACATGAAAACGAGGTGCTCTTTTTAGAGTCGGGCGGCCTGCCATGCACGGTTGACCCTTCTCTTCCAATGCCGATCAGAGGCTTGAGGGCAAAGGCCTACCACCACAATATCACAGTATATGACAACGAGTTCATGGGCAGCGAATTTGCGGCCATGATGCCCGAAGGCCATGTGGCGCTGGAAAATGTCATGTTCGCCCCGCTCGTCATCGGCGATAAAACAGTTGGAATAATAGGCCTTGCAAACAAGCCTTCTGGTTTTACTCCAAGGGATGCCGACCTTGCGTCCATGTTCGGAGGCCTTGCCGCCATAGCTTTAAGCAATTCCAGAAGCCATGAGAAGCTTAAGGGCGCGCTTAATGAACTTGAAAAGGCCATTGCCGAAATAAAGCAGCTTCACGGAATCATCCCGATATGTGTTTGCTGCAAGCAGATAAAGGACGAAAAAGGCCTGTGGAATCAGATGGAAAAATACATTTCTGAACATACCGATGCCATGTTCAGCCACGGGTTATGCCCTAAATGCGCCAAAAAAGTGATCGAAGAAGAGCTGGGAGATATTAAATCAAAATAACAGCCCGGGAATGAAAAAAACAATTTATGTTTCTTGCTTTATAATTTAAACTGCTGCAAGAAATCAGGTTTTATTAAACTCACAACTCACCACTCACAACTCACCACTATATTTAAAAAGGAGATTAAATGGCACTTCTTAACCTGAAATCGTTGATCGGAAAGCTTAATCCTGTCTGCCGTTCGGCGCTGGAATCCGCCGCAGGGCTCTGCATGTCGAAGACCAATTACGAGATCGAAGTCGAGCATTTTCTGCTCAAGCTCACCGAGGCCCAGAACACCGACCTGCACAAGATTCTGAGATATTTTGAAATCAACATCGACCGCTTTGCCTCCGACCTTACGCAGGCTATCGAAGGCTTCAAGAGCGGCAATGCACGTACGCCTGTATTTTCTCCCCGCATACCGGGCATGATTCAGGATGCCTGGATGGTAGCGTCAATTGATTATGAGGCTGATACAGTAAGGTCGGGCCATATCATGGTTGCCATGCTCGGCAATGACCTGAACGCGCGTATGCTGTATTCCACATCCGATGCGCTCAGGAAGGTATCTCTTGAAACGCTTGAAAAGAGCCTTCTCGATATTGTCTCCGGCTCGGCCGAAGATGCAGGTCCGGCTGCCGCCAAAGGTGTCCAGCCTTCAGGTAAGGATGCCGCGCAGGCTGTGCCGGCAGGGACCAAGGCGCTTGATCAGTTCACTATAAACCTTACCGAGCAGGCGCGTGCCGGAAAGATCGATCCGGTAATCGGAAGAGATTTTGAAATCAGGCAGATGACGGATATTCTCATAAGACGCCGCCAGAACAACCCGATACTCACAGGTGAAGCGGGTGTCGGTAAGACCGCCGTTGTCGAAGGCTTTGCCCGCAAGATTGTCGAGGGCGATGTCCCGCCGGTGTTGAGGGATGTCGAGCTGAGGTCTCTTGACCTTGGGCTTCTTCAGGCGGGTGCCGGCGTAAAGGGCGAATTCGAAAACAGGCTGAAAGAGGTCATGAAGGAGGTTAAAGGCTCACCGAAGCCCATCATCCTCTTCATAGACGAAGCTCACACGCTAATCGGCGCAGGCGGTTCCGCAGGCGCTGGTGATGCCGCAAACCTTTTAAAGCCTGCGCTGGCAAGAGGTGAGTTAAGGACGATTGCGGCAACAACCTGGGCTGAGTACAAGAAATACTTTGAGAAAGATGCGGCGCTCACAAGGCGCTTCCAGGTGGTAAAGGTCGAAGAACCTGACGAGGCCAAGGCCATTACAATGATGCGCGGAATCGCGCCTTTCCTGGAGAAACACCACAAGGTCATGATAACCGACGAAGCACTTAAGGATACGGTAAGCCTGACCCACCGCTACCTGTCGGGCAGACAGCTGCCGGACAAGGCGGTGAGCGTGCTCGATACGGCTTGCGCCCGGGTGGCGATAGGTTTGACGACGAGCCCGGGAGCGGTCGAGGAGGCAACGCGCAGGATAACCCATATAGAATACGAAATGAAAATCCTTGAGAAGGAATCCCTTATGGGGAACGAGCACGGGGCAAGAATCGACACCCTTAACAAGGAAAAGGATGATACTGCCAAAAGGCTTGAAGCGCTTGATAAGAAGTGGAAGGCCGAGCTGGAACTGGCGAATCGGATAATTGAAGTTATGGGCTCGATAAAGGAGCTTCATGAGGCTGATCCTAAAAGCAAGGATATCGCAAAGAAGCAGAAAGAACTCAAAGACCTCGAAAAGCAGCTCGTAAAAATACAGGCGGGCGATCCTCTCATTCAGGTGTCGGTTGACCCGCAAACGGTTTCCGAGGTCATTTCCGGCTGGACCGGCATACCCGTGGGCAAGATGATGACCGACGAGATCGATACAGTGCTAAAGATGCCGCAGCTTCTGGGAGAGAGGATCATCGGGCAGGAGCATGCGCTTTCCGGTATAGCCCAGATGATACAGACAGCTCATGCCGGAATTGAGGACCCCTCAAAACCGACCGCAGTGTTCATGTTCGTGGGGCCGTCCGGAGTCGGAAAGACCGAGACGGCTCTCGCTCTGTCCGAGCTGCTCTACGGCGGTGAAGATAATGTCATCACGATAAACATGAGCGAATATCAGGAAGCGCATACGGTCTCATCGCTCAAGGGTTCACCTCCCGGTTATGTCGGTTACGGTGAGGGCGGTGTGCTGACCGAGGCCGTACGCAGGAGGCCATACAGTGTCGTACTTCTCGATGAGGTCGAAAAGGCTCATCCTGACGTAATGGAGATGTTCTATCAGGTGTTCGACAAGGGACAGATGGAAGACGGGGAAGGGCGCCTCATCGACTTCAAGAATACGGTCATAATCCTGACGTCCAACATAGGCACGGACCTCATCATGAAGGCCTGTCTTGATGAAGAAACCAAGCCGGGGCCCGATGCTCTTGCAGACATGATAAGGCCCGACCTATTAAAGCACTTCAAGCCCGCTTTCCTTGGCCGCATGAAGATAGTACCCTACTACCCGATCAACGATAAAATGATGAAGGCCATTGTCAGGCTCAAGCTCAATAAAGTCGCAAAGCGTCTGAAGGCGAACCGCAAGGTCGATTTTATCTTCGGCGACGAGATAATAGATGCCATCGCCGGCCGCTGCACCGAGGTTGACAGCGGGGCCAGAAACGCAGATCATATCCTGACCAACACCCTGCTGCCTGAAATATCGAAGGAGATCCTGGCCCGCATGGCCGCAGGCGAGCAGATAAAAGAGGTGAAGGTTAAGATCGAAGGAGATGGATTCGGGTTCCTGATCAAGTAAAAATTCTGTAAAGAAAAATCGATAATCCTCGATGATTACTTTCCAACCATCGAGTATTATCGATTTAACATGCTGTCATGAATCGAAATTTGATTTTTATCGCTTATTGAGAGATTCCTGAGAAGACATATGTTAGTCAAAAAGAAATCCCTTAATGGGAATTTCTTTTCCTTTTCCGGCATATCAGAGTGGATAAAAAAGGACATAACCCCGCAGCAGTTTGCATGGCCTGAAAGTCACTAATACATCTTGTTTTTACTCAATAAATCCAGACTGTACATTTATCTTGCTCTCATCGGAAAGTCTTGTATTCACTGTCTTTGCATATGGCATCTTATTTGCTAAATAAGAGTTAGCTTGAAGAGCGTTCAAGCGGCTTGTTGTATATTCCGCCCTGTCGAATCGGGGCAAAGAAGCGAAAAAGGAGTAATGATGAACAATCAAAAAAAGAGCGATAGGGGAGATTATAAAACAGGGCGGGGGTTTCTTGCCGTCTTTGGTCTTATTCTGACGGTCATATGCATACCTGTAATCCTACGGGCTGCCCTGATTGTGAACGTAAAGCCGGATGCCGAGTTAGCAACGGGCAATAAATCGGAACTGGTTAACTTTGCCCATACTACAGACGTTCACATAATGGATGAGGGGAATCCCCTCAGGGCTGAAGAGCTGAAAGTGATCTTCGGAGAGAATCCCCAGCTCTTTCCAGACCTCGGGTGGCTGCTGTTCAATCTTATCCCGCCGGCGCACCGGAATATTGGAAGCTACACTCCGCTAATCTGGCAGGCAATTATCAAATCCGTCAATGATGCCAATATGTCAGATCCAATGGACTTCCTGATATCAACAGGCGACCATACCGACACAAGCATTCAGGATGAGCTCGAATTATTTGTTTCCATAGCCGACGGAAAGGTCTTGCCTTCGTTCAGGGCTCATAAGAACCGCGCCGGGCTGGCCACAAAGATACCGCAGGATGGAGAAGGCCTCATCATGCCCTGGTATGCGGTGGTCGGCAACCATGATAGCGAGTATCAGGGGACCTTCAACACCCTTGGAGTTATCGGCATCCTTATTCAGGGGCTGGCTTATGCCCCGGAGAAGAATTACTATATCTCGAATCAGAACTACCTGGCAGATATCCTGCGCATACAGTCAGGCCACGGGCTCAGCGAGCTTACGACCGGCGGCTACTACAGTTTTGATCCCACACCCTATGTACACTGTATCGTGCTGAATACGGCTGATTTCAACCCGGACATAAACCTGCCGCTGGAGACGCTCGCTCAAGGCGTAATACATAAAGATCAGTTTGCCTGGATGCAGACCGAAATTGAGAATAATTCAGACAAACTGTGCATCCTGTTCGCACACCATGGCCCAAACTCATTGTCCCCATTTGTAAAGGACAATAATAGAAACTACATAAGTACCCGGAGGCTTAAGAACACCCTGATGTCCTATGAGAACGTTATTGCTTTTGTGGACGGACATACGCATGTGAATAAAATCGTTGCGGAAACGGCCGAAAACGGCAAAGGATACTGGGACATTAATACATGCGGAGTCGCGGATTGGCCTCAGGAATGGCGACGGATCGCAGTCAGGGACAACGGCGATGGCACTGGCACCATCGTGTGTTCGATGCATACATACAGCCCGGAAATCCTGACCAGGGAGAAGTATCAGATGACGGATCCCGTTACGAAACAACTTCTGCCTGCGGTGTATGACATAGGGGTGCCTATCAGGACGGTTTCTGAGGAAGAAAATAACATTTCAGCTGCAGGCGGGGTGCAGGACAGGGATGTGGATCTGGCTTTTGCCATTCCCGCAAATGTGAAAGCGACTATCATAGCAAACTCCAATCCTGTGGAGCCTGAAGAAAATGGTCAAAATTCATCCCAGGCACAGGCAGGTGCTGAAGATTCCGGTGGAAGCAGCAGCATGTGCTTCATCGCTGCAGCAGGAATTTAATTCAGGAACGACTGGAGGGGCCAGACCTGCATATACGGGACTGGCCCCTGCTCTGACATTTCAAACTCTAAAGTATCACTCCCCGTCCCAGCCGGCCAGTCTTGCGAATAGCCACCATGCGGCATAGGCTTTCAGGTTTGCGTTAAGAGGCTGGGAATGTGCCGATTCGCAGTCGTACCAGTCTAAACCTTTTATGTGTGAATTCTGCCAGTCGATCGCCCAGTTGGCCGTATCATTCCACGGGGACCCGTCACCGTTTGCATCATAGTAGCAGGTGTCGAGGACGAGTTTTTCGACATAGCTGACGCCATCAGGGTCATAGGATTCGATGTCTGCGAAATCATAGAGTATCTTGTCGTTGTCGCGGCAGTATTTTCTGATCTGCTCGTTTCTTATGTAGCAGTTGTCCGTTATGCGCCCCCCATCCACATGGCCGGTCATATAGACGAATTTGACTTGAGGGTATTCCTGCTCGAGCTCATTCATCGAGTTCAGGTAATCATTTATGGTGCTCTGGCTTGCGGTTGATACCTGACCGCACCATGACCACATGATGACATTTATCTGTGGTTTGGCGTTAAGATAATTGCGTGTATTCTGAACCCAGTCGGGGTCTCCGAGGTCATCAGCCCGGGCAGTGCCGGTGCTGTACGCATAAGCTGCAAGATCAAAGTCTCTGAAATCAAGGGCTCCACCGGTTCCCCCGTTATTGTGCCCGTATAATGCGCCTTTCCATACTGCAAGCCCCGTCATACCCGTTGTTATCTGGCTCCCGTGCGATGTATGCTGGTATCCAATGTGCAGACTGCTCTTCGCGCTCGTTATCCACTGCTCAGGTATCGATGTCAGCCTGCGGCAGTTGTGATCAATGATGAAATTGGAAGGGATTGGGTCGGCATTCCACTTTGCATACAGCGTAACATTGGATGTTCCCATCGTTATGATCTGACCTGGTGTATATGAAATCCCGCTACCGTTTGCCAGTGTGTTCCAGCCTGTAAATGTATAGCCTGTCCTTGCCAGATTCCCTGTGTTTCCGAATACCGTGACGCTTGCGCCCTGTTCATATGCGGTTGTATCTACGGGGATGCTGCCGCCGGTATTGCCATTGCCGGAATAGCTTACGGTGTAAGTCGGATTTGCAGACCACTTGGCATAAAGAGTCACATCGGATGACCCCATCATGAAGACCTGCCCTTGGGTATACGAAGTTCCGCTCCCGTTCGCCTGAGTATTCCATCCGGTGAATGTGTACCCGGTTCTGAAGAGATTACCTGTATTGCCGGGCACCGTGACGCTTGCGCCCTGTTCATATGCGGTCGTATCTACGGGGACGCTGCCGCCGGTATTGCCGTTGCCGGAATAGCTTACTGTGTAAGTCGGGTTTGCAGACCACTTGGCATAGAGCGTTACGTTTGCAGCACCCATTATGAAAATCTGTCCCTGTGTATAGGAGGTTCCGGCTCCATTGGCCTGAGTGCTCCAGCCTGTAAATGTATAGCCGGTTCTGATAAGGTTATCAGTGTTTCCGAGCACAGTTACGCTCTGCCCCTGTTCGTAGCCGGTTGTATCAACAGGGACGCTGCCGCCGGTATTGCCGTTGCCGGAATAGCTTACTGTGTAAGTCGGGTTTGTAGACCACTTGGCATAGAGCGTTACATCGGCTGCGCCCATTACGAAAATCTGTCCCGGTATATAGGAAGTCCCGTTACCGTTCGCCTGAAGGCACCATCCGATAAAGATATAACCTGTTTTAAAAAGATTGTTCGTGTTTCCGAGCACTGTGACGTTTTGCCCCTGTTCATAGCCGGTTGTATCCACAGGGATAAAACCGCCTGTATTGCCATTACCCGCATAGGTCACGGTAAACTTTGAAGAGTCGGATACAGCTGTTTCATTGCCCCCGCTGTTGCCCCCGCAGCCTGTTGAAATGGCAAAGATGGTAAGAAACGCTATAGATAATATGATCTTTGAAACCAATCCATTCTTCATTGCCCCGCCCCTGTTCGTGATGTTACATGACTCGATAGCGATAAAGCATATTATAATGATACCGAGGCGTCAATGCTATAATAAGGATGAATAAGATTCTAATCTTTCATACGCCGGTTCCATTTTCATGCTTAAAATATTTGAGGTTCACGGCTTAACCTTTTCTTTTTGATTGACGATACGGATTAAATAACATTCTTGAGAGATGATGAAATCTAAGCGAATCGCAGCATATGTTTCTAACATCGGGGAATAAATAAGATAATTGTTAAAAAAGGGAAGGTGTTTTGATTGGGTATAGCATCTGATATCGCAATAATCATAGTAGCCGCTCTGATCGGCGGGGCTATTGCCCAGAGGCTTAAGCAGCCGCTCATACTGGGATACATATTTGCCGGTATTCTGGTAGGGCCTTATACCGGAGGGATTAAGGTATCTGATGTCGAGAGCATTGAACTGCTGTCTGAGATAGGAGTGGCGCTGCTGCTCTTTGCCCTGGGCCTTGAATTTTCATTCAAGGAGCTGAAGCCTGTAAGAAAGGTCGCGCTCTTCGGGACGCCGCTGCAGATGATACTGACAATCGTCTACGGATTCGGCGTGGCGAAGATAATGGGCTGGGACAATGTATCCGCCCTGTGGGCCGGCGCAGTGCTCTCGCTGTCCAGCACCATGGTGATGCTTAAGACGCTTATGAACAGGGGGCTATTCGGAACCCTTTCCAGCAGGGTAATGATAGGCATGCTCATTGTGCAGGATCTGGCCGTTATTCCGCTGATGATAATCCTGCCGCAGTTAAGCGGTTCGGCTCTAGACTTGTCAGCGATCGGTCTTTCCGTGTTGAAGGCGCTCCTTTTCCTGGGTTTGATGATAATTTTAGGAACGAGGCTTATTCCGAAGCTGATGTCATGGATCGTGAAATGGAATTCGCGTGAACTGTTCCTGCTCTCGGTAACTGCCACAGGCCTGGGCGTTGGCTACGGGACGTATCTGTTCGGGCTGTCGTTCTCTTTCGGTGCATTCGCGGCTGGCATTATTCTGAGCGAATCGGAATACAGCCATCAGGCCTTGAGCGATATCATACCCTTGAGAGATATCTTCGGGCTGATATTCTTTGTATCCGTAGGCATGCTGATAGACCCCAGAATTTTCATTAACAACTACAGGGAAATAATCCTGACTATTCTGCTTATAATCATAGGCAAAGGCTTGATATTGGGCTCAGTTGTAAGTCTGTTCGGCTATGGGAATGTCATACCGATTGCAGTCGGACTCGGGCTCTTTCAGATAGGAGAGTTTGCATTCGTACTTGCCGGCGTAGGAGAGGATGCAGGTTTTATAAGCAATAAGCATTATGACACCATACTTGCCGTGACCGTCGCCACAATGATACTTACCCCGTTCGTTTCAGGCCTCACAGCGCCGCTTTACAGGCTTAAAAAGAAATATTTCAGACATGAGGTTCTAAGGACGGTCAATATTGAAGTTGAAAAATTGAAAGAGCATGTCGTGATTGCGGGAGCGGGAAGGACCGGGACCTATGTTTCCCAAGTACTCAAGGCGCTTGAAATACCTTTTGTAATTATTGAAATAGATTCAAGGCATTATGAGAGCTTCAAGCAGTCAGGCATACAGATGGTCTTCGGCGATGCCAGCCAGTCAGTCGTACTGAAGGCGGCTGGGATTGAAAATGCCAGCCTGCTTATTATCACCACACCGCTCATGGCCGTTACCAGAATGGTGGCCGAGCAGGCAAGAAGTCTGAACACAGGTATCCATATAGTAGCAAGGGCCGAGGGAATTGACGATATGAGCCTGCTTTGCTCTCTCGGTGTAAATGAGATCATACAGCCCGAACTCGAGGCAGGCCTGGAGATCACGCGCCAGGCGCTCATCTCGCTCAGGATTCCTCCCGCCAAGATCATGAAATATACCGATGAAGTGAGAAAAGGCCTTTATTCGCCGGTATGCTATGTCAATACAGACCATCAGACGCTGCTGCATCTCAAGAACGCAACAAATAATCTTGAACTCGAATGGATAGATATCCCCGAAAAGAGCAGGATAAACGGAAAAAGCATTTCCGAGCTTAACGTCAGAAGCGTCACGGGCGTCACAATAGTGGGCATTGACCGCATGGACGAGGTAATCCCTAATCCGCCTGGCTATTTCATTTTTCTTCCCGGAGACAAGATCGGCGTAATGGGAGACTCTGAGCAGATTGATAAATTCAGGGAACTGGCGATGGCTTCGGGATGACAAACCGAGGTGTGCATGGGAGTTTCAAGGCTTGAAGCGGTAATTTTAAGCATACTCCTTTCAGCGTGCATGACGCTCACGGCATGCGGGACGATGAAAAACAGCCGCAGGTGGGGCCAGGATGCGACGATCTGGCCCGGTTTTAAAAAACTCGGAGAATCTGCATCGAATGCGGCGCTTTCACTCGGAACCTGGGCGCCTCTCGCCGGTGCACTTGCGCTTCAGATCGGCGATGCTGACGGCAGTCTATCCGAATGGGCGTCAGACAATACACCGCTCTTCGGTTCTCAAAATGCTGCGGAGGATGCAAGCGACTATTTCCGGGGAGCGACGAGAGTGGCATATTTTACAACCATGGTGCTCACACCGGACGGAGACGAGCCCGCACGCTGGGTAATCGATAAACTGAAAGGCCTGGCAGTGGGACTTGCGGCGATAAGTGTTACCGGATACGCGACTGATCTTATTAAGGACGAGACAGGCCGCATACGCCCCGATGGTTCCGACGACAAGAGCTTCCCGTCAGCTCATGCATCGAAGGCTTCTGTCCAGGCCGTCCTTGCGGCGCGTAATATTGACGCCATGAATATTGATAAAAACGCCAGGACAGGCCTCAAGGCCGGATGCTATACATTCGCTGCCATTGCCGGCTGGGCCAGGGTCGAGGCGGATATGCATTACCCGTCTGACGTCCTTGCCGGTTTCGCCCTGGGGTATTTTCTCGGAGCGTTTTTCAATGATGCGTTCCTCGGGATTAAGGGGCCGGGGATGCCGTTACTCACACTGGAGCCGATCGGAAACAGGGGCATAAATGCCAGACTGAAATATGTTTTCTGATATAGCTGCAATACGAGTCCGGATGTAAGGTTCTTGATCATTATTTACGATAATACAGGTAAAGGAGATGTCGTTATGGTCAGCGCGATAGTTTTAATCAATACAGAAAGAAACAGGATAAACGAGGTAGCCGAAAAGCTGGTTCAGATTGACGGGATCACCGAGGTGTATTCCGTTGCAGGCGAATACGACCTTGTCGCTATAGTCAGGGTCAGCGACAATCAGGCGATGGCCGACGTGGTGACCGGGAACATGTCAAAATTGGAAGGTATCACAAAGACAAGGACGATGATCGCCTTCACAGTACTTTCCAAGCATGATCTCGAAAGAATGTTCTCGATTGGCGCATGATATGAGGTGAGAAAGTTTTTATAAAAAACAGAAATGACAGGGAGGCTGGAGATGATGAAACATTCTCGGATTCTGCTTATTGCGGCGGCTGTAGTTTTCTCATGCGGTACTGCGCTTTATGCCGGGGAGCAGCTTTTTGCAAACCTCGGTGATTTCAGGCTTGAAAGCGGCGGGATCATAAAAGACTGCAGGCTTGCCTACCGGACAATGGGCAGCATGAATAATAATAAATCGAATATTGTGCTGATGACCACATGGCTTTCCGGCACTTCACAGGAGCTTGTCGATCTTGGTTTTATCGGAGAAGGCAAGATGCTGGACACGAAGAAATATTATGTGATCGCTGTTGATGCGTTTGGTAACGGTGTCTCGTCATCACCGTCTAACAGCACGATGCAGCCCTATGATGCGTTTCCCCTGTTCAGCATAAAGGATATGGTTGATTCTCAATATATGCTTCTTACGAAATATCTCAAAATAAATCACGTTCATGCGGTGGCTGGAATATCGATGGGCGGTATGCAGACCTTCCAGTGGATGGTTTCATATCCCGGCTTCATGGACAGGGCAGTTTCGATTGAAGGGACGCCCTGGCTCAGTTCATATGACATGCTTGCATGGCACGCGGAGCTGAGCGTCATTGACGCTGCACAGAATTGCAACATGTCTCATGCGGATGTCATGAAGACAATAATGCCGATACAGCAGCTTCTCGTATGGACGCCCGCCTATCGCGCCAAAAATACGAAACCCTCAGATTTGCCCGGGTTCATTGCGGCCGTCGAGAAGGAATTTCTTAAATACAATGACCTCAACTGGGAGTGGCAGCTGAGAGCGATACTTGGCCACAGCATCTTAAAGGCTTTCGACGGTTCTGCGGAAAAGGCCGCAGCAGCCGTGAAGGCCAAATCCATGGTTATTACCTCCAGACAGGATCTGGCGGTGTATCCGGGACCATCGGTGGCCTTTGCGGTAATGATAAACGCCGAGTCGCCTCAGCTTACCGGCGACTGCGGACATTTCGAGTTTCTGTGCGAGCAGGCCAAACTGGACAGCCTGGTGAACGGCTTCCTCGCGAAGCCATGATGTTTTCCGGGATAGGTGATAAAGCTTCACTTACTATATTCCGAAACAATTGATATCGTACAGGCAAATAGAAATTGAAGGAGATTTCAGAATGAAGAAAAGCGGATTGCATCCATCGAAGATCAACCTTGTCCGTTTTATTGTGGCGGCAGGCCTTATTTTATTTGCAGGATGTTCAACCTCATCGGATAACAGCGAGAAGACGTTCACTATATCTCCCACATACCCGGAAAACGGTGAAACTGATCTGCCCGTGGTGCTGACGTTCGAATGGACGGTTTCACAGCCTGCCCTTCAGAATGTTGTCTATGACCTCTACCTGTCGACCGATACTGAATTCAGGAGCAGGACCATATATACCACAGCTCAGCTTTACCGGCAGGTAAGCGGGTTTTCTCCCGGCCTGGGATACTACTGGAAAGTAATTGCCAGAAATGCGCTGTCACAGGCGGCAGTTGCGTCGAGCGAGACGTTCGCTTTCACGGTCGCAGAATCCTCAGGATGGCAGCAATTGGGACAGACGTTCGAAGATGATGTGACGCTCAAAGAAGTATGTGTCTTCAAATCGCATGTCTATGCCGGGGATGAAGAGAGCGGCACTGGCCTGTGGAAATATGATTCCGACCTTAACAAATGGATCGCCATAGCCCTTTCGGGCAGGAAGATAGACTCGATCATCAACATCGAAGACAACAGGCAATACATAGGTCTTCAACTTGATGAGGATGTCCCGGGACAGGGAGGCCTGTATTACAGCGAGGACGGAGAGAGTTACATCAAGACGGAGCTCAGCGACAACGATTCGGTTCCAGCTGTAATCGAATTCGATTCCAGATACTATGCAGGCACTTCGAGCGGCCTGTATGTCTCTTCAGACGGGATTACCGGATGGACGCAGGTAGAAAGGGAAGGCCCGGTGGAAGGCGGGATTTCCATCGACTGGCTGTACGTCTACAACGGCGAATTGTATGCATGCGGGATAGCAATCGATGAGGATTTTCAGATGATCGCCGCCATCTTCAAGCTCAATTCCGGGACGGGTAAGCTCGAACTCGTGCAGGATTATCCGGCCCTGTTCATCCTGAACATGATCAGCATTGACGGCAACATATACTTCTCAATGTTCACGGGGAAGAATGTAACAATCGAACAGACTGTCAATTTTACAGACTATTCCGAAATAACCCCTATTCTGCAAATCGACGGAAACGAAATGATCGAGTCCGTTGACGACTGTGGCGGAGTTCTTACGGCATCGCTAGCCAAAATCGATGATGAAACTGAAACCATAGTCGACGGCGGCCTGTTCGGATATGTCTCCGGTGTCTGGGTCAGGCAGTTCAACAGGCCCCTTTCGGGGGCGACCGTCACTTCCGACAGGATTTATGTCACGACGTATAACCAGACGGCAGAGAACATGGTAAACTGCGAGGTATGGGTGAAGGAAAGGTAGTTTAAAATCTGTTAAGAAAAAGAGGTGACGATGAAAAAGCTGCATATCGCTGATACCGCACAGATAAGAAAGGGTCTGGTGACCGACGTCTACTTCCTCAGGACGGAAAAGATACTCAAGGCCAGGAATATGAGCAGGCACGTGTGTATGGAGGTGTTTCTCAAAAGCTTCCCAGACAAGGATTACAGATGGGGAGTCTTCGCAGGACTCGAGGATGTCTGTACCCTTCTCGATGGCAGGCCTGTCGATGTACGGGCCATACCCGAAGGCAGCATATTCTTCACTGGTGAGCCGGTCATGACGATCGAGGGAAATTACCTGGATTTCGGCGAACTCGAAACCGCCATACTGGGCTGCATATGCCAGGCTTCAGGTATAGCCACCAAGGCCTCTCGCTTAAGGCTCGTATGCGGTAATAAAAAGCTCATCAGCTTTGGCGCCAGAAGGATGCACCCATGCATAGCGCCCATGGTGGAAAGGGCCGCCTACATAGGCGGGTGCGACGGTGTAGCTACTGTGGCTGCGGCTGAGCTTATCGACGAGAAGCCGTCCGGGACAATACCGCATGCGCTCATACTGCAGTTCGGCGATACCGTAGAAGCTGCGCTTGCATTCGACGAGATTATCGAGGCGGACGTTCCCAGGGTCGTGCTTATTGATACGCTTATGGACGAGAAGTTCGAGGCGCTGCGCGTGGCAGAGGCCATGGGGAAGAGGCTTGCAGGCATAAGGTTCGACACGCCTTCCTCCAGGAGGGGGAATTTCCGCAGACTTCTCGAAGAGGTCAGATGGGAGCTCGACCTGAGGGGATACAATCACGTGAAGCTCTTTGTCTCGGGCGGACTCGACGTTAAATCCATGCTCGAAATAAAGGACGTTGCCGACGCTTTCGGCGTAGGTACCAGCGTATCAAGCGCGGCCACGCTCGATTTTTCAATGGACATAGTTGAGATGGAAGGTAAACCTTACGCCAAACGCGGGAAGGAGTCCGGCCGCAAGAATGTGTTCAGATGCGTTAAATGTATGAAGGGCTATGTCCTTCCTTTCGGGTCAAAGGCGCCAAAATGCATATGCGGAAAAACGGCAGCACCCGCACTCAAAGAGGTTATCGGAAAGGGCAGGCTTACGGCAGAGCTGCCCGGCGCAAAGGATATCCGTGCGCGATTCATGAAGGAGCTCAATTCCTTTACCGCTGACTGCGATATAAAGGAACTGCTCTGCATATAGCGATAAGGAGGCGAGGAAGTGAAATGAAACAGCATCTTCTCATAATCGATCCGCAGTATGATTTCTGTGACCCAGGCGGTGCCTTATATGTGAACGGCGCACAGGATGACATGAAGCGGCTTTCGGAGATGGTGAAAAGGCTCTCAGAGGATATTGCCGCAGTCCACGTCACGCTGGACTGCCATCACTTCATAGACATAGCGCATCCGGTCTTCTGGAAGGATAAATCCGGAAAGCATCCGGAGCCGTTAACGATAATTTCAAGAAGCGATGTTGAGAACGGCGTCTGGAGAGCCACCGATTGTGCGATGGTTCAGCACACTCTCGAATATGTGGCCAAGCTCGAAGAAAACGGCAGGTACCAGCTCTGCATATGGCCGCCGCACTGTTTGATAGGCTCTGTTGGCGGGACGGTAGTCAAACCTCTTCATGACGCGCTTCTCGGATGGGAGTATGCAAAGGGAAAACCGGTCGATTATGTGACAAAAGGCAGCAACATAAGGACCGAGCACTATAGTGCGCTCATCGCCGAGGTGCCGGAAGAACCGGACCCGGCGACTCAGCTTAACCTGCATCTGATACAGATACTAAAGGATGCGGACAGGATACTCATCGCAGGCGAGGCACTGAGCCACTGCATTGCAAACACGATACGTGACATAGCGGATTACCTGGGCGAAACGAATGTCAGGAAATTCGTGCTGCTTGAAGACTGTTCATCGAATGTGGAAGGCTTCGAGAGTTACGGTGAGGCTTTCATAAAAGATATGAAAGCTAAGGGTATGCAGACAGCCAGGTCTACTGACTTTTAACAGCATCTCATCTTTGAAACAGCCTGCATATAAATCCTGCTGGTAATAAAAGCCCGTTAAGAAAAATATCGAGTACCCTAAAATATATTTTTTTAAGGAGCAGACATATATGCTGCTCCCGCTGTTTTGTTACCACCCGCAGGCTTTTTTTGTATCAATCGTTATCTCTTTTGTCTTGCCCCTTGCAGTGGCCGTGAGTTTGTAGGTTTTGCCCTGAATGGCGTCGATTGTAATAGTGTTTCCCCTGGTCTTTCCGTCAGCGCCTGTTATTGTCCTTGAACCCCATGGGATGGACCTGATTTCAAAAGCTACGCTTTCTCCTTCAACGGGTTTTCCATTATTAAGAACGGTTGCGACAATGCCGGTTGAATATTTGCCCGAGACGCATTTTTCATTTTCCAGCTTTACATCAATGGTAAAGTTCCTGTTTGTTTCCCTGCATGCCTCAGCCGGGTTAAGAATTATTTCTTTCGTCTTTCCCCTTGCAGTGACTTCAAGTTTGTAGGTTTTGCCCTCAACCGGTTCAAACGTCTTTGTAAGGCCTCGTGTTTTGCCGTCCTCTCCTGTCTTCAGGTGAGCCCCGAACTGCATGGACCTTATTTCAAACAGTACGCTTTCACCTGCGATCGGTTTGCCGTCGAGAAGTGCAGTTGCCACAGGGGAAACCGAATAGCGGCCTGTGTCGCAGTTTTCCTGCTCGAGCTTTACGCTGAAGCTGAAGTTCTTATTGGCTTTTTCGCATACTCCTGTGGGATCGAGTATAATCTCCCGTGTCTGGCCCCTTGATGTTGCGACGAGTTTGTATGTCTTTTGGGGTTTTGGTTCGAATTTGCATACAATCCCTCTGGTTTTTCCATTATCCCCGGTTGATGTCCTCGTACCCCAGGGAATAGCCCTTATTTCAAGAAGGACACTTTCGCCTGCTATGGGTTTTCCATCCATGAGAATTGTTACCACAGGTTTGACTGAATACTCGGCCTTGTCGCATTTTTCTTCTTCAATGGTAAGATTGAATGTCAGACCCTGAGCGGCTTGAGTGCTTTGTGATTCAGGTGCCTCTTTCTTCTGAAGTGTAAGAGGGGCAGGTTTTTTGATGTTGAGTGTTGTTCCATATTCCGAGGCGTGAATGCCTGAGCCCAGCAGAAATCCAATTGAGACGATTGCTGCTGCTATTGTTTTTTTATTCATGATTACCTCCAATTTTCATGGGTTAATAATGCATTTCAGATTATCAATTGCAAGTTTTAAAAAAGGTTGATTACAAATCGCCATGCATCTGTGGACTGCAAAACATATCAAGAAATCATACCGGGTTGCCGAATTATATCTGTATATTTATGAATAAAGCTTCTAATACAGGAAAGGCTGTCGGAATGGAACGAGATAAAATCATAAAACTTTTTAACAGGTTCAACGAACCGGTCATACCCAGGGCTTCGATTGAAAAGTGGCTCGATAAGTTTGATGAATCAGACAGATCCACAGCACTCATACTTCTTGATCAGATAGAGTTCCATTCGCAGCCCAGGCTCATAAGAGAAACGAAGGCCCTTCATGCCAGGGTGAGCAAAAGGCTTGAAGCAGGCGGTTTCGATGCGGCAAAGCTGACCGATGTCGATTTCAGCCGCGAGTTCACATGCAAGAGCGGCGATATTGTTTCATATCTTTACAGAAAATCAAATCTCATACCCACCGTTGACTTTAAGACATTCGACTGGCTGTCTGCACAAACTGCTGCTGACCCGGGCCTTTTCAAAGACCGGGCGCTGGTTATACTTGACGATTATATCGGCACCGGCTCGCAGTTCATTTTCCAGTTTATCGGCAGATGCGAAGACGATATCAGGGTGATGAACTGCTTCAAAAAGGTTTATCTTGCAAGCTATATAGTCCATGAAACCGCGCTTGAAAAATTCTGGATGCTTGCCGACGGCCTGATTGATGATGTCATCAGTGTTGAGGAAAAACAGTTTCCCGATGTCGATATGAGCAGCGATGAAGAGGACCTCAGAAAGGCATTGAGCATGCTTGACTGGAGAAATATAGAACTCATTTATCTCGATGCGGACTATCCGATCTTATCCGACGCCAACCGCTCGCTGAGCAAACAGGAAAAAAAGGCGATAGGCAGACTGATCGAGGCTTTCAGTCATGAAGGTTATTCCGGCACATCATTTCTTGAGGGCCATCACACATTTTTCTATGGTGCGCCCAATTCTCTGCCGGAAATATTGTGGACCCTTTTTAAGCGCGTAGAAGACCTGAGCGTTTATACCAGAGGCACTGAAAAGCTCATCGAGCAGACGGGCGAAGTCGTCAGTTACAATATAGATCAGGAACCATCTTGAATGGGGTTTCAGCCGCAGTTGTCCGTTTCCGGTATAAAGATGGAAAGGGTCAAGGGTGAGGCTGATAGAACCGATATGGTGAAAGGGAGAAAGGAGGATATATGATGAGTGTGAGAATTCGGATAGGTTTGTTTCTGGCGGTTATAGCCCTGTGCGCCTTTATTGCAGGAGGGTGCGGCAAAAAGGCCGAAGAGGTAACGGCAGAAAAAATGATGGAAAAGGCCATGAGCGATGCCACGGGCAAGGATACTGATGTCGACCTCGATAACGGTAATGTCCACATCGAGAACAAGGATATGAAGGTGGATATCGCCGCGTCGTCCACCTGGCCCGCGGACATGTTCGCCGATGTGCCCAGGTTTACCGGCGGGACTATCGAGCGAGTCGTTTCATCAAGTGAGGGCGGCATGAAGAACTTCAACATCTATTATGGCAGCATCAAGGATGGGGCAATAAAAGACTATGTTCAGAGCCTCAAGTCCAAAGGATGGGATGCGAACGTGATGGATATGGGCAAGGGCGGTTTGCTCAATGCAACCAAGGGTAAACTGGGCATCACATTCAGCTACAGCGCGGAAAAAAAGGATGGTATGCTGGCAGCCTTCACCTCGCAGTAGAACGATACGGACGCATGCGTCCGGTATACCAGGCACCCGGTTTGTCTGCCAGGTGAGGTCTTCTTTATGGTCTCTTCAAAACTCAGGTTTTGAAATGAACATCAAATGAACGCGGAACTAAGAAAGGGTAACGTTCATGAATATATGACTAAGTTTGAATCGAGTTTTTTATAATTTCAAATCTATATCTTCAAAATAGTCCGTTAGGTCTGATTTTAAAGGTTTTACCAGTGTTATTTTCAGGGAATTGCTTGAACATCTGCTGATGCATGTGCCGCAGCCTCCACAGTCTTCCGTGATTACAACCTTATCGATGCCGGGTTTGATTGCGAGTCTAGGGCAAATGGATATGCATTCTCCGCAATTCGTACATGTGCTTTCTACATGAGTAATATAGCCGGTTGATCTATTAAATAACAGTCGGGCTTCACTGTCGGATTTCTTCATGAATTTACGTGCGGCGCAACAGCAGGAGCAGCAGAAACAGAGTTCAAGAAATTTATCCATGTCTTCATTCTGAAAACCCCAGAGAAAACCTTCGGCTTCAATCCAGTAACTTTGTCCGGGCAAACCCAGACTGGCTGCTTTATCTATTCGATCGATACACTCTTCGACTGTTGCCTCATGCGCTATTCCGTTGTCGACGCATATTCTGGCAGCCTTACCAAGGAAAATACAGGCAAGATCATGAGGATAATCAGTACATTTGAAAGCATCCCTGCAAATGCATGAATTCATTGCAGCCCTGTATGTTGAATCTCGAACGGCTTTTTTCATAAGTTCAATCGGAACGCTCACATGTTTGAAATCTGCTGAAACATCGATATTCAGTGGAATCGAGTACCCTTGAGTCGTTCTTTTATCAGTGAATAAAATTATCGTTTTAAATAAAGTCCCGATTACAGGGATCTTAGATAATGGCGCCAGCAATACCAGTAATTTGAATGCCAGATGTCCAATCGGCAGGGTTCCCCGTTTCAGTGATGCCTTTCGTTTTATCCAATTAAGAATACCTAAGCCTTAGACATTGGCCTGTATTTCTTTTTCATCATGCTCCCCTGCTGGAACCGGTAGTTAATGAGCAAAATTATATCATGTTATATATTTCCTGACATGTTCAAAGTCCTGCCCGGGCCCCTCATGTTTCATTATTCAGCTTTGGGAATGAAGTGGGGCAATCATCGTCCCTGATAACTCGCCGGATAAAAAAACCTTCGTGTCCTTCGTTGTAAATGTTATATAAATAATCTCATAACCAATTACACATACAGGGCGTAAGAACAAAGCAGACCTAGGAGCGACGAAGCGGAAATGCGAGGCATACTTGAACGTATGTCGCAGCGTTTCCGCAAGGAGCGACAAAGGTATGCAAAGTTATGACGCCCTGTACAATGGGAGATAATATGGCTTTTAATTATGATGGAGTAAGTTACATCGAACCGCAGGACCTGAAGGTCAAGACCATCGACTTCCTGCCCAAGGTCCCTATCAATGAAGATGCATTGAAAAACGAACTCGGCCGGGACTTCCTGGGCCCTGACGAGGTCGTGGCGCTCATACAGGTGGCGGTATCGCGCTCGGTAGACTATCAGACAGGGCTTGAGGAAGAGCTTCTTAAAATGCTTGCCGACGGCAAGAACATCAAGGAGTCCATCTTCAAGAAAAACCTCTCGGGCATTGGCCGCGGCCATTCGCTCGACGGCCTGCCCGTCATCGCGCTCGGCCTGAACGGCACCAAGATGATAGATTCGGCCTTTACCGGCATGGTCTATTCGCGCTCGCTCGTGACCAGCGGACGCCGCAGGGAGACCACGCTCACCGAGCTTGTCATACCGCGCTCGATAAGTTCCGATGCGGAGCTGCTGAAGGAATACATAAAAATCTCGGCCGACCTCTTCGCGGTCTCCGGTGAGATGAAGCAGAAGTTTGCCAAGAAGACCGACGCAATCCAGGCGTTCAACAAGCTGAAACCCTACAATGACCCGGCTGACCTTTTCTATGTCCTGCCTCTGAGTTCGCTCGTCAATCTGGCGAAGGCGGTGGAGGCTGAAAGAGCTGTGGGAACCTCATGGCTGCCCGAAGAGTTCTCCATATTCACCGCTATCATGGAGGAAAAGGTCGACGAGATGGGCATGGGCCAGCTTTTCCGCATGCGCAAGGCCGTGCCGCGCGAGACCTTCCTGCACTACAACATATTCAAAGCCCCGGGCAGCGATTATGTGAGCGCCATGCACGAAAAGCTGGGTTGTCCAGTCAATCCGGATGTCGTGCGTATAGTGAACGACCTGCCGGAAGAGGCCGACAAAGAGCTTGCCGAGCTTAAGGCCATGATGGAATCTGTTTCGCAATACGCCGGTCCCGAAGCTCTTTATGTAAGGGCCTGCCGCAACCAGAGGGCGCTTTCGAACATATGCAGAAACTATAACGAGGCGCTCAACATCCAGACCATAAGCTCGCTTTCATGGCGAGTCTGGAGCGAGCAGAAGCGGCACGCCACGCTCAGGCAGCACGTGGAATCCATTTACACTGCTGCCGACCGCGCCTACAGAATTGTTCGCGAAATATGGCCCGCCATACAAAGTAAAGGGGATATAAACGAGATAGCCCTGGCCGCCGGGAACGCATTCGTAATAAGCCCTGAGATAAAAGACGAGCCGGAGCTGCTTGAGGCCTATGTTTACAATACGGCCAGGCAGATAATGTTCTATGGTAAGCTTGTTGATTCGGGTATCCCTCTCCGCGATGCGCTCTATGTGGTACCGCGCAACATCCGGCTGCGCACGCTGGAGAGCTATGACCTTATAAACGCAATAAGTCTTGAACTGCCTCTCAGGCTCTGCACGGAATGCGAGCCGGAAAGGCGCATGACTTCAGAGCAGAAGGCGTTGCTGCTGAAGAAAATGCTGCCTGAACTCTCATTCCTCTTCGAGTCGAAGTGCAATATCGGCTACTGCACCGAGGGAAAGTTCTGCGCAAAAATAATGAAGCTCAACTCCAGGTACAATATGGAGACCCATAAGGCCATAGCCGCGATAATAGCAGGGATGTGACCAGACATCTCAGCAGCAGGAAGGCCCGAGTTAACGCTTTTGAGCAAAAAATAAAATGCGCGGCAAATGAATGTGTGGTACTTTTGTGCAAACATAATCGATGGATTCCGGAGGTCATGAATGCAGAACGAAATTAAAAAAAACATTAACCTGCTTAACGCTGACGGCCACATTATCAGCGAAGGATGGGCGAGGTTCCCCTACTGGAAATATGACAGGTCGGCAATAAAGGCGTCGGTCCTTAGGATCAAGGAATGGGACTATTACGCGGTGCTTTCCGAGGACAAGAAATATGGCATCACGTTTACGATAAGCGACCTCGGCTATCTCGGTCTTTCCGCTATATGCTTCCTTGATTTCGAGAAAAGATATTTCAACCAGGTCGATACGATGAGCATCCTGCCTCTTGGAAAGACTGGCTTTCCTCCTGACAGCGATAGTGCCGGTATCATAAAGTTTGCGGACAAAAAACTCTCTGTCGAATACGTGATGCAGCACGGAAGGAGGACAATAAAATTCGATTGCCCGGAAATGACCGACGCATACGGAAATAAAGGTCTCACCGGTGAGATTGTACTTGTGCAACCTGAGGGCATTGAGAGCATGGTGATAGCGACCTCGTGGAAGGAGAACAGGAAGGCCTTTTACTATAACCGCAAGATCAACTGCATGCCTGCTTCGGGCGGGTTTGCGATAGGTGCGAAAAAGTACGCGTTCGAACC
Organism: uncultured Bacteriovoracaceae bacterium; assembly: GCA_964513375.1. Taxonomy (GTDB): domain Bacteria; phylum Desulfobacterota; class Desulfomonilia; order UBA1062; family UBA1062; genus DATCTV01. The sequence goes on along the minus strand of CAZEMO010000001.1, from coordinate 120,982 downwards.
GGCAAAGGATTTCGGCGTACTGGACTGGGGGCGCGGCAACTGGACATACAAGAACCGCTGGTACTGGGGTTCAGCTTCCGGGCTTGCGGACGGCGTGCCCTTCGGCTGGAATATAGGCTACGGCTTCAGCGATCGCACACCTGCATCCGAGAATGTGATTTTCTATGACGGCAAGGCGCACAAGATAGAGGATATTACATTTCATATCGATACATCGGATTATATGAAGCTCTGGAAATTCACCAGCAGCGACGGCAGGTTCGAGATGGATTTCGTGCCCGCGGTCGACCGATCCAGTGCGGTGAACCTTCTGATATTGAAGTCGGTGCAGCATCAGGTCTTCGGATATTTCACGGGAAAGGCGGTTCTGGACGACGGCAGGGTGATAAGCATTAAAAATTTCCTGGGGTTTGCTGAGGATGTGCTCAATTGGTATTGACGGATTCCGTTCCGCATTCAAGCGCTACCCTTGTCGGCTGCGTCGGAATGCTCCTCGGAGTACGCAAAAGTACACCTGCGTCGCTTCCTTCCTTGCCTCCTCGATATCATCTTGAATGCGAAACGGAATCGATAATGACGTATATTTAATATTCAAGCGCTCCTTAAAGAAGATGATAAGCTGATAAGCTTTTGAGCTGATAAGCAAATGAAGTGGACCGGTTGCAGATTATAATTGAAATGAAGGAGGTATATTAATGGGCGGCAAATTGATTGACAGGCGTGAGTTCATAAAACTTGGCGCGGCATCGGGTGCTGCTATAATGCTCGGAGGCATTACAGCATGCGGGGCAGGCAGTGATTCCGACAGTTCACAAAGTGAATCTGACGGACATATTTCGAAGCCCGAAAGCAGGGAATTCGATGTCATTATTGCGGGTGCTGGCCCGGGCGGCTGTCTCGCGGCATTGAGGCTTGCCCGCAAGGGATTTTCAGTAGGTCTCTTTGATTCGGTGAACGAAGATGAAGTAGGCAGGAAGATCGTTCTTGCAGTCGAAAGAGATATTTTCAAGACAGTGGGTCTGGCTTATCCGAAAGGTGATATGCTAGCCTATGAACATGAGCGCGAGCGCATCTTTTCACCTGAAGGCAGGGAATGTTTTCAAATCGAATGCAAAGATTACCCCATGCCGGTTGCAATTCATCTTGACAGGTTTACAAAAGCAATTTTTGCTCAAGCCCTTGATAGCGGTGTTGAGTTCTACGCAGGATACAGGGCGATGGCGCCTTTGTGTACGGCAGGCCGCGTTTGCGGTGCAAGGTTCGAAGGCCGGGACGGAACGGCTGATGTCAAGGCAAGGCTTGTGATCGATGCAACCGGTTTCAGCGCGGCCCTGACCAGGAATCTGCCGGAAATGTTCGATATAAGGTTCAAGGAGTCTGATTCGGATATCGTGTGCGCTGCAAACAGACTCTGCTCAATTGACTGTGATATGGCGGCGTCGGCGGTTCAAAACGGCATGCAGGGTGCGGAAGAGCTCTGGAACCGGATGGGGAAGCTGGGCGTTTATTCGACATTTTTAACGTGTCTGTCGCTCAGGAATGAAGAAGCCTACATACTCACAGGATGTAAAAAGACTTTTGAAACCCCGGATGTTTCAGCAAGTGCGGCAGCGGACAGCTTTATTAAAGAGCAGGGCTATTACAGAAATGAAATTTCCTCTGCCGAATCACAGATAAGGATCAGCAATTCGCTTGATGCGCCTATTGCTGACGGATTCATGGCGATTGGCGAGGCCGCCTGCCAGACTGTTACGATACATGCCAGCGGTGTGGCGTCTTCGCTGTATGCCGGGCATCTGGCCACCATAACAGCAGCCCGTGCTCTGAACGCGGGCGATACATCCGCAAGGGCTCTCTGGCCATATGCAGCAGCCTACCAGACTACAAGGGGTGCGATAATATCCGGGCTCGAGGTTACGCGGCAGACAGTAGACAATCTGAGTGTGCAGGATGTCAATATATTGCTGGAGTCAGGCATCATGCACAAAGAAGACTATATAGGTGGCGTTCTGGTGAATGAACCCGCAATAACAGCGGCAAGCATACCGGATAGAATGGACGGCTTTTTAAAGTACCCTGCCTATATCCCTGTGCTTTTAAAGATGGGATTGACAGCACAGAAGGTATCGAAGCATTATAAGAAATATCCGCTGAGGTATGACCCTCAAGCATTCTCCGAGTGGCGTATTGAAAAAGACAAGCTTTTCAGCTCTATTGAGGAGTGAACTTGAATGTTTAAAAAACGCATTTTTACACTGAGAACATGCACCGATGGACTTGCGGGTCTTATCGCGGGTCTGCCGGGATCGGTTGGCGCACGCAGGAGAAAAAAAATAAGCCATGCCTTCGCAGAGAAGCTCCGGCTGGCTACCAACTCGGTAAACGGATGCGTCTACTGCTCTTACGGGCACAGCATGCTTGCCTTGCGCTCAGGGATTTCTAAGGATGAGATCGATCTGCTCTTAAAAGGAGAGATCGGACGTGAGATCGATCCATACGAGGCCCCGGGACTTTTCTTTGCCCAGCATTACGCAGAGACAGGGGGCAGACCCGAAAAGGAAATGCTGGAAAAACTCAGAGCCGCATACGGCCCTGAAACTGCAGATGACATCCTGACCATTGTCAGGGAGATGCAGTTTGCAAACCTCTCGGGCAATACATTTGATGCATTCTTAAGCAGGTTGAAGGGTGATGCGGCATCAGGCTCGAGCCCCTTTTTCGAAGCCATATTTTTTCTTGTGAGTCTGCCGCTGGTCGGGCCGTTTAATCTTGCGATGAAAGTACAGAAGGTCAATAAAACAAATCCTGCTTGAACCGGGGGAAAAATGAAAAACATAAATGAAGTACTCGCAGAAACAAAAATTGACAAAGAGGTAGGCATCAAGGTTACGCCTGTAGCGGGTGATAACAGCCTTTCCCTTCTCGTGGCCGAGGTTGCTGCCCGAAAGGTTTTGAAGCCTCATTATCACAAGAACAGCATTGAGATTTATTTCATAGAGCAGGGCGAAGGGATAATGAAGCTGGGAGACCTGAAAGAAGACGGAGATGTCAAATGGACAAAAATATTGGACGTCAAGAAAGGCGACTGCATTACGGTCAAAGCAGGTCAAGTGCATACCCTTGAAAATCAGGGACCTGAAAACGTCATAATAATAGTCGGCTGTCCGATGACCAATATAACGACAGACAGATATGTTATAAACACTTAAATAAGCTGTTAAGCTGGTGAGCTGATAAGCAGGATAAAAAACGGTTTTGCAAATACCCGGCAGATTAAAAGCTGTTTTGTCGTCTAATTCCTTAGATGCAGGCATTGCAGGTTCAACATTTTTGAAAAGAGGCAATCTGCCGATAAGGAAAGAAAAGACTTAAAAACCGGAGTAATCCATGCGTTTATTCAAGACGGTTTTATTGCTGGGATTCTTCCTTATCATAGCTGCATGCAGCACCTCATCGTCGGACAATCAGCCTGAGCCGCTCAACCTTTCAATTATTCATATGAATGACACTCATTCGCACCTGGAAGCGCTTACAAATGAAGAGCTTTATTTCGACGGCGTGAAAACAAGGACCGACCTCGGCGGTGCGGCCAGGATGAAAACCGCCATCGACACGCTCATCGGGGATAACGAGAACACCCTGATCCTCCATGCTGGAGACGCGGTTCAAGGCACTTTATATTATACCGCATTTAACGGCGAGGCCGACTTTGTCCTGCTTAATTATTACGGAATCGACGCAATGACGCTCGGCAATCACGAATTCGACAAAGGGCCCGCAAGCGTTGCTGATTATATAGCCTGGGCAGACTTCCCGATAATGTCGGCTAATATCGATGCAGAAGACGAACCCCTGCTCAAGGGAAAGATAATGCCCTTTACACTCAAGGTCCTGGGCCACAATACAGTCGCAATAATAGGAGCGACGACAAGAGATACCGAAAGCACATCCAGCCCGGGAGAAAACGTGAAGTTCGGGGATGTTGAGCAATGCGTTACAAACACTGTCAATATTCTCAAAGGCTTCGGCCTCAATAAGATCATACTGCTGTCGCACATCGGATACGAAGAGGATATTGAACTTGCGGAATCGGTATCGGGAATCGATGTAATTGTCGGAGGACATTCCCATACCCTGCTCGGGAATCAGGCCGGTTTTGCCGAGTTCGGGCTTACCGTGCCCGATGGATACGATTACCCCACAGTTGTTAAAGGCCCTGAAGGCAAGGATGTGCTGGTAGTGCAGGCATGGTGCTGGGGCAGGGCCATAGGTGAGCTCAACGTGAGCTTCGATGCGAACGGTGAAATAACATCATACAGCGGCCACCCTTATCTGCTGAATTCGGAGATATTCAAACAAAACTACGGTGCGGGATGGGTAGTCGTCGGTCCCGATGTTCAGGACAGGATCATGGCGCTTATACTAGGCTCCGAACTGCTTGACATATTCGATGAGGATGCGGGGGCGGCGGCTATTCTTCAGCCCTACACGGATCAGATCGCTGAAAAGAAGAAAACCGTAGTAGCAGCGGCAGCCGAGGATATATTAAGAGGCGCACCGGCCAGCAACTTCAATTCGGGCCCCGGCCCGATAGTTGCGGACAGCATGATCTTCAAAACATCATCCCAGGGTGTGAGTATAGCCATTCAGCCGAGGGGCGGGGTCAAGGCGGATTTTCTTGCCGGTAACATCACGATGGGGGACGTGCTTTCCGTGCTGCCGTACAACTCGCTGCTCACGGCAATAGAAATGACAGGCGCTGAGATCAAAAACGCCCTTGAAGACGGCATTGACTACCAGGTTGTAAACAATCCGCGCGGACCTTCAAACTGCCCCTGGTATCCCTACGTTTCCGGGCTCAAGTTCGATATAATCGAGAATGCGGCCAAAGGCTCCCGCGTGACGAATATTCAATACAGAAACACTCTGGGAGGCCTCTATTCAGCCTTTGACCTCGGTGCAACATACAAGATTGCAGTGACTGCGTATCTGGCAGGTGGCGGGGACGGGTACACGACCCTCAGAAACATCCCTGCCACAAGGAAAACAGACACCGGATTCATTGACGCGGATGCCTTCAGCGAGTATCTTGCTACACTGGGTGCGGTATCAAATCCCACGGAAATAAGGATAACGGTAACGTATTAAAGAGTTATGATCTAAGGAGGTGCACTGAATGATTGCATACTGCGGGCTTGACTGTGAAAAGTGTGATGCGTTTATTGCAACGGCGAAGAACGACAATGCGTTAAGGCAGTAGAAAAGGAAATGTTCACCGTTACAGCGCTCGCAGGCTTTCTCGGCGCGTCGATGGTCCTTACGATAGCACCCGGACCTGATAATATCTTCATCATCACGCAGGGAATATCGAACGGCAGGAAACCCGCTATTATTACCGCTCTCGGAATGTGCAGCGGGGTAAGTATTCATACCATAGCGGCGGCTCTTGGCCTGTCGGCAATTTTTTATTCATCGGCTGTTGCCTTTCAGATAGTCAAATTTGCAGGGGCCGCCTATCTTCTTTACCTTGCATACAAGACCATAAAAAGCCGGTCCGAAGGCTTTGCAGGCGGCAGGGCAAAACAGGAGACATATGCAGCCCTGTACAGAAGGGGTTTTCTGATGAACGTGCTGAACCCCAAAGTTGCGCTCTTTTTTCTCGCCTTCCTACCGCAGTTCGTAAACCCGGGGTCAGGTAAATTCGCCCTGCAGGTGATTATGCTGGGCCTTATGTTCATGGTCCAGGCTGTCATCATATTCGCGATAATCGGCTATTTCTCCGGCACGATTGGCGACCGGCTAATCAAAAAACCGGGGCTCTCAAGATTTCTCTCATGGCTTACGGCAGGGGTCTTTACGGCGCTGGGCGTAAGGCTTGCGCTCATCAGCAGATGATGGATTATTCATGAGACTGTGGTCCGTCCATCCGAAATACCTCGATGCAGCGGGGCTTACTGCCCTGTGGCGCGAAGGCCTGCTTGCCGGAAAAGTTCTCTCAGAAGTCACAATTGGGTACAGGAACCATCCGCAGCTTGAGAGGTTTAAAAAGATCCATGATCCAATAGAAGCTATCGATGCATACCTTGCGGAAGTGTTGAAGGAAGCCCGGTTGCGCGGATATAAGTTCGACGCTTCAAAAATTCAGGAAATATCTTCTGAAGTAAAAATACCCGTTACGGCGGGTCAGATTGAATATGAATGGGGTCATCTGCTCTCAAAGCTTGAAATACGCTCTCCCTCACTGTTCAAAAAATATTTTCTTCTGCATTCTCCTGAGCCGCATCCGGTTTTTGTAATTGTTCCGGGCGGGATTGAGCCGTGGGAGAGGGTTATGAAATAATCAGGATTAACCAAGACGAATATATTATGATATTATCAGGAAATCCCCAGAAACATAAAAATTAAATGGAGGTTGATTATGGCTCAGAATAAGAAGGATCAGAGAAGGGAGAAGGTGATAAACGTCCTCAACAAGGCGAGAGGCATGGAGCTTCAGGCCATCGCACAGTACATGAACCAGCACTACAACCTCGACGATATGGACTATGGCGAACTGGCCGCAAAGATGAAGCTGATAGCAATCGATGAGATGAGACATGCCGAGATGTTTGCCGACAGGATAAAGGAGCTTGACGGAGAGCCCACAGTGGAACCTCTGAAAAAGCCGGAAAAGGGCCAGAAGATAAAGGCTATTTTCCCGTTTGACGCAAAGCTCGAAGACGATACTATAGATCAGTACAACCAGTTTCTTCAGGTTTGCAGGGACAGCGGAGACAATATCAGCGTGAAGCTTTTCGAGACGGTCATTGATGAGGAGCAGATCCATTTCAATTATTTTGACAATGTCAGCGGGCATATCGCGAATCTGGGCGATACCTATCTGGCACAAATTGCCGGGACACCATCAGCAACCGGGCTCAATACGCAGGGGTTTGTGGCGAGACAGGGGGGCGGAGGAACGGCCGCTGCATAATTAATGCAAGGCGCCAGAACTTTACATATCGTTGTCGTTTCCTCGTCTCGTCGCTGCGACGTACGTTTAAGTACGTCTCGCTCCTTGACTTCGTCACTCCTCGATCTGCTTTGTTCTGACTGCTTGCAGAAAAACCATCAGTGAATCAATTGGGGTCTACAGGTCGGGTTTCGCTACGCTCAGCCCAACCTACTTACTTGATTGAAATAATGCTATCATGATAAATATGATTTACATTCATAAGAATTTTTAAAGGGGATGCTGATGGCTGCAAGTACCCATAAAATAGTTAATGATGCACTTTTGTTACCTCCTTCCGCAAGAGCATATGTAGCTGAAAAGCTCATTGAAAGCCTCGATGTAATAGAAGGCAGTAAGATTTCACCAGAATGGAAAGCTGAAATTAAAAAGAGATGTAAGGAAATTGATAAGGGCACGATAAAGCTCAAAACCGCAGAAGAAGTATTTAGAAAGGCTTACAAAGCTCTTGGATGAAGCCTGTTAAATTCCATGTTGATGCCGAAGCTGAAATGATCGAGGCTGCTTTATGGTATGAAAAGCAGCAAATAAATCTGGGCAAACGATTTCTTGTATCAGTTCAAAACGCAATAAACAAAATATCTATTAATCCGATTCTTTATCCTTTTGTAGAATCAGATATCAGAAGATGTCTTATTAAGACGTTTCCCTTCGGGATTCTTTTCAGAAATAAACCGAGGAGGATTGAAATAATCGCAGTCATGCACCTTCATCGGAATCCCGGTTATTGGAAGGATAGAGATAATGCACTATTGGAGGATGAAATTGATTAGACGTAGGTTGGGCTGAGCGAAGCAAAACCCAACAAAATGAGAAAACATGAATTATCGCAGAGCAAAAATTCAAGGCGGAATGTTCTTTTTTACGGTTGTAACATTTAACCGCAACAAAATATTTATCGGTGAAGCTTCAATCAACACGCTAAGAAAATCTTTTAAAATGGCTATGGAAAAGCATCCGTTTATTATAGATGCCATTGTTGTTTTACCCGAACACATTCATTGCATCTGGACGCTGCCTGATGGCGATAACGATTATTCGACACGCTGGATGCTTATAAAAAGTAATTTTACGAGGATGTGCGATAAATCTCTCAAAACGCAAGTTGATGGTTCAAGGATAGCAAAGAAGGAGCAAAAAGTCTGGCAGCGCAGGTTCTGGGAGCATGCCATAAGAGATGATAATGATTTCATAAGACATGTTGAGTATATTCATTATAATCCTGTCAAGCATGGCCTTGTGATATCTCCGGCAGATTGGCCATATTCCAGTTTTAATAGATATGTCGAAAACGGCCTGTATGATAAAGATTGGGGGTCAGGCAAAATAATTGAATTTCAGGATGGTATCGGAAAAGAATGATTTGAGGAATATCTGATAAATCAATGTTGGGTTTCGCTTCGCTCAGCCCAACCTACAACTACAACTTTATTTTGCTTCAGTATATTCACAAGTATTTTTATCATAATTCCAGCGGCCGCCGTTATCGAGGCATTTATCAACAGCATGCCATTTTCTGCAATAACCAAAATGTATTGCAGAAATTAATCCCAGGATAATTATAATACCGGTCAGCAGTCTTTTCTTGTTCATGGAATTCTCCATTTACAGTTAAAAATGTAGGTTGGGCTGAGCGAAGCGAAACCCAACAAATCAAATCACGTCCTGTACAGGAAACCCTTTGCCATCATCTCCCTTATCATATTGCAGAACCCCTGCTGAAGGTTTGAGATCGGGACGTTAACGGCAGATGATACTTCGGCAAGCAGTTCGGCGAGTATGTTTGTGCCGTCAAATTTGATGAGCATGTTCGACATGACGGGATCGATCCCGCCGGAATAGACAAGACCTTTTGCGAGTGTGAGTTTGATCGATTCATCCGCCCAGCCTTCGGGGGTTGGCGCACTTACCCTTTCAAGCCTTGCATCCTCCGAGAGCCTGAATTTTGTCTTAAGGAGCGTTTCATCGTCTGCCGTGAACAGATAATCAAACGCTTTGAAGCCGTCTTCGATATTCCTGCCGCATGGCCCCAGCATCTTTTCGGGCGCCTCGTCGGGCCTGAACCAGTTATTTTCTCCGGAGAACTTCCTCATGTTGACAATGCCTGCGCCGATAGAGCTTATCCCCAGGCCCTTGTAGTACTGGAGCCATTCTTTAAAGCGTTCAGTGAAATTTAAGGAATCCGCTTTTTCGGTGTGCTTTATCCATGTCGATGCGTATGTTCCGATACTTCTTGTCTCGCTCCTTATTACCCATGAGTCGCAGCCTGAATTTTCAAACCAGCCTGAAAGCGTCTCACGCCAGTCCGTGCCCTCGTATTCGACCCAGTTGCAGAGCATCTGCAGAAAGCCGCCTTCGGACAGATGATTGCCTGCAAGCTTTGCAATCTGTCTGCAGAGTTCATCGCCGCTCAACCCACCGTCGCGGTAGATGTAGCGCTTCTCCGGCGATATGACAAAGGGCGGGTTTGTTATGATAAGGTCAAATTCCTGCCCGGCGAAAGGCTCGAACAGGTTTCCTTCCACGCACATGATATTATCAAAACCGTTCAATTCGGCATTGAACCGTGTAAAATCAAGAGCCCTCGGGTTTATGTCGGATGCGAAAACCTTCTCGCTGTGGGATGCGGCCAGGAGCGCGTGATAGCCGCAACCGCAGCCGAGGTCCAGCGTATTCCTGCAGTGTTTCCTGACAGTGACATTCGCAAGTGTAAGGGTGCTTGAGCCTATTCCCATGACATAGTTTTCGCTGAGTCCGGTCAAGAGAATGCCAGGCCGGTCGAATGCGATGTACAGCCCTCTGTGTGGAATTATCTTAATACCGGCCTCGATCATGCCGTCATCTGTCACACTCAGGATACCGGCGTCATTCAGGACTTCAATATCCAGCGCCCCGAATGCATTCCTGACGGTATTCTGAGAGCATGGCACATCGATGAGAAACAGTCTGATCAGAGTGTCAAGGGCCGAGCCGGAATCGGTTTTCTTCATCAGAACTGGCATATCGGTGCCTTTAAGTGAGGGAAAGTCCCGGATATCGAGCCGCTCAAGGATGGCGGTATCATCGAATCCGGCCGACTTGAAAACGGCCCGCAAAGAGGCATGGTCGATACTGGACGCAAACATTGCCATGTATTATAACGTAAAGAGAATACGATCCCAATATGAAGTTTGAGGTCAGAAAAATCCGGGCGTTTATACCCGGGAAAGCGGAGGCTGCATGGAACTGGTATTTAATCGACCCAATACGGCACAGGAGCAAATCTGCGACCCTCAGGATGTAATACGGAGGGGTAGAGGGCGCAGCCAGACCGGTGCCTTTTATCATAACGGATACTGGAATTACGACAATGATACCGGCACAATCGAGATCGGTTTTCGACCCACTATATATCTGAGCAATACCTTGCCGCCCGAGGAACTCGAACAGGTACGCGTGCATGAGCAGGGACACCTTAACGACTTCCTTGAGCTCACCAGTGCGCTGGAGGCTGTAATCAGGGGGGCACTTGAGGACGGTGGGACCGTGACCTGGGAGGAGATGCAGCTGCTCTGGCAATGGTTTAATTACGATAGCTGTGTGGATGAGGGCAACTACCACAGGAGCATCGGTCAGGATGCAAGGGTATGCACCCCGCCCGAGGATCCCCGCCCGGTATGGGAAGATGAAAGTGCAGCTGCCGAATGATGAAATCTCGCCTATAATAGGGTTGCGGGTAAAGACTGCGCTGAGGTATGATTAATATGCAAAAGAGTGAATGGAACCTTCCGTAACCTCTTCGGGCACACGCAGGCGGAGGGATATCATTGAGGGGTCTGGAAAGAAGATGATATGAGGACACGCTGAGAGCGTGCCAGAATGTGAAGGAGCAGGCCTATGCCGTTTACACAGGAAAACCGCCTTATGTCGATCAGCACGCCTCTCGGCGAGAATGTGCTTCTGCTGACCGGTTTCACAGGTACGGAGGAGATCTCACGGATGTTCACGTACTCTCTGGAGTTCACGTCGGAAGACAACAACATCGCCCCCATGGACATAATAGGAAAGAACGTTACGGTATCGCTCACCCTGGAAAATGACCAGGTGCGATATTTCAACGGCATCATTTCTCATTTCACTCAGACACGTGTAGGCGGCGAGGATGATCAGGTCCTGCACAACTCAACATATACCGCCACGATGGTGCCCTGGCTGTGGTTTCTGAACCGCGGCGTCAATTCGCGCATTTATCAGAACAAGGACGTCAAGCAGATCGTAGAGCAGGTATTCGAGAGGTGGCAGTCAAAGGATTGCGACATGAGCGGACTGACCGGGAGCTATCAGCCGCGCGAGTACTGTGTGCAGTATCGCGAAACTGACTTCAATTTCATATGCCGCCTGCTCGAGGAAGAGGGTATCTTCTTTTATTTTATCCATGAAGACGGCAAGCATACACTGGTACTGGGCGACTCAATCCAGGAGCACAAGCCGTGCCCGGTCCAGGATGTTGTGCACTGCCAGTTTACCGGCGGTGCCGCGCTCCTCACCGAAGGCGTAATCAGGGGCATGGGCTGGAACCAGGAAGTCCGTTTCGGCAAGTATACACTGAACGATTACAATTTCATGACGCCCAGCGCCAACCTCAAGGTCGAGGTCGCCGAACAGCAGCAATCCGGCCCGGATGACAGGGAATACTACCTGTATCCGGCCCGCTACAATACGAGAAGCGAGGGAGAACGACTCGTAAACCTGCGCATGCAGGCAGAGGAGGCCCGTATCATGACAATGCACGGGTCAGGCAACTGCAAGACACTGACCAGCGGATACCGCTTCACACTTCAGGATCATCCACGCTCGGACCTGAACGGCAAATCCTATCTAGTCACCTCTGTCTCCCATCTCGTCAGGCAGCCGATCGGCGGAGCAGGTGAGGGCACCAGGGGGAACTACAGCAACCGCTTTACATGCATACCTATCAATGTCCCCTTCAGACCGGCTCTGAACACGCCAAGGCCGGTGATTCAGGGTATTCATACAGCCATCGTTACAGGCCCTGACGGCGAGGAGATCTATACCGACCAGCACGGACGGGTAAAGGTCCGCTTCCACTGGGACCGTGAGGACAACAGGAGCGAAGAGTCATCCTGCTGGGCCAGGGTGGCGCAGATATGGGCAGGCCAGGGCTGGGGAGCGGTGTGGATTCCCAGGATAGGCCATGAGGTTATCGTGAGCTTCATCGAAGGCGATCCGGACAGACCTGTCGTGACCGGCTGCGTATATAATGCCCATCAGACGCCGCCTTACACCCTGCCTGCGAACGCAACGCAATCGGGCATCAAGACTCGCAGCAGCAAGGGCGGATCGGACGCGAACTTCAACGAGATACGCTTCGAGGACAAAAAAGGTTCCGAGCAGATCAAGGTGCATGCCGAGAAGAATATGGACACCTCCGTCGAGGCCAACAAGACACTTGATGTCGGTGGAGACAAAACGACCCATGTACATGGAAGCTTTACCGAAACCATCGACAGCGGTGAAACAAGAAAGGTCGATTCCGGGTCAAAAGAAACGATAAATGGCGGTATGAAGCAGACGATAAATAGCGGCATGAACCAGACCATTACCGGCGGCGAGATCCGCAACGTCAGCGGAGGGCTGAACGAAGTCATCAGCGGCGGTGAGAACCGCACTGTCGATGGCGGGATTAATGAATTGGTGCTCGGCGGAGATATCCGGACCGTTCAGGGTGACAGAACTGAATCGATATCAGGCTCAATTCATCAGAGCGTCACTGGCGGTATAAATATCACCACCCCGGCAGCAGTTACCATAACGGCGCTGGGAGGTTACAGCGTGGTAGCACCCGCCGGGAACACTACAGTTGACTCATGGTTCTCCAAGATAGGCGGCAAGGATGAAGACCTGTTCGCTGTCCAGACAGCTATCCTTTCCATGCAGACAACCATTGCGGGGCTGTCTACTGCCATGCAGGCAACAAAGATAGACGTGACCGGGATAGCGCTTGAAAGGTGCGGGGTCAAATCCGCCAACGAGCCTCTTACATTCAAGCAGGCCTCCACCAAACTCAAATCAGGCGCAATAGGACTTTACATGTACACGCTCACTCTTATCGACTAGGGGGGAGGACTGGAAATGGCGGGAAAGACGAGTGTTACTGAAAACCTTATCTTTATAATCATCCTGGGCATTGTGCTGGCCGTTACCGTGGGCCCTGTCATCTGGAATTATTTCAAGAAAAGCGCGGTGCTCAGTTCGGGTGTGGAGACGAGTGCCAGGATTATTGAAGTGAGTGATACGGGAAGGCGGCATAATACGAACCCTGTCGTAAAGATCAGGCTTGCTGTGAAAGCTGTGGAAGGTGATGAATACGATGCCGAGATAACCACACCGGTCTCGCCTGTCAAACTTGTGGAATACAAAGCCGGGGCAATCGTAAAGGTAAAGTATGATCCGAAGAAGCGTGAGAATGTTGCAATTGCTGATGCGGGAGCGAAAGGTCAATAGAAGTTGAAAACGATAAAACCCCAGAAGCTGGGAATACTTACAAGGTGCTTTGAATTCAGGCGCAAATTCTACTTTGCAGCAAGCGTCCTTATGTACATACCTCTTTCGGACAGGCAGGACCTCTATTCAGAAGCGGGCATGTGGAAATTTGCAGCAGCCGAACTCGGTAAAGACGCGGCGCTGGACGCATGCATACCGAAGGAGAAGCCGGAATTCCTGGTGGCAGGCTGCGCATTTGTCCCGGGAAAGGAAAAAAGTATAGGCTGTTCGGTAAAGGTGCGCCTGGGCAATGTGGAAAAAGAGCTTTATGTATACGGCGAGCGGTTCTGGAACGCTGGCACGCCCAGCGAGCCAGTGAGCTTTTCCAGCATGAAGGTCGACTGGGAGCATGCCTACGGCGGAGAAGGCTTTGAAAAAAATCCGCTGGGCAAGGGGTTCAAACCTGTAAACATAAAAGACATGACGGTGCAGCTTTTGCCTAATGTCCTTTATCCGAAAGAAAGAGTGCTCTCCCCTGAAAAGCAGTACGAGCCTGCATCCTTCGGCCCTGTGGACTTCTCCTGGCCCCAGCGCTTTTCTAAAGCCGGGACTCATGACGATAGATGGCTGAAAGAGGATTTTCCGGGCTTCGCCCCTGATATAGACTGGACTATCTTCAATACTGCCCAGCCCGATCAGTGGCTGGAGCATCCTCTGAAGACCGGCGAATCATTTCAGATCAATAACATGCACCCGGAAAAACCCATCATCACCGGGAACCTGCCCGGATTCTCGGCGCGGTGCTTCATAAACAGGCTAAAAGAAGGCGGCGAAAGTTTTGACGAGATACCGCAGAGGCTGACAACGGTATGGTTTTTCCCCCATGCGGAGCGAGCAATACTGGTTTATCAGGGTTTGTGCGAGGTGAGCGATGAAGATGCATCAGATATCTCGCATATCGTAATAGGTGCAGAAAGGCCTGATGAGCAGAAGCCTAAAGAGCATTATCTTGAAGTCATGAAGCTGAGGCTTGATAAGGAAAAGGGTCCCCTTTATGCTCTCAGGGATTCCGATCTGCTGCCTGGCGGACTTGAAACCGTGGACACTTCCGTTGCCGAGGACAAGGTCCTGTTCGAAGGTGAGGGGCTTATCAGGAAGAACCTTGGCAGGCGTGCTGCATCGGAGAGGGAAAGGGCGCGTGCGATTGTCTCAGGATACGGACTTGACCCTGACGAGCATGGCCCTGTAATCCCGCCACCCGAAGAGCCGCCGCCGGACCTGGAGCACCTGCCTGAACTGATGGAGAAGCTTTTTGCCGAAGCTGAGGAGCAGAAAAAGATTGCCGAAGAAGGAAAGGTCAACAGCCTTAACAGGACGGAAGAGCTCTTTAAGAAAATGGGCATGGATTTCAACGTGATCCGCGATGAGGTCGCACACAAGCCCAAGGGCCCGCCGGACTTCAGCGCTCAGGCCCAGATAGACGCCTTGAAGGCGCTTGCGGATAAGCTGCGTTCCCAGGGGATAGAGCCTGCTGAGATCGATGCATATCTAGCCGATGAAACCTTCTGCGGCCGTCTCTACGAAGGTGAAAAAAAGATAAAAGAGGTTTACAGGATAAGCGCCCACAATCAGGATGCTGCGCCTGCCATGCCTGAAGATAAGGCCCTGAGTGTCCGTGAATCAGTAATGAAAGCATATTCGGAAAAGCGTTCCTTCTCAGGTGCAGACCTGACAGGGGCGGACCTGAGTGGCCTTGACCTTAAAGGTGCTGATTTTGAAGACGCCTTTCTTGAAAGCGTAAACTTCGCGGGCGCAAATCTGGAAGGCTGCAATTTTAAAAATGCGGTTCTGGCTCATGCGGCATTAAATGATGCGAATCTTGCAAATGCAGTGTTAATAAATACGAATATGGGTAAAGCGGTTTGTGCGAGTGTAAAGGCGACAGGGGCCGACATGACGGAAGTGACACTGGCAGGGGCCGACCTCTGCGGTGCGAACTTTTCCGGTGCGAAACTTGAAGGTGCGGACTTCAGCGGAGCGAAATTCGGGGGTACAGATTTTTCAGGGGTTCAGGCATCGATGGTGACTTTTTTCGAGGCCGACCTTACGGACCTGGTCCTGAAAAATGCAAAACTCGATAAATGCAATTTTCTAAAGGTGAAGCTGAGCGGCGTTGACTTCAGCGGGGCTTCCCTTGTTTCGGCTGTTTTTCTTAATGTAAAGGCGGGCGCAGTCAATTTTATGAACGCCGATATGACCAATGTAAGGTTCGTTATGCAGTGCGGTTTTGAAAAGGCTGATTTTTCAGGAGTTGTCCTCAACAGCGCCAACCTGAGAGGCAGCGATCTGAGCGGCTGCAACTTCACGGCCGCCCGGATGAACGGGGCCGATCTCAGCGAATGCAGATTGAAAGAGGCAAGGTTTTACCGGGCTATCGCAAAAGATGCGCGATTCATAAAGGCCGATTTGAAAGGTGCGGTCATGGTATCGATAAACGCAATGAATGCGTCCTTTCAAAGGGCTGATTTGAGGGGCGCCAACCTCTCGGGGGCCAACCTGTTCCAGGCTGATTTTGCAAGGGTTTATGCCGACCACGACACCAAACTTGGTGAAGCATTGACCACTAAAGTGCGCGTCTATCCGCGTAAAATAATACCTGAAGAGGACAGCTGATTATGGATCGCGAAACCCTGTGCAGCAGAATCAGCCTTGGTGAGCAGATTTCGAAGGAGAGCCTCGCCTGGCTTGACCTTTCGGGTGCAGACCTATCTGGTGGGATATTCGAGGAGGTCGATTTCAGCGGGGCGAACTTGAAAGGTGCAACATTTACAGAATCAATTCTTGTAAGGTGCTCATTTGACGGGGCGGACTTGAGGGGCGCTGTTTTTCACCTTGTAAGCCTGCATATGTGCTCTTTAAAATCGGCAGACCTTGCAGGAACGGACATGAGGGCATCGCAGATAAGCCAGTGTGATTTAACCTCGGCCGATTTTACCGGTTCTGACCTCAGGAAAGCGGCCATTGCCCAGAGCATGCTTAAAGATGCCAGGTTCTCAGGGGTCAAACTCGAACGCACCGCTTTTCTTGAAGTTGAGATGGCCGGCATCGATTTTTCTGAAACGAACCTTGAACACACTGTGCTTCTCAAGGCTGACCTGAGAACGGCCAGGCTTACCAACACAAGTTTCCCGACGGCCATTCTCATTGAAGCGAACCTTTCGGGCATGAACCTCAAAGGACAGGATTTTTCATTTACACAGTTTATGGGGGCGGACCTGTCGGGCTGCGATTTAAGTGGTGCAAACCTTACACAGTGCAATTTCAAGGGGGCAAATCTCAAAAAGGCGAACCTCACGGGGGCCAGGGCGAACAATGCCCTTTTTGTAGAAGCCGAGCTTAATGAGACGATTCTCCGTGAGGCAAAGCTTTACCAGTCCATATTCATCGATGCTGATCTTGGTCTGGCCGATTTATCGGGGGCCGACATGCGACAGTGCATTCTTACTAAGGCAAAATGCGTGCAGGCGCGTTTTGTAAATGCCGATCTGACCTATGCGGACTTTTCACATGCTGACCTGAGTGCGGCCAATCTCTATGGGGCTAAGATGTTCAGGGCGAAGCTGCATGGGATAAAAGATCAGAAGGCGGTTATTACGGACCGTGAATCGGCGCTGGGAAACGACCCGGAACTGATGAAGGCCGAAAACTTCAAGCCGGTGTATTAGAAAGGATAGGAGTAAGGAGACAGGAGTCAGGAGACAGAATGATAAGACATGAGGCATTAGAAAGGGGTTATGTATGAAGCAGGCATTGAAGCGGATTACGAGACAGAGTTGCCAGGTCCAGGCTGACGGCATCGTCACAGGCCGTGATGAGAAGCTCACCGTTGTCGATTGCGAATACGGGATTGTATACGCAAAGCTGGCGGCAAGCTGCCTTGTCGAACCTGCTGTCGGAGACAGGGTCCTCGTTGCCGGAGACCTTGAAGAGGATATCTTCGTAATCGCCGTGCTTGAGCAAAAGGACGCATCGGCCACGAGGATAACAGTCGAGGGTGACCTTCATCTGGGGGTTCCAAAAGGCCGCTTCAGTGTCGTATCGGCGAAGGGTGTCGATCTTGTTTCGGCAGGCGACATTGCGCTTACTTCAAACGAGCTTGCCGTGCGCTCAGATAAGGCTCAGGTTTTCTTCGATCAGCTCTCATATGTGGGCCGCAAGGTTCTGGCGCAGGCGGGCGCTTTCAAGTTTGTGGGCGGGATGTTCGATACGATTGCCGAGCGCATAAGCCAGAAGGTCAGACGCAGCTATAAAGTTGTTGAAGAGATCGATCAGGTAAGGAGCGATCAGATCGATTACAGGGCGGAAAAGAACATGAACCTGAAAGGACAGAATGCGCTGGTTACGGCTAATGAGCTGGTAAAGATAGAGGGCGATCAGATTCATTTGGGTTGAGAAGATAGTGGTGAGTGGTGAGAAAAAAAGCTGTTAAGCTATTAAGCTGCTAAGCAGACGATGAACATACAGGGCGTTAGAACAAGGCATACCGCGAAGCGACTGGGATATTAGGAATATGTTAAAAAGAAAGCAATTCCGTTATGCATTCAAGATGATGCAGCAGAAGCAATCAGGTTTGTATAAATGAACATACAGGGCGTTAGAACAAGGCATACCGCGAAGCGACGAAGCCGAGGAATGAGGCATACTTTCAGCGTATGCCGCAATGACGAGGCGAGGAGCGACAAAGGTATGCGAAGTTATCACGCCCTGTAATAGGAGGAAGGATGTTCGCCAACACCCAAATGGGCGGCATGGATACCGGTTTCCCCGATGTCTGCCTGACGCCGAGCCCGGCGGGGCCTGTTCCGGTCCCTTATCCGAACATAGCCAACGGCCCTATGGGGGTCCCTGCGGCATATAAGGTGCTTTTCATGGCTGCGCCTGCGCACAACATGAGCACGCAGATTCCTCTGAGCAATGGCGACAACGCGGGTGTGGCCACCGGGGTCGCATCCGGCATGGTCATGGGTCCGGCAAAGCACCTGACAGCTTCATTCACGGTCCTGGTCGGCGGCATGCCCGCAACAAAGCTGACCAGTGCATCGCTCCAGAATTCTACAAACTGTCCCGGTGTGCGTGTTGCGCCGAGCCAGACTAAGGTGCTGCTCCTGGCGCCTTAGAAGTATCAGATGCCGGGAGTGAATCTGCATGCAGATAAAAGAAATGAACAATATTTATAAACAATCTAGGAGGAAGACCGGATGAAACGTTTGCTCATTACAGCCATGACGGTGATATTCATGATGTGTTCAGGCAGCCTCTGGGCCGTGGAAGACAACCTTGAAAGATCTGCCAGAACTCTTGAGTCTGTGATTACGGGAATGCTGAAGGGCATTGACAGAACGCTGACGAAGTCTGCATCCGTAATCGGTAAGATGGGGATATCAAACCTTGAAACAAGAAGGGTCCTCAAAGAATGTCGCCTGGGAAGGTCATACGTGATCGACTGTGCCTTCATAGATGACAAAGGCGTTATAAGAGTGATCGAGCCTGAAAAATACAGGAATTCCGAGGGGATTGACATAAGCTACCAGGATGCCGTCAAAGAAATCCTGAAGACCAGAAAACCTGTTATGAGCAATCTCATCGATTCGGTCGAGGGAATAAAGTCGGTCGATTTCAAAGCCCCGGTCTTCTCGGATAAGAAAGAGTTTCTGGGCAGCGTGAGTATGCTGACCAGGATTGAAGAAATGATTAAATTCGCCGCTGTTCAGGTCGAGGCAGGCCGCGGTGTCAAGACATGGGTCATGCAGAAGGACGGGCTTATAATCTATGAAACCGATCACTCTCAGATAGGGCTCAATCTGTTTTCCGACCCTCTTTACAAAAACTATCCCGAACTCATTGAACTTGGCAGAAGAATGGTGAAGGAGGCAAGCGGCGAGGGGTCATATACATTCCTTATAAACGGAACACAGAAAGTGGTCAGGAAGGATGCTGCCTGGAGGACTCTTAGCTTTTACGGGAATGAATGGATACTGGTCGTATACCAGCAGGAAAAATAATTTCAGTTTGAGAAGACCTGTTTAATTTAAGCGAAAAGGAGAAGATAGTTGAAGAGCAGAAAGATAATCTTGATGGCCGCTGTTATGTTGCTGGCATTAAACACGAACTCAAATGCCGATGAAAATGTTAAATCTCCCGCTCCTTTGATGTTCGACGCAGGTGTTGTCGTTTCTTCATTGATGAGCCTTTCGGATGGATATATCAAATCCATTTCAGACAGGCTTGAAGTGGCTGCCACTACTGAAGAGGCCGCAAGCGGAAGCTGGAAGAGAATAAAGCCGCTGCTTGAAAAAATCGAGAAGCAGGAAAAGGGAGATGCAGTTGCATGGTTTGCTCTTCCTGACGGGTCATATTACACGGTTGACAACGGGTTGATGGACAAAAACCTTAAAGACCGAACATATTTCCCCACAGTCCTTTCAGGGAAAATATCGGTGGGAGATCTTTTAGTCAGCAAATCAACGAATCAGGCGTCGACAGTTATTGCGGTCCCGGTAAAAAAAGGTGATTCCGTCACCGGTGTACTCGGGGTATCTCTGTTTACCAGGAAGCTGAGTGTGCTTATCAATAAAAATATGAGATTTGAAGACAATGTCGTTTTCTTTGCTCTTACCAGGAATCATATAACCGCTATCAATAAAAGACCAGGACGGGTGTTCCTGGATCCGGAGGCCCAGGGCAGCAGTTCGATGACAATGGCAATCAAGGAAATGCTGTCAATGGATGAAGGCATAGTCGAATATGATTTTCACGGGAAGTACCGTGTCGCCTTTGTTAAGTCAAAATATACAAACTGGTGGTATGCCGTCGGACTGCCTGTCAAGTAGCAGAAGACAGCAGAATAAAAAGAGGCCTTTAAGCTGATATGCAAAAGCCGATTTGGTGCTGATAGCCAGTACGGCGGTTTGAGCGCCAAAGACCTGATGGAGCGATTATGAATAATAGAGTAAAGCATTTCGTTTTAACACTGATCGTTTTAGCGTTATTGATCCCGGCAGGAATAGTTACTGCCCAGACTCTCCCTGAAGGTTTCGTCTACCTGGATGATGTCATCCCGGGAATAAGGCTTGAAATGCGCTACTATACCGACAACAATTTTACCGGCCGCCGTGTGGACGGCTATCTGAAGCCCGTATGCATAATTTCAAAACCCGCTGCTTTGGCGCTTAAGAACGTGCAGAACGATCTTCTGGCGTTCGGACTTGAGCTCAAGATATTCGATGCCTACAGGCCTCAGGCGGCTGTGGATAATTTCATCAGGTGGGCGGCTGACACGGGCGATACGAAGATGAAAAAAGAGTATTATCCGGATGTCGACAAAACAAATCTTTTCAGGGACGGGTATATCGCCTCCCGGTCGGGCCACACCAGGGGCAGCACGGTTGACCTTACGATCATTCAGTCCGGCTCAGGCAAAGAGCTGGATATGGGCGGCCCATTCGATTTCTTCGGGCCAATATCCTGGCCTGACAGCAGTATGGTGCCGGCTGTTATGCGCGCCAACCGCCTACTTTTGAGAACGCTCATGATAAGGTACGGATTCAATCCATATGAGAAGGAGTGGTGGCACTTCACGCTGGCGAACGAGCCCTTTCCAAAAACATACTTCAATTTCCCTGTGGAGTAGGCAGACTAAAGGAGAATGTACGGCGGAGCGATTATCCCTGTTCTTTTCGCACGTTAAATATACGGCTTAAGCAGGCAGTTAAATCGTTACCGGTTATCAGTCGCAAACCCACATTTTGCGTTTAAAAAAACTATAAGAAGTAATGAAAATCCCCCTGCCGCTCTGCAAGCGGCCTTCCCCCTTTGAAAAAGGGGGATTGAGGGGGATTTTTGTCCACAATTTCATTATAATCCATATCCCTAAAAAAGAGCGTTAAGTGCAGCAGGCTTTATATTTAAAATTGATCTCAAATGCAAAATGCGGGTTAAAGTTTTACAAGCCATGGCTCAAGTTTTTTTCGGTTGCTTCGATAAATCAATTTATAGCTTTGAAGGAAATTGCAGTAAAAAGGGGTGGATAATGAGTAAGAATATGAAACTGATTTCGCTCGTCTGTCTGAGTCTCGCGTTGGGGATAATCATAAACTGCGGCAGCAGCTATCGCATCAACTATTCGAACGTAAAGGCGGACCTTAATTACAGCGGCACCCGGTCAGTGGCGGTCGGCGTACTGGATAAGAGGCCCTATGTGATCAGCGGTGAGAACGACCCCAGGTTCGTGGGAACCATGCGGGGCGGATACGGCAACCCCTTCGACCTCTGGACGACAAGCGATCTCAGGCTGTCGGATGAGATGGCTTCCAACATGGCGGAATCTCTGCGCGGAAGAGGCTTCAAGGTCGTATCGACAAAAGCCGTGGTAGGAAAGGACGCCTCCGGGATGCTTGCCGAAATGAAATCTACAGGCGCACAGCGTCTGGTCCTGATGGTTATGAATGACTGGTGGAGCAACTACTATCCGAGGAGCTTCGGCGCAGAAAAGAGCGAGCTTATCATCGACGTTGAATTAAAGGTCATGGATAACAGCAGGAAAACCCTGGGTTCGAAAAAGATGAAAGAGATCGTGAATGTGGAATCCGGCTGGCCGCAGGACACCATACCGGGGTGGTATAAGAAAAAAATGACCGAACTGCTTAATGACAAAAGCATTCAGCGGGCGCTCAAGTAGTAGAAAAGGCGCCCGGCCTTGAACCATGACAAATTGGTTATAATGTCCCATTTAAAGGCCTGATATGGGCCTTTTCACGACGCCTTTTCAAGGCGATCCGCTACCCATATTTTGATGATGGATTGTCTGGGTACGCCCAGACGTCTTGCTTCTTTGTCCAGTAATTGGATCATCCACACGGGAAAATCCACGTTTACTCTTTTCTGTTCCTGTTCCGGCCGCCTTGCTTTTGATATATCAAGATGTTGGGAAATATCCCCGCCTTCATCAAATATTTTGTCAATCTCACGAGCTTTCATATATATCGACCTCCTCTTTTCTGGATCGTCGCACCGAAATAATTCTTATTTTTTCGAACCGGTAAGTAATAATGCCTGACCAGTACTTCCCTGAAATATTCCCGACCACCAGGAATCTTGGTTCATCACTGGTTATTATTGGAATCTCAATTAAATCAGGATCATTCCAAAGGGTTTGAGCTTCGTAGAAGTCAATCCCATGTTTCTCCTTATTGGTGTTACTTTTTTTCGGATCAAATTCAAATTCCATGGTATAATTATTATACCTTATCTATACAAATATGACAATATTATTTAAGCTAAGGGAATCTAAATATACCTGATTTTACCTGCCGATGTTGCCTGTGATTGTATCGGTAACTTTGCCAAGGGCTGCAATCATGTTTGATGCGAGCTGATTGGCTGTATTGTAGGTCAGCAAGAGCTGCTGCAGCTGAATCTGCTGCTGCTGGCTGCGTGTCGTGTACTGCTGCTGTTGTCCGCTGATGACATCCAGGCAGTTGCTAAGATACGTAAGCCAGGAGTTCTTGCAGTCCTGCGACAATGTGTCGCTGCATGAAGGCCAGCCCGAAAAACCGAACGCCGTCAGGTTCGCCTTGTCTGCATTGTCCGACATCTGGTTTGAATCTATCTTGTTCTTAATGCCTCTGATGATATTCTTGTTGCCTTCCAGGGTGTTTATAATGTTGATCGAAGATTGCATATCTTTTGCCTTATCAGCCATGACCTTACCTATGGCCTCGGAGAAATTGATGTTCGCGAACGCGAGAGCGACCTGAGGGTCGATGCCCGTGCCGGTTGTAGTGTAGACTTCGACAGTATCGGATACCGCAGGCGATGCCATACTTGAAACCTCTTCGGTCTCAAGTGTTGGTCCATCCTCTTCGTTGCAGACAAGGAGCGCCATTTCGGTGAATTCCACTGCCCCGTCCGGAGGCGTCAACCAAGTGGCCGTTCCTCCTATCCAGTCTGCGTCAAACGTGATCCCGCCAAATGAGTATGCCGGGCTGGAAAGGGAGAGAAAATATCCCTGAAAACCGCCTTCGTTATCGTTGGCAAGGATGATCGCATTGGGCGTACCGCTGCCGTACTGGAGATCCCAAATCGAATCTATAAGTTCCTGAGGGTCTTCCTGGCAGTAGGCAAGACCACCGGTTTTTTCCTTTATCCATGCGGCCTCGACCGGCTCTGAAAGCGTGAGAGTAAAAGAGCCGCCGGGCTTAGGTTCGAGCGTGGTGCTTTCAGCAGCGAAAAGGTGATATCTCCCGGCGTAAAAGGGCGCGTCATTCGAGGACGACGAACTGCATGCGTTCATAAGGACTGCCTGTATGAGAATCAGAGCTGCAAATAAAAATGCAGCAGGTCTTGAATGCATATTCATAAGATTATTTATCGGCGGAGGATGGAATTGGTTTATATTTTTTTTATTTTAAGAAACCGCAAGACTGACAGTCAGCCAGAGGATGATCATCACGGATGTGACAATGATTGTGGGATCAATCATCATTACCCTGCGCGTGGGAACGGCGACCGTTTTTTCAAGGGACGCCCATTTGTGTTTGATGCATTTTTCATAAGCAGGGCTTTCGGCCATGTTCAGAAGATCCCTCCTGCTGCGGTAGCGCACTATGCCTACGTGCTCGAAAAAATCAGTCCCGTCATTTTCGCTCAAAAGGTTTGTCATTTTTTTTGAATAGAACACCGGGTATGATCCGCGTTTGATAAGCTCTCTGATAACGGCCCTGTTGTAAAGCTTGGCCGCGTCCTCTCCGGTTTTCACGTGGGGAAATTCGCCCGCAGGATAAAGCGCCTTTTCTCTGAACCGCATGAGGTTGAGCATATAAAAGGGCTTGCCGTCGTCCGCCTCCATGAACCTGCGGAAATTAGCCTTTTCGTCAGCGCTCATGTCGTCATACCCGCCTCTGGCTGAGAGCCTGTCAATTTCGGCCTTAATAAGCGGCTTTGAATACAAACGGTAATGCCACAAAAGAAACAGCACATAGAGTGCTGCGAACAATACTGTGAGGTATGTAATAGTCATCGGGCAAGTATATCCCAAAGGGAAATAAAACTTCAATGGCCAGTGGGACTTTTTCAGGAATCGGAACTGTTCCCCGAATGCCTTTAATCATTTGCGCATTAGGGTAATGATGTAATATTGATTGCTCGAAAATACGGGGTATGATATATTAAGTGCGATTGCATCCGGGATTATCCTGAAGAATTATGAAGGGGGTATCCATTCATGATGAGAAATATCAGGTCCGGGTATTCAGATAGTCTAGTATTTCTGGTAGTCATAATTCAGGCAGCCATTCTGGTCGGATGCCTTAAAATCAGCAGTCCTTTGCATGACGGCAAGGCGGGCGGCTGGTACAAAACCGCGATTGCAGCAAAGGGCGGCACCGGCAATTACCTTTTCACCTTTGAGTCAGGGGCGCTGCCTCCTGGTTTGAGCCTGTCTCAAAAGGGGGTTATTTCCGGCACTGTCGAAACCTACGCAGCAGGCGTTTATACCTTCAGGGTGAAGGCTGTCGATGCTGTACTGCCGAAGGGCCTGTTCAAGGCTGAACAGGAGCTTTCCATTGAGGTCGACGACGCGCCGTACAAATGGACGCTTATCACGCATTTCGCGGTGGATAACAATATAAGCTACGATATGGGGATCATCCTTGAATACTATCTCCAGACGCTTGAGGACATGAAGGCCCGCGACCTTGAGAATAATATCCAGATCGTCGTAATGATGGATTCCTTCGGCGAAGACGCCAAGTATGCCGACGGATATTATTACCTGAGTGGTGGAGAATTCAATGAAGACCTCATGGTGCCGAAAGGAGAGATCAACTCCGGCTCTTTAGGCCACACAGAGACATTCATGATCTGGGCCGCCACGCGTTACCCGTCTGAACACTACATGTACTCGATATTCGACCACGGCAGCGGATTTACCGACCTGCCGCCGGATATTCCGCGCATGCTCGGAATAGGTTTCGATGAGGGCAGCGGCAATGACAGGCTGACGCATAATGAACTGGGGCAGGCCATGTTCTTTTTGAAAAGGCTCATCGGCCGGCCTGTCGACATATTCTATCCCTTCGCCTGCCTGATGGGCGGGGTCGAGCTCGCCTATGAGGTGCGCGGAAGCGTGGATTACCTGCTCAGCTCGGAAGAAAATTTCCCGGCGGATCTCTTTTCCTATCAGGGGATTGACGCCGTTATCGACGACCCGGACATTGAGCCAGTTCCGCTTGCAAGCGGTATGTGCGACAATGCATATAAGCTGATGGCGGAGCGCAAGCTTAGCCCAAGGTCGTTCACGCTGTCTCTTGTAGACCTCTCAAAAATTGATGCACTATATGACGCGATCAACGAATATGCGCTTGAGGCGCTCGCCGATATCGACTACGATCAGCCGACTGCGGCATATTACGACAGGGCAGCCTCCGACAGCTTCACCATGCAGCAAAACGATGTCGATAACTTCTATTGTGTGGACCTGGGCGACTACCTCTATCACATCATGATCAGCGAAGGCGTAGACCCCGCAGTCAAGGTCAGGGCAGGTAATGTGCTGGCTGCATTGAACGATGCCGTGATCTATCAGAGGCAATACAAGTGTCCCGAAGCATCGGGACTAAGCATCTTCCACGACATGTGGGTCACCGACGACCTTTATCCGCCGTCATTCTACCGCGAGATAGTGCTCTTTGGCGCCAATGCCTGGACTGATTATGTCGATATGGTGATCAATCTGGAACCCTAGAAACGGTCAGTCTTTGAGGATGCCGTATTGTCTGAAGTGGACATGGAAGGCGAAAGGATCAAAATGACGGAGGGACTGGGGTTAGAATTGAGTAAATGAGTTATATTGTTGGCAGCGTCTACTTCAAGTCTCCTTCGAGCCCCCAAATACCTATTGCCATCATGTATTGAAATAAGATAATTTTGGTCAATAAGTTATAATCCTAATCATTCCGGCGTTACTGAATATATGAAGGAGCAAACGGCAATTGGAATATACAGACTTTAAGAGAACCCCCTACAATCCGGAACCTGACTTCACAAAGGAGATTTTTGCAATACCCGATGAGACTTCGCAACGCATACTCAACAGGCTGCGCAAACTTTATCACGAACCTGTTGCACAGGCCGCTCTTAAGGAAATCCAGCGCATCATCAAGGTTTTCTATACATACAAAACCCAGGAACTTATCGACATAGAGAAGGGCTTCAACCCGGCTGAGCGCTTTACCGAACAGGACGTCATTCTGATAACCTATGGTGATCTGCTTCACAAGAACAGCCAGTCCCCGCTTAAGACACTCGGGGATTTCTGCGAGAACTACCTCAGGGGAACTATCAACACAGTACATATCCTTCCATTCTTTCCTTCGTCATCAGACAAAGGATTTTCAGTAATAGACTATGGGACAGTGGATCCCCATCTCGGAACATGGAACGATATCGAAGCCCTTGGAGAAAGATACAAACTCATGTTCGACGGCGTAATAAACCATGTTTCATCGAAGAGCCGCTGGTTCATCGAATTTCTTGGGGGAAATCCGGAGTTCGAAGACTGCTTCATATGGTATTCCAGTGAGAACGAACTTTCCGGGGAGCAAAAGCGACTGATCTTCAGGCCGAGGACCACGCCAGTACTGACCAGGTATGAGACCCTTGACGGCCCGCGTTACGTCTGGACGACGTTTTCAAAAGACCAGATCGATCTCAATTATAAGAACCCTAAAATTCTCCTTAAGGTGATCGAGCTCCTTCTCTCTTTCATCCGCCGAGGGGCCGATATCATTCGTCTGGACGCAGTCACCTATCTCTGGCACGAACCCGGAACCAGGTGCATCCATCTCGAGCAGACCCATGAGATAATCAAACTGTTAAGGGACGTTTTCTCGACCGTAGCCCCCCATGTAGGCATCATAACGGAGACGAACGTCCCCCATGAAGAAAATGTCTCGTATTTCGGCAACGGCTCCGACGAGGCCCACATGGTTTACAACTTCGCCCTCCCACCGCTCGTGCTGCACTCCTTTTATACGGGCAA
This sequence comes from uncultured Bacteriovoracaceae bacterium, assembly GCA_964513375.1. GTDB lineage: Bacteria > Desulfobacterota > Desulfomonilia > UBA1062 > UBA1062 > DATCTV01. The sequence goes on along the minus strand of CAZEMO010000001.1, from coordinate 93,389 downwards.
TACAACCGTCCTTTCCAGATGGGCCATGAATCTGAATCCGCCTTCGGAAACGGCTACCTTTTTCAATTTCCTGGATTCTCATGACGGGATAGGGCTTATGGGGGTGATGGACATACTCTCTAAGGAAGACATAGAATTCATATGCAATAAAGTCAGGGAACACGGCGGACTCATTTCCTACAAGACATCGGAAGACGGGATCGATACGCCGTATGAACTCAACATCACATGGTACAGCGCGATAAACAAGAAAGCTAACGGTGAGCACCTCGAAAAGCAGATAAAGCGCTTCATTGCGTCGCGGGCCATCGCCCTCGTGCTGAAGGGGGTTCCCGGCATATACCTCAACAGCTTGTTCGGAACGCACAACGACCATGAAGCCGTGGAGGTCACGGGACAGAACAGGGGTATAAACCGCACCGTCGCGGATTATAAATCCATAATGAGATCGATGGGGCACCCGAACAGCAAGAAGTTCAGAATCAACAACCTTCTGGGAAAGATGATACACGTGAGAACCCTCAACAGGGCTTTCCATCCTAACGGCAGGCAGGAAGTGCTCTTCCTTTCCCCTGATGTCTTTGCCGTGAAACGTATATCGCCCGAAGGAGACCAGACGGTATTGACCCTGACCAACGTCTCCGGTCGAAGATGCAGGCTCGAGATTCCGCTGAGCTTTTTCAGAGAGTATAAAGGATCCCTTCAGAACATTCTCGGCGAGAACGAGGTGATCAACAAGGACGGCTTCCTTGTCATCAGCACCGAACCCTATGATGTCCTGTGGCTAAAGACTGAAGGATAGGGAAACAGTGAACTATCGAAAACGACTAGTGAATGCGAAAAGGTCGTAAGGACAGAGAGACTGGTGTTTGAATAGCGGAAACAAGTTTATTAGTTATCAGCATTCCTTAGTCAAGTCCCTGAAGCTCTGAAAAATAGTTTTTCCGATATAGGCATTAAGCCGCCATAAGTTCGTTTGTTTCCAAGCCCGATATCTCATCTTCGACGATGAGATATCGGCGGCCGAGTCATTCCTCCGTCATTTCCATCGCAAGGGACGTCACCAGACGAAGGCAGGATTCCTGCAAATAATCCAGTTAGTTTAAACCCATCACTCGAGTAGGTAAATTGAACTTATCATTTGCGACACTTCAGTCGATAATATGTTGGAAAAGAAATGTTACAGCCAAGTCCCAGGCGGTGGAAACCGCATGAACCGGAGGGACCCGAAAATATGGTGTCTCGATGAATGTTGATTAGACTGTACAATAGCACACTAATCCCGGAGGAAAGATTTATGAAAAAGCTGACTTACTTTTTAATAATGATCAGCCTGATACTTTTCACAGGCGCACTGTCGGCGGTTCAGGCGGGAACGGCAAGGCAGGCAAAGCTCACGATTTATACCGATTCCTTTGAGCCGCTCAATTACCTGGATAACGGCAGGCTCACAGGTCTTGCCGCCGAAGTGGTTCAGGAACTCGTCAAGAGAACGAAAGCAAAAGCGGACATCAAAGTCGCCGCATGGGAAGAGGGATATAAAGCTGTCATGAATCAGCCTGACACGGCCCTTTTCTCGATGGCAATGACGCCCGAACGCAAACCAGCTTTTCAATGGGTGGGGCCGATTGCTATTCAGGATACTAATTTCTATGCAAAAAAAGGTGCGAATACCGAGATAGCCCGCCTTGAAGACGCGAAGAAGGCATCGAAGATTGTTGTGGTGAAAGACTATGCCTCGGAAGAGCAACTTAAGAAAGCGGGGTTCACCAACCTGGAAACTGTCATAACAGAGGATGCCGCCATAAAGAAGTTTCTGAGCGGTGAAGCCGAACTGTTCCCAAGCGGCAATATCACTATGCCGTCCCTGCTCAGAAATAACGGAGCAACGATGAATGACGTTGAAAAGGTCATGAACCTCTCTACGAATATGGGATATATAGCCTTTTCTAGAGGCACGTCCCCAAAGCTCGTAGCGCTGTGGCAAAAGAAGCTGGATGAGATGAAGACCGACGGCACTTTCAGGAAGATATACGTAAAATGGCTGCCTGCCGAGGCTCCGCCCGAGATCATCCAGATGGTTACCGAGGAGTATCCGCCCGTCACGTTCATGAAAGACGGCAAGGTCACCGGTTTTGTCACCGAGATCGTGCGCGAGATAACCAGAAGAGAGAGTATTCCCGACAACATAAGGCTGACATCCTGGGATGAGGCATACAACCTGGCGCTCATCAACCCCAATGTTTTTCTCTTCAGCGCCGAGAGGACGGAACAGAGGGAGAAGCTCTTCAAGTGGGTGGGACCGGTAGGAAAGAACAGCTCGATATTTTATGCAAAGAAGGGTTTGGGAATAAAAATGGACAGCCTGGAGGATGCCAGAAAGGTTGCAGCAATCGGAACCGTAACCAGCTGGTTCAACGAACAGGACCTCAAGAACAGGGGATTCACAAATCTCGTCAGCTCGCAGGTGCCTGCCGACAGCGTCAAAAAGCTCATGAACGACGAAGTTAAGCTTTGCGTATTAACCGACATTACGGCAAGCGACATCGTGAAGAGCGCCGGGTACAGCATGGATGACCTGGAGCCGGTCGCCACCCTGAGCAGCACATATTTCTACATTGCGCTCTCTCTCGGAACGCCAATGGAAACCATCGAGAAATTCAAGTCTGCACTTGCCGGCATCAAGTCGGACGGGACTTTTGAAAAGATATACCGGAGCTATATCCCGGGTGCGGACATGACCGGCCTTCTGAACACAAAGGAATCTGCCTCATATTATCCCGGGGAGTGTGGCGGCATGTCCAAACTCCCGCTCAAGGAAAAAGAGCTGATGGAGTTCGTCTGCAATGCCAAGGCGGTTGCTCTGGCCAACATGAAGAAGCTGGGCAAAGAGGCGGGACTGGCGGCCACATTCAGGGAATTCGACCGACAGGCGTCCGACCCTGACTGCAAAGCAGGCAAATGCCGGTTTCAAAAGGGTGAACTTTACATGTTCGCCTATGAAAATGAAATAAAGGACGGACGCGTCGTGAAAATCAAATGCCTGGCGCACGGGGCAAACCCTTCCATGATCGGCAAGGACTTCTTCAATACCGGTTTTGCGATGAAGGCTTACCCTCAATACGGGATCGAAGAACAGAAGGACGCCAAATTCTTTCAGATGGTATCAGACGCCGCCTACAGAAAAAATGGATATAGCGATGGCTTCGTCCTGTTCACCTGGCCCAATCCGTCTGATGGCAACAGGATATGGCTAAAAAAAGGCTATTCCACTAAACTTACGGACACGATCTGGATCGGTTCAGGAATTTATATCGAGAAAGCCGATCAGTAAATAAAACTGTATATCCAGCGGAGAAGAGCGGCATTTGCGTGTGTCCTCTCTGCTGGTATATTTCAGCGTTAAGCTGATGGCAGGCCGGTTGTTCTGAAGAGGCATTTTTGCATGCCTTCAGCTTCAAATCCGCAGGGATGACCCACTTAAGTTTCCTGCTTAATTGTCGATAAAAGATATGTCCGGTTAAAAAAATATTCCCAAACGACAGGAGAAAGGCGTGAAGAAAACAGTCATCAGGTTAGTTCTTTTCCTGTTGTTCGTTTTCATTTCTTCACCTCTTCTGGCAATAAATGCAGATGATATAAATAAGGCCATCCGCGATCAGGGAGCAGGCTGGGTTGCAGAGGAAACGCCGATCTCTAAACTTTCACCTGAAGAGGCAAAGAGTCTTTTCGGACTGAAGCCGGGAAAGAGGCTTGGCCTGAAACCCAAATCCGACAGATATTATGCAGAAGAAGTCCTACCTGCAAAGATCGACTGGCGAAATGTTGATGGCCATAGTTATGTTTCGAGCGTAAAAAACCAGGGGCATTGCGGTGGATGCTACGCCTTTGCCTCCACCGCAGCGCTGGAATCCCGCATAATGATTACCAGCCAAACGCCGGATGCTAATCTTAACCTTTCGGAACAGTCGATGATATCTTGTGATCCGAGACAATATGGGTGCGGCGGCGGATTTCTTGATTATTCGATGGAATTCCTTAGAGACACCGGCGCCCCGCTTGAATCCTGCTATCCGTTTACGGCTGAAGAAAGCGGAGAGACCGGTGATTGCGCAGGATGCACCGACTGGCGGCAAAACACCTACCGGGTTACATCTTTTGAAGATGTCTCAAATTCCGTCGAGCTTATAAAAAGCGCGCTCCTTCATAATGGTCCGGTGCTGGCCGGCTTTTTAGTCTATAAGGATTTTCTTTACTACAAATCGGGAGTCTACCGGCACGTAACCAACATGATAGTAGCCGGGCATGCAGTAACTATCGTCGGATACGACGATGAAGAGCAGTGCTGGATAGTCAAGAACTCCATGGGACCTGCCTGGGGCGAGAACGGATTTTTCAAGATAGCGATGGGCGTAAACGAATGTAATATTGAATCGGAGGTCTATACCATAGATTATGCAGTCGTGCCTGGCGCCTCCTTTGTTTTAAGCCCGTCCTCAATCGATTTCGGGATGCTGCTTCTTCCGGATAACCCGTTTCAGACCTTTTCCTTCACGATCACCAATAACGGCTCTCTGCCTTTGTCCGACATTTCTTTTGATGTGACGAACGCGAAGTTTGTTGTTTCCGAGCCGGGCGGCTCCCCGATAGAATCGGCCGGCTCTCAGGATATTGAGGTAACATATGCCGGGCTCGGAGAACTAACCCCGGATACGGCTGAGCTGAATGTGTCTTCTTCCGGCGTCACCCGCAGCATAATATTAAGCGGCCAGGCCAACACAAGGCCGGATCAGCCTGTAAACCTGTGGCCGCCGGACGGGTGGCCTATTGTCATGGGTCAGACGGTGACACTTTCCGCTTCGGAATTTGAGGATGAAGACGGTGACACCCATGGGGCAAGCCGCTGGATCATTCAGAATTCTTCAGGTGGAGTTGTTCATTCGGGCTCCTTTGATTTGGCCAGCAAGACATCTTTCACGGTTCCTTCAGGAACCCTTCAAGCTGACACCCGGTATTACTGGCAGGTAATATACCGCGATGACCGTGGAGCCGAATCGCAACCTTCAACATTAACATCATTCACTACAGGAAGATCTGCATCAGGCGGAAGCAATTGTTTTATCACTGCTGCAGCAACTGATTCTTCAATTAAAGGACAATATGTGACAGGTTTATTTCTTCTTTCTGTTTATCTTATATTCCTGTTCAAATCAAAGAAGCTGGAAACATGTAACAGGGAAATCCTGAATAAAAATTACAGCCCCGGCCAATTGTGAGATGCGCTTAAGTTTATGAGTGTTGTGTCGATAAAAGATATATCCGGTTAAAAGAAATAAATATACCAAACGACAGGAGAAAGGCGTGAAGAAAACGGCCATCAGGTTTGTTCTTTTCCTGTTGATCACTCTCCTTTCCACACCTCTTCTGGCAATAAATGCAGATGATGTAAATAAGGCCATCCGTGATCAGGGCGCAGACTGGATTGCCGCTGATACGCCGATCTCGAAACTTCCTCCCTGGGAAATAAAGCACCTGTTTTCACTGAAACCGGGAAGCAAGCTCGGCTTGAAAGCCAAATCAAATAAAGTTTCCGCCGAAGCCGTAATCCCTGCTCATGTTGACTGGAGAAATGTAGACGGCCGCAATTACGTTACAGGCATCAGAGACCAGGGGGCTTGCGGTTCATGTTATGCCTTTTCCGCCACGGCCGTTCTGGAATCCCGCATACTGATTACAAGCCAAACACCGGACACTGAACTGGACCTGTCTGAGCAGCCTATGGTTTCATGTGATCCGAATAATCTGGGATGCGAGGGCGGGTATCTTGACGTTACGTTTGATTTCCTGAAAACGACCGGCACCACCCTTGAAACCTGCTATCCATACACTTCAGGTCAAAGCAGTATAGCCGGGGACTGTGCAGGATGTGCCGACTGGCAGCAAAATACTTACCGGATAACATCCTTTGAAGATGTTGCAACTTCAGCCCAGTCAATAAAAAGCGCAATCGCCCAGTATGGGCCGGTATTAACCGGATTTACAGTCTATGAGGACTTTCTTTACTACCAGTCGGGAATCTATCGTCACGTTACAGGTCCGGTTAAGGGAGGTCATGCTGTAGCTATAGTCGGTTACGATGATGCCCGGCAGTGCTGGATAATCAAGAACAGCTGGGGACCGGACTGGGGTGAGAACGGGTATTTCAGGATAGCGGCCGGTACGAATGAATGCGGTATTGAGGATGAGGTATATACCGTAAACTATGCCACTGTACCCGGTGCCTCCTTTGTCCTGAGCTCTTCCGACATCGATTTCGGCATGCTCCTGCTTCCCGATCAGCCGTTTTTGACACAGACATTTACCATCACAAATAACGGGTCTGTACCATTAACGGATACCTCCTGCACGGTTACGAACCCGAAGTATTCCGTCATATCGCTTCTGGGGCTGAATCTGGATCCTGCAGCCTCAGCTGATATTGCCGTGATGTATACCGGCCAGAGAGGCAAAACCACCGACACGGCGGAACTGCATGTGGATTCCGCCGGCATCACTCGAATCATTTCATTGAGCGGCCAGGCCAACACAAGACCAGCTCAGCCGGCAAATCTACAGCCTCCCAATGGAGGGGCTGCAATTGCGGAGCAGTCCGTGACGCTTTTTTCAACGGAATTCGAGGATGAAGACGGTGACAGCCACGAGGCAAGCCGCTGGATAATCAAGGACTCTTCGGGAAACATCGTCTATTCAAGTCCTTTTGATTCGGCTGACAGGACTTCTTTCAGTGTTCCTTCAGGGACCCTTCAGGGAAGCACGCAATATTACTGGCAGGTTATATATCTGGATGACAGAGGAGCCGAATCTCAAGCTTCATCATTAACATCATTTAGAACTGCAGCTTCAGCCGAAAGCTCTGAATCAGGAGGCGGAGGAGGCAGCTGCTTCATCACCGCTGCTGTATTGTGAGGATAACGGAGAGTCCTTCATCAGGCCGTGGTAGCTTTTTGAACCGGCATATATTAAAATAGTTTTTATAACTTTCTGATATCGAGGGGATTATGAATAACCTTAAAAGAGCCCTGTTAACAGGATTACTATTGACGCTGGCCGCCTGCATCCCTGCAATCACATACTTCTGGGTTTCGACCGATGACGTGAAGCCCGAAAACCGCATGAGCTTTATCCCCGAACCTCCCGAAGGCTATGAATTTGAACTTGTGTTTGAAGACGACTTTAACGGGGAAGAGGTTGATGAAGGCAAATGGAGATATGAAGACAATACACCAAGGCGCGACGGCTGGTGGGAGAGAGAGGCCGTGAGCCTTGACGGCGAGGGCAATCTTGTCATGACTACATATGAAGAGAACGGCAGGTTCATCGACGGCTGCATCACCTCCAAGGGGCTCATAAACCTGATGGAAGAGCCTTACGGCTATTATGCGATAAGGGTGAAACTGCAAAAAGAGAAGGGCCACTGGCCGGCCTTCTGGATTATGGCGGGCGATGTGGGCAGCATTGAAAACGGTGGAGTTGACGGTGCGGAAATAGACATTTTCGAAAAGCCCACGCTCGATAATATGATTCAGCATACAATCCACTGGGACGGCTACGGGGAAGAGCACAAGTCATCCGCAAGAAAGGTCTTTCTAAAGGGCGCAATGGAAGGCTGGCATACGGTGGGCCTTTTATGGACGCCTCAGAAATATGTCTATTACATCGACGGCGTAAAGACCTGGACCCACAGCTACGGCGGGGTCTGCGAAAAGCCGGGAGAACTCATCATCAGCGATGAAATTGGCACCTGGGCCGGAGACATCAAAAAAGCCGCCCTGCCTGATTCTTTCCTTGTCGATTATGTCAGGGTGTATGCTTTGAACAGTTTAAGATAGAACTGCGTGAAGTCTTTCAGATATTGGAGTTCCCGGTTTTAAACTCCGGGAACTCTGTATTTTATCTTCAATAAACATTAAACTCGATTGTCATTAAATCTTCTGATTCTTAAGTCCGTCATTGCGGATTTTAAATAAAGCTCTCGTACCGGAATTTGGCTGTGTGTAGTAGTATATCCAGTCATCAACTGTAAATAAAGCGATGACATTAGATGCTTTTACAAGGAGCTGGTCGGAAGAACCGCTTGTATGAATCTTGCTGAGCTGACCGGAATCCCCTCCGGGAGTACCTGTTTTAATGAAGTTGCGGTAATATATCCATCCGTCGGCCACATTGTAAACGCCCTGTGTGGATATGTTCTTATAGCGGTTTGCCTCGCCTTTGGCTCTTTTGACTATTGCATCGTTGTCGATGCGGTAATAAAGGGCATCTCTGTCCCAGATTATGCAGCATCCTGCGGATGAAACAATCTTTTCCTTGTTGGAGCCGCCGTTTCTTTTCATTTTGTAGAGGCCTGAATCCTTGCTGAAATATATCCATTCATCAGCCAGAGTGAAACCTTTTACGCCGGATTCGTCTCCGAGATTGGCGCGGTGGTCTCCTTGAATACTTATCAGGTAAATTTCTCCGTTTGAAGTAAGGTAATATATCCAGGTTCCATATGTCTGAATATTAGTGACGGTTCTATCGACATCGTTCAGGCATGTGCGTTTGGAGCCGTTTATATTTATTGAATAAAGCATGCCATGCTCCGAACCATTTTGATAATAGAGGCTGTGCCCCGTTACGTTTATCCAGCTTGCACGGTCATCGCAGAGCTTTGTTTTTTCAGTGCCGTCCTTTCTGATTTTATATAGTTTCATATTGTCATCCGGATTAGCGAAATAAACCCATCTGCCCTGGGATGCTACATAGCTGCGGTTATGGATATTGCCTGAGGTGTTTCCCGAGAGGTTTTTCTGATCCACTTCAATCTTGCATGAGGCGCTTAAGCCGCCATCTTTAGTGACAGCCTTTATAACGGCAGTACCCTCGGCAACAGGTGTTACATTCCCGGCTTCATCTACAGATGCGACCTTTGGGTTGTCAGATTCAAAGGATACCTTTTTATTAAATGCATTGGCCGGCGTCACTGTAGCAACAAGCCTGGGTTTATCGCCCGGAAAAACATAAAGGCTGCTGTGATTGAGTGAAATGCCCTCTGCTTTTATTGTTGAGACTTCCTGTTTTGCCGTGCTCTGTATTTTCAGGGGTTCCTGCGCCATGGCAGGCAAAAACGTAACCAGTATGAATACTAACGTCAATATACTCTTCATCTTTCCTCCTTTTCTGTGTTCACTCGTTGTTAAATATCACTACTGTGTGGAACATGCCACCCATTGGTCTCATAAGATCCGTTATGAAATATCTGGTATCTGATGTGTACATTGTCGAATTCCATCTATCACTTTTTTCCAAGCATTAATAAGGTTTTATTCTTCCGGTTTGCTTAAAGCGTCTTTTGCCTCATCAAGAGTTTTGTATACGCTATTTTTAAAGCCCCTTTTATCGAGTTCGTACTCTATCATCATCCTTAAAAATACGCTGGATGTGTAGCGGGTGACCTTCTCGTAGTAACTCCTTACGATATTCTCGACAGTGCCGATGTAATAGGATTCGAGCTCGGGCGCTATGGAAAACTTGTCATAGTTCACGACGGCGTTCACCTTTCTGCCGATAGATGCGAAAAGGCTTTCGAGGCTTGTCTTGATAAGGTCGACTTCCTTCCTTGTCCTTATGTTGAGCCTTTCGAAATTCACATAGAGGATATTGTTGCCGGGATCGTACCTGAACCTTTCAGGGATGGGGATGGAGAGCAGTTCGTCATTAAGCTCCATTAGAGTGTCACTGAACAGCCTTTCATCCATCAGCTGGGGGTTTTTGATGACTGGTCTGAAATCCATGTTCGCCAGGATGTCTTTTCCAATATCGACGCCCGGGGCTACTTCGATAAGTTCAAGCCCTTCATCCGTAAGAGAAAAAACGCACCTCTCGGTTATATAAAGGACCGTGTTTTTGTTTTTAAGGGCCGTTGCGCTGCTGAAGGTTATCTGCTCAACGGATTTAACGAATTTTTTCGTTTTGCCTTCCTTTACGATTTTGAGTTTGCCTTTTTCCACCTCGATTTCAGCGCCCGCAGTGAACAGGCCGGTAAAGATTATTTTCTTCGTGTTCTGCGAAATATCGATGAACCCGCCGCACCCTGCAAGCTTGGGGCCGAACCTGCTTACATTGACATTGCCTCTTTCATCGACCTGGGCCGAGCCGAGGCATGCAAGGTGAAGCCCTCCGCCGTCGTAAAAGTCAAACTGGCTGTTCATGCCATAAAGGCAGTCTGCATTGATGGCTGCGCCGAAATCAAGCCCTCCGGCGGGTATTCCGCCTATCGTCCCAGCCTCTGCCGTAAGTGTTATGTAATCCAGTATGCCCTCTTCATTTGCCACGCTTGCAACACCTTCGGGCATTCCTATGCCCAGGTTGACGATCATGTTGGGCCTTAATTCAAATGCGGCCCTGCGGGCTATTATCTTTCTGTCGGAGAGTTTAAGAGGGGTTATGCTTGCAGCCGGAACCCTGAACTCGCAGCTGTAGGCCGGATTGTAAAAGGTCTTTGAAGTCTGGAAATGGTTTTCGGGTTTTGACACAACCACGCAGTCAACCAGTATGCCGGGGATTCTTACATCACGGGGATTGAGTGCATGCCTGTCGGCTATCCTCTCGACCTGCACGATGACCAGCCCGCCCTGATTCTTGACTGCCATGGCGGCATTCAGGACCTCCAGTATCAGCGCCTCTTTCTCCATGGTGATGTTGCCGTCGACATCCGCCGTGGTGCCCCTTAATATTGCGACATTTAAGGGCTGGTGCTTGTAGGCCAGGTATTCCTCACCGTCGAAAGTGACGACTTCTACCAGATCATCCTTCGTGGCGGGGCCGATCCTGCCCCCTTCTATTCTCGGATCAACAAACGAGCCCAGGCCCACTTTTGAAATCGTGCGCGGTCTTCCCGCCGCAATATCTGCGTACATGCCTGCGAGCACGCCCTGGGGAAAGTTGTAGGCTTCGATTGCTCCCTCAACGGCAAGCTTTCCCACTTTCGGTATCATGCCGAAATGCCCGGCCGTAACCCTTTTAAGAAGTCCGGCATGGGCAAGGCGGTTGAGGCCCTTTTCTTTTCCGTCGCCGCTGGTTGAAGGGATTATTATCGAAAGGCCCTTTGGCGATCCGGTTTCGAGAAACTGCTTTTCAAGTTCGACAAGAATCTCTTCAGGCGCGCACATGCCGATGAACCCGTCCATTGCTATCGTGTCGCCGTCCCTTATGATCTTCACGGCCTCGTGGGCTGTTACTACTTTGCCCTGCTTGAGCCTTGATTTCACATCGGTCACGGCGAAGTTGGCGGGATTCAAATTGTTCATACACATCTCCCTCAATAATATTAAACAGTGGATTTAATACCCTGTATCGGAAAATTATCAGCTGAAAGTTAATGCAACTTGCACAGAAAGGAATCTCATCTCCGGGAGATCCTCCTCATGAGCTAAAACGAATCAGAGAAGGCCTCGAACACCACTTCTATCGGGATCGCAAAGCCTATGCCTTTGGCCTGTCTTACGCCCAGGGTGTTGACACCCAGAACATTCCCCTGTTTGTCGATGAGCGGGCCTCCGCTGTTGCCCGGATTGATGGCGGCATCGACCTGCAGATATATCTCGCTATGGCCGGGTAGCTTCCTGTATGCGGAAAAAAACCCTGAGGTAACGGTATTGTCCAGCCCGAGCGGGCTTCCTATGGCGTAAACCGCCTGACCCTGTTTAAGGCGCTCTTTCGTGCTGCGTTTCAATGCCTGGGCATAGACCGAATCGACCTTCAGGAGGGCGAGGTCGTGGTCGGGGCTCGAAATGAAACGGTCAACATTGTACTCCTTGCCATCAGACATGACTATTTTGATATTCTGGGAAGACCTCTGATATATCAGACTGGAAAGCTCTTCCTCGTTTTTTTTCTGCAGCGGCAGCACCCTGTCAACTTCCTGCTCCCTGTCCCTGATGAAAATCTCCCATTGAGTTCTGTCAGACCCTTCCGGGATATCCTCCATCTTCTTTTTCCACTCATTAATTTTGTCGATTTGAAGGTTGATCATCCTGCGGTTTTTCTCGACCCGGGTTTTGAATGTTTCGAAGCTGGCATCGTCGAGCTTGATTACATGCTTGTTGGTTATGACTGAGTGCTCGTTGATGAAAAATCCGGAACCGGTGCCGCCCCAGGGAGTGCGGACCGTGACTGTCGCTTTCAGCGCATTCTGAATGGGATCTCCGGAAGGTTCCCTGCCGGGGGAAGGTTCGTTTTTTGCCATCGATAAAGCATTGAGCTTTTCATCGCTGGTTAATCTGTTCTTTGAAACATCTGACACAGCGGGAGTATTCGCAGATTTCCCGGGTTTGGAAAAGAAATGCTTTCCCTCTCCCAGGTATATTAAAGCCGCTACGATCGAGATTATGATTATGCAGGCCATTATCAAAGCGCTGCGGTTGGGAGAATCCGCCGGTGATGTCTTGACCTTGTTTTTCCTGCCTCTGTTGCGGGCCTCGGCCCTCAGATATTTTTCAAAAACAATCCCGCACTTTTCGCATTCGGTCTCGTTTAAGATTGTGCTTCCACATTTCGGGCATTTATCCAGTTTATTTCCTGCCATTGTCTTATTTCTATATTCTGCTGATTTATGCCCCTTTTTGCAGGACGGAAATGCCGATAAAGCACATACCGGAGGATGATCCGTCATCGGATGACGCAGTGTCTGACTCGTTTCCTTCGTCAGACGATTCTCCCTGAGACTGATCGTCCCTGCTGTTCATCAGGTAATCGTCAGCTGCTGAAAACTCTCCGAGGATAGAGCCGCTCGCCTTTGTGCCGGTTATCCATTTCCAGGTCACGCCCTCGCCGGAGGTTGTGGTGGTCGTGAAATCGATTCGCGCCCAGTCTTCCTCGTTATCAGGTTTATCCGGATTGTTGAGCATGATTGTGTTCTCGGACGGGATAAGGACCGGCGCAAGATGCGGGAAGTCCGAGTTCGAGATGCTCACGCGGATGCGGTGACCCTTCTTGAATACGTTTGATGTCGGCCAGAGCTCCACGACATAGCGGTAGACCTTGCCCTCTTCGATCGGATTGAAGTCGGGATGCTGAGCGTCATAGGTGTCCGCATAGTAGTAGGGATTAAACGGTGTATAGCCAGGGTCGGTCTTTGTGGGGTCTTCCGGATCGTATGGCCTGTGCCATGCTGAAAGCCAGCCTGATGTGATATTTTTGGCCCGGCCTTCGGGTAACACATCGTTCAGCTCCACTATCCACTGTACATCCCTTCTGGTGCGGATATCCAGCAGCATTGCCTCATCCAGGTTAAGGGCGCCCTTGATCAGGGCTATGCACTGATCCACCACTGACTGAGTGAGCGGCCTTGTAAACCGCGTTTTTGCAAGGAAGGTCAGGGTGAGCGGACCGGTTATCTCGATATCCTGCTCAAGTGGCTCTGTCGAGAATGTGAGAACGCCCACTTCATCCTTGCGCTCGTCTTCGGAAGGGGATTCGCTGTCCTTGTCAACGCCATCCTGATAAAGGGATATGTCGTAGCTGAAATCCGAGCCGCCTGCCGACCATCGTGCGTTGGCGCGAGAGTTCTTTCCGTGGAATAAGGGCGGGTCATGCCTTAAAACAGGCGAAGTTCCCTGATGATCAGCAATGCTGACGTCTTCGACAAGCGAGTAATTGCCTGAGGCATTCAGCGTCGAGAACCAGTCGCTGGCGATTGCGGAAGGGTGTTGCACGGAAAGGTAAAGCTTTTTTTCCTGAGTCCGGCCTTTAACCTTATTGAGAGGCCAGTCCTTTTCCGCCCTCCATCTTTCGGCGCCCATTACATACTGCAATACCGGATATTCCTTCATGAACGGGTCATCGATCCCCTTGATCTTCCAGTTAAACCAGCGTGCCGCTACTTCGTTGCTGCCGAGCCCCTTAAGGCCCAGTCCCATGGCGCCGGTTATGTGATACCATGGTCCGATGACCATGGCCTTATCGCCCGGTGCGTGATTGGCCAGCCCGTACTGATAACATTCGCTTTCGCCGAGTGTGAAGATGTCGAACCATCCGCCGATCATGAAAACCGGGAGTTTGGCTGGGAGCACTCGTTTGCCTTCCTCGACAGGTGCACCGTTGTCATAGCGCCAGCCCTTCTTAGGCTTAACCGGGAAATAGAGAGATGCGTTCTTGAGCTTGAACCAGTCGCAGTAGTTCATATGCAGAGGGTTCATGACCCAGTCTATCGTATCGCTTATGTTTTCGATGTGCGAGGTCCAGATGTCCCAGGTTTCGGCCTGTGCGCCGAGGTCATCCGTGGCGATGAGAGGCATGACTATTGAGCTTAAGTTGGTGATAGTAAGCCAGATTATCATGAATTCTCTCTCATACATGCCGCCATGGACGGCTATAACCCGGTAAGGGTCGCTCATGGGAAGCTGGGGGAACAGGGCCTTGAGATGCACTGGTTCGCCCGTTGAGGGATCGGTATCTATGAGGCCGCCTGCCATGAACTGGATAATGGCCATATACGAGGCGCCTATCATGCCGACTTTGCCGTCAGACCAGTCCTGAACAGGAATCCAGCTGTCGATTACATATGCGGTGTCATAGTGTTCGATAATGTCAAAGGCCGTCCAGTGACCTCCGGCTGAACCGGTTCCCCGGTTGTCGATGGCCAGAACGTTGTAGCCGTGCTTGACAAGCGAGAACCCCATCGAGATGCAGGTTTCCCTGCGGTAGGCTGTGGATATCAGTATGGTGGGACGCTTCACGTCTCCTGCTGGACGGATGAGCGTGCCCCACAGGTCAACCGCGGGCATGAGCTCGGGCTGTCCGAGGTCGTTGTTCCGGTATCTGTCCGGGATGTGAATCCTCACGCTTACATCGACTTGGGCATTCGTAATGCCGATTTCTTCCAGACCCTCTCGCAGCGACTTCTCGGTGGAAGACATGGTATCGGCTGCAGTAAGTGCAAGAGGCCAGACGGTGAGAATAACAGTGGCCAGGATGGCTAAGAAAATACCTTTGTACTTCATGAACCCCCCTTTCATTCATACGCACCTGCATGCGTACAGATACAAGAGCCTGAAACGAATTCCGTTCATATAAAATCATCCCGAATGATGCCGGGAAGATAATTAAAATATATATTTACTATTTTAAGAAAGCCTGCTGTGAAATGCAAACATAAATATTCCCCATGAGAAGACCAGCCATAGCTTTTTTTATCCTCACCGCATGTATTTTATTCCGGCTAACAACGTATTTTCAGATAATCTTCCCACACAGATAGAAGCGCTGCGCGGGACTACCTGGATCGGGAACGAATGCTGCAGATGGGAATTTGCATTTTCCCATAAAAGCGGGCCTTTCTTCAGGGGTGAGTGGAAAAACCCTAACGGGCAAAGGCTTACTGACGACAATATAACTATTAACATCAAAGGCGACGACGGAGTTGAGATAATCCGCGGCGGCGGATCTTCCGCGGGCGGGTGCACATACACCGGGTCAATCCATGTCGGAGGGGCAAGCGGTCAGTATTGGTGCAATGGCCGATACGCAGGCACCTGGAGCGCCGTTATCAGATAGTAAGCGATTATTCTCCGTATAGAGTTTTATCTCGTTCCCAAGCTCCGGCTTGGGAACGAGAGGGAAACCGTAATAGGAAAGGGGGCGTTTAATAAGTACTTGTACAATGTTGGGGATTGCCCCCTCTTTAAGATCTTAAAAAATACTTTGAGATATATCTGCAGCAGGAATGACATGTACATTGCCTGCTATCGGATACGTTTCTTCGCCTGGATAGACAACAAATGCCTTTTTGCAATTGATGTCCTTTATTGCACTCCAGAAACCCTTAGTGGGTTTAGGGCTAAGCGAGTATTTTATTTCAACGCCCGTAATTTCGCCTTTTCCTGAAACAACTACAAGGTCTATCTCCGCCCCTGCGTCAGTCCGGTAAAAATAGAATTTGCATGAATCCGGGAGCGTTCCGATTATCTGCTCAATAATGAAACCTTCCCATGAATTTCCGATGATGGGATTGCCCGAAAGTGAATCCATACCGGGAATCATCAGAAGAGAATGAAGAAGGCCCGAGTCCCGGATATAGATCTTAGGGGATTTAGTAAGCCGTTTTTTTACATTTGGAAAGAAAGGTTCAAGCCTGCGGACAATGAAAGTATCTATAAGTATGTCGAGATATCGGCTTGCAGTAGGGGCCGAAACGCCAAGGCTTCTTGCAATGGCGCTGGCGTTGAATAGCTGTCCGCTGAGGTGTGCAAGCATTGTCCAGAACCTTCTTAAAGTATTAGCCGGCATATGAAGTCCGAGTTGTGGGATATCCCTTTCGAGGTACGTCTTGATGAAGGCGGTTCTCCATTCAGTGCTTTCAAAATCATCATCGCTCAAGAAACTTCCCGGATAGCCGCCTCTAATCCATAGATGTTTTATTGATTCAATATCCGTTCCTGTTTCACTAATTAAAAAGGGAGACAGTTCATGATAGATGATCCTCCCGGCAAGGCTTTCGGAAGAATGTTTTATAAATGCAGGGGATGAAGAACCGAGGATTAAAAACCTGCCTGCCGTTCTTTTCTTGTCGATAAGCGCGCGCATTATGGGAAAAAGATGCGGCATTCTCTGTATTTCATCGATAATGACAAGCCTGTCAGCATTGACGCTTAAGAAAAGTTCAGGATCATCGAGCTTGTTCATATCGGACGGAAGTTCAAGATCAAGATACAGGCTGTTCCTGTTTTCTGAGGCTATAATTTTTGCCAGTGTTGTTTTTCCGACCTGACGCGAGCCGAGTATGCCTGTAACCGGATATTTTTTTAAGGACTTCCTGACCTTTGTTGTTATTAATCTGTCAATCATGCTGGCATATTAAAAGACTATCTTTTAATTTGCAAGGAAGAATGTTCTAGAAAGATTAATCTGTCAATTGTTGAGACGCGACCCCTTTTGTGCCTCCTGTTTTCGGATTTGCATCCCCCGCAGACGAGGTCTTCCCTGGGCACATTTGCAAGACATGCGGCGAAGGCGTCGGCGCGGCCCGTCTTTCCGTACATCGCTATCGAACACGCACCGCAGTATATTCCGCAATATGAATCGGGATTGAATTCAGTCATCGCCTTCGTTTTACACGTTTCCCGGTCTGTTTCCAAGGACAGGTTCAGGAACTATGAAAAGAAGCAGGAGTTTCATTCAAGATTGACATTCCTAAGCAGTAACTTGGGAACGAGGGAAAAAGCCTCTCTTCATGGAATTATTGCGGATTTATATCATTCCTTTCGGATAGAATATCCGCAAACTCGCCATTCTCCTTTACTATCCAGGAATAGAAGAAGTGCTTCATTTGTTTCCTTTTTCTTTTTAAATGATGTTGAAAACTGTAACACTATATAATCCCCATCAGGTGCGGCGGGAAGGCCTGATGTAAAATAGAAATTTGATTCAAAACTTCTTGATAAAAGTTTGCCAAGTGGTTTTCTTGAAGTTTTCAGCGATTCTATCCATTGTTCTTTTGACATTCTTTTTCTGAAGAAATCTGCTGTATACTCCCAGCTTTCTTTATAATTGCCGCTGTCAATTATTTTGAGCCATTTTTCAGCGAAATCAACTGCCTCTTTGTTGATAACAGGATTGATTTCATCCTCCTCATCTTCTTCCATTAGATAATCATTGGCATACAAACAAACAGGAACGATAATTAGCAATAATAATACTATAAATGTTAATTTTCTAATCATTGGCATTTCTATTTACCCTCCATTTATTTCATTAAAAAAAACAAAAAATTTAAAAGGGGCCATGTTTCAATGACATGACCCCTTAGCTATTAGTTTAACAATAACAAGTTCTATTGATAATTATCTTCTTCAGATCGTCTGAAAGGTCGTTGAAATAGGCGCAGTAGCCTGCGACGCGGACCAGCAGGAACGGGTACTTTTCCGGATGGTCGTAGGCGTCAATCAGTATCTGCCTGTCGATGACATTGGGCTGGAACTGCATGCCGCCCTTCTTGAAATAGGTGCTGAATATGCTGGCAAGGTTCCTCACGCCGCCCGGTCCCTGGAACAAGGCGGAATCGATCGTGAAAGTGACAGTGGTGCCGTTCGGCGCATATTTTACGAAATCAACGCCTGCAACCGAATTGAGTGATGAAAGAAGGTCGCCGAATTCCATCCCGTAATGAGGCGCCACGCTGTTGGCCAGAGGTACGCCCTTCAATCTGCCTGAAGGCAGCGACGGCGTTTTCTTGCCGTAGACATCGCTTACGTTAAGGGCATAATAACCGGCCGTATATATGCCGTTTCTCGTGCAGTTGGGCACCTGAGCGAGTGCGTTTATATAAACCTGCAGGGTTTTGTTGACCCATTCGATCGCCTTCTGAGACTCGTCCTGTCCGAACTTGGGCACTGCCAGAAGCGCCTCTCTTATCTGCTGATAGTATTCGCCTTTGAAGTCATGATTAATGGCATTGATGATGTCCATGAGAGAGTAGAGCTTCTTCTTGAAAACAACCACGTCTATTGCATGCAGGGAATCGGCGACATCCGTGATGCCGACAGCCTGAATGCCGCTGCTGTTGTACTTTGCGCCGCCTTCGTTCAGGTCTTTCCCGGTTGCAATGGAGTTTCTGGACAGGGATGAAGCAAGCGGAGTGGTGAAATCTTTGCGGATAGCCGCCTCGATCTTCTGATGGTCAGTCAGGATGGAAGTCGCCAGATGGTTAAGGCGGGTCTGGAAGCGTTCCATAAGCTCATCCATGTTTCTTGGAGGATTGGGAGCCGGGGTTCTCATCTTCTTGTAGAAGTCTCTCGCCTTCATGTAATTGTTGAAGATGAACTTCGAGGCCTTGCCTTCGCCGCTGAAGTTGTATTCGATGAACTTGGTGTGGATTTTTTCCTGCTCATCCCAGAAGTCGAAGTTCCATAGATCGTTTTCTTCACCTTTGAGCGCCTGAAGGAACGGCAATGTCACGTTCATATTCGCGCAGTCGGTGTTGCCGTAATGGTCGTCCGATGCATTGGGCTCGACGCAGCCTATTATCGCATAGTTTCTGGCGTCTTCAACCGTGGTGTCGTAATGCTTCATAAGGGTCTCTACGTAGAGCTCGTCATTGTAAAGCGCAGGCATCGGTGCGCCGTTTATATAAACTTCTGCAAGTCTGTCGAGATATTCGATCGGGCTGTCCTGATGGATTCTGGCTGTCATGTTTATGGCATAAGGCTGCAGTTCGCATATGTCGAGGAGGGCATAGGTGAGGTCATTTGTTGCATCCTTGCCGTCTCTGCCGAGGCCGCCAGCAGTTACCGTCTGGTCTGTGGACATGGTCTCGAATAACCTTCCGACCCTGAGATAAGTATCGCCGTCGTTCACAAAAATGGCTTCGTCCATCTTGATTATGTAGAGAGCCAGAAGCTCTTTCGCCCTTTCATAATCGATTATACCGGCTGCCTTGTCCCTTTCGTAGTAGGGGTTGAGTATCATGTCTAGCCTACCCGGGGATATGGCGTTTTCAAAGGTCTCCAGGCAAAGACCGATATGTATGAACATCATGCTCTGAAGCGCCTCATGGTATGTGCGCGCCGGGTTTCTGGGCACATATCTGCAGATCGCGGCCATGTCTTCGAGCTCTTTTTTGCGAACTGGGTCGGATTCCGTTTTGCTCATCTCTGTCAGTTTGTCGGCATAACGTTCGGCCCATGCTTCGAGCGCCTTCAGTGTAATTATTGCTGCATCGTAGAAGTCCTGATTATTTTCAGGCTTCTCCTTTTTCATGGTTTCGATCTCTTTTATTATGCTCGTTGTCCCCAGTTCGAGCATGCGCTCGTAGTTGACTACGAAATGCGCGACAGACGCCATGTTGTTGTTGAATCCGGTATTCATCTCGGAAGAGCGTGCAATCATCATTCTCAAATCTTTGAAGGTTTTGTTGACCTTCATCATGAGGCAATGCTTTATCCAGAAGGGGAATATTTTGAAATAGAAAGTCAGCTTGTCCTTCAGTGTGCATTGGAATGCAACCGGGGTCTGTTTGTGAATCTGGTGGAGTATTGAAACCAGAAGGGCACCGTAATGCTCTTCCCATACCTGTGCGCCGCGCCTTTTTTCGGTATAATTGCCGACCAGCAGCTCGCCTGGATAGACGATGACGCTCTTATTTTTGAGCACATATTCAAGGCGTTTGGCCCTGTGAAGGTAAGACGGTTCGTCAAAGCCGTTCATTTTGTAGAAATCGGTCTTCAGGTTGGACACCTCGAAACAGAGGCTGTGGTCGCTGGTCCGGATGGCTTTCTGTATGTCATAGACCCTCTCGGTAAAGACTGCCTTATGTCTGGTAGTGTCCAGGTCAATGCATTCCGCCTTAATGCCGTATGATTTGAACAGTTCGACGGCCGCTTTGACCGAAGCCAGGGCGCTCTCATTCGAAATATTCAATGACTTCTGTTCGATGCCCAGACGCTTTGCCTTTTCCTCATACATGTTGTGGTATTTGAGCAGTTCGATTGAGTCGTGGCCGTGTGACTTTAAAAATTCAGCGGTGGATTTAATAAGACTTTCGCTGTCGTTATAGCCCGGCACCATGACCATGCGGAACTTGACGCTGGCATTCATATCGATAAGCTTTTTTATATTTTCGTGAATCAGTCCTGTTTCCTGTTTCGTAAATTTTTTATGGAGCTTGTCGTCGCCTACGACTTTGAGGTCAACGAGGAACAGGTCAATATAGGGGGCTATTCTGTCAATATTATCCCAGGGCACATGAAGGGAGGTTTCAACCGCGATGTGGATCTTTTCTTTGATAAACTGCTCCAGAAGGGGTATCAGGCTCTCGGGATTCTGCAGCAGAGGGTCGCCGCCGCTTAAGGTCACGCCGCCGCCTGTTTTATCGTAATAGTCCCTGTCCCTTAAGACAGTCTCCATAATGCCGGGAATCGAATAATCGGTATCGGGTTCGGTTTCGATTTTACCTGAAAGGGTTTCAGGATTCTGGCACCACAGGCACCTCAAGCCGCAGCCGTGAAAGAAAATCGTGGTGCGAATGCCCGGGCCGTCATGAACGCATGTGCGCTGTATCTTAATGACTTTCAATTTGGCGGGGGGTAATCCCTTATTTTTCCTGGATGGTCTTTCAATTCCATGATTTTCAGCACGCTGCGGGTTTTGAAGCGTTTCCATTACTTCACTCCTTTTAATTATATTGATAACCTTAAGCCTGTTATACAATAAATTAAATTGCGACAAGCTTAATTTGTATCAACTTTATAATAAATAAAGCAATTTCAGTGCCACAGATTCAACCATGTTTAAACGCCCAGTATATAGCCCTTTTTGCATCTGGTTTCAAGTGATATATTAACGAATAACTCTTATGATATCGTTATATTACGATGTCCAGATTGAACCCCGGGAATATTGATTGCTTATTATGGTGAATGCATCTGTGAAAGTAAATCTTATAGTCTTTTTCATCGGCATCTTCTCGGAGGAAATTTTCTGCCAAATATTAAGAAAATTGATTTCCAGTCCATTGGAAAACCTCTTAAAAAATTACCTTGCCGCATGGACAATCAGGCGGTCTTTCATTATAATATGCTATGTAAGACAAGCTGATCGAAATATTTTTTATATTTGATAAAGAAAGGGGAATGATATGAGGAACCTGAACCGGGCCAGAAGTATATCCGCAATTTTACTGATTACTGTCCTGCCTTTACTTTTAATGCTTTCGGCTGTCTCCTGCAAAGAGACCCACGATTTCTCCATTGCGGTTATCGCCGACCCGCATTGTACGAACAATCAGGAGCACTGGGACCGCATGGACAAGGCGATAGCTTGGATCAACGATAACAGGGCCGCTAAAAAGATTGATATGGTCGTGATTGTCGGCGATATGGCATGGGGCGGAAACAATCTGTTGGTCATGAAGGGAAAACTTGACGGACTTGCCGTGCCATACCTTCCGGTAATTGGCGATAATGAAATTCACGGCGGGGATGAGGCGGTGTTCGATGATGTCTTCTCGACTCAGTTCGATACCCTTGCTTCCATTTTCCCGGACTCATGGAGCAAAGCGCCGGCTCATGTCATAAACCCTCATACCGGCAAAGAAATGTATCTTGAGAACTATTCCTTCGACTATAAGGGACTGCACATAATCTGTGCGGACTGGAGCACAAGGACAGAGGAAGGGCTGCTCGAAACCGAACAGGCCGAGCTTTATGACTTTGAAGGCGGCACATGGCCGTGGTTCAAGGAGGATATCCTGAACTGGACAGGGACAGATAAGGAAAGCATTCTTGTATTCTCGCATCATCCGATGCATGTCTCCCCGGCATACCCGCTTACGAAAATGGACCTGGGCGCTTTTTCCTATGAGGACTTCAAGATCATCACCTCTTTCACGCTGCCGCTTAAGGATTACATCTCTGCAAGCTATGCCGGGCATTATCATGTGCCTATGCAGCATGACGTCAGGGAAGGCGGATACAAGGTCTATGTGACGAGGGCCCTTCACCAGCCCAGGCAGCTTGAAGAAGGCAATCTTCTTAAAGAGCCGACTATAAAGCTGATCAACGTCAAAAAGAACGATGGAGGGTTTACCTATAAAAATCAGCTTGTATACGTGGGTCAGGCAGGGAATGCCTTGGTGCTTGATGACGACTCTCTTTAGATGACCTAATCTGCGATTTAATAAGCGCTGATAAATGAATCCGGACATCTCCGGTTCTGTTGACAAAAACGTCTTCAAGCTGATACTTCGGTTACTGTTATGGACATATTGCAGGGACATATTGAAAAAATCGGGAAAGAGGGCATTGCCGCCCTTGATAAGGTTCACGGTGTTGAAAGGCTTGAACTGCTCAAGTTCAGCGGTAATGTCGTAAGCGCTTATGGTGAAGTTTACAGTGCGAACAGGGCAATAATAGTTGACGAAAGACTCCTGCCTTTTCCCAGGGAATACATCAAAACAGCCCTTAAAATTCAGTTTCATTCCTTTGCATTCAAAAATCAGATCGAAGCGATGGAGGATATTGCACGGGCATATACAGGTTTGAGCAGGTTTCAGCGTATCGAAGACCATCACAGACCTTTTCTGGAAGAGCTGAATAATATTTCGGTACCCAAGACCGATCTTTTTGAGCAGAAAAAGAAGAACGATGAATTAAGCGAACAGGAGAGGGCCTTTCTCGAAAGCTTTCAGGCTTTCAGCTCTTATGTGGCGATGATCGAGGCGGATAAAGAAAAGTTGAGGCAGGACTTTGCCGATTTTATCAGCGGGCTGGCCGGGTCAAAAAAAGCTGCCGTTAAGGGGAGTTGATGGGCGATACGTTGCCGGCAATATTCATAATAGCATCTCTGGTTCTCATCATAACACCGGGGCAGGACATGATACTGGTCATGTCGCGTTCGATATCCCAGGGCACAAGGGCGGGCGTTGTAACAGCAGCAGGTGTAAGCACGGGGCTCCTTGGACATACGTTGCTTGCCTCGCTCGGGCTCGGTGCCCTGCTCATGGCGTCTGAAGCGCTTTTCACGGCGGTTAAAATAGCAGGCTCGGCATACCTGGTATATATGGGCGTTAATCATTTGTGGCATAATAAATTGAATATCGACATTAAGAACATGACGGAAGCGCCGCTTAAGAAATTATATATCCAGGGCGCTCTGTCTAACCTTTCCAATCCTAAAATCGCCATTTTTTATTTCGCCTACCTTCCGCAGTTCGTTCCGGCCGGTTCTGCAAATCCTACAATGAGGCTCTTATTTCTCGGGACGGTATTTGCAGTCCTGACATTCATGGTCAAGGGGCCTGTGGGTTTTACAGCAGGAGTCCTTTCAAACTGGCTGCGCTCGCGGCCCTCAGTGTCGGGCTGGATAAACCGCATAAGCGGATTTGTGCTCATTGCTCTGGGATTGAGGCTTGCCTTTGAAAGAAGAGCGTGAAACATCAGATAATATTGTCTTATTACAAATTGATATTGCACTAGGATGATTAACAATATGTCTCATATCCGGAAAAAGGCTATCGAGGGATTGCAGACAGGCGACTGTTTCTCGGTGACCCGCACATTCACCGAGCAGGATGTCATGATGTTCGGTGAAATTTCCAGAGACTATAATCCTGTTCATTACGATGAAAGGTTTGCGTCTGTTAAAAAGTTTAAAGGCAGGGTCTGCCACGGCCTTCTTGTTGCCTCAATGGTTACTGAAATCGGAGGCCAGATCGGATGGCTTGCATCCGGCATGAACCTTAAATTCAGGCAGCCCGTTTATATAGGGGATACGGTTACATGTAAACTCAGTGTTGTTGAAACCGGGGATGGTGGAAGGGCGAGGGCCGAGGCCGTGTTTGTAAACCAGGATGGTGTAGGTGTTATGGAATGCACCCTGACCGGCATAATACCGGGAGCCCCAGAAAAGAAAGTCCTGAATCAGATGGTTGCGGAAGGCGACCCGACGAACAGAAAATCGCAGAAGAAATCTTGATTAAAGGCATTATCAGACGGGCCATGTAGAATCAATACAGCAGCCTTCCCGGAAAAATATACGCAGGATTATTCCGATGTCTGCCTGCTCTGCATGACTCCGCCTTCACCCGGCTTCTTTCTGATGAGGCTGGTAAAGTGAGTCAATGTCGGCATGAATCCATATATCAGTGATATTGCAAGGATTATTGCGACCGGTCCCATAACGCCGGATATATAGTTGCCGATCACGAGCATGATGATCAGCACCGGCATGCCGTATATTATCCTCCTGTTTGAGGAAAGCGCCCTGCCCAGATGCCGGTAGTGCGCATCGAAAGATACCATCTGCATGCAGGCTATCCCTACCATCAGGCCGGTAAGCACAGGCATGTCCTTAAAGAGAATGATTGCGCAAAGGGTTACGATGCCGCCTATTGTGCTTGGCACGCCGCTGAAATAGTTCGGATCGCTGTATGATTTGTTGAGGGTGAAATATACAAGACGGCTTATGGTGAATGTGCTGAAAAGTATGCCTGCGACAAGACCCTCTATACCGCCCAGGGCGTAATAAAGTGCTACTCCCGGCGCTATGCCATAATTGACGCCGTCAGCGACATCGTCGGAATATACGCCGAGTCTTGTCCCGCCGAACTTTCTGGCAGCAGCACCGTCAAACCCGTCGAATGCGGCACCCAGCATCAGCAGTAAAAGGCTTATCCCGAACTTGCCGTGAGAGGCGAATACCATGCTGAAAACGCCGCATAGAAGGTTAGATGCGGACAGCGCGTCTGCGATAAATCGCTTCTGCAGAACCCTCATATTATAAAGCGCGATAATGGCTGTGTATGCGATATTGATAAGCAGAAGGTATTTTGTGAACAGAGGAGTAACAATATCGTCCTCGAGGTTGAAGGCAAGCATTAGAAGTGCAAAAAGGGTAATGAAGTTTATTCCCGTCCTGATGCCGTGAGAGGATTTCTCTTTTCCTATGGCGGTGATTAAGATGGACAGGAAATCGAGCAGCACCTTTGCCGAGAGCAGGATAACGGGGATTATGCCGATGTTGAGCCAGCTTAAAACAAGAAGAACCGGCAATTCGGTTATTCTGTGAAGAAACCTCGATTTGGTTTTATCTGCCGCCCTCGTTTTTTCAGATGTCCCGTCAAGATAGTCGATGACCCCGAATAAAAGCAGTGCGACAATGGCGACCCACGGGTGATCCGATATAAACGGCACACATGGGATTAGCAGCAGCGGTATGCTTGAGACCAGCCTTAAGGCAGGCAGGATATAAATATTATCAGGTAGCTTTTCAGATATCGTCTGCTCGATGCTTTCGATAAAATGGGGTTTTCCTGTCATGATTCCTCCTTATATTCATTGCATGGTGATGATATTTTTTAAAAACATTTTTCCTGTTGCCAGTTGTTATTCTGCTTTTTCTTGAGAAATTATTCTCATTGTGTCTTCTTTGATTATACTACTTCGGCAAAAACTTGAAGGGCCCAGTTTCAGGTTTTTAAAGGGAGGGAATAAATGCCGCAATTCGAAACAGCAGATAAAAGTGGAACTGAAACGACCGGGTTGGAACAGACAACCCCTGAAGCCAGGTATCTGGTGACAGGCGCCAATGCCGGGATTGGAAAGGCTGTTGCTGAAGGCCTTGCCCGGGAAGGCCTGCCTGTCGCCATGCTCTGCCGCAACCGCGAAAAAGCCACGGCTGCGCTTGATGATATCAGATCAAGAGTTAAAAATGCCGATATCAGGCTTATTACCGGCGACCTCTCGGATAATGCGGGTGTGAGAAAATCAGCGGCAGCCATCCTGGAAGAGGCGCCGAAGATAGCGGCACTCATCAACAATGCCGGGGTCTGGATGATGAAATGCGAGCTGAACGCAGACGGCATTGAGAAATCCTTTTATGTCAACTGTCTTGCGCCGTTTCTACTGTCCAGGCTCCTTCTTGAAAGGCTTAAAGAGAGCGCGCCTTCAAGGATTGTTAATGTGAATGCAGGACTCTATGTATTCGGCAGGCTCGACCTTGACCGCACACCGTACGGCAGGGACTTCAGCATGGTTCGCTCATACTGCAACAGCAAGCTTGCAGGAGTCATGCTTTCAATCGAAATGGCAAAGCGTCTTAAAGGAACCGGCGTCACGGTCAATCTGCTTCATCCTGGTGTGATAAGAACAGGCCTTGGAGAAACAGGCGGCATCCTGGGAAAGGTGCTGAGCATTGTAAAATTACCATGGAAAACGCCTGAGCAGGGCGCAGCGCCTGTCATTTATCTGTCTCAATCGGATGAAGTGAAAGGCGTATCCGGAAAGTTCTTTATGCTCAAAAAAGAGATACCTCTTATCAAAAAGGCCAGGGATGCTGCTCTGAGTGATAAACTCTGGAGCCTGAGCGAAAGGCTCACGTGCTTGAATGTATAACTTTGAGAAAGTTAGGAAGGATTTCGATGAGATAGCATCCCTTTATGAGGGATGGACGCACAATAGTTACTTTTATGATTTTCTGAACAGATATGTTCCAAAGGATTGCAGGGTAATTCTTGAAGTCGGGTGCGGCCTGGGGGAATTTACACGCATAATTGCCCTGAAGTCAGAACATGTTGTTGCGGTTGATTTATCCCCTGAAATGATTCGTGCTGCAAAGTCGAATTCAAAGGACTTCAGGAATATCGATTATCGCATAGGAAATATTCTGGATTATATATGGCCTGACAGCCATTTTGACTGCATAGTTTCCATTGCTACGCTTCATCATCTTCCTTTTGCGTCCATGCTTGAAAAAATGGCCTTTTCGCTTAAACCCGGGGGAAGACTGATTATCCTGGATATGCTCAAGGCTGAGAGCCTGAAGGGTTACCTTTTGGGCGCATTAAGCTTTCCTTTAAGCAGGTTTCTGATGCTGATAAAGAATGGCAGGGTGATGGAACCGGAGCATATCAGAAGGACATGGAAGGAACACGGAAAAAATGAAATATACATGAAGTTTTCAGAATTAGGGAGAATTTGTAACATTCATATTCCTGGTGCTGAAATAAAAAGGCAGTTGCTTTGGAGATATTCAATAGTATGGACAAAACAATAAATACGAAAAAAACTATTTTGATAAAGGCCGGTACGACATCTGGAAATATTGCAGACAATACAGGGAAAGTCGGTTTCCACGCGCACGAACCGGACCATGTCTTCAGATTTGGCGGATGCGCCTGGGGCGTGCAGTTCCATCCTGAATTCAGCGCTGATGCTATGAGCGGGATGATAAGAGAGCAATCGGGCGATCTCAAGGCAGAAGGGTTTGTTGTCGAGGCTTTGCCCGGGGATGCAAAAGAGACACCTGAAGCATATGCCCTGCTTGAAAAATTCAGTGAGTTTGTTCAAAATAACAAGCATCCGGAATGGAGTGAATAATGGCATCGAATAGACTGACTATACGCACAGAAAAAAGCGGATATGAAATAATCCACGCAAACGGTATATTTTTCAATTCATACCTGATCTTTAACGGTGAGAAGTTTATCCTTGTCGATTCCGGCAGAAGGTATGCCTGGCTCAGGCTCAAGCATAACCTTAAGAAGCTGGGAGTGAATGATAAAAACCTCGAGGCTCTTATGCTTACGCACACCCATTTCGACCATGCCGAGAACGCCGCAAACATCAAAGAGCAGTTCGGGGCCAGGATAATCGCGCATGAAACCGAGGCAGGTTATCTTGAAGCAGGAGACAGCCCGCTGCCTGCCGGTACCGTCTTTTATACGAAGTGGCTCATGAAGACGTTCAGGACAAAGGCCCAGCCCATGTTCAGGTACAGGCCGGTAGCCTGCGATATAAAGGTAAGGGATAAATTCGATCTGAACCCTCTGGGATTCAATGCCTGTATTCTCCATGTGCCGGGCCATACAAAAGGTTCAGTCGCGATTATTGTCGATAATGAAGTCGCTTTCACCGGGGATAACATGGTCGGGGTTTTCGACAATTCTATCATGCCTCCTTTCGGCGATGACATACCGGGGATAATAAGAAGCTGGAAGACGCTTCTTGATACCGGATGCTCGCTTTTCGTACCCAATCACGGGGCCCCTAAAAAAAGAGAGATACTGAAAAGGCATTATGAAAAGAAAATCAGGAATCAGGGAATCTGAACAATGGCTGAAAAAATTGTCCTTGTGCGGGTAAGAATATGAAAGAATTGATCCGTCTGGGTATAGTCGGTCCCGGTTCGATTGCACATACCCATAATGATGCTCTCAGGTATGTCCCGGGCTCCAGGATGATTGCTGTCGCAGGCAGGGACAGGAAAAAGGTAGAGGCATTCAGGAAGCTCAACGGGCTTGAATATGGAACTGCGGACATAATGGGTCTTGATAAGATAAAAGAGCTGGACGCTGTTATAATTACCCTTTCAAACAGCCTTCACGCTCCTGCTGCAATTCATTATCTGAACGCCGGAAAGGACGTGATCTGCGAAAAGCCGCTTTGCCTCAATTTTGATGAAGTTCAGGGTATCAGGGAGGCCGAAAACAAATCGGGCAAAAGGCTTTTCTATGCAGAAAACCTGTGTTTTGCCCCCAAGTATGTGCATGTAAAAGACATGATAGACGAAAAAACAGTGGGCAGGCCTTTCTTCATCAGGTGCGTTCTTGCGCACGGAGGACCGTATTCGCCCTGGTTCTGGGAAAAGGAAAGTGCAGGCG
Organism: uncultured Bacteriovoracaceae bacterium; assembly: GCA_964513375.1. Taxonomy (GTDB): domain Bacteria; phylum Desulfobacterota; class Desulfomonilia; order UBA1062; family UBA1062; genus DATCTV01. The sequence goes on along the minus strand of CAZEMO010000001.1, from coordinate 64,198 downwards.
GCGGGGCAATGATGGATATGGGTTGTCACTCGATAGAAGTGTGCAGGTGGCTGATGGGGAAAAAGAGGGTCAAGAGCGTATCTTCTCACTGCGGGCTCTTCATGCACCGGGACAAGACCGTCATGGATGATACTGTTCTGGTGACGATGGAATTCGAAGACGGCACGCTTGCTCAGGCTGAAGCCTCATGGTCGCTGAAAGGGGGGTCATCGGGCAGAATAGAATGCCAGGGTGTCGGGGGTGTAATTCATGCAGAGCTTCAGGGGGCTTCGGGGATCAGATGCTATTCGGAAAAAGGGGCCGACTCAGGACGGTCTTCAGAAAGAAAAACAACCGGATGGTTCAACCAGAACTATGACAGACTTAATCAGAACGGATATGTCGGACAGATGATGCACTTCATCGACTGCATTAGAACGGGCTCTGCAACCAGTGAAGGCCTGGATGACGGCGCTGATGTGCTTGAAATTATGCATGCCGCTTATCGGAGTGCAGCCAGAGGCATATCTGTTGCTCTGCCCTTCAAACCGCGTGGGATAAAATACCCGGTGGATTTATGGCTTGAAGGATTTCATAGTGACAATAAAGTGATAAAAACACCTGGAAAAATATAAGGAGGTGAAGCTATGAGAAAGTTCATTTGTATATGTTTATTCCTTACAGCCAACATTTTTATGCCCGCATTACTTTCCGCTTATGACAGCGACCTGATTGTTAAGGAACTCCTCAAAACTTCAAAGATGCCAGATGGAAGTCCGGTACATTATACCGTGACTGATGACCCGGAAGTCACTGTCCTTGATATTACAATCCCTCCGGGAAAGGAGACAGGCTGGCATTATCATCCGATAGCGCTTTATGCCTATGTCCTTGAGGGGGCACTTACAGTTGAAACCGGGGACGGAAAATCATACACATATACAAGCGGACAGCCGATAATCGAATTCGTAAATCAGGTTCAAAACGGAATAAACAAAACAGACAAGCCTGTAAGACTTGTCGTATTCTATTTGGGTATTAAGGACAAGCCGGGAGCCGTTATGGCAACAGGGCCAGAGAAAAAGCCTGAGACAAAAGGGGAAGTTAAATAATTATCGGGAATGAGATCGAGCCTCGATGTTAAATTATTTGAAGATTAATAAGAAATGAGGCTTGACCTTTGTATGTTAAATTATTAATTTAAGAATATTCTAATCAGGTATTATTAAGGAGATTACATTGGATAATCACGATACTGACAAAAGGGTCCAATCCAGGAAGGATAGTCATGGTATTGTCATGTTCAACGTGCTTTCCGAAGAGCTGAATGAAGCCTACTGCAAGAACAGCCCCTGCATAAAAGGTATAGCACGGGTGGTAAACATGACCGATGATGGTATGATGATCAGCATGATCGACATGCTTGGCCTGACCGAAAATCTTAAAGGTTTCAGCTTTAGTAAATTCAAGGGAACAACGATTGAGTTCACGAAGCCGAACGACGGCAAGATTATCAAGGCCGAAGTAATGCATGTGTCTGATAACAGCATCGGCGTAAAATATCTGTAGAAGTAATTATTGTATTAAAGAGAGCTTGATCAAACCGTCCGATATCCTGTACTGCAGCTGAGCCCGGCATTGAGACATTTATTCTAATAAATCGCAGATATGAGATTAAAAAGCCCTGCATTGATCCTAATATTGATTTTATTTATTTCAGGCTGCTCAGGACCTGATAAGAGCGTAGTACACATAGCACAGGCCGAAACAGATGATTCAAAGGCTCTCAAATCCTGTAAAAATGCTGATCCTCCTCGAAATGTTCACCTTTCATGGACTGAAGATCCTTCTTCTACGATGACCGTCACATGGCTGACAAAATTTGAAAGCCAGAATTTTGTAGAATATGGCAAGAAAGAAACTGACCTCACGGCAAGAACGGATGGATCATCTTCCTTAAAAACTGATTCCGGAATAATCAATGAGGCGACAGTCAGAGGCCTTCAACCCGGTACAATATATTATTACCGCTGCGGCAGCGAGGATTCCGGCTGGAGTGAAATACATGCATTCAGTACAGCGCCTTCACAAGGTCCGTTTTCTTTTGCTGTTCTGGGTGACACGCAGAATGACAGAAGCATCAGGAGAAACATTGCAGCGGCGATCAGGGATTTAAGACCTTTGTTCGTAATTCACTGCGGAGACATCACAAACGCAGCAGGAAGCAGAAAGCTCTGGGCCGAGTGGTTTGAGGATATGGGCGGGCTTATTTCAGAGATTCCTTTAATGCCCGTAATGGGAAACCATGACAACTACTGTATTAAGGTAAATGGTTTATGCAGGAATTTGTTTGAACAGTTCGCTCTGCCTGATAATGGCATAAAGGACTCAAGTGAATACTGGTATTCCTTTGATGTGGCAGGAAGGCACTTCATGATGCTCAATTCGGAAAATGATGCCGGTATAAAGCCGGATTCGAAGCAGTATGAATGGCTTGAAAATGACCTTGAAAACAACAGGACGGCCTTATGGAAGATTGCGGTCATGCACAAACCGCCTTTCAGTATGGGATTGCACGGCGACAATAAAGACATTCAGAAGCATTGGGTTCCTCTATTTGACAGGTTTTGCGTCGATGTGGTTTTTTCAGGCCACGAGCACATTTATGAGAGGACAAAACCGCTCAAAGGACTGAAGCCGGATGAGGCGGGTACAGTATATATTATTGCCGGCAGCGGCGGCTCATGGGTCTACGGGTGCAAAGACAATGTTCCGGACGGCAAGAAGAGTCTTTACGAAAAATGCGAAGGGGTCTGCGGTTTTGTGCACGTCTATGCCGGGGATGACGGAATGAAATTTTCTATGATTTCAGTGAGCGGTGGGAAGGATTCCGCCATAGAATACGAAACGATTGACAGCTTTGAAATCGAAAAACCTGACACATTACTGGCAGACCCTGTTCAGAAATGATTTATTTTTTATACTCCGGCAAGACCCTTACAGCCCTATTTTTTAAACAGATCCATGAAGCCTTTAAGGCCTTTTGATTTTTCTTCCTTCTGGGGGGCGGGTTTTGCCTGAGGTTCAGCAATTGCCTCTTCATCCCGGGCTTCCTCATGCTCTGCGAGCCTTCCTTCTCCCAGGAATCTGAGGGCAGGGCCGTTCGGGCTGAGGTATATGATGTCGTCTGCATTGAGCGCCGCCTCGAATTCAATCGCCCTGCCGTTTATTCTGATCAGGCTCTTTCCAGTAAGGTCCCGTATCCTGTATGCACCCTGGCTGAAAACTATCTGCGCGTGATTTCCCAGGATATTCGGATGGGCCATGACAAAATCGTTTGAAGGGCTTTTCCCGATTGTAACAGGAAGCTCTTTATATGAGCGCAGCGCCGGTCCGAACTGTATCATGAGCGGGACCTGAATCTTTTCCTGATGGCTGTCCTGGGTGGCCTGCACTGGCGGTTCCGGTACAGGTCTGGGAGGTTCAGGGGCAGGTGGAACAAAGGCAGGTTTCTGTGCCGGAAGTTCCGGTGTTAAAACAAGAGGTTCCGGAGCAGATGCAGGTTGCATGATTGCAGGTTCCTGCTTCGGCGGCTGAGGCGCAGCAGCAGGAATCGCTTCAGATGATGCCTCTGCTATTGCAGCTATAAAGCTCACCTTGGGACCGCCCTCGGTGAACATTATGACATCGCCGTCTTTGAGATAGGTATCAGTTACTTTTTTGCCGTTCAAAAAGGTGCCGTTGGCGCTCTTGTCGGTAAGCTTGAATCTGTTTCCATCACGTTCTATAACTGCATGCTGTCTGGATATTGTAGTCATGTCCTTTGGGAACTGCACGCTGCAGTCGGCCTGTCTTCCGATGGTTATGGTGCTTTCGGAAAACTCCTGGATCTGGCCTTTCATCGGCCCCTGAAGATGGATTAACTGAACTGTGATTATAGGAGGCACTTTCATAATATTGCCTCAAGTACAACTTGAATCAGCAGCCTGTCAAGTGGTATGACTTATGTAATATATGAAGATTAATTTATTCGGAAAAACCGATCCCGGGCTTAAAAGAACGAATAACGAGGATTCATTTCTCATCAGGGAAGACATGAACCTGTGTGCTGTAGCCGATGGCATGGGAGGCGCTGCTGCAGGAGAAATTGCAAGCAGGATATTTGTGGATACCGCTGCCTGTGTCTATGAAGAATGGATGAGGAGCACTAAGGAAGACCCGGCGCTTCCCGTTCAGAAGACTTATATAACCGCCAACAGCGGTATTCTCGAACATATAAGCCGGTTCCCGGAGCACAAGGGAATGGGTACGACCGCTGAACTTCTCAGCTTCTCGGATGATCTCATCATAATAGGCCATGTAGGTGACAGCCGGACATACAGGTTGAGGAACGGCATATTGAAACAGATAACGAAAGACCATTCGCTGATCCAGGAACAGATTGAGAAGGGTATAATTACCGTCGAAGAAGCCAGGAATCACAGGATGCGGCATGTTATCCTGCGGGCAGTGGGTGTCGAGGATAATGTGAGCCTGGATATAATAAAAACAAAGGCGGTCAACGGCGATATTTACCTTCTCTGCTCTGACGGGCTGACGGATATGGCCGATGATGAAGCGATTGAAAAATGCATGAATTCATATTCCGCACTTGAAGATATGGCGTCAGGCCTTATCGATCTTGCAAAGGAAGGCGGCGGAAAGGATAATATCACTGTCGTGCTGGCCCGTATTTCGGGAGAATAGCACGGGAATAAGGCTCTGCCTTATAAGATAAACTTATAAATTATAATATGTCTGATGCTTTTTATGAGAATGTCTTTTTCGAAAATGGGAAGGAATTCATTAAAAGGACGGTATCGGATTATGAGCGATGATCAGAAACAGACTTCCCATGATGAGCAGATTATTGAAAAATTTGCAGGCCAGATGATTCTTTTTCATGTCTCGCATTTTGCAATGCTGATACTCGTTGCGGTGTTTATTGCCGCGGCAGTATTTTTGTACAGGTACTATGGCGGCGGGGCAGGGGGCCTGAATGTGAAAGGGATCATACTGGGTTCAAGCGTAATCCTTCTGATAGTACTGGGAATTTTTGAGCGTGTAATAAGGGAAAATTTTCTAAAATGCCCGGCATGTGGTGAACTGCTGAAGGATTTGCCGGCAGGTTCAAAAGACGGCAAAGATGCCACCGGGAAAGACTGCCCGAAGTGCGGGGCCAGGTTGAAGAGATGAGCAAACCCCTTTCAGACCTGAAAAAATATTTGATATGCATTTTCATGATATTTTTTTTCGCCCCGGTTCTTTATGGCCTCGATGATACGAAAACCTTGCATTATGCCATGCCGAAATCCGAAACCCAGGACGTTGTCGAGGCCTGGATGAAGCAGAAGGGCTATATGATCACTAAAGAGGAAATTCGTGACGCAACGCTTATAAAGGCGACGGGAAAGAATGGCGATATCCAAGTAAGGATTGTAACCGATTCACCTGTTGCTTCTGTTGTAAACATCGAAGTCTTTCAGAATGGCAGTTCGTCTGAGGCCGAACTCTCGGAATATCTTTCAGATTATATAAAAAAGATGAAGGCAGATATTTCCTCAGGAAAAAATGAAAATCAGGATATCGATACAACAGGAGCGATGAACGATAATTCCGCCAATATTGTATGCATTGAGGCCGCGCTTGATGGCGGGACAGTAAACCTCACCGGTTTCATAGCTGATAAGAAAGGGCTGATACTGTGTACGGCACATTACCTGAACAGCAAGGCGGCAATAAAGGTCATAACAAAAACAGGGGAAGTGCTCAGCGGAAAACTCATAAAGATTGACAGGAAAAAAGACATCGCACTGATCGATACCGACTACGCTTTCAAAACAGAAGTCGATATACTTAAGGGTTTGGCCCGCATGAAAGACTCTCAGAAGATTACAGCTTTCGGGTGCGCTGCTCAGAATTCGCGCCAGATAATCCGCGGTACAATCAGCGGGAATTCGAGAAAAGTTGAGGGGCAGGTCTACTGGCAGGCCCATATGAATGTCAGACCGGGAGACAGCGGCGGGCCGGTTTTCACTGATAACGGTGTTTTTGCAGGCATTATCAAGGGCGGACTCAAGGGAAGACTTGATTACACTTACATCATACCCCTGGATACGGTATTATTCTTTATCAGGGAAAGGTAGAATTCATGAAATACGGGCGTTATGAAATAGTAAAAGAACTCGGCAGGGGGTCGATGGGTATGGTCTATCTCGCACATGACCCTAACATCAACAGAGAAGTCGCTCTCAAGATATTGCGTCCGGACAGGGTTGAGAGCGCGGATTTCGTCCAGCGTTTTTTAAAGGAGGCGCGCGCCATCGGAAGGCTTGCGCACCCCCATATTGTTACCGTCTATGATGTGGGAGAGGATAATAAAACTGTTTTCATAGCAATGGAACTGCTCGAGGGTACACCGCTTAATGTCCATGCAAGGGACAATTCACTTTCGTTTGAACAGATAACCGGGTTAGGCATTGAGGTTGCCTCAAGCCTTGATTATGCTCATGGCAAAGGCATAGTCCACAGAGACATCAAACCTCCCAATATAATGATAACGGAAGGCGGCAAGGTCAAGATAACCGATTTCGGGATAGCGCACATAGACGATCCCGAGGCTACTCAGCAGACCCAGGCGGGTGAAATACTGGGGACCCCCAATTACATGTCGCCCGAACAGGTACTGGGCAAGAAGGTGGACGGCAGGTCAGACCTATTCTCTCTGGGTGTTATCCTTTATGAACTCGTCTCCGGGGTCAAACCATTCAAGGGCGAGAACCTTGGCTCCATATTCAACTCCATTACATCGAGTGAACCTGTCAATCTCAGGGAACTGAAACCAGACGCCCCAAAAGGTCTGTGTGATGTCATCATGAAGAGCCTGTCCAAGGACCCGGCCCTCAGACACCAGACCGGCAAAGATATGGCTGATGCGCTTAATGCAACAAGAGAAAAGGTTCAGCCAGTAGCGGAAACGGCCTCGCAAGCGGGAACATCCGGCAAACGGATTGCTGTGGCGGTGATAATAGCGGCAATTGTGCTGATGGCTGCAGCGGTTATTTTTTTCATCACAGGTAACAAAGAGAAATCTGTTGTTCAGCCGGAGCAGAAACCGCCTGCAGCTGAAGCAGTCCTGAATGTCGAGAGCGAACCGTCAGGAGCCCGGGTGTTCATAGACGGAAAATCGGAAGGCGCAACGCCATTGAAGATTCCGCTAAGTCTGGGGGAGCATGAGGTGAGAGTCAGCATGCCGGGCTATCTTGACTGGGACGCACAGGTAAACCTTGACAAAAAGGGCGAACAGCCTCTTAAGGTAAGACTGGAACCGCAGGAGACGAAACCGGGTTAGCATATGTGCGGGAAATGAAGTTTTTTCAATCAGCCCTTACAGGAGGGAGTAAGATGAAAAAGATGAAAAGGATAACTTGGCTGGTTCTCATTCTGGCGTTCATTCTTGCAGGCACTCTTTCTGCCAGACAGATCGAGGGAAGCATTGCCCCGGCTTTTGCTCTCTTTGATGTTCAGGGCAAAAAATACGACCTGGCGAGCATGAAAACGAGCTCGATGACGATTGTCTATTTCTTCAACCCGGTTTCCCAGTCATCTGTTGAAGGCCTGTTAAGTCTGGATCAGATTGCAAAAAAATACAGGAATGCAGACCTCAATGTTCTTGCAGTAGCCGCTTCGCAAAAGGACAAGGCTGCTGCTTTCGCGAAAAGCAGCAAGCTGTCTTTCCCGGTCCTGATAGATAATGCGAAGGTCAGCGAAGCCTATGATGCAAAAAATATACTTCCAACCGTATGCGTTATAGGCCCCGGACAGAAGGTCATTGACGTAATACAGGGAGGCGGTAAGACCACAAGCGTCATGCTGGGAAGGCTTGCGGAAAGGAAACTTCAGCAGAGACAGGCGGTGCTTGCCGAGGCCCTGAGCGATACGGCCATAAAGAAAACCCCGACTGATGCGAAAGCGCTCATGACAAAGGGTTATGCCGCGCTTAAGGCGGGCAAAACCAGTGAAGCGGAAAAGATATTTACCGGCCTCGCAAACGGCAAAGGCATTTCCGTCGTATACGGAAAAGAAGGACTGGCAGCAGTCTATGCAAGAAAGGGTGACCCGGCAAAGGCGCTCAAACTTGCCGAAGAAGTTGAAAAGATTGCACCGGAAAGGACTTATGCAAGCATAATCAAGGCCGATATCCTTTATGCAAAGAACAAAAAGGCCGATGCCCAGACCGAATATGCAAAGGCGGCGCAGAAAAAAGAAGGGGAGTCGTTCCAAAAGGCCCTGGCTTACAACAAACTGGGAAGGCTCTATGCAGGGGCAAAAGACTACAAAGGCTCGCGTGAACTTTATGACAAGGCAGTAGAACTCGACCCCTATTATGTCGAAGCTATGGCGAACAAAGGCGTCACCTACGAAAAAGAGGGCGATTACGACAAGGCGATCGCATCCTACAAAGAGGGTGAAGCCGCGATAAAGGGTGACGCATATACGAAGATACTGGCAGCAAGGGCCACCGAGATGGTAAAGCTGCAGAAAGATACCCAGCGCAGGGAGCTTATAAACAAATATGTAGATGACCTCGTCAAGCAGTACAAAGAGCAGAAGAAATCCGCCGCACCAAAGGACGACTGGACTACGCCGATTACCACACTTGCTTTCGTGGATTTTGAGGAAAAGGGAGCGCTCGGTGAAAGGGACGGCATATCGACCGTTCTTACAACGGATCTGGCAGACAAGCTTAACAGTTCCGGCCGGGTAAAGGCGGTTGACCGGATCATTATGGACAGGCTGCTTGAAGAACTCAAAATAGGCTCATCCGGCCTGGCTGATCAGGAGACCCAGCTGAAACTGGGCAAAGTTCTTGCGGCAAGGGTTCTCGGCACTGGAGTGATATTCAACCTTCCCGACGTATCGCTGTTAAGAATGAGGCTTATAGATACCGAAACCACCGGAATTACAAAAGTCATAAACAGGGACATAGGAACCGATGAGAGGTTCGAAGATAACATAAACAGTCTTAACAGGGAACTTCTGGCGGCTGTTATCAAAGAATATCCGATAAAAGGATATGTCGTAACAAACAAGGAAGGTAACCTGATGATAAACGTGGGTTCAAATCAGGGAGTTGTTACAGGAACAAAATTTAATATCATTGAAGAGCAGCCTGCTACAGAATACAAAGGAAGGGTCCTTAAAGCCTCACCTAAAATAGTGGGTGAAATAGAGGTTGTTTCCACCGAGCTCGATTTCTCCAATGCGAAGATTATAAGACATGAAAGGGCTGTTTCCCAGGACGATAAAATTATAGAGAAGAGCGATGCAGACAATAAAGATAAATAATATTAGGAATATAATCCTGCTGTCAGTGATATGTCTTCTGACGGCAGGTATTGCAGGGTGTGCGACGACCGGCAAGAAGTCCGGGCTAATGACCGTTGCAGTCTTCGACATCGAAAACCTCAGCCCTGATGATTCCACAGGCGATGATCTAGGAATTCTTCTATCTTCAGAAATAGTAGGCAGGCTGTCTACAAAACCGGCTATTCAGATAATAGAAAGACAGAAGCTCCTCAGTGTGCTTCAGGAGCTGAAGCTGGGCAACTCTGAACTGGCGGATGAGTCTGTGCGTCTGAAGGTCGGCAGAATGCTCGGGGCCAAACGCATGGTATTCGGCAGCTATCTTGTTTCAGGCTCGAATATGAGGCTTGATTTAAGGCTTGTCGACGTCGAGACGGGCAGGATATTGAAAACAGCCAAAGAGACTGTCATTGCCGGAGAAACCGAAGAATGGATGGATGCGGCGGGCGAAGCGGCAGATACTTTGATGTAAAGATCTGGGAACAGGTTAATTCGGGTCAGGCTTATTTTTCTGCAGCACTATGATTCTTTTTGTGCCTGTGCGATTTTCTCCTTTACTTTTTCGAACTCTTCTTCGGTGAGGGTGTATTTGCTGAAAGGGATGAAACTGAGCAGAATCATGGCAGCCGGGAAGAGGCAGAATACTGCACGCACACCCGTATCAAGGCCAGAAGGCTGGGCACCATCAGAAACGAAGCCGGAAAGAGAAAGAGCAAACCCCACGATTGGAGGCCCCACCGAATAGGCTATCTTCTGCCCTGCAGACCACATGCCCGAAAACACACCCTCGCGCCTGAGGCCGGATTGCATCTGGTCATATTCAACTGTATCTGGCAGCATGGAGAATGGAAAGAGCTGGAAGCTTGAAAAGCCGATACCAGCAAGGAATATCTGGGCGTAAAATAACAAGATATGTGAAGGGGGAGTGAAGAAAAGCGAACCCATTGCAGCAGTGAAGACGGCCAGTCCGATGTAATAAGATTTTATCTTGCCGATACGCCTGCCTGAAGCCAGCCAGACCGGAATAAAAAGCACGCCTGTTATCATGAAGATGGGGAAGGCAGTATTCATGGTCGTCTCGGGCAGGGCCATGGAGTATTTGACGTAATAAATAAAGCCGGCCATCATAACGCCAATGGCAAGCGCCTGGAGGAAGTAGCTCGACATGAGTATTACAAACGGGTAATTCCTGAAGGCTATTTTTATCTGCTGCTTTATGGGCGGCATGTCTGCATGGGGCGGCAGGCTGGTAGCGTTACTCGTGCCGAAAAAACATATCAGACATGAGATGACTATCATGACTCCGAAAATGGCCCCCATGAAATGGAAGCCGCCGGCACCGCCGCCGCCAGCCTTTACAAGTACCATGGCTAAACCTCCGGCCAGCAGCGCACCGACTGAGGCGAATGTCATGCGGAATGAGGTTATGGATATCCGTTCCTTGTAATCATCGGACATTTCAGGGACCATGCTGGAATATGGCACATTGACAACCGTAAAGGCAGTGCAGGCAAGGGCGAAGAGAAGCGAGACCTGAAGGGCGCTTGCGAATTCAGTTTGGGATCCTGGCACGTTGAACAACACAAAAAAGCAAAGGCCGAAGGGCACTGCGCCGTAGAGCAGGAAGACACGCCTTCTGCCGAAGCGTGAATGCGTGACGTCAGAGATCATGCCCATGACAGGATCAGAGATCACGTCCCAGAGTTTCGGGAAAAGCAGCATGGTGCCGGCCAGAGCCGGGTTGACGCCGATTACATTGGTCAGAAAAAATAGCAGGTACATTCCTGTGGTAACGATGAATATGTTATTGGATATATCCCCTATGCCATAGCTGAGCTTTATGCCGAACCGTACATGATGTGACTTGCCCCGGATGACAGCAGCCTCTTTGCCTCCTGCATTATCCATATCAATCTCCTTGAAGACAAGACTCAGGTAGATATTCTTCTATTCTAAGCTTCCATACTAATAAATCAATAGAGGCCGGAAAAATGCAGTTACGGCTCATGCCTTATCATAATGCCTCTATCCTGCATGGCACATAGCGGTGCATAGGCGTTCCCAGCCAGTCGCGGTTGGTATTCTTTGTCAGGCGATTAACGTTCACACCATAAACTTTGCCGTCATAGACCATCCCGAAGCCGTGTGGAATAACTACATGGCCCTTATGCGCCATATCTGTTATCTCAGCCTCGATCTCCACTGAGCCTGCTTCTGTTGTAACTCTGACTTTTTGACCATCGGCAATGCCGAGTGAGGTCGCGTCATCTGAATGCATCATAAGGGTGCAGTCTCGCTTTCCCTCATTCCAGTTGGGATTTCTCATAAGGGTATTGGCGTTCATATTGAAATGCCTGCCTGCCATGAGGACAAAGGGATATTGAGGGTCCGGCGTCAGGGCAGTCTCCTCATTCACAGCATCGATGGCTTCAAGCTCTGAGGAAAGTTCAGGAATTATGAGGTTTATTTTTCCGTCTTCCGTCCTTATATCCGCGAAGTTCTCTTCAGGGTCTGTCATTCCTATCCACAGCCCATCCGGGTGATCGATGATCTTCTGAAACAGCTCTTCCCCCATACCCGCACCCGGCGTGAACCCCGCACGCGCTGCATTTTTGCGGAAGGGCTTGGGTACAGTCTGCAACATGCCCCACAGCGCTGCCAGATGCACCGATCCCATGACTCTGCCCAGTGTTTTGCCGAGTATGAACGGCATGGCGCCCAGGGCTGACGGTTCCGTCATGGCAAATTCCATAAGGGCTGCTCCGTAGGCCTCATGGCCCTCTTCGGCAGCCTTGTACAGCTTTTCGGGTATGGGCGGGATAAGCCCCATCTTATCTGCCAGACGCATGTGTATCTCGCCCAGTTCCAGCGGTTCGCCATCGGGTACTATGATGGGCCTGCGCATCTGGAAATAAATTCCAGGGAATGTGAGGGGAAAGAACGTGCCGTCCCATGATTCATAACCTGACCGCGAGGGAAGGACATAATGGGAGAGCGCTGCTGTTTCTGTCATGGCCAGTTCAGCTGTTACAAGCAGGTCCAGGTGTTTGAAGGCATTCTCGTATGCGGTTGTGTCCGCATAGGAGCGAAGAGGATGAGCTCCACTCACAAAGACTGCCCTGAGCCGCTCGGGATTATCGGACATGATCTCTTCAGGCATGGCATTAGGCGGGAAACAGCCCATTATGGCCGGGAAACCGGTAGCAGCAGTTCGCCAGGTCTTTGGATTGCGCTCGTCTGAGTGGCTCCCCAGCGGCATCAGCTGCCCGTGGAAGACATTGCCGCCCCTTACGCCTATGCGCCCGCAGATAGCCAGGAGAATTATGGCAAGACTTGATGATACGGCGCTGTGGCGGTTCATCAGTATGCCCAGATCATATCTGAGGCAGGACTTCTGTGTGGCGAACTTGCGGCAGATTTCACGAACCTGCCCGTAATCGAGATTGCAGGTTTCAACAGCAGAACGTGCGTCGAAACTGAGAAACATGTCCCGAATATTATCAAAACCCGAGGTGTGCTGTCCGATATAATCCCTGTTTTCCAATCCTTCCTGAAGGATGATTGCGATCATGGCCTTCATGAGAAGGGCATCCGTTCCCGGGCGTATTCGCAGGTGTATATTTGCTATCTTTGCGGTCTCAGAGACTCTCGGATCGATCACGACAAGCAGCTTGTCAGAGTCTTTTGCGATGCGCGTGAGATGTCTGGGGGCCTGCGGTATCTGATGGCTCTGCATGCCGTTCCAGCCGAAGTTAAGGAGAAAGTCCGTCTCTTCCACGTCAATCTCCGGAATAACCGGCTGATGGCCGAACATCCTGCCGAAGACCCAGAACATGCCTGAAAATTCCTGGCAAAGGGGGCTGTAATGGTAGCGCGAACCCAGGCCCCTCAGCAGGCGCACGCCGAAGGCCGCTTCAAAATGGCATCCCTGCCCCCCTCCGCCCATATATGCGAAGCTGCGCGGACCGTATGTGTCAACAACGGATTTGAGCTTCGCTGCGATCTCGTCAATGGCCTGATCCCAGGATATCCGTTCAAAGTTGTTCCCGATCTTTTTCAGAGGATATTTCAACCGGTCCGCATTATGCTGATGAAAGGCGATGTTCATGCCCTTGCGGCAGACATAGCCTTTGCTCCTTACATTGTCCCTATCGCCCTTTACCTTTACTATACGGTTGTTCTCTACCTCGATCTCAAGCCCGCAATTCTGTGCGCACAGTACACATCCTGTCTTATGCCATTCGCCCATATCAGACCTCTCTTCTGCTTATTTTAATACCTGTCCGAAAACCATTTGTTTGAACAGTTCCAGTGGTTCGCTGTTTTTGGCCAGTTTCATATGCATGATGGAGCCTTCCCAGCTGTTGAGGATGAACTGTGCCGTACGATCAGGATCAGCGGAATGAGGAATATCTCCTCTTGTGGACGCTTCCTTGAGCAGTTGAGCCATGCTGTCTTTCATGCGTGAATAGATATCCGAGACCCTGGCCCTGAAGTCCTCGTTCAGATCGCTCATTTCCTGCATGAGATTGCCGATGGGGCAGCCGCCTCTGTGGCCCATCTTTATGAAAAGGTCGCGGTATGCATCCATAAAATTTTCAAGCCTCGTAAGTGGTGGTATCTTTTCATCAGTGCAGTATTTCCGGATCATTTCCTTGATGAATTCCCAGTAGAAATCCAGCAGGGCGAGGCCGAACTCATCTTTGCTTTTAAAGTAAAAATAGAATGAACCTTTGGGGACGCCTGCAGCATTGAGAATATCGGACAGCCCTGTGTTATTGTAACCCTTTGAGTGTACGATTATGGCGCCTTGCCTGATAATGGATTCCTTTACTGAAGGTTTTGACATGTGTATATAATAGACCAGTCGTCTAGTGCCGGTCAATCAAAATTCAGAGGGCAGGTTTTAAAAAACCGGATTCTTTTATTCTTTGCATTTTGATCTGACAAAACAGAAAATATTGGCCACGACTGTTTCTGACATGCAGTAAGTGTTTCTTCGAATACGAACAGAGATATTTTTAGCAGATATAAAATTTTCAGTTTCATCCAAATGATAAAGCTATCGCAGATGTGTGCAGTCTGGTGATGTCAGTTATTCTTAAAAAAAGGTGAGACCATACATAAAATTATGCGGTCTCACCTTTTTATGACTTAAGTCTTACCACTTGAGATTAAGCAGCTAATAGTACTGATTCTCACTGCCTGTAGCAACCTCCGCCCTGAGCCCTACCGGTTTGCAACCACGCGGAAACCGATGCAGATTTTCATGGGGCCCGGATAGCACGAGCTGTCGCGATTCGCTGACCGGAAATACCAAGGGTTGTTGTTGCACCAACTTCCGCCACGGATGATGCTGCCTTCGTCAGGCTCCCAGGCACTGCCGTCTGTGGGTGCCCCAATGTAATTATTATGCCATGAATCAAGGCAATACTCCCAGACATTGCCCATCATATCATACAAACCCCAGTTGTTCGGAAGCTTGGTGCCCACTGGATGGGTTTCGTCTGCGGTATACCACCAGGCATAGTTGCCAAGTAGCCCGAAAAAGTCGCCGAAGCTGTAGAGCGTAGTGGTCCCTGCCCTACAGGCATATTCCCACTGCGCTTCAGTCGGCAGTGTGAATGACCTACCGGTCATGTAGGAGAGCCTGGCGCAGAACTCCTCGATGTCACCCATGCCTACTTGTTCCACAGGCCTGTTCGCACAATAATTGTAATTAAAATAATCCTCCCACCCTCCATGAAAACATGACGGATTCGTACCCATGACCGCCTCGTACTGTGCCTGGTTTACCTCGTATGCACCAATATCAAAGGAATTTAATGTTACCTGGTGGACCGGTTGTTCATATGGGTCCAGATTACTCCCCATCATGAATGACCCTGCAGGGATACTGACCATGGAGTTCAATAAATCACGAATAGGATCTAAAGTCGTGATATGCCATGTATGTGTACATTTTCCAAAACAATAATCTGCTGTCACTTCAAGAATATGGTCATGGCCATCTGCTTTCGCGCTGTAAACGTAAGAAGGTTCCCTGGTATAAGCTTTCATCTCACCGTCAAGTTTCCAGGTGTAGTTTCTTTCATGTGTGGGCGGAAAGTGACCATGTTCCACCTCGAATTGCATCATATAGTTCGCATAAATGCTGACTTCATCAGTGCTTGGTGTTGCTGATACAATGCACCCGCTCAGACCGACAGCCACTGCCAGCAGAATCCCTGTGACCATTGCCATGGCGTTTCTCATAATTACCCTCCTCAACTCTGATTTTATGAATCCGGCTTTCAACCGGGAAAAAAAATTATTTTAAGGCCCGTAACACTGATGCTTATGTTACTAAACGGCCGGCACCATATGTTTCGAATTGAAATGCATAACAAATAGTCCTCGCTTTTTTAAAAAAAGACCTGCCCGATGCTTTCATTATTGCTGCCTGTACTGACCATGTCAATACAGGCAACCCCCTGAAGTAGACTTCATGGCATTTTTACAACAGATGCAGTTCGCATATTGCGAATATATGATATTGCAACTGTTGACCAATGCGGTGAATAATGGCAATGTGTCATAGTCTGCATTTTTAAGCTCATGGTACTTGTCTATCCATCTCTGCTCTTTCGGATTCCTTGCCAATGAAAATTTATGCGGTAATCCTCATAAACAAAAGGTGCCTGGCCTTTATTCTTGATAAATTCATTCAAATGTCCCGTTTCAATGCTTGGGAAGACAGACCCTTTAAGTCCAGATAACTTGAGGTTATCCAATATCGGCTTGTTTTAAACATATCCACATAAAAGCATAGTTCCCAAGATTGTATGATGAAGTCATACCCTCTTGGGATGATCTCTCAGGCCGGATCTGGATTTTTACAGATTACTCAATAATTATCCTGATTTTCAGAAAGTGCAGCTTACAGATGCTGCGATAGTGCCTCCATAATATGTCCTGGAGCCGTCCGGATGCTCCCAGTCCGGCTCTTCCTTTATAGTATAGAGGTCTATCGACACGCCGCCCTTGAGATTGTCCATGAATTTCCTGTCAACACCGCCGCTGAGAGCAACTTTTGTCCTGTTGCCGATATAATAAGGTGAATCGCTCGAGTAGTCGTTTTTGCCCAGATAGGCAAAATCCGCCCCTGCGTTGAGTGCTGTCAGCTCATTAAGGAAATACGTGTATGCTATGCCCGCATCATACTCGATGCCGTGGCTGTTTTTAGCTTCCGGTTCCAGTATCTGCTCACTCGTCAGAAATTTGCTCTTGTTCCTGAAGAGGCCGGCGAGATTGATGTCAAGCTCCCATGATGGCTGGGAATAACCGCCGCCAATTCCTATTACAAACAGGTCGCCTTCTTTGTAGTAGTCGTTGCCTTCAACGGTATCGGTACCGTAGTTTGCATACTCGCCGAAAATGCCTGCATGGATGCTGTCTGTAAAGCTGTAAGCCGCCTCAGCTGAAGCGGTTATGAGGTTTCCGGGTTTGAAATTCTGCGTCGATTCCGAATAGTCGTATTTCCCGCGGTATGTATAGCCTGCGCCTATGCCGACAACCAGCTTTTCCCATTCTTTTGATATGGAAATGTATGGATTGACATTGAAACCTTCTCCGAATGTGGTGAATGGCATCAGGTCGGGGTCAGCAACGAGGATAAGCTGTCTCTGGGAAAGGTTCGTAGTCCCGGTTGGAAGATTAAGGCCGAGCCCGAAAAGAATATTCACCGGGATAACGTCCTCAAGCTGGTAGGAGACATTGACCTTGGTATCAAGGAAATTGCCGAGATTAGCGTTCGGCGTATTCTCCTGATTTACCCATGTGTATACAAAGGCGTTCAACAGGTCCAGATTCACCCCGCTTATATCAGTGGAAAGTTCAATCGGTATAGCGGACTGGAAGCCTTTATCGGAATTGTCGTCTTTCCATGTATTGAACATCAGGCCGGAATTGAAATTGATTTCAGTTGCGCAAAGGGGAAACGCTGCCAAAAAAATACCAGTCATAATCAACGGTAATATTGTAATTTTTATCTTCATAATCTTCTCACTCTATCACATCTATTGAGACTGCCCAGACATCGCTTGCCCCGGAACTGTCCGTAACAGTAAATAAAATGCCGAAAGGACTGTATTGAATGGCCGAATCAGGAGGAGTCCATGAGAACCTGCGCGTATCTGCATTGAATTGCGCACCGTATTCGAAAGGATCGGAATATTCCTCAACCCCGCCGGAGGCTTCGAATACAAGGTTCTCACTGTCCGGGTCTTCCGCGGTGACATAAAATTCATATGAATGGTTTATCTCCATTAACCTTCTGAGCCCGAGAGGTTCAACGAGGGGACAGACATTGACACCGCCAACCGTCATAAGGATTTTCTTCCAGTCATTTTCATATTCAGCTGCACCGCTGCCGCTGATATAGAACATAAGCATCAGGTTTCCGGTTTCGATTATTTCGGGTGTCCATGTGAAAAGGCCTGATATCTCATTAAGGGAGCCTATTTCCGGAGTCATGGAGAAATGAAGTCCAGTGTGTATAGTAGAGGAGGTGTCTTTCAGCTGAATGCTGAACTGTTCGCCTGCAGTGGCGTATTTTCTTCCAACCACCTCGGTCGTGTCATCATCGGTATTAAGGACAAGCTGCGTGTCAGGGGTTTGTGAACTTACAGAGTCGACGAATATCTTGCACCTTTTCCATGCGCTTCTTCTTGGTTCTCCGTCATCGGTCACGATAAACCAGACGAAATATTCGCCATTTTCGTAATCTTCAGAGGTGTCCCATGTGAATATATGCTTTTCAGGATCAAATGAGGCGCCGTAGAAATATCCGGATTCTTCACCTTGAGGAAGATCGGTCATGTAATATGTCAGGTTGTTTCCATCGGGGTCGGTTGCAATGACTTCAAGCTGCATTATCCCGGAGCCGCCGGTAACACGGTTATTTCCTCTGATCTCGGATATTACCGGAGGGTTGTTTACAGGGGTTACGGTAACGGTGCCCGCATCGGCGGTTCCTGCTGCAGGAACCAATATGCCGTATACGTATCCATGGTAACGTACATCACCGTCTGCATCCATCATCATGATTATCAGGGTATAGCCTTCGCCCGCAGGAATGCTGCTCAATGTCCCCTGTCTTGTGCTGCAGGACCAGGGTCCGCCGGTTGCTATAAGGTTGTTCTGGCTGTCTCTCAACTCGGCTGTTACCGTGTTGATTCTCATCCTTTCGCAGTCGACTGCCGCCATGCCCGGGGATACTGCCGCCGGGACATTCTCCGCTACATCAATTGAGAACCTGACCGATCCGTTTTCATTTGACGTGCTGTCCGTTGACGATTTGCTGCACGAGCAGGCGAGAAATACGAAGACTATCAAAGCCGGCATGGAGATAATGCGATAATGCTCCATAAAACGACCCCCTTTCATATTGCCTACCATGACACTTTTACCTGGCCTGAACCGTGCCCTTTTTCGACCTGATACGGGTTCAGCGCCCTGAATGTGGAATTGTTCTGCTTAAGGCTTGCAGTGTTCGAATTCTGAGTCTCCATCGTTCTTATAACGGCGTCTTCCTTGGGCTTAGCCGGTGCAAGCCTCTTCTTTATAAGCTCGCTCCTTGCAGAGTTCGCCGCACCCAGCTGGGGGTCTGCCGCGACCGCCTTGTTGTAGTATATCTGGGCCTGCCTGTAATTTCCTCTGTCGCTGCTGTCTATGCCTTTTGAAAAGTAGTACAGGGCGGTGACGCTTGTGGTAAAGGGCTTTTTCAGCTTCTGCTTCTGTTCATCAGTAAGGCTTATTTTCAACTGATCAATAATTTCAAAAAGAATTGTTTTCTCAAGGTCGAATATATCGTTAAGACTTCCCCTTGCACTGGGCTGTCCAAGCATTCT
This sequence comes from uncultured Bacteriovoracaceae bacterium, assembly GCA_964513375.1. Taxonomy (GTDB): domain Bacteria; phylum Desulfobacterota; class Desulfomonilia; order UBA1062; family UBA1062; genus DATCTV01. The sequence goes on along the minus strand of CAZEMO010000001.1, from coordinate 44,924 downwards.
GTCTCCCGATACGCCCCAAAGATAAGACCCGATATTCAGATCATCTGCTTTGGGAAGCGTCAGCTCTCCGCCGATAAGATAGTTTGCCCTTAGGAGCCTTCCCATTCTGGGGGTTGAAGCGTCTTCGATTATGCCTGAAACCCCCATGTCGAGTTCCTGCATGAGAGCCTGAAGCTTCACCCTTTCAACTAGCTGTATACCGGGAACCGATGCAAGGTCTGTCATAAGCATGAAGGAGAAACCCTTTTGCAGGGGGTTCAGGGAGGGGTCCTCGGATGCATTCTTGAAATTAAGCACTGCGACCGTGTTTCCTGATGGAGCGGATGAAATGGACTTTTCCTGACTGACAGCATCTTTAGCCCACTGTCTTGCGGTATCTGTAATCACTTCTCCTGCAATGCACAAGGATGCTGTATTCACAACGATGAGGACAGCTGTCATTACCGAAATATATTTTGTTTTTCCAATCATAATAACCATCCCGCAATATAATTTTTGATTTCATTCAAGGGAACCGAAGTTTTTTATTTAGGGTAATAATCTATCCAAGTAAGGAAAATGTCAATTTGATTAATCAGTAGAAGTGTTGCTTTTGCTTCAAAGTATTATATTGACTTGACAGTGGATAATCACGGACACTCGGAACAATTATGAAAATGATGCATATGGATCGAGATGCGGCAAAAAGGGGTATGATTCTTTTTGTCGTGCTTCTGTCATCTTTCGTTACTCCCTTCATGTCGTCATCAGTAAACATTGCACTGCCTGCAATTGCAGAGCAGTTCGGCCTGAATACGGTTGTTCTCAATTGGGTCGCCACTTCGTTCCTGCTTTCAACTGCTGTCTTTCTGCTTCCTGTGGGCAGGGTTGCAGATATCTACGGCAGGGCAAAAATCTTTGCCATAGGTATGGCTGTATTCGCTGTTTCAACTCTTGTTGCGGGAGTTTCAAATTCAATTTCAGTACTCATAATAGCCCGTGTGGTCCAGGGAATCGGGAGCGCCTTCATCTTCAGCACGGGAGTCGCAATGCTTTCCATGGCGTACAGATCCGAAGTGCGTGGCAGAATGATAGGGTATTCAATCGGAATGGTTTATATAGGGCTTACTGCAGGCCCTTTTTTAGGTGGCTGGCTGACTCAGCATTATTCATGGCGGATGATTTTTCTTGCGACTGTACCGTTTTCTGTCGCAGCCTTTTTCCTGGCCATCAAGATAACATCTTCCGAAGGCGGATGCGTTCAGAAATGCGCCATGGATTATACAGGTTCCATTCTTTATGCGCTGGGACTTTTTCTTGCGATATACGGTTTTTCCCGTCTTCCGGATAGTGGATATTTCCTGGTGATTGCAGGGTGCTGTCTGTTAGCTGTTTTCATTTTCTGGGAAATGAGGTCTCTCAACCCTCTTATCGATCCAGGGCTTTTCATGAAAAACAGGCTTTTTCTTTTTTCCAACATTGCCGCGCTTATAAATTATTCCGCCACATTTTCCACGGGCTTCATCCTGAGCCTTTACCTGCAATATATAAAAGGCATGTCACCTGAAGAGGCTGGTTTGATTCTGGTTGCTTCTCCTGTTGTTATGGCTGCCATCTCTCCTCTTTCAGGAAGGCTTTCGGATAAAATAAATACCAGGATTCTTTCATCTCTTGGAATGGCTGTTACCGCCCTTGGCCTTTTCTTTTTCATTTTTCTGACGGATAAATCGAATACGTTATATATAGTCGGATCACTTCTCATACTCGGTGCCGGGTTGGGTTTGTTCTCTTCTCCCAATACGAATGCAATCATGGGGTCTGTCGAGACAAACGCATACGGTGTAGCCTCAGGAATGCTTTCAACCATGAGACTGACCGGTCAGACCATAAGCATGGCTGTCGTGATGATGATATTTACGATTATAATCGGACGTGTTGAGATAACACCACCATATTATCCAAGCTTCATGCAGGCAGTGCATATGTGTTTTATTCTGAATGTCGTACTCTGCTTGGCGGGCGTGCTTGCATCGCTTGCAAGAGATAGAAAAAATAGTGCATAAACAGTTCCCGAAAACGGCATAAAATACATTGTTCTAAAATAAAAAACTGCTCTTTGAACTGTTCTTTACGAGGTCTGCAAATTAACTTATAATCCTTACTCATATTTATTCGGAGGTTATTAATGGCAAGCAGATTTAAGGGATATACCGGAAGGGCGCTTGATATCGATCTGACGACAGGGAAAGTCGGTGAATATGACATCACCGATAAAGACCGGGAACTTTTTCTGGGAAGCAGATATCTCTCCACCAAGATACTCTGGGATGAACTCAAACCCGGTATTGACCCGCTGTCGCCGGAAAACGTTATTGTTATAATGACCGGCCCCCTCACCGGCACTGGTGCGCCGTCGTCGAGCAGGTATGACATATCGGCCAAGAGTCCTCTGACAGGGGCGATAGGGCACTCAAATTCCGGAGGCCACTTCGGGCTGCATATGAAGCGCGCCGGCTGGGACGCCATGATCATAAGGGGCAAAGCCGAAAAACCAGTCTATATAGATATTGACAATGACAAGGTTGAAATAAAGGATGCCTCACACCTCTGGGGGAAGAACACCCAGGAATCACAGGCTCTCCTGGGAAAGACAGGCGGAAAGGTCGTGATAGGTCCGGCAGGCGAAAACCTTGTGAAATATGCAACAGCGGTGTCTCAGGAGCGCAGCCACGGCAGATGCGGAATGGGTGCTGTTATGGGCTCTAAAAATCTCAAGGGGCTTATTGCGAAGGGCACCAGGAAGCTTGAAGTTGCAGAACCGGACAAGCTTAAAGCTCTTTACCGGAAATGGGTGTCCATGCTTCAGTCACATCCTGCTACGGGCGACATGGCTCCACGGTATGGAACGGCCAATTTCCTCACAGCCCTTTCAGCAGGCAATGCTCTGCCCACCAAAAATTTCTCGAGAGGGAATTACGAACATTCAGAGAAGATCGGCGGCAAAAGACTGGCAGAAGAAAAGCTGATAAAAAATTACGGCTGCGTGACATGTCCGATAAGGTGCGGCAGGGTCGTCGAACTTGACGGTCACGAGGTTAAAGGTCCCGAATATGAAATACTCTGCCTGCTGGGATCCAATATGCTTATCGATGACATGGATGCAATCATCCGCTGGAACTATGAGCTTGATCTTCTGGGGATTGACTCCATAAGCGTCGGCACCGTTATGGGATTTGCTGCGGAACTCAATGAGAAAGGCCTCTGGAACAGCGGGATTGAATTCGGCAGGGCCGATAATGTCTCGCAGGTTCTTGATGATATTGCTCACAGGCGCGGCATCGGCAATGACCTGGCCGAGGGCGTCAAATGGCTCAGTGAAAAATATGGCGGCGAGGACTTCGCTCCTCATGCAAAAGGCCTGGAAATGGCCGCCTACGAGCCCCGCGGAAGCGTCGGGCACGGGCTGGGCTATGCGACGGCCAGCAGAGGAGGGTGCCACCTTGACGGCGGATATGTGATCTATTTCGAGGTAACAGGTCCAATTATTCTGGACCAGTACCACTGGAGATCAAAACCCGGATGGGTCGTTCTGGACCAGAACCTTTTGTCTGCAATAAGCGCAGGCGGCCAGTGCCTGTTCACGTCATGGACGTTTGTGCCCCCCATCGCCTTCAAGGTGCCTCAGCATAAGATACTTTCTAAAGTAGTCTCCAAAATACTCACTTATGCGTGGCCAAGCATTGATGGAATACTGATGCTGCCCCCTGGCCTCCTGATGATACATCTGCCAATGCTGCCCCATACCAGGGCGATCAATCTGGCTACAGGGATGAGAATGAACTTCGGCAAGTTTCTGGAAATCGGTGCGCGCGGATATAACCTGGAGCGTATGTTCAATATGCGCGAAGGATTTTCGAAAAAGGACGATACACTGCCCAAACGTTTTACAAGCGAACCTCAGATTGCAGGTAAACCTGAGTCGATTGTGCGGGTGGATGACATGCTGCCCAAATATTACTGGCTTCGCGGCTGGGACAAAAACGGCATGCCTACAAAAAAGACGCTCAAAAAACTGGGACTGGACTTTATCAAATGACGGATATCGCAAAAACCGGACGTCCTGCGACGAGCGAGATAATTGCCTGGATGCTTACATGCGTTTTGCTGGTTCTAATACTGAAGCTGCATCTGCTGGGCGCTCTTATTTCCGGTTTCCTGGTTTATGAAATCGTCCACAGCCTTTCCCCGTACGTAACAGGCAGGTATCTGGAGGGCAGGCGTGCAAAGGCCGTTGTCGTTGCGGTTATATCGGTTGTTGTTATTGCAATTCTCATAAGCGTTTCGTGGGGCGCCATATCGTTCTTGAGAAGCGGTTCGGACAATGTCTCCAATCTGTTCAGAAAAATGGCCGAGATCATCGGCGGGTCGCACACGCTTATCCCGGACTGGCTCATGGAGTATATCCCACAGGATGCCGAAGGGATGAAGCAGTCTGCAATTGCATGGCTCAACCAGCATGCCTATGAGCTGCCGATAGCAGGGAAACAGGCCGCACGGGGGGGTGCCATGGTCCTTATAGGAATGGTGATAGGCGTCATCGTTTCCTTGAGCGAAGTCACGCATGACCCTGCTGAGAAACCTTTCACAATGGCCATGAGCAAACGGGTCTACATGTTTCATATGGCATTCAGACGCATAGTTTTTGCCCAGGTGAGAATTTCGGCTGTGAACACCTTCTTTACATGGCTTTATATAGGGGTTGCCCTGCCGGTTATCGGCATTCATCTTCCTTTTGCAAAAACACTGATTGCCCTGACCTTTCTCGTGGGCCTGATACCGATTATAGGAAACCTTATTTCGAATACGGTCATCGTGGTGGTCAGTATGAGCATATCTCTGGGAGTTGCAGTATCTTCACTCGTATTCCTGATTGTAATACATAAACTGGAATATTTTCTGAATGCGAAGATTGTCGGCTCTCAGATCAATTCAAGGGCGTGGGAACTGCTTGTTACAATGATATTCATGGAGGCGGCTTTCGGTATCCCGGGGGTTATCGCCGCGCCGATTTACTACGCCTATTTGAAAAGCGAACTTTCCGGGCACGGGATTATCTGATTCTTATCCCCGTTCGTGGCGGGCTTATTTCAGGGAGAAGGTGATGTTTCTGGGAGTCTATAACATTCCGACGGCCGTTTCTTTCATGGCGCTTATTTCCGGCATGGCGTCATGCATTTTATCATTTAACGGATATATCGGGTATGCGCTTGTCTGCCTGATATGGGCCGGTATCTTTGATCTGTTCGACGGGTTTGTTGCACGCAGGTTCGATTTGAACGAACAGGAAAAGGCATTCGGTATTGAGATTGATTCAATAAACGATATTGTCAGCTTCGGTGCGGCGCCTGCCATGATTGCACTTCACTCAGGATTCAATTCGCCAGTTGATCATATATTGTTGACTGCTTACTGCTGCGCCGCTGCCATGAGGCTGGGATATTTCAATATTACAGGTCTTATCGGGGAAGGGACGGTCAAATTCTATACCGGCCTGCCGGTCACCTTCTCGGCAATGATATTCCCGCTTGTTTTTCTGGTGAAGTTTACGCTTTCCGGCCCTGCATACATCTGGACAATCCGTGCGGCATATGCCGCTGTCGGGGTTATGTTTCTGCTGAAAGTACCGTTTCCTAAGCCGAAGGGGATATTCTATGTCATATTTCCGGTTCTTGCCGTTATTGTCTCTGCTTTCTGGATTATGAAGCCTGCGGGATAACTCAGCTGCCGCCATTCCCCGGCTTACGAGAACACGGTAAAGACAAATCGCCTGAGAGAGGATAGGTCCATAGCTGATAGAATATAGTGGCCGGCAGCACGGCATTTGTGAGAAGTCTTGCAAAAATACCGCTGTCTTCCTCTTTAAGGATTCCTTTTTTCTTCAGAGCATATGTCATTATTACAAGCAGTGCGAAAGCAAGCACAGTCTCTGATACATGCATACCGATTTGAGACATTACACCCCACCCACCTCTATCCATGATATCTGCAATTTAAAGTACTTAAATGGTTTGTCAATAAAAATAGCCTTTTACTTCAAGGATTTACCACCTGAAAATTTATTTAAATATTTTAATCGGGAAAACCGATATCTTTTACGAAAGGTTTTGGAGGAGTCTGGTTTGCCTGAAAATGGATTTTTAAAATGTTATTTGTTTGGAAGATGACAAAGTAATCGGGCACGATAGGGAGCATTTATGATTGATATCAACACCCTGATTATTAGTGAAGCTGTTGTCAGTTTCAGCATATGGCTGATGTTCATATTTTATGAAAAGACCCAGAAAACCTATTACGGTTTCGGTCACTGGCAGGTAGGATCACTGATAATATTTTTTGCATACCTCTCAATGGCTGCAAGGGGCATTCCCGATGTGGAATCAAACAAATTTCTTTCCTTTGAATTTTTTTTCCTGCAGAATTTTCTGCTGATTCTCGCCATCGTCATCAGGCTCGACGGCACTTTCAGATTCGTTCTCGCAAAAAAGCTCTGGAAATCCTTTTATCTGCTTCCGGCAGTCACGCTGGCATTCATGAGCTGGTTCCTTCTTTATGATGATGCGATTGCCCTGAGAAACCTTATTTTTTCTTCTGTGATGTTCTTTGTTTTTGCTTTTACCGCTGCCGTGTTTTTCATGAGAAGCGGAAAAAAGAACTTACTGTATATTGCTGTGGGGTTGATAAATCTTGCATGGGGATTTGTGCTGCTTTTCCGGTCCGCCTTCTGGTTGATCATGCCCGAATACAGAATGCTGGACCCGGTTTTCTTCAATATTATCCTGTTCTTTACCACCCCTGTTTTCAACATAGGGCTCGGAATAAGCCTTCTGTTCGTCAATTCGCAGCGCACGCTGAATGAACTCAGAGAAAGCGAAGACAAGTTTGAAACCGCTTTCAGGTCGTCACCATATGCAATAATGCTCACCGATTTCAATGACGGACGTATTATGGATGTCAATGAAGGGTTTGTTAATATCACGGGATTCAGCCGCGAATATGCTATCGGAAAAACGACTCTTGAAGTAAGGCTCTGGGTAAATAATGAAGATCGAGCTGAAGTTCTTGTTGATCTTGCAGCTGACAAAAGAGTAAGCGGCAGAGAGTTTCAGTTCAGGAAGGAATCGGGGGAAACCATTACGGGTCTGTTTTCCGCAGAGGTGATTACCATCAACGGCAATACCGATATACTTGCCACAATTGCCGATATCACCGGAATAAAGAAGGCGCAGGAAGAGCAGAAATGCTTCGAGCTGCAGCTTCACCACTCGCAGAAGCTGGAATCCATAGGAATTCTCGCCGGAGGAATAGCCCATGACTTCAACAATATACTCACTGCCATTCTCGGCAATACGGAACTTGCCCTTGATGAAACGCCTGAATCGTCACCCTTGAGGAAGCGGCTGGATAATATAAATAATGCCTCTACCAGAGCGGCCGAAATCTGCAGGCAGATGCTTGCCTATTCAGGAAAAGGCCTCTTCGTGGTCAAGCCTGTCGATATCTCTGAAATGGTGAGAGAAATGACAGGCATGCTTGATGTGTCGATCTCGAAGAAAGTTATTTTGAATTATAATCTCTCAAAAGGGCTGCCTTATGTAGAAGTGGATGTAGCACAGATGCAGCAGATAATAATGAACCTTGTAATCAACGCATCCGAGGCCGTGGGCGATAAAAGCGGAGTTATCAATTTATCCACTGGAATAATCGAATGCGACAGCAGCTTCATGATTGAGAACAGGATGAACGGTGATCTCCCGGAAGGGCATTATGTATATCTCGAAGTTGCAGACACCGGCTGCGGAATGGATCATGAGACACTTGCCAGGATTTTCGATCCGTTTTTCACCACAAAATTCACAGGCAGGGGGCTCGGCCTTTCGGCTGTTCAGGGGATTATAAAAAGCCACAACGGAGGTTTGTCGGTCTTGACAGAGCCCGGCAAGGGGACGGTTTTCAAGGTCCTGCTGCCGATTCCGGTACATTGTGAAGATTTTTTACCCGAAGAAGTAAAGGGCCATGATGCTGACTGGAAAGGAAGCGGCACCATACTGCTTGTTGATGATGAAGAGCCCATAAGATCTCTGGGCCGCCAGATACTCGAAGGCATGGAATTCGATGTTGTTCTGGCTGCCGACGGGAAGGAAGCCCTCGATGTATTCAATGCATGCAAGGATGAGATCGTCTGCGTGATTCTTGACCTGACAATGCCCCATATGGGCGGAGATGAGGCCTACCGTGAAATGAAGCTGGTGAAACCCGGAGTGAAGGTCATAGTAAGCAGCGGCTTCAGCGAGCACGATGTGGTGCGCCGTTTTCCGGAATACGGCCTTTCCGGTTTTATACAGAAGCCGTATAAAATCGACAGCCTTGCCGGAATGCTCAGGAAGGTACTTGCAGACGAACAGTATGCGGCATGACAACAGGGACTCTGTGACCTGAATTGCCTGTAAAGAAGTCCTTTTAATCTATATGACGCCTCTTTTCTGCTTTATATATGCGGTCAGGTTTCCGTAGACCCTTTCCAGAAACGGGAAGTGCGCCACATTATGGGCCAGCAGATAGAGGTTGAACCTTATAGCAGCCATCTTCAAGGCATTCAGATACATGACGCGTATGAAGGTCTTTCTGTCAAAGACCCTGCCGGTGAATCTTGACAGGCTGTCGATGTATCTGTCGGTGAAGCTGTCATAAACGCTGATTCCGGTGCCCTCAGGCAGTATATAGATGAGAAACTCGAGCAGGTCCGTCTGGGGGTTCTGGAATGCCGAAAGCTCCCAGTCGTATAGAATCAGTCTTGGCGTGCACCTGCTTCGGTAAGGTCTGAGGCACAGGTTCCTGCTGTTGAAATCATTGTGGGTGAGGGTGGATGGGAATTCGTTCATCTGGGTTGCGAATGAGGGCGCTTCCCTCAGGACATCGGTGAAGAAGAGTTCCATATCCCTCGTGATCATGTCCGGGTATCTTCTGTGGTTGTACTGTGTGAGGTCTATGAGAAATTCCGATGTGCTGCCCGCGGATTCAGGGGTGAGAAGGTTGATATGCATCTCCTTCGGAACATCACAGAACCTGTCGAGATATATGCTGTGCATGCCGGCCATGTCGTTTATGACGTCAATGATATCGGATTCACTCCAGGCGGAAATGTCGTTGACCGTGTCAAGATGGCTCATTTCCGAAAGGTCTTCCATGAGGATGGAAAAGATATTTCTTTTGAGGTCGATCATGGTGCCGTAAATTCTGGGGCAATACTGCAGGATTTCAGGTTTCGCGCGCCGGTAGAAATTAGCCTCCCTTTCCTGGCTCCTCTCGAAACCGAAGATCGGGGCATGCGATTCAATAAGTCCCGGCAGGCGGTCTTCCCCTGAGAGACGGGCAAGGTTCACCGCCATGTCGACGAGTTCGACATCCGCTGTTTTCACCTTGAGCACTGCGGGCACATTGCATTGCCCTTCAGGTGTCTTGAGCTTGAGGACGAATCTGTACAATCCCTGTATGTTCATCGTGCTCTGGGCAAGGTTCGATATGATGGCCGAGTTGGAGCCGAAAGGGTATTCCTCTACCGACTCGACAGTGGAATCATTTCCATGCAGCATCGAAGAAAAAAACGCAGGCGTCAGATCAGATCGCGTCAGGTATTTTGCCTGCCTCGAAGGCTCACCCTTTTCCTGGACCCCTCCGAATTCGTTCGTGGCTATTGATGCAGCTGTTGAAATATCCAGGGCAAGGCAGGTAGATACAATGATTTCTGCAAGCCTGAATGATTTTCCCTCGCCGTAGCATGCAAGCAGTTTCAGACAGTCACGTTGAGTCGGAAGCCTTGTTCCTCCTCCCACAGTACCGATTACCAGCGACGGCAGATATGCGGAAAAGGTGATCCCGTCCTCTTCGGCTCTGGCCTGGAAAATCCCGATGGACGAGTCATGAACGCATGCGATATCCTGGCCTGTTGCCGTAAATATTCCAGCAATCGCACTGGCGAAGTTGTAGTTTTTACCGAGAGTCCCTATCTGTACTTCACCGAGTTCAAAGGCATTGTAGCTTCGCATGAATTCCTTTATCGAACAGTGGAGATTCTCTTTTATTACTTTCTCCGGTAAAAAGCAGGAAGCCATTACGCTCACGCCCATGCCCTGGATTAGGCTCTGAAAATTCGCCTTCCTGATGCCGCTCATATTGCTTTCAAGGTTGTATCCTTCATATTTGAGCGCGGGATTATCCCTGGCCTGGCCTGCTATGTACTCGCATGCCATCCAGGTGCATGACGATGTCATGTTCCAGCCTGATGAGTCGCCTGTCGTATAAGTGAACCTGACATGGACCGAATCCCCGTAGGTGTAGGGTTTGATATCCTTTATCCTGGCTATCGAGGTTATGCTTTCAGCTGCCGTCTTTATCAGTTCGGTATTTGCCACGATCCATTTCTCAAGATTGATGGCGCCGAACATGTCCCTGCAGAAGAAAACCGGCACCCTGTATATGCTCTGGCCGGTAACATGTGTGGTGATGCCTCCAGAGGCATTGCATGCCTTTGCGCCGCGGCAGATGGAATTGACAAGCGTACGTTCTGTCGTAGCTATCGGTACCGGTATAAAGCCATGAGTATATGTGCCGGCTATCTTTATCGGGCCCGCAATGCCTACCGGGATCTGGACGGCACCTATGTAGTTTTCGATGTTCCCCGCTACGTTTTCAGGTGTGAACATGCTTTTGGGAAGGTGTTTTAGCTGTGCGCCGGAGGCATCCCTTACCCAGTCCAGGCGGGCGTTCATGGCATCAGCCGAATAGTGCTCTCTGCCTGTATATTGCGGCATATTATCGTTTTCGAACCTGTCGACAGGGTCATCAGGAGGTTTCTCGAACAGGGCGTCGAAAATCTTTTCAAAAAGATCCTCGGTTTCCGGATCAGGTGCGTAAAGCTCGAGGTTACCGGTTCCCGTGGCCCCGTTCCATGAATAGTTCAGTACGCGCATGCCTTCGATGATGCAGCCCTTGCCAAGCTGCTCGAAAAAAATGCTTTTTATCGTGTCGTTCGGGTTTACCGGCAGTTCCCCGGTCAGGCTTATTGTGAGTCCGTTCCGCCAGTAGTTGTCGACCAGCCCTGAATAGGAGCCGTTCTTTATGAACATGACAACCTTTGGTTCTCTTCCGTGATGATAGTAATGGCGGTCTTCAAGGCCCTCCATCTGGTCATTTGAATTTTCGGCCATAATTACCTCTATAAAGGATATCGGCAGAAGCTTGGAAACCTTTTAGTTTAAAGTATGCTTACAAAATCATGAAGAAACGGCTAGGCCAGCCATAGGAAGGTCCGGTTTCCGTCATTCCTTCATGTCATCACTGTTCAGATATCTTTTAAGAACTATCTTCAGGTCGTCGAGTTTGTAGGGTTTGTTAATCATGCCTTCGATCTTCTTATCGCTGAAGAGCTTCGTTATGTCGTCTTTTCCATAGCCGCTTGAAATAAAAACTGGAATCTTCTCATCAATTTTAACGATTTCAGCATAGGCCTCTTCGCCATTCATGACTGGCATGCCTATGTCAAGGATTATGAACGATATGGGGAAGCCGGAGCCGGTGCGGCTTTTCACGATATCGAGGGCCTCGGCCCCGTTTACTGCCGTAATTGTTTCAAATCCGAGCTTTTCAAGCATCTGTGCGCCGATTTCAAGAACGCTGTCCTCATCATCAACAAGCAATACGGTCTTTCTCCGCTGAATTTTGTTTTCATTTTTTTCTCGAATTTCAGAAACTGGAAAATAAAATGTGAAGGTCGAGCCTTTGCCGGGGCTGCTTTCCACTCTGATTGCTCCGTTAATGCTTTTTATAATTCCCATTGCCGCCGCCAGACCCAGACCCCTTCCTACAAATTTTGTCGTAAAAAAAGGGTCAAAAATCTTTGTCAGGATATCTCCTTCAATACCGCTGCCCATATCGGAAACTTCAAGAAAGGCATATTCCCCTTCTTTGAGGTTCTCAGACAGGAAGATCATCCTCTTTCCCGATGTTATATCTTTATAGCCGCAAACACCTGTTTTAACGCTGATCACACCTTCGCTTTCACCAGTCGCCTCGGCCGCGTTCATTACAAGGGCCATTAAGAGCTGTTTTATCTGACCCGGGTCTGCAGCAAAGCCTGGAAGTCCGCCGTAAAGATCGTATTTTATCTCGGCCTTCTTCGATGCCGCCAGAGAAACTGTAGTGTCCATATCTTTAATAATCTCGTTTAAGTTTACATTCTGAACGATAAACTGCGTGTTTCCTGCATAAGCAAGCATCTGCCTTGTAAGGTTGGCTGCGGTAATACAGGCATTTTCAGCCGTTTTAAGGTTTTTTGCCACTTCAGAATCCGGAAGAACTGAAAGCATGCTCATATCGATATTGCCGAGGATGATCATGAGCAGGTTGTTGAAATCATGCGCTATCCCTCCTGCAAGCACACCCAGGCTCTCCAGTTTCTGTACCTGCTGGATTTTTTCCTCGTTTTTCCTGCGCTCTTCCTCGGCGCGCTTCCTGTCATCAATGTCTCTGGCTATCGCTATAACTCTGTCGCGGCCACCGAGATGTATGCGTTTAAGGTTGACCTCCAGCCAGAAAGACTTGCCTTCTTTATTTTTTGATTTCCACTCGAATACCTGGGACCCTGATTCCAGAGCCTTCATTATCCTTTCTAACGCATCTTTAAGGGTAAAGCCGGGATCGCTGGAAATGAAATCCATATTTCCCTGAAACTCTTCGAGTGTATATCCGAACATCTCTGCCGTTTTCTTGTTTATATCGACAATCGAGCCTGTATCGGCATCATGAATAAAAATTGCTTCATTGGCATTGTTGAATATTTCACGATAGTCTGCGTTTGCGGCTATCGCGGCCTCGTCTGACTTTATTTTTTCCATCATCGCCGTATCAAGGTCGTCATAAGTCCGCTGGCTGTTAAGGAGTATGAAAAAAACACTCCAGGCCACTTCAAAAAGAGGAAGCATTGTGAAAAACGCCATATCTGATGGATTGTTTACAAAGAACTGATAATCATTAAAAGTAAGTATGTATAAACCCCTTGAAAGGAAGGCCAGTGCGAAAACTATGTTCATTGACGCTATTATCAAATTGAGCATTTCGTTGCCTGATTTTCTATTGATAATGAACTCTCTTGACAGAATCAGTGCGGATATCGATATGAAAAAGCTCGATGAAAATGTTCGCATCGGGGTGTCAGGCTCAATATAGAAAAAGTAACTGTATGAAATGAAAACCAAGGCAGGGATTATCAGATATGCGTATGAAATATTATCCCGCCCGAAAAATTTTCTCACACCCTGAAGCCTGAAAAGCAGCAGGCTTGATATGAACGTATTGGCTATGATGTATGATATGAAATCAGCAAGAGGGCCTTTGAAAAAAACCCTTGACAGCACCAGAGAGTATCCTGCGCCCGCCATGATAGCGGTTGCAGCCCACCAGCCGAATCCCCTGTATGTTTTCTGCAGGCGCATGAAGATGAGCATTGTGCCGCCCATGAGATAGGCTGTCAGGATATTCAGTATGAACAGTGTTTTTACATCCACTCAGCCGCCTCCTGCTCAAGGAGGATTCTTCAGATGATTAGTGTTTCCTCCAGAATCTTTTTCAAAGCCTCTAATTTATAGGGCTTATGAAGCATTCCCGCCACCTTCCTGCCCCTGAAGCGTTCTTCTATGTCCATTTCCCCGTAACCGCTTGAAATGAATATGGGGATATCGCAGCCCATCTTCATCAGTTCTTCATAAAGCTCCTCTCCGTTCATGACCGGCATGCCTATGTCGAGAAGGATCAGCGAAATGCGTCTTGTGCCGTCCGCCTCATGATTTCTGATAATGTCGAGCGCCTCAGCCCCGTTTCTCGCTCCAAGAACCGTACATCCGAGATTTTCAAGCATCTGGGAGCCCAGTCTCACTACGTCCTCTTCATCATCAACAATAAGGACTGTTTTGCGTAAGACGTTATCTCCGGTCTTAAGCAAAGGCTTGCGATCGGCGGAGGCAGGAAGGTAAAGGGTGAATACAGAGCCTTCTCCTGCCCTGCTCTCTACCCTCACAGCACCTTTCAGGCTCCTCACAATGCCCATAACGGCAGCCAGCCCCAGCCCCCGGCCTGTAAATCTGGTGGTGTAGAACGGGTCGAATATTTTGGAGATGCTTTCATCATCGATTCCTTCACCTGTATCGGCAACTTCAATTGAGGCGTATGAGCCGGGAATAAGATTTTTTTCGAGGAAAACCGTTCCCTTCTTCGAAGAGTCTGCCGCGGGATCATATCTTCCGATAGAAACGGTGATGTCCCCCTGTTTGTCGCCTATAGCTTCCGACGCATTCATGACAAGGTTCATGATTATCTGCTTCATCTGTCCAGGGTCGGCTATTATGCCGGGAACGGCTTTATCGATCTTGTATTTCAGGCTGATTTTCCTGGATATGGAAATCGACATGACCATGTCAATCTCGGAAATGATGTTCTCGAAACTGATCTCCTGCAGGAAAAACTGGCCTTTTCCGGCATATGCAAGCATCTGCTTGGTCAGGTCGGCTGCACCCTGGCAGGCCTTTTCGGCAGCCCTGAGATTCTTCACCACCGGAGAATTTGAAGGCAGGCTCATAAGGCTCATATCGATATTCCCGAGGATCACCATCAGCAGGTTGTTGAAATCATGGGCGATGCCCCCCGCAAGCACTCCAAGGCTTTCCAGTTTCTGGACTTCACGCAGGTTATCTTCATTATTTTTACGCTCTGTTATATCTCGCGAGACGCCTACAATATGGCTAACTTTTCCATCGTCTCCGGTGAGAAAGGTTGTGACGACCTCAGTATTGACGATTGAGCCGTTCTTATGCGGCTGGTCGACATAATCGAAACGCACCCTGGCCTTTTCATCTCCTGACTCGACAGCAAGAATCGCACTTGGCAGTTCATTGGCAAGCTTGGTGAAGGATTCAGGCGTCAGAGCATTTTCGAGAGGCTGGGCCATTATCTCTTCAGGCGTGAAACCCCTCAGCCTTTCAACCGAAGGACTGACATATGTGAATTTCGCTGAAACAGGGTCCAGCACCCATATTACATCGCCCGTGTTTTCGGATATTATACGGTATTTTTCCTCGCTTTGCTTAAGAGCCTTTTCCGCCAGTATCCTTTCAGTCACATCCCTTGCGGCCGCATAAATGAGCTTGTTGCCATACGGAAAAGATCTCCACTCGAGCCATCGCCAGGAGCCGTCGCTGGCGCGGTAGCGGTTGCTGAAATTGATAACACTGGTTCCGCTGTCCAGCTCTTTTATGGCCTTTATTGTTGAAGGGATGTCGTCGGGGTGGACCAGGTCGAGGAATTGTTTGCCTTGAAGTTCGGCAAGGGGATAGCCGAGGACTTCGGACCACATCGGGTTGAGCCTTATGAAATAGCCATCGGTATCCGCAATGCACAGAAGGTCGAGAGCGCTTGTAAAAAACCGGTCAAGCTCCTCGGTTTTAGCCTTGATGGCCCTTTCAGTAATGATTTTTTCTGTAATATCCATAGACTGTGCGAATATGCACCGTCTGCCGCCGTAATTGATAAGCGTTCCTGAAAGGAGTATCCAGGCGGATTCGCCGTTCTTTCTCCTGGTCTCAAATTCGAAATTCCGGACCATCTTTTCTGTTTCGAGCAGTTTCCTCAACCGAAGGCCATCCTGAGGATTGTTCCAGAAGCCTATGTCGAAGGCGCTTCTGCCAATGATTTCAGTTGTCTCATAGCCTGATATGCGTGAGAAATTTTCATTGACCTCTATGAATACACCCTCTTCAAAGGTCGATATGGAAAGAGCGCCGGGATTAAGTTCGAATGCAGCCTTTAGCTTTGATTTTTCTTCGCTTGCGGCATCGCCGATGAAAAGGGCGTCCTCATGCTGTTTTGAAGTGGCCATTACTCACTCCTTTTAAAAATCGAAATATCGCTTATATATCGGAATATATTGCGGACGGACTTGAATAATTTATTGTTGCAAAAGGTCTGCGTTTTAGAAAAATAAAATGGTATAAAGCTTATCAGGAAACATAGATTTTTTCTGCGGAGGTAGCATGGATTCAAGAAAGATGTGCTTATTTTTTGTTGCGGCTTCCATGTTTGTGATGTCCGGGGCGAAGGCCCCGGATGCATATGAAATACTTGCAAAACAGGACGACCTCTGGCGCGGCACTTCGTCAAAGGGAAAGATGGTAATGAACGTCAAAACATCAAACTGGAAGCGGTCTCTCACAATGGATGTGTATTCGCAGGGCATAAACTACTCCCTCGTGAAGGTACTGCTGCCGCTGAAGGAGCAGGGGACAGCCACCCTGAAGGTCTATGATGAGATATACAATTACCTCCCCAAGACTGACAGAACGATAAAGCTGACCGCGGCCATGATGATGGGCTCATGGATGGGCAGCCACTTCAACAATGACGACCTCGTCAAGGAAAGCAGGCTCTCCGATGACTACAATCCAAAGATCACCTTTCAGGGAAGACGCGGCTCGGAGGATATTATCGAGATAACGCTCACCCCCAAGCCCAATGCCCCGGTTGTCTGGGGCAAAATTGTTGCGACGGTTCGCACCTCGGACTGGCAGCCTATAAAGAATATATATTATGACGAGGACGGAAAAATCGTAAGGATCATGACATGTTCCGATTACAAGACCGTCTCGGGAAGGCTGATACCGACAAGGATCGTAATGACCCCGCTGGATAAGCCCGGCGAATATACCGAGGTGATCTACAGCGACTTGAGGTTCGATGTCAGATTCAGGGAAGGATTTTTCTCAATTTCCGAACTGAGGAGATAGTATTGAAACCTGCAGTCATCTTCAAGCTTTCTTTCAGAAATGTGTTGAGGGCTAAAAGGAGGAGCGCCATAACCACTCTTGTAATGGCATTTGTCCTCGGCATGATGATAATATACCTGAGCCTGATGAATGGATTCAAATTGAGCCTGGCCGATAATGCCGTTTCCATGCAGATGGGGAGCATCCAGATTCATGCCCCGGAATATCTCGAGACAAAATCCATTTATAAAATTATGCGAAATCCTGACGGCTATGTCAGGGCCATAAATGATCAGGGATTCAAAGCAGTACCGAGGCTTTTTTCAAGCGGACTTGCAGCGAAAAATGAGTCATCGGCCGGTGTGTTGATGGAGGGTGTCGATGCATCAGCAGAGAACTGGGCGTTTGAGATGCCCAGACAGATGATGGACGGAAAATGGCTGGACAGTACAGATCCCAAGGGAGTTGTTATAGGTAAAAGGCTTGCCAAAAGCCTCTCCGCAGGCGTCGGTGACGAGATTGTAATAGTCTCGCAGGCCGCCGACGGGTCGATTGCAAATGACCTGTTCAGAGTAAGGGGCATTCTCAAATCTGTCAGTGAATTGACCGACCGGGCGGGATTTATAATGCCGATAAGCACGTTCAGGGATCTTATGGTGATTCCGGAAGGCGCTCATGAGATCGCCGTCATGATACCGGCCGGATACGACCTTGATTCGGCAATGGCGGTTGTCAAAGGCATATGCAAAGGTCAGGATATAAGATCATGGAAGCTTCTTAATCCGGCGCTGGCGAATATTATAAGCTTATTCGATATTGTCCTGGTATTTTTGATGATCATTATATTTATTGCAATCTCCATAGTAATACTCAATGCAATGCTCATGGCTGTTTTTGAGCGGATCCGCGAATACGGCATGATGAGCGCCCTGGGTGTGACGCCTTCAGATATTTTTTTCATGGTGATCCTTGAAATCCTTATCCAGACGAATGTGGCAGCAATAATAGGCATGTCGGTAGGCATCCCTCTGGCGAAAAGCCTTGAGACATACGGAATCGACCTTTCAGTGCTTTTCGGGGGGGGGACGGTTTCAGGGATAGCCGTTAACATAGCTCTGTTTTCCAATCTTTCGGCATTTGCTGTTTTGTCTCCGCTCGCCTCGCTGTTCATTTTCTCGCTGATAGCAGGGGCAATACCGGCAGTAAGGGCTGCAAGGCTCGATGCTGTCAAGGCTATACATCACACATGAGGAAATATCGATGATATTGAAACTTGCCTGGAGAAACCTGTGGCGTAACAAACGCAGAACATTAATTACTATTGTTTCCATTTCATTCGGATTCATGTTGACTATCGTTTTTACGGCCCTTTCCGATGGTTCATACGGCAGGATGATTGACATCGCCGCAGAGATGGGATCAGGGCACATAACCGTAGAGCCTACGGAATACAGAGACCATCCAGGTTCCGATAAAGTCATATCGAATACAAAGGAGCTTATGGAAAAGCTGGCACTTTTCAAAGGTGTTACGGCATTGATGGAAAGGGTTGTGGGCCAGGGAATGGCTTCTTCGGCAGCCGATTCGACAGGAATGGGTTATATTGCAATTGATACGGGCAAAGAAAATGATAACATGTATTTCTTCAAGCACATAAAGGCAGGCTCCAGTCTCCCGCAGGAAGGAGCATATGCTCTTGTCGGAGCTTTGATGGCCAAGCAGCTCGATTTGAGGCCCGGAAAGAAGCTTGTCATAACCACCACAGACCGGCACGGTCAGGTCGTAAATTTCCTTGTAAAGGTCTCGGGAATATTTTCAACAGGCGTGAATGAGGCCGACAATAATCTTGTCGTAATGCCGATAGGCTTTGTCCGATCGCAGATAGGATATAATTCCGGTGAATCCAGCCATGTAGCGGTTTACGTAAAACAGAGATGGGATTCTGAAGCCATCGCGAAAAAGATGATGCCTTTAACGAAGAAATACGGGGGCGTATCTCTGCCATGGTCCGTTCTCATGCCCGATTTTTCAGGATGGATTAAAATGGATATGACCTCTTCGGTGATTTTTCAGGTATTCTTGTTCCTTGTGATAGCTGCCGGCATACTGAATACTATACTTATGGGGGTTACAGAGAGGATGCGCGAATTCGGGATAATGATATCAATGGGGATGACTCCCGGGAAAATCATAGGCCTTATTATGGCCGAGGCATTCTGGCTTGCCCTGGCGGGCCTTGCGGCAGGCTTTATTATCACTACACCTGTCTACTGGTACCTTCAGGTTTACGGGATCGACTTTTCCGCTTTTCTAACCCCGGGAGACAACACGGTCGGAGGGGTTCTTTTCGAGCCGCTCCTAAAGGCTGCAATTATCCCGATGCATCTTGTAAATATTGTCCTGGCGATACTTGCCCTTATCATGACGACAGGTCTATATCCGGCGTTTCTGGCGGCAAGGACGAACCCGGTCGATACGATAAAGATAATTTAAGTAAGGACTGACAAGATCTAGTTTCGGAGTTTAAGGATGAATGAAGAAATCATAAGGCTTGAGGACGTAAAAAAAATATACAGAACAGGCGATGTCGAGACATATGCGCTCAACGGCATATCTCTTTCGGTAAAAAAAGGGGAGTTCGCAGCCCTTTGCGGACCTTCGGGCTCTGGAAAAACCACGGCCCTTAACCTGATAGGGGCGCTAGATAAGCCGAGTTCAGGAAGGATAGAAGTGGAGGGCAGAAATATTGCCGAGATGTCAAAGGCCGAACTTTCAAAGATGAGAATGAACCGCATCGGGATCGTGTTTCAGGCCTATAACCTTATCCCCGTACTCACCGCTTTTGAGAATGCCGAGTTTGTTCTTGTTCTTCAGGGGATTCCCGAAAAGGAGAGGAGAGAGAGGGTTATGGCCATCCTTGATGAGGTCGGCATGGCCGACCTTGCCAACAGAAGGCCCAACCAGCTTTCAGGAGGGCAGCAGCAGCGAGTTGCTATTGCAAGGGCTGTGGTTTCGGATCCGGCCCTTATTCTTGCCGACGAGCCAACTGCAAATGTGGATTCCAGGACCGCCGAGTCTCTGCTTGTTCTGATGGAGCGTCTTAACCGCGACCACAGCTCGACATTCCTCTTTTCGACGCATGATTCAAGGGTTATGGAGCGTGCGCACAGGCTGATCATGATGAAGGACGGGGAGATAGCAGAAGACAGAATACAGGAGACAGGAGATAGAGGAGACAGGAGGGGGTAAATGGATGGCAGGAGATGGAATAAGAGAGAAATAAAACTGGTCCTGATTATTATGACCCTGACTTTCATCCAGCTGCCGGGAAAGGCCGGAGCCTTTTACGAATACAAGGGGGACAGTTCCAATTTCAGGGGACGCCTGGCAATAGACCTGATGAGCGGATTCACCCATTATCCGCAACCTGAAATCATTTATCCCGAAGACACCGAGGGCTTCAACAGCGCAACCTCGAGACTCCTGCTCGATTCGACGATAGCCGGAAACACGCGCCTGGATTTCAATGGATATATCTATGCGAGCTCTAACGAACAGACGTATTTCTCGAATTACAGCAATGAGAAGGAAAGTCCGTACAGATTTCCCAAGCTGTACTGGGAAATATCCCAGACAGACAGTTCTAAGATTATAGGCGACATCGACCAGTTGAGCGTCAAGTATCATTCTGACCGGTCTAACCTGACGGCGGGCAGGCAGCCGGTAAGCCTTGCCAATAATTTCATATTCACACCGAACGATGTTTTCTATCCTTTTTCCGCAACCGCAGTAGACAGGGAATTCAGACCCGGGGTTGATGCATTGCGCTTCGATTATGACATTACGGATCTTTCCACCATAACCGCTCTTGGTGTCGCAGGTTATGAAGACGATGCCCCTTCATGGGAGAAATCAGCTGTGATCCTGCGCGGCGGCACGAATGTGAAAAGCGTCGATGTCTCGCTGATTGCCGGCAAGACAGACACCAGAAGGCTTATCGGGATGACGCTGAATGCTGAAGCTCTCGGGCTGGGATTAAGGTTCGAAGGCAACTATTCCCATCCGACCGAAGGTGAAGCGCATGCGGACTTCTTCCAGATATCGGCCGGGATAGACAAGAGGTGGGAAAACTCGCTTCATGTGATACTGGAGTATTTTTATCACGGAGACGGCAAATCCGATCCGGATGATTATATGGAACGCATTGTGGACTACCCTGATATCATGGATCCTTATCTGGCCAGGAATTATTTCGGGATATTCGTCATGGGAGAACCAACGCCCCTATTCACACTCCAGGGTGTACTGCTTGCAAACCTCGATGACGGATCCATTCTGTTCGGTCCGGGAGTTATCTACAGCATAAGCGATGAGGCGGAGCTCATACTGGGAGGGGTTATTCCGTATGGAGAAACCTCTTTTTACAATGCAGGTAAGTTCGCCCTTGAAGTTAAATCGGAATTCGGCCTTTACCCGAGATCGGTTTATCTGCTGGGAAGGGTTTATTTCTGAGAAGCCGGGGTGCAGTTAATAGCCGGGGAGAATGAGTGAACCAGAAAATACCATTTTTCTTTTTTGCAATGTTTCTGTCGGTGTTGCTGCTTGTTCTCATATTCATGCCTTATGTGAGCGTAATCCTGCTTGCAATGGTTTTTGCAGCATTGATGTATCCTGTTTATAAAAAGATTCTCACTTTTATGAAAGGCAGACGCACTGTGGCATCATTTCTGGTGGTGGTGATGTTTACAACCATTGTGCTTATCCCGCTCATAATTATCGGCACATATGTCATCAACGAGGCCTCGGTATGGATGAGAGACATACCCAGATATCTTGACAGGCCGCCTGCGGGTATAAAAAGGATATTTTATTACACAAACAATTATCTTCACCTGTCAGAGAGGACAATAAGGCAGCTCATCATGAGCCAGGTCTCTCATTTCGAATCGTTCATAATAGGAATAAGCGCAGTATTAATGACCAATACAATAAAGATTGCAGCAGGCATCCTGGTGTTTCTCATGTCCATGTTTTGCTTTTTGAGAGACGGCTCCGCTATGATAAAGTTTCTGATCAGAACAATCCCTCTGCCGGGGCATCAGACTGTTAAGATAATGAAGAAATTAAGAGGTGTCAGCATATCTGTTGTCAGGGGAATGTTGCTTAATTCGATGGCTGTTGCGTTCATATCGTTCCCCGGGTTTTACTTTACCGGGCTCCCGGTTTTCCTATGGTGCCTTGCAGTTGCGACCGGCATAATGATTCCCATTTTCGGTTCGATTACGGTATGGACATCAGCTGTCATAGTCCTGCTGCTGACTTCCGGGCTTAAACCCGCGATATTCATCGCCTGTTATGGTATCGTCGTGATAGGTGTATGCGACAATATTCTCGGCCCTTACCTCATGAGGGGGTCTGAGGGAATCAGCCCGATATGGATACTGTTCTCGGTTCTAGGCGGGATTCTGATGATCGGCGTTCCCGGTATCGTGATAGGTCCGGTTATATTTGCGGCCGCCATGTCTTTCACAGAGGTGTATAGGGAAGAATATACATCCAGGATCTGATTCCCGTAATATCCTTTAATTTTTTTCAAGTTTTACGATCTTTAATTCCGAAAGATAATTCAGGATCGGTTACGAGAAAAGCGGGGGAAAGGATAAACCGCCTGTATTCATTATTGAGCCTTATCAGAAAGCATTTTTGAATCAACTTATTCCCCGCGGTATTGAAGCATGGAGAGAAGCGGATGGACGTAAAGACGATATTGCTGACCAATATTCTCGTTCTTTTGGTAATGTCGGGTCTGCTGTATGCATACATGAGCGTACAGAAGACATACAGGGGCTTCGGTTTCTGGACCTTAACAACCTTTCTTACTGCGATTTTCGAGGCGATGATGCTTTCGAGAATATTTCTCGGAGGCGGAGTTGCGGACTTTTTCACGATAATACTGGCGAATACGGGCGTCTCTAGCGTCATGATCATACGCTTTCATGGCGTCAAGCTTTTTTTCGGCCACAAAGGCATGTCACGTGCCTATTATGCCATTCCAGTACTTGCATTCCTTGGCATCTGTTTCTTCTATTATGCAGTTAACGATATACAGGCGCGCGGATTTGTTACGACGCTCGTCGTTACTTTCATGACCACTGTTATTGCCTGCGAGTTTATCAGAAACAGGGATAAGGGCAGCAGGCGGCTCAACTATATAATCGCAGCGATACATCTTATTTATGGTGCGGTTTTCTTAACGAGAGGCCTTATCATGCTTTTCTCGTCGCATTATATCTATTTAACAAACAATGCTCCGGATTTGATATTTTTTCTAACCATACTGCTTGCAGAACTGGCATGGGATGCATGCTTTTTCATGCTGAACGGGCAGAGGGTATACGGTGAACTTGAAGCCGTCATGATGGAAAAGGACAAGACCGAGATTGCGCTTAAGGAGAGCGACAAGAACCTGAGGGAGGTACTCGATAATTCCTCCGATGCGATATACCGGCGCAGCTATGTAAGCGATGCCTTCGAGTATATGAGCCCTGTCTCCACACAGGTGCTGGGCTATACCCCTGAAGAGATGCGTTCAATGCCTATCAAAGATGTATTGAAGCTGATTCATCCCGAAGATATTGAGAGTGTGGAGCATATACTTGAGATCGCACAGAAAGAAGGCGGCGGACCTTATAATATTGAATTTCGCTTCAGGACAAAGGCCGGCTATTACAAATGGGTGGCCGACAGGTTTACAATGACGAGTGACGAACTGGGAAATCCGCTTTACCGCTTCGGGAACATTCGTGACATATCAGTGCGAAAAAAAGCAGAAAAGGCATTACATGAGAGTGAAGAGCGCTACAGGGCCCTGTTCGACGGGATAAACAACGGGGTCGCAGTATACGAAGTGGTGGACGGAGGCAGAGATTTCATATTCAGAGACTTTAACCGCGCCGGCGAGGTCATAGACAATGACGACAGGAACAAACTCATAGGCAGGAGCATATCCGATGTCCGGCCAGGTATGGAAGATTTAGGTCTGATAGAAGTCTTCAGACGGGTCTGGGAGACCGGAATACCCGAAAATTTTCCATTGAAGCTGTACAGGGATGAACGCCTGCAGCATTGGTACGACAATTTCGTCTACAGACTTCCCTCTGGCGAGATAGTGGCCGTATTCGAAGATGTCACGAAACAGATGCAAGCTGAAGAGGCGCTCAGGGAATCGGAGAGCCGGTTCAAGAATATTTTTGAATACGCGAACGATGGAATCCTGCTCGTCGATATTGAAACAAGGAAATTTTTAATGGGCAATATGTCTTTGTGCAACATGCTGGGGTTTTTACCTGAAGAGATATCGAGTTGTGGCACGAGCGATATCATTCCTGAAGATGCCCTGAATTATGTCATGGATATATTTGAAAAGCAGATAAGAAGGGAGATTATCTTAGCAAGAGACATCCCTTTAAAGAGAAAGGACGGGACGATAATTTATGCAGATGTAAATTCTTCCCTGGTAGAGGTAAAAGGGAAGACTTATATCTGTGGGTTTTTAAGGGACATCTCCAGGCGCAAAAAAGCCGAAGAAGAACACCGAAAAGTGGAGGAAAAGCTTCAACAGGCTCAGAAGCTGGAGAGCCTGGGAGTGCTGGCCGGAGGCATAGCGCATGATTTCAACAATATGCTGATGGTTGTTCTTGGAAATGCCGAGCTTGCCCAGATGGAGATATCCGAGACATCTCCTGCAAGGCAGAGGCTTGAAGACATAAACAATGTCGCGATAAAGGCGGCGGATTTGTGCAAACAGATGCTGGCGTATTCGGGAAAGGGCCGTTTCGTCATAAGGTCTGTAGACCTCACCGAAACCGTAAGCGAAATGGGACGCATGCTTGAGGTGTCTGTCTCGAAAAAGGCGATACTCAATTACAGTCTGGAAAAGGGGCTGCCCGCAATCGAAGCCGATGCGGTTCAGATACGCCAGATTATCATGAACCTTATCATTAACGCCTCCGAAGCCATAGGCGAAAAGAGCGGCGTCATATCCGTGAAGACGGGTCTCATGGAGTGCGATAGTAAATATCTGAAGGAAACGCAATTCCATGGAGATATCGAGGAGGGCGCATACGTATATCTGGAGATAGCAGACACCGGTTCGGGCATGGACAAGGCAACAATGGAAAAGATATTCGATCCGTTTTTTACCACAAAGTTTACGGGAAGGGGTCTTGGTCTTGCAGCTGTTCTGGGCATTGTGAGGGGGCACAAAGGGGGCCTCAAGGTCTCGAGCGAACCTGGCAAAGGCACGACTTTCAGGGTATTCTTCCCGGTAATGCTGTCAGTCCAGGCTGCGGTAACATCAGAAAAGAAAGAAGAGCCGGGAGCATTCAAGGGTAGCGGCACGATACTGATAGTGGATGATGACGAGTCGATAAGAGTGTTATGCAGGCTGCTGCTCGAGCGCATCGGATTCGATGTCCTTTCCGCTTCAGACGGTAGGGAGGCGCTTGATGTTTTCAATAAGCACCATGCAGATATCCGCTGTGTCATCCTTGACCTGACCATGCCTCATATGGACGGGGAAGAGACCTTCCGTCAACTGATTAAGATCGATCCCGATATCCGTGTGATAATGAGCAGCGGATACAATGAGCAGGAAATAGCTCAGAAAATTTCTGGCAAAGGCTATACAGGATTTATTCAGAAACCCTACAGCCTCAACAACCTCACTGACAT
The DNA here is from genome assembly GCA_964513375.1 of uncultured Bacteriovoracaceae bacterium. GTDB lineage: Bacteria > Desulfobacterota > Desulfomonilia > UBA1062 > UBA1062 > DATCTV01. The sequence continues at coordinate 19,347 of CAZEMO010000001.1, read as the reverse complement.
TCTTAAAAAAGCGCTGGGATGAATCAGTTTTTAGGTAAAACTGTAAATACGTTATAAACAGGCGGGTGCTTGATAGGATACATTACGGCAATTATTTTCCGCCTTTCAAGGAGTGCCTGACGAAAGGAAATCAGCAAAGCCTCTGCACGATTGATTTTTCCCCTGCTGAAAATCTGATATCAGCCCTGGCTCCGTTAACGAGAATCAGTTGAGGGGGCAGATGTCCGATGTCCATGTCATAAATAACCGGGATGCTCATGTTTCCAAGGGCGTCAATCAGCGCGCCCCGCTGGTCAAGGTCCTGGACATTCTCAGCCGGGGTGCGGCCAATCAGTATTGCGCAAGCTTTTTCAAACCACCCGGAGAGCTTTAGATGATGCAGCATCCTGCAATACTGTGCCGTGTTGAAATCGCAGTTGTCGAGATACAATATAAGTCCTTCGCTTGCGAACGATTCGATCAGACTGCCTATATTGTTCAAACCTGAGCCGCACAGCATGCCTATAACATCGAGCGTCCCGCCGATAAGCCTCCCCGTCGCCATGACGACCGCATCTGCATCGGTTTCATGATTGAGAAGTTTCCAGGATACTGGTGTTGTCCTGTCAAACGATGTCGTGTCATATGGTATAGTCCCCCAGTCGGTGTCATGCGGCTGGTAGAGACTCGCCTCATGCTGGGTGAATGAAGCCCCCTGCCCGAGGCATGCGACCGAGCTCCAGTGCGAGAGATTTTCGTCAGTGGGATAAATCGGCGACTCCCACAGATTGGAGCCGTTCATTGTAGCTGTCCTGGTAATGAGCGTATAGGGGAACATGAATGTGCTCATGTCGGAATATCCTATTATCCATTTCGGACGCGCATGTTTGAGCTTTACAAAATCTATGAGCGGCAGAATGTCGATAAGGAGTTCTCCGCCGTCAGGAGGAAATACCGCTGAGATCGAATCGTCCAGGAGCATGGCTTGGAGCTCGGCGGCTCTGGCTTGTGCCGGAGCGCTGAAGATTGAATCTCCCCAGAGGCAGTTTCCTTCAACTATCTGAAACCCCAGGCTTCGCAGATAATCATAGCAGAAATCCATCCTGGGTTTGATTTCCGGTGGTACTCCTGCAGAAGGCGAGGTCACTCCTATGATATCTCCGAAGGCCTGGGAGTATTGTCAGGAATGGAATTCAGATACAGCATGTCCACATATAAATGCTCCAATAAAACATGTATAAATCTCTGGAGGATTTATATCCAAATGTGCTACACGAATACTCTGCCGGATGACGATTAATTGCCGGGAAATATCGCAATCTTAATGAAAGGGAATAATCTATGGGGATATTATCGAATACCGTAAGCATATCGCAATACAAGGTGAAAGGGCCGGTGCCTTCGGATGTCGAATCGTGGCTTGCCGACTGTCTTTACAGGAACAGGTTTTCGCCGATAGACAACCTTCCCGATGAAGAGACGGCCGGATGGGTCAGCCTTTTCGACTACAACGACAGTTCATTCAGCCTCGGCTCTCCCAGGATAGGGGATTACATCGGTCTTTCGCTTAGAAGAGACAAAAGAATCGTTCCGGCTGCCGTCATCAAGAGCAGGCTTGATCTTGAGTGCGGCAAATGGATGGCGGATCATCCTGATATAAAAAAGATGCCGTCGAAGCGAAAGGCGGAAATAAGGGACAATCTTGTAGCCAGCCTTGTATCAAGATCACTGCCTGTGCCTTCCGTGTGCGACCTCATCTGGAATGTCGAGACTTCGAATGTCACGATCGCTTCCGTAAGTGCAAAGACCCTTGAACTGGCGGAAGACAAGTTCATGCAGACTTTTGAGGGACTCAAGCTTGTTTCGATCTATCCGATGGCCAGGGCCGAGCTTGTAATTGAGGACGGCATGAAGGCGTCGCTTGCGCATGAAGACAAGGCCTCGACAAAGGATGTCCTTCAGCAGATAAACAAGAACAGGTGGCTGGGCCATGAATTTCTGCTCTGGGCAATGTATTCAACCAGCATATCGCAGGGCGAATACAGGATTTCTACTGAGGGGATTTTCAATAAGGGAGAGGTTTTTGTGGCCTATCTGCATGATTCGTTTCTTCTTGCAGGAGAGCCAGAAAAGGGAGTTCGAAAGAGCAGAATTATCGGCCCCCAGCAGGATTTCGGCGAAGCAAAAAAAGCGCTTGCAGCAGGCAAAAACATCTGTGAGGCGGCTATTTATTTTGAAAAGGCCGACCTGAGCTGGAGCCTGAATCTGAAGAGCGATAATTTCGTTTTTTCATCGTATAAATCTCCCCCGGTAAGGATTGAAAAGGGGGAGCTTATCGATGACCCTGCTGCAGAGCGTGAGGCGGCATTTCTTGAGCGTATGAGCCTTATGGAGTCAGGGCTTCAGTTATTTGACAGTTTCCTGGGGGCATTCCTTGCAGAAAGGCTTTCCAATACCTGGCAGGAGAGGATGAAGGCAATCAGGAAGTGGCTGGGGGAATGAAAATCAGTCTCGCTTCGACCGTGCCTGTGTATAGTTTGTTTCCCGGTTTGAAGTTTATGTATTAATCCAGACAGTTTTAAAGAAGTCTTTTGACGAGAGATCGACTTGTTGCTTTCCATGTCTCCTTTGGTGTCAAAAGGAGTCACGACCAAGATATCTTACCGTTCAAGAACTAAAAAAAGATTGTTTTACCGGGAAACAGGGAGTCTAAAATGGAAAAAGAGAAAAATAGAATATTCTGTTCAGATAGAAATATATTGTTCATGTTAGGTGCAAAAGCAGTAACTTTATACGGCAAGATCTATATTAAGAAGTCAGTATGGGAAAAGATGAGTCCTTTATACAGATCAGCGTTATTGATCCATGAAACTACACATCTGTCGCAGCAGGAAAAATATGGTTTTATCTGGTATGTGAAATATGCCTTGTCAAAACAATTCAGACTGGAACAGGAAATAGAAGGTTTTGGAAACGAAATAAAGTTCATAATCAAAGGATATCCTGATATGAAAAAAGAGCTGTTGTTCCGTTATGCTGAGCATTTAAGCGGGAAAACATATCTTTTTATGACGAATTCCGCCAGAGCGATCTCCATGCTGGAGGAATACATAAGTAAATGAAAATATTTTTAAATGAAGGATATACAGAAAATTATGCTCTTTCTGCGGGGAACTTAACCTGCATGATTTAGGAAGTTGCAATTTGCAAGTAAGATTGATATGAACACCTGGATTTGAAAATTCAATCGGGGGAATTGAATTTATGAACAGGGTTACAAATGATCTGCTTGATGAAATTGTGTTCAAGATTTTCAAAGAGGTCCACAGGCTGGAAAACCTTGACATGGAGAGGTTCGGTCTTTCATGGCGCGACATACATACTCTCAAGTTCCTGTTGAAGCATTCGCCCTCAAGGGTGAGCGATCTTGCGAATGAATTGAACATGCCGCTTTTCGCTGTTTCAAGGCTCCTTACGGCCATGTCGGAAAAAGGTCTTGTTGCCAAAGCAAAAGACGATATTGACAAACGGAATACGCACTTGAGCCTGACGCCTGAAGGAGCAAAAATCATAAAGCAGGTGCAGGCCCATCATTATCATATATTTTCATCATATTTCGAACTTATGAACGAAAACGATGCTTCGACAATGCTTTCCTCTATGGGGAATGTGGGCAAACTGCTTGAGACTATCAGTTCGAAGAAAACGCCTGATGCGTCTGTTTCTCACAAGAAGGAACCCGGTGTCATCGAGGTTGTATTCTAAGAGATCAAGGCAAGATGATGATTTTGAAGACCCTGCCGTAACAAACGGCAGGGTCGTTTGATTATATTACTTGCTGAAGCTGTCTATTATCTCACCGTCTACATTTACAGCTCTTCCACTCAAGTGTTCACCGTCAACGTCAATGATCATGAAGTGATGCTGCGACTCGATGATTTCAAGCTGAGGCCAGTCTATCCATGCCTCGGTATCAAGACCTCCTCCGCCTCCACCTGTTACAACATAATAGGTGAAATGTTCACCGTCCTGGGGCCATCTGCCGCGTTCGTATGCATGTGTGTGTCCGCTGAATACGATATCAACGCCTGATTCCTCAATAGCCGGGACCAGGAAGTCCCTTGAGAGCTGGTCACCGTCATAATAATGGCCGTTCCAGAGTTCCGTATAGGGGGGATAATGGAAGAAAACGAATTTATGTTCGGCATTCTTGAAAGTATCCGATTTGACGGTATTGAGAAACCACAAGTGCTGGGGGCCGTATGGGAAGAATATGACAGAATCCAGTACAACAAAGATGCTGTTTCCATAAGTAAAGGAAAACCAGTGGTCATTGCCCGGCTGTGAAAAATATTTATAGAAGTAAGGCGATTCGCTTTCATGATTGCCAATTGCGGAGAATACAGGGATCCTTTTGCGAAAATCTTTCATGGGACCGAAATGTTTCAGGTCCCATTCGGGAAGCTCCCATCCATCTGATACCAGGTCGCCTGCACCGACTGCTATGTCGGGATTATAATCTTCCATCAAGTCGACAAGCTTACTGAAAATTTCAGGATTATCCTGAGAGTCGCCCCAGACTGTAAAGCTGAAAGGAGAATCAATGTTCGGTGCGGTTCTGAAAGTTGACGTGGGGCCTGGCATATCAACCCATTTTTTAAACAGGCTGGATTTTACTTTATTGATTATCTGATAATCGTAACGGGTTTCTATAGATAGATTTTTTAGCCTGATTTCATGGAAAGTCCTGGGTATGTCCTCAACAACAGTAAACTGAACTACACTGGCTGAGCCTGAAACCGTGTAATTGACGGCGCCCAGGCAGGCCGAAGTAGTTTCCCAGCAGATGGTCATGCCGTCTGTGGCTACATTCTGAAGGTATGGACCTTTTGAAATTTCAACTTCAGGACAGCCGCTCAGGAATAGAACTGCAACTGATAAGAACACAGACAGAATCAGATTCTTTCTACCACATTCAAGATGTCTCATTTTATTTCTCCTCATATGCAATTATATTCTTCAGGGGATTAGCAGATTGGCATTTTTTTTAAAAGCATAAATTTTCTGTTCGATAGTGTCTGTCAAGTCACAGGTTTTGAATGACTGAGCTATGTGCTATTAAGTTAAATCATTAATTATATGATAAAGGAGTGAGCATGAAGGTTGTTGCAATCAACGGAAGCCCAAGAAAAAACGGCAATACGGGAATATTGATCGGACATGTTTTCAAAGAGCTTGAGAAAGCCGGCATTCAGACGGAGATGATTCAGCTTTCAGGCGTTAAAATCAGAGGCTGTGCAGCATGCTTTAAATGCGGCGAGAACCTGGACAGAAGATGTGCCGTGAAAGATGATCCTTTAAACGGTTATATTGAGAAGATGCTCGATGCCGACGGGATAATACTGGCCTCGCCTACTTACTTCACTGATGTGACGGCAGAGATGAAGGCCCTCATCGACCGTGCGGGAATGGTTGCAAAACAGAACTCCGACATGTTCAGACGCAAGGTCGGGGCGGCTGTCATAGCGGTCAGGAGGGCTGGTTCAGTGCATGCATTCGATACGATCAACCACTTTTTCTTCATAAACCAGATGGTTGTACCAGGCTCAAGCTACTGGAATATGGGCATGGGAAGGGAACCTGGAACCGTTGAGTCTGATCAGGAAGGTATAGCCATCATGAAAACACTTGGTGAAAATATGGCATGGCTTTTAAATAAGATTCATTCTTGATAAGGCAACTTCTTGTCAACTTTCAAAGGTTGAGATATATCTGACGCTCATGAAATTTATAGAGACTTCAATATCCGGTGCATTTGTTATTGAACCGAGAATATTCAATGACCAGCGTGGTTTCTTCACTGAAACATACAACAAAAGGGTTTTTGAAGATAACGGATTCAGGGTTGATTTCGTGCAGGACAACCAGTCGTTTTCAAAAGAAAAGGGTGTGCTGCGGGGCCTTCATTTTCAGAAGCCGCCATACGCCCAGACAAAGCTTGTCCGCACCTTAAGGGGCAGCGTATATGATGTGATTGTCGATTTGAGGAAATCCTCGGCGACATTCGGTAAATGGATTGGTGTGGAGCTTTCTGCCGAGAACATGAAAATGCTTCTGGTTCCGAAGGGATTTGCGCATGCGTTCTGCACCCTTGAGCCTGAAAGTGTTGTTTTTTACAAGGTTGATAATTTCTACGCCCCGAAGTCCGAAGGCGGAATAATATGGAACGATCCCGTGCTTGATATAAAATGGCCTTTTAAAGATATACTTCTGTCCGACAAGGACAGGCTCCTGCCGTTAATGAGTGAAATCGGAGATGTTTTTTAGAAGATCATGAAGATGAAGGTGCTTATCGTAACAGGCGGTGAAAGGCCTGAAAAACTCCTGTTGAAAGAAAAGGCCAGTTCCGCTTCCATGATTATTGCAGCAGATAGAGGAGCGGAATATTGCCTTAACGCAGGCATTCTTCCCGATATGGTTGTCGGCGATATGGACTCGCTGCCGGTCGGGGTTCAGGATGAGCTCATTTCAAAAGGTATAGAAATCCGCAGGTTTGATTGCAGAAAGGATATGACCGATACCCAGATTGCCGTCGATACAGCGATCGGGAAGGGCGCCGACGAAATTGAAATACTTGCAGGGACAGGCTCGCGGTTTGACCATAGTCTGGCGAATGTGTACCTTCTCTTCAGGGCGATGAAACAAGGTATTGAAGCTAAGATTATTACAGGGGTAAATGAAATATTTCTGATTGAAAAAAATTCAGTGATCATGAATGAAGCCGGTGTAATTGTCTCATTCCTTCCTCTTGGGTATTATGCAAAAGGAATAACCTTGAAAGGATTCGAATATGAAGCGGATAATATCGATATGGATATGAGTTTCCCTGTGGGCGTCAGCAATGTCATTTGTTCGGATTCAGCCGAGGTAATTGTTAAGGATGGTATACTGATAGCAATAATAACCAGAAGCGGGGAATGAATAACCGGTAATAGCAGGATTAAGACGGGCTAATGTTCTATAATCACTAGTGACATGGAAACTCAATGATGCTATCGTCTCTTAAGTTTTTTAACAATACGATAAAAAAGTTATTAAGTTTAACTAAAAAATTATAAGAAAGATGAGAAAGGAGAACATTGTGAAAAGGTTAATAATTTTACTGGTTGTATTGGGATTGGCCGCAGTCGGCTGTTCAAAGGGTACTGAGGGTGAAAAACCTGCGGAGCAGAAGGCGGTTAAGTTCAGCAATCCGCATGTAGTAGCAAAGATAGGGTCAACCGAAATAAAGGATTCAGACCTGGATGCAATACTGTCTCAGATTCCAGAGCCTTACCGGGAGCGTTATGCGACACCGGAGGCAAAAAGGGAAATCATAGAGAAGATGGCGGAAGTTAAAATGATGGCTATGGAAGCGAAAAAGAAAGGAATAGACAAGAAACCTGCTACGAAACTGAAGCTCGAATATATAGGCGACCAGATTCTTGCCCGTGATCTTGAGGAATCCACAGTAGAGAACATCAAGATAAGCGATGCGGACATTACGAAGTATTATAACGATAACAAAGATAAATTTGAACAGGGTCCCAGGGTAAAAGTAAGGCATATCCTTGTCGCTACCGAGCCTGAAGCTAAAGCGATTCTTGCACAGCTCAAAAAAGGCGCAGACTTTTCCAAACTGGCAAAAGAAAAATCAAAGTGTCCTTCGAGCCAGAGGGGTGGAGACCTTGGCTGGGTGACACCGGGAAGAATGGACCCTCAGTTTGAAAAGGCTGCATTTGACCTGAAAAAAGGTCAGATGAGCGGGATTGTGAAATCCTCTTTCGGTTATCACATTATTATATGTGACGATGTAGAGGCCAAGAAAGAAAAGAGCCTTGCCGAGATAAAGCCGCAGATCGAGAGGCAGCTTCAGAGAGAAAAGAAAGAGGAAGCCATTAACAAGCTCAAAGAGCAGGTAAAGAAGGATTTCCCGATTACAATAAACGAGGAATACTTCAAGAAGGCGCAGGAAGAAGCAGCAAAGAAGGAACCTGCTGTTCCCGGCGCACCAGGTGAAGCAGTTCCCGGAGCACCGGCTCCTGGATCTCAGGCTCCACAGAAGGCACCAGACGCAGCACCTCAGCAGGCTCAACCGGCAAAGTAAGGAGTAGCCTTGCCACTATACAACTGGACAGGTTATACCGAGAAAGGTAAAACCGAAAAAGGGATGCTGGATGCAGCATCCCTTAGAGAAGCAAAAGTAAAACTTAAGGCAAAAGGCCTTTTCGTAAGTTCAATAAATGAAGAGGCCCCGGTTGGTGCCGTACAGACCGGCACGACAAATATCCGCGACATCCTCGGCCAAGTCAAAAAAGAGGATGTCGCAATCATTACAAGGCAGCTTTCAACCCTAATAGGCGCAAGTGTTCCCCTGGTGGAGGCTCTAAGCGCCCTGTATGACCAGACTGATAATCCCAAGCTTAAAAAGACAATGGCTCAGGTAAGAGATGCTGTAAACGAAGGCTCCGGTTTTGCCGACGCATTAGCCCAACACAGCAAGATATTTCCCGATCTGTATGTGAACATGGTCAGGTCTGGAGAGGCGAGTGGTGCACTCGATATCGTTCTGGACCGTCTTGCAGATTTTCTGGAAGGCCAGCGCAAACTTATGGCAAAGGTCCAGTCGGCGATGATATATCCTGTCCTGCTGCTTATTGTAGCTGTTTCCATAATTTTTTTCCTTCTTACTTCGACCGTACCCAAGGTCGTCTCCATGTTTGAGAGCATGCATCAGACCCTGCCCCTTCCTACAAAGATTCTGATAGTGGTAAGCGCCTTTTTAGGGAAGACATGGTGGATAATACTCCTGATTCTTGTGGCAGTCGTTTTTATTGTAAGCCGCTGGAAAAAAACCGATTCAGGCGCTTTAAAGTTCGACAGGCTCAAGATGCGCTTGCCTTTGTTCGGACCGGTATTTGTGAAGGTCTCGGTCGCAAGATTCTCAAGAACACTCGGGACGTTATTAACTGCCGGGGTCCCTATTGTCGAAGCAATGAATATCGTAAAAACGATCGTCCAGAACAAGGTAATGGAATTGCATCTGAACGAAGCGACTAACGATATCATCGAAGGGTCGACGCTTGCCGAACCGCTTAAAAGGTCAGGATTATTCCCTTCGATGGTTTATCATATGGTTGAAGTAGGAGAAAGAAGCGGCACCCTTGAAGAGATGCTTATAAAGGCTGCTGAGTCCTATGAAGATGACATCGAGACGTCGGTAGCCGGCCTCACCTCCGTTCTTCAGCCGGTTATGATAATATTCATGGCAATTGTGGTAGGTTTCATTATTATCTCTGTATTGATGCCGATGATACAGATGAGCACATCAATCAAGTAGAAAAAGGAGGAGAGAATGCAGACTGACAAAAAAGGTTTCACGCTTATCGAATTGCTCGTGGTTGTTGCTATTCTGGGCATTCTCGTCACATTTGTCGCTCAAAATCTTCTGAGAGAGCCCGAAAAGGCAAGGATCAACCAGACGAAGATTCAGATACAAACGCTTGAAGACGCACTCAAACTGTACAAGCTGGAAAACTTCGAATATCCCTCCACAGAGCAGGGAATGAAAGCCTTGGTGGAAAAGCCTATCGTAGGAAATATTCCCAAGAACTGGAAAGAGGGCGGTTACCTGGAAAAAGGAAAACTGCCCAAAGACCCGTGGGGTAACGAATACATGTACATGAATCCAGGAACCCATAATGCAAACGGTATTGACATATTCTCTTATGGCCCTGAAGGCCCGGGTGGAGACCAGAGTAAAATCATAGGGAACTGGGAAAGTGAGTCACAGGAACAGACTCAATAAGGGGTTCACTCTCCTTGAGTTGATGATCGTTATCGCGATCATCGGCATTGTCTTCGGATATGCAGCCCCCAGAATTATAAGCAGCCTGACGAATTCAGACATAGAGGAAGCCCAGAGGAGGCTTGAGATTCTGTATTTAAATACCAAAGCCTATGCCGTGAATCAGCACAAACCCTGCTATATACAGTATGATATTGACAGCAAGATTGTCGGATTTTTCCCGGTGCCGGAAAGTTCAGGGGAAGAGCCTGAGCTGGAAAAAAAGATCGAACTTCCTGATTCAATAGAGATCAAGGGTGTCAAGACCATGAATCAGCCCAAGAAGGACAAAGGCAAGGCAGAGATCAAGGTAAATGCGGACGGAATCATAGAGAAGAGCCTCGTTTACCTTGAAGGCAGCGGCGATAAGATATATACCCTTGAAGTAAAGCCTTTTTCGGGTAAATTCAGACTGCATGACACTTATATCGAGATGGGATATGGCAAGGAATGACGGGTTCACTCTGCTTGAAGTCATGATTGCCATGGTGGTTCTAAGCGTTACCTTCATGGCCCTTCTGGAGGCGGAAGCTCAGGGCATAAAAATGTGCTCGCTCTCCAAGTTCATGACTACATCTACGCTTCTCGCCGAAAGGCATATTTCAGAGGTTAAAGCAGGTATCACTGAAGAAAAGCCTACGCCTGGGCAGAAAAGCGGAGATTTCGGAGCGGACTACCCGGGATATACGTTTACCGAAGATGTTGAGGCTACGCCATTATCCGCGTACTACAAATACACTCTGACAGTAAAATATGGAACAGGCAAGGATGCCTACCAGAATAAAATCATAACTTTCATGTATGCAAGCTGACGAAAACAATCTGCATTTAAACAGCGCCGCTGAAGGCGGAGATGCCGGTTCATGTGAGCACTACGAGGGTGCGATTGAGCAATTTCCAGCCTGTCACCAGGTGATGGGATTTAAAAACGGTTTCACATTGATAGAGGTAATGCTGGCGATTGCCATATCCGTTGTCATAGTTGGTACGGTCTATGTTACTTTTTACCAGTCGCATAAGGTTACCACGACAGTAGCAGCCCAGACCGAAGTCTATCAGATGGCAAGGCTTTGTCTGGACCGGATGATGAAGGACCTGAACTGCATATATTTTTCCCCGTATCTCATACTGGACGAAGACCTCAAAAAAAATGAAAAGGCTAATGAACTGGCCCAGAAATACAGGTTTATCGGAAAGAACGAGAATGACGGGATAAATGACACTGACAAGATATATTTCACCACCACAAGCGGTATTGGTCTTGGTGATATTGATGGCATAGTGAACGAGGTTGACTACGAGCTTAAGGAAGATCCTGACAACAAGGGACTCTATTTTCTCATGAGACGTGAGGACAACAAACCCCATGACGGGATAACCGATCCCGGAAAAAATCCGGGTATGGAAATCGCCGAAAACGTCGTTTCAATGAATATAGTCTATTATGACAGAAGCGGGAAAGAAAGCGACGAATGGGATGCAACCAACACATCACCCCCTGCACTGCCGTCTCTGATAAAGATCACGTTAAACTTTAAAAACGGCGACGATACATATTCGTTTACCGGTGTCGCCTCTCCGGTGCTTGCAAAGGTGCAGCTGTCTGCTGGCGGGGAAATGCAGGAATGAAATCGCTTGCCAGAGATAATAAAGGAGTGGTGCTTATACTTGTGCTGGCTGTCTGTGCGCTGTTCTATATACTCATATTCAATTTTAAAACGGATCAGAGAATGGAGCAGGACCTTTCATACAACTTCAGAGATTCCCTCCAGTCGCAGTATCTGGGAAACGCCGGAGTAGAGGCAGCAATGTCCATTCTGGCCGAAGACAATAATGAATATGACGCCGATGATGAGGACTGGGCAAAATTTTCGCAATTCATGATGGTGGCGAGCGGCAGTCTTGAAGATATGATCATTGAGGGAAACATCACCGATGAATGTTCGAAGCTGGATATAAACAGCCTGGTCGAACCGGATAACGACAGATACAAAAAAAATGCATTCAGGGCTGCACAGCTTAAAAGACTGATGGTCGATATCCTTGAAATCGATATATCTGATAAAGAGGCCGATGACCTCATAGACAACATATGTGACTGGATTGACATGGACAATGAGCGGCAGGAATCAGGCGGCGCTGAGGATGATTATTACCAGAGCCAGGACGAGCCTTATGACTGCAAGGACGGGCCTATGGATTCATCGGAAGAGATACTTCTGGTAAAAGGCATGAAAAAGGAATGGTTTTACGGCACCAAGGAATATCAGGGGATAGGCAAATTCATAACCGCAGGGACAGGTCCAATGGGCAAGGGTGTTGTCAATCTTAACACTGCATCGAAAGAGGTTCTGATGAGCCTTGCTGCGAGGATTGACGAAATGACCGCCGAACAGATAATTGACTGCAGGCCGTTTAAAAAGAATGAAGAAGTGCTGAAATGCATCCCGAATTACGACACATTGGTGGAAGACGCGAATGAGGCTGCTAAACTGAAGGCAATGCTTGATATAAAGAGCACCATGTTCAGTGTGACCATCAAAGGTACAATAAAATCAACGGGTGCAACGCTTAATACAAAAGCAAAGCTCTTTATGATTGATAATGGTGCCCCGCAAATAGTATATTATAAAATATATTAACAAAAGGGGGAGCGGCTCAAATATGGCAAGATATTCTCTGGGGGTTTACGGAGACGATACCGAAATACAGGCCTGCCTTTTAAACTCTGGAGACTCAACCATAGAAAAGCTTATAAGGCGAAGAAGAGATGTAACCCAAGGCCGCCCGGTCAAGAGCCTTGATGAGGACATAAAATCGCTTGTCTCGGAAATCGGTTTTCGTGCTGAGAAAAATATAACGGCCTTATCGGGCCAGTATGTCATGTACCGCCAGATGAAAAGGCCGTTTACCGACAGAAGAAAGATTGCGGAAACGGTTGGCCCCGAAGCAGAGACCCTGCTTCCTGTAGGTGAAGACCTCAATGTTGATTTTGTAATAGTAGGTACAGATGATGAGGGAGAGACGCTCATCGAGGCCGCCGCAGCCAGGAAGAAAGAAGTAGATAAAATAATATCGGGCTGCAGGAGCGCAGGTATTGACCCTGAAGTACTCGAAGCCCCTTCATCGGCAATAGGCGCCGGTGCCAGGAATATTTTCAATCTCGGAGAAGAAAAGGGATATGTCGTAATACATATGGGATGGAGAGACACATCGATCTGTATACTGCACGGCAAGGTAGTCAAACATATGGGTTCGCTGCCTCAGGGTTTTGAAATGATTCTCGAGTCTGTGGCAAAAGACATGGGAATATCCATAAACGATGCATTCGAAAAAGCCATGAAAACAGGCATTGAAGGTGGCGGTCACCTCGACAGGCTTATGATGGAAGTGATGATTTCCCTTTATAAGATACCGCGCGAGGTCGAGAACTACATTGCAATCCCTGCTGGCTATGCCACCTGCATCAATGATTTTTCAGCTATGCTCGAGAGTTCGGAAATCTACAACAGCCAGCCGTCCCTTAAAGGCATCATATATGACGGTTCCACAAAGGATATGATGCTCTCATTCATGTCTGTGTCGCTTGCCTTCAGAGGTGAAGACAAGGTCGACATGGTGAATTTCTATCAGCACGGCAACGCAATTACGCTTAAACTGGCGAAATTGAAAGAGCAGTTCGGAGTATGGATAAAGGCCGCCATCGTTCTTATTGTACTGTGGGGTATCGGCTATACTGTGGATACCGTTTTAAAGAGCCGTATCAGCCACAAACTCGATGCACAGGTAAAAAAGCAGTTCGCAATACTCATGCCGCCCGGATCGCCAATGGTCGATCCTGTCATGCAGCTTCAGCAGAGGCTTAATAACCTGAATACCGATTATGGGACAGGCGCGGGGGAATCACCGCTTACAGTTATGAGAGAGTTGAGCGAAAAGATACCAGCGGACCTTAATGCGATAATTGATTCCTTAACGCTCGATGAAAATTCATTGACGCTTTCAGGTACGACGGATTCATATGAAAATGTCGAAAAAATCAAGACAGGTATTTCTAAGATACCGTTCATAAAAGAAGTAAAGATTGTATCCGCGAACGTAAACAGAAGTGATCAGAAGGTCGTGTTCAAACTTACCTGTTCCATAGGCGGTCCAAAATGAAGATAAATATCAAGGATATTATCAGCATAAAAGATGAATTAAATAACAAGCTGAATGAAAAGCTTACCAGAAGAGAGAAGCAATACCTTTTTGCTGGTGGCGGTTTTGCCATGCTGTTTATTCTTATTGTTTTTATAGTAGTTCCCCTGGGAAGGCTCAATGCCAGGATGGAGAAAAATATCGATTTAAAGGAAAAGCAGCTGAATAAGGTATATGAAATCGGCTCCAAGATAAAGGCGCTTGAAGCAGCAAATGCAGGCAACCAGGCGTCGAGGGGCGATTTTACCGTGTTCGGATATCTCGAGGATCTTGCCGAAAAACAGAATATCAAGAACAAAATAGAGTATATGAAACCGGTTGCGCTGGCGGATAACAAAAGAGAGGCAGTAGAAATAAGGGTAAAGGGTATTTCCGAAGGAGATCTGATAGGATTTCTTTATGGTATAGATACCTCGCCTACGAGCCTGAAATTCAATCGATTCAATCTCAGAAAGTCGGAAAAGGATAAAACCATAGATGTCACTTTTCAGGTGCAGATAAATGGTTAATACTATTGAAGTTAAATCTAATTTCTGGAAAAAAACTCTTTATATTGTCTATGGGGTATTCTGCGTCCTGCTATTTTCATACCTGCTGTTCCCATATTATGCACTGAAGCCAAAATTCGAGGATGCACTAAGCAGGGTCACCGATATGAATGTTTCAATTAATGCAATAAAACCCGCACTGCCGATTGGCTGGACAATGATAGGACTTAATATATCGGATGAGCATGCCGTTGACAGCCTTACGTTGAAACCGAAGATATTGCCACTGTTAGCAGGCAGAATCGCCCTGGGCATTAAAATGACTGAAGGAAAGGGTTTGCTGAAAGGGCGTTTTGCAACGACCTTTTTCAAAATCGGAAACCGGATTGATGTTGAGCTGAGCATGAGGAAATTTGAACTGTCCGTAATCAGACATTTTTCAAAAAAACTCGACGAGTTATCAGGCACGGCCAACGGAGATGTGGATGTTACATACATTAAAAATCAACCTGAAAGATCAGAAGGCGAGATAAACCTTCTTGTCGAAAACGGGCAGATGCCGCTTAACATCCAGAGCTTTCCAATTGCCGCCATCCCATTCAGCAAATTTGAGTTGAAGGCAAAGATGGATGATGGATTACTGAAGATTTCAAAAGCGGACCTGACAGGAAACGAGGTTTCGGGAAATATGCGCGGTGATATGAAAATGGGAGGCAATCTTGATGCTTCTGACCTCAATCTGGTGGTCGGTCTGAGATTGTCTCCGGCATACAGGTCTTTTCTTGGTTCGTCAGGAAACGAAAATGTCAGGATTACGATCGGAGGAAAGCTTGGATCGCCTCGTACGACTTTCAATTAGAGAATTATAAAAAACAGAATAATATCTTTTGAGGATATAAGCGGGGGGAGACAAAAATGGATTCAGACAATAAGAAAAGCAAATTTCCAAAGGCAATAAACATAACTTGGGATGATCTGGAAGCCCTAGTCTGGGATGTCTATCTGAGTCTCAATGAAGCAGGATACGACCCTGATGTGATCATTGCGGTTGCAAGGGGAGGGCTGGTCCCTGGACGGATATTGCTCGATTACCTTCAGAAAAAACATATATGCACATTCCAGATGGGGCATCTGACAGGCGACATGACAATTACGGAAAAGCCCGTGCTGATATATCCTCTTCCCGAAGTTAATCTTACCGATAAAAAAGTGCTGGTCGTTGATGATGTCAGCGATGAAGGCATGACAATGAAGGCGGTTGTAGATTACCTGAGCTCAAAGGTCGGGGATATCAAGACAGCTGTACTTGTCAGCAAGAAGGACAGCAGATTCAAAGCTGATTTTTGTCCGAAGGTTATGGAAGATTGGCGATGGGTTCTGTTTCCATGGTCCAAGCATGAAGACCTGGTGATATTTACCGAAAAGGCTCTCCAGATGACAGGCGGGGCTACGATTGAAGAGATTATAGGAATACTTGAAGAATCCATGAACCTGGAGATAGCTACACGCGACATCGAAAAGGTGCTTTCGGATATGAGCATATCAGGTGAGATCGAAGAGCGTGACGGCGCATGGTTCCTTCTCTGAGATTTGCCGGGCAGGAGGACTTGAAAAGTAAGATATAATGAAAAGGGTAATATCTTTCGACCTGGACGGAACGCTTACCACCCGTAAATTTGCCGATGCCGTCTGGGAAGAAGGAATTCCTTTCCGTGTATCCCTGAACTATAAAATCCCCAAGGAAATGGCGAGATTTTTATGCCGGAACGCATACGAAATAATAGGAGACAGGTCAGTCAGATATTACCAGCTTCCTTACTGGCTGAAACATTTCGGACTTAAAGATGATGCACATGAAATCATAAAATCCTTTTCCGGGAACATAGCATTATACGACGATGTTATCCCTACATTGAGAGAACTCAAGCGGGAAGGTTTGAAACTCGTAATATTTTCGAATGCCACGAGACTTTTTCTTGATGAAGAAATGGACAGAAGTGGTTTGAACTCTTATTTCGACCTTGTCGTCTCTCTCCCGGATGACTGGAATATGCTCAAGTCCGACCCGCGTGCTTTCAGAAGGCTAGAGAATGCTGCAGGCCATTTCATTCATGTGGGCGATAACATCCATCATGATTTTGAATCCCCGGCAAAAGCTGGCTACACCGCGTTCCATGTTTTCCGGGGTGAAGGGGATAGGCATGAATGCTCTATAGATTCTCTTGATGAATTAATAAATATTGTAAACGAATGAATACGCCTTAGCGGTTGCCGATAATCAGAAAAACAAATTATTATATTTATTTCTTTTTGGTATTCCCTTTATTGCCTATGAGGTTATATCTGTATTAGATTCTTATAAACAAATTCGGAGGCGGTAGCAGACCATGCTGACATTCTATACGGCTGGGGAATCACACGGCAGAGGGATATTTGCCTTTTTAGGTGGGATGCCCGCGGGGCTCGAAGTTTCAAAAGAGGCTATTGACAGCGATCTTGCAAGACGCCAGATGGGTTTTGGCCGCGGTGGCAGGATGAAGATAGAGAAAGACAGCGTTGATGTCCTGTCTGGCATTCGCGGCGGCATAACGCTCGGCAGTCCTGTTCTCCTTGCAGTCTGGAATGCTGATTTTGAAAACTGGAAAGGTTATATGGACCCTTTCAGCATTGTTCCTGGGAAAGAGCTTTATACGCCAAGGCCCGGGCATGCAGATCTTCCCGGCGCTATAAGGTTCGGACACAGAGATTTACGCAATGTCCTGGAAAGAGCAAGTGCAAGAGAAACAGCCGGAAGGGTTGCTGCAGGCGGACTTTTAAGATGCCTTTTAAACGAGCTTGGCATTGAGGTTTACGGTTATGTCACGGGAATAGGGAAGGTGAGGTTCGATGGTGAGTTCGATAGAACAAAAAGAGACATCTCGTCTGTCTTCTGTCCTGATGCAAAGGTATCAGAAGAAATGGAACAGGAGATCGAAAAGGCCATTAAAGATGGCGATACCCTCGGTGGGGATTTCATAATAGAAGTCAAAGGGCTTCCTGCCGGCATCGGTTCGTCATCACAGTGGAACATAAGACTTGATACAATGATATCGGCATCCATGATGTCCATACCTGCAATCAAGGCGGTTCAGATAGGAAAGGGCGCCTTGTCGGGTGCAATGAGAGGTTCAGATCTCCATGATGAAATTTATGCAGGTGGCAAAAGGAGAACAAACAATGCAGGCGGCATCGAGGGCGGCATATCGAATGGTGAAAACATAGTTGTCACATGCACGATGAAGCCGATCCCGACCCTTTTGAGCGGACGTAACTCCATAGATATGAGAAGCGGCGCAGAAGTGAAGGCGCAGTATGAGCGCTCAGACTACTGCGCAGTTCCTGCAGCAAGCGTTGTAGGTGAAGCTATGATGATTATTTCCATTGCCAGTTCAATACTCAGTGATTTAGGGCAGGGAAACATTGCCGAGGTGAAGCATTCTTTTGATGAACACAGGAGGCGTTCGATACTTCGATGATCTTTATTACGGGTTTTATGGGAACGGGAAAGACGACAATAGGCGGTGAGCTTTCTAAAATAACGTCTCAGCCGTTTATCGACATGGATGATATGATCGTTTCAAAAACCGGCGCAACCATTCCCGAGATATTCAAATATGCCGGCGAGAAGGCGTTTCGC
This sequence comes from uncultured Bacteriovoracaceae bacterium, assembly GCA_964513375.1. Lineage (GTDB taxonomy): Bacteria > Desulfobacterota > Desulfomonilia > UBA1062 > UBA1062 > DATCTV01. The sequence goes on along the minus strand of CAZEMO010000001.1, from coordinate 1,118 downwards.
ACAATAGAACGGGAGGTCCTCTTTGAGGCCGCCGGTAAAGGCGTGGGAATAGTAGCAACAGGCGGAGGCGCTCCTGTAAATCCTTTGAACCGCTTGGTAATGAAGGCCTCAGGGACGATAATAAACCTTACAGCTCCGCTGGATACCCTCAGAAAGCGGGTGGGCAGGGATAGTAACAGGCCGAACTGGAACGATGGTGTCGAAAAGCTCTTCGAGTCACGACAAAGGGCTTATTCAGACGCCGACCATATCATCGATACGAGTAAACTGAACGCAAAAAAATCAGCCAGCGAAATAAAGAAATTCATGGGTACTGTCCCCGAGCCTGTGCCTGTGCTCCTGGAAAACCAGCCTTATCCCGTTTATATCGGAAAGGGAATATTCGACGGGCTTGAGGGCCTTATCGGCCGCCATATGAAACCTGAAGGTCTCTTCTGCCTTGTCGATGAAAATGTAATGAAGCTTTACAGGAGGAAAATCAAAAAGGCGGTGTCAGAATTCAGACATATAATAATGGAAGTCCCGGCAGGTGAAGGGTCCAAAAGCCATGTGTTTCTTGATAAGGTTCTTTCAAAAATGCTTTCATCCGGAATGAACCGGCAGTGGGCCTGCCTCGCAATCGGCGGGGGAGTTACAGGGGACCTTTCCGGATTTGCCTCAGGCATTTTCATGAGAGGTATTCCGGTGATTCAGGTGCCTACCACACTGCTGTCGCAGGTAGATGCTAGCATTGGAGGCAAGACCGGAATAAACCATGAAATGGGCAAGAATCTTATAGGCCTCTTCAAGCAGCCTGAATTCGTTGTGTGCGACCCTGAATTTTTCGATACCCTCGAAAAGGAAGAAGTAAGAGGCGGTATGGGTGAGGTCGTTAAATACGGCATCATTATGGACAGTGCCATGTTCGACGGACTTGAAGATGAAAGCCTTGATATGGATGCGATTGTCAGGATGTGCTGCAGGGACAAGGCATATGTTGTTGCAAAGGATGAGAAAGAGGGATCGTTAAGGCGCATCCTCAATTTCGGACATACGCTGGGCCATGCCATTGAACAGTATTATGAATATAGAATGCATCATGGCGAAGCGGTTGCCATGGGGATGGAGTTTGCATGCTT